>CAVTWT010000040.1:0-130760 GCA_963738425.1 uncultured beta proteobacterium | reverse complement strand
CGGCGGAGCACATCCGCGTGGCCCGCGACCTGGCGGCGAGCTACCCCTACCTCACGCACCGCGGCGACACGGCGATCCTGCGCGAAGCCATCGGCGTGTGCGCCCTGATCACACCGTGGAACTGGCCGCTCTACCAGATCACCGCGAAGGTGGGCCCGGCCCTGGCGGCGGGATGCACCATCGTGCTGAAGCCCAGCGAGCTGTCGCCACTGAGCGCGCTGCTGTTCGCGGAAGTCATGCACGACGCCGGCGTTCCGGCGGGTGTGTTCAACCTGGTCAACGGCCAAGGGCCGGAAGTTGGCGCCGCGCTGGCCATGCACCCTGACGTCGACATGATCTCGATCACCGGCTCCACCCGGGCCGGCGTGCTGGTGGCGCAGGCGGCCGCGCCGACCGTCAAGCGCGTGGCGCAGGAACTGGGCGGCAAGTCGCCCAACGTCATCCTGCCCGATGCCGATTTCGCGCGCGCCATACCGGCCGCGGTGGCGGCGGGCATGCGCAACGTCGGCCAGTCGTGCAGCGCACCCACCCGCATCATCGTGCCGCGCGAACGCCTTGCGGAGGTGGAGCAACTCGCGTGCGAGACGGCATCCGCGTTCGTCGTGGGCGATCCGCGTTCGCCGCAGACCACGCATGGCCCGGTGGCCAACCGCGCGCAGTTCAACCGCGTGCAGGAAATGATCGGTGTCGGCATCGCCGAAGGCGCGCGCCTCGTCTGTGGCGGCCCCGGCCGGCCGCAGGGGCTGGAGCGCGGCTGCTACGTGCGCCCAACACTGTTCTCCGACGTGCAGCCGCAGATGCGCATCGCGCAGGAAGAGATCTTCGGCCCCGTGCTGGTGATCATTCCCTACGACAGCGTGGACGAGGCCGTGGAGATCGCCAACGGCACGGAGTATGGCCTGGGCGCGCACGTGCAGGGCCGGGACCTCGCTGCCGCGCGTGCGGTGGCCGCGCGCATCCGCTGCCGGGCAGGTGCACATCAACAACCCGCCCTGGAGCCCCGATGTGCCCTTCGGCGGCTACAAGCGATCGGGCAACGGGCGCGAGTACGGCGTCGAAGGCCTGGAGGAATACCTCGAAACCAAAGCCATCCTCGGCTACGGGGACGGCCCGGCTGCCACGCCATGAACATCCGCAACTCAAAGGAACAACGACCATGACCGCAGCCCTGCTGCTGCACCGCGCCGATGGCGCACCCGTTTCCACCTCCTTCCGCAGGGCCGCGCTTCGGCCTGGCCGACCCGTTTGCGCGCAATCGCGAGATCGCCTGGGAAGGGCCGGGCGCGATGAGCGCCGGCCGCATCAGCTTCATCGGTGAAGTCGATGTCGCGCACTTTCCCCACACCGAGACGATCGTCGTCGTGGAAGGCACGCTCAGCCTGATCGCCGCCGACGCCGCGCCGCTGGTGTTGCGCCGCGGCGAAGGCGCCGTCATCGCCCGCGGCACGGCGCTTCGCATCCAGGCCGCAGCGCGCAGCCTGTTCGTGTTCTGTGCCGCCGCGGCCGAGCTGGCCAACCAGCCCGGCATCACGCCGCTGCGCGCCGACGCGAACTTCAAGCCGTCCAACTCGCTGCCGGCCGAGATTCTGCTGGGCCCGGCCCCGCAGTGCCGCAGCGACAACGTCTTCAAGGACGAGTTGACGGGGGTCGTCGCCGGCACCTGGGATTCGACGCCTTACCACCGCATCGTTCGCGACCACCGTCTCAACGAGTTCATGTACTTGCTGGACGGCAGCGTGCGGTTCGCGGCCCCTGATGGCAGCGTGCTGTCTGCCGTCACCGGCGATGCGCTGTTCGTGCCGCAGGGCGCACCCGTCGGCTGGGAAAGCAGCGATCGCGTGGCGAAGTTCTACGTCTGCCAAACCGTGCCCGCCTGAAGCGACGACAGAGCCCAGCCATGTCCCTGCCACTGCGCCTTGTCGAGTCATCGCCCAACCTGCCAGCCCGTGCCGACGTCGTCGTGATCGGCGGCGGCATCATCGGTGTCTTCACCGCCTACTACCTGGCCCGGCGCGGGCTGTCGGTCGCCGTGGTTGAAAAGGGCCGCATCGGCGCCGAACAATCGAGCCGCAACTGGGGCTGGTGCCGCCAGCAGAACCGCGACGCGCGCGAACTGCCCATGTCCACCCGCAGCCTCGAGCTGTGGGATCAGTTTGCCGCCGACAGCGGCGAAGACACGGGCTTCAAGCGCTGCGGCTTGCTGTACCTCAGCGATGACGAAGCCCAGATCGCCGGCTGGGCCAAGTGGCGCGAGTTCGCGAAGACGGCTGGCGTGACCACGCACATGCTCAGCGGCCGCGAGGCCTCGGAGCGCGGCCAGGCGACCGGCCGCGCCTGGAAAGGCGGCGTCTTCTCCCCCAGCGACGGCACGGCCGATCCTGCCAAGGCGGCGCCGGCCGTGGCGGCCGCGCTCATGAAACTCGGCGGCACCGTGCACCAGAACTGCGCCGCGCGTGGCATCGAGATGGAGGGTGGCCGGCTCAGCGGCGTCGTGACCGAAGCAGGGACCATCAAGACCCGCACCGCCGTGCTCGCAGGCGGTGCGTGGGCGTCCTCGTTCTGCAACCAGCTCGGCGTGCAGTTTCCGGTCGCCACGATTCGCCAATCGATGGTGCGCCTGGCGCCGGTGGAGCAGCAACTGCCCGCCGCGCTGACGAGCCCGCGCGTGGCGATCACCCGCCGCCCCGACGGCCACTACATCCTGGCCATCAGCGGCCGCGGGCGCGCCGACCCCACGGCGCAGCTGGTGCGCTTCGCGCCGCAGTTCCTGCCGATGTTCGCCAAGCGCTGGCGCAACGTGTTTCCCGGCGGACTGGAAGGCATTCGCTGGGGTCACGAAACCCGGGCGAAGTGGAAGCTGGACGCGCCCACGCCGATGGAGCGGGCCCGCATCCTCGACCCGAAGCCCGACCCCGCGGGTGTGCGCGAAACCCACCGCCGTGCCGTCGACCTGTTGCCTGCGCTGCGCGAAGCCCGCATCGTCAACACCTGGGCGGGCTACATCGACAGCACGCCCGACGGCGTGCCGGGCATCGGCGAGTTGCCGCAGGTTCCCGGGCTCATCCTGGCGGCGGGCTTTTCGGGCCACGGCTTCGGCATCGGCCCCGGCGCGGGCCACCTGATTGCCGACCTGGTGTCCGGGGCCAAGCCGATCTTCGATCCCGCGCCTTTCGACCCCGCCCGATTCAAGGAATCGATGTGGGGCAAGGTGGCTGATTTCTAGCCAGCGTGCTGCGGGCGCGACGCCCGAAGGTCAAGGCCAAGCAAAGTTCCGGCAAGCGTCCCGATTGAAGCGGATTCCACTTGCGCCCGATATGAATGCGGCATCTCCGCAGCCGCCGGATTCATAGACTCATATCCACCCTTACCAGTGGATTTGTCTATGAAATTCAAACCCAAATTCATCAGCTTCGACTGCTACGGCACGCTCATCAACTTCGAGATGGGCCCGACTGCGAAGAGCTTGTTCGAGGATCGAGTTCCGGCCGGCCGGATGCCTGCCTTCCTGGACAGCTTTCGGGCCTATCGCCTCGACGAAGTCATGGGCGAGTGGAAGCCGTTCTTCGAGGTCGTGGAGAACTCGATCCGGCGGGCATGCAAGGCGCACGGCGTGGACTACAGACCGTCGGACGCCGCAGCGCTGTACGACGCCATTCCCATGTGGCAGCCGCATCCGAACGTCGTCCAGGTTCTGGAGGCGATCGCACCGCACGTCCCCTTGGTGATCCTCTCGAACTCGATGGTCGACCTGATTCCGGCGAGCGTCGCGCATCTCAAGGCCAAGTTCCACGCGGTCTACACCGCCGAGGAAGCACGCGCGTACAAGCCGCGCTTCCAGACCTTCGAGTACATGTTCGATCAGCTCGGATGCCCGCCGGACCAGATGATGCATGTCTCGTCGAGCTTCCGCTACGACCTGATGACGGCGTCCGACCTGGGCTTCATGGCGAAGGCGTTCATCGATCGCGCGCATGAGCCGGCTCGCGAGGGCTATGGTGTCAACCGCTTGACCGACGTGCGCCAGCTCCCGGCTCTGCTCGGCCTATGACCGCGTTGAGCACCACGGCGCCGGACCTCGCGCCCGCGGCGGTGGAGGCCTTGGTCCGCCGCCTCTACGGCATCGAGGGTTCCGCCCGGCCGCTGGCGGGCGAGCGTGACCAGAACTGCCTGGTGCAGGCGTCCGACGGCTGTCGCTACGTCTTCAAGATCAGCAATCCGTCCGAGCCGGCCGAGGTCGTCGACTTCCAGATTGCGGCGCTGGACCACATCGCCCGCGTGTCGCCGGAGCAGCCGGTGCCGCGCGTCGTGCGGACGCTGGAAGGACACACGCACGGCACGATTGCGCTCGCCGAGCGGCGTTCAGACACGCGTGCGCATGCTGATCTACCTGGACGGCATCCAGATCCGCGAGACCGAGCGCACCGCCGCACAGCGGCGCGCCATGGGCAGCGGGCTCGCCGGCTTGAACCGCGCGCTGCACGGCTTCGCGCATCCGGGCGCGGCGCATGACCTGCTGTGGAACGTCGCCACCGCGCATCGGCTGACCGAGCAGCTCGACAGCCTCGTGGACGACAAGCGCTGCGCGCTGGCCCAGGCGTTCATGACACGCTTCACGACGCACGTGCTGCCGCGCCTGCCGTCGCTGCGGTCCCAGGTGATCCACAACGACTACCACCTCTACAACGTGCTGGTCGCCCCCGACGATCAGGCGCGCATCGTGGGCATCATCGACTTCGGCGACATGGTGCACGCACCGCTCGTCGGCGAGGTGGCGACAGCCGCCGCCTTCCACACGGCCGGCAGCGCCGACCCTTTCGAGGGGCCGGCCCAGTTCGTGGCCGCCTATCACGCGGTGTTGCCGCTGACTGACGCCGAACAAGAGGTGATTGCCGATCTGATGGCGACGCGCCACCTCATTACGGCGCTGATCTCCGAGTGGCGCGCCGCGCGCTACCCCGAGAACCGCGCGTACATCATGCGACACAACCCCGCCGCGTGGGAGGCCCTGTCCCAGATGGCCGACCTGTCCCGCAATACAGCACGCGACCGGCTGCTGGCCGGCGTACACACTGGAGTCCATTTAATGAAGAGCACGACCGACCTCAACATGGTCAACGCCTACATCCCCGGCCGCGCCGACGTGAGCCCGGCCACCGCCGCGATGATCGCGCGCCGCGACGCCTTGCTCGGCCCGGCCTACCGCCTGATGTACGAGCGGCCGCTGCACATCGTGCGCGGCGAGGGCGCCTGGCTGATCGACCCGCAGGGGCGCCGCTATCTCGACGCCTACAACAACGTCACCTCGCTCGGGCATTGCCACCCGGCGGTGACCGAGGCGATCTGCCAACAGGTGCAGACACTGGCCACCAATACGCGCTACCTGCACGACTCGATCCTCGAACTGGCAGAGCGCCTGCTCGCCAGCGTGCCGGAGACCCAACTGGCCCACCTGATGTTGACCTGCACGGGCAGCGAGGCCAACGACCTCGCCTATCGCATCGCGAAGGTGCGCACCGGTGGCACCGGCGTGATCGTGACCGACACCGCGTATCACGGCATCACCGACACCGTCTCGAAGTTTTCGCCCTCGCTGGGCGTGACTGTCGATCTGGGCGAGCATGTGCGCCTGGTACCCGCACCGCGCCTGTACCACGCAGAGGGCGCTGACCTGGGTCCAGCGCTTCACGCGCGACGTCGAGGCGGCCATTGCCGACCTGCAGCGCCACGGCATCAAGCCGGCCATGCTGATCGTCGATTCACTGTTCACCAGCGACGGCATCCTCCCCGGGCCGGCAGGCTTCCTGAAGGGCGCGGTCGAGGCCATCAAGCGGGCGGGCGGCCTGTTCATTGCCGACGAAGTGCAACCCGGTTTCGGCCGCACCGGCGAACACCTGTGGGGCTTTCAGCGCCATGGTGTCCTGCCCGACATCGTGACGATGGGCAAGCCGATGGGCAATGGCCAACCGATCGCGGGATTGCTGGCGACCGCCGACGCCCTGGCGGAGTTCGGGAAGACCTCGCGCTACTTCAACACCTTTGCGGGCAACACCGTCTCGTGTGTGGCGGCGCTGGCGGTGCTGCACACGATCGAGCGCGACCGGCTGGTGCAGCATGCCGCCAAGGTGGGCAAGGTTCTGCACGACGGCATCGCCGCGCTGGCCGGCCGGCACGAGGCCATCGGCGATGTGCGTGGCGCAGGGCTCTTTGTCGGAGTCGAACTCGTCTGCGATCGCGCATCGCGAGCCCCGGATCGCGAGCTCACGAGCCAGGTGGTCAATCGGATGCGCGACAAGGGCGTGCTGATCAGCGCCTGTGCGATGGGGCACAACGTGCTCAAGATCCGGCCGCCGTTGGTGCTGTCGGCGGACCAGGCCGGCCTTGTCATCCAGGCGCTTGACGAATCGCTCAGCGAAGCTCTCTGCGAATCGCGCACGGCCTGATCGGATCGATTGCGCTCGACCTGCGGCACTATCATTCATCCATGAGCCCGGCAGTGTCCCTTGACCGCTTCGACCTCAAGATCCTCGCGCACCTCGAGCGCGAGGGGCGCTGCTCGAACGTCGAGCTGGCCGACGCCGTGGGTCTGAGCCAGAGCCCGTGCCTCGTGCGCACGAAGCGGCTGCAGGAGATCGGCGTGATCCGCGGCTATGGCGCTGACATCGCGCTGGAGAAGCTGGGCAATTGCGTGAGCGTGTTTTCCGAAGTGACGATCGGCAGTCATCGGCCTGCCGACTTCCGCAAGTTCGAAGAGGCCGCTGATCGGCACCACGAAATCGTGGATTGGTACAACGTCAGTGGCGGTTACGACTACCTGTTGAAGATCGTGGCGCCGAATGTCGGCCATTTTCAGGAGCTGATGGAGCGACTGCTGCAGGAAGACATCGGGATCGAGAAGTTCACCAGCCGGATCGTCCTGCGCCAGTCATCCGGCAGGCGCACGTAACCGCTCCATCTCATCGCGGCGCAGCCCCATCGCGTCTGAGGGCCGCGATCATCGACGGGGTTGCCTCAAACCGAGCGCCATCCTGACCGTGCATGTGGCGCTACCGCCAAGGGCGAGTCGTCCTGCTGCACGAGGTTGTGCGCCTCGGTCCATTGCCCGGTCCGCAGGTGAACCAGGACTTGGCGAAGGTGGGCGTGGTTCATGTCACCCGCCGAGTTCAGGGCGCACAGCCATCGACGCCGCAGACCAGTGGCGTGTCGCCCGTCGTCGCCGCAGTGACGCCACCCACCTGGTGCGTCAGCCAGGTGCGCCAGGCGTCCGGCTGGCCGAGGTAGGGGCTGATGTCCACGATCGTGAAGCGGCCGTCGCGCTCCAGCGCGAAGGTGGGGAAGCCGTGGCCACCGATGCGCGCCAGCAGCGCCCGGCTCTGTTCGATGTGAGCCTGCGTCGCTGCGCCTTGCAGCTTGTCGTATGCGCTGCCGAAGTCGTCGGCGTCCAGCCCGAGCTCCGCGGCCAGCTCCTTGAGCACGGCGAGCTCGGCGATGCGACGGCCCTCGACGTAGTGCGCCTGCTGCAAGCGCGCCAGCATGTCCAGTCCGGCGCCGGCCAGTTCGTCCGCGGCCAGCACGGCGGTGATGGGCGGTTCCGAGTCCAGCACCGCGCCATGGTCACGCAGCAGGCCTTCGAAATAGGCCTGCCCGAAGGGCTGGCCGCTGGCCTGGGCGATGCGGCGGTCGTGCGTCATCACGAACTGGCGCAACTCGGGGGTGACGGCGCGGCGTGCGGCGCCGGCCATCATGCCGCCTCCGTGCGCCTGCACGCGAACCGTGTCGCGGGCCACCCGGACCAGCGGTGCGGCACCGTAGCACCAGCCGCAGAGCGGGTCGTGGATGTAGTGGAGCGTCGGAGTCGACATGGCTTCCTTCGATGGACAGAGTGATGCGTGCGGGTCAGCGACCGTGAGAAAGAGAAGGATGGCCACTCACCACTTCATCTCGCCCTTGTTGACCTTGGCGCCGATCTCCAGCGCGATGCCCAGGCCCGCTTCGGGGTAGGCCTTCTTCATTGCGTCGATCAGCGCGCCGCTGTTGGCCGCCTTGGGCAGTTCCTGCTCATAGCGCACCAGGTAGGCCTGGCTCCAGGCGAGCTGCGAGGCGTCCTGCTTCTGGCCCGGCTGGCTGTGGCCGGGGATCACGGTCACGGGGTTCAGCGCGGCCATCGTGCCGAGCTTCTTCGCCCAGTCGGCGCGTTCTTGCACGCTCTGCGCATCGGCCGTCCACAGGTGCAGCCCGGCGTACACGTTCACGCCACCGGCAATCGTCTTGATCGACGGGATCCACACGTAGCTGCGGTGAGGCAGGCTGTCGTCCAGCCCACGGATCTCCAGAGTCTGGTCTTCCAGCGTGATCGTGTTGCCAGGCAGCACCTCGGGCAGCGGCACGTTCTTCGGCGCGTTCACGCCCATGCGCGGGCCCCAGACCTGCAGCTTGGTGGCCAGCGTCGCCTCGATCTTCTTCAGCGTGGGGGCCGTGGTCACGACCTTGGCGTCCGGGAAGTACTGCCTGATGACCTCGATGCCGAAGTAGTAGTCGGGATCGGCCTGGCTGATGTAGACCGTCTTCAGCGTCTTCTTGCTGTCCAGCACCATCGCGGCAATGCGCAGTGCGTCGGCGCGCGTGAAGCCGGTGTCGAGCAGCACCGCATCGGTCTTGCCGGCCACCAGCACGGCGTTGACGTGGAAGCTCGCGCCGTCCGCGTTGTAGACCTGCACGGTCAGCGGCGCAGCCGGTTGCGCCGCGGCATCGGCGGCGACGACACCCAGCGTCATCGCTGCGGGCAGGAGGGCCAGGGACAAGGTCTTGAACGTCTTCATCGAGTGCTCCATCGAGGGGGTTGGTTGTCGATGGCGTCACTGTATTGACTCGATAGCTGAAGATAAACTTCATATCGATCAAATGATTGTCAACTCATTCGAGCAAATTAATGGACCAGCTGAGCGCCATCCGATCGTTTATCGAGATCGCCGACCGCGGCAGCCTGACCGGCGCCGCTGAAGCGCTGGACCTTTCGCGCGCGATGATCAGCCGCCATCTCGAAGGGCTGGAGCGGTGGCTGGGTGCGCGGCTGCTGCATCGCACGACCCGCCGCGTGAGCCTGAGCGAGGCGGGGCTGGAGGCACTGCCGCGCCTGCGCCAGATGCTCGAGCTGGCCGCCGACCTGCAAGCCGTGGCCGGCGCGCGCAGGACCGAGCCCACGGGCAAGCTGCGCATCACCACCAGCCTGTCGTTCGCGCTGTCGTGCCTCACGCAGGCAGTCGTGGATTTTCAGCGGCAGCATCCGCGCATCGAGGTTGAACTCCTGACCGTGGACCGGGCGGTGGACTTGGTCGGCGAACGCATCGACCTGGCCATTCGCATCACCAATCGCCTGGACGATGGCGTCGTGGCGCGTCGGCTCGCGAGCTGCCGCTCGGTGCTTTGTGCGTCACCGGTCTACCTGAAGCGACGCGGCCGGCCCGAGCGCCCGGAAGACCTCAAGACGCATGACTGCATCACGCACGCGTTTGGCGCCCGCGCCCAGTACCGGCTCCGCCGCGACGGCCGGTTGACGACCCTTGACGTCAAGGGTTCGCTGTCGGGGAACGAGACTGCCGTGCTGCGCCAGGCGGCGCTGGCCGGCGCCGGCATCGCGATGCTGCCCACCTACTTCGTCGGCGACGAGCTCACGCGGGGTGCGCTGGTGCGTCTGTTGCCGGACTACGAACCTGAACCGCTGGGCATCCACGCGGTGTACCTGTCCCGTCAGCACCAGCCCCAGCCACTCAAGTTGCTGATCGACTTCCTGGCCGAGCGCTTTGGCGGCGACATCGCGCCTTGGGACCTGCAGCCGGTAGCGCCGGCAACACGGCGCGGCGTGGGCCGAAGCGCCCGGCGCTGACCCACGGCCGTCTGATGCGCATGCGCGCGGCACGTGCAGGCCTGCGAGCCGAGATCGCCTCAAGCGACCCTTCCTCAGAACGACGTCGGGTTGGTGCGCTGCGCGATGACGGCGGCTCAGTAGCCTCTGGCACGATCGACCAGGCCCACCAGCGGCTCGCCACGTTCATGGCGGCACAGGTTGTCGATGACGACGCGCGCGGCCGTGTACGGCTGCGTCATGCTGGCGATGTGCGGCGTGATGTGCACACGCGGGTGCGACCAGAGCGGGTCGGCTTCGGGCAGCGGCTCGGGGTCGGTGACGTCGAGCACGGCCTCGGCGAGCTGGCCTGCGTCGAGCGCGCGCAGCAGGTCGGCGGCGGCGAGCTGCGGCCCGCGGCCCACGTGCACCAGGCTCGCACCGCGCGGCAGCTTGGCGAACAGTGTCGCGTTCAACATGCCACGCGTGGCATCGGTCAACGGCAGGAGGCATACGAGGATCTGCGTGCGCGCGAGAAAGGCGTCCAACTCGCCTTCACCGGCATGGCAGCGCACACCGGGTACGTCGTGATGCGATCGGCTCCAGCCGGCGGCGTCGAAGCCGAGCGCTACCAGCTGCGCCAGAACCGCCTGCCCGAGCGAGCCCAGGCCCAGCACGCCCACGCTGCACTCGGCCGCCGTGCGCACTTGCAGGGGCTGCCACTGCCGGCGTTGCTGCGCGCGCCGGTAGGCCGGCATGTCGCGGTGCAGGTCGAGCACGGCGTGCGTGACGTACTCCACCATTCCCTGCACGATGCCGGGTTCCACCATGCGCACCACGGTCAGCTGAGGCGGCAGCACGGCGAAGTCGAACTGGTCGACGCCGGCGCCGGTGGAGAACAGCAGCTCCAGGTTCGGGAACTGCGTATCCAGGTCGGGCGGCGGAACCCAGGCGGCAAGGTAGCGCACGTCGTGCGCATCGCCGATGTCGGGCCAGAGCCGGAAGTCGATCTCCGGCGCCTCGCGGCGGAAGATTTCGGCCCACTGCCGGCCGCGCTGCCCGTCGGCCTTGTAGACGAAGACCGGACGCATCAGCACAGCGCCTGGGTGACGATGGCGTAGAGACTGGCGTTGGCGTCATGCGCCAGCGGCGCACCGCGCACCATCGTCGTGGGCGCGTCCGCGCGCAGCAGGCCCAGGCTTTCCAGCCACTCGCCGAGGCCGCTGTCGAAGTCGATGTCGATGCGCGTGAAGCGGCCTGCGTTCAGCCCGATCAGGTGCGAGATCAGCGCCTGCGCGCCTTCGGCCTCGGGCGCCACCACCGGGCCGATGGCGTGGCCACGCCCGAAGCGGCGCAGCATCGCGAAGCCGCGCGCGCGGCCGGCCTCGTCCAGCACCACCGTGGCGTCCGCGTCACGGAACAGCTCGTCGATCAGCGCCGGCCGCGGCATGCCGCGCGCCGCAGTGTCCAGCGCGCGCAGCGTCTCCAGGTCGGCTTCGGTGGCGGGACGCAGGCGCCGCTCGGGGCCCAGTGCGATCAGCGGCGCCGGCTGGGCCACGCCCTGGTGCTGACGGATCTCGCCCGTGCGCACGAACCCCAGCCGTTCATAGAGGCCGCGGCCTTCGCTGGTGGCGTGCAGCAGCACGCTGCGGCCCTCCAGGCCTTCCAATAGCGCGGTCATCAAGCGATGGCCGATGCGCCGGCCTTGGCAGGCAGGGGCGACGACGATGAGGCCGATCGCTGCGTGCTGGGGCCCCCAACGCATGCGCAGCCCAGTGCCGACGATCTGGCCGTCGCGCTCGGCGACAAGGCCTTCGGCGTGACGGAAGGCCTGTTCCCAGTCAGCCGGGCGGTGCGGCCAGCGCAACTCGTCGGTCAGCGCGTGGGCGGCGGGCAGATCGGCGGTGGTCATCGCGCGCAGGGCCACGCCATCGGAACCCAGGGCGGCGGTCGTCGCAGCCATCGCGTTGTTCTCCTGTTGATCTCGGTCGTCATTGTTGTGCGCAATCGCCCCGGTGCGCCAGTCGAAATCCGGGTTCGGCCTCAGTTCGGCAGCTTGCGCTTGCGCGGGTGTCCGGATCGAGACGTCATGCTGGATCGGCGCGGCTCAACAAACACAAATGCCGAGCGCGCGCCGACGACCTTTCGCCACGACGCCATTCGACCCCGCTGCCGTCGAGGACACACGACCCCGTCACGCGGAGGTCTCACAACTCGACTTCGCTACCGATCTCAATGCGCGCCGGCCTGCGCACCACGCAACCTCAGGCCGCTCTCATTGGCCAGGCGCGGCTGCCATTGCGGACGCGTCGCCGCGCGATAGCGTTCGATGCCGAACCCGTCCGGATCGATGTCCGGCTTGCGGCCGGTGACCAAATCGGCAATCACTCGCCCCATCCGGCAGCGATCGTCTAGGGCTTGTCAACACTACCGGCGCTCATGGCTCATAGCGAGCGCCACTGCGGCGATGGAGATCACCGCAGAACAGTTCGCTCGCATCGAGCATTACCTGCCCACGCAGCGACGCAACGTCAGCATGAGCAACCTGAACGTGCTCAACGCGATCCTGTACGCGGCTCCGGTAGCCGGTGAAACAACCCTGGCGAACACGCCGCCGGTACGCACGCCGAATTCGGTAGAGAAAACAAACACTTGGCGCTCATTCAAAGGATGGGCGAGGTGCTTTTTCTTGCCGCGACCTGGCGACACTGCCATGCTCGCGCCCCATGAAACCATTTCGCATCGGCGCGGGCGCGGGCTATGCCGGTGACCGCATCGACCCTGCTCAAGCGCTCGCCGAGCGGGGTGAACTCGATGCGCTCGTCTTCGAGTGCCTGGCCGAGCGCACGATTGCGCTGGCCCAATTGCGGCGCCTCCGCGATCCCGACCACGGCTACGACCCGCTGCTCGAAGCGCGCCTGCGCGCAGTCTTGCCGGCGTGTGTGCGTGGCGGCGTCACGATCATCAGCAACATGGGGGCCGCGAACCCGGTTGCAGCCGGTGCCGCCGTGTTGGCGGTGGCGCGTGAGCTCGGTCTGCCACGCCTGCGCGTGGCCGTCGTCTGCGGCGACGACGTGCTGGGCTGGGTGCGCGCACACGACGTGGCGCTGCAGGGCAGCCCGCAGCGCGCGTCCGACCTCGGTGAGCGCCTGATTTCGGCCAACGCCTACCTCGGCGCCGATGCCTTGCTGCCGGCACTGGCCAGCGGCGCCGATGTCGTCATCACCGGCCGGGTCGCCGACCCGGCGCTGTTCCTCGCGCCGCTGATGCATCGCTTCGGCTGGCGCGCCGACGACTGGCCGCAGCTCGGCCGGGGCGTGCTGGTGGGGCACCTGCTGGAGTGTGCGGCGCAGGTCAGCGGCGGCTACATCGCCGATCCCGGCCACTTCGACGTGCCCGACCTGCACGACGTCGGCTTTCCACTGGCCGAGGTCCAGCCCGACGGCAGCGCGGTCATCACCAAGCTGGCCGGCAGCGGCGGCCGCGTCGACCGGCTGACCTGCACCGCGCAGCTGCTCTACGAGATCGAGGACCCGGCGCGCTACCTGCAACCTGACGTCGTGGCCGATTTCTCGCAGGTTCGCCTGCAGGAGCAGGGGCCCAACCGGGTCAGCGTGAGCGGTGCAGGCGGAAGCGCGCGGCCGCCGTTGCTCAAGGCGACGCTGGGCTATCGCGACGGCTGGATCGGCGAAGGACAAATCTCGTACGCCGGCCCGGGTGCTCGCGAGCGCGGCGCCTTGGCGCAACAGGTGCTGATGCACCGGCTGCGCGCGCGCGGCCTGGACGCGATGGAACGGCGCAGCGAGCTGATCGGCGTCGACGCGATGCATGGCCCGCACCTGGGTGGCGATCGCACGGCCTATGAGGTCAGGCTGCGCCTGGCGGTGCGCTGTGTCACGCGAGAGCAGGCCGAACTCGTCGGGCAGGAGGTCGAGGCGCTGTACCTGAACGGTCCGGCGGGTGGTGGCGGCGTGACGCAATCGGTGCGCGAAGTCATTGCGGCGGCGTCAGCGCTGGTGCCGCGCGAGGCGGCGCGCACGGCCGTGACGGTGATGGAACTTTGAGATGAAGCTGCAAGACATCGCCATCGCCCGCTCCGGCGACAAGGGCAACCTGGCCACGCTGAGCGTCATCGCCCGCGACCCGGTGCACTACCCACTGCTGGAGCGCGTGCTGACCGCCGAGCGCGTGCGAGAGCATTTCCGCGGCACGGTGCAAGGCCCGGTGCAACGCCACGCGCTGCCGCATCTGGGCGCGTTGCACTTCGTGATGCACGAGGCGCTCGGCGGCGGCGTCACGCGCTCGCTGGCACTGGACGCGCACGGCAAGACCCTGAGCGCTGCGATTCTGGACGTGACAATCACCCCTGACTGACCCCAATCAAACCATGGAGACCTCCCTGATGACATCCGTGACGACCGCTCTCTCGCGCCGCCTCGCTCTCACCACCATTGCGCTGCTGTGCAACAGCGGCGCCTTCGCCCAGGCCTGGCCGGACAAGCCGATCCGCGCGGTCGTGCCCTTCGCCGCCGGCAGCGCCACCGACCAGATCGGCCGCGCCTTCGCCGAGAAGATGTCGGCCACGCTCGGCCAACCGATCGTCGTCGACAACAAGCCCGGCGCCAACGGCATGCTGGGCGCCGACGTCGTGGCCAAGTCGCCGGCCGACGGCTACACCATCCTCATCGGCACCAACAGCACCAACGCGGCGCTGAAGTACCTGATGAAGAAGCTGCCCTACGACCAGGACACGGCCTTTGCGCCGGTGGGCTACATCGGCTCGGTGCCGTTGATGATCGCCGTCAACAACGACGTTCCTGCAAAGACGTTGAAGGAGTTCGTCGAACTGGCCAAGGCCAAGCCCGGCCAGGTGAGCTTCGCCTACGCCAGCACGTCGCAGCAGGTGTCGTCGGAGATGCTGGCGGGCATGGCCGGCATCAAGATGAACCCGATCCCGTACAAGAGCGGCCCGGCAGCGATGACCGATCTGATCGGCGGACAGGTGATGATGTTCAGCGCCGACTTCGCGGTCACCGTGCCGCAGCACAAGGCCGGCAAGATCCGCGGCCTGGCTGTGACATCGATGCAGCGCGCCGCCGCCGTGCCCGACCTGCCATCGGTCAACGAGGCGCTGGGCCTGAAGGACTACGAACTGATCGCGTACTTCGCGGTCTTCGCACCCGCGGGCACGCCGCCGGAGGTGATCGCCAAGCTCAACCAGGCGATCAATGCCGCGGCCGCGAGCAAGGACATCCAGGACAAGTTCGCGCCCAACGGCTTCGCCGTCGAGCCGGGCACGCCCGCCGCGCTGGCGCAGCGCAACAAGGTCGAGACGGCGAAGTGGGAGAAGGCGATCCGCGAGGCCAAGATCGAGGCGCAGTGAAGGGTCGCGATGCCGCCGCGGTGCCGCCCTGTCCCTGCGGCACGAGCGCACCGTACGAAACCTGCTGCGGCCGTTGGCACGATGGCGAAGAACGCGGGATGGCGCCGAGCGCGCCGGCGCTGATGCGATCCCGCTACATGGCGCATGTGTTCGGCCTGGAGCAGTACCTGCTCGACACTTGGCATCCGCGCACGCGCCCGTCCATGCTGGCGCCGCCGCCACCTGGGTTGACGTGGATCGGCCTCGAAGTGCGGCGCCATGGGGCGGTGGACGATAACCACGCCACGGTGGAGTTTGTGGCCCGCAGCAAGACCGGCGGGAGGGCCGACCGCATGCACGTGACGAGCCGCTTCGAGCGGATCGACGGGCGCTGGCTCTACGTCGACGACGCGCCCTGAGCCTGCGGCAGGGCCGCCGCCCAGGACTCGATGGCGCCAACCGTGGCGTCGCGCGTCGTGGGCGGCAGGAAGCTGTGCCGCGCCGCGTCGAGTTGCATGCGCACCAGGTCGTGCAGCGTCAGCGTCGTCTGTTCGAGCAATGCGGTCCATTCGCTGCTCAGGGTGATGCGCGACATCAGGCGGTTGTCGGTGTTCACGCCCAGCGACACGCCGGCACGCCACAAAGCGGTGATCGGGTGCGTGCCGATCGACGCTGCGGCGCCGGTGTGGACGTTGCTCGTCGGGCAGACCTCGAGGTGGACGCCACGCTCGATCACCTCGTCGACCAGACCGCGCTGCTGCGGATCGTGCAGCGCGTCGGCCAGGCGGATGCCGTGGCCGATGCGTGATGCGCCCAGGCGCAGCGCCTCGACGACGCGGCCGGCCGCATCGGCCTCACCGGCATGCACCGTCAACGCCAGACCGCCGTCGCGGGCGGTCTGCAGCGCCAAGGCATGATCGCCCGGCGGGTGCCCGAACTCGGCGCCGGCCAAATCAAAGGCCACCACGCCTTGGCCAAGGTAACGCAGCGCCAGCCGCGCCGCGCGCAGCGTCTCGTCCGGCGGCAGGTGGCGCATGGCGCAGACGATCAGCCCGCACGGCAGGGCACTGCGGCGCAGGCCGGCCAGCAGCGCCTCGATGGCCGCCTCGCCCGAGACGCCGTGGGCCTCGAACAGCAGCGGGGCGATGCGGAACTCCGCCAGCGCGCAGCCGTCGGCGCGTGCGTCTTCGGCCGCTTCGAAGGCCACGCGCTCGAGGCCGGCCGGTGTGGCCATGGCGGCGACGGTGAGATCGAATCCGCGCAGATAGTCGACCAGGCTGCCGGCGTGGGCGCGCTCGTCGAACCATCGGCCGAGGGCTTGCGGGTCGGGCGCCGGGCAGTTCAGGCCCCGGGCGTGCAGCAGCTCGAACAACGTCGCCACCCGCAGGCTGCCGTCGAGATGCTCGTGCAGCAGCACCTTGGGCAGGGCTCTGACATCGGTTGGCGTGTTCATGGGCCCGTCGATCCTAGTGCACGCCCTGGGGAGGATCAGGCCCGGCGCTTGCTATCCTGCTGCGCTTGAATCCCTTGTCTTCACTCAGGATGGGCCTCCTCATGAAACTGCATCGCCTCGCTCTTGCCATGACCTGCGTCTGTGCCGCCACCGGTGCGCTCGCGCAATCGCAACCCGCCGTCATCTTCGACATGGGCGGCAAGTTCGACAAGTCGTTCAACGAAGCCGCGTTCAACGGCGCCGAGGCCTGGAAGAAGGAATCGGGCAAGCCCTACCTCGAGTTCGAGATCAGCAACCCGACGCAGCGCGAGCAGGCGATGCGGCGCATGGCCGAACGCGGCGCCAACCCGATCGTCGGTGTCGGCTTCTCGATGGGCTCGCCGATCGAGAAGGTGGCCAAGGAGTTTCCGAAGCTCAACTTCACGATCATCGACTTTGTGGTCGATCTGCCCAACGTCGAGTCGGTGGTTTTCCGCGAGCACGAGGGCAGCTTCCTCGTCGGCATGATGGCGGCGATGGCCAGCAAGACCGGCAAGGTCGGCTTCGTCGGTGGCATGGACGTGCCGCTGATCCGCAAGTTCCAGTGCGGCTTCGAGCAGGGCGCGAAGTACGCCAACCCGAAAGTCGACGTGCAGGCCAACATGACCGGCACGACACCGAGCGCGTGGAACGACCCGGCGCGGGGCAGCGAGCTGGCCAAGGCGCAGTTCAGCAAAGGCGCCGATGTGGTCTTCGCAGCAGCGGGCGGCACCGGCATCGGCGTCTACCAGGCGGCCAAGGACGCGGGCAAGCTGGCCATTGGTGTGGACAGCAACCAGAACCACATCCAGCCCGGCACGATGCTGACGTCGATGGTCAAACGGGTGGACGTCGCGGTGGCGGCGAGCTTCAAGAAGCACAAGCCCGGCGTCACGTCGCTGGGCTTGAAGGAAGGGGGCGTCGACTACGCGATCGACAAGAACAACGAGAAGCTGGTCAGCGCCGACATGAAAGCCAAGGTCGATGCGGCCAAGGCCGACATCATCAGCGGCAAGATCAAGGTGGTGGACTACATGTCGGCGAACAAGTGTTCGTAGCTTGAAAACAGTTTCATTCACCGCAGAGGCGCAGAGAACGCAGAGGATCGCAGAGGAACTTCTTTGAAGTCTTTGTCTTCTCTGCGGACCTCTGCGCCCTCTGCGCCTCTGCGGTGAAGGAGATTCCGATTCCTCCCGCAGTAGCGATGCGGGCGATCGACAAGCGCTTTGCCGCGGTGCATGCCAACCGCGCCGTCGATCTGACGGTGAGCGCCGCAACGGTGCATGGCATCGTCGGCGAAAACGGCGCCGGCAAGAGCACGCTGATGTCGATCCTGTACGGGTTCTACACGGCCGACAGCGGCACGATCGAGATCGAAGGCCAGCCGGCACAGATCCGCAATTCGCACGATGCGATCGCGCTGGGGATCGGCATGGTGCATCAGCACTTCATGCTGGTCGACACCTTCACGGCGCTCGACAACATCATGCTCGGCGCCGAGCCGTCGTGGCATTTGCCGGCAGCGCGCACCGAGGTGCGTGCCAAGCTCGACGCGCTGATGCAGGGCACCGGCCTCGTCGTCGATCTCGACACGGTGGTGGCCGACTTGCCTGTGGGCGAACGCCAGCGCCTGGAAATTCTCAAGGCCCTGTACCGCGGCGCACGCATCCTGATCCTCGACGAGCCGACCGCCGTGCTGACGCCGCACGAAACGGAGCAGCTGTTCGTCGTGCTGCGCGCCTTGCGCGAACGAGGCACGACGATCCTGCTGATCACGCACAAGCTCAAAGAGATCATGGCGCTGTGCGACCAGGTCACGGTGATGCGCCAGGGCGCGGTGGTGCTCGACACGCCGATCGCCGACACCTCGATCGACGCCCTGGCCGAGGCCATGGTCGGCCGCCACGTGCAACTGGGTCGCGTCGCCGGTGCGCCGCGCGCCGTGCCTGGCGAGGCGCTGCTGCGCGCCAATGCCCTGGCCTGGCGCGACGCGCTGGGCGTGCCGCGCCTGGACAGCGTCTCCGTCGATCTGCGCGCCGGGGAGATCGTCGGCATCGCCGGTGTTTCGGGCAATGGCCAGAGCGAACTGCTCGATGCGCTCGCGGGTTTGCTGGTACCGCAATCAGGCAGCCTTCAGATCGGCACCGAATCCTTCACGCCGTCGCACTGGCTCACGCCGGCGCGCGCGCGCGAACTGCGCATCGCCCATGTGCCGGAAGACCGCCACAAGCGCGGCCTGGTGATGTCCTTCGATGCCTGGGAGTCGGCGGTGCTCGGCTACCAGCAGCGCCCGCGCTACAGCGCTGGAGGCTGGCTCAAACCGAAGACGATGCGCGACGACTGCGCGCAGATGATGGAGAAGTACGACGTGCGGCCGCGCGCCTGTGACTTGCGCTCGTCGAAATTCTCCGGGGGCAACCAGCAGAAGCTCGTGCTGGCGCGCGAAGCCGCGCCCGAGCCGAGCGTCCTGCTGGTGGGCCAGCCGACGCGCGGAGTCGATATCGGCGCCATCGAGTTCATCCACGGCCGCCTGCGCGCGATGCGCGACGCCGGTGGCGCGGTGCTGTTGGTGTCGTCCGAACTCGACGAGGTGCTGGCGCTTGCCGACCGCGTGCTCGTCATGGACCGCGGCCGCATCGTCGGCGAGCTGCCGATCGAGCGCTGCAGCGAGGCCGAGCTGGGGCGGCTGATGGGTGGCGCGGGACACGCGAAAGCAGCATGAGTTCTCAGACACCTGTCGAGATCCCGCGCTGGATCGACCTCGTCGTTCTGCCGCTGTTCAACCTGGCGCTCGCATTTGCAGTGTCTGCTGTCGTGCTCGTCGCCATCGGCCAGAGCCCGTGGCAGGTGCTGACATTGCTGATCAAGGGGGCGTTCGGCAGTGCGACCGGGCTCAGCTACACGCTGTACTACGCAACGACCTTCGTCTTCACTGGCCTGGCGGTCGCGGTGGCCTACCACTGTGGCCTGTTCAACATCGGTGCCGAAGGGCAGGCCATCATGGGCGGGCTGGGCACCGGCTTGGCGGCGCTCGCGCTTGGGCCCACAGCGCCGGCGTGGCTCGTGCTGCCGGCGATGGTGCTCACCGCGATGGCCTTCGGTGTCCTGTGGGCGGCGATCCCCGGTGCGCTGCAGGCCTGGCGCGGCAGCCACATCGTCATCACGACGATCATGTTCAACTTCATCGCTTCGTCGCTGCTGATCTACCTGCTCGTCGGCGTGCTGAAAGAGCCCGGCAACATGTCCCCGGAAACGCGCGCTTTCGGCGCCGCGGCGCAAGTGCCGGGCATGCACACGGTGCTGGCGGGCCTGGGCATCGAGTGGCCGCGTACGCCGCTCAATGCAAGCATGCTGCTGGCCGTGGCTGCGCTGATCGGCGTGCAATTGCTGCTCTGGCGCACGCAGCTTGGCTACGCACTGCGCGCCGTCGGCAACGCCCCGCAGGCCGCGCTCTATGCGGGCATTCAACCCAAATCACTGATCGTCGTCGCGATGGCGATCTCGGGCGCGCTGGCGGCGCTGGTGGGCATCAACGAGATCGGCGGCGTTCACAACCGCCTGATCGCCGATTTCGTGGCCGGTGCGGGCTTTGCCGGTATCGCGGTGTCGCTGATCGGCCGCAACCATCCGTTCGGCATTGCGCTCTCAGCGCTGCTGTTCGGTGCGCTGTACCAGGGCGGCGCCGAGCTGGCATTCGAGATCCAGGGCTTCTCGCGTGACATGGTGTTCACGCTGCAGGGGCTGATCGTCCTGTTCGCCGGTGCCATGGCGCAGGTGGCGGCGCCCTGGCTGGCGCGCCTGTGGTTTGCGCTTCGGCCGGCTCCGCGGCTCTCGGCGGAGGCCACGCATGGATGACATCGCGCTCACCCTGGGCACGGTGCTGGCCTCGACGCTGCGCATGGCCACGCCATTGATCCTGTGCGCGCTGGCCGGCACGCTGAGCGAACGGGCCGGCGTGATCGACCTCGGCCTTGAGGGCAAGATGCTGGCCACCGCGTTTGCGGCCGCCAGCGCCGGCGTGATGACAGGCTCGTTGCCGCTGGCGCTGCTCGCTGCCATCGCCGTCGGCCTCGCCTTGTCGATGCTTCACGGCTACGGCTGTGTCAGCCACCGCGGCGACCAGGTCGTGATGGGGATGGCGATCACGATGACGGCCGCGGGCCTGACCGTCGTCCTCGGCATCGCGTGGTTCAAACAGGGCGGGCAGACGCTGCCGATCCCCGACGCGGTGCGGCTGGAGCCTTGGTTCGCCGGGCTCGGCGCGGCGATCTCCAAAGTGCCGCTGATCGGGCCTGTGCTTGCCGGCCTGTTCGGCCACGCTCCGCTCGTGTACATCGCCTTCGCGCTTGTCTTCGCCGTCTGGTGGCTGCTCTACCGCACACGCCTGGGCCTGCGCCTGCGCGCTGCCGGCGAGAACCCGGCGATGGTCGATGCTGCGGGCCTGTCCGTCGTCGGCCTGCGCTACCTGGCGCTCGCCGGCAACGGCGTGCTCAGCGCATTGGCCGGCTGCTACCTCGTGCTGGCGCTGAACCCGCAGTTCATCCCCAACATGACGGCAGGGCGCGGCTACATGGCCCTGGCGGCGATGATCTTCGGCAAGTGGCATCCCGTCGGCGCCTTCATGGCCTGCCTGCTGTTCGGCTTTCTCGACGCGCTGTCGATCCGCCTGCAAGGCGCGAGCCTCGGCGGCGTGTCGGTGCCGGTGCAAGCGATCCAGGCGCTGCCATATGTCCTGACGGTCGTGTTGCTCGCCGGGTTCATCGGCAAGGCCTATGCGCCGAAGGCCTTGGGTGTGCCGTACGTGAAGGAACGCTGATGGATTCGCTCGAGGCCCTGCTTGCCGCAGCGCGCGCTGTGAGAGAGCAGGCGCATGCGCCTTATTCGCGCTTCAAGGTCGGTGCCGTTGTGCTCGACGAGCAGGGCCGCATCCACGCCGGCTGCAATGTCGAGAACGCAGCCTATCCGCAGGGCCTGTGCGCCGAAGCGGGAGCGGTGGCCGCGATGGTTGCAGCGGGTGGCAAGCGCATCGTCGCGGCTGTTGTCGTCGGCGAAGGGGCGCAGCTCGTCACACCGTGCGGCGGCTGTAGGCAAAAGCTGCGCGAGTTTGCGGGTGACGACACACCGGTGGTTGTGGCTGATGTGCAGCAGGTGCGCGCTCGATTCACACTCGGCGAGCTGCTGCCGCACAGTTTCGGGCCGGAGCATCTGAAATGACCTTGACCGACGACATCCAGCGCAGCGCCGCAACGATTCGCGCTCGCGCGCCGCAGCGGACGCCGCGATTGGGCATCGTGCTTGGTTCCGGCTGGCAGGGCGTTGTCGACCATGTGGATGATCCGACCACGATCGCCTACACCGACCTGCCGGCGTTTCCTGCCGTCGGTGTGGCCGGCCACGCAGGCCAGTTGATCCTTGGCCGCCTTGGCGGCGCGGAAGTGGCCGTGCTCGCCGGACGACAGCACACCTACGAAGATGGCCATGCCGATGCGATGAAGGGCGCGCTGCGCACGCTCGCGGCACTCGATGTGAAGACGCTCGTCTTGACCAACGCGGCCGGCAGCTTGAACGCCGCGATGGGCACCGGCTCGCTGATGCTGCTCATCGACCACCTGAATCTGCCGCAGCGCACGCCGTTGCATGGCGAGCCGGGCTCGTCGCGCTTCGTCGACATGCGTGACGCTTACGACCCGGCCTTGCGCCGTGCAGCGCACGATGTCGCCCACCGCATGGGGCAGACACTGCATGAGGGCGTGTATGCGTGGCAGCTCGGGCCGCAGTTCGAGACGCCGGCCGAGATCCGCATGCTGCGCCTGCTCGGCGCTGATGCGGTCGGCATGAGCACGGTGCCCGAGACCATCATCGCTCGCCACGCCGGCATGAAGGTGCTGGCGTTGTCGATGATCACCAACCTCGGCGCCGGGCTCGACGCCGGGCCCTTGAGCCACGCGCAGACGCTGGCCGCAGCGCAAGCCGCGGGCGCGAGTGCCGTGCGCTTGCTGGAAGCGTTGGCGCCTGCCTTGGCATGATCGACACGAATTTCTCGAGGATGAAACGATGAAACTTCAGACCCTTGCACCCCTCGCGCTCGCCGCGCTGCTCGCCGGTTGCGCGATGACGCCTGGACAGCGTGCACCGTTGAAACTGACGGTGCTGCACACCAACGACCACCATGGCCGGTTCTGGCCCAACAGCGACGGCGAGTACGGGCTGGCTGCGCGCAAGACGCTGATCGACAAGATCCGTGCCGAGGTCAAGGCGTCCGGCGGCGAGGTCTTGCTGCTCGATGGCGGTGACATCAACACCGGCGTGCCCGAGAGCGACTTGCAGGACGCCGAGCCCGACTTCAAGGGCATGAACCTGCTCGGCTACGACGCCGCGGCGATCGGCAACCACGAGTTCGACAAGCCCCTGATCGTGCTCGACAAGCAGATCAAGTGGTCGAAGTTCCCGCTGCTGGCCGCGAACATCTACAACAAGACCACCGGCCAGCGCATGTTCGAGCCCTACCGCGTCTTCGATCGCGGCGGCTACAAGATCGCGGTCATGGGACTCACCACCGACGACACGTCGAAGATGGTGTTGCAGTCGAACGTCGTCAACGTCGAGTTCCGCAAACCTGCCGATGAAGCAGCAAAGCTGATCCCGGAGCTGCGCGGCAAGGCCGACATGGTGATTGCCGCCACGCACATGGGCCACTTCACCGACGGCAAGAGCGGCGTCAATGCGCCGGGTGATGTGGAGATGGCGCGCGCGGTGAAGGGCCTCGACCTGATCGTCGGCGGCCACAGCCAGAACCCGGTCTGCATGGCCGCCGAGAACAAGCGCAACGACGCCTATGTGCCCGGCCAGCCCTGCGCGCCCGATCGCCAGAACGGCGCCTGGATCGTGCAGGCGCACGAGTGGGGCAAGTACGTCGGCCGCGCCGACTTCGTCATCGCCGGTGGCAAGGTGGATCTGGTGAAGTACCAGCTGCTGCCGGTCAACTTGAAGCAGCGCGTCTCCGGTCAGCCGCCCAAACTCTACGGCGAGGCGATCGCCGAGGACGGGGCGGTGCGCGACTTTCTCAAGCCGTTTCAGGACAACGGCGCGGCGCGGCTGACCTTGCCTGTCGGCGAAACCGTCGGCGTGTTCGACGGCGACCGCAACCGCGTTCGTGCGCAGCCGACGAACCTCGGCGTCTTGATCGCCCGCTCGATGCTGAACCGCAGCGGCGCCGACCTGGCGATCATGAACGCCGGCGGCGTGCGCGACTCGCTGCCCGAAGGCAAGGTGACGTACCGCGATGTGCTGAAGGTGCAGCCCTTCGGCAACCAGCTCTCGCTGGTCCGCCTGACCGGTGCGGAGTTGCTGAAGTACCTCGAAGCGGTGGCCAAGATGACGCCAGGCTCTGGCGGGTTTCCGCAGACCGCCGGCGTGCAGATGGTGATCGAGGGCGGCGCGCTGAAAGAAGCGCGCGTGCAGGGCAAGCCGATCGAGCCGCAGCGCGAGTACCGGTTGGCGCTGAACAACTTCAGCGCTGGTGGCGGTGATGGGTATCCGAAGTTGTCGGACCATCCGGGCCATGTCAACACGGGCCTCGTCGATGCCGACGTGATGCGCGCCTTCATCGCAGCCGGCAGCCCGCTGAAGGCGGCCGACTTCATTCCACCTGCCGACGTGGTGAGGCGGTAGTGGAGGCCCGATGAGGCAGCGCAGCTCGCGCTGCCTGCCTCGACCTGACGAGCCTGAACGACGACGATGACGCGGCGGCGATCGACGCGCTGTGCCGCCGCGCGGTGACGCCTTGGGGGCCGGTGGCCGCAGTCTGCGTCTGGCCGCGCTTCGTGGCGCAGGCACGGGCCGCATTGCCGGCCAGCGTCGCGGTGGCGGCGGTGGCCAATTTCCCGGCCGGTGCGCTCGACGTCGCCCTGGCGCTGGCCGATACGCAATCCATCGTCGAGGCCGGCGGCGACGAGGTCGATCTTGTGCTGCCGTGGCGGTCGATGCTGGGCGGCGAGGCGGCCGCGGCGGCGGACCTCGTGCGTGCCGTGCGCGCGGCGTGCCCGAAGCAGCGCCTGAAGCTGATCATCGAATCGGGCGAGTTGCCGCTGCCCGAGACGATCCGCCAGGCCAGCCGCATCGGGCTCGCGGCTGGAGTCGATTTCCTGAAGACCAGCACCGGCAAGACGGCGCATGGCGCGTCGCTCGAAGCGGCGCGGCTGATGCTCGAGTGCATCGCGATGCAGCCGCGCGCAGTGGGCTTCAAGGCCTCGGGCGGCATCCGAACGGTGGCTGATGCGACGGACTACATCGCGCTGGTGCGCCAAACGCTCGGTGCCGACGCGACCACCCCACAACGCCTGCGCTTCGGCGCCAGCGGCTTGCTCGGCGACATCGAGCGTGTGCTTGTCGGGCGGCGTCTCTGGCGCGGCGCC
Organism: uncultured beta proteobacterium; assembly: GCA_963738425.1. Lineage (GTDB taxonomy): Bacteria > Pseudomonadota > Gammaproteobacteria > Burkholderiales > Burkholderiaceae_C > CADEEN01. The sequence goes on along the minus strand of CAVTWT010000040.1, from coordinate 105,675 downwards.
GGCATCGGCATACTGAGCGATGACACCGGCGGAAGTCATCCGCGCCAAGCGTGACGGGCGCGCGCTCGACGAAGCGCAGATCGACGATTTCGTGCGCGGTCTGGTGACACGCACATGGAGCGAAGGCCAGGTCGCCGCGCTGGCGATGGCGATCCTGCTCAACGGCATGACACGTGCCGAGGCGGCGCTGCTGACCCGCGCGATGACGCACTCGGGCCAGGTGCTCGATTGGTCACGTGCGCATCTGCCAGGCCCGGTGATCGACAAGCATTCCACCGGCGGTGTCGGCGACAAGGTCAGCTTGATGCTGGCGCCGATCGTCGCCGCCTGCGGCGGCGTCGTGCCGATGATTTCGGGCCGCGGCCTCGGCCACACCGGCGGCACGCTCGACAAGCTGCAGAGCCTGGCCGGCTACAACGTGGCGCCATCGCGTGCGCTGCTGACACGGGTGCTGCGCGAGGCCGGCTGCGCGATCGTCGGCGCCAGCGCGCGCGTGGCGCCGGCCGATCGGCGGCTGTACGCGATCCGCGATGTCACCGCGACCGTGGAGTCGGTACCGTTGATCACCGCCAGCATCCTGTCGAAAAAACTCGCCGCGGGATTGCAGTTCCTCGTCATGGACGTGAAGGCCGGCAATGGCGCCTTCTGCACGACCACCGATGCCGCCCGCGAGCTGGCGCAGAGCATCGTGCAAGTTGCCGCAGGAGCGGGCTTGCCGACGCGCGCCTTGATCACCGACATGAACCAGGTTCTAGGCCGCACGGCGGGCAATGCGCTCGAAATGCAGGAGGCGATTGACTTTTTGACCGGCCGCGTGCCGCGCGAATCGCGGCTGGAAGCCGTGACGCTGGCGCTGTGCGGCGAGATGCTGGCGCTGTCGGGGCTGTGCGCCGATGCCGACGCAGGACAGGCGCTGGCCCGCCGCGCGCTCGACAGCGGCCAAGCCGCCGAGCGCTTCGCGCAGATGGTGGGCTCGCTGGGCGGGCCGCGCAACGTGCTCTCGCCGCGCTTCGCCGGCCTGCGCAAAGCGCGCTTCGTGCTGCCGCTGCCGGCGCCGAAGGACGGCGTGATCGCGGCCACCGACGCGCGCGAGATCGGCCTCGCCGTTGTCGCGCTGGGCGGCGGACGACGGATTGCCAGCGACGCGATCGATGCGCGCGTGGGCCTCTCGCACGTCCAGTCGGTAGGCACGCGCGTCGCCACTGGCGAGCCGCTGATGCAAGTCCATGCGTCGAGCCGCGAAGCGGCGCACGCTGCCATCGCGCGCATCGTGCAGGCGATTCGCATTGCGCCGCGTGCCGAGCCCCCACAGCCCGCGGTGATCGAACGCCTTTGAGCGGGTAAACCACGCACAATCAGTGCGCAGCGTCCCTCCTAGAATGGTTTTGTCATGCCTTCCACCCGTCGCACCAGCACCAAACCGCCCGCCGGCAGCGAGGGCGGCGGCGTGCGCGTGCTCAAGAAGTACCCGAACCGGCGCCTATACGACACGCAGTCGAGCAGCTACATCACGCTGGCCGATGTCAAGCAGATGGTGCTCAGTGGCGAAGACTTCGAGGTGCGTGACGCGAAAGACAGTGCCGACCTGACGCGCAGCATCCTGCTGCAGATCATCCTGGAAGAGGAGAGCGGGGGCGTGCCGATGTTCTCCACCGACATGCTGTCGCAGATCATCCGCTTCTACGGCCATGCGATGCAGGGCGCGATGGGCGCGGTGTTGGAGCAGAACCTGAAGGCGGCGGCGCAGATGCAGGCGCAGCTGGCGCAGCAGGCGCTGGCCAACCCGGTGGCGTCGATGCAGGGCCTGATGGGCAACTATCTCGAGCAGTCGAAGAGCTACTTCGAGAAGATGCAGCAGCAAGTGGGACCGGCCGGCGCGCTGTTTCCGGGCTTCGTTCCGCCGAAGAAGTAAGGCCGGAGTGAGGTTGCGGGACAATCCCGCGCATGAATGAACCCGTTGCAGCCACCGCACCCAAGGTCGGCTTCGTCTCACTTGGCTGCCCGAAGGCGCTGACCGACTCCGAACTGATCCTCACCCAGCTCTCCGCCGAGGGCTACACGACGAGCAAGAGCTACGCGGGTGCTGACCTCGTCATCGTCAACACCTGCGGCTTCATCGACGATGCGGTGAAGGAGAGCCTCGACGCGATCGGCGAGGCGCTGGCTGCCAACGGCAAGGTCATCGTCACCGGCTGCCTCGGCGCCAAAGCGGGAGACGATGGCGGCAATCTGGTGCGTTCAGTGCACCCGAAAGTGCTCGCTGTCACCGGACCGCATGCCACGCAGGAGGTGATGGATGCGGTGCATGTGCATCTGCCCAAGCCGCACGACCCGTTCACCGACCTGGTCCCGGCGCAAGGCATCAAGCTGACGCCCAAGCACTACGCGTACCTCAAGATCAGCGAAGGCTGCAACCACCGCTGCACCTTCTGCATCATCCCGTCGATGCGCGGTGATCTGGTGTCGCGGCCGATCGGCGACGTGCTGAACGAAGCGCAGCGCCTGTTCGAGGCAGGCGTCAAGGAGCTGCTCGTCGTCAGCCAGGACACGAGCGCGTATGGCGTCGATCTGAAGTACCGCACGGGTTTCTGGAACGGCGCGCCGGTGAAGACGCGCATGCTCGATCTGTGCGAGAAGTTGGGTGACATCGCCGATGCGCATGGCGCTTGGGTGCGGCTGCACTACGTCTATCCATACCCGCATGTCGATGAGGTGTTGCCGCTGATGGCCTCGGGTCGTGTGCTGCCGTACCTCGACGTGCCGTTCCAGCATTCGCACCCGGAGGTGTTGAAGCGCATGAAGCGTCCGGCCAGCGGCGAGAAGAACCTCGAGCGGCTGGCGCGCTGGCGCGAGATCTGTCCGGAACTCGTCGTGCGCAGCACCTTCATCGCTGGCTTTCCCGGAGAAACCGAGGCCGAGTTCGAACACCTGCTGCAATTCGTCGAAGAAGCGGGCATCGACCGGGCGGGTTGCTTCGCGTACTCACCTGTCAAGGGCGCTGCAGCCAACGAGCTGCCCGGCATGCTGCCGATCGAAGTGCGTGAAGAACGCAGAGCCCGCTTCATGGCCGCGGCTGAAGCGGCGTCGTCGGCGCGCTTGCAGCGCCGCGTCGGCGCGACGATGCAGGTGCTGATCGACAGCGCGCCGGCCCTCGGCCGCAAAGGCGGGGTGGGGCGCAGTTATGCCGACGCGCCGGAGATCGATGGCACGGTGCGCTTGCTGCCCCCCGAGAAGGCAAGCAAGCAGTTGAAGGTTGGCGAGTTCGCGCGCGCGAAGATCGTTGCCGCGGAGGGACATGACCTGGTAGGCGTGGTGCTATGAAGAAGAACACCGCGCTGATCCATCACCCGTACACACCGCCGGAAGGCTTTGCCTCTCCGGCCGTGCCGGTGCACAAGGGCTCGACGGTTTTCTTCGACAGCGTTGCCGCGATGCGCTCTCGCACCTGGCTCGACCGCAGTGCCTACACCTACGGCCTGCACGGCACGCCGACGAGCTTCACGCTCGAAGAACGCATCGCCACGCTTGAAGGCGGCACGCACACGATGCTCGTCTCGAGCGGGTTGGCGGCGGTGACGATGGTCGACATCGCGCTGCTGAAGTCGGGCGACCAGGTGCTGCTGCCGAACAACGTCTACGCGCCGAACAAGAACTTCACGCGCACCGAGTTGGCCGCCTGGGGCATCGGCCATGCGGTTTACGACGCAATGGATGCAGCGTCGCTGGCGGCGGCCATCACGCCCAAGACGAAACTCGTCTGGCTCGAAGCCGCCGGCTCGGTGACGCTGGAGTTCCCCGATCTGCGTTCGCTGATCCGCGTGGTCCGCGACCGCGCGCCGCAGGCCGTGATCGCGCTCGACAACACCTGGGGCGCCGGCATTGCGTTCGATGCGTTTGCGCTCGCGGACGGTTTGGGGGTGGATGTCACGGTTCATGCCCTCACCAAATACCCGTCCGGTGGCGGCGATGTACTGATGGGGGCGGTGACCTGTCGCGACGACGCGCTGTACCGAACGCTGGCACTGTCACGCAGCCGGGTTGGCCATGGCGTCGGCATCAACGACGTTGAATTCGTGCTGCGTTCGCTGCCGTCGTTGGCGCTGCGCTATGCCGCGCAAGACGCTGCGGGCCGGGCCTTCGCGGCCTGGTGCCAGTCACGCAAGGAATTCGCTCGTGTGCTGCACCCGGCCTTGCCAGGGTCGCCGGGCCACGAGCATTGGGCCTCGCATTGCAGCGCGGCGGCGGGTTTGGTGACGGTGGAAATCGATCCTCGATTCACCAGCACACAGACCGATGCCTTCGTCGACGCGCTGAAGCTGTTTCGCATCGGCTACAGCTGGGCCGGGCCGGTCAGCCTCGTCCTGCCTTACGACCCGAAGACGATCCGCGACAAGCCGCCGTACCGCGGAACCCTGGTGCGCTTTTGCATCGGCCTCGAAGCCGTCGAAGACTTGATCGCGGACGCCGAGCAAGCCTTAAGCGTTCTTGCCGCCTGAGACCTTGTGCCGCATCAGGCGGCCTTTCTCGCGTTCCCAATCTTTCTGCTTCTCGGTGTCGCGCTTGTCGTGCTGCGCCTTGCCCTTGGCCAGCGCGATCTGCGCCTTCACATGGCCGCCCTTGAAGTGCAGGTCCAGCGGCACCAGCGTGAAGCCTTTCTGCTCGACCTTGCCGATCAGGCGCTTGATCTCTTCCTTGTGCATCAGCAGCTTCTTCGTGCGGTCGGGCTCGGGCAGCACATGCGTCGACGCCGAGCGCAACGGGTTGATGCGGCAGCCGATCAGGTGCAGCTCACCGTCGCGGATCACCACGTAGCCATCGGTGAGCTGGATCTGGCCGGCACGGATGGCCTTGATCTCCCAGCCCGAGAGCACCACGCCGGCTTCGTAGGTCTCCTCGATGTGGTACTCGTGGCGAGCACGGCGGTTTTCGGCGATCGACATAATTCGAACCATTGTATGAAGCACGTCAAGCGCTCCGTGTTGCTCTGGTACTCGCCGCGCGAGATGTACGAGCTCGTGACGGCAGTGCAGGCGTATCCGACCTTCTTGCCCTGGTGCGCGCAGGCCGACGTGGTCGAGCATCACGACGATGGCATGACGGCACGGCTGACCTTGGCCAAGGGCGGCCTGCGCCACGCCTTCACCACGCGCAACCACCACCGCAATGGGCAAGAGGTGCGGGTGACGCTGGTCGATGGCCCGTTCTCCCAACTCGAAGGCACCTGGCTGTTCGTGCCGGTGGCCCGAGGCGGCGCCGCCCGCGATGCCGACGCATCGGCGTGCCGCATCGAATTCGATCTGCGCTACGCCTTCGCCAATGCGGCGCTGGAGACCCTCATCAGCCCGGTGTTCGATCGCGTGGCCAACACGCTGGTCGATTCCTTCGTGCAGCGCGCCGAGCAAGTCCATGGCCCGCGTTGAGGTGGCCTACAGCGCGACGGCGCGGCAGGTGGAGTTGGTGGCGCTCGACGTGCCCGAGGCGAGCACGGTCAGCGATGCGCTCCATGCCAGCGGGCTGCTGCAACGCCACGGCCTGGCCCTGGCCGCGGTGCAGTGCGGCGTCTGGGGGCGTCGCTGCGCATTGTCCCAGGTGTTGCGCGACGGCGACCGCATCGAGTTGTACCGCGCGCTGACAGTCGATCCCAAGGAGGCACGCCGGCTGCGCTACAAGGGCCAGCGCCAGCCAAAAGCAAAGCGCCCGGCGGGTGCCGGGCGCTGATCGGGGTTGGGTTCCTGATCCGAGTCAGGCCAGCCGATTACTTCTTCGGCTCGTCCTTCTTGGCGGGGGCAGCCGGAGCGGCCGGAGCAGCGGCAGCAGCCGGCTTGGCGTCCTTCTTCGCCTCGTCCTTCTTTGCGGCCGGAGCAGCGGAGGCAGCGGCAGCAGCCGGCTTGGCCTCTTCCTTCTTCATTTCCTTCGCGGCATGCGAAGCGGCGAAGCCGGAGGTGGCGAATGCAGCAGCGATCAGGGCAGCCAGGAGCTTGTTCATGTGATTACCTTTCGAAAGTTTGAAGATGCCTGCCGCCCATTTCTTAGGGCCTGCAGGGCAGGCCGCCAACGTGGACCGATCCGTCTCGGTTGACAGGCCCTAGAATTTCGCCTTCTCGGAAACCCTGCCCCCAAACCCCAGCCCAGGCACACCATGTACCAGCACATCAAGGTTCCGCAAGGCGGACAGAAGATCACGGTCAACAAGGACTACTCGTTGAACGTGCCCGACCAGCCGATCATTCCGTACATCGAAGGCGACGGCACCGGCCTGGACATCACGCCGGTGATGTTGAAAGTGGTCGACGCGGCGGTGGCCAAGGCCTACGGGGGCAAGAAGAAGATTCACTGGATGGAGGTCTATGCCGGCGAGAAGTCGACCAAGATCTACGGCCCGGATGTCTGGCTGCCGGAAGAAACGCTGGCCGTCGTCAGGGAGTACGTGGTCTCGATCAAGGGCCCGCTGACCACCCCGGTGGGCGGCGGCATCCGCTCGCTGAACGTCGCGCTGCGCCAGGAGCTCGACCTTTACGTTTGCTTGCGTCCGATCCAGTACTTCAAGGGTGTGCCCTCGCCGGTGAAGGAGCCCGAGAAGACCAACATGGTCATCTTCCGCGAGAACTCGGAAGACATCTACGCTGGCATCGAGTACCAGGCCGAGAGTGACAAGGCCAAGAAGCTGATCAAGTTCCTGATCGAGGAAATGGGCGTCACCAAGATCCGCTTCCCCGACACCTCGGGCATCGGCATCAAGCCGGTCAGCCGCGAAGGCACCGAGCGCCTGGTGCGCAAGGCGATCCAGTACGCGATCGACAACGACAAGCCCAACATGACGCTGGTCCACAAGGGCAACATCATGAAGTTCACCGAAGGCGGCTTCCGTGACTGGGGCTATGCGTTGGCGCAGAAGGAGTTCGGCGCCCAGCCGATCGACGGTGGCCCGTGGTGCAAGTTCAAGAACCCGAAGACCGGCAAGGACATCATCGTCAAGGACGTCATCGCCGACGCCTTCCTGCAGCAGATCCTGCTGCGTCCGGCCGAGTACTCGGTGATCGCCACGCTGAACCTGAACGGCGACTACGTGTCGGATGCGCTGGCGGCGCAGGTCGGTGGCATCGGCATCGCGCCGGGTGCCAACCTGTCCGACTCGGTGGCGATGTTCGAAGCCACTCACGGCACCGCGCCCAAGTACGCCGGCAAGGACTACGTCAACCCGGGTTCCGAGATTCTTTCGGCCGAGATGATGCTGCGCCACATGGGCTGGACCGAGGCGGCCGACCTGATCATCTCGTCGATGGAGAGATCGATCGCCAGCAAGAAGGTCACCTACGACTTTGCGCGCCTGATGGAAGGCGCGACGCAGGTGTCCTGCTCGGGGTTCGGGCAAGTGATGATCGACCACATGTGATGGTGTCCGGGGGTTTCACATGGAGCCCCCGGACCGCGTTGAAATCAGCGCGCCAGCTCGGCGCGCCGTGAGACGGGTCGCCGCGGCGCCACGTGCAGCCGCGGCAGGTGCACCAGCGCGATGCTCAGCCACACGGCCAGACTGAAGTACAGCGTCATCCAGGTCACCTCGGTCTTCCAGACCTCCCAGCGGTGGGTCACGGTCCAGCGAGACGACGCATCGATCGCGCCGTCCAACAGGCTCAGATAGACCCGGCCCTGCGTTTCGTCTGCCACCCAGCGAGCCCAATACATCGGCACATCGACGGCGAACATGTAGGCCACGTAGACCGCCGCGGCAGCGCACCAGAACGCCAGCAGCGGCCGCCGTGACGCCTCGACCCGCGGCCAGATCGCCAACAGGCAGAGCGCGATCAACGCCGCGCACAGGCCCCAAAGCGATTCTTCTATCGCATGGCCGAGGTTCGACGTCGTCAGCACAGCATGCCATGAGCACGTCTCGGCAATGACGATCAACGGCAGCAAGGCACCGGCCACGGTCGCAGCGACGCGGCTGCCGGTGGCATGTGCGGTATCGCGCAGCAGCAGCGCCCACTGCGCGACGAAGCAGAGTTCGGCCAACGTCGCTACCGAACGGCCGACGATGACGCTCGACCACCACGAATCGACGAGCACGATGCGCTGCACATCGAACACCGGCAGCAGCGAACGCCAGGCACAGCCGAAGACATAGCCCGCGCAGAGCAGCAGTTGCAGCCGGCGCGACGCCCACTCATCGGGTGGAAGCGAAGTGCGCAGCCGCAGCAGCCACAGCCCTGCCGCCGCCCACGCGACGACGTTCAACGCGCTGACAGCCCGCAGCGCGTCCCACCATGCTTCGGTGCTGGAGAACATCGGCGCGAGTTCAGTGGCCCTTTTTCGGGCGCCCGACCTTCAGCGGCTGCAAGCGGCCCAGCGCAACCAGCAGCGAGGCACTGTCCAGCGCCATCAGCACGTGCAGACCTGCACGCAGCAGCTCGCTCTTCTTGGCCTCCCGCTTGGCTGCGAGCGCACGTGCTTTCAGCGTTGCGATCAGCGCGAAATCCGACTCGGGCATCGTGAAGCTGTCGCGGACCAGGCGCGCGCGCAACTTGGGTGCCTTCTTGTCGTCGTTCTTGGCGGCGGCGACCGGCGCGGCCTTGCGCGGCGCTGCGGGCTTCTTGCGCGCGGCGGCGGCGCTCGCCTTCTTGGCCGGCGCGCGGCGCGGCGCGGCTTGGGTCGGTGTGGAAGTCTTCTTGGCTGGCACGGTGGCGCCCTTTGAGTTAACAGTATAAATAGTTTATACCGTTATTGAGGGTGTGCGCAAGCGCACACAGCGCTGCGCGGTGCTACTGCCGCAAGTCGACAAGCGCAGGCTTTGGCGCCGTTGGTCCGTGACCATTGGAAAAAGCACCGGGTCAAGGAGCGGCTGCGCCGGCTGGGTGTCTCCGGTGCAGTGGCCGTCACCGGTCTGTCATCGAGCGCGGTCAAAGTGGAAATGTCCACATTTCGTGCGCCGGCCATGACCAACAACTCGACTTCCGACGAACAGCAACACCTCATGCGCCGCATGGCGGAGGACTGGCTCGACAACAACGACGAGGAATTCGAGCTCGAGTACGAGGACCGCCAGGTCGATGCACTGACGGGCGACGACACCGATGAGCGGCGCGGCCAGCGCAGAGCCTACTTTCGCGAGCTGTTCCGCTTGCAACGCGAACTGGTCAAGCTGCAGGACTGGGTTTCGCACACCAAGGAACGCGTGGTGGTGCTGTTCGAAGGCCGCGACTCGGCCGGCAAGGGCGGTGTCATCAAGCGCATCACACAGCGCCTGAACCCGCGCGTCTGCCGCGTCGTCGCGCTGCCGGCGCCGAACGACCGCGAGCGCACGCAGTGGTACTTCCAGCGCTACATCACGCACCTGCCAGCCGGCGGCGAGATCGTGCTCTTCGATCGCAGCTGGTACAACCGCGCCGGCGTCGAGCGCGTCATGGGCTTTTGCAGCGAGGACGATGTCGAAGAGTTCTTCCGCTCGGTGCCGGAGTTCGAGCGCATGCTGGTGCGCAGCGGTATCCGCGTCGTCAAGTACTGGTTCTCGATCACCGACGAGGAGCAGCACATGCGCTTCCTCGGCCGGCTGCACGACCCACTCAAGCAGTGGAAGTTTTCACCGATGGACCTGGAGAGCCGCAGCCGCTGGGAGGACTACACCAAAGCCAAGGAAGCGATGCTCGAGCGCACGCACATTGCCGAGGCGCCGTGGTGGGTGGTGCAGGCGGTGGACAAGAAGAAGGCGCGGCTGAACTGCATTTCGCACCTGCTGTCGCTGATGCCTTACGAGCCGGTGGCCAAGCCGATCATCGAGCTGCCCGAGCGCGTGCGCCATGCCGACTACCTCCGCCGGCCCGTGCCGGCAGAGATGTTCGTGCCCGAGGTGTACTGAGTTCTGTTCAGTTCAATTCACTGAGTGCCGATGACCATGAGCGGCGCTTCCTCGGGCCGCCGGCGCACAGAGTCCAGCAGCATCAGGTAGTAGTCCAGCGACGGTGTCTGGCGCCCGGGCTGTTTGGCCAGATCGTCCCAGCGCCGCAGCGCGAGGGCCTCGGCGCTGTGGGGCAGGGTGTCGAACAGGTGGAGCTCGTCGGGCGACATCGGCCCGCCCTGAAGCCGCAGCGTGTGCTTCGACGCGGCCGACAGCGTGCCCGCATAGCCAGGCTCCACCGTCACCAGATAGCGCTTGGCCTGCACGTGCAGGCGGATGGGTTCGACCACCTCGGGTCCGAAGCTCGAGACCAGAAAGCCGAGGGCGCGCAGCTCGTGCACATCGTCCAGTGGCTGCAGCGCAGCGTCGGGCGCGATGAAGTGGCCGATGTCGTGCAGCAGCGCCGCCGCTACCAGCGTTGGCGGCGCGTCGGCCCATTCGGCCAACTGTGCGCACTGCAACGCATGAGCGCGCGCCGTCACCGGCTCGGCGCGCTCACCTTCGTAGAGGCTCGCGCCATGGGCGTGAAACAGCTCTTCGATCTGCTGCACGATGTCCATGCTCGGGTTGCGGGTGGTCTTCATCGTCGAGGCCTTTGCGTTGATGTCGGGATCGTTCGAATGGTCCACCCCGAGCGTGACAGCACCATGTCCCGTGCATGAACGTTGACGAGCCGCCTTGTCACGCGCTGTTCACGCCGCGTTGCCATGCTCGCCGTCTTGCGCAACACAGGTGAGGGGCTGTCGATGGCAACTCGTTGGTGGATCGTCGCGCTGGCATCAGCAGCGGCGTTGAACGTGTCAGCCGAGCACTACCCCTACTCGATGGGCCGCGCACTAGGCAAGCAAGACGACAACGAGTTCATCCTGCTGCATGTGCCCAAGTTGTGGAAGGCACGATAGCGCCGATGCCGCCGCGCTTCGGCCTGCTGATCGGGGCGCAATTTACCTCGGCGCTGGCCGACAACGCGCTGCTGATCGTCGCCATCGCACTGCTCGTGCAGCAGGGCCTGCCCGGCTGGTGGGCACCGTTGCTCAAGTTCGGCTTCACGCTGAGCTATGTGCTGCTCGCGCCCTTCGTCGGGCCGTTGGCCGATGCTTTTCCCAAGGCGCGCGTGATGGCGGCGATGAACGGCGTCAAGGTCGCCGGCGTGCTTGCGCTGCTGGCGGGCGTGCAGCCGGTGGCTGCGCTGGCGGTTGTCGGCTTCGGTGCTGCTGCCTATGCACCGGCCAAGTACGGCCTGGTCACAGAGCTGGTCGGACCCGAAGGCCTGGTCGCAGCCAATGCGTGGCTCGAGGTCACGGTGGTCTGCGCCGTCCTGCTGGGCACGATGCTGGGCGGGTTGCTGATCAGTCCGTGGATCGTGACCTCATCGTGGGCCGACCTGACCCAGCGCTGGAGCGCGGCCGACGCCTTGACCTTGTCGCTGCTGCTCCTGCTGGCCGTCTATGCACTGGCCAGTGCGCTCAACCTCGGCGTGCCCGACAGCGGCGCACGCTACCCGCGCACGGCGCTGCACTTGGGCGAGCTGCTGCGCACCTTCTGCCGTGGCAACACCACGCTGTGGCGCGACGAGGAGGGCGGCATGTCGCTGGCCGCGACGACGATCTTCTGGGGCGCTGGCGCGACGCTGCAATTCGCGGTGCTGCGCTGGGCGGTCGATGTACTCGGCCTGACGCTCGACCGCGCGGCCTATCTGCAGGCTGCGGTGGCGGTCGGCGTGGTCGCCGGCGCAACAGCGGCCGGACGCTGGGTGGCATTGCGCCATGCCAAGCACCTTCTGGCGGCAGGCGTGTTGATGGGCTTGCTGATCCCGCTCGTCGCTTCGGTGCGCAGCATCGTGCTGGTGGTGCCGCTGCTGGCGTTGGTCGGTTTGGTGGGTGGCTTCATGGTCGTGCCGCTGAATGCGCTGCTGCAACACCGTGGCTGTGCGCTCCTCACATCGGGGCGCTCGATCGCGGTGCAGGGTTTCAACGAGAACCTGAGCGTGCTGGTGATGCTGGCTGTGTACGCGGGCTTGCTTGCTCAAGGTGCGTCGATCGTGACGACCTTGCGGTTGCTGGGCTTTTTCGTGGCGGCGGCCGTGTGTGCGCTGATGCTGCGTGAGCATCTGCGCGACGGCGTCAGGCGTGAGCAGGCGCCGGCGACGAAGCCGGCGCACTTTGATCGATGACCTGCGAGACGATGCGCTCGAAGCGCACCACGACACTGCGCCAATCGATGCGGCACGCGGTTTCACGCGCCGCGATGCCCAGGGCAGCGCGCAACGCGGCATCTCCGGCCAGCGGCAGGCCGGCCCGCACGAAGGCGGGCAGATCGAGGCCCGCGGCCAACATGCCATTGCGGCCGTGCTGGATCAACTGCCCCGCCGCCGCGCTGTTGAAGGCCACGACCGGCAGGCCACTGGCCATCGCTTCTGTGGTGACGTTGCCGAAGGTCTCGGTCTGGCTCGGGAACAGGAACATGTCGGCCGAGGCGTAGTGCGCTGCCAGGTCTTCGCCGCTGCGGTGGCCGGCGACGATGGCTTGGGGGCATCGCGCGCGCAGCACGTCGCGCATCGGGCCGTCGCCGACCAATAGCAACCGGGCGTCGGCATGCTGGGTGCGCACGGCCTCGTAGGCGGCAAGCAGCGCATCGAGATTCTTTTCAGCGGCCAGGCGGCCGACATAAGCCAGCACCAACGTGTCATCGCCCGCACCCCATTGCGAGCGCAGTTGCGGGTCGCGCCGGGCTGGGCTGAACAGCCGTGTATCGACACCGCGTCCGACGACATGCAATCGCTCGAACCCGCGTGCGGCAAGGTCCTTGCGCAGCGCGTCGGTCGGCACCATCGTGCATTGCGCCTGGTTGTGAAACTTGCGCAGATAGGCCAGGATGGGTTGGGTCAGCCAGCCAATGCCGTAATGCTGACCGTAAGCATGGAAGTTGGTGCGAAAGTCCGTCGTCACCGGCAGTTTGAGATGGCGCGCGGCCTGCAGCGCCGACCAGCCGAGCGGCCCTTCGGTGGCGATGTGGACCACATCGGGTCGCCGCAGTGACCACAGCCGCACGAGCGTGCGCTTCGACGGCAGACCCATGCGCAGGTGCGGGTAGCGCGGGATGGCGCAGCCGCCGGTGAGCACTTCGTCGAAGCGCGCTTCACGGCTGCTGTCGGGCGCAGCCTGCTGACGCGGTCGCACCAGTTGCACGTCGTGATGTCTCTCGTGCAGGCCTTCGACCAGATCGCGCCATCGACATCGCCACGCCGTTGACCTCAGGCGGGTACGTCTCCGTGACCATGGCCACGCGCCGCGAGCGCGGTGACGCCGGCAGGCTGTCGATCAGCAGGTGGTCGATGGCATCGCGTCGCATCTGCGCATGGTGACGAGTGCACATCACCGTTCGATGACAGCGCAGGCCGTCACGGCACTTTCACGCAACACCTTCACCATCTCGTCATGCAGCGCTGGGTCAGTGCTGTTTCACAGGAGTGTCATGAAAACCTCTTTCCTGCAAGAACTGCAAACGCAGCGCTGGGACGACCACCGCTACTACCACCACAGCCGCATCAACCAGAGCCTGCACCTGGTCAGCGCGATCAGCTTCGTCATCGCCTATGGTCTGTTGTTCGTCGATCCGGCGATGGCCGCGCTGCTGGCCTGGTGCGTGTCGATGACGACACGGCAAGCGGGACACTTCTTCTTCGAGCCGCGCGGTTACGACCACGTGAACCACGCCAGCGATGCGTTCAAGGAAGACATCAAGGTCGGCTACAACATCCGCCGCAAGATCGTCTTGATGGCGGTGTGGGTTGCAATTCCGCTGGCGCTCTGGGTTGCGCCATCGCTGCTCGGCGCCATCGAGCCCGCCGTCGATTTCAACGGCTACCTGCATGACGTCGGTATCGCCTGGCTGGCGCTCGGTGTTGCCGGCCTCGTGATCCGTGTAGGTCAGTTGTGGCTGCAGCAGGATCTGGCCACGGGTCTTGTGTGGCTCACCAAGATCCTCACCGATCCGTTCCACGACATCTGGCTGTACCACAAGGCGCCGCTGCACCTGCTTGCGCGGCGAGCTGATCGACCCGATGACGCACGTGCGGCACCGCTGAATGCATTCAGAACTTCAGGCGCAGCATCTCGCCCAGGATGCCGCGCTTGATGGCCTTGGCGGTCAGCGATGGCGCGCTCCACCACCAGCCGTCAGCCTGCATCTGCACGCAGGCCTCGACGAAGCGCTCGGCCACGGCGTCGAAATCGGCGTCGCTGTAGTTGAGGCTGAAGATCATTCGGCCGGTGCCGACCCAGGACAGCGCCAGGCCTTGCGCGCGCAGGTAGAACTGCAGCATCCAGTGGTAGCGGCCCGGTTGTGTGTAGAGCACGGTCCAGATGCTCGACAGGTTGGCCACCTGCACGGGTACGCCGGCCTCGCGCAGACGCCAGTTCAGGTTTTCGGCGCGCGCGTTCCAGCGCGAATCGAGACCGCCGTAGATCGCGGCCACCTCGGGCGTTTGAAGACGGTCGAGAAAGGCCGCCATGGCGCCCATCACGTACGGATGCGAGTTGAAGGTGCCGCGCGCAAAGCAGATGTCGGCCGGACGCTCTTCGCGAAAGCGCTTCATCAGCTCGCGCTTGCCGCAGACCACGCCCACCGGCAGGCCGCCGCCGAGCGTCTTGCCGTAGGTCACCATGTCGGCGCGCACGCCGAAGTACTCCTGTGCGCCGCCGGGCGCGAGGCGGAAGCCGACGAAGACCTCATCGAAGATCAGCACGATGCCGCGCTCGCTGCAGACCTCGCGCAGCCGCTTCAACCAGGCCGCAGTAGGCCTCGCGGTCGAAGGCGGCGCGACGCGAACCGTCGATCAACTGCGCATCGCCCGGTGCATTGGCATTCGGGTGCAGGGCCTGCAACGGGTTGACGAGCACGCAGGCGATGTCGCGCCGTGTGCGCAGCACCTTCAGCGAGCGCTCGTCCATGTCGCGCAGCGTGTAGGTTTCGCGCGGCGGCAGCGGATTGCCCGGACCCGGCTGCACGTCTTCCCACCAGCCGTGGTACGCGCCGCAGAAGCGCACCAGGTATTTGCGCCGCGTGTGGTATCGCGCCAGGCGCACGGCCTGCATCACGGCCTCTGTGCCGGACATGTGGAACGACACTTCGTCGAGCCCGGAGATGACCTTCAGCCGCTCGGCGTTCGCCAACGTCATCGGGTGCAGGTTGCCCAGCACCGGGCCGAGGGCGCGTGCGCGCTCGGCGCCTTCGTCGATGCAGGCTCGGTAGAAGTCGGTGCCGAAGACGTTGACGCCGTACGAGCCGGTGAGATCGAAGAAGCGGTTGCCGTCGAGGTCTTCGACCATGACGCCGTCGGCGGCTTGTGCGAAGGCGCCGATGCGCAGCCGTTCGCGCACGAGCGGCGCGTACTGAAAGGGCACGCGGTAGCGGCCGGTGAACTGCAAGTCCGAAATCGCCTCGCGTGCGCGCGCGGTGGTGGCGGCGCTGACGGGGAAGCGCTGTTCGAAGACGGCGGCCAGGCGTTCGAAGGCCACGCGCCGTTGCTGCGCGACGCTCTCCGGCGCACCGTCGCTGTCGAAGAAGCGTGTCTCGTCATAGGCGTAGCCGGGGATCAACGCCGCCAGGCGCTTGGCCCAGCGCGAGTGGCCGGCGAGCGAACGGTGCTTGGCGCGAGAGAGTTCGAGGCGGCGCTTGGCGGCCGGCAACAGGGCCAGCGCACCGAGTGCCAGGGCGGCAGAGGCAAAGGTTTCATCCATGAGGCATAGATATGACAGAGGCTGTTGACAGTGTTGTGAAAACCGAAGGTTTCGCCAAAGTAGGGCTGATCGGCCGTGTGTTTGCACAGGAAGACCTGAACTTCCTGCTCACCAACCGCGTGCCACGCATTGCATTGACGCGGTTGATGGGCCGCATCAGCCGCATCCGGAGCCCGTTCTTCACACGCGCCGCGATCGCGGTGTGGCGTTTGTTCACCAACCTCGATCTGAGCGAGGCCAAGCAGACGCGCTTTGCGTCAATCCACGACTGCTTCACGCGCGAGCTGCGAGACGGCGTGCGCCCCGTCGACCCGCGGCACGAGGTGCTGACGAGCCCGTGCGACGCCATCGTCGGCGCCTGCGGGACGGTGGAGCGCGGGCAGGTGTTGCAGGCCAAGGGCATGCCGTACGCACTGGCCGACTTGTTCGGGCCGTCGCAGGACAGCAGCGCTTTCGAGGGCGGCCGTTACGTCACGCTGCGCCTCACGTCGGCGATGTACCACCGCTTCCACGCACCGCACGACTGCACGGCCCTGCATGTCACCTACATCAGCGGCGACACCTGGAACGTCAACCCGATCGCTCTGGCGCGTGTCGAGCGCCTGTTCTGCCGCAACGAGCGCGCATTGGTGCGGCTGCGCCTGAAGGAGGGCGGCCAGACGATCGCGCTGGTGCCGGTGGCGGCGGTGCTGGTGGCCAGCATGCGGTTCCATTTCCTCGACGTGGTCCGGACGCTGCGCCAGCGCGGCGCCAATGAAACGCCATGCCACGCGCCGCTGGTCAAAGGGCAGGAGATGGGCTGGTTCGAACACGGCTCGACGATCATCGTTTTTGCGCCCGCCGGCTTCGCGCTTTGCGAAGGCCTTGCGCCCGGCTCGCGACTGCGCATGGGCGAGGCGCTGATGCGTGTGCCGTCATGGCCGCGTCACTCGCTGACCGCATGATCGCGCCTTCATGAAGACCCTCGATTTCGTGTATTTCAACGCCGGTGGCGGTCATCGCGCGGCGGCGTTGGCACTGCAGGCCGTGATCGAACAGCAGCAACGCCCATGGCAAGTGCGCCTGATCGACCTGGCTCGGGTGCTCGACCCGCAATCGAGTTTCCGCCGTGTCTTGGGCTTCGACCCGCAGGACTTCTACAACAAGCGCCTGCAACGCGGCTGGACGCTCGGCCTGGCGCAGGAGCTGAAGCTGCTGCAAGGTGCCATCCGCCTCGGCCATGCGTCGCTGCTGCGTGTGCTGCAGCGCCACTGGGCGCAGACCGAGCCGGATCTCGTGGTTTCGCTGGTGCCGAACTTCAACCGCGTTCTCTGCGAGTCGTTGTCGAGTGCGCTGCCCGGTGTGCCGTTCGTCACCGTGATGACCGACATGGCCGATCACCCGCCGCATTTCTGGATCGAGCCGGGTCTGCCGCAGACCCTCGTCTGCGGAACACAGCAAGCGGCCCGCCAGGCGCGTGCTGCAGGTTATGCGGATGAGCAGATCGTCGTGACATCGGGCATGGTCCTCAAGCCGTCTTTCTACGATCTGCCGCCGATCAATCGCGCCCACCGCCGTGCGGCGCTCGGCCTCGATCCGCTGCGGCCCACCGGTGTCGTCATGTTCGGCGGACAGGGCTCGCAACAGATGCTGCGCATCGCGCGCAAGTTGGATGGCGTGCAGCTGTTGCTGATGTGTGGCCGCAACGAGCTGCTTGCCGAGCAGTGCCGCCGGTTGCGGCGTTCAGCCAAGCACGCGGGGGTCGGCTTCACCGACGAGGTGGCGGATGTCATGCGCCTGGCCGACTTTTTCATCGGCAAACCCGGCCCCGGCGCGCTGTCCGAAGCGGTGCAGCTCGGGCTGCCGGTGATCACGATCAAGAACGCCTGGACGATGCCACAGGAGCGCTACAACGCCCAGTGGGTGCAGGAGCAGGGCGTGGGCATCGTCGTGCCTTCGGTGGCGCGTTTGCCTGTGGCTGCAGAAGAGATGCTGCAAGACCTGCCCCGGTGGCACGCAGCCACGGCGCGCATCGACAACCGCGCCGTGTTCGAAGTGCCTGAGGTGCTGGCCACTCTGTTGGCGCGTGCCGCGACGCTCGCGCCACAGCCGTCCCTGCGCTTGGTGGCTTAGCTCAGCGCCACAGTCCGGCCTCGACCGCGCCCATGGCGGGCTCGGGCATCGGCATCGGCTCGGCGGCGATCGCCGGCTCGCGTACCGTCACTGTCACCTTTGCTGCCTGCGCGCTGCGGTCGATGATTTCGAGCCGGCCGTCGTCGTGTTCGACGAGGGCCGTCAGGCTCTCCACCCAATCGCCGTCGTTGCAGTAAAGGATGCCGTCGATGTCGCGCATCTCGGCGTGGTGGATGTGGCCGCAAACCACGCCGTTTGCGCCGCGTTTTTTGGCCTCGCGGGCCACAGCGGCCTCGAAGTCATCGATGTAGCTGACCGCTCGCTTGACCTTGTGCTTGAGGTACTTCGACAAGCTCCAGTACGGCAGCCCCAGCCGCGCCCGCGCGCGGTTGAACCATCGGTTGACCTTGAGCGTGAACTCGTACGCCGCATCGCCGACATAGGCCAGCCACTTCGCACATTGGATGACGCCGTCGAACAGATCGCCATGTGTGATCCACAGCCGCCGGCCGTCGGCTGTGACGTGCATGCAGTCGTCGACGACTTCGATGCCGCCGAAGGTGTGCGTGACATAGCGGCGCGCGAACTCGTCGTGGTTGCCTGGCACGAAGACCACGCGGGTGCCCTTGCGTGCCTTGCGCAGCAGCTTCTGCACGACGTCGTTGTGGGCCTGCGGCCAGTACCAAGTGCGGCGCAGTTGCCAGCCGTCGATGATGTCGCCGACCAGGTACAGGGTATCGCACTGCACGTCGCGCAGGAAGTCGAGCAAGGCCTTGGCCTGACAGCCCGGTGTGCCAAGGTGCAGGTCGGAAATCCAGACCGTGCGCACGCGCAACTTGCCCACGCCGTCGTCGTCGTGAACGTCCATGAACTCGGGGTGCGGCACCATGGTTGGCCATGTTCGCGCGCGCTCATGACGCGAGCGTGAATGCGCGCCACTTGAGGCGCACGCGCAACAACCACGCTCAACGCAAGCGTTTGAAGCTGAGGTGTTCGATCAGCTCTTCGTCGGCGACATGCCGCGTGCGTTCGGACACGATCTCGACCAGGCCACGCACAGCGAGTTGCTTCAGCTCGCGTGCCGCATCGTCATAGACGAACAGGTTCTCTAACGGACTGCCGGCATGCGGCAATTCGCTGACGGCGCCGAAAGAGGAGTCAAGATAGGCGGCGCGGGCGAGCGTGGACATGCGAGCTGCTGCTTTCTGCGCCGCGTGAAAGCCGACAGGGCTGCGACGAGCCGTGATCCTGCGTCAAGCGCGGACCCACAGCAAGCCTTGACGCTGGAAAAGCGCCGAAGTTACAAGAACGTGACGATCACGCGCCGACTGTCACGGCCCGATCAGCCGCCGGTCACGGTCGAGGCGCTGGCGCCGCTCATGACATCTTCGGCCGGCTGGATGTTTTGCGCCTGGTCACCCTTGGGCCCCTGCAGCACCTCGTACGAAACGCGCCCACCTTGCTTCAGGGTTCGAAAGCCTTCCATCTGGATGGCCGAAAAATGGGCGAAGACATCGGCGCCACCACCCTCCGGCTCGATGAAGCCGAACCCTTTGGCGTCGTTGAACCACTTGACGCGACCAAATGCCATGGTGACTACCTCGGAACAAAACAACTACCAATCGAGGGCCGTATTGTCAATACTCTGCGCAAGGTTTGTCAATTCGATGTCCATGAAACGCCCGGCTTGAGAATCCCTGCGCAGGTGCCATCTGCTCTTGCGGCCGCGCAAGTTGCCGCAGCTTAAAATTCTGTCAATGGCCAGTTCCACACCACCCCCACCGCCCGTCAACCCTGCTTTGCCGGGGCGTGACGACGGCGAGGGCGTGGTCATTGCCGAGAAACAAGAGCAGCGCGTCGAGCCGCCGAAGCTCTATCAGGTCGTCATGCACAACGACGACTACACGCCGATGGAGTTCGTCGTGCTGGTGTTGCAGGAACACTTTCTGCACGACCTGGATACCGCCACGCAAATCATGTTGAAAATTCACCATGAAGGCCGTGCCATTTGCGGGGTCTATAGCAAAGACGTCGCAGCAACCAAAGTTGAACTGGTGCAGGCTGCGGCCAAGCGGGCAGGTCACCCGCTGCAATGCACCCTGGAGGCCGCATGATCGCGCAAGAGTTGGAAGTCAGTCTGCACATGGCGTTTGTCGAAGCACGCCAGCAGCGCCACGAGTTCATCACCGTGGAGCACCTGCTGCTCGCGCTGCTGGACAACCCGTCGGCGGCCGAGGTGCTGCGCGCCTGCGCTGCCAACATCGAGGACCTGCGCAAGAGCCTCGTCAACTTCATCAAGGAAAACACGCCCACCGTGGGTGGTGATGAAGAGGTCGACACGCAACCGACGCTCGGCTTTCAGCGAGTGATCCAGCGCGCCATCATGCATGTGCAGTCCACGGGCAGCGGCAAGAAAGAAGTCACCGGGGCCAATGTGCTGGTGGCGATCTTCGGCGAGAAGGACTCTCACGCCGTGTACTACCTGCACCAGCAGGGCGTGACGCGGTTGGACGTGGTGAACTTCATCGCCCACGGCATCAAGAAGAGCGACCCGCCGGAGCCTACGAAGAGCAACGAGAGCGGCAGCAGCAGCGAAGGCGAGAAGGAAGAAGCCGGCGATGCCAAGGGCTCGCCGCTCGACCAGTTCACGCAGAACCTGAACCAACTGGCGCGCGAAGGCCGGATCGACCCGCTGATCGGCCGCGAGAACGAGGTCGAGCGCGTGATCCAGGTGCTCTGCCGCCGGCGCAAGAACAACCCGCTGCTGGTCGGCGAGGCTGGCGTCGGCAAAACGGCGATCGCCGAAGGCCTGGCCTGGCGCATCACGCAGGCCGACGTGCCCGAAGTGCTCGGCGATGCCACGGTCTATTCGCTGGACATGGGCGCGCTCTTGGCCGGCACCAAGTACCGCGGCGACTTCGAGCAGCGCCTGAAAGGCGTGTTGAAGGCGCTGAAGGACCAGCCGGGCTCGATCCTGTTCATCGACGAAATCCACACGCTGATCGGCGCCGGCGCCGCGTCGGGCGGCACGCTCGATGCGAGCAACCTGCTGAAGCCCGCGCTGTCGTCGGGCCAGATCAAGTGCATCGGCGCGACCACGTTCACCGAGTACCGCGGCATCTTCGAGAAAGATGCGGCGCTGTCGCGGCGTTTCCAGAAGGTCGACATCGGTGAGCCGAGCGTCGAACAGACGATCGAGATCCTGAAGGGTTTGAAGTCACGCTTCGAAGAGCATCACCAGGTCAAGTACGCGCTGACGGCGCTGCAGGCTGCGGCAGAGCTGTCGGCCAAGTACATCAACGACCGTCACCTGCCGGACAAGGCCATCGACGTCATCGACGAAGCGGGTGCCGCGCAGCGCATCCTGCCGAAGGCGAAGCAGAAGAAGACGATCACGCGCACCGAGGTCGAGGAGATCGTTTCCAAGATCGCGCGCATCCCGCCGGCGTCGGTGTCGTCCGACGACCGCAGCAAGTTGAAGACGCTCGACCGGGACCTGAAGAGCGTGGTTTTCGGCCAGGAGGCGGCGATCGACGCGCTGGCCGCAGCGATCAAGATGGCGCGCTCGGGCCTGGGCAAGCCGGAAAAGCCGATCGGCTCGTTCCTGTTCAGCGGCCCGACGGGTGTCGGCAAGACCGAAGTCGCCAAGCAGCTGGCCTTCATCCTGGGCATCGAGCTGATCCGCTTCGACATGAGCGAGTACATGGAGCGCCACGCGGTCAGCCGGCTGATCGGTGCGCCGCCGGGTTACGTCGGCTTCGACCAAGGTGGGCTGCTGACCGAGGCGGTGACGAAGAAGCCACACGCGGTGCTGCTGCTCGACGAAATCGAGAAGGCGCACCCGGATGTCTTCAACGTGCTGCTGCAGGTCATGGACCATGGCACGCTGACCGACAACAACGGCCGCAAGGCGGACTTCCGCAACATCGTCATCATCATGACGACGAATGCGGGCGCGGAGACGCTGAACAAGGCGACCATCGGCTTCGCGACCAAGCGCGAGCAGGGCGATGAGATGGCTGACATCAAGCGCCTGTTCACGCCCGAGTTCCGCAACCGGCTCGACGCCATCATCAACTTCCGCTCGCTCGATGAAGAAATCATCATGCGCGTGGTCGACAAGTTCCTGCTCGAACTCGAAGGCCAGCTGGCCGAGAAGAAGGTCGAGGTCACTTTCACCGACAAGTTGCGTGCGCACCTGGCGAAGAAGGGTTTCGACCCGCTGATGGGCGCGCGGCCGATGCAGCGCGCGATCCAGGACACGATTCGCCGTGCGCTGGCCGACGAGTTGCTGTTCGGCCGGCTGACAGAGGGTGGCCGCTTGACCGTCGACATCGACGACAAGGGCGAAGCGCTGCTCGACATCCAGCCATCAAAGAAGAGCGACAAGCCGAAGGCGGAATCGGCAGCGACGTCTTAGGCCGGCGCCGGGCCGCCCCAAGCGGCCTACTCCCCTCGGGGGACGCGAGCAGGGCGAGCCAGGGGCCTTCAGTACAGAGCGGGGTCCTGCTTGTAGAAAGAAGCCAGCAGCCGGTACATCGCCGGCTGTTCTTCTTTCAACTCGCGCGGCGTCACGAAAAACGCCTCCGAAACCACGGCAAAGAACTCGTCCGGCGCTTCGGCGGCATACGGGTCGAGCGCGGTTTCGTAGCCACAAACGACACGCTCGCAAAAGCGGTCGTACTCGACCATCAGAACCTCGTTCCAGGCCCGCCGCTGGGCGTTGCTGGCCAGTACCGGGATGCCGTCGGCCTGGCCATCGCGCAAGTCGAGCACATGCGCAAACTCGTGGATGACGACGTTGTAAGCCGTGCCGGGCGCGCCGGCCGCCGCCGGGCCAGGCATGACGTCGGCCCACGACAGCATCAACGGGCCGCCTTCCATGGCCTCACCGGCCAGTTCTTCGTCGTAGGCATGCACGATGCCGTGGTCGTCCATGACCTCGCGCGCTGCTCTCACGGCGTCGGAATGCATGACGATGCCGACAAAATTGTCGTAGTGATCGAGGCCCAGTTCGAGCACCGGCAGGCAGGCTTGCACGGCCACCGCGAGCGCGATGCGGTCGGTAACGACGAAACCCTGCGCGCCGCTGAATTCCTTGCGGTCGAGAAACAGGCTGGCCATGCGCCGCAGGCGTGCCTGTTGTTCGGGCGGACGGGCTGCGATGAAAGGCAGATCAGCCACGCACGCCTGCCACAGCGTGTCGGCAATCGCGCGGCGTCGCAGCACCCGCGTTTCGCGGCGCCTTCGCAGCGCTTGCAGCCAACCCACCATCAAACCATCAGCAGGTCAACGCGGCTGAGGCCATCGCGCGTCAACCGCAGCACTTCTGCGCGGTGGGGCGTGGCATCGACATCCCAGTCGCTGAGGACGTGGCGCACGTATCCCGGCGCCAGCGTGTCGCTGCCCGGACGGTGCGTATGGCCGTGGATCAGCGTGCGGCTGCCGGCCGCGTGCATCCAGGACACCGCCGCCGCCGCGTCCACGTCGGCCCAATCGGCGACGGGCTTGGCGCCGAATTTGACCCGTTTGGCGGTCTCGCTCGCATCGCGCATGCTGCGAGCGATCTGCTCGCGTTCGGCCAGCGGCTTCGCCAGGAAGGCCCGCCGCCACGTGTCGCTGCGCACGTCGCGGCGGAACTGTTGGTATGCGCTGTCGGCCAAACAGAGCTCGTCGCCATGCGTCAGCAGCACGCGCTGGCCCCAGGCATCGAGCACGGTCGGGTCCGGCAGCGCGACCACACCGCAATCGCGCAGCATCGCTGCGCCGACCAGGAAATCGCGGTTGCCGGCCATGAAGCTCACGGGCCGCAGCGACGCCGCCTCCTGCAACACGTCGGCGGCGCGCTGTGCAAAGCCGCCAATCGCGCGCGCGTCATCACCGAACCAGACCTCGAACAGGTCGCCGAGGATGAACACCGCATCAGCCTGCGTGCTGCGAAGGTAGTGCGCCCAGGCCTCGAAGGTGCGAGGCGTGGCGTCGCTCAAATGCAGGTCAGAAAGGAATTCGATGCTGTGCCACACCGGCTCCGCCTGGCACTCGTAGACATTGGCCAGCGCCCGCAGGCCCGGTCCCGTGGACATGCCGCGCTAGCTGACGAGTGTGACGCTCTGGATCACGACGTCTTCCACCGGCACGTCGTCGTGCATACCCTTGCGGCCGGTGCGCACGCGCTCGATGGCATCGACCACCTCGGTGCCGCTGACGACGCGGCCGAAGACGGCATAGCCCCAGCCTTGCGCCGACTCGCTCGTGTGATCGAGAAAGCCGTTGTCCTTGGTATTGATGAAGAACTGCGCCGTCGCCGAGTGCGGCACGCTGGTGCGTGCCATCGCCAGCGTGTACTTCGTGTTCTTGACGCCGTTGTTGGCTTCGTTGGCGATCGGCGCATCGGTGGGCTTCTGCGTCATGCCGACCGCAAAGCCGCCGCCCTGAACCATGAAGCCCTTGATCACCCGGTGGAACACCGTGTCGGCGTAGTGGCCCTTGGCCGCATAGGCCAGAAAATTGGCCACCGACGCGGGCGCCTTCGTGTCGTCGAGTTCGATGCGCATCGTGCCTGCGCTGGTGACCATTTCAACCGTCTTCGTCATCTCATTTCTCCAAGGATGCTTTTTTGATCAGGACTGGCGTTGCCGGCACATTCTGGTGTCCGCCCTTGTCGCCGACGGGCACGGCGCGGATCTTGTCGATCACGTCCATGCCGGAGACGACTTTGCCGAACACCGCGTAGCCGTTGCCGTCGCGCGAATTGGGTTGGTCGAGGAAAGGGTTGTCCTTGACGTTGATGAAGAACTGCGCGGTGGCCGAGTTCGGGTCCATCGTGCGCGCCATCGAGACCGTGCCGCGCGTGTTGGACAGGCCGGTGCGCGACTCGAGCGGGATCGGCGCGCGCACCGGCTTCTCCTTCATGTCGGGCTTCATGCCGCCGCCCTGGATCATGAAGTCTTCGATCACGCGGTGGAAGATCGTGCCGTCGTAATGGCCGGCCTTGACGTACTGGATGAAGTTGTCGGCCGACTTCGGCGCCTTTGCGGCATCGAGTTCGATGACGATGTCGCCCAGGCTGGTGGCCAGTTTCACCTTCTGTTGCGCCCAAACGGGCGCGCTGATCAAGGCGCACGTCACTGCACTGGCGAGCACTGCGACAAGGCGGGTTTTCATGGGTTGTCTGCTCCTGGGCACACTGGGCGCGCCCGCTATACTGATTTTGCGCATTCTATCGAGCGGCCTCGCAGCACCCAGCGGCATCGAGGCCGCTTTCTTTGTATCGACCGATGACGCTGAGACTCCACAACACACTGACGCGCTCTCTGGAGGAGTTCCGCCCGATCCGTTCGGGCAAGGTGGGCCTGTACGTGTGCGGCATCACGGTCTACGACCTGTGCCACATGGGCCACCTGCGCATGATGATGGCCTTCGATGTCGTGCAGCGCTGGCTGCGTGCGACCGGTTACGACGTGACCTATGTGCGCAACATCACCGACATCGACGACAAGATCATCAAGCGTGCGCTCGAACGTGGCATCACGATCCGCGCGCTCACCGACGAGATGATTAGCGCGATGCACCAGGATCTGGATGCGGTCGGCATCCAGAAGCCCACGCACGAGCCGCGGGCCACGGAGTACGTGCCGCAGATGATCGGCCTGATCGACACGCTGCGCGACAGAGGCCTGGCCTACCAGGCGCCCAACGGCGACGTCAACTTCGCTGTGCGCAAACTGGCGGGCTACGGAAAGCTCTCCGGCAAGAGCCTCGATGAGCTGCGTGCCGGCGAGCGTGTGGCCGTGCTCGACGGCAAGAACGACCCGCTCGACTTCGTGATGTGGAAGTCGGCCAAGCCGAGCGAACCCGACGACGCCAAGTACCCCAGCGCCTACGGCCCCGGCCGGCCGGGCTGGCACATCGAATGCTCGGCGATGAGCGCGGCGCTGCTTGGCGAGCCGTTCGACATCCATGGCGGCGGCATGGACCTGATCTTCCCGCACCACGAGAACGAGATCGCTCAGAGCGAAGGCGCCAGTGGTGGAACCTTTGCGCGCTACTGGCTGCACAACGGCTTCCTGAATGTCGACAACGAGAAGATGTCCAAGTCACTGGGCAACTTCTTCACCATCCGCGACGTGCTGGCCAAGTTCGACGGCGAGACGCTGCGCTTCTTCATGCTGCGCACGCAGTACCGCAGCCCGTTCAACTTCAGCGATGCCCACCTCGAAGACGCGCGCACGGCGCTGCGCAGGCTCTACACCGCGCTCGGCAGCGTGACGCCATCGAACGCGCCGCTCGACTGGTCGCAACCACAGGCTGCTGCCTTCCGCGCGGCGATGAACGAAGACTTCAACACCCCCGTGGCCCTGGCAGTGATGTTCGAGCTGGCCAACGAGTTGAACCGCACAGCCTCGCCCGATACCGCCGCGCTGCTGCGTCATCTCGGTGGCGTACTCGGTGTGCTGCAGCAGGCACCGCAGGCGTACATGCAGGGCGGGCTTGACGCAACGGCAATCGACGCTGCGATCGCCGCGCGCAACGCCGCCAAGGCCGCCAAGAATTACGCCGAGGCCGATCGCATCCGCAAGGACCTGGCGGCACAGGGCATCGAGTTGAAGGACTCGGCGCAAGGCACCACCTGGGTGAAAGCCTGAGATGGTCAAAGCCCCGGCTGAAGTCACACCGTCCTACTGGGACGAGGCCTGCAAACACCTCGCCCGCCGCGACCGCGTGATGAAGAAGCTGATCCCGCGCTTCGGGGAGGCACGTCTGCAGAGCCGCGGCGATGCATTCACCACGCTGGCGCGGTCGATCGTCGGTCAGCAGATCTCGGTCAAGGCCGCGCAATCGGTGTGGGACCGCTTCGCGCAGCTGGTCGATGGCTCCACCACCAAGCTGCCGCCAGCCGATGTGTTGAAACTCAAGACCGACAGCATGCGCGGCGCCGGGTTGTCAGCCCGCAAGGTGGAGTACCTCAAAGACCTCGCCGAGCACTTCAGCGAAGGCACGGTCCATGTGCGCCAGTGGCAGCAGATGGACGACGAGGCCATCATCGAAGAGCTGGTCGCCATCCGCGGCATCGGCCGCTGGACGGCCGAGATGTTCCTGATTTTTCACCTGATGCGGCCCAACGTGCTGCCGGTCGATGACCTGGGCCTGATCAAAGGCATCAGCGTCAACTACTTCAGCGGCGAGCCGGTGACGCGCGTCGAGGCACGCGAAGTCGGCGATGCCTGGGCGCCGTACCGCTCCGTCGCCACGTGGTATATCTGGCGCAGTCTCGATCCGTTGCCAGTGGAGTACTGAACACCATGAGCAAACGACACTTCCTCGAGTTTGAACAGCCGATCGCCGAGCTCGACGCCAAGATCGAAGAACTGCGCTATGTGCAGAACGAGTCCGCTGTCGACATCTCCGAAGAGATCGGCCGCCTCGATGAAAAGAGCCAGCAGCTCACCAAGGAAATCTACAGTCGCCTGACGCCGTGGCAGGTGACGCAGATCGCGCGCCATCCGCAGCGGCCGTACACGCTCGACTACATCGGCGACCTGTTCACCGACTTTCACGAGCTGCACGGCGACCGCGCCTTCGCCGACGACCTGTCGATCATTGGCGGCCTGGCGCGCTTCAACGGCCAGGCCTGCATGGTCATCGGCCACCAGAAGGGCCGCGACACGAAGGAGCGCGCGGCGCGCAACTTCGGCATGAGCCGCCCCGAGGGTTACCGCAAGGCGCTGCGCCTGATGCGCGTGGCGCAGAAATTCAAGCTGCCGCTGTTCACGTTTGTCGATACCCCCGGCGCGTATCCCGGCATCGGCGCCGAAGAGCGCGGCCAGAGCGAGGCCATCGGCCACAACATCTTCGAGATGGCGCAACTCGAAGTGCCGATCATCGTCACCATCATCGGCGAGGGCGGCTCGGGGGGTGCGCTGGCGTTGTCTGTCGGCGACCAGGTGCTGATGCTGCAGTACTCGGTGTACTCGGTGATTTCGCCCGAGGGCTGTGCGTCCATCCTGTGGAAAACCGCCGAGCGCGCGCCCGAAGCGGCCGAGGCCCTGGGCATCACGGCGCACCGGCTGAAAGCGCTGGGCCTGATCGACAAGATCGTCAGCGAGCCCGTCGGCGGCGCACACCGCGACTCGAAGGCGATGAGCGCCGCGCTCAAGCGCGCGCTCGGCGACGCGCTGCGGCAAGTGACGGACCTCAAGGTCAAGGAGCTGCTCGACCGCCGTTACGACCGCCTGCAGTCTTACGGCCGCTTCTCCGACACGAAAGAGAAATGAGGAGCGCTGACGGGCCGCGCCCTAGGCGCTCGCGACCCAAGGGCCGCGAAGGGGCCCTCTCGGTCCCCTGGGGGACGGCGCGGAGCGCCTTGGGGGCCAGATGAATTCGGTCGCGGTGGCCGTCAGCGGCGGCCGCGATTCGATGGCGCTGCTGCATTGCCTGGCGCGTGCGGCACAGACCACGGGCGTCGAAGTCTGGGCGCTGCATGTGCATCACGGTCTGCAGCCGCAGGCCGACGAGTGGGCAACGCTGGTCGAACGGACGTGCAGGCGCTGGGCGGCCAAAGGGCTGCCGCTGCACTTCGCGATGCAACGTTTGTCGGGCCAACCGGCGCGCGGCCAGAGCGTAGAAGCTTGGGCGAGGGCAGGTCGCTACGCCGCGTTGGCCTCGATGGCGCGCGATGCGGGCTGTGCGGTGGTGGCCCTCGCGCACCACCGTGCTGACCAGGCCGAGACTTTCCTGTTGCAGGCCTTGCGTGGCGCAGGTGCTGCCGGCCTCGCCTCGATGCCAGCCGTTGCCCTGCGCGACGGCGTCACCTGGGTGCGGCCCTGGCTCGAACAGCCGCGCGAGGCGATCGAAGCCTATGTGCGCACGCACCGCATCCGCTACGTCGACGATGCCAGCAATGCCGACCCGCGGTTCGCACGCAACCGCTTGCGTCTCGAAGTGATGCCCACGCTGCGCGCTGCATTCCCGGATGCCGAGCAAGCCCTGGCCGACGCGGCGCGGCACGCCGCCCGCGCCCGAGCGTTGATCAGCGAAGTGGCGCAGGCCGACGTGGCGATGGTTTGCGAGGCCGACGCGCTGTTGCTCGAGCCCTGGCAGCACCTTTCTGTTGTTCGCCAGCGCGAGTGCCTGCGCGCCTGGCTGGCATTGCGCGCCCAGCAGGGTGTGCCCGAAGCACTGCTCGATCGTCTGGCGTCCGAACTGGCTGGCACGAAGCCGGCGCGCTGGCCCTTAGAGGGTGGCGAGTTGCGGCGCTACCGAGGTCGTGTGACCGCCACATGGCCTGACCCACCGGCACAGCCGCAGTGGCCCTGCGTCGCGGCTGTGCAACGTCCCGGCACCCACGATGTGCCGGGTACTGGAGCGTCTTTGCGCGTCAGCCGCACAAAGGTCAACGGCCTTCCACTCGCCCTGCTGCGCAACGCGCAGTGGCGTGCGCGCGAGGCCGCGCAGCAGTTCCAGCGCGCCCCTGCCACACCGCCGCGCAGCCTGAAGAAGCAGTACCAGGCCGCGGGCATTCCACCTTGGGCGCGCGACGCGCCGCTGCTTGTTTCAGCGGAGGGCCAGTTGCTGTTCGTTCCCGGCCTGGGCACCGACGCACGCGCACTCGCCACACCCGGCCAGCCGCGCGTCAGCTTGTCCTGGGAGACGAGCCGATAAAATCTCCGGCTCACACAAATCAAGCACCATGTCATTGATCGTTCACAAGTACGGCGGCACCTCGATGGGGTCGACCGAACGCATCCGCAACGTCGCCAAGCGTGTCGCCAAATGGGCCAGGGCAGGGCACCAGATGATCGTCGTGCCGTCGGCGATGAGCGGCGAGACCAACCGCCTGCTCGGTCTGGCCAAGGAACTGCAACCGCAGCAGGTCACGCCCTCAGTGATGCGCGAGTTGGATGCCATTGCCGCCACCGGCGAGCAGGTCTCCGTCGGCCTGCTGTCGATCGCGCTGCAAGCCGAAGGCCTGCAAGCGGTGAGCTACGCCGGCTGGCAGTTGCCGATCGCCACCGACTCGTCCTTCACCAAGGCGCGCATCCAGCAGATCGACGACGTGCGCGTGCGCGCCGATCTCGATGCCGGCAAGGTGGTCGTCATCACCGGCTTCCAGGGCGTGGACGACAGCGGCAACATCACCACGCTGGGCCGCGGCGGCAGCGATACCTCGGCCGTCGCGGTGGCCGCGGCGATGAAGGCGGCGGAGTGCCTGATCTATACCGACGTCGATGGTGTCTACACCACCGACCCGCGGGTCGTACCTGAGGCACGGCGCCTGGCAACCATCAGCTTCGAGGAAATGCTCGAGATGGCGAGCCTGGGCAGCAAGGTGCTGCAGATTCGCTCGGTCGAGTTCGCTGGCAAGTACCGCGTCAAGCTGCGCGTGCTGTCGTCCTTCACCGACTGGGACATCCCGATCGACGAAGAGGCCGCTTCCGGCACCCTGATCACTTTCGAGGAAGACGCAAAGATGGAACAAGCCATTGTCTCGGGCATTGCCTTCAACCGCGACGAAGCCAAGGTCACGATCCTGGGCGTGCCCGACAAGCCGGGCGTGGCCTACCGCATCCTGGGTCCGGTGGCCGAGGCCAATATCGACGTCGACGTGATCATCCAGAACGTCTCGCACGACGGCAAGACCGACTTCTCGTTCACCGTGCACCGCAACGACTACCAGCGCACACTCGATCTGCTGAAGACGCAGATCGCGCCAGCCACCGGCGCTCGCGAGGTCACCGGCGATGCGCGCATCTGCAAGGTCTCGATCGTCGGCATCGGCATGAAGAGCCATGTCGGCGTGGCGGCCACGATGTTCCGCACGCTGAGCGAGGAGGGCATCAACATCCAGATGATCTCGACGAGCGAGATCAAGACCAGCGTCGTCATCGACGAGAAGTACATGGAGCTGGCGGTGCGCTCGCTGCACCGCGCGTTCGACCTCGACGGCGAGCCGGCCAAGGTCTGAAGCGACAGTTCCTGGCGCGCTAGAATCCGCGCACTTTGGAGTCGTGACCGAGTGGCCGAAGGTGCTCCCCTGCTAAGGGAGTATGTGGGCAAAACCTGCATCGAGGGTTCGAATCCCTCCGACTCCGCCAAAACACAAACGCCCGCCTTGCGCGGGCGTTTTTGTTTTGGTTGAGTTGGTGGGTACGCAGAACCCTCCAGGGTTCGCTCTGCGAGAGTCCAGTGGACTCTTGCAGGACGTTGCGCAGCAACGGGCCTGAGCAAAGCGAAGGCCGAGCCATCGCCTAGAGGCGAGGGCGAGCAATCCCTCCCGCGTCACTCAGACAAACACTGCCGTGCTCACAAGCTAGCCGTGATGCCGCCATCCACATACAGGCTGTGCCCGCTGACAAAGCTCGACGCGTCCGACGCCAGAAAGATCGCCGCGCCCGCCAGTTCCTGCACATCGCCCCAGCGCCCGGCCGACGAAGAACACATCTGTCGATGTTGGTGCGGGTCAGCTTGTGCCAGGCGTCGGTGGGGAACTCGGCGAACACGCCGCGGTGCTGCATGCCGGCGTTGTTGACCAGGCGAACAATTTCATGCTGGGCTCCAAACTTGTATGCGCACCCTCAGGTGCTCTCCCGCAACTCGATGCGAAACGGCACCATCACCGTCTCCGCCGGCAGTCGCGCGCCGCTGCGTGCCGCGTTGATGGCACGCAGCAGCAACTCGCCCGCCGCGCGGCCGATGCCGACGCAATCGACGGCCACGGTGCTCAGGCGAGGATGGCAAGCAGTGGAGACTTCAAAGCCGCCGAAGCCGGCAATCGCCAGCCGTTGCGGCACCGCCCAGCCGCGGCGCTGGCACTCCATCAGGGCGCCGAATGCAGCGTGGTCCGAGACGCAGATGAGAGCCTGCACCTCAGGCCACTGCTCGATGAGTTGCGCCACAGCCTGTGCCCCATGCGCCATCGACACCGGCGCCTGGCCGACAGTGATGACGCGGCCGCCGCGCAGTTTGAGTTCGCGCATCGCCTCCTCGAAGCCGCGCCGCCGCTCGGCTCCGCGCGCATCGCGCCCCGCCTCGCCGCACATGAACGCCATGCGACGGTAGCCCTGCGCGTGCAGGCTGCGCACCATGGCAGCGGTGGCCTCGGCGTTGGAAAAGCCGACGCTGTGCTCGATCGGATCGGAAAGCAAGTCCCAGGTTTCGACCACCGGCACGCCGGCGGCCTCAAGCATCTTGCGTGCCGCCGGCGTGTGGCTGCCGCCCGTGACGATCACGCCTTCGGGGCGGCGCATCAGCATCGCCCTGAGCAGGCGCTCTTCGGTCGGCACGTCGTAGTCGGTGTAGCCGAGCAGCACTTGCAGGCCGCTGGCCTCGACGGCGGCGGTCAGGCCGTGTGCGGTGTCCGAAAAGTTGGAGTTGTTGAGCGCCGGGATCAGCGCGGCGACAAAACCCGAGCGCTTGCTGGAAAAGGTGCGCGCCGTCTGGTCGATGACGTAGCCCATCTCATTGCAGGCCTTGACGATGCGCAGGCGCAGCGCTTCGGAGGTCGTGCGGTCGCTGGTGCCGCCATGGGCACTGCGGTGCAGGGCGCGTGAGACGGTCATCTTCGACACACCCACACGCGCGGCCACATCGGCCATCGTCACCGGGCGTGCAGGAGCAGCGGGAGGCTTGTGTTTGGAGTTCGGGGACACGGTGGCGCTCTGGATACCGATAACGAATGCTGCTGGCAACGAAGTGATCTGCGGGCCAGCAATCGCACCAAATCATAGGGCGACGTGGCGTTTCAAGAGGGGTCGGGAAAAGCCTAGTTACCGGTAACTTTGATAGTGCCAGACTGCGGGCCCGCATGTCCATCGCCGTCTTCGACCCTCGCTTTGCCGCCGTGGCCCAAGGGGCTTCGGGATTGGAGCGCCTGTGCACCGGCGCGGTCTGGAGCGAAGGCCCCGTGTGGATGCGCGAAGACCAGTCGCTGCTCTGGAGCGACATCCCGAACAACCGCATGCTGCGCTGGCACGCCGACGGCGGCATGACCATCTGGCGCGACGACGCAGAGTTCACCAACGGCCATGTGCGCGAGGCCGACGGCTCATTGCTGCACTGTTCGCACGGCCTGCGCGCACTCGTGCGCACGCGGTTTGGTGCGAACCTGAAGCCGCTGGGCGGCGAGGTGCTGGTCAGCCACTACCAAGGCCGGCGGTTGAACTCACCGAACGATGTCGTAGTCAAGCGCGATGGCAGCATCTGGTTCACCGATCCGCCCTACGGCATTCTCAGCAACCGAGAAGGGCATCAGGCTGAGAGTGAGCTGGGTGCGAACCATGTCTTCCGCTTCGATCCGGAGAGAAAGACTCTCGAAGTCGCAAGCGCGTTCGTCGAAGAGCCAAACGGCCTGGCGTTTTCGCCGGACGAGAGCCTGCTCTACGTCAGCGACACGTCGGCAGCCACGCGCACCGACGGCAGCGGCAATCACCACATCGTCGCCTTCGACGTGATCGGCGGCCAGGAGTTGACGAACCCGCGCCTCTTTGCGGTTGTCGAGCCGGGCCTGGCCGATGGCTTTCGTGTTGACGTGCACGGCTACCTCTACACCAGCAGCGAAGACAGCGTGCAGGTCTATCACCCGGACGGCACGCGCATCGGCCGCATTGCGGTGCCGGAGAAGGTGGGCAATCTTGTCTTTGGCGGCGTCAATGGCAATGAACTCTTCATTTGCGCCAGCACGTCGCTGTACCGCGTGCGGCTGAACACGCGCGGGGCCACCGCATGATCCGCTCGCCGCTGCTTCGGTTTGACCGCGTCAACAAACGCTTCGGCGGCACGCAGGCGGTGGATGCCGTCACGCTCGACGTGCACGGCGGCGAAATCCTCGCGTTGCTAGGCGAAAACGGCGCGGGCAAGTCGACGCTGATCAAGCTTCTGGCCGGCATCTACCCGGCCGACAGCGGCGAGATTTTTTTTGACGGCCGGCCGCAGAGCCAATGGCGCAGCAGCGACCGCGCGCACCAACCGGTGGCCTTCATCCACCAAGACCTCGGCCTGGTCGAGTGGATGACGGTGGCCGAAAACGTCTGCATCGGCATGGGCTACCCACGGCGCTTCGGCCTGATCAATTGGGCGGCGGCCAACGCCACGGCCGAGCGCGTGATGGCGCGTGTGGGCTGCCGAGTCGATCCCGAGCGCCGCGTGTTTTCGCTGACGCGCGCCGAGAAGTCGCTGCTCGCGATCGGCCGCGCGCTCGAAGTGCAGGCGCGTTTGCTGGTGCTCGACGAGCCCTCGGCGAGTCTGCCGATGAGCGACGTCGAGCGCCTGTTCGACGTGCTGCGCGGTTTGCGAGGGCAGGGCATGGGCATCGTCTATGTGTCGCACCGGTTGGATGAAGTCATGGCGATCTCCGATCGCGCCGCGGTGATGCGCGACGGCAAGCTGGTCGCAGTGAAGACAACGGCGCAGACGAGCGAAGCCGAGTTGGTTAACCTGATCGTCGGCAAGCCCGTGGCTGCGGCGGGCGACAGAGCCGAGGTGCAGATCGAAGGCGATCCGGTGCTGCAACTTCAAGCCGCTGCGAGCGGCAACGCTGGGCCGCTCGACCTGACCGTGCACCGCGGCGAGGTGCTCGGCCTGGTGGGGCTGCGCGGCGCGGGTCACGAGGCGATCAGCAAAGCGCTGTTCGGCCGAGAGCCGCTGTCGGCCGGGCGCATGCTCGTGCGGGGGCGCGCGGTGGTATTCAGGACGCCGGTCGATGCGATCCGCGCCGGTGTGGCCTATGTGGCTGGCGAGCGGCTCGAAGAGAACCTGGCGGCGTCGATGACGGTGCTGGAAAACCTTTTCCCGCATCCTGCCCTGCATGGCGACCGCGGCCTTGCCTTCGATCGCCGCCGCCGCGAGCAGGCGCAGGCGATGGCGCTGATTCAGCGTTTCGACGTCAACCCGCCCGCACCGAACGCCGAAGTGCAGCAGCTCTCCGGCGGCAACCAGCAGAAAGTGGTGCTGGCGCGCTGGTTCCATCTCGACAAACCGCTGGTGGTGTTGGAAGAGCCCACCGCGGGTGTCGATGTCGGCGCCAAGCGGCAAATCTATGGAGTCTTGCGTGAGCGCGCGCAGGCGGGCACGGCGCTGATCGTCGTCTCCACCGATTTTGAGGAAGTGGCGACGGTGTGCACGCGCGTGCTGGTGTTCCGCAACGGCCTCATCGCGGCGGAGTTGCGAGGCGCGCAGATCACGGTGGAGCGGCTGCTTTCGCTGGCGGCTGGGGCGGCGCTGCGGGAGGAAGCCTTGACATGAGCACGCCCGCACGGCCGCTCCGAAGCAAGTGCTCTGTCCCTCGCGGAGGGAGAGAGGCCCGCGGCTCCAAGCCCACCTGCGCGGGCTTGGACGGGCCGAGCGCACGGCGCGTCTCGCGCCGTGCCGCGCGCAGCGCGAGGGTGCACCAGTGACCAACTCGATCAAATCCACCGCGCTCGAGCCCGACCCCTCGCTCGACGGCGATGCGCTCACGCTCGGCCAACGTATCGGCCGTGCGATCCCGGTCTATGGCCTCGTCATGCTGACCGTTGCGCTGGCGCTGCTGTTCAGCGTGCTGCTGCCCGACACCTTCCCGACGCTGTTCAACCTGCGCGCGATCCTGTCGGACAAGTCCGTGATTGCCTTGCTCGCCCTGGCTGCGACCATCCCGATGATCACCGGCAAGATCGATCTGACGGTCGGCTACGGCATCGTGCTCTGGCACATCCTGGCGATCAGCCTGCAAACGCAAGTGGGTCTGCCGTGGCCGGCCGCAGTGCTGATCGTGCTGCTGTGCGCGGCGCTGTTCGGTGTGCTGAACGGCCTGCTGGTGGAGATGGCGCAGATCGATTCTTTCATCGCCACGCTCGGCACCGGCACCGTGATCTATGCCGTGGCGATGTGGCACAGCGGCGGCCGGCAGGTGCTCGGTGAGCTGCCTGATGGGTTCCTTGCCATCACCGCCGCGCAGTTTCTCGGCCTGCCGATCGTCGCCTTCTACGTGCTCATAGTGAGTGTGCTGCTGTGGCTCGTCACCGAGTTCACGCCGCTCGGCCGCGCGCTGTACGTCATTGGCGCCAATCCGAAGGCGGCGCAGCTCAACGGCATTGCGGTGCGCCGGCATGTGATGGGCGCGTTTGTCGCCTCGGGGTTGCTGTCGGGCTTTGCCGGTGTGCTGCTGGCGTCGCGCCTGCAGATCGGGCAGGCCAGCGTGGGCCTCGAGTTCTTGCTGCCGGCGCTGGTTGGCGCGTTCCTCGGCAGCACCACGATCCGGCCGGGCCGCGTGAATGTCTGGGGCACGCTGGTCGGCGTGGCGATCCTCGCCATCGGCATCTCGGGCATCCAGCAGTTTGGCGGCGCGTTCTATGTCGAACCGCTGTTCAACGGTCTGACGCTGCTGGTGTCGATCGGCATCGCCGGATGGGCGCAGCAGCGGCGCAACCTCTCTATCAAGCGCCGCATTGCAGAACGCCAACTGAGTTCGGAAGTTTCACCACCAGCGGGCGAGGGCCCGCACAACTGAAGGAGACATGACGATGCGATTGCCCAACTCCCACGCAGCCCTTGTGGCCGCAGCGGCTGCGCTGCTGTTCGCCAGCAGCGTATTCGCCCAAGGCAACGAGTTTCTCGAGGCGGCGAAGAAGAAGATCGCCACTGCGACCATGGTCAAGGACAAGTGGGACGGCCCGACCACCGGCCCCAAGGCAGCGGCGGGCAAGACCATCGTCTTCGTCGCCGGTGACATGAAAAACGGCGGCATTCTCGGCGTCAGCAAAGGCGTCGAAGAAGGCGCCAAGGCGATCGGCTGGACGGTGCGCGTGATCGACGGCCAGGGCTCGGTGAGCGGCCGCACCGCGGCGTTGAACCAGGCGCTGGCGCTGAAGCCGGCCGGCATCGTCGTCGGTGGTTTCGACACCAGCGAGCAGAAGGCAGCGTTCGAAGGCGCCGTCAAATCCGGCGTGCCGCTCGTCGGTTGGCACTCGGGCGAGCAGCCGGGACCCAACGAGAAGGCGGGCCTGTATGCCAACGTCACGACCACGGCCGACGACGTGTCGGAGGCCGCGGCGCTGTGGGCGGTGGCCGACAGCGGCGGCAAGGCCGGTGTCGTCATCTTCACCGACAGCCAGTACGCGATCGCTGTGTACAAGGCCAAGGCGATGGAAGCCGTGATCAAGAAGTGCGGCGGCTGCACGGTGCTGAGCTATGAAGACAGCCCGATCTCTGAGAGCTCGACGCGCATGCCGACCCTGACCGCGTCGCTGCTGCAGAAGTTCGGCGACAAGTGGACTCATTCGCTGGCCATCAACGACCTCTACTTCGACTTCATGGGGCCGACGCTGACGACGGCAGGCAAGAAGGGCGACGGCGCACCGAAGGCGGTGTCGGCGGGAGACGGCTCGGAAGCGGCCTACCAGCGCATCCGCACGAAGCGCTTCCAGGCCGGTACCGTGCCCGAGCCACTGAACATGCAGGGCTGGCAGATCATCGATGAGTTGAACCGTGCCTTCGCCAAACAGAAGTGGTCGGGCTATGTGCCGAAGGTGCACCTGGTGACACCGGACAACGTCGGCAAGGACGGCGGGCCGAAGAACCTTTTCGATCCGGACAACGGCTATCGCAATCAATACAAGGCGATCTGGGGCACGAAGTAAGCCGGCAATGGAATGGCTCAGCACGACCCTCAGCACCACGCTCAGTGGAAGCACCGATCACAGCATCGCGCCATGGGCCTACTGGCACGCGCGCTGCATGGTGCTGGCGTGGGGCGTGCTGATGCCGTTGGGCGCGCTGATCGCGCGCTTCTTCAAGGTCACGCCGTCGCACGCGTGGCCGCGTGAGCTGGACGGCAGATCATCACCGGCTTGACCGCGGGCGCCGTGAAAGGCTGAAAGAGCAGGGGGCTAGTCGTCGCGCGGCGTTTGCTGCTGTGCACCCGCCTCGCGCAAGATCGCCTTGGCCAATTCAATCACCGACAACGGCGCCGACCCTTCCGCCTTGTTGTTGATGGTGACGAACGCCCGGTGCCCATCAGCCAGGGCAGCCACAACGGCCCGCGCCAAAGCCTCGCGCGTCTCGACATCGGGTGCCTGCAAGCGATCGAACGGCGCCCACTGCGCCTTGGCCTGGTTGTAGCGCAGGCCATGGTGCAGGTTCCAACGGCAGATGAAATCACCGCCACCGGCGGCCAGGGATGCCTGCATCTGCCCAGCCGCCGACGGCATCCGATCGTGCAAGCCAACGCAGTAGCGCACATGGTGCTGCGCCAGATGCGCAGTCAAACGCGGCGTCAGCATGCGCGCGTCTCGCAACTCGACAGCCGTCAGCGCCGTTGCCGGCATGACCGGCACGACGGCGCGCCAGAGCGCGCTGAAGCGGTCGAGTAGGGCGTTGTTGTTTCGAAGCCAGGCTGCGGGTAGCGGCGAGATCTGAAAAACCAGTGCACCGAGTTTGTCACCGAGCCCTTCGACTGCCGGTTGCACTGCCGTCGCCAGCGCGCGGCGCGCATCGAGGAAAAACGGGTTCTCCTGCAACGGCGCGCCGGTATCGGTGGCGCGCAGCACCGCGTCGGTGATCTCGCTCGGCGCCTTGACGACGAAGCGAAAGTCGTCGGGCGTCTGTCGGGCCAGCTTGGCGTAGGCACCGGCATCGATGGCGCGGTAGAACGTGCGGTCAAGGCTGACGGTCCGCAGCAGCGGATGGTGTGCGTAAGCGGCCAGGCCGTGACGCGACAGATCGGATTCGCTGTACCGCCGGTCGTCCCAGACCAGACCGGCCCATCCCGGGAAGTACCACGACGACGTGCCGAGGTGCAGGCGCTTGCCGAAGGCTGCTTCGAGTTGTGTTGCCAGCTCGCGCCACGTCTCGTCGACCACCGCGGCACCAACACGGCCCTCCGGTGGTGACTTCGCTGAGCTGGACTCTTCTTGTTGGGGCTCAGGCTCGAAGAGCTCACCTTGAGCAGAGGCGGGCCGACGTCTTGTCATGCTTCGATGCTGACATGACTGGCGTCATGGGCAGCTTGTCTCGTTCAATGCTCGAGTCTGTAGTTGACATAATATACATCGTAGTCAGTACAAGAGATGCAGAGTCAATCGAAGAAACGCTCCGATTGGCGGTCGGCCAATGCGTCATGCGAATCCGACTCCGGGCCTTCGCCGTTGCCGTCACGTTGTGCGCGATCCAGCGGTCGGCAGATTCGGCGATTCAGACTTTCGAGCCGCGGCGAGGCCTCCACGGCGCGAAAGATCGCTTCAGGATCGGTGAGCAAGGCGAAGGGATTGGCGATCTGCGAGACAGCGTGCATGACGAAGATTCCTTGTGTAGATGCCATCGGGCATGCATTCACTCTAGGCACTGCGTCGCGGCACGAACAGCGGCAGCGCGTTGCAACGCAGCCCCGTGGGCCAAGAAATACACACTAACGCTTCACGCTTTTTTGCAAACGTTCCACCAGGAAATCGCGGCCCGCTGCGCGAGCCAAATCCACCGCATCGAGGTTGCGTTCGTTCTTGGTTGAGGCCGACGCGCCGCGTGCCAGCAGCAGATCGACACTGCCTTCCGCGCCGTAGCGCGCGGCCATCATCAACGGCGTGTCCTTGCCAGGGCTCAGCGCCTCGATTGGCGCACCTCGCTCGATCAACAAGGCCACAGCCTTCGATTCAGGCCCTGTGGCCGCGTAATGGATCGGCGACCAGCCCTCCTTGTGCACCTGCGCGCCGCGATCGACCAGCCGTTGCATCCACGCCATGTGGCCGCGCAAGGCCGCCATCATCAACGCCGTTTCGCCGCTGGCGTTTTGCGCGTTGACGTCGAGCGCCTGACTCTTCCAAAGCGCTTCCGCGACCCGCGACGAATCGTCTCGCAGCGCCAGGATCAGCCCGGTCTGGCCTTTCGGGTCGCGGGAGTTCGGATCAAACCCTCGCTCCAACAGCCTGGTCACGCCCCGGTCATCGTCACGGTTGATGGCAATGAAGAAGTCTTCATAGGAACCTGCATTGACGCCAGAAAATCCAATGAAAATAACAAGGTAAAGAAGATTTCTAAAGTGATGCTTCATGCGGCTTTAAGTTGAAAGAGGCGCTCAAAGTTGACGCTGGTGGCGCTGGCCAGTGCTTCAGGCGCAATGCCGCGCAGCGCCGCCACCGCCGCACCCACGTGCGCCACGTAAGCCGGCTGGTTGGTTCTGCCACGAAACGGCACAGGCGCCAGATACGGACTGTCGGTCTCGATCAGTAGACGATCCAGCGGCACGAAACGGGCCACTTCGCGCAGGTCTTCGGCATTGCGAAAGGTCACGATGCCGGAAAACGAGATGTAGAAGCCGAGATCGAGCGCGGCCCGGGCCACTTCGGCCGTTTCGGTGAAGCAATGAAATACACCGTTCGTGCCGCCCTCCTCGCGCAGGATCGCCAGCGTGTCGGCGCTGGCGCTGCGGGTGTGGATCACCAGCGGCTTGGCGGTGACGCTCGCAGCCCGGATGTGCGTGCGAAACCGCTCGCGCTGCCACTCCATGTCGCCGACGCTGCGGCCGTTCAGGCGGTAGTAGTCGAGCCCCGTTTCGCCGATGGCAACGACGCGCGGCAGCGCTGCGAGGGTCAGCAAGTCATCGAGCGACGGCTCGCGCACGCCCTCGTTGTCCGGGTGCACCCCCGCGCTGCACCAGAAATTGTCGTAAGCCAGGGCCAGCGCATGCACACGGTCGAACTCTTCGAGCGTGGTGCAGATGACGAGCGCCCGATCGACCTGGGCCGCAGCCATGGCCGCGCGCACATCGCCAATGCGGTCGGCGAGGCCTTCGAAAGTGAGATGACAGTGGGAATCGACGTACATCGCGCGCGGTGTCAGGCAACCGCGGCGAGTCTAGTCGCAGGCCGGGACTAGATCGTTTGCGTCGGCTTGGCAGACTGGATGCTCGTGCCGAGGATCTCTTCGATGCGCAGCTTCAGCAGGCGCGTCTTCTCGTCGTTGGGGAAACGCACACCCACGCCCTGCGTGCGACCGCCCGATGCGTTGGCTGGTGTGATCCAGCCGACCTTGCCAGCTACCGGATAGCGCTGGTTGTCATCGGGCAGCGACAGCAGCAGGTAGATGTCGTCGCCGAGCCGGTAGTCGCGCGTCGTCGGCACGAACAGTCCGCCTTCTGCAAACAGTGGAATATAGGCCGCGTACAACGCACCCTTCTCGCGGAACACGAGCTGGATGACGCTCGGCCGCGACGCATTCGGCCCGGCGAGCGCGCCAGGCTGGGTTCGAGGGTTGGCTGCTGTGCTCATCTGCCGGGCAGTGTAGCCAATGCCCCGCCCCGCTCGGGGGGCGCAACACGTGCCGTTTGCCACAGCGCTGCGGCTTGCGCCACCAACGCGTCCACACGCAGCGCTGCATGCCAGGGGTGTTCGTCATGGCGAGCCGCGCGCAGCAGCTCCTTCTGCCAGGCCACCAGCGCGGCCAGCGGCGGCAGCGCCGGGCGAGCCGCTGGGGCCAGTGCCGCTGCATTGAAAAACCGTGGAGCGCCGCCGGCCTGCAGGCAGAGCAGGTCGTGGCAAAGCTTCTGAAGCGCCTCGACCACGCGCGGTACAGGCCACGAACTCAACCCGGCTGCATGGCCGCGGCGCACGGCGTCAGGCACCTCGGACCAAGCCGCGCCACTGACGCCCTCCTCGTGCAGCGCCAGCGCCGCCTGCACCTGCCCGCCCGCTGCAGCCAGCAGCAGATCAGCGTCGGGCACGCCCTGCCGTGCGAGCCAGGCACTGCCATCGACGGCAGAAGGCGTCGCGATCGGCAGGCGCTGGCAGCGGCTGCGCACGGTCGGCAGCAAGCCCTCCGGGTCGGCGGCGGTCAGCAACAGCCGCAGCCGGCCCGGAGGCTCTTCGAGCGTCTTCAACAAGGCGTTGGCCGTGACGGGGTTCATTGCCTCCGCCGGATGGATCACAAGCACCTTCGCTCCGCCGCGTGCGCTGGTTCGCTGGCTCCAGTCGATCGCCGCGCGCAGCGCGTCGATCTTGATCTCGCGGCTTGGCTTGGCCTTGCTCTTGCCTTCGCTATCGTCACTGGCTTCGGCCTCGTTGCGGCCCCAACCCAGAGAGATGCGCAGCGTTTCAGGCAACAAGAGATGGAAGTCCGGGTGCGAGTGCGCGTCCATCAAGCGGCAGGCGGCGCAGGTGCCGCAGGCACGGCCGGCGGCCGGACTCTCGCACAGCCAGGCGCGCGACAACGCCATGGCCAGATCGAACTGGCCAAGAGCGCCGGGGGCATGCAGCAGCAGCGCATGGGCGCGCATCGACAGGCCGCGCGCCAACGGCTCATCGAGCCACGACGGCCAGGCCGTGCTGCTCATCGCAGCAAGCCCTGCATGGCGCCCGTAACCTGCAGCCAGACTTCGGGTGGCGACGGCGCGGCGTCGATGCGTTTGAAGCGTCTCGGCTCGGCAGCGGCGCGCGCTGCATAGCCGGATTGAACGCGCTCGAAGAATGCAAGGCCCTCGGCCTCGAAGCGATCGGCCGCCCTCGCCGCAGCGCGGCGCTGCGCGGCCAACGCAGCCGGCAAGTCGAACCACAGCGTGAGGTCAGGCTGCAGACCAGGGTGCACCATGGCTTCTAGCTGCGACAGGATCTGCAGGTCGAAACCACGGCCGCCGCCTTGGTAGGCAAAGGTGGCATCGGTGAAGCGATCGCACAGCACTGTCACACCGGCGTCGAGTGCGGGTTGGATCGACACCGCCAAGTGATCGCGCCGTGCCGCAAACACCAACAGCGACTCTGTCAGGGCGTCCATCGGCTGGTGCAGTACCAACTCGCGCAGCGTCTCGGCCAGCGGCGTGCCACCCGGCTCGCGCGTCACCAGCACTTTGTGGCCGCGCTCGCGCAGCCAAGCTGCCAGCGGCTCGATGTGCGAGGACTTGCCTGCACCGTCGATGCCTTCAAAGGTGATGAAACGACCTCTGCCCACTATTTGCCGCCGCGTTGAAACTGGTTCACCGCGCGATTGTGGTCGGTGAGGTTCTCCGAGAACACGCTCGAACCATCGCCACGGGCCACGAAGTACAGCGCCTTGGTCTGGGCGGGCTGCAACGCCGCCTTGATCGAATTGCCGCCGGGCAGCGCGATCGGCGTCGGCGGCAAGCCCTTGCGCGTGTACGTGTTGTAGGGCGTGTCGGTCAGCAAATCCTTCTTGCGCAGGTTGCCGTCAAACGACGAACCGAGGCCGTAGATCACCGTCGGGTCGGTCTGTAGCGGCATGCCGATGCGCAGGCGGTTGTTGAACACGCTCGACACCTTGGTGCGATCAGCCTCGAGCCCGGTTTCTTTCTCGACAATCGAGGCCAGGATCAACGCATCGTCGATCGACTTCAGCGGCACGTCCGTGGCCCGTTCAGCCCACGCCGCGTCGAGCTTCTTTTGCAGCATTTGCTGGGCTGCACGCAGCACCGACATGTCGGTGGCGCCGCGGCTGTAGTGGTAGGTATCAGGGAAAAACCGGCCTTCGGCCGCTGTGTTCGGCAAGCCGAGCGCGGCCATGATCTGCGCATCGCTCATGTCCTTGGTCGTGGCCTTGAGCGACGGCGCCTGCGCCAGCGCTTCCCGCATCTGCTTGAAGGTCCAGCCCTCGGTGATGCGCACCACCTCCATCACCGACTCGCCACGCAGCATGCG
Source organism: uncultured beta proteobacterium (assembly GCA_963738425.1). Taxonomy (GTDB): domain Bacteria; phylum Pseudomonadota; class Gammaproteobacteria; order Burkholderiales; family Burkholderiaceae_C; genus CADEEN01. The sequence continues at coordinate 62,323 of CAVTWT010000040.1, read as the reverse complement.
CTCCAGCAACTGCTGCGGCGTCGTGCCGCGGTCGATGCTGTAGTTGCCGGCACGCATCTGCGGCGCCTTGCCCGAGGCGCGGAACCACAGCCACAACAGATCAGGAGGTGTCTGCACACCGGCCTGCACCCATTTTTCGGCCACGGTGCGCGGCGACGTGCCGGGCGCAATCGAGACTTCGACCGCCTCCGTCGCCAGCGGCAGCGGCCGCTGCAGCCACCACCAGGCCGCGACCGCGCTACCCGCCGCGGCCAGCACGACAAGCAGCAGCAGCCAGCGCAGCAATCGCATCACCATGAGGCTCCCGTGTTGATCACACGTCATGATAATCAGCGCATGAACGCAAACGTGACAGCTGATTTCGAAGGCGCAACGGCGCTGCCCGATTGGGGTGTGATCCGTGCCAGCGGCGCCGACGCCGCGAGTTTTCTGCAAAGCCAGTTGACGCAGGACGTGCTCGGGCTGGATGCCGGGCGGTCCTGCCTCGCCGGTTGGTGTTCGGCAAAGGGCCGCTTGATGGCCAGCTTCATCGTCTGGCGCCCAGCCGCCGATGAAGTGTTGCTGGCGTGCAGTGCCGATGTGCTGCCCGCCGTTCTCAAACGCTTGTCGATGTTCGTGCTTCGTGCCAAATGCAAGCTCAGCGACGCGAGCGCAGAGTTGCCGCTGTTCGGTGTGGCCGGAACAGCGGTCGCCGTCGGCGCTTGGCGACGTGTCGGCGCCTCGATCGGCCTGCCGCCTGCACACGGGGTGGCGCGAGCGCTTTTCGTTGGTGAAGCCCCTGCCCTGCCGGCGCTCGATGCGGGTGCCTGGGCATGGCTCGAAGTCGCCAGCGGCGTGCCGCGCATCGTGGCCGCGACGGTGGAGCAGTTCGTGCCGCAGATGGTGAACTTCGAGGTCGTTGGTGGCGTGAACTTTCAGAAAGGCTGCTACCCCGGCCAGGAAGTCGTTGCGCGCAGCCAGTACCGCGGCACCGTGAAGCGGCGCGCGTTCGTGTTCGAGTCGCCAACCAAGGCGGCGCCGGCACAAGAGATCTTTCACAGCGCCGATCGCGAGCAGCCGGCGGGCATGGTGGTCAACGCGGCGTCGTGGCAAGGGCCGGCACTTGCTGCTGGCCGAAATCAAGCTCGCCACGCTCGACGGCGGCACGCTGCACCTCGGCGCTGCGGAGGGTCCGCAGCTCACACGAACCGACATGCCGTACTCGGTGCCGCTCGAAGCGACGGCGTGAGGGGACGCAGCCTCTTCATCTACTTTCGAGTCGCGCGTGAAAGCGAGGCCTCGGTCGCATCAGCAGTGCGCGAGCTGCAGGCGGGTTGGCAGATGGAGATACCGGGCTTGCGCTGCGAGCTGCTGCGTCGAGCCGATCAGTCGGGCGATGTCGTGACGCTGATGGAAACGTACTCGTGCGACGGCGGCGTGAGCACGGAGTGGCAACAGCGCATCGAGCGTGATGCAGCCTCCAGACTTTCGACACTCGTCATTGGCGATCGGCACGTCGAAGTCTTCGAGCCATGTGCCTGATCGGCCTGGCCCTCGACGCGCACCCGCGCTTCTCGCTCGTCATCGCCGCCAACCGCGACGAGTTCTTCGACCGGCCTGCCGCCCCGCTCGACTGGTGGCGCACATCACCGAACTCGCCCTGGCTGCTCGGCGGCCGCGACCTGTCGGCCGGTGGCACCTGGATGTCGCTGTCCGAACACGGCCGCATCGGCATGCTGACCAATGTGCGCGACCCGTCGCGGCACCGCACCGACGCGCCCTCGCGCGGCGCGCTCGTCACGGCCTGGCTGGAAGGCCGCGAGGCCGAAACGCAAGGGCACAACCCGTTCAATCTGATCGGCGGCGATCTGCAAAGCGGCCTTTGGTGGTGGTGCAGCGACCACCGGTCCCCGACGCCGCTCACGGCCGGGGTTCATGCACTCTCCAATGCCACGATGAACGAGCCATGGCCAAAGGTTCAACGCTTGTCGGCGGCGCTGGGACAGACCTTGCGCGGCGACGAGCCAGGCTTGGTGACACGTCTGTTTGCGCTGCTCGGCGATCGCAGCGTCGCCGACGACGCCGACCTGCCCGACACAGGCGTCGGCCTCGACCGCGAACGCATGCTGTCGCCGATCTTCATCACGACGCCGGACGGCCGCTACGGCACGCGCTGCAGCACGCTCATCCTCGGTGAGCGACAGCGCCAGGGGTGGCGACTGAGCGTGATAGAGCGCACCCATGACCGAGGAGGCGCCGTCACGCAAGAGCGGCGCGTGACGCTGACGAATTGGCCACAGCCCGGCCAGCGCCCGAGCGTCAGCTGAGCCCCAGCGTCATCTCCTGGTGCTCGATGCCCGCCTCTTCGAATGCCGGGCCGCGCGGCTGCCAGCCCTGGCGCCGATAGAAACCCACCGCGCTGGCCTGCGCATGCAGCATCACTTCGCGATCGCCTCGCCTACGCGCCGCCAGCACGAGCGCATCGAGCAACTGCCGCCCGACCGTTGACCCGCGCAGCGACGCGATGACTGCCATGCGGCCGATCTTGGATCCGCCAGGCCCAACCGACACCAGCCGCCCGGTGCCGAGCGCCGCGCCGAATCGGTTGAAGGCCACGGCATGCACGGCGCTTGCATCGGCGCCATCGTGATCGAGCGCCGCGTCGATGCCCTGCTCCTGCGTGAATACCGCGTGGCGGATCGGCGCCGCGATCGCACCGAGCGCTGCCCAATCGCCGACGCGCACCTCGACCATCGGCTCGCCGGCCTCGAAGCCCTGCAGCACCTCGCGCAGCGCCGCCGGCACCGGCTTGGACGTCTGTGTCGCCGGGTCGGCGAACACGTAGACCAGTTCGCCATGCACCAGCCGCTGGGCGCCGCGAAACACGGCCGCCTGCAGCAGCATCGACGAGTTGCCGATGCGTGCGCAGCGGATGCCGGTTTCGAGCGGCTCGTCGTAGCGCGCCGAGGCTTCGTACTCGAGGGTGGCCTTGCGCACGTACAAGTCGCCACCGAGCGCGTGCATCGTCTCGTGGTACGGCAATGCCAGCGCACGCCAGTAGCCGGCCACCGCGGTGTCGAAGTACATCAGGTAGTGGCCATTGAAGACGATGGCCTGCATGTCGACTTCGACCCAGCGCACGCGATGGCGCTCGACAAAGCGGAAGTCCTTGCGCTGCGGCGCGGTGGTGGTCATTCGGTTTGCCTCCAGGTTTTTCTGAGCGTATCGGCTGCGAACTGCTGTGCAGCAGCGGCCTCCTTCAAGACACGTCCCATCTTGATGAAGTCGTGTGTCATGCCGCGCACCAGGTCGAGGTGCACAGGCACACCCGCCATGCGCAGCTTGTCGGCGTAGGCGACGCCTTCATCGGCCACCGGATCGCACTCGGCGACGATGACGCAGGCCGGCGCAACGCCTGACAGGTCATCGGCTTCGAGCGGCGCAAAACGCCAGTCGTGGCGCTGTGACCGATCTATGGTCTGCTCGAAGAACCATTCGATCGTGGTCGCGTCGAGCAGGAAGCCGTTGGCGAACAGGTGGCGCGAGGCGTGGGTCGCCAAGGCCGCGGTCCCGGGTGTGATCAGCAGTTGCAGCGCCAGTGCCAGCCCGTGGTCTCGCGCCCGGATTGCGGACACGGCCGCAAGCGTGCCACCGGCACTGTCGCCGCCCACGGCCAGACGGCGCGGGTCCAGGCCCAGCCCACCGCAGTGAGCAGCAAGCCACTGCAACGCCGCCCACGCATCGTCCTGCGCTGCCGGGAACCGATGTTCGGGCGCCAGGCGGTAGTCGAGCGCGACAACCGCGCCGCCGCTGCGCCGCGCGAGCTGGCGGCACAGGCTGTCGTGCGTTTCCAGCCCGCCGACGACGAAGCCGCCGCCGTGCAGGTACAGCAGCACCGGCAGCGGATCGCGTGACGGTGCATACAGGCGCGCGGGCCGATCGGCGACGGTGATGTCCTCGACACGGGGCAATTCAGCCCGTGGCGGCTCCAGCACCTCGGCGCCCGCGGCATACGCAGCCCGGGCCGCCTCGGGCGTCAGCGTGTAGAACGGCGGCCGCTTGGCGCGCTCGATGCGGTCGAGCAAGCCGCTCATGGCTGGCGTCAGCAAATGGGTCGGTGGGGTCATCGCTGCGGTGCCCGGCCGCCCGAAGCCGCTGCGCGCCCCATCGGGCCACGAAGTGGACCGTACCGGGCCGTGGGGCAGCGAGCGACAGCGAGCTTGGGGGTCATTTGAAGCAAAGGATACTGGCGGCATGGCACACATCCAGTACCTCACCCAGATCCACCTCGACCCGGGCGTCGTGAATTTGCTGCAAGGCGAATGCGAGCGCATCGGGCTGCGCAAGCCGCTCGTCGTCACCGATGCCGGCGTGCGCGCTGCGGGCGTGCTCGACAAAGCGTTGGCCGCGCTCGGCGATGTGCCGCATGCGGTCTTCGACGGCACGCCATCGAACCCGACCGAAGCCGCGGTGCGCGCGGCGGCCCGCGTCTTCGACGCCGAGCGTTGCGACGGCCTGATCGCCGTCGGCGGCGGCTCGAGCATCGACCTGGCCAAGGGTCTGGCGATCGCCGCCACGCACGAAGGCGCGCTGAAGACCTACGCCACCATCGAAGGCGGCAGCGCAAAGATCACCGATCGGGTGCTGCCGCTGATCGCGGTGCCGACGACGGCGGGCACCGGCAGCGAGGTCGCACGTGGCGCGATCGTCATCGTTGACGACGGCCGCAAGCTCGGCTTTCACAGCTGGCACCTCGTACCCAGAACCGCCCTGCTCGATCCCGAGCTGACGCGCGGTCTGCCGCCTCTGCTGACCGCGGCCACCGGCATGGACGCGATCGCACATTGTCTGGAAACCTTCATGGCGCCGGCCGTGAATCCGCCCGCCGACGGCATTGCGCTCGATGGCTTGCAGCGCGGCTGGGCGCACATCGAGCGCGCCACGCGCGACGGCAGCGACATGGGCGCGCGCTGGCAAATGATGAGCGCGAGCATGCAAGGCGCGATGGCGTTTCAGAAAGGGCTGGGCTGCGTGCATTCGCTGTCGCACAGCTTGGGCGGCGTGAACCCGAAGCTGCATCACGGCACGTTGAACGCGGTCTTCCTGCCGGCGGTGATCCGCTTCAACGCCGCGTCCGAGTCGATGCAGCGCGACCAACGCCTGCAACGCATGGCGCATGCGATGGGGCTGCCGGCGTGCGATGTGCAGGGCAACGAACTGGCAGACGCCATCCGCGACATCAACGCCCGCCTGGGCCTGCCGAGCGGGCTGGCCGCGATGGGCGTGACGCGCGACCTGTTCGAACGCATCATCGACGGCGCCATGGCCGACCATTGCCACAAGACCAACCCGCGCATCGCCACGCGCGAGGACTATCGCGACATGCTCGCGACTTCACTCTGAGCACCATGCACAAGTTGATCGCGTTCTCGTTGGCCGGTCTGCTCACGGCCTGCGCCAGCATACCCTCGGGCCCCGTGCTCGCGCCCAACAGCAACCTGCTGGCGCAAGGCATCCCACCGATCCCGATGTCGCTGGTCGAGCGTGTCGCCAGGTACACCGACTTCCGCGGGCACAGTTTCGTCGAGTGGCACCCGACGAACAACGAGATGCTGGTGGCTCACCGCAAGGCGGGAGACAACGTGCCGCGCATCTACCGGCTCGACCGGCCGTTGGGCGAGCCGCAGCAACTGACCGACGGCGCTGAGCCCATCACGCGGGCGAGCTGGGAGCCACGCCAGGGCCGCTACATCGTCTTCGAGCGCTCGAAGGGCGGCGACGAGGCCGACCAGATCTACCGCCTGGACCTGGCCACACGCCAAAGCACGCTGCTCACCAATCCGGACGAAGCGCACAACATCGTCGGCTGGGTGCGCGCCACGTCGCAACTGCTCTACACCTCTGTGCCACTGGACCGCACGGCGCAAGGTGGATCGCGGCCGCGCATCGATACCGGGCTGTGGATCGTCGATCCGGAGCAACCGCAATCCCGGCGCAAGCTGGCCGATCTGCCTGGCCCTGGCTGGTTTGGCGGATCGGTGTCCGACGACGGACGCAGCGCCGCCTTCACGCGCTACCGGTCGGCCGCCGAGTCGCAGGTCTGGCGGGTCAACCTGAGCAACGGCGGGCAGCAGCAACTGCTGCCCGCCGCGGGAGAGCAGATCAAGGCCACCCACTTCGACGCCGGTTTCTCCAAGGACGGCAAGCGCCTGTATGTCATCAGCGATCGCGCCGGTGAATTCCGCGAGCTGATGGCGCTCGATCTGGCCAGCGGTGCGCTGACGCGCATCAGCGGCCACATCCCGTGGGATGTGACGGGCGCGGCGCCGTCCGACGACGGGCGCTGGATCGTCGCGCAGGCCAACATCGACGGCCGCGACGAGCTGCGTGTGTTCGACGCCGCAACGCTGCAGGAAACGGCAGCACCCACCGTGCCGCCGGGCGGCATTGGCACGATGGGCTTTCATCGCGGCCTGCACCGCATGGCGTATTCGATCAACAGCGCCAAGGGGCCAAGCCAGTTGTTTGCGCTCGATCCCGTCAGCGGGCGCAGCGAGCAATGGACGCGCGCGCAGGCGCCGGCGGGCATCGACCCGTCGACCTTTTCCGATCAATCGGTGGTGCGCTGGAAGAGCTTCGACGGCTTGGCGATCTCCGGCATCGTGACGCGTCCTCCCGCTCGGTTCACCGGCAAGCGGCCGGTCATCGTGTCGATCCACGGCGGCCCCGAGGCGCAAGCGCAGATGGGCTTCCAGGCGCGCTGGAACTACTTCATCCAGGAACTCGGCGTCACCGTGATCGCGCCCAACGTGCGCGGCTCGACGGGCTACGGCAAGACTTTCCTGACGCTCGACAACGGCATGAAGCGCGAAGACTCGGTGAAGGACATCGGCGCCCTGCTCGACTGGATCGCGCAGCAGCCCGATCTCGACGCCTCGCGCGTGATGGTCACCGGCGGCAGCTACGGCGGCTATATGACGCTGGCTGTTGCAGTGCACTACAGCGACCGCATCGTTGGCGGCGTGCCGGTGGTCGGGCCGAGCCACTTCGTCACCTTCCTCACCAACACCGAAAGTTATCGCCGCGACCTGCGCCGTGTGGAGTACGGCGACGAGCGCGACCCCGCGACGCGCGCCTGGATGGAGAAGACCGCGCCGCTGAACAACACCGACAAGATCAGAAAGCCGCTGTTCGTCGTGCAGGGCAAGAACGATCCGCGCGTGCCGTACACCGAGAGCGAGCAGATCGTCGCCAAGGTCCGCGCCCATGGCCTGCCGGTGTGGTACTTGCGTGGCGAGAACGAAGGCCACGGGTTTGCGCGCAAGGAGAACGCGGACTTCCAGTTCTACGCGATGGTGAAGTTCGTGGAAGAGACGTTGCTGCGGTAGAAATGAAAAGGCCCGGCATGAGCCGGGCCAGCCGCGGGCAAGGCCTGCGGCCTCGTCAAGCTTGCGCCTTCGCGCCCCCGTTCGCGCTCAACCGTGCTTGCTATCGAAGAACTGCTCGTCTTCGGTCGAGCCCTTCAACGCCGCGGTTGAAGCCTCGCGTTCGATCGTCGTCGTCACGGCATCGAAGTAACCGGTGCCGACTTCGCGCTGGTGCTTCACGGCGGTGAACCCACGCTCCGCAGCCGCGAATTCCTTCTCCTGCATCTCGACGAAGGCGGTCATGTTGTTGCGAGCGTAGCCGTAGGCCAGGTCGAACATCGAGTAGTTCAGGCTGTGGAAGCCGGCCAGCGTGATGAACTGGAACTTGTAGCCCATCGCCCCGAGTTCGCGCTGGAACTTGGCGATCGTCGCGTCGTCGAGGTTCTTCTTCCAGTTGAACGACGGCGAGCAGTTGTAGGCCAACAGCTTGCCCGGGTACTTCTTGTGGATCGCGTCGGCGAAGGCTTTCGCGAAGGCAAGATCGGGCTTGCCGGTCTCGCACCAGATCATGTCGGCGACGGCCGCGTAGGCGAGGCCGCGGCTGATCGATTGCTCGAGGCCGTTCTTGCTGCGATAGAAACCTTCGACGGTGCGCTCCCCGGTGAGGAAGGGCTTGTCGTTGTCGTCGACGTCGCTGGTCACGAGATCGGCTGCTTCGGCGTCGGTGCGCGCCAGCAGGACCGTCGGCACGCCCATCACGTCGGCAGCCAGTCGCGCGGCAGTGAGCTTGGCGACGGCTTCGCGGGTCGGCACCAGCACCTTGCCGCCCATGTGGCCGCACTTCTTGACTGACGCCAGCTGGTCTTCGAAGTGCACGCCGGCGGCGCCGGCTTCGATCATGGCCTTCATCAGCTCGAAAGCGTTCAGCACGCCGCCGAAACCGGCTTCCGCGTCGGCCACGATCGGTGCGAAGTAGTCGACGTCGTTCTTGCCTTCGCTCCACTGGATCTGGTCGGCACGGGCAAAGGTGTTGTTGATGCGCTTCACGACCTTGGGCACCGAGTCCACGGAGTACAGCGACTGGTCCGGGTACATCTCGCCGCCGTCGTTGGCGTCGGCCGCGACCTGCCAGCCTGAGAGGTAGATCGCCTTCAAGCCGGCCTTGACCTGCTGCATCGCCTGGTTGCCGGTCAGCGCGCCGAGCGTGTTGACGAAGGGCTCGGTGTTGACGAGATTCCACAGCTTCTCGGCGCCGCGCTTGGCCAATGTGTGCTCGATCGGCAGCGAGCCGCGCAGGCGCACCACGTCGGCAGCGCTGAAGTTGCGCTGGATGCCCTTCCACCGCGGGTTGTCCGCCCATTCCTTGGCGAGGGCGGCGGCTTGTTGGTCACGGGTCGGTTGGCTCATCAGAACGCTCCTGAGTTGAAAACGGAATGGCGCGATCGTAGCCTTGAGAGTTGACTTATGTCTTATATAAGACAAAAAATGTTTCTCAATGAAATCAGATGCTTGAAGCTCTCATCCCACGACTTGAAATGATGTTGCTCTGCACAAAATTCTTGCCGAACCCAGGTGATCGGCGATTTTCACTATCCGAAACGCCAAACCGCTCTCGCGAAATCTCGACGTCACGAGGCCCAAGCGGAGCTGCTGCTTATCATCGCCAGCCCTTTCAGCGACGCGCGCGCCATGCCCGGCTTTGCCTTCGAATCGAACACCGCTTTTCTCAAGGCACCAGCTGCTGCAGCGCAGCCGTACGCCGTTGCCGGCGTGGCCTGGGATGGCGCCACCACCAACCGCCCGGGAGCGAGATTCGGTCCGCGCGCGATCCGCACCGCCAGCCACATGCTGTGCGACGGTACGCACCCGCACTTCAACGTCAGCCCGATCGGCGCGTTGGGCGATGCCGGCGACCTCACCTTGCCCAACACCAGCCTGGCGGCGATGCGTGAGGCGATGGTGCCCTTGATCGCACCGTTGCTGGCAAGGCACCACATGGTCTGGCTTGGCGGCGATCACTCGATCACGCTGCCCCTGCTGCGTGCATACAAAGCGCACCTGGGACGTCCGTTGGCCGTGCTGCACTTCGACGCCCATTGCGACACATGGAAAGATCATTTCGGCGAACCGAGCGGCCACGGCACCTGGGTCTATGAAGCGATAGAAGAAGGCCTCGTCGTCAGAGAGTGCTTCATGCAGGTCGGCATCCGCTCTGCGGGCGAACGGAGCGCACGCGAATACGTGTGCGACCAGGGCGGCGCGATCTACACCGCACGCGACTTGCGCGGCTTGGAGAGCCCGGCGCAACTCGCGCCCGTGATCGATGACCTGCGGCACCGCATCGCCCGGCACGGCCACCCTCCGCTTTACGTCAGCCTCGACATCGACTGCCTCGACCCCGCGTTCGCGCCCGGCACGGGCACGCCCGAGCCGGGCGGGATGAGTACGAACCAGGTGCTGTCGCTGCTCGAAAGTCTGTCCAGCTTCGACTGCGTCGGCATGGACTGTGTCGAAGTCGCACCGCCCTACGACCACGCCGAGCTGACGAGCTACGCCGCGGCGCAGTTCGTGTGGACCTACCTGTGCAGCCGCGTCGCCGCGACCGCTTGAACTTCTGAAGCGTCCGGCTGTCGGGCGCTGGCCGCCGGTGATCACGGGCGGTAAGATAATTTTCAATCGTCTTCCAACAAGTGGGGGCAATTCGGGTGGCAGACGACTCCGGCTTCGGCAGGTTGAGTCAGGCGTGGCAGGTGAGCCGCAGTGTCGGCGTTGTTGAACTTGCCCGACGCGGCATCGATTCGTTGGCGCGCCGCGCCGGCTGGCCGGGTGCCGCCAATCGCGGCAGCGTGCTGTGGCTGCATGCGGACCTCTCGACCTTTTCTGACCCGTCGCACGCCTCGACCCTGAGTTCCCTGCGCAGCGCCTCGTTGACCTACCGCATCGTCGGCGTGGTACCCGCGCTGACCGAGGACCTGGAAGGCCTGCTGCGTCGCTACCAGCCGCGGCTGGTCGTGGCCGACGTTCAGTGGTGCGAGATTGTCGGGCCGCGCGTGCTGCGGCAGTTGCACCGGCACCTGCCGTCCATTGACTGGATCCTGTGCTGGGACGAGGTGTCCCCGCGTTGGCTCGAAACGCTGGTATGCACCGGTGCTCGCGGCGCGGTCATGGACGACGCCGACGAGACCGACCTCGTGCGCACCTTCGACGCCGTGCTGGCCGGCGAAGTCTGGCTGCCGCGTCGCGTGCTGCAGTGGCTGTACGCGACGATCGTCGAGACGCCGAGCACCGAGGGCGAGTCCACGCAGCCGTTCTCGTCGTCGCTGCCAGCCACCGACAGCCGCCTGACAATGCGCGAAGCCGAGGTGGCCAGCCTGTTGCGGCAAGGCCTGACCAACCGCGAGATCGGCGAGCGCCTGGGCGTGAGCATCAACACGGTGAAGAAGCACGTTGCCAGCGCCTACGAGAAGCGCGGCATCCGCAGCCGGCGGCAGACGCTGGGTTGAAGCGTCGCCGGCAGGCCGCCGGCCGCACACTCACAACGCCAGCGCCGTCGTTTTCTTCACCGTCCTCAGCACCAGCATCGAGTTCGATCGCGCCACACCGGGCAACCGCATCAGCACCTCGGTGTGAAAGCGCTCGAGGTCTTCGGCATCCTGGTAGGTGAATCGGATCAGGTAGTCGTTCGAACCCGCCACGTAGTAGCAGTCGAGGATGCGCGGTTCGGCGCGCACCGCTTGCTCGAACAGCTCGAGCGCGTTGCCACCGAGCGTTTCGAGGTTGACGATCGTGAAGCTGGTGCCATGCGCGCCGACCGCCTTGGGATTGAGCAACGCCACATAGCCGGCAATGACGCCCGACTCTTCGAGCTGCTTCACGCGGCGCAGGCAGGCCGAGGGCGACAAATGGACCTGATGAGAGAGCTCGAGATTCGACAAGCGTCCGTTGCCCTGCAGAGCCTCCAGGATGGCCACATCGATCGCATCCAGTTGCGCTATGGCGTTCTTGTTTCGCATCCGATTCTGTTTTCTGATTCTCCGGCAGCATGATATTGCAGCGAGCCGGGTAAGCCCCGGTCGATTGCGCAACCCTATTGCGCTCGCCTCTGCCTAGACTGGCGAACGGGGAAAGCGGCACACTGCCTTGTCTTCACCCAACACACTGCACGGAGTTCGCAATGGCTGAACGCATGGATGCTTACTGGATGCCCTTCACCGCCAACCGGCAGTTCAAGAAGGCGCCGCGCCTGTTGGCCAAGAGCGAAGGCATGCACTTCTGGACACCCGAAGGCCGGCAGATCCTCGACGGCGTGGCGGGTCTGTGGTGTGTCAACGCGGGCCACGCGCGACCGAAGATCGTCAAGGCGATTGCCGAGCAGGCCGCGGAGCTCGATTTCGCGCCGCCCTTCCAGATGGCCCACCCGAAGGCATTTGCGCTCGCAGAAAAAGTGGCCGAGCTGGCCCCGGCGGGCATGAACAAGGTCTTTTTCACCAACTCGGGCTCCGAGTCGGTGGAGACCGCATTGAAGATGGCGATTGCCTACCACCGCGTGCGCGGCGAAGGCTCGCGCACGCGGCTGATCGGCCGCGAGCGCGGTTATCACGGCGTCAACTTCGGCGGCATCTCGGTCGGTGGCATCGTTTCCAACCGCAAGATGTTCGGCACGCTGCTCGCGGGTGTGGACCACATCCGCCACACGCACGACCTGGCGAAGAACGCGTTCTCGGTCGGCCAGCCCGAACATGGCGCTGAACTCGCGGATGACCTGGAGCGCCTGGTCACGCTGCATGACGCCAGCACCATCGCTGCCGTCATTGTCGAGCCGATCGCCGGCTCCACCGGTGTGCTGCTACCGCCCAAGGGCTACCTCGAGCGCCTGCGCGCGATCTGCGACAAGCACGGCATCCTGTTGATCTTCGACGAGGTCATCACCGGCTTCGGCCGCACCGGCCACAACTTCGCAGCGCAGACCTTCAACGTCACGCCCGACATGATCACCTGCGCCAAGGGCATCACCAACGGCGCGGTGCCGATGGGCGCCGTGATCGCCAAGCAGCAGATCTACGACGCCTTCATGCAGGGCCCCGAGCATCTGATCGAGTTCTTCCACGGCTACACCTACTCGGCGCATCCGCTGGCCTGCGCCGCCGGGCTGGCGACGCTGGAGACCTACGCCGACGAAGGCCTGCTGACGCGCGCGCAAGAGATGGCCGGCACCTTTGCCGATGCCGTGCATTCGATGAAGGGCCTGCCCAACGTCATCGATGTGCGCAACTTCGGCCTCGTCGGCGGCATCGAGCTGGCGCCACTGCCGGGCGAGCCGGCCAAGCGCGCGTTCAACGTCTTTCTCGAATGCTGGGAGCAAGGCGTGCTCGTGCGCACCACGGGCGACATCGTCGCGCTGTCGCCGCCGCTGATCGTCGAGAAAAGTCATCTCGAACGCATCGTCGATGTCCTCGGCAAGGCGATCAAGAAGCACGCCTGATGCACTGCTCCAATCAAGCAAAGGACGCTGCCTAGCGCTTACCGCATGTCTTTCGTCGAGACCGATCGCGAGCTGACGCGGCATTCGTACTACGCCGCGACAGCGCCCCGCCCTGAGGCACTCGCGCCGCTGCCGGCGGGGGACCATGCATGCGACGTGGCAGTCATCGGCGGCGGATTGGCGGGACTGTCGGCAGCGATCGAACTGCGCGAGCAAGGCTTCGCAGTCACCCTGCTCGAAGCCCAGCGCATCGGCCATGGCGCCAGCGGCCGCAACGGCGGCCAGGCGATCTACGGCCTGGCCTGCGACATCACGACGATCGAAGACCAGCTCGGCCGCGATGCCGCCCAGCAGGTGTTCGCGATGTCGCTCGAAGCGATCGATCTGATCCGTGAACGGATCGAGCGCTTTGCCATCGACTGCGATTGGCGCGACGGCTACCTCGGCGTGGCGATGAATGCACGCAAAGCGCGCGCCTTGCGTGACGAGGTCGAACTGCTCGCCTCGCGCTACGACCATGCCTTGACCTGGATCGCACCGAACGATCTGCCGCAGTGGATCGACAGCCCGCGCTACGTCGCCGCTGCGCACGACCCGCGCTCGGGTCACTTGCATCCGCTGAAGTACACGCTGGGTCTGGCGCGGGCAGCGGCGTCGATGGGTGTATCGCTGCACGAAAGCAGCGCTGTCACGGCGCTGGACGAAGACCCCGCGGGCGTTCGTCTGACGGTCGCCGGTGGCGCAAGCCTGCGTGCGCGCTACGCGCTGCTAGCTGGCAATGTCTATCTGCAGGCGCTGTCGCCCAAGGTGGCGCCGGCCCTGAGTGCACGCATCATGCCGGTCGGCACGTACATCGTCTGCTCCGAGCCGGTGGCACCCGCTCTCGCCGCGTCGCTGATCCCCTGCGGCGCCGCGGTCTGCGACAACAACTTCGTGCTCGACTACTTTCGCACCACCGCCGACCACCGCATGCTGTACGGCGGCCGCGTCAGCTACAGCACGCGCACGCCGATGGATCTGGCCACCTCGATGGCGCGGCGCATGCAGACCACCTTTCCGCAACTGCGCGGCGTGTCAGCCGAGTACGCCTGGGGCGGCTTCGTCGACATCTCGATGAACCGCGCCCCCGATTTCGGCCGCCTGCCCGAGTTCGGCGATCGGGTCTACTACTTGCAAGGCTTTTCGGGGCACGGCCTGGCCCTCACCGGGCTGGCTGGAAAGCTCGTCGCGGAAGCCATCGCCGGAGACGCTTCGCGCTTCGACGTGTTTGCGAAGTTGAAGCACATGCCCTTCCCCGGCGGCACCGCACTGCGCACACCGGCGCTCGTGCTCGGCATGGCTTACGCTCGACTCAAAGACTTGATGTGAAGATGAAGGCCAAACCGATCGTTCTCGTCCCAGCGTGCAACCGCGTCGTCGGCAAGCACCCGTTCCACATCGCCGGCAAGAAGTACATCGACTTCGTGCGTCTCGCCGGCTGCCAGCCGCTGGTCGTGCCCACGGCAACGCCCGACGAACTCGACAGCCTGCTCGACATCGCCGACGGTGTGCTGCTGACCGGCTCACCCTCGAACGTGCACCCGAGCCACTTCAGCGAATCCGTGCACGACCCGGCACTGCCGCTCGACCCGGACCGCGATGCGTGGACGCTGCCGCTGGTGCCCAAGGCGCTCGACCGCGGCATTCCGTTCTTTGCCATCTGCCGTGGCACGCAGGAAACCAATGTCGCACTAGGTGGCAGCCTGCACCAGGCCGTGCACGAAATCGACGGCCACCTGGATCACCGCGACCCTGAGGACGAACCCGTCGACGTGCAGTACGCGCCGGCGCATTCGATCGACGTACTGCCCGGCGGCCTGCTCGCCAAGCTGCTGCAGCGTGACCGCATCCAGGTCAACTCGCTGCACGGCCAGGCCGTCAACCGGCTGGGCGCCGGCCTGCGCGTCGAAGCGCGCGCGCCCGATGGCGTGATCGAAGCGTTTTCAAAGCCCGACGCCCCTGGCTTCAACCTCGCCGTGCAGTGGCATCCGGAGTGGCAGGCCGCGAGCAATCCGGTGTCGATGACCCTCTTGTCGGCCTTCGGTGCGGCCTGCAGCGCGCGTCAACAACAATCAAACAGGTGACCCATGGTCAAGCGACAAGATTTCACTTTTGCCGAACTCGAAAACTGGCTCAACCAGCACCGCGTCACCGAGATCGAGTGCCTCGTGCCCGACCTGACCGGTGTGGCCCGCGGCAAGATCCTGCCGCGCGAAAAGTTCACCGAAGACCGCGGCATGCGCCTGCCCGAGGCGGTGGTGGCGATGGGCGTGACGGGCGAGTTCCCCGAAGAAGGCCCGTACTACGACGTCATCAGCCCCAACGACCGCGACATGCATTTGGTGCCCGACCCCCGCACCGTGCGCATCGTGCCCTGGGCCACGGACCCGACGGCGCAGGTCATCCACGACTGCTTCGACCAGAACGGCAAGCTGGTGCCCTTTGCGCCGCGCTCGGTGCTGCGCCATGTCTGTGACCTCTACGACGCCGAAGGCTGGGACCCGGTGGTCGCGCCCGAACTGGAGTTCTACCTCGTCGCGCGCAACACCGACCCCGACATCCCGCTGAAGCCCCCGATCGGCCGCAGCGGCCGTGCCGAGACCTCGCGCCAGGCCTATTCCATCGACGCGGTGAACGAGTTCGACCCCTTGTTCGAAGACGTCTACGACTACTGCGACAAGATGGAGTTGAACGTCGACACGCTGATCCACGAGGTCGGCGCCGGCCAGATGGAGATCAACTTCTTCCACGCCCACCCGCTGGGCCTGGCCGACGAAGTGTTCTTCTTCAAGCGCACGGTGCGCGAAGCGGCGATGCGCCACGACATGTTCGCCACCTTCATGGCCAAGCCGATCGCCGGCGAGCCGGGCAGCGCGATGCACGTCCACCAGAGCGTGGTCAGCAAGGAGACGGGCAGGAACATCTTCAGCAACGAAGACGGCTCGCCCTCCAAGGAGTTCTTCTGGTACATCGGCGGCCTGCAGAAATACGTGCCGGCCGCGATGGCGCTGTTCGCGCCCTACGTCAACAGCTACCGCCGGCTGGTGCGCAGCAACGCCGCGCCGATCAACATCCAGTGGGGCACCGACAACCGCACGGTCGGCATCCGCTCGCCCGTGGCCACGGCGGCTGCGCGGCGCATCGAAAACCGCGTCATCGGCGCCGATGCCAACCCCTACGCCGCGCTGGCCGCCACGCTGGCCTGCGGCTACCTCGGCATCAAGAACCGCATCGAGCCGTCGCCCGAGTGCAAGGGCGACGCGTACCTGGGCGACTTCCAGCTGCCGCGCAGCCTCGGCGAAGCGCTTGAACTCCTGCGCAATGAAAAAGAACTGGCCGATGTGCTCGGCGCCTCCTTCGTGACCGTCTACACCGAGGTCAAGGAGATCGAGTACGCCGAATTCATGAAGGTCATCTCGCCCTGGGAGCGGGAACACTTGTTGCTGCACGTTTGAAGGAAAGCACCATGAGCGCAGTTCTCGCACCAAAAACCAGCAGCCGCAGCACGCAAGAGTGGCAGGCCGCGGACGCCAAGCATTTCCTGCACCCTTTCACCGACTTCCAGGCGCTGGCCAGGAAGGGCTCGCGCGTCATCACCCGCGCCGACAACATCTACCTCTGGGACAGCGACGGCAACAAGATCCTCGACGCGATGAGCGGCCTGTGGTGCGTCAACGTCGGCTACGGCCAGCGCGCCTTGATCGATGCGGCGACGAAGCAGCTCGAGACCCTGCCCTTCTACAACGCGTTCTTCCAGACCGCGACGCCGCCCGCCATCGAACTGGCCGAGTTGCTGGCCGAAGTGTCGCCGCCGCAGTTCCAGCATGTGTTCTTCTCCGGCTCCGGCTCCGAGGGCAACGACACCGTCGTGCGCATGGTGCGCCGCTACTGGGACATCCTGGGCCAGCCGCAACGCAGCGTCATCATCAGCCGCTGGAACGCGTACCACGGCAGCACGATGGCCGGCGCGTCGCTCGGCGGCATGAAGGGCATGCACGAACAGGGCGGCCTGCCGATCCCCGGCATCGTGCACATTGACCAGCCGTACTGGTTCGAAAACGGCGCCGGCATGACGCGCGATCAGTTCGGCATGGCCTGTGCGCGCCAGCTCGAGGCCAAGATCAAGGAGATCGGCGCCGACAAGGTGGCGGCCTTCATCGGCGAGCCGATCCAGGGCGCGGGCGGCGTGATCATTCCGCCGGCAACCTACTGGCCCGAGATCCAGCGCATCTGCGACCAGTACGGCATCCTGCTGGTCAGCGACGAGGTCATCACCGGCTTCGGCCGCACCGGGCGCTGGTTCGGTTGCGAGACCATGGGCACCAAGCCCGACCTGATGACGTTCGCCAAGGGCGTGACCAGCGGCTACATCCCGCTCGGCGGCGTCATGGTCGGCGACCGCGTGGCCAAGGTGCTGATCGAACAGGGTGGCGAGTTCAACCACGGCTACACCTACTCAGGCCACCCGGTGGCCTGTGCCGTGGCGCTGGCCAACATCAAGCTGGTGCGTGAGCTGGGCCTGGTCGAGCGCGTGCGCGACGACGTCGGGCCGTACCTGGCGCAGGCCTATGCGCAACTCGCCGAACATCCTCTCGTTGGCGAGGCCCAGACCACCGGCCTGATGGCGGCACTGCTGCTGGTCAAGGACAAGTCCGGCCGCGGGACGCCGTTCCCGCCGGAGCGCGAGATCGGCATGGTCTGCCGCGGCCACTGCTTCCGCGAGGGGCTGATCATGCGCGCTGTCGGCGACCGCATGATCATCGCGCCGCCGCTGGTGATCACCCGCGCGCAGATCGACGAGATGGTGGCGCTGATCCGGCGCTGCCTCGACCTGACACTGGCCGACGTTCGCAAGAACGGCTGGGACCATTGAGCCGTTAGAGCAACGATCCAAGCATTCACCCCAATACCCCGATGCCGTCGCGAACCTAGACTGCATCGTTGATCACTCTCCACCACTTCACGCTTTCACAGGACCAAGCACCATGGTGACCAAAACGCTCTCCAAACTGATCGCCGCCGCTGTCGTGTTCGCATCGACCGCAGCGTTTGCCCAGGAAGAGAAGGTTCTCAACATCTACAACTGGTCCGACTACATCGGCGAGGACCTGATCAAGAAGTTCGAGGCCGAGTCGGGCATCAAGGTCCGCTACGACAACTTCGACAACAACGAGATCGTTCACGCCAAGCTCGTCGCCGGCAAGACGGGCTACGACATCATCGTGCCGTCTTCGAACTGGGCCAAGCTGCAGATCGATGGCGGCCTGCTGCAAAAGCTCGACAAGTCGAAGATCCCGAACCTGAAGAATCTCGATCCGGCCATCAACGCGCAGCTCGCAAAGATGGACCCGGGCAACGACTACCTGGTGAACTGGCTGTGGGGCTTCACCACCGTCGGCATCAACGTCGACAAGGTCAAGGCCGCGCTCGGCAGCACGCCGATGCCGGCCAACGTCTGGGAGCTCGTCTTCAATCCCGTGTACATCAGCAAGATGAAAGGCTGCGGCGTCTCGTTCCTCGATTCCGCCACCGAAGTCATCCCGGCCGCGCTTCACTACCTGGGCAAGCCACCGTTCTCCAAGGTGCCGAGCGACTACACGGCTGCGGCGAACGTGCTCAAAGCCGTGCGCCCGCATGTCACGCTGTTCAGCTCGTCGGGCTACATCAACGACATGGCCAACGGCTCGATCTGCCTGGCCCTCGGCTGGTCCGGCGACGTCAACATCGCTCGCCAACGTGCGATCGACGGCAAGACGGGGCAGAACATCCAGGCCCTCGTGCCGGCCAATGGCGGCCTGTTGTTCTTCGACACGATGGTCATTCCCGCTGACGCGGCGCGCCCCGGCAACGCGTACAAGTTCATCGACTTCATGCTGCGCCCGGAGAACGCCGCGGCCAACACCAACAAGGTGTTCTATCCGAACGCGGTCACCGAATCGAAGAAGCACATCCGGCCTGAAGTGGCCAACAACCCGACCGTGTTCCTGCCCGCGGCGGACATGGCCAAGATGGTGCCGCCCGATGCGCTGAACAACGACCTGCGCCGGCTGATGACGCGCACCTACACCTCGTTCAAGACGGGGCTGTAATGCCTATTTCGACGACGCAGCTTGACTACCTGCGGATCGAAGGGCTGACGAAAGACTTCGACGGCTACAAGGCCGTCAACAACGTCAGCCTCGACATCGCCAAGGGCGAAATCTTTGCGCTGCTTGGCTCGTCGGGCTGCGGCAAGAGCACGCTGCTGCGCATGCTGGCCGGGTTCGAGACACCGACCTCTGGTCGCATCCTGCTCGATGGCAAGGACATGGCCGCGCTACCGCCATACGAGCGGCCGGTGAACATGATGTTCCAGAGCTACGCGCTCTTTCCCCATCTCACGGTCGAAGAGAACATCGCCTTTGGCCTGAAGCGCGACGGCATGGCTGGCGCCAAGGTGGCCGAGCGCGTCGAGGCGATGCTGAAGCTCGTCCAGCTCGCCAAGTTCGCCAAGCGCAAGCCGCACCAGCTTTCGGGCGGCCAGCAGCAGCGCGTGGCGCTGGCGCGCAGCCTGGCCAAACAGCCGCAGATGCTGCTGCTCGACGAGCCGCTCGGCGCGCTCGACAAGAAGCTGCGCGAAGAAACGCAGATCGAGCTGGTCAACATCATCGAGCAGGTCGGCGTGACCTGCGTCATGGTCACGCACGACCAGGAAGAAGCGATGACGATGGCCTCGCGCATCGCCGTCATGAGCGAAGGCCGCTTCCTGCAGGTCGGCGCGCCGGCCGATATCTACGAAACGCCGTCCACTCGCTTCGTCGCCGACTTCATCGGCAACGTCAACCTGATGGACGGCACGCTCGATGTCGATGCCGAAGGCCACTGCGAGATCGGCTGCGCCGACGTGAAGCACTACATCGGCCACGGCATCACCGGCACCGAAGGCATGCCGGTGTCGGTGGCCATCCGCCCCGAGAAGATCAAGCTGCAACGCACCGCGCCTGAAGATCCGAAGTTCAATGCGGTCAAGGCCAAGGTGCGTGAGATGTCGTACTTCGGCAGCTTCACGGTCTTCCACCTGACGCTGCCCAGCGGCGCCTCGTTGAAGGTCAGCCAGGCCAACGTCGATCGCCACCCGGAAGATCGCCTGACCTGGGGTGATGAGGCCTGGGCATCGTGGGATCCCTGGGCGCAGGTGGTGCTCACCCAATGAACGCCCTGACGCGCTTCATCGCGTGGCTGACGCGCGGCCGCACGGCCGTCATCGGCGTGCCTTACCTGTGGCTGCTGCTGTTCTTCCTCGTTCCCTTCCTCGTGCTCGCCCAGATCAGTGTGGCCGAGATGGGCACCGTGCGCCCGAACAGCCTCACGTCGATCAAGGACGGCGTGCTGACGCTGTCGCTCAAGTTCTCCAACTACGTCTTCCTGGCGTCGGATGCGCTGTACTACAAGACCTATCTGGCGAGCCTGAAGTACGCCTTCTGGACGACGCTGCTCTGCCTCTTCATCGGCTATCCGTTCGCCTACTTCATGGCACGCGCCAAGCCGTCGCTGCAGCCTGCGCTGTTGATGCTGGTGATGCTGCCGTTCTGGACCTCGTTCCTGCTGCGCGTCTATGCGTGGAAGGGCTTGCTGTCCACCAACGGCTGGGTGGCCGACGCGATCATCGCCACCGGGCTCGATCAGGTGCTGCTCGCACTTGGCCTCATCACCGTGCCCGGCAAGCTGATGAACACGCCCTTCTCGCTCGTGCTCGGCATGGTCTACACCTACCTGCCGTTCATGATCCTGCCGCTGTACGGCAACCTGTCGAAGATGGACCTGCGCCTGCTTGAAGCCGCGCAAGACCTCGGTGCGTCGCCTTGGGTGGCGTTCTGGAAGATCACGGTGCCGCTGTCGAAGGCCGGCATCATCGCCGGCTCGATGCTGGTTTTCATTCCCACCGTTGGCGAGTACGTCATTCCTGAACTGCTCGGCGGGCCGGAGACGCTGATGACCGGCAGCGTGGTCTGGAGCGAGTTCTTCTCCAACAACGACTGGCCGCTGGCTTCATCGCTCGCGGTCACGATGATCCTGCTGATCCTCGTGCCGTTGGCGATCTTCAACAAGTACCAGGCCGAAGCGCAGGAGAGACGATGAAAACCGGCCTCTTCGGCAAAGGCTGGCTGCTTGGCGGCTATGCCTTCCTGTACCTGCCGATCGTTGCGCTCGTCATCTTCTCGTTCAACGATTCGCAACTGCCCAACATCTGGCGTGGCTTCACGCTCAAGTGGTATGCCGCGTTGGCCAACGACACCGAAATCCTGCACGGCTTCTGGGTCAGCCTGAAGATCGCCTTCTTCACCGCCTGCGGCTCGGTCGTGCTCGGCACCTTGGCCGCCTTCGCGCTGGTGAAGTACCGCCGCTTCAGCGGCCGCACGCTGTTTTCCGGCATGGTCAACGCGCCGCTGGTGATGCCCGAGGTCGTGGTCGGCCTGTCGCTGCTGCTGATGCTGGTCAGCGTGCAGAACGCCATCGGCTTCCCGGAAAAAGGCGCACTGACGATCTGGATCGGCCACCTGCTGCTCGGCATGGCCTACGCCACGGTGGTCATTCAGGCGCGGCTGCAAGACCTGAACCCGCAGCTCGAAGAAGCCGCGATGGACCTCGGCGCGCGCCCGCACCAGGTGTTCTGGCTGGTCACGCTGCCGATGATCGCGCAGTCGCTGGCCTCGGCCTGGCTGCTCACGTTCACCATCTCGCTCGACGACGTCGTGCTGTCGGCCTTTCTCACCGGCCCCGGCGCCACCACGATGCCGCTGGTGATCTTCTCGCGCGCCAAGCTCGGCCTGAACCCGAGCGTCAACGCGGTGGCGACGATCATCGTCGTGCTCGTCGCCATCGGCGTCGTCGCCGCCAGCTACCTGATCGCCCGCGCCGAGCGCCGCCGCCAGCAGGAACTGGCTGCCGCGTTCCGCAACTGAATTCAACCCACGACAAGAGGAAGTCCACATGAAGAACACGCTGCGCCTCACCGTCCTCGCTGCCGCTTTGTCCGGCGCGTTCCCTGCATTCGCGCAGAGCAACGCCGAAGTGCTCAACGAACTGAAGGCGCTGCGCGACCGCGTCGCCGACCTCGAGCGCAAGCTTCAAGCAGCTGAAGCGGCCAAGCCGAAGGACGGCCAATGGGGCATGACCCCGGAGCAGGCGCGCGAACTCAGCCGCGTCACCGTCAAGACCGAAGCGATGGAAGACTCGCGCGATGCGCAGGGCATGAAGAACCTGACGATCAGCGGCTACGCCGACCCGACCTACATCTACAACCGGCGCCAGAACCGCAGCGGCTTCCAGTTCCTCAATAACGTCGCCGACGATGGCTACAACTACGACAACTCCTACTTCGGCGCCGTGTCGCTGGACTTCCAGAAGGAAACCGATTCCGGCACGCGCTACCGCCTGACGCTGGTGCCCAACCGTGGCACCGACTCGGTCATCGGCAACGGCGGCATCGTGCACGAGGCCAGCGTGTCGGTGCCGCTGAGCGACCTGCAAACGCGCTTCATCGCCGGCCACCTGCCCGATTGGAGCGGCTACGAATACCTGCAGCCGACGCTCAACAAGCTGATCACGCACAACCTGCTGTTCGACTTCACGCTGCCGACGTCCTTCACCGGCGCCGGCCTGGACGTCACCCGTGGCAAATGGTGGATGCGCGGCATGCTGGCCAATCTCAACGCCTCGCGCAACGCCCAGGGCGAAACGTCGCCTGTCATCACCTACCGTGTCGACTACTCGCGCGGCGAGTACCAGGGCTTCGGTTTTGCCGGCGTGCATGGCAAGGCGGCCAACTTCACGGAGAACGTGGTCGACGGCATCACCGGCGAGGTCATCGGCCAACCCAACTCGCGGCTCGACCTGTTCGAGTTCGACGCCTACTTCATCCGCGGCGATGTCACGATACAAGGCCAGGTCAGCTTCGGCCAGCAGAAGAAGGCTTCGGTGTCGGTCGATCCGGTCACCGGCGATTTGCGTGACTCACGCTGGTGGGGCCTGTCGGCGTTGGCAGCCTACAAGTTCGATCCACGCCTGGAAGGCATCGTGCGCCTGGACTACCTCAACAACAAGAAGAACGGCGGTGGCCTGCTCGGCTACACCTACGCCGACGACCGCAACGGCATCGGCCCCGACATCAACGGTGACCCGAACAAGGGCGCCAACCGCATGGCACTGAGCCTCGGCGCGTCGTACCTGTTCGACGAGAACACCACGCTCAAAGCGGAATACCGCATCGACCGCGCCAACCTGCCGGTGTTCTTCGATGTCAAGAGCGGCGGCTACCGCAAGAGCAACCAGCTCTTCGGCACCTCGGTCGTGGTTGCGTTCTAGCCATGAGTGCCGTCGATTGGTTTGCGCGGGCGCGTGAAGCGCAGTTCGACGGCCGCGCGTTCATTGACGGCAAGCGCTGTGACGCCGTCGGTGGCGAGACCTTCGTCAAGGGCTCGCCGATCGACGGCCGAAGACTTGGCTCCGTGGCGCGCTGTCGCGAGGCCGACGTTGACGCGGCGGTGAAGAGCGCGCGCGCCGCGTTCACCGACGGCCGCTGGGCCGGCAAACCACCGGCAGTGCGCAAGAAACTGCTGCAAGCCTTCGCCGCCAAGATTCTTGCCGCCAAGGAGGAGCTGGCCCTGCTCGAAACGCTCGACATGGGCAAGCCGATCCAGTACTCGCTGGCGGTCGATGTGCCGTCCACCGCGCGCACGATCGCCTGGTACGCAGAGGCCATCGACAAGGTCTACGACGAAATTGCACCGACGCCCGCCAACGCGCTGGCGCTGATCACGCGCGAGCCGATGGGCGTGATCGGTGTCGTCGTGCCCTGGAACTACCCGATGATCATGGCGGCATGGAAGCTCGGGCCGGCCCTGGCCACCGGCAACTCCGTGGTGTTGAAGCCGAGCGAGAAATCGCCGTACACCGCACTCCGCCTGGCCGAGCTGGCGATCGAAGCCGGCATCCCACCCGGCGTCTTCAACGTCGTTCCCGGCCTGGGCGGCGAGGCTGGTGAAGCGCTGGCGCTGCATGGCGACGTCGATGCGATCGGCTTCACTGGCAGCACGCGCGTCGGACGCAAGATGCTCGAGTACGCAGGCCGCAGCAACCTGAAGCGGGTCTACAACGAGCTCGGCGGCAAGAGCGCCTTCGTCGTCTTCGACGACTTCGCGAATGTCGAGCGCGCGGCCAAGACCGCTGCCGGCAGCATGTTCTTCAACCAGGGCGAGAGTTGCAATGCGCCGTCTCGCGTGCTCGTGCATGAGAGCGTGGCCGAGCGCTTCGTCGAGATCGTTGCCGCCGAAGCGCCGAATTACCGAGCCGCCGATCCGCTCGAGGCCAAGACTGAAATGGGCGCACTGGTCGATGAAGGCCAGCTGCGCACGGTGATGGGCTTCATCGACGCGGGCAAGAAGGAAGGCGCGCGCACCGTCACCGGCGGCACGCGCGCACGCGAGGCCAGCGGCGGCTTCTATGTCGAGCCGACGGTGTTCGACCGCGTCGACAACAGCATGAGCATCGCGCGTGAAGAAATCTTCGGCCCGGTGATGAGCGTGATCCGTTTCAAGACCGAAGCCGAGGCGATCGCGCTGGCCAACGCCAGCAGCTACGGCCTGCAAGCCAGCGTCTGGAGCGACAACGTCAACCGTGCCCACCGCGTCGCGCGCGCGTTGCGCGCCGGCACCGTGCACGTCAACCAGTACGACGAAGATGACATGACCGTGCCCTTCGGCGGCTACAAACAGAGCGGCAACGGACGCGACAAGAGCCTGCACGCGCTCGACAAGTACACCGAACTCAAAACCACGTGGCTGCGCATCGACGCCGAGCCGCCAGCCCGTTCGGGCTGAGCCTGTCGAAGCCCTTCGACAGGCTCAGGGCGAACGGTTCAAGGGGAACCGACATGAACCACTCCAAGAACGAACAGCTGATGGCCCGCAAGGCCGCGGCCACGCCACGCGGCGTCGGCGTCATGGGCACCTTCTTCGCCGAACGCGCGTCAGGCGCCGAGTTGTGGGACGTGCAAGGTCAGCGTTACATCGACTTTGCCGGCGGCATCGCGGTGATGAACGTCGGCCATGGCCACCCCAAGGTCATCGCGGCCATCGAAGCGCAGTTGAAGCGCTTCACGCACACCTGCTACCAGGTCGTGCCCTACGAAAGTTATGTCGCGCTGGCCGAGAAGCTGAACCAGATCACGCCGGGCACACACGCCAAGAAGACGGCGCTGTTCTCCACCGGTGCCGAAGCGATCGAGAACGCCGTGAAGATCGCAAGGGCGCACACCAAGCGCAGTGGCGTCATCGCCTTCGGCGGCGCCTTCCACGGCCGCTCGATGTTCGCCGTCTCGCTGACTGGCAAGGTGCAGCCGTACAAGGCCGGTTTCGGCCCCTTCCCGCCCGAGATCTACCACGTGCCCTTCCCTTGCCATTGCGCGTCGCTGGCCGAGGTGAAGAAGGCGATGCAGCACCTGTTCAAGGCCGACATCGAGCCGTCGCGCGTGGCGGCCATCGTGTTCGAACCGGTGCAGGGCGAAGGCGGCTTCAACGTCATCCAGGCCGAGGCGGTGACCTGGCTGCGTGAGTTGTGCGACGAACATGGCATCGTGCTGATCGCCGACGAAGTGCAAACCGGCTTCGGCCGCACCGGCAAGATGTTCGCGATGGAGCACTTCGCACCTGTCGTGCCCGATCTGATGACGATTGCGAAGAGCCTGGCCGCCGGCACGCCGTTGTCGGCCGTGACCGGCCGCGCCGAGATCATGGACGCGCCGGCGCCCGGTGGCCTGGGCGGCACTTATGCCGGCAACCCGCTGGCGATTGCGGCGGCGCATGCAGTCATCGACATCATGGCCGAAGAGAAGTTGCCCGAGCGCGGCGCGAAACTCGGCGAGCAACTCAAAGGGGTGCTCAACGGCTTGAAGCCGCGCGTGCCGAAGATCGCCGATGTGCGCGGCCTCGGCGCCATGGTCGCCGTCGAGTTCAACGACGCGCAAGGCGAACCCGATGCCGACTTCACCAAGCGCGTGCAGGCCGAAGCACTGAAGCGCAAGCTGATCCTGCTGACCTGCGGCGTCAACGCCAATGTCGTGCGCTTCCTGTTTCCGCTGACGACGACGCAAGCAGTGTTCGATGAAGCGATGGGCATCCTCAGCGAGTCGCTGCTGAGCGCGTGACATGAAAGCCCTGCGCGACCGCCTCGCCTCCCAAGGCGTGCACAGCCTGTTGGTGCAGTTCACCGACATCCACGGTGTCGCGCGCGGCAAGCTCGTGCCGCTGGCCCATCTCGACGACGTGCTCGTCACCGGTGCTGGCTTCTCCGGTCCGTCGATCTGGGGCACGGGCCTGGCGCGCACCGGCACGCGCTCCGAGTACTACGCGCGCGGCGTGCCGAGCACCGCGCAGGCGCTGCCGTGGATACCGGGCGTGGCCCGCATCGTCGGCGAGGGCTTCGTGGCCGGCGAGCCGTTCGATGCCTGCCCGCGCCAGGTGCTGGCGCGCCAGGTCTCACGCCTGGCGCAGAAGGACTGGACGCTGCAGGTCGGCATCGAGCCCGAGTTCTTTCTGTTGAAGCGCGAATCGACGCCACATGGCGCGCGCTGGCTGCCCGCCGACGACCGCGATCGCCTGGACAAGCCGAGCTACGACCTGAAGAGCCTGGCCCGGCAGCTGCCGTTTCTGCTGCAACTGCAGGACACGCTCGAACGCTGTGGCCTCGATGTCTTGCAGCTCGACCATGAAGATGCGCACGGCCAGTACGAAGTCAACTTCGCGCACGCCGATGCGCTGGCCACCGCCGACCGCGTGATGCTGTTCAAGCTGGCCGCGCACGCCATCGCCGAACAGCATGGCCGTGTCTTCTCGATGATGCCCAAGCCCTTTGCCAATCAGCCGGGCAGCGGCATGCATTGCCATGTCAGCCTGTGGCAGGGCCACGGCGACAACGCGCGCAACGCCTTCGTCGCCCACCGCGCCGATGGTTCACTCGACACGCAGACGCTGCTGTCACCGATCGGCCGCCAGTTCGTGGCCGGCGTTCTGGCCCACGCCGCTGCGCTGACGGCGCTGGCCGCGCCGACGGTCAACTCCTACCGGCGATTGACGGTCGGCGAGTCGATCACCGGCACCACCTGGGCGCCCGCCTACGTGGCCCACGGTTTCAACAACCGCACGGCGCTCGTGCGCACGCTGCACAGCCGCTTCGAGTGGCGCGCGCCCGACGCGTCGGCCAACCCGTACCTGCTGCTGGCAGGGTTGATCGCCGCCGGACTCGACGGCATCGAACGCAAACTCGACCCCGGTGCGGACTGCGACGACGACCTGTTTGCGCTGACCGTTGCGCAGGTGCACGAGCGCGGCATTCCGCTGTTGCCGCAGTCGCTCGGCGATGCACTCGACGCGCTGGAAGCCGACGCCGTGATCGGTGGCGCGCTGGGCGATACGCTGTTGCGGGAATTCTGTGCGTTGAAGCGCGACGAGACAGAGGCCCATGCGCGCGACGCCGGCGCGAGCGCCCACGTGAGCGACTGGGAGTTCGACCGCTACGTGACCGCGTTCTGAAGACCACCGTTAGACCTGCCGATGAGCAACATCCCGTCGGTCCCAACGCGCATCATCGACTCCCACACCGGCGGCGAGCCCACGCGCGTGCGTCGTCAGCGGCGGCCCCGATCTGGGCAGCGGCGACATGGCGCGAGCGCCGCGACCGCTTCCGCGACGCGCACGACGCGTGGCGCCGCGCCATCGTCAACGAGCCGCGCGGCTCCGACGTGATCGTCGGCGCGCTGCTGTGCGCGCCGCTCGACGCCGCCAGCACGTGCGGCGTGATCTTCTTCAACAACGTCGGCTACATCGGCATGTGCGGCCACGGCACGATCGGCCTCGTCGCCACGCTCGCGCACCTCGGCCGCATCGCAGCCGGGCGATCACCGGATCGAAACGCCGGTCGGCACCGTCACCGCGACGCTGCACGCCGACGGCACGGTCACGCGTGGCCAACGTGCCCTCCTACCGCCACGCGACGCAGGTGCGCGTGGACGTCCCGGCCACGGCGTCGTGCACGGCGACGTGGCCTGGGGCGGCAACTGGTTCTTCCTCTGCGGCGACCACGGCCTGCCGCTCGAGCCGCGGCAGCGTCGGCGAGCTGACCGCGTTCGCGACGCGCGTGCGCGACGCGCTGCGGCGCCAAGGCGTCACCGGGCGCGACGGCGCCGAGATCGATCACGTCGAACTCTTCGGCCCGCCGGCCGATCCGCGCCAACGACGCGCGCAACTTCGTGCTCTGCCCCGGCGGCGCCTACGACCGCTCGCCCTGCGGCACCGGCACCAGCGCCAAGCTCGCCTGCCTGGCCGCCGACGGCAAGCTCGCGCCCGGCGCGCCTGGCGCCAGGAAAGCGTGATCGGCAGCGTCTTCACGCGGCCGCTACACGCGCCCCGCGGCGCCGCTGGCCGGACGTGCCCGCGAACGCGGTGCTGCCGCTGATCCACGGCCGCGCGCACGTCACGCTCGACGCCACCCTGGTCTTCGACCCCGCCGACCCGTTCGCGTGGGGCCTGGCCTGACGTCGTTGACCGCCGAGCGCAGCCGACGCTCGCGAAGAGACGCCGCTGCCGCCGCTCGCCGCGGCCGAGCATGGCGTGCGACGTGCTGGTGATCGGCGCCGGCATCGTCGGCGTGGCCATCGCCTTGCGCCTGCAGCAGGAAGGCCGCGCAGGTCACTGCTGATCGACCGCGAGGGCGTCGCGGCGCGAGGCGAGCCGCGGCAACGCCGGCGCGCTCGCCTTCTCCGACATCCTGCCGCTCGCCTCGCCCGGCATCCTGCGCAAGGCGCCGCGCTGGCTGCTCGATCCGCTGGGCCCGCTGGCGATCCGCCCGCGCTACCTGCCGCGCATCGCGCCGTGGCTGTTCCGCTTCTGGCGCGCGAGCCTGCCCGACCGCGTGCGAGCCAGCACCGCGGCGCAGGCCGCGATGATGGACCTGTCCGCGCGCGAGACGCCGCGATGCTCGCCGCAGCCGGCGCCAGCCACATGCTGCGCAGCGACGGCGTGCTGCACCTCTACGAGAGCGAGGCCGAGCTCGCGGCCTCGCAGCCCGGCTGGCAGGCGCGCGCCGACCACGGCATCGCGTTCACGCACCTGCACGGCCCGCAGGCCATCGCCGAGCTGCAGCCGGGCTTGAGTCCCGCGCTGGTGGCGGCGACCTTCGTGCCCGGCTGGAAGACGGTCAGCGATCCGCTGCTGGTGACCGAGGCGCTGGCGCGCCATTCGAGCGAGCTGGGCGGCCGCCTCCGGCGCGCGCGAGGCGCTGGCGCTCGCGCCCGGCGCCGACGGCGTCGCCGTGCCACTGCGCGACGGGCGCAGCGCATCGTCGCGCAGCACGTGGTGGTCGCCGCCGGCGCGTGGTCGCACCGCCTCGCGCGCACGCTCGGCGAGCGCATCCCGCTCGAAACCGAGCGCGGCTACAACACGACGCTGCCGGTCGGCGCCTTCGACCTCAAGCGCCAGCTCACGTTCGGCGGCCACGGCTTCGTCGTCACGCCGCTCGCCTGCGGCGTGCGCGTCGGCGGCGCGGTGGAATTCGCCGGGCTCGACGCGCCGCCCAACTTCGCAGCGCGCGGAGACGCTGCTCGCCAAGGCCAAGCGCTTCATGCCGGGCCTGCGCACCGAAGGCGGCACGCAGTGGATGGGCTTTCGCCCGTCGCTGCCCGACAGCTTGCCCGCGATCGGCCCGGCCGCGCGCGACGCGCGCGTGATCTACGCGTTCGGCCACGGCCACCTCGGCCTCACGCAGGCGGCCGCGACGGCGCGGCTCGTCGCCGACATCGCTGGCCGGGCGCCCGACGCGCTCGACCTCGCGCCGTTTCGTCCGCAGCGGTTCGCGTACGCTGCCTGATGCCAACACACGAGAGCCCGGCGATGAAAACCCAGCGCGTGATTTCGATCGTCCGCTGCCACGCGGAAGGCGAGGTCGGCGACGTGATCGTCGGCGGTGTGCTGCCGCCGCCGGGGCGCACGATGTTCGAGCGCATGACCGCGATGCAGCGCGAGCAGGACCATTTGCGCCGCCTGCTGCTGTGCGAGCCGCGCGGCAGCGTGGCGCGCCACGTCAACCTGATCACGCCGCCGGCGCGCGACGATTGCGACATCGGCATGATCATCGATGGAGCCGACCGAGTTTGTGCCGATGTCGGGCTCGAACCTGATCTGCACCGTGACGGTCGCTGCTGGAGACCGGCATCCTCGCGATGCGCGAGCCCGAGACGATCGTCCGCGTGGACACCGCCGCCGGGCCGGTGCGCGCGCGCGCGACCTGCCGGGACGGCAAGTGCGTGTCGGTGGAATTCGCCAACGTGCCGAGCTTCGTCGACCGGCTCGACGCGCACGCTGGAGATCGAGGGCCTCGGCACGCGTGATCATCGACATCGCCTACGGCGGCATGTGGTATGCGATCACCGATGCGACGCAGCTCGGCTTTGCGCATCGAGCCGCGAGAAGCGCGCGACCTCGCCATCGTCGGCGAGAAGATCCGCCTGGCCGCGCGCGCGCAACTGCCGTCGTGCACCCCGAGAACGCCGACATCGCGGGCGTCAGCATCGTCCAGTTCGACCGGCCCTTCGCCGGCGTGGGCCAGGTCACGCGCAACACCTGCATCGTCGCGCCCGGCCGCTCGGACCGCAGCCCCACCGGCACCGGCACCTGCGCGCGCATGGCGGTGCTGCACGCGCGCGGGCCATGAAGGTCGGCGACTCGATGGTCCACGAATCGATCATCGGCTCGCGCTTCACCGGCACGCATCGTCGGCGACGACCACGGTGGCCGGCAAGCCGGCGATCCTGCCGACCATCGAGGGCCGGGCCTGGATCACCGGGCTGGCCAGCGAGATGCTCGATCCGAGCGACCCCTACCCGACGGGGTATGTGCTGGCCGACACCTGGGGCGTGAGTGGCACGACTGCGCAGTGACGGAGCGGCGCGCTGCGACCATCGCCTTTGGCTACGTTGCAGACGCTCGGCCCGCGCATGTGCACTTCCGCTTCAGACTGTCTGCAGCCGCTCAGGATCGGCAGGTGAACGGCAGCCCGAGCCGAAACCGGTCGCACGATCGTCAAAAACGCGGATGACCGCTTTCACCTCCCTCACCGGTCACTCGCGTAGCGCAGCCGACGCGTCAGGCCGCGAATGATTCCTTCTGCCCCTGACGACCGGCGGAACCCGACCCATGGCTGAAGTTGACCTGCGGCCAACAGAAGCGTCGAAGGCTGGTGGAGCCCTTCACAATCAAGACCTGACCCCCGCTTGTTCGAGATGCCTACCTTTCATCATGGATAAATTCTTGCTGCAGCAGCAGGTGCTGGAACGGCTCGCCGAAGACCTGCTGCAAGCCGAACAGGCAGTGCGGGCGGCCCATGAAACGGCGACTCACGAAGAAAACATCGCCGAAAACAAATACGACACCTTGGGACTCGAAGCCGCCTACCTGGCCACCGGCCAAGCTCGTCGCGCCGAAGCCATCCGCCAGGCGATGGCCCATTGGCGCCAATTCCGCCCGAGCCCCTACGACGCCAGCAAAGGTATACAGCTCGGCGCGCTGGTCTGCCTGGTCGATTCCGACGACAAGCAGCAACAGCTCTTTCTCGGCCCGGATGGGGGCAGCATGAAGTTGGTCAGCGGCGCTCAGCTCGTTCAGGTCATCAGCAGCGAAGCCCCTTTGGGCAGGGCCATGCTGGGTAAATGCGAGGGTGATGAGGTGTCGATACAGGTCGCTCCAATCCGACAGCAGTTTGAGGTGCTGCGGGTTCATTGAGCCGGAGCCAAGTTCGGCACCTGCGGAGTTCGCTCGCGGCCTCGCGCGCATCAGTTCGCTTCGGTGGCGCTGACCGCGAGGCAGTTCAGTGTCGGCAGTACCAGTTGACGCCCGAGGGCAGCAGACGCTTGAGTGGCGCAACGTTATCGTCAAGCTGGCAAGGTCAGCGGCGCCCAGAGACCAAACCTAGATCCCCAAGGCGCCGTGGACGGACTACGAAGCGACCATGGCGCAAGTTCCGAACGTCGGCTCCCGACGCCTGCGAACTGGTGGTACCGACCCGTAGTTGACCCTCGACGGACCGAACGGGCTGCCGCAATGCGGACTTCCATTCACGCAGTCACAAGATGCTGGCTGCTTGGCGCATCGAGCGAGCTGACGTCCTTCGGTGCCCGCGCCAATTCGCCGATTCCGAGTCAACTTGGTGGTGATGAGCGAATCACGAGCGGCAATGCCAGCTCGCGCAGTTTGCCGAGGAAAGCGTCCGCCGCAGGTCCCAGCGTGCGGCCCTTGAGGGTCAGGATCATGGTCGGCGTATCCCACAGTGGCAGCTCGATCGGAAGGGTCCTGAAATGCGCGCGGGAGTTTCCGAACGGCAGCAAGGAGTGGGGCACGCAGGTGACAAAGCGGCCGATCGCAAGCAGGTTTTGCCTCATGTTCAGTGACCCCGTCTTGACGACACGCTGCGGTGGCTCCAGCCCGGCCGCCTCGAAGGCTTGGAGCACCGGCGACTCGCGCATGGTCTCGTTGCGCGAAAGAAGCCAGGTTTCGTCAACCAGGTCCGCCAGGCCGATGCGCCGACGGCGGGCAAAGGGATGCTCCGGGCCCACGGCCACGCGCAACCGGTCTCGGAACAAAGGCTCACCGTCCACTTCGGCAGGCAGCGGCAGTGTCGACGGCCGAGCGACAACAAAGTCCACGAGGCGTTCGCGCAGGAAGTGACTGATGAGCTCGGGTGACTGTCCCGATTCCACCGTGAACCGCATGCGCGGGTGCTTGGCCAGCTGCGCCTGAATGGCCGCCCCCACCACGCCGGCCTGCAGTGTTTCCATCGAGCCCAGCCGCACTTCACCCGCCTCGGGGTCGGCAATGTGAGCCAGTTCGCGCAAAGCGCCGTGCAACTCGTCGATCAGACCCTTCGAGCGACGCACCAGCGCTTGCCCATAGTTCGTCGGCACGACGCCGCGAGCGCTGCGCTCCAGCAGTTGCAGGCCCAGCGCATCCTCCAACTCGCGCATCGCCTTGGACACCGCCGGCTGCGAAAGGCTCAGCACCTGCGCGGCCTTGCGCATACCGCCCTCCTGCACCACCGCCACCAGGGTTTCCAGGTCGCGCAAACGCACGCGTCGCTTCGCTCGGTCGATCTGCATGGGGCGGCTCCAGTGATCACGAAAACATATCACTGAATCACCGATGGGCGCTACTCAGAAATACCTTTGCCTCCTACGCTGTAGTCCAGTGCAAGACCAAGACAGCCGCCGTGAGCCCCGCCCCCGCCCCCGCAACGCCCGGCCCGTACCGCACGCCGGGGCTTCTGATGGGACCGTACTACCCGCTGCAAGTGCCCACTGGGGCGGATGCCGACTTGTGGCGCGGCGACGCGTTGCCTGCCGGGACCCGCCATTTGCGACTCGAAGGCCAGGTCCTCACGCACAAGGGAGTGCCGGTGCCCAATGCCTTCATCGAGATTTGGCATGCCGATCCGGGGGGCCGCTACCGTCACGCCAGCGCCCCGGGGCACACCCAAGTCGCAGCAGGCTTCGCCGGCTATGGCCTGACGCACTGTGACGCGCAGGGTCGATTCACCTTCCGCAGCCTCGTTCCCGGCGCCTACGCTGACGGCGATGTAGCCAGGGCACCGCACCTGCACACACAGATCACCGGCCGGGTCGACCGGCTGGTGACCCAGATCTTCTTGCCGGGAGACGAGCGCAATCATTCGGATCGCTGGTACCGCGCGGTCGCGCACCCGGAACGCCTGGTGCCCCAGGTGATTCGCGATGACGCCGACCGCTTGCACCTGCACTGGACCGTGTTCATCGCCCAAGCATGAGACATCCCCATCCACGGAAGGTAGAGACCCATGAATGCAAACCGCATTGCCCGCCGCCGCTTCACCCAAGCCCTGCTCATGGCAGGCATGACGACACCCTTTGCCTTGCGAGCACAACCCAGGCTCGACAACCTGCGAGTGCTTTGTGGCTACCCGGCAGGTGGATCGGTCGATATCGTCGGCCGCAAGCTGGCCGAAAAACTGACTGGCCGCTTCGCAGGCAATGCCGTGCTCGAGAACAAGCCCGGCGCTGCCGGCAGGCTGGTGGTGGACGAGCTCAGAAAGTCCGCCGCGGACGGCTCTGTAGCCCTGGTCACGCCAGCGTCCGTCATGACGCTGTACCCGCATGTCTACCGGCAACTGTCGTACGACGTGTTTGCCGATGTCGTGCCGGTGTGCAGTGTGGCCGCCACGTCGTTTGCCTTGGCCGTTGGGCCCAAGGTGCCGATGTCAGTGACCAGCGTGGAAGCCTTTGTGCAATGGTCCAAGGCGCAGCCCGTGGCGGCGCAGTGTGGCAATCCCGGGGCGGGCTCGCTGCCGCACTTCATGGCGATGCTGCTGGCGCGCGAAGCGCGCTTCGAACTGGCGCACATTCCCTACCGCGGTGGTTCTGCGGCCATGCAGGCCGCGGCCGCCGGC
Organism: uncultured beta proteobacterium; assembly: GCA_963738425.1. Lineage (GTDB taxonomy): Bacteria > Pseudomonadota > Gammaproteobacteria > Burkholderiales > Burkholderiaceae_C > CADEEN01. Next base: position 27,955 of record CAVTWT010000040.1, on the reverse strand, counting down.
GAGGTGGAGTGTGCGTTGGCCACCGAAGGGTCGGCTCGTGCACTGTCACAGGCTGGCAAGTTGCGCGTGCTGGCCACGTCAGGAACGGAGCGTTCAGCCTATTTTTCCGAGGCATCCACGTTCAGGCAACTCGGCTGGTCGGCGTTGACGCAGCGCGAGTGGTTCGGTGTGTTCATGCCCGCGCGGGCGTCGCAAGCCACCGCGCTGGCCGTGGCTGACGCCTGGCGAGCCGCGTCGCAGGGCGCGGACGTCAAGCAAACCTGGGACCGCGTGGGCCTGTCCGTTGAAGCGACCACGCCCACGCAGTTGCAGGCCACGCTGCGCAGTGAACACGACTTTTGGGCACCGATCGTCAAGGCCAGCGGCTTCACACCCGAAGCCTGATCGGTTGCACACCAGCACACCACGCTGCGGAGGTGCCAGCATGCACGAGGCGATAGGCAAGATCGTGGCGTGGGCCGAGGCCGGAGAGCCGATGGCGTTGATCGTCACTGGCACGTTGGTCGCGGTGTGCTTCGTGTTCTTCAATGCGGCCCGCATCCTGCTCTATCTGCCGCAGCTGAAGACGTGTCTGCGCGACCAGCATGGCTGTCCGACCATCAACCTGCTTACCTGGGGAAGTTGGATCGTCGCCAACGCGTCGAGCGGGTTGTACATGTGGATATTCCTCGGCGACGGCTGGGGCCTGGTGCTGAACCTCGGCGATGCGGCGATGTGTGGCGCCACAGTGGGCGTGGCCGCCATCAAGCGGCGGCGCCACGCTGCGCGACAGCCGGGCGGGCGAGGATGGGTGCCGTCGCACTGAGGCGGCGCCGCTGCACTGCACCACTAACGATCGGAGGTAGAACGCCAAGGTCACGTCGAGACCGTGCTCCTTCACGGTCTCGATCTGAGCGCCGCGACGCCATTGCCCCGTGTGCTGCCGCCATATGTGCCGCGGGTCGCCCGCATCAGCGAGCACGAACAGAGCGCCCCGAACCGGCCGGTCACGAGCGCCCGCAACTGGCCGGAAGTGTGAGCACAACGGCGCTCTGGTAAGCGGACCTTCGGTCGTGTCCGTCGCAGGCCACCAGGTTGACGCAAGGCAAATAGCTCGATCTTGCCCAGGAGGATCTTGATGGTCCCTCAACTCGATGGGAGACCATCATGGGAACCGCAGGCAATGCCGCTCATCGCGAGCCATGGAACAAGGGCAAGATCGTCGGGCAGAAGGCCCCGTTCAAGCTGAAGGACATCTGGGCGCTGCGCGTTCGTCTGCAGATGGAGAGCCGGGTGCGTGAGCTCGCGCTCTTCAACCTGGGCATCGACAGCAAGCTTCGCGGATGCGATCTCGTTGCGCTCAAGGTCCGGGACGTGTGCCATGGCGACCAGGTGGCGTCACGCGCCATCGTCTTGCAGCACAAGACCCAGCGCCCGGTGCAGTTCGAGATCACGCAGGCCACCCGGGACGCCTTGCAGGCCTGGATCAAGCAGGCCGGGCTGAAGTCAGAGGACTTCCTTTTCCCGAGCCGGCTCCACGGCTCACCTCATCTGGGCACCCGACAGTACGCCCGGATCCTCGGACACTGGGTCGATGAACTGGGCCTGGACCGCGCCGACTACGGGACGCACTCGATGCGCAGGACGAAGGCGACGCTGATCTACAGGCGCACGAAGAACCTTCGCGCCGTGCAGCTTCTGCTCGGCCACTCCAAGCTGGAGTCGACGGTGAGGTACCTGGGCATCGAGGTCGATGACGCCCTCGAGATCTCAGAGCAGACAGAGATCTGATCCAGCGGGTGACCGGCCACCTAAGCTCAGCTTCAGGGGTGGCCGGAGGCGAACGACTGCTATCTGGCGCGGGGCCGTGCTCACACCCCCGGCCAAAACCCGCAGCTGATGAAGGCTCGGTTCGGAGCAGTTCAGACAATGAACTGGGCGCGGCTACACATGGGCGAAACCTGTGCCTCGCCCTCCGCTGGCAAAACGGGCTGTGGCATCCTCGCGCCACGCACAGCCCATCGCGCTGCATTGCAGCGCATGCTTGGTGCGAAAAGGAGCTCAGTGACGATGTCCCTGTGGCCAAAGAAGGGGCCTCGGATGCCGAAGCGGCACCTGCGCCGGCACAGGCCTGGGCTGCCGCAGGACCTGCAGTCGGCGCTACTGCCGCTCCCGTCGGAGGCGGGCCGGCCCTACTGGTGGTGGCCCGGCGCGCGGCGCAGAGTGGTCGGGATCGTCGTGAGCGCGGTCTCGATGTGGTTGCTCGGCTTGGCTTTTGGCGTGTTGCCGCCAGCGTCCCCCGGCGACCGCGAGTTGCGGCTGTTCTTCTCCTTGCCACGGGACGCGAGCACGCCGTTGGCCAACGCCCTCCGCACCGGCAAGGTGTTCATGGCGCTCGAGGTCGCCAGCGACGTCGACACGCTGCCCCCGGAGCCGTTTTCGTCGCTGCTGAATACCGACACGCGGAGCCTCCTGACGGGCCAGTTCGTGCGGCTGTACGTCTCGTTCTGGCAAGACCGCGCCTTCAAGGTGCCGGCGCGGTTCGATTTCCCTACCGAGCGCTTGCTGACGTTCGACCTGCTTTCCGACCGGGAACTAGACGTCGCGTACATGAATGCGGCCCGGCCGTTCACGCCCGTGGTGCCGCAGCCGGCGCTGAAGCATGCCGGTTCGCCGTATGCGTACCGGATGACGACCTCCAGCGAATCCTTGAACAAGCCGGTGGGTGCGTGGACCTTTGACCTGCAGACAGGCTGGCACGAAGGCCACATTGCCAGGTTCCTGCTGAGGCTGCAGCGTCCGCTGAAGGCCGGCAAGGGATTGGCGCAGTTGGATGTCCTACAGGTCGTCCAGCTGAACCACGACGACTTCAAAGGCCTGCGCGTTCGACTGGGCAACGAGTTGCAGTACGACCGCGGGTTCGAGGACGTACGGCTACTCGTCGGGGTAGACGACGAGGGCGCGCCCGGGAGAATCGGTAGCACGGACGTCCATTTTGGTCACAGGAAGGCGGTGGTGGAGCGCACCTTCGATGGCACGGAGGTCTTCGCCATCGCGGCGCTCAGCGCCTCAGGCACGCACGCGGCGCGCAAGGATCTGCTCGACTTCCTGCTGATCGCGCTCGGCGCCGTCTTCGGCGTGGCCATCACGTGGGTGCTCGATCCCGGCTCAGGCCGCCGCTAGCCTCGACTGGGTGGCAAAGGTTTCGGCTTGAGTTGCGCAGCCACTGCCGCGTCGGCCGAAGGGCCCCCAGGCAGCACGCAGGGGACGGATGAGACTGACGCGGCTGCGGGCGGGCAGGATCCGCTGTTGATGTTGAACGTTGCCCAATGTCGGCTTCGCGGCGGCGAGCTTGCGCCACAGTATGTCGTTGAAGGGTCGGTTGCGTGAGTAGGCAGACCGGAGGAGCAGTCATTCGGTCGAGGGGACACGCGGCGTGTTGCTCGGTCCCTCCTGAGCGTCAGCAGCACCTTCAGGACCGGTCAGCCGCATGACGCCTGGGCAAGCGCCTGAAGGGTCGCGATGCAGCCGATACGGTGAACTCGAGGTTCGCAGTCGACGGACCGCAGACGCTGCACTGCTGACGTTCGCGGCGTCTGCTCGAAGTTCTGCGTTGCGGTAGGACCAGACGCTCAACTCATCCCTCGCGAGCTTGGCGCCCTTTGGCCGGGTCCGGCCGGTGAAGACCGTCACGGACCACCTGCTCAGCGCACCTCGCTGACACTCATTACGCTGGGTTCGATCAAGTGCCAGTCAACAAGCCGGCAAGTTCCTGCAACAGCGCGTCGGGCACTCCAACCCCGTGCCTTTCGCTGCGTTGACGGGCACCGTGGCGGCGATCAGAAGGCAGGCGCACGCCGGGTTGCTCACGAGCCTGCGCAAAGAAGGACTCTGCGTGTTCATGCCAGCCGTTGGTCAAACCGGACGTGAAGACCGCGGGGCTCATCGCGATCAGCAACTCGCCACCCAGCGGCGGACCGCCGTCGCCGTTGTCGAGCGCTGCGGCCGCCCGGCTGGTCGGCTCGCCGATCAGAGGCCCGGCGATCAGCTCGACCATCATCGACAGGGCCGATCCCTTGTAGCCGCCAAACGGCAGCAGCGCGCCCGCCAGGGCCTCGGCCGGGTCCAGCGTGGGCTCGCCGGCGGCATCGATGCCCCAGCCCGGCGGCAGCGCCTTGCCGGCGCGGCCCATCAGTTCGATTTCGCCGCGGGCCACCGCGCTGGTGGCGAAGTCGAAGACGAAGGACCGCTGCCCTGCCCTCGGCCAGCCGAACGCAATCGGGTTGGTGCCCATCAGGCGGCGGTTGCCGCCATGCGGCGCGACGATGCATTGGCCCACCGTGAAGGCCCAACAGGCCAGCCCCGCATCGACGATGGGGTCGAGGTCATGCCAGAGCGCCGAGTAGTGGTAGCAGTTCGTTAGCGCCAGCGCGGCGATGCCGTTGTTCTGCGCCGCTTCGATGAGCGCGGGCACACCGACGGCATGCGCCGCCGGGGCGAATCCGTTGTCGCCGTCCACACGCAGGAAGCTGCCCGCCACACGTTCGAGCCGAGGCTCCGCCGCTGCGCTGACCCGGCCGCTGCGGATGCTGCCGACGTAACCGATCAACGGTACAGGCCGTGCGAGCGGCACTCCGATGCTTCGGCTGCGGCCATGGCCCGCGCGATGGGGCCGGCCTGGTGCTCTGCCAGGCCGTTGGCACGCAGCACGCGCATCGCGAAGGCCTCGACCTCGGCGATGCTCATCACCGTGGTGCTGGGCTCGGCCGCCACCGCGTTGGCCCTACTGGATCACGCCGGCGGGTTTGCCCAGCAGTTCCAGGTGCGGCGTGATGCCGAGCCCTGGCGCGTCCGACGCGGCATGAAGCCGTCGACGCGCTGCGGCGCGCCGTCGGCGATGGTCACCGTGCCGTAGCTGTTGAAGTCGGTGGCCGAGAAGCAGAACTCCGGCGGGCGTGCGAGTGTGCCAGGTGGGCGATGGCCGCGGTGACGATGTCGCCGCCCCAGGTGTCCTCGATCGTCATCGGCGATGCCGCATGGCCACGCAGAGGTCGCGCATCTGCCGCGCCTTGGTCAGGCCGCCGACCTTGCTGATCTTCAGGTTGATGACGTCCATCGCGTCGTCGGCCATGGCGCCGCATCAGGCTCGTCGATGTCGTCGATCACTCTCGTCGAGCACGAACGGGCGCGACGGTGCGCCGGCGCACCGACGAGGCACTCTTCGTAGGTGAGGCACGGCTGTTCGATGTAGACATCGACGTCGCGCACCGCGGCCGCGACGCGCGCGGCTTCGGTGCTGCGTCCAGCCGGTGTTGGCGTCGGCGACCAGGACGTCGCCGGCGTCGAGGATCGCGCGCGCGGCGCGGATGCGGACGATGTCGGTGTCGGCGTCGCCGCCGACCTTGAGCTGGAACTTGGTGTAGCCCTCGGCGCGGTAGCCCGCGACCTTCGCGGCCATCGCTTGCGGCGATCCTGCGAGATGGCGCGGTACAGCGCGATCTTGTCCTGCGCCGGCCGCCGAGCAGCTTGTAGACCGGCAGGCCCGTCGACCTTGCCCAGGATGTCCCAGCAGGCGATGTCGATCGGCCGCCTTCACGTACGGGTGGCCGCGCAGCACCGCGTCCATGTGGCGGTTGATGCTGCCGAGGTCGCGCGGGTCGTGGCCGATGCATCTTCGGGGCCGAGCTCGGCCAGTCCCGCGCGCACGCCGAGCGCATAGGCCGGCAGGTAGGCCGAGCCCGAGCGGGCAGCACTCGCCATAGCCGGTGATGCCGGCATCGGTCTCGACGGCGACGACGGTGGAGTCGAACACGTCGACGAAGTTGCCGTCGGACCAGCTGTAGCGGCCTTCGCGCAGCGGCAGATCGACCTGCCAGTACTTGATGCCGGTGATCTTCATTGCTTCGACCCAGGACGCGTACCAGGTCTTGAACAGCTTCAACTGGTTTCGCGCAAAGGTCTTCTGGCTCTCCGACAGCGCATCGGTCGGGTTGAAGTGCAGCTCGTACTCGGGGCTGCCCTCGAGCAGCATCAGGTACTTGTAGAACAGCACCAGATCGACGCCCTCGTCGAAGGTCGAGAGCACCTTCAAGCGCGGCTTCCAGTTCCTGCGCCTGCCGGCGCGCCGTGGCATCGCCCGTCGCCGCCTTCTCGCACAGCGCGGCCAGGTGCAGCACTTCCTTGGGCAGCACATTGCCGATGCCGGTGATGGCGCCCGTCGCGCCGCAATTGACGTAGCCGTGGAAGACTTCCGTGTCGACGCCCACCATCAGGGTCAGCGCTGGCGAGCGGCCGGTGATGTGCTCGGCCGCGTAGCTCAGGGCCTCGGCGCTGCCGAACTCCTTGAAGCCGACCAGATGCGGGTACTTCTCGTGCAGCGCGAAGAACAGCTCGGCCTTGGTTTCGAAGCCGTAGTAGGGGCTGTTGTAGATGACGGCCGGCAGATCGACCGCGGCCTCGAGAATGCCCGCGAAGTGCGCGTACTGCGCCGCGGCCGACGACCCGCGCGACAGGACACGCGGGATCACCATCAGCCCCGGCGGCGCCGACCCGCTTGGCATGCGCGGCCAGCGCCGCGGCCCGCATCGGGTTCTGCGCGCCGGTGCCGACGATGACCGCGCAGACCGGCCTTCACCAGCCGCTCCACGCCGGTCATGCGCTGCTCGTCGGTCAGCAGCGGCCAGTCGCCCATCGAGCCGCAATAGATCGACGCCGGACATGCCGGCGGCGACCAGTTCCTTGCCCTTGCGCACCAGCGCATCGAAGTCCGGCGTGCGGTCGGCCTTGCAGGGCGTCATCAGGGCGGGCATGACGCCCGAGAATACGTTCTTGCTCATGGTCATTGACTCCTCTAGGTCAGGTGATCGACGCGCCGATCTTGCGCAGGCTGGTGATCACCGGCGCCTGCGGCAACCAGATCTTGTCGAACGCAGCAATCACGGCTTCCGTGTCGGCAACGGCCACCTGGCGGATCGGAATCGGCGCCTTCTTGAAGTTCTCGATCAGTGCCGGCTCATTGGCGGCCAGGCCGTCGATCTGTTCATCGAGCGTCTCCTTGACCAGTTTGGTGATGAGCTCCTTGTCGGCCGCCGAGAACGCCTGCCAGACGCGGCCCGAGACGATCGCGGCAAACGGCATGAAGACGGCATTCATCTGCAGCATGCACCTTCGAGACCTTGTCGAAGCGCTGGTTCCACGAGAACTCGAGATCGGCCTCGAGGCCATCGACCTGCCCGTTGGACATGGCGTCGTACACCTGCGGCGTCGGGATCGGCGTCGGTGCCGCGCCCAGCAGTTGGTAGAAATCGCGGTACACCGGCGTCGGGTTGATGCGCAGCTTCATGCCCTTGATGTCGGCCAGCGATTGCAGGTCCTTGGACGAGAAGATCGCGCGCATGCCGGTGATGCCCCAGCCGAGGCCGATGGTGCCGGTGGTGGCGGGCAGCACGTCGAACAGCTTGAGCACCTCGGGGTGGCGAACGAACTTGGCCACGGCCGGTGTCGAGCGCACGAGGTAGGGGGCGTTGATGGCCGCCAGGTGCGGCACGCGCGAACCCAGTTCCGCCGCCTGGATGAAGCCCATGTCCAGCGCGCCGGACTGCAGCTGCTGCATCATGGCCGACTCGTTGCCGAGCTGGCCGGAGTGGAACACCGTCATCGTCATGCGGCCGTTGGTGGCGGCCTTGAGCTTGTCGGCCAGCACCAGCGCGGCCTTGTTCCAGGAGTGGCCCACCGGCGTGATGAGGCCGAGCCGGAGCTCCTTGGTCTGGGCCAGCGAGAGCGACGGCGCGGCCAACGGCAGCGAGGCACCCAGGGCAACGATGTGGCGGCGGGACAGGGTCATGTCTCAATCTCCGAGGTTGTGTAGACGGGTTTCACTTCAGCAGGGCCAACGAAAGCTGCGGGTAGATCGACAGCAGCACGAGCAACACGCAGGCACGCCGAAGAAAGGCAGCGTCAGCATGAACATCCGGCCGGGCTTGGCGCCGGTGACGGCCGCCGCCACGAAGAAGCACAGGCCGACCGGCGGCGACAGCAGGCCCAGCACGAGGTTGATGACGACGACCACGCCGAAGTGGCGCGGGTCGATGTGATAGACGTCGGTGGCCAGCGGCAGCAGGATCGGCACCGTCATGATCAAGCCGGGAATGCCGTCGATCACGGTGCCGATCACCAGCAGGATGAGCATGGTCAGCAGCATGAAGGTGACCGGGTCCTTGGCCACGGTCTGGACCCAGGCGGCGGTGGCTTGCGGCACCTTGCCGTAGATCAGCACCCAGGAGAAGACGGCGGCGGCGGCGACGAGAAACAGCACCACCGCCGAGTAGATGCCGGCGCGCAACATCATCTGCGGCAAGCGCGAGAAGTGGAACTCCCTGGTCCAGTACTTGCCCACCAGCGCCGCCGCCACGGCGCCGACCGCGGCACTCTCGGTGGCATTGGCCAGGCCGCTCAGGATCGAGCCGACGATGACGATCGGGATCAGCATCGTCGGCGCCGCCTTCAGGATCGTGACGACCCGCTCTCTGGGCGTCCTCTTCTCGCCGCGCGGGTAGTTGCAGAAGTAGCCCAGCAGCGCGATCACGATGAAGAACAGCAGCGTGAGGATGATGCCGGGCAGGATGCCGGCGATCAGCATGTCGCTGACGGACACCTGCGCCAGGGCGCTGTAGACGACGAACATCACCGACGGCGGGATGATCGGGCCGAGCATGCCGCCGTAGGCGGTCAAGCCCGCAGCGAAGTCCTTGTCGTAGCCCTGCTTCTCCATCTCCGGCACCATGATCTTCGACATGACCGCGACCTGCGCCGTGGCCGAGCCCAGGATGGAGGCGACAAACATGTTGGCCAGGATGTTCACGTAGGCCAGCCCGCCACGCACCGAGCCGATCACGGCCAGCGCCATATCGACGATGCGCCGCGTGATGCCACCGCCGTTCATGATCTCGCCGATCAGGATGAACAACGGAATCGCAATCAGGCCGTAGCTGTCCACCCCGCCGAACATCTGCAGCGGAAAAGTCTGGTAGAGCAGCGGATTGTTCGACGAGACGATGAACGCAATGCCGGCGATGCACAGGCACAGGCCGATCGGCACGCCGATCAGCATCACCAGTGCAAACACGAGGCCGGTGAACATGTCAGTTCACGCCTTGCATGCCGTCGTCCAGGAAAGCCGCCTGGCTCGCGCGCGGGACCCACTCCAGATCCTCGAGCAGATTGGCCGCGCTGTGGATCGACCATCGAGAGCGCGAACACCGGCATGATCATGTAGAGCGCCCACACCGGCCAGTTGAGCGTCTGCGTCCGCTCGGTGTAGATGAAGTTGAACGTGTTGGCAGCCAGCGCCCGCGCGTCGAAGCCTGCGCGGGCCAGGCCCACCGGGTCCAGCCACAGCGCGCACAGCCACAGCAGCGTCATGCCGAACAGCAGCACGATGGCGGTTGAGATCACCTTGGCGATGCGTACGCCGCGCGCCGAGAAGCGTTCGGTCAGCATCGTGACCGCGAAGTCGAGGCGCAGGCGGGTCATGGCCGAGGCGCCGATGAAACTGAGGAAGACGACGGAATAGATCAGCCGACTCATCGACCCAGTACAGCGACACGCCGCTGTATCGGGTCACCACGTTCAGCAGGATCAAGCCGGTCAGCAGGAACATGAAACCCGCCACCGCGAAGCGTTCGACTGCCAGCAGTCTGGACGACAGCCACATGACCAGCCGCAACGGGGCTGCGGGGGATGGCGTGGCCGTGGCCTGATTCTTCATCGATGATCGTGATCCGCTGCTTGCAGCAAAGCATATATTTTATACAATCTGCATGTCAAGCCGAAAATTGAGCCGCCTCACACCGACACCCACCCCATGAAGCCCCGTCTCGGTCACCGCACCCTGTCAGCTGCCATCGTCGAGCAGCTGCGCAGCGACATCTTGGACGGCACCTACGCGGCCGGCGATCAACTGCGCCAGGACGCGTTGGCGGCGAGCTTCCAGGTCAGCCGCATTCCCGTGCGCGAGGCCCTGTTCCAGTTGGAAGCCGAAGGCCTGGTGCTGATCGAGCCGCACAAGGGGGCCATCGTGTCGGCGTTTTCGCTCGAAGAGATCGACGACGTTTTTGATCTGCGCGTGCTCCTGGAGCCGCGCTTGTTGGCGCAGTCGGCGCCGCTGCTCACGGCGCAAGACTTTGCCGAAGTCTCGGCACTGGACGCCGAGTTCGCGGGCGCCATTGCCGCGCAGGACGTCGCGCAATGGGGGCAGCTGAACGCGCGCTACCACCTGGCGCTGTACCGCCACGCGCGCCAGCCGCGCACGCTGGCCATCGTCACCTCGCTGCTGCAAACCAGCGACCGCTTCACGCGCCTGCAGATGAACCGCGCCCCGGCGCTGTGCCGGGCCGAGAGCGAACACCGCAAGCTGCTGCGCCTGTGCCAGGAAGGCAAGGTCGCGCAGGCCTGCGACTACCTCGTGGCGCACATCGAGAAGGTGCGCCGCGACTTGCACGCACTGCTCAAACGCGGTCCACCTTCCAGCACCACGCGGCGGCAGGCAATCCACCCCAGTCGATACCAGGACGGCCTCATGACCCTGTTTCTCGAAGGCCGCATCGCCATCGTCACCGGCGCCGCCTCCGGCATGGGCGCCGCCACCGCGCGGCTGCTCAGCCGAGGCCGGGGCCACCGTGCTCGGCGCCGACATCGCCAGCAGCCCGGCCATCGCCCTCGTCGGCGACGTTGCCGACCCCGCGTTCTGCGACGCCGCCGTGGCCCAGGCCGTCGCCCTGCACGGCCGCCTCGACATCCTCGTCAACGCCGCCGGCGTGATCGTGCGCGCCGACGCGCCGGCCACCGACGACGAGGCCTGGTACCGGCAGATGCGCGTCAACGTCGACGGCAGCTTCTTCATGTGCCGCGCGGCGATCCGCCAGATGCGCCAGCAGCGCTCGGGCGCGATCGTCAACTTCGGCTCGATCTGGGGCGCGGCCGGCGGCAAGGGCCATGTGGCCTACGCCACCGCCAAGGGCGCGGTGCACAACCTGACGCGCTCGCTCGCGCTCGACCACGCCCGCGAGGGCATCCGCGTCAACGCCGTCTGCCCCGGCGAAGTGGACACGCCGATGCTGCGCGGCGCCGGGCGCGCCGTGCCGCTGACCGACGCGCAACTGGCCGAGATGGCCGACCGCGTGGTGCCGAACGGCCGCCTCGCGCAGCCCGAAGAGATCGGCCGCGTGGTCGTCTTCCTGTGCTCGGACGCCGCGAGCTACATGACCGGCGCGCTGGTGCCGGTCGACGGCGGCTGGTCGGCGGGCTGATGCGATGCATACCGCCCCCTCGGCTCGAGCGGCCTGCGCATCTCCGCGCTGGTGCTCGGCTCCGACAACTTCAGCAACCCGACGCCCGCCGAGGAGTCGGAGCGCATCATCGCCACGGCGCTCGACGCCGGCGTGAACCTGATCGACACCGCGAACTCGTACGCCGCCGGCGCCGCCGAAGAGATCATCGGCGCCACGCTGCGCAAGCTCGGGCGCGACGACGTGCTGGTGGCGACCAAGTTCCACTACCCGTTCGGCCCCGGCGTGCACGACCGCGGCAACTCGCGGCAGGCCATCATCCGCGCCTGCGAGGGTTCACTGCGCCGCCTCGGCCGCGACCACATCGACCTGTACCAGTCGCACCGGCCCGACATGAACGTGCCGCTGGAAGAGACGCTGCGCGCACTCGACGACCTCGTGCGCGCCGGCAAGGTGCGCTACATCGGCTCGTCGACGGCGCCGGGCTGGCATGTCGCCACCTCGGTGATGACCTCCGAGCGGCTCGGCATCGCCCGCATCGTCTGCGAGCAGTCGCCCTACAACCTGCTCGACCGCCGCATCGAGAACGAACTCGTGCCGGCCTGCCAGGCGCATGGCGTGGGCGTGATCTGCTGGTCGCCGCTGGCGATGGGCATGCTGGCCGGCCGCTACGAGCAGGGCCGCACCGGCGACACGCGCGCGGCCGTGCGCGGCGGCATCTATGCCGAGCGCGTCACCGACGCCGGCATCCGCGTCGGCAACGCGTTCGCCGCCCTGGCCCGCCAGCACGGGCTCGAGCCGGCCCAGGCGGCGTATGCCTGGGTCATCGCCCAGCCGGGCATCACGGCGGCGATCATCGGCCCGAAGACCGTCGCCCAGGTGGCGTCGGCGCTGCCGGCCGCGCAGCTTGCGCTACCCGCCGAGCTGCTCGCCGCCGCGGATGAACTCGTCACGCCGGGATCGGTGGTGGCCAGCTTCTTCAACTCGGCGGCGTGGATGCGCTGGAAGCACGTCTGACACGACTGAACGCCGCTGCGGCCGCGCACTCAGGCACTTCGCCAGCGGCGCATCCTGTCCAGCGTCACCCGGTACTTCGGCCGTGTGGCCGGGTCATCGTCGTGGTGTTCGAGCAGGCCCCAGTTGCCCCAGCGGCTGGGCGCCGAGATGGCCGAGAAGTGGCAGAACAAGTCGCCGTCGGCATCTTCCCAGCGGTCGAACAGACGGCGGTACATCAAGCCCATGCGCTCGTCGCGATTGGCTTGCGTGAACAAGCGCTCCAACGCTGCATCACGCACCGCCTCACCGATGCCGACCGCATGCTGTCCGCCTTCATAAGCCGCCAGCAGCAGGCCGTGGCGCGCGCACCAGCGGCGCTGTTCGGCTTGCCATTGTTCGAGCTGTTCCAACTGCTTTTCGAAGTGCTCGAACACACGCTCCAACGGCCAGCGCGCCACTTCGGTGGCCATCGGGTTGGTGTTCGAGCCGGGCGTCAGCGGCAGGTACGCCGCGACAGCCAGCACGTCGGTGGTATCGATCACCGGATCGCGCAGCAGCTGCTGCGATCCCCAGCTGTTGCCGGTTTGTGTGCCGAGCACGCGCTTCAAGCGCTTGCTGCCGGCAAACGGTTGCGACCAGATGGCAAAGAGGTCGCGCGAGCGCTTGGCGTGCCAGCGCCAACGCGCGGTGTTCGCATCCGGAGCGAGGCCCTGCGCCATGCCCTGCTGCGAGGCGTACGCAGACTGTTCGAAATCCGGGTTCCAGACCTCGTTCGAATGCTCCACCCACAGCGGCAGGCGCTCGTCGAGTTTCTCGCTGACCAGCGACGCCGCGCGGCGCAGGAAGTCATCGTTGGCGCGGTGCGGCATGCACAGCCACGGCCCCACGCTGCAGCGGTTGGCCAGGTCGATCAGCAGCTCGAGCGCAATGCCTTGTGGCGCAAACGTGCGGTCGTCGGGCAGTGGACGGTCGCTCCAACGCATCAGCTTCGAATTGTTGGTGGCCAGGATGTCCATCGCTCGCAGCGCACCCCAGCCGCTCCAGCGGGCGATGAAGCCAGCGTCCCAGACGTTGGCCGCGGGCTGGTTCTCGGTGCCGGGCTTGAAGACACGGATGTTGCGCAGCGGGTCTTCGGCATCGATGCGCGTGATGCGCAGCCACAGCGACGGATCGGGCAGCGGGTTCTGCGCGACGAACTCGCATTCGAGGCGGCCCGGCGCGCTGCGCACGACGCGCAATGCACCATCGAGTTCGATGTCACCGCGGCCGTCGAAGCGCACGACCCAGGGTGCGCGCCTCGAATCTGGCAGGTGCGCACGCGCGGCCAGCGGCACCATCGCCACCAGGCCAGCGGGCAAGGACCGCAGCCAGCCGCGCGCATCGAGGCTCGGCACCACCTCCTTGACTTGCACGCCTGGCGTGTCGCGCCGCCAGAAGCTCCACTCGCCCGACATGCGCATCAGGTCGACGAAGGGCAGCTCGGTGTTCCAGTAGTTCAGGCCGCCGAGGTTGATGCCCATGCGCGGCCGCGCCTTGACGACGTCGCGCGGCCCCCGTTGCGCCCATGACGGCACCGCGCTGAACGACGCGGCCGCAGCCAGCCAGTGTCGACGTGAGGTCATGCCGTCTCGCTTTCGCGCAGCGCCGCCAGCCGGGCCTGCGTTGCGCGCATCTGCACCTTTTGAGGTGGCGTGGCTTTCAGGTGGTGATCGCTCCACACCTGGCGCCAGCGGCGGGCGCCCGGCACGCCGTTGTACAGGCCCATCATGTGGCGAGCGATGTTCGACCAGGGTGTGCCGTGGGCTGCGGCTTCGCGCTCCATGTAGACCACCATCTGCGACTCGACGGCTTCGCGTGTCAACGGCGACCGGTGTGCGGCACCGAGGAACGCGCTGTCCCACGACACCATCGACCATGGATGGTGATAGGCCTCGCGGCCGACCATCACGCCATCGACCGCCTGCAGATGCGCCTCGATCTGCGGCGCCGCGGTGACGCCGCCATTGACCACGAACGTCAGCGCCGGAAAGTCGCGCTTCAATTGCGTCACGACGCCGTAGCGCAGCGGCGGCAACTCGCGGTTCTCTTTCGGCGACAGGCCTTTCAACCAGGCGTTGCGCGCATGCACGATGAAGACGCTGCAGCCGGCTTCGGCCACGGTGCCGACGAAATCGCGCACGAACTCGTAACTCTCGCTGCGGTCGATGCCGATGCGGTGCTTCACCGTCACCGGCAGGGCCACAGCGTCGCGCATCGCCTTGATGCCATCGCGCACCAGTGTGGGCTCGGCCATCAGGCAGGCGCCGAACGCCCCACGCTGCACGCGCTCGCTCGGGCAGCCGCAGTTCAGGTTGACTTCGTCGTAGCCCCATTGCTCGGCAAGCTTGGCGCATGCGGCCAAGTCCGCCGGCTCGCTGCCACCGAGCTGCAGCGCCACGGGATGCTCTTCGGCGTTGAAGTCCAGATGCCGCGGCACGTCGCCATGCAGCAGCGCACCGGTTGTCACCATCTCGGTGTACAGACGCGTGCGCTGCGTGATCTGCCGATGAAAGTAGCGGCAGTGGCGATCGGTCCAGTCCATCATCGGTGCGACGGACAAACGCCAGGGATTTATGCGGTCTGCTGACATGACGGTGTCATTGTCGCTTGCAAGGCTGTCCTGGGCGGCGCCTGCAAAGCCGCGCGATTGGCTCTAGGATCGGTTGCTTCATCGACGAGCCCCTCCACAGAAGATGGCTCGCGTGCCAGGAGTGTCACCCATGATTTCGATTCACTTTCGCAAGGCGCGAGCCTTGCAGCTTTTGCTATTGGCCATCGCCGCAGCGATTTCCAGCGGCTGCGGCCCCACACAAGCGCAGGGCGGCCCCGGCGGCCCGCCGCCGGTGTCGGTGGCCCCTGTGACGCAACGCGCGCTGCAGACGCAGCGAAGACTTCAGCGCGCGCATCGAGGCGCAGGCCACCGTCGAGCTGCGCTCGCGCGTGGCCGGCACCGTCGATCGTGTGCACTTCAAGGACGGCCAGCGCGTGGCCAAGGGTGCGCTGCTGTTCACGATCGACCCGAAGCCGTTTGCCGCCGAAGTCGAGCGCGCGCAGGCGCAACTGGCGAGCACGCGCACGCAGTCCGAGCTGGCCACAGGCCGAACTGCGCGCGCGCCGAGAAGCTGCTGCCGATGCAGGCCGTGTCGGTGCAGGAAGTCGATCAGCTGCGGGCCGCCGAGCGCAATGCGCAGGCCGCCGAGAAGTCAGCGCGCGCCGCGCTGAACACGGCGCAGCTCTCGCTCGGCTACTCGCGCATCACCGCGCCGGTGGCCGGACGCATCTCGCGCGCCAACATCACGCCGGGCAACCTGGTCGGCGTCGGCGAGCCGGTGCTGTCCACCATCGTCGCCAGCGACACGGTGCAGGTCTGGTTCGATGCCAGTGAATCGAGTTTCCTGAAGATTTCGCAGGCGATGCGCGCCGGCGGCGCGGCGCCGACCGTCGCGGTGGGTCTGTCCAACGAAGACGGCTACCCGCACACCGGCACGGTGGACTTCGTCGACAACCGCCTGAACCCGGCCACCGGCAGCATCCGTGTGCGCGCGATCCTCGACAACAAGGACGGCCGCTTCACGCCGGGCCTGTCGGCGCGGGTGCGCCTGGCCAGCGGTGTGGCAGCGCCTTCGACGCTGGTGCCCGAGCGGGCGATCGGCACCGACCAGACGCGCAAGGTGGTGATGGTCGTCGGCGAGAAGAACGTCGTCACGCCGCGCGAGGTCAAGCTCGGCGCGCTCACCGATGGCATGCGCATCGTCACCGGCGTCAAGGCCGGTGAGCTGATCGTCGTCGATGGCCTGCAGCGTGTCTTCCCCGGCGCGCCGGTGACACCGACGGTGTTGAAGGTCGACGACAAGGGCATGCCGATCGTGCCGCCGCCCGCGCCCCCTGGCCCGCCCGGCGGCGGCGGCGAGAAGAAGTAAGGCGCGGGCTCATGGACATCTCGCGCTTCTTCATCGACCGGCCGCGCTTTGCGACGGTGCTGTCGATCTTCATCTTCCTGATCGGCGCCTTGTCGATCTTCCAATTGCCGGTGTCGGAGTACCCCGAGGTCGCGCCGCCGCAGGTCGTCGTGCGCGCGCAGTACCCGGGCGCGAACCCGCGCGTCATCAGCGAGACGGTGGCCACGCCGCTCGAAGAGCAGATCAACGGCATCGAGAACCTGCTGTACTTCGAGAGCCAGGCCACCGCCGACGGCCAGATGACGCTGACGGTGACCTTCAAGGTCGGCACCAACGCCGAGGCCGCAGAGACGGCGGTGCAGAACCGCGTCAACCGTGCGCTGCCGCGGCTGCCCGAGATCGTTCGCCAGATCGGCGTCGTCACCGAAAAGCAGGCCTCCAACCTGACGATGGTGGTGCACCTGCTGTCGCCCGACGACTCGCGCGATGCGCTCTACCTGCGCAACTACGGCCAGTTGAACGTGCGCGACGAGCTGCTGCGCATCCCGGGCATGGGCAGCGTCATCATGTTCGGCGCCGGCGACTACGCGATGCGCATCTGGCTCGACCCGGGCAAGCTCGCCGCGCGCGGCCTGACGTCGGCCGACGTGGTCGGCGCGCTGCGCGAGCAGAACGCGCAGGTGGCGGCTGGCGTCGTCGGCGCGCCGCCGGCGGCCAAGGGCGTCGAGTTCCAGCTGGCCATCAACACGCAGGGCCGCCTGCAGAGCGAAGAAGAGTTCGCCGACGTCATCGTGCGCAGCGACGCCGCCTCCGGCGCGCTGGTGCGCATCAAGGACGTGGGCCGTGTCGAGCTGTCCTCCAACACCTACGCGCTGCGCAGCCTGCTCAACAACAAGGAGGCCGCGGCCATCGCCGTCTTCCAGGCGCCGGGCAGCAATGCCCTGGCCTTGTCCAACGACGTTCGCGCCGTGATGGAACGGCTGGCGCCTTCGTTCCCGCAGGGCGTGAAGTACGACATCGTCTATGACCCGACGCGCTTCGTGCAGACCTCGATCGAAAAAGTCATCACGACGTTGATCGAGGCCGTGCTGCTGGTCGTGCTCGTCGTCATCGTCTTCCTGCAGACCTGGCGCGCCTCGATCATCCCGCTGCTGGCGGTGCCGATCTCGATCGTCGGCACCTTCGCTGCGCTGCTGATGCTCGGCTTCTCGATCAACACGCTGACGCTGTTTGGACTCGTGCTGGCCATCGGCATCGTCGTCGATGACGCCATCGTCGTCGTCGAGAACGTCGAGCGCAACATCGAACGCGGGCTGACACCGCACGATGCGACCGTGCAGGCGATGCGCGAGGTCAGCGGGCCGATCATCGCCATCGCGCTCGTGCTGTGCGCGGTCTTCGTGCCGCTGGCCTTCGTGCCCGGCCTGTCGGGCCGCTTCTACCAGCAGTTCGCGGTGACGATCGCGATCTCGACGGTGATCTCGGCGTTCAACTCGCTGACGCTTGTCGCCTGCGCTCGCGGCCATCCTGCTGCGCCCGCACGATGCGCCGAAAGACTGGCTGACGCGCGGCATGGACAAGCTGTTCGGCGGCTTCTTCCGCTGGTTCAACCGCGTCTTCAAGCGCAGCAGCGGCGCCTACGGCCGCGGCGTCACCAGCATCCTGCAGCGCAAGAGCATCGCTCTCGTGGTCTACGGCGTGCTGATCGCCGCCACGCTGATGCTGTTCGCGCGCCTGCCCGCGGGCTTCGTGCCGGCGCCCGACAAGCAGTACCTGATCGGCATTGCGCAGTTGCCGGCAGGCTCGTCACTCGACCGCACCGACGCCGTGATCCGCGAGATGAGTGCGATCGCGCTCAAGGTGCCGGGCATCGTCGATTCGGTGGCCTTTCCCGGGCCTGTCGATCGCCGGCTTCTCGGCCGCGCCGAACGAAGGCATCGTCTTCTTCGGCCTCGAGTCGTTCGACAAACGCACCTCGCCCGACAAGAGCAAGTTCGCGATCCTCGGCCAGGTCAACGGCGCCATCCAGCAGATCCAGGGCGCGCGCATGTTCGTCGTGCCGCCGCCGGCGGTCGATGGCCTGGGCAATGCCGGCGGCTTCAAGCTGCAGGTGCAGGACCGTGGCGGCATGGGCGAGCAGGCGCTGTTCGGCGCGGTCTGGGGCACGCTCGGCCAGGTCTATGGCAACCCGAAGACCAGCATCGGCACGCCGTTCTCGACCTACGACATCAACGTGCCGCAACTGCTGGCGCAAGTCGATCGCACGCGGGCCAAGCAGATGGGCGTCGGCCTGGGCGACATCTACGACACGCTGCAGATCAACCTCGGCTCGCTCTACGTCAACGACTTCACCCAGTTCGGCAAGACCTACCAGGTGATCGTGCAGGCCGATGCGCCGTTTCGCAGCGACGCCAATTCGATCACGGCGCTGAAGACGCGCAATGCGAAGGGCGAGATGGTGCCGCTGTCGGCGCTGATGACGGTGGACCCGACCTTCGGCCCGACGCGCGTCACGCGCTACAACGGCTTCCCGTCGGCCGACATCAACGGCGCGCCGAACCCGGGCTTCTCGAGCGCGCAGGCCGAGGGCGAGATCGAAAAGCTGCTGACGCAACTGCCCCGCGGCATGGCCTACGAGTGGACCGAACTCAGCTACCAGGACCGCTTGACGCGTGACGTGGCCGTGCCCGGCACGAGCTGGCGCGTGCCGACGCTGGCCGCGGTGCTGTTCCTGTCGGTGATCTTCGTCGTGCTGGTGCTGGCCGCGCAGTACGAGAGCTGGTCGCTGCCGCTGGCGATCATCCTGATCGTGCCGATGGGCGTGCTGTCGGCGCTGTTCGGCGTCTGGCTGTCGAGCTTTCCGCCGTTCATGCAGCCGGGAGACTTGAACATCTTCACGCAGGTGGCGCTGGTCGTGCTGGTCGGCCTGGCGTGCAAGAACGCCATCCTGATCGTCGAGTTCGCGAAAGAGCTCGAGGAGCACGGCAAGTCGATGCTCGAAGCGGTGATCGAAGCCTGCCGCCTGCGCTTGCGGCCGATCCTGATGACCTCGATCGCGTTCTGCGCCGGCGTCATCCCGCTGATCCTCGGCAGCGGCGCCGGCAGCGAGATGCGTCGCGCGATGGGCATCGCCGTGTTCTCGGGCATGGTCGGCGTGACCTTCTTCGGCATCTTCCTGACGCCGGTGTTCTACGCCCTGCTGCGCAAAGGCACCGAGGGCCGGCGCTCGAAGGCCGCCGAGTTGCGCCGCGCCATTGACGCCTCGGCGCATCCAGTCGATGGAGTACCGATGCCGCCGCCGGGAGACCCGCGATGAGCCGCCTTGCCTTGACGCTGCTGGCGTCGCTCACGCTCGCCGCCTGCGCAACCTCCGCGCCGCCGCCGGTCACCAAGCCGGCCACGCCCGAGGCCTTCGCGCAGGCCGCCAACACCGAAGCGCAACCCGTCGCCGAGTTCTGGCGCGCCTTCGGCGACAGCGAACTCGACGCGCTGATCACGCAGGCCATGGCCGCCAACCGCGATCTGCGCGTGGCGGCCGCGCGCGTGGCCGAAGCGCAGGCCATCGAAGGCGGCACGCGCGGCCTCGGCCGGCCGACGCTCGACCTCACGGCCGGCGCCAACCGCTCGCGCTCGGCCGAGAACAGCGGCCGGCCCGGCACGCGCAACGCCTTCGACATCGGCGCCGGCGCGTCATGGGAGATCGACCTGCTCGGCCGCGTCGCCACCGAGCAGCGTTTCGCCCGCGCCAACGTCGAAGCCGCCGAGGCGCAGCGCCGCGGCGTGCAAGTCAGCATCGCCGCCGAAGTGGCGCGCAGCTACTTCGAGTTGCGCGGCCTGCAGGAGCAGCTGCGCGTGACGCGCTTGGACTCAGGCACGCAGCGTGATGCGTTGAAGCTGGTCGAAGCGCGCCTGTCGGCCGGCCGTGGCACCGCGCTCGACACCGAGCGCGCGCGCGTGCTGGTCGAAGGCACTGCCGCGTCGCTGCCCTTGCTGGAGTCCGCACTGGCGCGCACGCGCATGCGGCTGGCGGTGTTGACGGGCGCCGCACCGAGCTCGCTCGACGCGCGCCTGTCGGAGCAGAAGCCGCTGCCCGGCCTGCCGGCGACGCCGCTCGCCGCCATCGGCTCGCCGCAGACGCTGCTGCAGCGCCGGCCCGATGTGGCCGCCGCCGAGCAGCAACTGCGTGCGGCCGAAGCGCAAACCGGCATCGCCCGCAGCCGCCTCTGGCCGTCGCTCACGCTCTCCGGCAGCCTCGGCTTGAACGCCGGCCGCATCGGCGACCTCGGCGACTCGGGCTCGTTCGTCGCCAGCCTCGGCGCCAATGTGCTGTGGGCGCTGATCGACAACGGCCAGCGCCGCGCACAGGTCTCGGCCGCCGACGCGCGGCGCGACGCCGCACTGGCGCAGTTCGACCAGGCCGTGCTCGTGGCGCTGGAAGAAACCGAAGGCGCGTTGGTCAACTACACGCGATCGCAGCAGCGCACGGAGAACCTGTTCGCTGCCGCGAAAGCCGCCGAAGGCGCCGCCAAGATCGCGCGCGCGCGGCTCGATGCGGGCTCGATCGACTTCCTCGTCGTGCTCGATGCGGAGCGCCAGTTGCTGCAGGCGCGGGACCAGCTGGCGCAGGGGCAGACGCAGGCGGCGACGGCGCTGGTGGGGGTGTATCGGGCGTTGGCCGGGGGGTGGAACTGATAGCCGCGCACGTGTGCGCCGCCGCAGTAGACAGCTGCTGTAGACTGAGTACACTCTCACGTCATCGCAGGCGAGTAGCCAGCGGCTTCGTGAGCGAAGATGTCCGCGCAGTTCCGACGACTGCGTTCAGATCGCTCGAGCGCTTGTCTTCGCAGCTTCGACAGGCCGGCGACGCTATCGATGACTTCAAGCTGACTTCTTGTCGTAGGCGTCCGAGCGGTGTCCAGAGTCAGCGCCGTGTCGACGAGGACCGGCTCGCGCGATGGCCTATTTCAACAATCGAAGCCCGTGTTGTCATGTGGTATCTTCCCGCCGATCCCAGTCACCGCCCAGAGACCATGCCAGATACCGTGAGATCTTTAGCACGTCCTCGGTGCTCTCTGGCATGTACATCGAGCGCGCGGTCAGCGCATTGGCAACGTCATGGCTCGGAGTGAGACGGCAGTTCGCGGAGCTAGGCACCGATAGGTCGCCTTGGGAGACGTGAGCTGATGCAGTGGATGGCGACCGAGCGATTTGAAGCGACTCGTTGTGCCAGGCACTGGCACAGCGCAGCAAGAATCGGGCGATCCGACACGCGGATGAGCGCAACCGAGCTGCGACGAGGGCGAAAACGGCAGTAGACCTGCAACGTGGATCGTGATCATCAACGACGAGAAGCGATGTCTGCGCTCGTCGAGACACACGCGCTGTCATGTTGCATCGTTGCGCGCAGCGAGCTGCACGGTTCGTCACTTTGCCACTCCACTCAGCGCGATCGCCGCCGCCAGCCGCGCCCACAACGCCTCCGGCAGATCATGCCCCATGCCCTCGATCACTTCGAGCGTCGAGCCTTTGATCTTCGAGTGCAGATCATGTGCCGACGCCACCGGCACCAGCGGGTCCATCGCGCCGTGGACGATGTGCGTCGGCGCGGTGATGCGGGCCAGCATCGGCGAGCGGTCGCCATCGGCCGCCACCGCGATCAACTGCCGCGCGACGCCGGCCGGCCGGTAGGCGCGCTGCACCGATGCGCGCAGGCGCGCGCGGAATGCATCGCGGCCCGGTTCGCCGACAGGCCGGTACGCCGGGCTGCCGATGACGGCGAACACGCGTTCGAGCCGATCGACGACCGCCTCCACGTTCTTCGGATCGAGGCCGCGCCGATCGAGCATGGCCGCCCTCGCCTTCGCGCTCGGCTTGGGCAGGCGGCGCGCGCCGGAGGTCGTCATGATCAGCGTGAGCGCGCTGACACGCTCGGGATGCGTCGCTGCGATGTGCTGCGCCACCATGCCGCCCATCGACGCGCCGACGATGTGCGCGCGATCGATGCCGAGGGCATCGAGCACACCGATCGTGTCGCGCGCCATGTCGGCGATCGAGTACGCGCTCTTCACCGGCAAGCGCAGCGCATAGCGCAACGCCGCCAACGGCACGCTGGGCATGCCCAGGTGGTCGAAGCCCTGGCTCAAGCCTGCATCGCGGTTGTCCAGGCGGATCACGCGTCGGCCACGCTCCACGAGCAACTGCACAAAGGGCTCGGGCCAGCCGGTGAGCTGCATGCCCAGGCCCATGATCAGCACGATGGGCGCACCGTCCGGCGGGCCTTGCACATCGACTTCGATGGCGTGGCCGTTGGCTTGAATCTGCACCTTAGCTTGCCGTTGCTGCGAACGGCGCCATGCCCGTCGTCTTGTAGAACCACCGCCGCGCGCCCTGCGCGTCGAAGGGCTGCCACCGCTTCGGGTCTTGCCGCAGCCGGTCGGCAATGGCAAACATCGCCAGCGGGTTCATGCCCATGCCGATGTGGCTGGCGTGCACTTCGATGTTCTCGGCCAGCGGCGACTCGTCATTGATGCTGCATTGCCAGGCGACGATGCCGTCGCTGCGCGAGTAGATCGATGTCGTCGGCACCGGTGGCACCTCGCGCAACGTCGCGATCAGCTCCGGGTCGTGCACGCTCTGGCCGCTGAACATTTCGTAGAAGCGCCAGGCGTTGGTGGCGCGCGGGTGGCCGGCAAACGGCGAGCCGAGCGTAATGACGCAGCGCGCAAGTTTCGGAAACTCCTTGGCCATCTCGCGTGCGTACAGGCCACCCAGGCTCCAGCCGATGAGGCTCACAGCTTCGCCATGCCGGTCGGCGATACGCTGCACTTGCTGGCGCACCGCGTCGAGCACACCGCGCCGCGGACCGAAGTTGAAGCCCTGTTTCCAAGGGTACGGGCTGTAGCCGAGGTCCTGCAGGAAGCTGCGCAATGGCGCTGTCGTGATGTCAGCCGCGCCGAGCCCGGGGAAGACGATCACCGGATGGCCATCGCCGCGCGGCAGGCGCTTCAACCACGGCAAGGCGGCCAGCATCGCCGCGTACTCCCACGGCGCGCGGCCTTCGAGCAGCAGCATCAACGCGTTCGGCGCGCGCAAGTCAGCCTCGTGGAACCAAGGGGGTGGCGGCGCATGCTTCTTTGCCTTGCGGGACTTCGGCGTCATGAGGCTCGAATGTATCGGGCGGCTGGGCCGTCACGTTGGAGCCGTCGCCCTAGGAATGGCTCGCGATTGCGGCATATGACTCGGCCGCGTCACGCACTCGTTGGGGCCGCCTTCGCTCGCACGACACGCTTCGTGGCCTTCTTGGCTTTTTGGGCAGGACGCGGCGTCGGCAAGTCATCGTCATGCAGGGGCAATCCGCGCAGCGCTTCGAAGGCCTCCAACACGGCATCGGCGAGCTTGCGCACGTCCGGCATGGCCTTGGCGTCAGCCATCATGCCGAAGTCGAGCGACTGCGCGTAGCTCTGGACCGTGATGTTCAGGCCCATGCCATGGGTGACGATCGAGCACGGGTAGTTGGTCAGCATGCGCGCGCCAGCCAGGTAGAGCGACACCGGCGGGCCGGGCACGTTGGAGATGGCGACGTTGGCCACCGAAGGAATCTTGTCGGACTCGGTGGCGCGCCTGTACACGGCCGAAGCGGCTTCGGTGAGCCACGACACGCCGATCGACGGAAAGTCGGTCGGCAGCACATTCTTCACTTTCGACAGCGTGCTCTTCATCGACTTGGTGGCGGCCTTGATGTGCGCCAGGCGCTTGCGCGGATCGGCGACGTTGGTGCCCAGGCTGAGCAGCGTCATCGACGCCTGGTTGTCGGCCGACGTGTCTCCCTTGGCGCGCAGCGACACCGGCACCGCGGCCACCATCGACTTCTTCGGCAGCTCGCCCTTGGCCGCGTAGTGCTCTCGCATCGCCGTGCTGCACAGCCAGAGCACCGCGTCGTTGAGCGTGGCTTCATGGGCCTTGCCGAGGGCCTTGAGCTCGGGCAGCGGCAGCGTGACGGCAGCGAACGCGCGCGATGTCGTGACGGGTTCATTGAGTGCCATGCGCGGCGCCAGACCCAGGCTGCCGGCGGCTTTGCGTCCGCTGATCAATGCGCTGCGGGCCGCCATCCGGCCGGCAGCACTGCCCAGCGAACCTGCCGCCTCGGGCAGCGCACGGATCAGGTGTGTGATCTGCTGCACCTCGCTCGTGATCGCTCCGGAAATCATCTCCACCATCGACAGCTTGAAGCGCTTCTCGCGCGTCGAGGCCTTGATGTCTCGCGCCTCGGGCTCGGCGCTCATGTCGAGGATGGCGTTGGCCAACGCGACCGCGGCCTGACCGTCGACGGCGGCATGGTGCAGTTGCGTGTACATCGCCACGCGCTTGGCCCCACCCTCGCCCGGCGCCAGGCCTTCGATGACATGAAACTTCCACAGCGGGCGGCGGCGGTCGAGCAACTGCACATGCAACTTGCCGACTATCTTCTCCAGCGCTGCGAGGTCATTGCGAACCCGCGCACGACTGGCCGGCAGCTGGTGCAGGGCGACATGCTTGGCCATGTCCGGCTCGGCATCGACCCACACCGGGTTGGTGACGTTCATCGGCATCATCCACAAGCGCCGGCGCAGCGGCGGCGCCAGCGGCAGGCGGCTGGTCATGTGCTGGCGCAGCGCCGTAACGAACTTGCCTTTGAAGCCTTTGGGCAACTCGAAGATGTGCAGCGCGCCGACATGCATCGGCATTTCGGGCGTTTCGAGGTGCAGGAAGGTGGCGTCGAGGCCGGAGAGTCTCTTCATCCAGTCGATGCTAGGCCTGCGCCGCTACGAACGTGCTTGCGTGTTGTCCCTAACGCTGCGCTCCTCCGTTCGGGCTGAGCCTGTCGAAGCCTCTTGACCCCGATCAGCCTAAGCTTGTCGAAGGACAGCCTCAGGGCGAACGGGTGCGCAATGCGAGCAGTTCGTTGCCCGCCAGCGCCACGAGCACCAGCGCACCGCCGCCGAGCACCGCGGCCGTCGGCGTTTCGTTCGCACCGAGCCACGCCCAGGCCACACCGAACACCACTTCGATCAACGCCAGCAACGAGATCTCGGGCGCCGGCAACGTGCGCGCCGCCACCACCGATATCAGGCAGGGAATCGCCAGCTGAAAAACGCCGAGCAGCGCCAACCAACCGACATCGTGCAGCGACGCGTGCAGCGGCCACGCCATCGGCAAAGCCACGCCCGCCGAGATCAGCGCACCGATCAACACCGCCGGCAGCATGTCGGGCGCTTCACTCTTGCCGCGCAGACTCTGGATCACCGTCCAGTTGATGGCGGCGGCCACCGGCACCGCCACCGCGACCAGCGTGCCCAGCAGGTGCTTGCCGCCCTGCAGCTCCTGGCCGTACATCCACGCGATGCCGGCGCCGGCGAGCACGATCGCGCCCCAGGTGCGCGCTGCGAGCCGATGTCCGAGCGCGGCGCGCGCCAGCAACGCGGTGAACAGCGGCGCCAGCGCCATCGTCACCAGCACGTTGGCCACCGTGGTCAGCGTCAGCGCCAGCATGAAAGCGGTGAACATCACCGACCAGCACAGGCCCGACAGCCACAACGCACGTCCACCCGCGCGCAGCGAGCCCCACAGCTTCGACGGGCCGCGCAGCCATAACAGCAGCAGCACCAGCGCCAGCGCGTTGGCGGCGCTGCGCCAGAACGTCATCTCGAAGCCGGCCGTGCCATCGAGCCACCGTGTCACCACGCCGGCGATGCTCCACATCAGCGTGGCCAACAGCATCAGCGCGACAGCGCGGCCGTGGGTCATGGGCTCAAGTTTCATTCACCGCAGAGGCGCAGAGAACGCAGAGGTTCGCAGAGGAAAACCTTGATGCAGTCCTCTGCGTTAACTCCGCGACCTCTGCGCCTCTGCGGTGAATGAGGCTTCATGCAGCCTCTCGCGAAGCCCGCTTGCGGTCGTGCTCTTTCAGGTAGCGCTTGCGCAGGCGGATGCTCTTCGGTGTGATCTCGACCAACTCGTCGTCCTCGATGAACTCGACCGCATATTCGAGCGAGAGGTCGATCGCCGGCGTGATCTTGATCGCGTCTTCCTTGCCGCTGACGCGGAAGTTGGTGAGCTGCTTGCCGC
Source organism: uncultured beta proteobacterium (assembly GCA_963738425.1). Taxonomy (GTDB): domain Bacteria; phylum Pseudomonadota; class Gammaproteobacteria; order Burkholderiales; family Burkholderiaceae_C; genus CADEEN01. Next base: position 1,653 of record CAVTWT010000040.1, on the reverse strand, counting down.
GCACCGCATTGACGACGAGGTCGTTGTCGCGCGAGTGGATGCCGATGATCATGCCCTCGTACAACGGGTCGCCCGCTTTCACGAACATGCGACCGCGGTCGTCGAGCTTGCCGAGCGAGTAGGTCACGGCCTCGCCGTCGTCCTGGCTGATCAGCACGCCGTTCTTGCGGCCGGCGATCTCGCCCTTGTAGGCCTCGTAGCCGTCGAAGATGTTGCTGATGAGGCCGGTGCCGCGCGTCAGGTTCATGAATTCGTTGGAAAAGCCGATGAGCCCCCGCGCCGGGATTCGGTACTCCAATCGGACGCGGCCCATGCCGTCGGTTTCCATGTTGACCAGTTCTGCCTTGCGCTCACCGAGAGCTTGCATCACGCCGCCCTGGTGGCTGTCCTCGACGTCGGCGGTGACGAGTTCGATCGGCTCGTGCCTCTCACCATTCACTTCATGGAAGACCACGCGCGGCTTGGACACCGCGAGCTCGTAGCCTTCACGGCGCATGTTCTCCAGCAGGATCGTGAGGTGCAGCTCGCCGCGGCCGGAGACCTCGAAGATGCCGTCTTCGTCGGTCTCCTTCACCTTCAATGCGACATTGCTCTGCAGTTCGCGCTGCAGGCGGTCCCAGATCTGGCGGCTGGTGACGAACTTGCCTTCACGCCCCGCGAGCGGCGAGGTGTTGACGCAGAAATTCATCGTCAGCGTCGGCTCGTCGATCTTCAGCATCGGCAGCGGGCGCGGGTTCTCGAGATCGGTCAGCGTGACGCCGATGCCGATGTCTTCGATGCCGTTGACAAGCACGATGTCACCGGGGCCGGCGCTTTCGGCCGGCATGCGGACCAGGCCTTCGAACTTCAGTACCTGATTCACGCGCGCCTTCTTCGGCGTCGAGTCCGGGCCTTCATAGACGGCCACGTCCATCATCGGCTTCAGGATGCCGCTGTGCACGCGGCCGATGCCGATGCGGCCGACATAGCTCGAATAGTCGAGCGAGCAGATCTGCAGCTGCAGCGGCTCGGTCTCGCTGCCCTGGTGCGGCGGCACGTGCTCGACAACCGCGTCGAACAGCGGCGCCAGGTCGGTGCCGATCTCGCCCTGCGTGCGCGTGGCCCAGCCGTTCAGGCCTGAGGCAAAGATCACCGGGAAGTCGAGCTGGTCTTCGGTGGCGTGCAGCTTGTCGAAGAGATCGAAGGTGGCGTTGATGACGTAGTCGGGCCGCGCGCCCGGGCGATCGACCTTGTTGACGACGACGATCGGCTTCAGGCCCAGCGCCAGCGCCTTCTTGGTGACGAAGCGCGTCTGCGGCATCGGGCCTTCGACCGCATCGACCAGCAGCAGCACGCCATCGACCATCGACAGCACGCGCTCGACCTCGCCGCCGAAGTCGGCGTGGCCGGGCGTGTCGACGATGTTGATGTGCGTGCCCTTCCACTTGACCGCGCAGTTCTTGGCCAGGATCGTGATGCCGCGCTCGCGCTCGAGGTCATTGCTGTCCATCACGCGCTCGGTGAGCTTCTCGTTCTCGCGGAAGGTGCCGGACTGGCGCAGCAGTTGATCGACCATCGTCGTCTTGCCGTGGTCGACGTGGGCGATGATGGCGATGTTGCGGATTTGCAGGTTCATAACAGGCTTTCAATTTCCAGCGGCGACAGCAGCCGGTC
>CAVTWT010000039.1:0-79869 GCA_963738425.1 uncultured beta proteobacterium | reverse complement strand
GCCCTGGACGACGGCTCTGAGCGCAGCAAAACAGCACGATTGCTGCACGCCATGGCAGCCGGCGACGGCGTGAGCTTCAGCGTCGTTGAACGCCTGGAAAACCGGCGCTACCCGCTCCTTCTGGCCTCGCGAGAGAGTTTCAGTTGATCAGCAGGGCCCATTCTGTGCAGATGCCGACAGTTCGTCTGCGCTCGAGACCGACATGTCGAGAGACTTTGGCGCGGCGCGCCGTCCGTTGCCGTAACGCCAGCAATTGGGGCAGTCGATGAGGCACGAGGAGTCCTGGCGACCGAGCAAGTACGTGCAACGACGCGGAGCGCTTAGAGCCTCCCGCATGGTCAACGAGGTCGGGGTCGCATCCAGGCTGGTGGCTGACCTGGTCGCCGAGCGGTATTCGAGGTACCTGCCGCGGTACGCGCGTGGAAAGCTGGTCGATCTGGGTTGCGGGAAGGTGCCGCTGTACGGGGTCTATAAACCGCTGGTAAACAGCGTGACCTGCGTGGACTGGGAAAACTCAGTCCATGTGAACCCGCATCTCGACGTTCGGACCAGCCTTGCGGAGAGGCTGCCGTTCGACGCGGACGAGTTCGACACCATCATCCTGTCGGACGTGCTGGAACACATCGCCGAGCCGAGCGTGCTCTGGGACGAGATGGCGCGGATACTGGCGCCGGGGGGCCATCTAATATTGAACGTCCCCTTTCTGTACTGCATTCACGAGTCCCCGCACGACTACTACCGCTACACGTCATTCGCCTTGCGCCGGTTTGCCGACATGCGCGGCTTGACGGTGCGCATTCTCGAGACTGTCGGCGGCGGCCTCGAAGTCGTCGCGGACACGATCGGCAAGCAATTGCAGGTGATTCCGATCGTCGGCTCCTTGTTGGCGCGTTGTCTCCAAGGGATGGCGTCATGGTTCGGCAGGACAGAGATCGGCCGCAACATCGCATTGAAGTCAGGGCGTGTGATGCCCCTGGGCTACTTCATGGTTGTCGAGCGCCCGATGTCGAACGTGGAGTGAAGAGCTTGGAGCCAAGCGCAACAACGCCCAAGAAAACGGGTCGGTCACGGCGCGATGCCCTTTGGTCTGTCCCCCTGCAAGCTGTTGGATCGTGTGCGACCTTCGCCGTCGCCCTTGTCATCGCGCGCTCGATGGGCCTCGACGCCCAGGGCAGGTTCGGCATCCTGAAAAGCTGGGCGGACATGGCGGTGACAGCGCTGATGTTCGGCTTGCCTCAAGGGCTCATGCATTGCTCGTACCAGCCGAACGCAGATGTGGCCGGACTTCGCAGCCTGGTTCACCGCTATGTCCTGGCCCTCACGACGGTTGGCATGGCAGTGGCCGCGACGGCGGCGTGGCTCGGGTATGGCGCTGTTGCCGTAGTGACTCTGGCAGTTCCAGGGTTGGTTTTCCATGGGCTGCTGAGATCGCTCCTTCTGCGTGGCGCAGGTTTGATTGCGTACGCGCTTGTGACCATCGCGCCGGCGATCAGTCTTTTTGTTGGCGTCCTTGTCCTCGTCTCCATTGAATCGAGTCAGTGGCAATGGTCGATCATGGCCTCTTCGCTGGCATCGCTGGCCTGCGTCCTTCTTATGGCGTCGTTGTACGGGCTGCCTGCGGCACGCCGGGCAAAAGAGTTGCCTGCGGGGCTGTGGTCCGCGAGCACGCACAACTTCATCTTCAACATCTGCGTTGCCGCACAGCCGGCTCTGTTGTTGACGTTACTGGCCGCGCTCGGCTCAAAGGCGGAGCAGCTTGGCTCCCTGTCGCTGTCGTTCTACTTTCTTCAGATCTTTTCCGTCTTGGCTGGCTTTCTGGCACCCGCGGTCTACGATCGGTTTGCGGTTGGCAAGAGCCTGCCCAGCGTCTGGGCTCGTGATCGACCCCGGGTCATGCGCGTCCTGCTGGCCGCAGTTGCCGTGGTGGCGGGCGTGATCGCGGCGATGCCCTGGATGTTCAGCACTGCCTTCCAGCCGAGCTATGCGGCCGCGATTCAAGCCTGCCAGGTCATGAGCGCGGCAGGCGTTCTTGTGCTCGCGACTCGATTCATCTCCGTGGTTCTGTTGGCCGCAGGGCGCTTCGCCGAGATGGGCTATCAAGCGCTGGCGCGTGTCGGTTTGAGCCTGCTGTTGGCGCTGTTCGGTCACTGGGCATTGACTCTGGAGCCGGCGCTTGCTGCCGCCTGTGCGGTCCTCGCGAGTGAGGCCGTGGTCGCTGCCTGGGGTGCCGTCGCGCTTCGCTCGACAGTGCGTTTACCCGACCCGGCTCAACTCGATCGGTCCGCGTGAGTACGTCAGCCCACCTATTCGCCACTCGGTCGCCTTGGAGGATCGAGGCCGATGTCTCGACACCGAGCGAGTCCGCGCACCAAGTGCACTGGATCCTCTTGATGGTTGGCCTGTGCGGGCCCGCCATCGGCGCGTTCGGACTGTACGGAGCCCATGTGCTGCTCGTCCTCGCCGCGCCGATCCTCGTGCTGCTGCATCGGCGATGGCGCCTCGTGCCTGAGAGCGCTGCACTTCTCGTGTTGGCTGCAGCGCTTCTCTGCTACATCCTGATCTGGGCCGTGGCCAGCGGCGGAGCCCCATGGGCGTGGATCCACTTGGCAATCATGTTCTTGTCCGGGACTGCTTTTTTGGCTCACGTGGTGTTGGCGTCCTTTCCCGGTTCAGCGCACAAGATCGTGCCTTGGCTTGCCGGCTTTACGTGGTTCACGCTGGGCTTTGCCGTCTTGGAGGCGCTGACGGGTTTGCGGCTCCCCGTGTCGCGCTACTCACCTGTGGCGCCCCAACTCGGCTTCGTGTACGAGGGCCACGATGGCCCTTCGCTGCTGGTTGATGGGCTTTGGGTGCCGACCGGCCTTTTCGCCAATCAGAACAACCTGGCCTTCGCAGTCTTGTGTTTGCTGCCGTTTGCGCTGGCGGCTCATCGCCGATCATGGGCAAAAGTGGCTCTTGTCAGCGTGGCTTTCAGCGTCATCCTGCTTTCGGAGTCTCGAACCGGCCTGGTGGTCGGTTTGTGTTGGGCGCTAGCCGCGCTGGTCACTCGCGTGCTCAGCCGACGCAGTGCGTTGGCAGCGCTGTTGTTGCTGTCGGGCGCCGCCTTGATCTGGGGCTGGGGCAGCGAGGCCATCGAATACATTTGCGCTGACAGCGCGCAGAAGGCGTGTTTCGCCATCGCATTGGCTCAGGACCTGTCGTTGAGCGACCTGGAGTTGGCGCAAGACTCCATCGCCGTTCGCTTTCAACTGGCCGAGCAGAGTTGGCACTTGTGGACCCAATCTCCTTTGTTCGGGGTCGGTCCGGGGCAACTGGGAGCACTGATCGCCGCCGAGCACAGCGAAGGCATGGTCATTACCGATGCTCACAACGCCCTCCTTCAGATCCTGGCCGAGTACGGACTGGTCGGTTCGGCCATCTGGCTGGCGGCAGGCGCGGTGATGCTGCAAGCAGTGATCCGCATGCCGGTCCGCGATGGAGTCACGTTGCGCTTTCGGCGTGCAGCGCTGACCTTCATGCTGCTTGCGCCACTGGCCTCGGTGACGGTGAGCACCATGTATTACTTCGTGCCGATCTGGGTGCTGGCCGGTGCCGTTCTTGGCGTTGCGCTCGGCGAGCGGCGGCGAGCCGATGCGCCACACCCAGCCTGAACACGCAAGATGCGACACCACGTGAAACCCCCGCCAACTAGCCTCGCGCTTCGGATCCGTTGTGCGACTCGCTCAGCGCTCGTGTGCGCCGAGCAGGCGCTGATCGGGTGATGCGAGTCGCTCTCCTTGCTCCCGCGAGCGTGGTTCACACCCAGCGCTGGGTGCGTGGTCTGGCAGCGCGAGGGATCGATGTGCTGCTGCTGACTCAGCATCCGGCAGCCGAGTGGCAGGTGCCGGCGCGCGCCCGCCTGCGACTGCTGCCGTTTCGTGGAGAGAAAGGCTACTTTCTCAACGTCCTTGCGGCGCGTCGCGCGTTGGGCGAGTTCTCGCCCGATCTTGTCAACAGCCACTACGCCTCCGGGTATGGAACGTTGGCAACGCTGGTGGCTCGCCGGCCGCACCTGATGTCCGTTTGGGGTTCGGATGTCTATGACTTCCCATATCAATCGGCACTGGCTGGTCGACTCATCCGCTTCAACCTTCGACGCGCCGACAGCATCGCGTCGACCAGTCACGTCATGGCTGCACAAGTCAGCAAACTGGTAAGACGCCCAGAGAAGATTCACATCACGCCGTTCGGCGTCGAATGCGAGCAGTTTGATCCACGCAAGGCGAACAAGGTCGAGGGGCAGGTCACCGTCGGCACGGTCAAGACGCTGGCGGACAAGTACGGAGTCGATCTGCTGATCGACGCCTTCGCCCAGCTAGTGCGCGACAACGACGCAGCGCTCGATGGCGTGCGCGGGCGGTTGCGTCTGTTGCTGGTCGGCGATGGCCCTCAACGGGCCGATCTCGAGGCGCAGGTGGATGCCCTGGGGATGCGCTCCCGTGTGACGTTCACTGGTCAGGTCTCACACAGCGAGGTGCCCGCTTGGCTGAAGCGACTCGATGTGTATGTTGCGGCCAGTCGCCTCGACAGCGAAAGCTTCGGCGTCGCAGTCATCGAAGCTTCGAGCTGCGGATTGCCGGTCGTCGTCTCGGATGTCGGCGGGCTGCCAGAGGTCGTGCAAGATGGCGTGACGGGGTTGATCGTGCCGCGCGACGACAGTGCGGCGCTGTGCGCCGCGCTCAAGCGGCTCGTCCTCGACGACGGTCTGCGCGCAGCGATGGGACGCGCCGGCCGCGCCCTCGTGCAACGCGAGTATGAGTGGGAACGCTGCGTCGACAAGATGGTGGACTGCTATGACTGGGTCGTGCAACAGTACTGCGCGCCAACAGTCGCCAGGCCGCAAGATGGAGCGGCATGACTTCTCCAACACTGCCCGCGATCGCGTCTGCACTGGAATGAGCGCATGATCGTCTCCATCATTTCCCCGTGCCGCAATGAGGTAGAGCACATCGAACCCTACCTCGCAGCTGCGTTTGCACAACGCTGCGACGGCTTCGATATCGAAGTGTTGGTCGCCGATGGATTGAGCAACGATGGCACGCTGGAGAAGCTCGAAGCCTGGGCGCTGCGGGAGCCGCGACTGATCGTGCTGACCAATGAGGCCCAGATCGTTTCGACCGGCCTGAATCAGGCACTGCGCGTCGCGCGCGGCGAGATGGTCGTGCGCATGGACGTTCACACGACCTATGCCGATGACTACGTTGCCCAATGCGTCAAGGCGCTGCGCGACACGGGAGCCACCTGCGTCGGCGGGCCGTGGATCGCTACCGGCGAGCACGCATTGCAGCGCGCTATCGCCGCGGCGTTCCAGAGCGGCTTCGGCTCGGGAGGTGCAGCTTCGAGGCAACCCGACTACAACGGCCCCGTCGATACCGTGTACCTGGGCGCGTGGCGCCGCGTCGAGTTGCAGGCCCTGGGCGGTTTCGACGAAACGCTGGTTCGCAACCAAGACGACGAGCTCAATCTGCGCATCGTCAGAAGCGGGGGGCAGGTCTGGCAAAGCAGCGCTATCCGGTCGACGTACACGCCACGCGGATCGCTGAGTGCGTTGTTTCGGCAATTTCACCAGTATGGCTACTGGAAAATCCCCGTCATGCAGAAACATCGCCTACCAGCTTCAGCGCGCCACCTGGTTCCGTTCGGTTTTCTAGCGCTGCTCGGCGTGTTGGCTCTCGCAGCGCCCTTCTCGCGTGTTGCCGCGCTGTCGTTGGTGGCGTTGTTCGGCGCCTACGCGGTCGCGTCATTGGTGTTTGCGCACCGCGCAGGAGCCAGCGCGCCTGTCGCACCGAACCCGGCCATCGTCGCAGCGGCATTCGCATGCATGCACTTCGGTTATGCGTCAGGGTTCGGTCGGGGCCTGTGGGACTTCGTGATCCGCAAAAGGCATGCAGGCGCAGCCATGAGACAACTGACTCGCTGAATCTCGTCAGATCAGAAGCTCCGAGAAGGCAAAGAATGAATGACTGAGATCGATGCAATCAAGACCCGGTACGCGCGTCGCTCGTCGAATCACGATCCGCTGCGCTACAGCTTGCTGAACGAATCTGCGCTTCAGGCTCATCAGGAAAAGCAGCGCGCCTTGGCTCGCTGGGTGCGTGAGTGTGCGCTTCAACCTGTCGAGGAGAAGCGAGTGCTCGAGGTGGGCTGTGGCAGCGGCAGCAACCTGCTGGACCTGTTGCGCATGGGGTTCTCGCCGGACAACCTCGTCGGCAACGAGTTGCTGCCGCCGCGCGTTGAGCTGGCCAGGCGCATGCTGCCCAGCGCCGTCGAGATCCTGGAAGGCGATGCGACGCAAATGGAGCTTGCAGCCGACAGTTTCGACATCGTCATGCAGTCCACTGTCTTTTCGTCACTGTTGGACGACGCTTTTCAGTTGAAACTCGCCCAATGCATGTGGCGCTGGGTGCGGCCAGGAGGCGGCGTGCTCTGGTACGACTTCGTGTATGACAATCCGTCTAACGCGGATGTGCGTGGCGTGCCGGTCAGCAGGCTGCGGCAGCTCTTTCCCGACAGTCCCATCTGGCAGCGGCGACTGACTCTGGCCCCACCCATCGCCCGCCGCGCGACGGCGCTGCACCCGAGGCTGTACGGCCTGTTCAACTCGATGCCCTTTCTGCGCACGCACAGGCTTTGCTGGATTCAGAAGACATGACGCAGGATTTCGTCCCGTTTGCGCTGCCCGACATCGGCGACGAAGAAATCGCCGCTGTCACCGAAGCGCTGCGCTCCGGCTGGGTCACAACCGGCCCGAAAACCAAGCAGTTCGAGCAAGCTTTCACCGACTATCTTGGCGGCGGGGTCGAGAGCATCGCGGTCAACTCGGCCACGGCGGGATTGCACCTGGCACTGGAGGCGCTGGGCATCGGGCCGGGTGACGAGGTGATTGCGCCCACGCTGACCTTCACTGCCACCGTCGAGGTGGCACGCTACCTCGGCGCTGACGCCGTGCTGGTGGACGTGGACCCCATGACCCTCAACATGGACGTTGTCAAACTGCGCGCCGCCATCACGCCGCGCACCAAGGCAATCATGCCGGTGCACTACGGCGGCCTGGCTTGCCGCATGGACGAGATCCTGGCGATTGCGCGCGAGCACGGGCTGAAGATTGTTGAAGATGCAGCACACGCTCTACCAACCACCTGGAACGGCACCCTGATCGGCAAGCTCAATTCCGATGTAACCGTGTTCAGCTTCTACGCCAACAAGACGATGACCACCGGCGAGGGCGGCATGGCGGTGACACGGCACGCCGAGCTGGCGCAACGGATGCGCGTGATGCGGTTGCACGGCATGAACCGCGACGCCTTCGATCGCTTTGTCTCGAAGACGCCGGCGTGGTACTACGAGGTCGTCGCGCCGGGCTTCAAGTACAACCTGACGGACATCGCCTCGGCATTGGGGATCGAACAACTTCGCAAGCTGCCGCGTTTTCTTGAGCGGCGCCAGGTTCTGGCCGCGCGCTATGCGAAAGCACTGCGCGAGTTGCCGTTGATCCTTCCGGCCGACGCGCCGAAGGGCGACGTTCACGCCTGGCACCTCTATGTCATCAGGCTGGCACCCAGCGCCCGGCTCGACCGCGACGCGGTCATTCAGGCGCTGGCCGACAAAGGCATCGGCACCAGCGTCCACTACGTGCCCTTGCACCGTCACCCGTACTGGCGTGACCGCTATGGCCTGAGCCCGGAGATGTTCCCGCAAGCCGACGCGGCCTACCGCTCGATGATCAGCATTCCCTTGTTCACAGCGATGAGTGACGCCGATCAGACCCGGGTGATCACAGCCCTGCACGAGGCGCTCGGTTGATGGTCAAGCGCTTGTTCGACATCTTGTTCTCGGCGGGCGCGCTGATCGTGTTGGCGCCGCTGATGCTGGCCGTCGCGCTGTGGATCAAGATCGACTCGCCAGGCCCGGTGCTGTTCCGCCAGGCGCGCGTGGGCCGCGGCGGCAAGCTGTTCGACATCCTCAAGTTCCGATCGATGCGCGTCGACACGGCGGCGCAAGGGCCGCAGCTCACGGTCGGTGACGACCCGCGGATCACGCGGGCGGGCGCATGGCTTCGAAAGTACAAGATCGATGAGTTCCCGCAGTTTGTCAACGTTGTTCTGGGCGACATGAGCCTGGTCGGTCCGCGGCCCGAAGTGCCGCGTTACGTGAAGCTGTACCCGACGGCGGTACGCGACCTCGTTCTCAGCGTACGGCCCGGCATCACCGACACGGCTTCCATCGCCTACCGCGACGAGAGCGAAATCCTGCGCCGCAGCGCCGATCCGGAGCGAACCTATGTCGAGCAGGTGCTGCCGGCCAAACTTGAGCTGAGCCAGCGCTATGTGCGCGAGCGCAGCCTGGCCGGTGATCTGGCCATCATCGGGCGTTCGATTCGAATCTCGTTCTCGCGCGAGGCAGGAACCTGATGACCCTCCAGCTCTCCAAGCTGCCGCGTGCGGCCAAAGACCTGCTGATGGTGGGCGCCGACGTTCTGTTGCTCCCCGTTGCGTTGTGGTCTGCCGTCGTGCTGCGCACGGGGCAATGGTCCCTGGATCCCGGACCGCCGTGGTGGGCCTATGTGGCCACGGTCGTTGTGTCGGTGCCTGTGTTCCTGCGTCAGGGCCTGTACCGAGCCGTCGTTCGCTACCTGGAGACGCGCGCTTTCCTGACGGTGGTCGGTGCCGCGCTTGCCGCCGCAGCCTTGTTCAGCGCGTTGATGCTGGCTCTGGGCACGCCGGGCATTCCGCTGAGCGCCTACGTCATCTACGCGTTGCTGTCGGCCAGCTACGCGGTGTTGATGCGTGTGCTGGGGCGGCAGGTTCTGCGCAAGGAACAATCACCCAACGAGCGCAGGCCGGTGGCGGTCTTTGGCGCTGGCAACGCCGGGCGCCAACTCGTGCAGGCGCTTCGGCAAGCGCCTGACTTCAAGCCGGTGCTGCTGATCGACGACAACGCCAAACTTCACGGCCGCACGGTGATCGGCCTGCCCGTGATGGCGGTGGCCGACCTGCCTGCCGCGATCGAGCGGCTGGACGTGAAGATCGTCATCGTCGCCATCCCGAGCCTGACGCCAGGGCAGCGTGCGGAGTTGCTGCGAAGGCTCGAGCCCCTGGCGCTGGACGTGCGGCTGTTGCCGAGCATGTCCGACTTGATCCGCGGGGGCGATTTCAGTCCGGCCCATCTGCGCAGGGTCAGCCCCGAAGACCTGCTCGGGCGCGATGCCGTTCACCTGAACAACGCTGGTTTGCACAAGCTGCTGCAACACCGCGTAGTCATGGTGACGGGGGCTGGCGGGTCGATCGGGTCTGAGCTGTGTCGGCAGATCGCAGCGTTCGGCCCCAGCCGGATTGTCTTTTTCGACATCAGTGAACTCGCGCTTTACGCACTCAAGGAAGAATTCGATGCGCGCTGGCCGCAACTGCCGGTTGTGTGCGCCATCGGCGACATCAAGAACGCGATGCGGATCAACGGCATCATGCGCACACACCATCCGGCGGTGGTGTTTCACGCGGCGGCCTACAAGCATGTACCGCTGATGGAGGAAGTCAACGCCTGGGAGGCTGTCTGCAACAACACCTGGGGCACCTACGTAGTCGGCCGGGCCGCCATCGAGCACGAGGTTGAGAATTTTGTCCTCGTGTCCACCGACAAGGCGGTCAATCCAACCAATGTCATGGGAGCGACCAAGCTGTTGGCCGAGATGACTTGCCAGTCCTTGCATCGCGAGGGCGCGACGCGGTTCGAGATGGTGCGCTTCGGCAATGTGCTGGGCAGCAGCGGCAGTGTGATCCCGAAGTTTCGCGATCAGATTGAGGGCGGCGGTCCGGTCACAGTCACACATCCCGAGATCGTTCGCTACTTCATGTCGATTCCGGAAGCGGCTCAGCTGGTGCTTCAGGCAGCTTACATGGGTGAAGGGGGCGAGGTGTTTGTGCTCGACATGGGTGAACCGGTGCGCATCGTCGATCTGGCGCGCAAGATGATCCGGTTGTCGGGCACGACCGAGGAGCACATCAAGATCGAATTCACGGGTCTACGCCCTGGCGAAAAACTCTACGAGGAGTTGCTCGCCGATTCTGAATTCACGCGCCCGACCCATCATCCCAAGATTCGCGTGGCGCGTGTGGCCGAGGTGCCCGGTGATTGGGAGCAGCGATTGACACAATGGGTTCAGTCGAGCGGTGGCGCGACGGACGCAGAAGTCCGCGCCAAGCTGGCGGAACTGCTGCCGCAGTACCGGCCGTGGGGAGGCGCCATGCCGGTTGGCCTGGACACACGCAACGAAGCTGCGCGGCCGACTCACGCTTAGACGCGGACGTTCAGGCGCGCCCGTAGGTGTCCTCGAATCGCACGATGTCGTCCTCACCCAGGTACGACCCCGACTGCACCTCGATGATCTCGAGCGGCGTCTTGCCCGGGTTGGAGAGACGGTGCTTCTCGCCGAGTGGGATGTAGGTGCTCTCGTTTTCGGTCAGTGTCAACACTTGGTCGCCATTGACGACCTCGGCAGTGCCGGAGACGACGATCCAGTGCTCGGCGCGATGGTGGTGCATTTGCAGCGACAGGCTCGCGCCGGGCTTGACCATGATGCGCTTGACCTGGAAGCGCGGCCCAGCGTCGATGCTGTCGTACCAGCCCCAGGGGCGATGCACTTTGCGGTGCAGGTTCTTTTCGGTGCGGCCCTGGGATTCGAGCGCGCTGACGATGGCCTTGACGTCCTGACTGCGCTCGCGGTCGGCGACCAGCACCGCGTCCGCGGTTTCAACGACGACCAGGTTGCTGACGCCGACCAGGCTGACGAGGCGGCTCGACGCATGCACCAGCGAGTTGCGGCTGCCGGAGATCAGCGCGTCACCGAGCGCAGCATTGCCCATGCCGTCTTTAGGCGCCACCTGCCACACGGCATCCCAGGCGCCAAGATCGTTCCACCCGGCCGCCAGCGGCACCATGCGGATGTCGATGCCGCTGCCGGGGCAGTGCTCCATCACTGCATAGTCGACCGACTCGGCCGGGACCGCAGCGAACTCGGCGGCGCCGGGCCGCACGAAACGCTGGTCGGTCTTGCGCACCGCCCAGGCGTTGCACGTCGTGGCCAGGATGTCAGGGCGGAAACGCTTCAGTGCCTCGAGCCAGGTCGAAGCGCGCAGCACGAACATGCCGCTGTTCCAGGTGTAATTGCCATCGGCGACGTAGCGCTCTGCGGTGACGAGATCGGGCTTCTCGACGAACTGCGAAACGATCCGTGCTGCCTGCTGGCCATGAGCGCACTTGATGTAGCCATAGCCCGTTTCCGGCCGGTCAGGCGTGATGCCGAGAACAACGATCGCGCCGCCGGCTGCGGCGTGGATCGCTGTGTTCATGGCCCGCGTGAAGGCCACCGTGTCCGCCACCACGTGGTCGGCGGGCGAGACCACGAGCACCGGGTCGACATCGCCCTCGGACGCAGCCAAGGCGGCCAATGTCATCGCTGGCGCGGTGTTGCGGGCCGAAGGCTCGAGCAAGACCGGGCCGCTCGAAATGCCAAGTTCGCGCAGTTGGTCGAGCACCATGAAACGGTGCTCCTCGTTGCCGACGGTGATCGGCGCCGCGACGTCGAAACCATCGCTGGCCAGGTGCTCGATGCGCGCCACGGCCTGCTGGTACAGCGTCTTCTGATCCGCAGTGAGGACGAGAAACTGTTTCGGGTAGGCGGCGCGCGACAACGGCCACAGCCGCGTGCCGCTGCCGCCGGCCATGACCACTGGCTGAACCTGGATCGGTTTGCTGCTGCTCATTGAGAAGGTTTCAAAAGGATTCGGCTTGCGCAAGCGACTGCGCTGCGGCGTCTTTGGGCGCCAGCAACGGCGCCATGCCCAGATCGGGCCAGACGATGCCGATGGCCGAATCGTTCCAGACGATCGCGCGTTCGCAATCCTTGGCGTAGTAGTCGGTCGTCTTGTAGAGGAAGTGCGTGTCGTCCTCGAGGGCGAAGAACCCATGCGCAAAGCCAGGCGGAATCCACAACTGGCGCTGGCTCGCCGCATCGAGCGTCACGCCAATCCACTTTCCAAAGGTGGCCGAACCGCGGCGGATGTCCACCGCGACGTCGAAGGCGCTGCCGCGCGCCACGCGCACCAACTTGCCTTGCGCATGCGGCGCCGTCTGGTAGTGCAGGCCGCGCAACACGCCGCGGCTGGAGCGCGAGTGGTTGTCCTGCACGAAGTCCACATGCTGGCCGGCAGCAGCATCGAAGGCGCGCTGGTTGAAGCTCTCGAAGAAAAAGCCGCGGTCGTCGCCGAAGACTTTCGGCTCGAGGATAAGAACGCCCGGCAATGCAGTGGTCGTGACTTGCATCAATAGACCTTCTCGCCGAGCAGCTTCAACAGGTACTGGCCGTAGCCATTCTTCGCCAGCGGACGCGCCAGCGCTTCGAGCTGTGCGGCATCGATCCAGCCATTGCGAAACGCCAGTTCTTCAGGGCACGCCACTTTCAAGCCCTGGCGCTTTTCGAGCGTGGCAATGAACTGCCCCGCTTCGAGCAGGCTGTCGTGCGTGCCGGTGTCGAGCCACGCATAGCCGCGCCCCATGATCTCCACCGAGAGCTGGTTCTGACGCAGGTAGGTTGCGTTGACCTCGGTGATCTCGAGTTCGCCACGTGCACTCGGTTTGATAGACGCCGCGATGTCGCAGACCTGCTCGTCGAAGAAGTACAGACCCGTGACGGCGTAATTGCTCTTCGGCTTCAGCGGCTTCTCTTCGATCGACAACGCATGCTTCTTGTCGTCGAAGGCAACCACACCGTAGCGCTCCGGATCGTGCACGTGGTACGCGAACACGCTGGCCCCCGTCTTGCGCTGCATGGCTTGGCCGAGCAGAGCCTGGAAGTCGTGACCGTAGAAGATGTTGTCACCGAGGACGAGCGCGCTCGGTTTGCCATCGACGAACTGGCGGCCGAGGATGAAAGCCTGCGCCAGGCCATCGGGACTCGGTTGCACGCAATACGACAGGTTCATGCCCCAGCGCGAACCGTCTCCGAGCAGTGACTCGAAGCGCGGCGTGTCCTGCGGCGTGCTGATGATCAGCACGTCACGGATGCCGGCCAGCATCAGCGTCGACAGCGGGTAGTAGACCATCGGCTTGTCATACACCGGCAACAGCTGCTTGCTCATCGCCAGCGTCGCTGGGTGCAGGCGAGTACCCGAGCCACCGGCCAGGATGATGCCTTTGCGGTTGTTGTTCATCATTTCGGGTAGGCCTCCATCAGCATGCGCTTCACACCGGTTTGCCAATGCGGCAGAACAATGTTGAAGGCGCTGCGCAGCTTGTTCGTGTCCAGGCGAGAGTTCAACGGCCTCGTTGCCGGCGTCGGGTAGCCACTCGTCGGCACGGCCCTGAGCGCATCGGCCGCCAGCTTGATCGGCAGACCGTTGGCGCGGGCCCATTCGATGACAAAGCGTGCGTACTCGAACCAGTTGGTTTCGCCAGCGGCCACTGCGTGGTACGTCCCACCGAGCGCGGGCTTCGCTTTGCAGGCGCGGACCGCATGTGCCGTGACATCGGCCAGCAACTCGGCCCCCGTGGGCGCACCGAACTGGTCGTCGATCACCGACAGCGTCTCTCGTTCGCTGGCCAGCTTGATCATCGTGCGCGCAAAGTTGCCACCGCGCGCCGCGTAGACCCAGCTCGTGCGCAGGATCAGGTGCGCGCAGCCACTGGCGCGGATATGGTTCTCGCCGTCGAGCTTGGTGCGGCCATAGACCGACAGCGGGCCGGTTGCTGCGTCTTCGGCGCGCGCGGCACTGCCGCTACCGTCGAAGACGTAGTCGGTGCTGTAGTGCACAAGCAAGGCACCAAGGGCTTTGGCTTGCTGCGCTAGCACGCGGGGGCCTTCGGCATTGAGTGTGGCCGCGAAATCGGGTTCGCTCTCGGCCTTGTCGACCGCCGTGTGTGCGGCAGCATTGACAATCACGTCGGGTTTGAGCTCACGCACGGTGTCGGCCAGTTGTGCTGGCCTCGAAAAGTCGGCGTGGTGGTCGGTGCTGTCGAAATCGAGCGCGACCAACTCGCCCAGCGTTGCCAGCGATCGCTGCAGTTCCCAGCCAACCTGGCCGCCTTTGCCGAAGAGAACGACTTTCATTCAGCGGGCCGCGTAGTTCTTCGAGACCCACTCGCGGTAGTGGCCACTTTGAACGCCGGCCACCCAATCGGCATGGTCGAGGTACCACTGCACTGTCTTGCGGATGCCGGACTCGAAGGTTTCTGCGGGCCGCCAGCCGAGCTCTCTTTCGATCTTGCGTGCATCGATCGCATAGCGGCGGTCGTGGCCCGGGCGGTCTTTGACGTAGGCGATGTGCCGCGTGTACGAACCTTCCGCACTCGGCCGCAGGTCGTCGAGCAGAGCGCAGATCGTCTTGACGATCTCGATGTTGGGCTTCTCGTTCCAGCCGCCGACGTTGTAGGTCTCGCCAAGCCGCCCTTTAGCGAGCACCGCGCGGATGGCACTGCAATGGTCGCGCACGTAGAGCCAGTCGCGAACCTGCATGCCGTCGCCGTAGACCGGCAACGGTTTGCCGGCCAGCGCGTTGACGATCATCAGCGGGATCAGCTTCTCCGGGAAGTGATACGGGCCGTAGTTGTTCGAGCAGTTCGTCGTCAACACCGGCAGGCCGTATGTGTGGTGCCAGGCGCGCACCAAATGATCGCTGGCAGCCTTGCTTGCCGAATACGGGCTGTTCGGCTCGTAAGCGTGGGTCTCGGTAAAGGCCGGTGCGTCGGGCGTGAGCGAGCCATAGACCTCGTCTGTGGAAACGTGCAGGAAGCGAAAGTCGTTCTTGGCGTCGCCTTCGAGCGACTGCCAATGCGCGCGCGCCGCTTCGAGCAAGGTGAACGTGCCTTGCACGTTGGTGCGCATGAAATCGCCCGGGCCGTGGATGCTGCGATCGACATGGCTTTCGGCTGCGAAGTGCACCACAGCGCGCGGCTGGTGTTCGGCCAGCAGCTTGTCGAGCAGTGGTCGATCACAGATGTCACCCTGCACGAATACATGCTTCGCGTTGCCGCGCAGCGAGTCGAGGTTGTGCAGGTTGCCGGCGTAGGTGAGCGCGTCGAGGTTGACCACGGGCTCGTCGCCGTGGGCCAGCCAGTCGAGGACAAAGTTGCTGCCGATGAAGCCGGCGCCGCCGGTGACCAGAATCGTCATGGGTGGATATGCCGTTTCGAAGCGGATCGTCAGTATGCCTTGCAGCTCCATCGCTCAAGAGGGCACACCCTAGAATCCGGTGCTTTTACGCGCAACCTCCCCTCGAACGCATGGACTCCGACGACAACCAACTGATCACCGAGCGTCGCGAGAAGCTCACGGCATTGCGTGACCGAGCCAGGGCTGAGGGCAAAGCCGCGTTCCCGAACGACTTCAAGCCCCAGCACCATGCGGCCGATCTGCACCAGCGGCACGATCAGACAGCCAACGACGCGCTGGAGTCGCAGGCCATCGGCGTGGCCGTGGCCGGCCGCATGATGTTGAAGCGCGTCATGGGCAAGGCCTGCTTCGCCACCCTGCAGGACACCTCGGGCCGCATTCAGCTCTACATCACGCAGGACTCGGTCGGCGCCGACGTGCTGGCCGACTTCAAGGGCTGGGATCTGGGTGACATCCTCGGCTGCGAGGGCACGCTGTTTCGCACCAAGAGCGGTGAGTTGTCGGTCAAGGCAACCTCGATCCGCCTGTTGACCAAGAGCCTGCGCCCGCTGCCGGACAAGTTCCACGGCATGACCGACCAGGAGCAGAAGTACCGCCAGCGCTATGTCGATCTGATGACCGACGACAGCGCGCGGGCACGCTTCGTTGCGCGCAGCAAGGCGGTGTCGTCGATCCGCAATTTCATGGTCGAGCACGGTTTTCTCGAAGTCGAGACGCCCATGTTGCACCCGATCCCCGGTGGCGCGAATGCCAAGCCGTTTACCACTCACCACAATGCGCTGGATCAACAAATGTTCCTGCGCATTGCGCCAGAGTTGTACTTGAAGCGACTGCTGGTGGGCGGCTTCGAGCGCGTGTTCGAGATCAACCGCAACTTCCGCAATGAAGGCATCTCGGTACGGCACAACCCCGAGTTCACGATGATGGAGTTCTACGCGGCCTATTGGACGCATTACGACCTGATGGACTTCACCGAGCAGGTGTTGCGCCACGCCGCGCGCGCGGCCAGCGGCTCGGCGCGGGTGACGTACCAGGGCCGCGAGGTCGACCTCGAAAGCCACTTCGCGCGCCTGTCGGTACGCGATTCGCTGGTGGCGCATGCTGGCGTTAGCGCCGCCGAGGCTGACGATGCGAACGCTCTGCACGGCAAGTTGAAGACTCTCGGCCACGAGCCCCCGAAGCACTGGGGCCTGGCGCAATTGCAATTCGGCCTCTTTGAGGCGGCAGTGGAAGACAAGCTCTGGCAGCCGACCTTCATCACTGACTATCCCGTCGAGGTGAGCCCGCTGGCACGCGCATCCGATACCAACCCGGCGATCACCGAGCGCTTCGAACTCTTCGCCACCGGCCGCGAAATCGCCAACGGCTTCTCGGAGCTGAACGATGCCGAGGACCAGGCGGCGCGCTTTGCGTCGCAGGCCAAAAACAAGGAGGCCGGCGATGAAGAGGCGATGTACTACGACGCCGACTTCATCCGCGCGCTCGAGTACGGCATGCCACCGGCAGGAGGCTGCGGCATCGGCATCGACCGGCTGATCATGCTGATCACCGACAGCCCGAGCATCCGTGACGTCGTGCTGTTTCCCGCCTTGCGCAAGGAATCCTAGAGCCATGAGCACTCGCCTCGAAACGCTGGATGCGATCGAGGCCGCACTGTGGCGTGAGCTGCAGGCTGCACCGCGTGACAAACAGCACCCGTGGCGCACACCGGTGCTGGCCACCACCGACGGCGAAGTTGGCGACGCGCGCACGGTGATATTGCGCGAAGTGGATCAAGCGCAGGCTGCATTGCTGATGTACACCGACTCGCGCGCCGGCAAGGTACTGCAAGTCGCCGCGCATCCGCGCGGCACCATCGTCATGTGGTCGCCAGGGCTCGGCTGGCAATTGCGCATCCGTGTTGACCTGCAAGCCGTGACTGAAGGCCTTGAGCTGTCGTCGCGCTGGGCGCGGCTCAAGCTCAGCCCAGCCGCCAATGACTACCTGTCCCCGCGGACGCCGGGTGATCCGCTCGACGGCGCGATCGGCGCGCGTGGCGAGCGTGCGTACTTCGCGCTTCTCGAAGCACGCGTGCTGTCGATCGACTGGCTCGAGTTGCATGCGCAGGGCCATCGCCGCGCAGGTTTCGGCAACGGCACCACACCTCGCTGGCTGCAACCGTAACGCGAGTTCACCTCGTTAAACAAGTCGCGTACCAAATCCGCGTGGGCGCCGCGAGGCCGCGCACGGCCGCACCGGCAAGCGCGAAGATGGCGTTGCTGTCACACGCAACCACAACGAGACGATGAACGACTGGATCCATCACCCCATCTACACGCGCCTGATGGCGCCGTGCGAACCCTTTGCACGCCATGCGCTGCTGCACAGCATCGAGCTCGAACTCGGCCGGCTCGAATGCTGTCCGAAGCTGGCCACACGCGTGCAGCACTTCGTCGAGCGCGGCGTGCCCTACTTCGCACCGGCGGATGCGCACTACCGCGATTGGGCGGCCAAGGCGGCGTCGCTGTGGGACGAGCTGCACGCGCGCAGCGGATCGGAACAGGAAGTCTCTCTGGTCTGAAGGACCGCAACAGGGAAAACAAAAAGGGACGCCTCGGCGTCCCTTTTTGTTTGCGGCGACGTTCAGGACTTCGGCTTTTTCGCCTCGTCCAGACGTTTCGCCAGATCGGCACCCGACAACGCTCCCGGCACACGCTCGCCGCTCTCGAAAATGATCGCTGGCGTGCCATTGATGCGGTACTTCTTGCCGTAGTCGGTTGTGCGCTGGATCGCCGCATCGTCGCACTTGCCCATCGCGCGCGGCGGCGCCACGCCGTCGAGCATCCAGTCGCGCCAGGTCTTCATCGCGTCCTTCGAGCACCAGATGGCGCGCGACTTCTGATCGGAGTCGGGCCCCAGCACCGGATAGATGAAGTTGTAGATCGTCACGTCCTTCAACGCCACCAGCTCGCGCTCCAGGCGCTTGCAGTAGCCGCAATTCGGATCGGCGAACACCGCCAGCTTGCGCGATCCGTTGCCTTGCTTGATCACCAGGGCGTCTTTGAGCGGCAGGTCATCGAACTTGATCGCCGTCAGCTTGGCGATGCGCGCGCGCGTGAGATTGGCCTTGTTCTTGGTGTCGATCAGCTCGCCTTCGAAGATGTGGCTGCCATCGGCGTCGCTGTAAAGCACCTCGCTGCCGATGCGCACTTCCCACAAGCCGGGCACCGGCGTCTTGCTGACCTCGTCGATCTTCGGAAACTCGGGCAGGCGCAGCGCGAGGTTCTTGCGAATCACGGCTTCGTCGGCCAGCGCGGGCAGTGCCAAGGCAAAGAGCAGCGGCAGCAGAAGGGATCGGATCGTGAGCATGACGGGAGTCCTTGGTGATCGCCGCTATTGTCCCAGCGCGCGCGACGCAAGCCAACGCTTCAACGGCGCAGCCACCTCGACAAGATTCAGCCCGCGGTTGCGAAGTTCCCGCGCCCAGGGTGCGGGGTGTGCAAAAAGTCGCAACATGCCATCGGTCAACGCGGCCATGGCCTGCACCGGCAGGGCGCGTTCGCGCGCATAGCGTTCGAGCAATTTGGGGTCGGCCAGATCGCGCCACGGCTCGCGCTCGGTCAGCACACGCACCAACGCCGCCACGTCAGCCAAGCCGAGATTCAAGCCCTGCCCGGCCAGCGGATGCACCACGTGCGCGGCGTCGCCGACAAGCACCCAGCCCGGACCGTGCACGCGCTCAGCTCGCGCCAACGCGAGTGGCCATGACGCACGGGTGCTGGCCAGGGTCAGCGTGCCGGCCGCGCCTTGGGTGGCCTTCATCAACTCGGCCTCGAACTCAGCGCCGGTCAGGGCAAGCAAGCTTTGCGCGCGCTCGGCTGGCAAAGACCACACCAGCGCCAGGCCGTGACCCGTTTGCGGCCGATCCGTCGGCAGCAGCGCGAGCACATCGGGTGCGTGAAACCATTGCCGCGCCAACCCGCCGTGCGCTGTGTCGCTCTGCAGGCGCGCCGCGATCGCAGTCTGGCCGTAGTCGTGGATGTCGAAAGCCACGCCGAGTTGCTCACGGGTCGCCGACGCACGGCCTTCGGCCAGCACGAGCAGTCGCGCTGGCACGGCGTCGGTGGTTGCAGTGACATGCGGTGCGTAGCGCAGCGCCGCGGCCAGTTCGGCTTCGAGCGCGGCAGCATCGACGATCCAGGCCAGCTCGCGGACTTGTTGCTGCCAGGCCGAGAAGCGCAGCACGGCGGCGGCGCCATCACCCTCGACGCGCATGTCGAACACCGCAGTTCGCGCGTCGGCCGGCAGTTCGTTCCAGACCTTGAGCGAATCGAGCAACGCCACCGAACCGGCATTGAGCGCGTAGGCCCTCACATCCTCGCGCGCCGCGTCGAGTGGCGGTGCCTGCAGGGCCACGGCAAGGCCCTGGCGGGACAAGGCCAGTGCCAGCGTGCGCCCGACGATGCCGGCGCCACGCACACAAACGTCAAAAACTTTGTCATTGCCTTGCATTGATTTGCATTTTAGAGAGCCCCGTGTTGCAACCTGTACAGCCTTTCACGTTCCAATGCAGGCATGAACCTCTGGATCAAGCGGGCCTTGCTCGCGCTGGGAGCGGTGCTGCTGCTGGCGACGGTGGCGGCGGTGTACTTCGTGACCACCTTCGACGCCACGCAGTACAAGTCCATCGCCATCGACTGGATGAAAACCGAGCGCCAGCGCACGCTGGCCATCGACGGGCCGGTGGATCTGTCGGTGTTTCCGCGGCTGGCAGTCAAGGTGTCGAAGCTGCGCCTGTCCGAGCGCGGTCGCGCCGATGAGTTCGCGGCGATCGACGAAGCAGCACTGTCACTGCAATGGCTGCCGCTGCTGCGCAAGCAACTCGTCGTCGACAGCGTCAGCGCACGCGGTGTGCATGCGCTGATCACGCGCGACGCGCAAGGCCGGCGCAACATCGACGACCTGCTTGGCGCGAAAAGCGATCAAACCGCAGCCCAGGCCAAAGAACCCAAAGCGAGCTTCATGCAGTTCGAAGTCGGCTCGGTGCACCTCGACGACGCGCGCCTGGCGCTGCGTGACGATCAAGCGCAAATTACCGGCACCGTCACGATGGACAGCTTCACCAGCGGGCGTCTGATCAGCGGTCAGGAAACGCCGCTGCAGTTCAGAACCACGGTGACGCTGGAGCGGCCACAGGTGTTGCGCCTGACCTTCGACGGCAAGACCGCATTGACCTTCAACGCCGACAACGGCAGTGCCACGCTGCGCGGCGCCACGGTGAAGATCGGCGGTGACTCCGAGGCCGTGAAATCGCTGCATGCCACGCTGGCCGGCAACCTGGCCTGGGACGGCAAGGCGCTGACCGCCGGGCCGATCGACATCAACCTGACCGATGCCAAGACCGCCGGCGTCACACTCGGCCCGTCGACGCTGGTTGCACAGCGCCTGATCTACAGCCCGAGCACGCAGAAGCTCGAACTCGAGGCACTGAAGCTGGCCTTGTCCGGCAAACAGGGCGCGAATGGGTTCGGGGCTTCACTCGAGTGGCCGCAACTGGCGGTTGCCGGTGAGCAGATGAAGGGCAGTGGTTTCAACGGCCGCTTCAACCTAGACGGCAAAACCACGTTGGCCGGGCGCTTCGAGTCGGGTGCGCCGAGTGGCAACTTCGACGCCGTGCGCCTGCCGGCCTTTGCGCTCAAGCTCGACGGCAGCAGCGGCCCGCGCAAGATCGACGGCCAACTCAAGTCCAACCTGCTGCTGCGCCCGGGCCGCAACGCGGCGACGATGGAAAAACTGGAGTTGCGTGCCAACATCACCGAGCCGGGACTGCAGCCGCTGGTGCTGACGCTCGGCGGCAACGCCGGCACCGATGCGCGGGGCGCACAGTGGGCACTGCAAGGCGCGCTCAACAACAACAAGTTCGACTCCACCGGCAGCGCTGCTTTCAGCGCCGCGGTGCCCGCGGTGCAAGCCAACGCGCGCTTCGACCGGCTTGATCTGAACCAGGTGCTGGCACCGAGCGCTGGCAGCGCGGCCTCGGCCGCCACCCCTGCTGCGCCCGGGGACACGCCGGTGGCGCTCGACGGGTTGACCGCCGTCAACGGCCGCTTCAATGTCAGCGCCGGACAGCTCGTCTTCCGCCAATACCAGGTGGCCGATGCGAAGTTCGATGCCGCGCTCGACAACGGCACGCTGCGCGTGACGCGCCTGGCGGGCAATGCCTGGGGCGGCAGCATCGATGCCAGCGGCGTCGCGGAAGCCAAGTCCAAGCGCATCAGCGTCAAGCTCGTCGCCAACGGCGTCGACGCCAACGCGCTGCTCAAGGACGTGGCCGGCAAGGACCTGCTCGAGGGCACGGGACGGATCAGCGCCGACCTCAGCACCAGTGGCGCGAGTCTCGGCGCGCTGCGCGCCAACCTCGCCGGCGCGGCGGCGCTGCAGTTGCGCGATGGCGCGGTCAAGGGCGTGAACCTGGCGCGCACGCTGCGCCAGGCCAAGGCGGCGCTGTCGATGAAGCAGGACGCCATCACCAAGGCCAGCGCGGCCGAGAAGACAGACTTCTCCGAACTCACCGCGAGCGCGCGCATCGAAGGTGGTGTCGCCCGCAGCGACGACCTTGATCTGAAAAGTCCGTTCATGCGCATCGGCGGCGCTGGCCGCTTCGACATCGGCCAAGGCCGCATCGACTACACCGCGCGGGCCACGGTGGCGAGCACCGCCACCGGGCAAGACGGCGTCGATCTGGCCGCATTGCGCGGCGTCACGGTGCCAGTGCAGCTGAGCGGGCCCTTCGATGCGATCGACTGGAAGGTGCAGTGGTCGGGCGTGGCCGCGGCGGCGGTGGAAAACAAGCTCAAGGACAAGATCGCCGAGAAGCTCGGGCTGCTCGGCAAGCCGGCCGAGCCGGGGGCCTCGGCCGCGTCTGCGCCCGAGGCCGCTCAGAAGCCCGAGGACAAGATCAAGCAGAAGCTGCGCGGCCTGCTCGGCCGGTAGGAAGCGGCAGGCCGTTGGCAAATAATGGGCGCACCTGATTAGCGAGCAACCTCAGCAGTCCGCAGCCAAAGCTCTGGCGACGGCGGTGCGGCAAGGAGGCTGGCGAGCAGGCTGTTGAGGATAGTTGTCATGTCGAAGCGGCGGTTGAAGCGGAACTGGAACTCGGCGAGGTAGCGGTGAGCGTACTTGGCGAAGTTGAAGGCGTGGTAGGTGCCGTTGATGGCGTTCTTCAGGTTACCCAGCAGGGTGTTGACGGCCCTGAACTGCGCCAGCTTGACGCAAGCGGCCCTGCCATGCACGTTGGGACGCACCAAGGTGCGCTCGTGCCGGATGCCGCGCTGCGTGACAGCCATGAAGCAGCGCAGCCCATCGGAGACAACCACGGTGGAAGCACCCAGGTGAGCGTCGGCGAATTCGACCATGGCCTGGCTGGTGGGCGGCTGCGGCTGCAGGCAGGTGTACACCGGATGGCCGGCAGCGGTGGTTTGCACGGCCGCCACGAAGGGCACCTTGTTGTCGGCGCCGCGGCCGGTGCTGCCGCCGCTGAACTCGCCGCCGAGGTAGGCGTCGTCGATCTCCACGCGGCCGTCCAGCCGCCGGTCCTGCTCGGCCAGGCGCATGGCCTCCAGAATCTTGTGCTTCATCAGCCAGGCGCTGCGGTAGCTCACGCCGAGCTGGCGCCGCAGCTCCAACGCCGAGACGTTGTTCTTGGACTGGCTGAGCAACTGCAGGGCCAGGAACCAGCGCAACAGCGGCAGCTTGCTGGCCTCGAAGATGGTGCCGCTGATCAGGCTGGTCTGGTGCTGGCAACAGCCGCACTGCCAGTAGGCCAGCCCAGCGCGCTCGTAGCTGGTGCGCGCCGCGCCGCCACAGCCCGGGCAGACAAACCCGTTCGGCCAGCGCGCCGCCGCCAGCGCCTGGCGGCACTTCGCTTCGGTTCCATAGCGTTCGAAGAACTCAGGCATCGAAAGGCCAGCTTGAAACTGCACTCGGTTCATCTTCATGGCACGCCTCCAGGTCGGATGCGGCCATCCTCGGTCTCAATAGGCTCGCCACGTGAGCCTGCTGAGGTTGCTCGCTAATCAGGTGGGCGCATGAGTGAAAACAACCTGCGCATCAGCCAGCTCTTCATCCACCCGATCAAGTCCTGCGGCGGCATCGCCGTCGATGAAGCGCCACTGATCGAGACCGGCTTCGAGTACGACCGCGAGTGGATGGTCGTCGATCGCGATGGCGACCTGGTGACACAACGCGAGGTGCCGCGCATGGCGCTGATCCAGCCGAAGCTGCGCGCCAGTGATCTGGTGCTGCGCGCGCCCGGCATGCTGGCGCTGCATTTGCAACTCGACGCCGTCGAAGGCGACTGCCGCGTGCGCGTCTGGGACGACACCGTCGATGCTTTCGACATGGGCGATCTGGCGGCTCAATGGTTCAGCGACTGTTTGGGCCAACCGGTGCGATTGGCACGCTTCAACCCGGATGTGCAGCGCCTGGCCAGCGCCCAATGGACCGGCAAGATCGAAGCGCGGACCGCGTTCGCGGATGGCTTCCCGTTGCTCGTCCTGTCCACCGCCTCGTTGGCCGAGTTGAATCGTCGTCTGGCAGCGGCGGGTCAAGAAGCGGTGACGATGCAGCGCTTCCGGCCAAACATCGTCATCGACGGCCTGACCGATGCGCACGGCGAAGACTTCATCGACACGCTGACCCTGGAGTCACCCGACGGACCGGTCGTGCTGAAGCTCGTGAAGCCCTGCAGCCGCTGCACGATTCCCGACATCGATCCTGCCACGGCGGTGCCGGGCCACACCGTCACCGCCGCGATGAGCGCCTACCGCGCCAACGCCCGTGTCGGCGGCGCACTGGCGTTCGGGCAGAACGCTGTCATCGTTTCCGGCGTCGGCCACCGCTTGCGCGTGGGTGCAGGCGTGCAAGCCGAACTCGCATTCGACTGACGTGAACGCGAGTCAACGCAGGCTGCCGACCTGGCAGCTGTTCGTCATAGCCGTGGCCATCTGGAGCACGACGTGGCATGCCATCCTCTACCAGCTCGCCCACACCACGCCCGAGTTCGGTGTCGCGCTGCGTTTCGGCTTGGCCGGCGCGCTCGTGCTGACCTTCGCGGCGATGCGCGGCGACCGCTTGCATTGCACAGCGCGCCAGCACGCGCTGCTCGCACTGCAAGGTGTGTTCATGTACTCGCTGGCTTACCTGTGCGTCTATCACGGCGAAAAGCATGTGCCTTCGGGCCTGGTGGCCATCGGCTACTCGGCCTCGCCTCTCGTCAACGGCGTCGGCGCCTGGCTGCTGTGGCGCACGCCGACCCCCTTGCGCTTCGTTGCCGGTGGCGCGCTGTGCATCGTCGGCGTGACGCTGATCTTCTGGCCTGAGTTCGCGCACGTGACACAGAGCGACAAGACAATCCTCGGCGCGGCGTTCACCCTCGGCGCGGTACTGTTGTCCTCGATCGGCAGCCTGGCTTCGAGCCGCAATACGAAACACCAGCTGCCGTTCTGGCCCGCACTTGGCTGGGGCATGGTCTACGGCGCCGCGCTGTCGGGCATCGTCGCCGTGGCCAGCGGCCAGTTGCTGACGCTGCCCTCGGCGCCATCATGGTGGCTATCGCTTGCCTACCTGTCGATCGCCGGCTCGGTGATCGCGTTCGCGTGCTACCTCGCGCTGCAAGAGCGAGTCGGGCCGGGAGCGGCCTCGACCGTCGGCGTGATGACACCGGTGTTCGCGCTGATCGTCTCGGCGTTGTTCGAAGGCTTTCGCCCGGTGGCGCTGACCTGGCTGGGAGCTGCGCTTGCAGTAGCGGGCAACGTGCTGATCCTCACACCGAAGGTCAGGCCAGCGCCGGGCCGCTCCCAAGCGTCGGCCTGACCCTTCCCTCGGGGGAGTGCTCGCGCAGCGAGCGAGGGGGTTATCAGGTCGGCCGGCGCTCTGGCAAAGGGATAAACTCGGTCTCGTCTTCGACCTGAGGAAACGCTTCGTTCGGTTGCGCGGCCCAATCGTCGGCCGCCTGCGCGATGCGCTCTTTGTGCGACGAGACGAAGTTCCACCACATGAAGCGATGGCCGAGCGGCGCGCCGCCGATCAGCACGCAACGCGTGTTGGCTTGCGCCGACAGCTGCACCTCTTCTCCCGCTGGCAACACCGCCATCGTCTGCGGCGCGACCGTCTCGCCGCCCAGCTTGCAGGCGCCATCGATCGCATACAGCGCACGCTCCTGTGCCCACTGCGGCAACAACGAGATGGCGGAGCCGGCAGCCAATTGCAGATCGAGATAGAGCGTCGCCGAACGCGTTGGCACCGGCGACGTCACACCCCACGCGCTGCCGATCAGCACGCGCGCCGACACACCACCCCACGCCCAGCGCGGAATCGCTGTCTCGGGCGTGTGGCTGAAACTGGGTGCCACCTCTTCATCGGCTTCGGGCAATGCCACCCATAACTGCAGGCCATGGCTGCGCCGCGGCCGGCCGCGCAAGTCCTGTGGCGTGCGCTCCGAATGCACGACGCCGCGACCCGATGTCATCCAGTTGATCGCGCCGGGTTCGATGCGCTGCACAACGCCGGTGGAGTCGCTGTGCTGCATCGCGCCTTCGAACAGGTAAGTCACCGTCGCCAGACCGATGTGCGGATGCGGCCGCACATCGTGGTTGTCGTCGGGGGCAACTTCGATCGGCCCGAAATGGTCGAAGAAGACAAAAGGCCCGACAGCGCGACGCGCCGCCGAAGGCAGCAGGCGTCGCACGGTGAATCCGCCACCGAGATCCTTGCTGTGCGCACTCAACAGTTCCATGCCGCGATGGTAGGCCCACCTACAATTCCCACTCTGTTTCCATCGAGATTTCCATGAGCCTGCAATGCGGCATCGTGGGCTTGCCCAACGTCGGCAAGTCCACTCTTTTCAACGCGCTGACCAAAGCCGGCATCGCGGCCGAGAACTACCCCTTCTGCACCATCGAGCCGAATGTCGGCGTCGTCGAGCTGCCGGACCCTCGCCTGGCGCAGCTCGCAGCGATCGTCAAGCCCGAGCGTGTGGTGCCGGCGATCGTCGAGTTTGTCGACATCGCGGGGCTCGTCGCCGGCGCCAGCAAGGGCGAAGGCCTGGGCAACCAATTCCTGTCGCACATCCGCGAGACCGATGCCATCGTCAACGTCGTGCGCTGCTTCGAAGACGAGAACGTCATCCACGTCTCGGGCAAGGTCGATCCGATCGCCGACATCGAGGTGATTCAAACCGAGCTGTGCCTGGCCGACCTGGCCACCGTCGAGAAAAGCCTGGCGCGCTACAGCAAAGTCGCCAAGGCCGGCGGTGACAAGGAGGCGCAACGCCTGGTCGATGTGCTGAAGAAGTGCGACGCGGCGCTCAATCAGGGCCTGCCGGTGCGCGGCATCGACTTCAGCAAGGAAGAGCGCGTCGTCCTCAAGCCGCTGTGCTTGATCACGGCCAAGCCGGCGATGTTCGTCGGCAACGTCTCCGAATCGGGCTTCGCGAACAACCCCTTTCTCGACCGCTTGAACGAGTTCGCGGCCAAACACAACGCGCCGGTGGTGGCCATCTGTGCCAAGACCGAGGCCGAGCTGGCCGACATGAGCGACGAAGACAAGACGATGTTCCTGGCCGAGATGGGGCAGACCGAGCCGGGCCTGAACCGCCTGATTCGTGCCGCCTTCAAGCTGCTCGGCCTGCAGACCTACTTCACCGCGGGCGTGAAGGAAGTGCGCGCCTGGACGATCCACGTCGGCGACACCGCGCCGCAAGCGGCCGGCGTGATTCACACCGACTTCGAGCGTGGCTTCATCCGCGCGCAGACGATTGCGTTTGCCGACTTCATCGCCTTCAAGGGCGAACAGGGCGCCAAAGACGCCGGCAAGATGCGCGCCGAAGGCAAGGAGTACGTGGTGCACGATGGCGACGTGTTGAACTTCTTGTTCAACGTCTGAGTTCGTCCACCGTGCCGCAGGAAACCCCGTCAGCGCCGCGCCGCATTGGCGGCGGGGTGGACGTGCCGCTGCCGGCTTGGGCGGTCTTTGCGATCACCTTCGCGACCTACCTGCTGATGGCCCGCGTCGGCCTGTTGCTTGCGATCCAGCCCAGCAACGCCTCGCCGCTGTTTCCCGCGGCGGGTGTCGGCCTGGCCGCCGTGTTCGTGTGGGGCCGCTGGGCGGTCGCCGCTGTCGCCGCGGCAGCGCTGGCGGCCAACCTGTCGCATGTCTCGGCCAGCACGACGTTGAGCGCCGCGGTTGTTGCGACCTGGATCGGCACCAGCGCCGGTGCGGCGCTGCAGGCCGCTGTCGGTGCTTGGCTGGTGCGCCGTTTCGTCTCGATGCCGCTGCTGCTGTCGGAGCCGGCCGATCTGGCGCGCTTCATGTTGATGGTGACGCCGCTGGCCTGCCTGACGAGCGCCAGCATTGCAGTGCTGGTGCTGGTGGCTGGCGGCACGATCACCGCTGCGGCGGCGCCAGCCACGTGGGGCGCGTGGTGGATCGGCGACACGCTGGGCGTGCTGATCGGCGCGCCGATCGCCTGGGCCTTCATCGCCACGCCGCGCGATGCCTGGGCGCCGCGGCGCTGGGCGGTGGCGCTGCCGCTGGCCATTGCCACCGCCGTCATGGGCCTTGGCATCGCCGAGTCGATCCGCAGCGAAGAAGAACGTATGCAGCGCGCCTTCCAGCGCGACGCCGACAACGCCACCCACATCTTGACTTCGCAGTTGCAGGAGCCGTTGCGCGCCCTCGAGGCGATGCGTGGCCTGGCCGAAGCGGCGCCCTATCTCGACCAGGAGACGTTTCGGGCGCGCCGCGCTGCCGTGGACGCTAGCCGCGCCGGGCATTGCCGCACTGGGCCTGTCCGACCTCGTCGAGCGCGCCGACGTCGCCGCCTACGAAGCGCGGCAGCGCGCAGCCGGATTGGCCGGCTATCGCGCCATCGAACGGTGGCAAGACGGCAAACCTCCGGCGGCCGACGATCCACTGGTCCTGATCCGCTACATCGAACCGATGTCGGCAAACGCTACCGCGCTGGGCGTCAACGCGCGTTCGATCGCGCGTGCGCGCTCCGCCATCGATCGAGCCACACAAACCGGCCGGCCGGTGGCGACACGCGGCGTTCACGCTGTCGCAGGGCGGCCGCGGCGTCGTCATCTACCAGGCCCTGTACCGCGGCGACCCGCAGACCGCGGAGCAACGCGCACGCGCATCGCGCGGCGTCGTTTTCGCCGCCGTGCGGCCGGAGCAACTGGCTGGTGGCGCTGCGCGACCGCCTGCCGGCGGCACTCGGCTCTGCCTGATCGACAACGACGCCGAGCCGGGCGCGCGTGTGCTCGCCGGCCCCGACGGCTGCGACAAGATCGAGGCGCCGGCGCGCCTGCACACGGCGTCGCTGCCGTTGGCGTCACGCCAGTGGGATCTGCGCGTGACCGCGAGCGCCAGCGCAGCAGGTTCACGCGGCATCGGCCGCACCTGGCCACTCGCGCTGGTCAGCTTGGCCAGCGCATCGATGCTCGGCGCACTGCTGCTCACCATCACCGGCCGAGCACGACGCATCGAAGCCGCAGTGACCCTGCGCACCGCTGAACTGCAGCAGCGCAGCACCGAGTTGCAAGCCGAAGCCACGCAACGCCAACGCACCGCGATGGCGCTGCGCGAGAGTCAGCAGCGGCTTCGCAGCATCCTCGACCACGCGCCGATCGGAGTGGCCTACACCGACATCGAAGGCCGCATCCGCGAAGCCAACCCGTACCTGCGCGAACTGCTCGGCACGACCAGCGAGCGTCTGGCCAGCACGCCCATCCTTCGTGTGCTGCATGCCGACGATCGCGAGGCCGTCAGTGTCGCGTGCGCGCGGCTGCTTGCTGGTGAGATCCCCATGGCACGCAGCCCGTTGCGCTGCGTGGCCGGCGATGGCCGCGTCATCGCAGCCCGCGCCTCGATCAGCGTGCTGCGTACGGCGACGAACAACGAGCCGCGGCGCATGGTCTGGGTGATCGAGGACATCACCGAGCACCTCGCACTCGAAGAAGCACAGCGCGCGCGCGAAGGCGCCGAAGCCGCGAACCGCGCGAAAAGCGAGTTCCTGTCGCGCATGAGCCACGAGCTGCGCACGCCGTTGAACGCACTGCTCGGCTTCACGCAGTTGCTCGAACTCGATCGCAAGCAGGCGCTG
The DNA here is from genome assembly GCA_963738425.1 of uncultured beta proteobacterium. Classification (GTDB taxonomy): domain Bacteria; phylum Pseudomonadota; class Gammaproteobacteria; order Burkholderiales; family Burkholderiaceae_C; genus CADEEN01. The sequence continues at coordinate 50,524 of CAVTWT010000039.1, read as the reverse complement.
GCGCCGCACCAGCTCGATTGGACGGCGCAGATGCGTCAGGCCGGCTGGCACTTGCTGCACATGATCAACGACACGCTGGATCTCTCGCGCATCGAGTCGGGCCATGTCGATCTCGAACCGCGCACGCTGGATCTGGCCGAGCTCGTCGCCGCGGCACAAGCGCTGGTCCAGCAGAGCGCCGACAAGCGCCACGTCCGCATCGACGTGCACCTGAGTCTCGGCGCGCAGGCCGTGATCGGCGATGCGACGCGCGTCAAACAGATTCTCACCAACCTGCTGTCCAACGCTGTCAAGTACAACGTCGACGGCGGCAGCGTCATCGTCGCCAGCCGCATGGCCGACGAGGGTCGCATCGCGCTCGACGTCATCGACACCGGTGCGGGGATGAACCCGCAGCAACTGGCGCAACTGTTCCAGCCCTTCAACCGCCTGGGTCAGGAGAGCGGGCCCATCGAAGGCACAGGCATCGGCTTGGTCATCAGCCTGCGACTGGCCGAGCTGATGGGCGGCACGTTGCAGGCGCGCTCCTCCGTCGGCATGGGCTCGACCTTCACGCTCGAGCTGCCGCGCGCCGCGGTGGCGCCGGCGCCCCGCTTGGATGGCGACGACAACGACCTGGTCGCGCCCGCGGCCTACCGGCGGCGCGTCATTCACTACGTCGAAGACAACGAGACCAACGCCGAGGTCATGCGCGGCATCCTCGCGCTGCGGCCGCAGGTCGAGCTGGAGATCTCCACGCTGGGCCTGGATGGGCTGGCGGCGATCAAACGCCGCCGGCCGAGCCTCGTGCTGCTGGACATGCAACTGCCCGACATCGACGGCCTGGAGCTGCTGCGGCACCTGCAGGCCGGCGCCGACACCGCCGACATCCCGGTGATCGTGGTTTCGGCCGACGCCACCGAGGCCCGCATCTCGCAGGCCATTGCCGCAGGCGCCACGCACTACCTGACCAAGCCGGTCAACGTGCCGACATTCCTGTCCGCGGTGGACAGCGTGCTCGACCAGCTAGATACGCACTTCGGCTGAGAATATTAAGTGTGGGTGCGCACACTTTCATCTCGACGTCTATCAAATCACATTTTTTGCCATTTGGCCGCCTGACATCACAGCCGTCAGCACTCTCCGCGCGAGAGTGCTAATATTTTGGAACCCGGGCTCCTCGGAATGCTCCAAAACCCCATGACTGCTGCCCTGCCCCTTTCCCTCGCTCGTGCTGGCGCGCAAACGCTGGCCGTCCGCAATCCGTGGGCGATGGTGCCGTCGATCGGCAACCTCGACGCGTACATCTCCGCCGTCAACCGCATTCCGCTGCTGACGCAGGAAGAAGAATCCGAGGCCGCCCGCAGGCTGCGTGACAGCGGCGATCTCGAAGGCGCTGGTCGCCTGGTGCTGTCGCACCTGCGCCTGGTCGTCTCGGTGTCGCGCCAGTACTTGGGCTACGGCTTGCCGCAAGGCGATTTGATCCAGGAAGGCAATGTCGGCCTGATGAAGGCCGTCAAGCGCTTCGACCCGGAACAGGGCGTGCGTCTGGTCAGCTACGCCCTGCACTGGATCAGGGCCGAGATTCACGAATACATCCTGAAGAACTGGCGCATCGTGCGCCTTGCCACGACCAAGGCGCAGCGCAAGCTGTTCTTCAACCTGCGCTCCAAGAAGGCCGCGATGAAGGGCGATGCGGCGGAGGCTGACACGCACCGCAACACGCTGACGCCGGCCGAGGCCGAGCGCATGGCGCGCGAGCTGAACGTCAAGCCGGAAGAGGTGCGCGAGATGGAAACGCGCATGGCCGGTGGCGACGTGGCGCTGGAACCGCAGAACGACGATGACGGCGAGGAGACGTTTGCGCCGATCGCTTACCTGGCCGACGAATCGAGCGAGCCGACGCGCGTCATCGAAGCGCGTCGCCGCGATGCGCTGTCTTCCGACGGCATCGCACACGCACTCGACGTGCTCGACGCCCGCAGCCGCCGCATCGTCGAAGAGCGCTGGCTTAAGGTCAACGACGACTCGTCAGGCGGTATGACGCTGCACGAATTGGCTGCTGAATATGGCGTCTCCGCCGAACGCATCCGCCAGATCGAAGTCGCGGCGATGAAGAAGATGCGCGGCGCGCTGGAAGCGCAAGCCGCCTAAGCTCCTTCGAGCAGCAGCTTGAGGTCCGACGCCAGCGCGTCGGCGCCGCCGCCGTAACGGACGAACAAACGCACCTGGCCCTTCGGGTCGAAGACGAACGACCCGGCGGTGTGGTCGATCGTGTAGCTGCCTTCGGTCTTGCCCGGTACCTTGCCGAAGAAAACCTTGAAGTCGCGCGCGGCGGCCTGCGTTTGTTCGAGCGTGCCGCGCAAGGCAACCACGTCGTCGCCGAAGGAGCGCACATACTCCTTGAGCACCTGGGCGGTGTCGCGCTCGGGATCGACCGTGATGAACACCGGCTGCACTTTCGCGCCGGCAGCGCCGAGCTTCTGACGAACTTCGGCGATCTCGGCCAGCGTGCTCGGGCAGACGTCCGGGCACTGAGCGAAGCCGAAGAAGACAATGACCACCTTGCCGCTGAAGTCAGCGAGCGTCCGTGTCTTGCCGTCGGCGTCGGGCAGCGACAGCGCCTTCGCATAGGCGGCGCCGGTGATGTCGATGTTCTTGAACGCCGGCTTGGGTTTTTCGGCGCTGCAGGCGGCCAGCGCGAGCGTGGTCAACAGGATAGAGCGGCGTTGCATCATCAGACGACGTAGTGATCGACCAGCAGCGCCGCAAACAACAGCGCCAGGTACCAGATGGAGAAGCGGAATGTACGCCGCGCCAGCGCCTCGCTGTAGGCGCGCCACAAGCGCCACGCCAGCACGAGAAACCACAAGCCGAGCGCGACCGCCGCGACCAGATAGACGACGCCGCTCATGCCTTGAATGAACGGCAGCAGCGAGGCCGCGAACAGCACCAGCGTGTAGAGCAGGATTTGCAGACGCGTGAACTGATTGCCGTGCGTCACCGGCAGCATCGGCAGGCCGGCACGCGCGTAGTCGTCGGCACGGTACAGCGCCAGCGCCCAGAAGTGCGGTGGCGTCCAGACGAAGATGATCAGCACCAGCAGCCAGGCCTCGGCGCCCATCTCGCCGCGCATCGCGGCCCAGCCCAGCAGCGGCGGCATCGCACCCGAAGCACCGCCGATGACGATGTTCTGCGGCGTCGCTGGCTTGAGCAGCACGGTGTAGACGATGGCGTAGCCGACGAAGGTGGCCAGCGTCAGCCACATCGTCAGCGGATTCACCCACCACCACAGCACGGCGCAGCCGAGGACGCACAGCACCGACGAGAACAGCAGCGTTTGCGTGTTCGTGAGTTCGCCCTTGGCGGTGGGCCGCCAGGCGGTGCGCGCCATGCGCGCGTCGATGCGCTGCTCCACGATGCAGTTGAACGCAGCCGCGGCCGCCGCGACGAGCCAGATGCCGGCCGCCGCGACCAGCACCGATCGCCAATCGGGCCAGCCGGGCTGGGCGAGCAGCATGCCGATGACGGCGCAAAAGACGATGAGTTGCACCACGCGCGGCTTGGTCAGCACGTAGAACTGCCGTACGCGCGAGGGCGATGCGGCGGTGATGGGCGCAGTGGCGGTCGTTGTCATACGGCGCTGCGATTTTGAACCACCGGCCAACCCGGTTCGTGTTGGCGCGCCAGCGCCTGCGGTTGAACGTGTGCACGTGCCAGCAGCGTCGCCAGGAGCACCGCCAACAGCGCCGCGCCGCCGGTGTGCAGCAGCGCAGCGACGATCGGCCAGCCAAGCACGACGTTCGACAGGCCGGTGGCCAACTGCAAGGCCGCGAGTGCGGCGATGCCGGCGGCAAAGCGACGCAGTGTGACGTCACCCGTGGCAGCGAGCCGCCATGCCAGCCACAGCATCGCCCCGACCACCAAGGCGGCAGCCACACGGTGCGTGACGTGGATCGCCGTCAGTGCGGCAAAGGGCAAGTAGCTGCCCGACGCTGTCTCACCGAGCTCGCGCTGCACGGTGAAGGCGTGCTCGAAGTCCATCGGCGGCCACCACTGGCCCTGGCAGAGCGGGAACTCGCGGCAGGCCAGCACGGCGTAGTTCGTGCTGACCCAGCCGCCGAGGGTGATTTGCACGACGACGAGCGCTGCCGTCGTCCACGCCCCGATCGACAAGGCTTTCGACAACCGCAGTGGGCGCGGTGCAAAGACCTGGTCTTGCACCGCCAGCAACACGAGCAAGCCGATGCCGCCGAGCAAATGCAGCGTGACGATCGCGGGGTAGAGCTTCATCGTCACGGTGAGCGCACCGAACGCGCCTTGTGCGATGACCCAGACCAGGGTGAGCGTCGCCCACCACGGCGATGGCGAGGCGGCCTTGTTCCGCAACCACCACGCCATCGCGGTCATGACCAGGATCAGCACGCCGACGGCGGTGGCCAGATAGCGATGCACCATCTCGACCCAGGCCTTGCCCTGCGTCACCGGTCCCGTCGGCATGGCACTCTGCGCTGCATGGATCTCCGCTTTTGCGCCGATCGGGCTGGCGCTGCCATAACAGCCGGGCCAATCGGGGCAGCCGAGGCCGGAGTCCGACAAGCGCGTGAAGGCACCGAACAGCACCAGGTCGAAGGTCAGGAACAAGGTCAGCAGCGTCAGCGCATGCAGGCGTTTGGTGGTCGAGGCGCCGCGGTGGCGCAGCCACACCCACAGCAACGGGCCGAGCGCGATGGCGATGCCCAGCAGCGCCATGCGCAGCAGTGGGGACCAATCGACGAGCGGTTGCATGTTCATCAGACGTGCGGGCCAGCGCCGGGCCGTTCCCAAGCCTGTCCTGAGCCCTGTCGAAGGGCGTCCGGCCCGCGCCTCGCCCTGGGGGAGTCCTTGCGAAGCGAGCGAGGGGTCGCCATCACCGGCCCGCCGTATCCCACGAAGAGGACGCACGCAGCACACGATCGATGTCGCGCTTGAACTTTGCCGGATCGAGTTGTGCCGGTGCGCGCATCATCCAGCCGCCCATCGGATCGACGAGGTACAGGTGCGAGTCGAGCGACTCGCCGGGCGCGGCGGCCAGCCAGGCGGCGAGGTCGGTCGCGGGCACGCGCAGCACTTGCGTGGCGGGCGTTGCCGCCAACGCGGCCAGCAGCTCGGGCTTGATCGGTGCGCTGTCGGTGACGAGCCAGAGTTTGTCGATGCGGTCGCGCTCGCGGCCGGTCATCTCGCGCAACTGGCGCTGCGCGAAAAGGCGCTTCTCGCAATCGGAGTTGCAAGCAGCGGGCCCGGCAACGACGAGCAGCCACTGGCCGCGCAATACGCTGGCGCTGACGCTGCGGCCTTGCAGGTCCATCAGCGGCAAGGCTGCCGGCATCTCGCGGGCGGGGTTGATCAGCGTTGCGTAGTTGCTGCGGCCTTCGGGTCGGACGACGTAGAAGGTGAAGTACGACGCGATCACGGGCGCCGCGCAGGCCAGCAGGATCAGCAGCAGCTTGCCGCGCCCACTGCCAGCGCGCCGCTGCACGGCGTCGAGCCGCGGCATCGAGTGCACCGACAACTGGATCGGCTCAGCGGCGGCTTGCTCGGCGGGGTTGGATGAATTGGAACCAGACATAGAGGATGACGACGAGCGTGCAGAGGCCGAACCACTGGAAGGCGTAGCCGTGGTGCTTGGCGACACCGCTGGCCGGCGCCGGCCAGTCACGAAGCAGTTTGTCCGACGGCGCCACCGGCCCCGCCTGCAGCACCGACAGCGGGGTCAGCCGCAACCCCGTTTCGCGGGCAAATGCATCGATGAGGAGATTCTGCCGGATGCGGCCTGTGTCAGCGCCCTCGAACTCGAACAGGCGCGCCGGCGGTGGGGCGATGCGGCCTTCGATGCTGATATCGCCTGTGGGTGCGGGTGTGTCATCGATGCGCGTGCGGTCGTTGGCGTCGCGTGGCAGCCAACCGCGCTGCACGAGCACCGCGCGGCCGTCGGCCAGCACGAGCGGCGTGACCACAAAGAACCCGGGCCTGCCGTTCATCTGCCGGTTGTCGAGATACACGGTGTGGGCCGAAGACCAGCGGCCTTGCAGTTGCACTCGGCGGTGATGCCAGGTTGGTGCGGTCTGTGCGTCGTCCGGCAGCGCGCCCAGCACCGGTTGCAGCGCCTGTTGTTCGATCGAGGTTTGCAAGGCGCTCTTTTCGGCGGCGCGGCTCAATTGCCAGACACCCAGACGCGCAGTCAGCAGCGCCACGGCGAGCGTGGCCACTGTGATCAACACGAAACGAAGGCGCGAGTTCATAAGTGCACCCTACGGCCTGCGGCCGGTCCCGCCAAGCGGGAGCGAGCGCCTTGGGAGCGGCCCGGCGGCGCTCATCGCGGCACAGCGCGGCGACAATGAACGATGAGCATCATCATCGTCATCGCGTTGATCGGCATCCTCGGTGCGCTGGCCAGCGCCGGCGTGTTCATGCTGAAGCGGCCGAAAGACGGCGACGCGCAGAACGCGGACAAACGCATGGCACGTGCGTTGGCCGTGCGTGTCGGCTTGTCGGTCATGCTCTTCTTGCTGATCCTGCTGGCCTGGAAGATGGGTTGGATCTCGCCGAAGGGGTTGCCGACCGGCCGCTGAAAACAAAAGAGCGCCGCGAGGCGCTCTTTGCGTTTCGCCAAGGCCTTGGCGTCACAACCAGTAGACGAGGATGTACAGGCCAAGCCAGACCACGTCGACGAAGTGCCAGTACCAGGCCGCCCCCTCGAAGCCGAAATGGCGCTGCGGCGTGAAGTGGCCCTTCATGATGCGCAGCGTGATGAACAGCAGCATCAACATGCCCACCAACACGTGAAAGCCGTGGAAGCCGGTCAGCATGAAGAAGGTCGAACCGAAGATGCCGGACGACAACTTCAGGTTGAGGTCGCGGTAGGCGTGCATGTACTCGTAGGCCTGCACGCCGACGAAGGTAGCGCCCAGGATCACGGTGATCCACATCCAGAAGATCGTCTTGGCGCGGTGGTTGGCGAGCAGCGCGTGGTGCGCGATCGTCAGCGTCACGCCCGAGGTCAGCAGCAGCGCGGTATTGATCGTCGGCAGGGGCCACGGCCCCATGGTCTGGAACGGCTCGACGGTTCCGGCCGGCGACGCGGTCACACCGCCGCCGGCACTGGGCCAGATGGCCTTGAAGTCAGGCCACAGCACCTGGTGGTCGAGGTTGCCGAGCATCGGCAGCGCATGAACGCGCGCCCAGTACAGCGCGCCGAAGAACGCAGCGAAGAACATGACCTCGCTGAAGATGAACCAGCTCATGCTCCAGCGGAACGACACGTCGACGCGGTCGCTGTAGAGATGGCCTTCGCTCTCGCCGATGGCCTGGCTGAACCACTGGAACATGATCACGGCCCACAGCGCCAGGCCGCCAAAGACGAAGAACTTGCCCCACGATGCGCCATTGACCCACTGGCCGGCGCCGAAGATGACGAGCAACATCGCCGTGGCCACCAGCACCGGGTGGCGCGACGGCTGCGGAATGAAGTAGTGCGGCGTACCGCCGGAGGTGTGCGTTGCTGCGCTCATGTTTGTCTATCGCTCCTCGAACCAGAATTCTCAGGCGTCAGCCAGCGGCCACGCCGCTGCCGATCACCCACTTCACCAGCACCACCAACCCGATCACGAACAGCGCCGCGGCAACGATGCCAGCGACGATGACATGCAGCGGGTTGAGCTGCGCAATGTCTTTCTCGTACTCGGTGCCCTTGCGCACACCGAAGAACGACCATGCCACGGCCTTGAACGTGCGCACGAACGAGCCGCGGCGGGCTACGGCCTGCTTAAGATCGCCGCCGGCGTTGTCGTCGCTCACAACGGCTTCCTCAGCAGCGGCACGCCAGCGATCTTGCCCTTGACCTCGAAGAAGGTGTAGGACAGCGTGATCGTCGTCACATCCTTCGGCAGCTTCGGGTCAATGACAAAAGCCACTGGCCACTGCTTCTTCTCGCCCGGCGCGAGCGTGTACTCGTTGAAGCAGAAACACTCGAGCTTGTTGAAGTGCGGACCGGCCTGCATCGGGGCGTAGCTCGGGATCGCCTGCGCGGCCATCGTCCGGTTCTGCACGTTCTGGAACTCGTACATCACGGTGGCCAGCTCGCCCGGATGCACTTGAAGCGAGCGTTGCGCAGGTCTGAATTCCCACGGCCCGCGCGCATTGGCGTCGAATTCGACGGTCACGGTGCGCGTGCGGTCGATCTGCGTATTCGGCGCCACCGTCTTCTTGCCGATGGCCGACGTCGTCTGCTCGGAGACGGAGAGCACGTTGATGCCCAGCGCGTTGCAGATCGCACGGTAGAGCGGCACCAGCGCGTAGCCGAAGCCGAACATCAACGCCACGATCAGCGCGAGCTTGGCCACGAGCTGCTGGTTGTCGCGCAGGAGCCGCTTGCTCATCTGAAGAGCACCATCTTGGCGACGAAGCCGAGCGCGAAGGCAATCGCCACCGACGCCAGGATCAGCCCCAGCCTGCGGTTGGCCTTGCGCTGCTCGTCGCTCGGCGACATCAGTACCCCAGTACCTTCGTCGCCGCGTTGTTCAGCTTCGGCGGCGTTTCGAAGGTGTGCCACGGTGCCGGCGACGGCACTTCCCATTCGAGGCCTTCAGCGCCCGCGCCGTCCGGATCGTTCCACGGCCGCTGCGGCGCCGGCTCGCCCTTGCCGCGCATGCACGGCAGCACGACGAAGACGAAGAAATAGACCTGCGTCAGTCCGAAGCCGAGAGCGCCGATCGAAGCGATGGCGTTGAAGTCGGCAAACTGCATCGGGTAGTCGGCATAGCGGCGCGGCATGCCGGCCAAGCCGAGGAAGTGCATCGGGAAGAAGGTGATGTTGAAGAAGATCAACGAGGCCCAGAAGTGCACCTTGCCGCGGAACTCGTTGTACATCACGCCCGTCCACTTCGGCACCCAGTAGTAGAAGCCGGAGAACAGGCCGAACAGCGAGCCAGCGACGAGCACGTAGTGGAAGTGCGCGACGACGTAGTAGGTGTCCTGCAGCTGGATGTCGACCGGCGCCATCGCCAGGATCAGGCCGGTGAAGCCGCCCATCGTGAAGACGAAGATGAAGCCGACGGCGAACAGCATCGGTGTCTCGAAGGTCATCGAGCCGCGCCACATCGTCGCGATCCAGTTGAAGACCTTCACGCCGGTGGGAATGGCGATCAGCATCGTCGCGTACATGAAGAACAGCTGCCCGGTCACCGGCATGCCTGTCGTGAACATGTGGTGCGCCCAGACGATGAACGACAGGATCGCGATCGACGCGGTGGCATAGACCATCGACGTGTAGCCGAACAGCTTCTTGCGCGCGAACGCCGGGATCACGGCGCTGACGATGCCGAAGGCCGGCAGGATCATGATGTAGACCTCGGGGTGGCCGAAGAACCAGAAGATGTGCTGGTACATCACCGGGTCACCGCCGCCAGCGGGGTTGAAGAACGAGGTGCCGAAGTGGCGGTCGGTCAGCGTCATCGTGATCGCGCCAGCCAGCACCGGCATCACGGCGATCAGCAGGTAGGCGGTGATCAGCCAGGTCCAGCAGAACAGCGGCATCTTCATCAGCGTCATGCCGGGTGCGCGCATGTTGAGGATGGTGACGATGATGTTGATCGAGCCCATGATCGAGCTGGCGCCCATGATGTGCATCGCGAAGATGCCGGCGTCCATGCTCGGGCCCATCTGCAGCGTCAGAGGCGCGTACAGCGTCCAGCCGGCCGACGGCGCGCCGCCGGGCATGAAGAACGAGCCGACGAGCATCAGCGCCGCCGGGATCAGCAGCCAGAAGCTGAGGTTGTTCATGCGCGCGAAGGCCATGTCCGCGGCGCCGATCTGCAGCGGGATCATCCAGTTCGCGAAGCCGACGAAGGCCGGCATGATCGCGCCGAAGACCATGATCAGGCCGTGCATCGTCGTGAACTGGTTGAACAGCTCCGGGTTCACGTACTGCAGGCCCGGCTGAAAGAGTTCAGCACGGATACCCAGCGCCAGCAAGCCACCCACCATCAGCATCGTGAAGCTGAACAACAGGTACATCGTGCCGATGTCCTTGTGGTTGGTCGCGAACAACCAGCGGCGCCACCCATGGGGGTGGCCATGGTGGTCATCGTGCGCGTGGTCGTGCGACGTGTGGCCGGCTGCGTGACCGCCTGGAAGAACTGCGCTCATGGTGTGTGCTCCTGGATCTCTCGAATTCGTCTCAGCTCGCGGACACGATGTCCACGCGTCGCGCGCGGGCCGCATCGGCGCCGCTGCCGGCATCGACCTGCGACGGCTTGCGCAACTCGATGCGCCCGGCCGGAATGCCGCCCTTCGTCAGCGCATCGCGCACCGCGAACGCGCGCTGCTTGGCCAGCTCGGCATTCTTCGCCGCGCTGCCGCTGGAATCGACATAGCCCGACAACGCGATCTTGGCGTCGGGCTTGGCCTTCAACATCGCCAGCGCTTTGCCGAGCACTTTTTGCGCGTCGCCATCGAGCGCGCTCTTCCCGGTGGCAAACAGCACCGACAGCGGCAGGCCTTCCGTGGCGGCAACGGCTGCCGCAGGCGCTGCGGCTGCTGGTGCTGCAGTCGAGACCGCAGCCAACGAGGCTGGCGTCTTGCCCGCACGCACGTCAGCGACTTCGGCCGGCTGGATCAGCTTGCCGGTCTTGTTGCTCCACGCATTCTTCGTGTAGGTAGCCACCGCCGCCAGCTCGGTGTCCGACAACTGCTTCCACGCCGGCATCGCGCCGTTGGCCGCGCCGTTGAGCAGGGTCTTGATCTGGTTCAGCGGATCGTTCAAGACCAGCGCACTGCCGTCGAGCGCCTTGATCTTCGCCGCGGGGTTGCCCTTGCCGTCGGCCAGGTGGCAGGCCGCACAGTTGGCGGCATAGACCTTCTCGCCACGCGCGGCGAGGTCGGCCAGTTGCCAGACCTTGGCCGGGTCGTCGGCCGCAGCCTTCAGCTCGGCCTGCTTGTCGCCGGCCCACTTGGCGTACTGCTCAGCGGTCACCACCTTGACGTGGATCGGCATGTACGCATGTTCCTTGCCGCACAGCTCGGCGCACTGGCCGTAGAAGTCGCCCGTCTTCTCGGCGCGGAACCAGGTGTCGCGCACAAAGCCGGGGATCGCGTCCTGTTTGACGCCGAAGGCCGGCACCATCCAGGCGTGGATGACATCATTGGCCGTGGTGATGATGCGGATCTTCTTGCCCACCGGCACCACCAGCGGGTTGTCGACCTTGAGCAGGTAGTCGTCGGTCGACGGCGGCTTGCCGCTGCTGCTCATCTCGCGGTGCGAAACGTCGAGCGTGGACAGGAAACCGATGCCTTCGCCCTCGCCCTTCAGGTAGTCATAACCCCACTTCCACTGGTAGCCAGTGGCCTTGATGGTGATGTCGGCGTTGGTGGTGTCCTTCATCGCCACGACCGCCTTGGTGGCCGGTAACGCCATCGCGATGACGATGAAGAACGGCACCACGGTCCAGGCGATCTCGACAGCCACGCTCTCGTGGAAATTGGCCGCCTTGGCGCCTCGGCTCTTGCGGTGCTTCAGGATCGAATAGAACATGAAGCCGAAGACACCGATGAAGATCACCACGCAGATGATCATGATGTAGTTGTGCAGCCACTGGATCTCGCCAGCCAGCTTGGTCACCGGCGGATGCAGGTCAAGCTGGTTGACGGCCGGGCCGCCGGGCAGGTTGTTCACCGCCAGCGCTGCCGAGGCCGCTGTGGCGGCCGACAAAGCCAGGCTGGTTCGCGCAACAGCGCTCATGAGCTTTTTCAGGCCGATCATCGTGGTCTCTTCGTTCCGTTTTATTCGTGGATGTCGTTGTTGGCGGCAGGCCGGCGTTGCGCACGCAGAGCGGCACGCAGTTCCTGGGCCAGGCCCTGACGCAGCTCGGGCCGCAGGTAGCGGCCGATGCGCGCCGTGTGGCCGTCACCGGCCACTTCAATCAAGGAGTGATCGCTGGACAGCGGTTCGACGCGCACCCAGGCGGCGCGAAAATCGCTGCGCTCGGTCTGCGGGCCGTGCTGATGTTCCACTGACAGCGCCTCGCCAGCCAACGTGATGCGTTCCTGGTCGGTGGCGTGGCGGGCATAGACCAGCAATGCCGTACCCACCAGCAGCAGCTCGATGCCGGCAAAGGCCAGCACCGGCGAGGCTCCTGCCCAGGTGAAGCCAAGTGCAATCGTCAGCGAGACGGCGCACAACGACGCGTACACCGCAAACAGCTGTTTGGGCGTGATCGAGCAATTGCGCTTGAGCAGCCACTCGATGCGCAATGCGCCCTCACCTTCCACCGGCCGGCCGAAGCGCCACACCGACGGCGCAACGCCGGCGACGCGAGGCCAGGGGGTGGGGGCGACGGAGGTGTTCATGTGTGGGTCGTGGGTCTGCGCCTGACGCTGCGCAAACAGCGCGCGATTCTATCCGAGCGATCCGTGGCTTCGGCCCGTGCGCGCCATGCGTTGCAAGTCCGCCGCGGACAGGCGTGTCTCGCCCGCCACGGCCACCCGTGGCGGCGGATTGAAGGCGTGGCCATAGACGATTTCAAACTCGAGCGCGATGCGGCCGTCGGCCCCGGCGCGCTCGCCCAGCGCCGCTTCCAGCCGGCGGCGCCAGCGCGGCGTGCGCAGCCCCGCGCAACGCGCTGGGTCGGCGTTGATGCCGAGGCTGCGCAACTCCGTCAGCAAGGCGTCAGGCGTGGCCCAGGTCAGCCGCAGCATCTCCTGATCCATCACCGGGTCGGCAAAACCAGCCTGCACCAGCATGTCGCCGAGGTCGTGCATGTCCACAAATGGCGCATGCGGCACGCCCCAACCGGCCTCGCGATAGACCTCGCGCAAGGTCTTCAGCGTGTCGGGGCCGAGTGTCGAGAACATCACGAAGCCCTCGATGGACAAGGCCCGGCGCCACTGCGCAATCAACGATCCTGGGTCGAAGTGCTGATGCAGGGCCATGTTCGCCCACACCAGTTGCGCGGCCTGGGGCTGAACTGCGGCGGCTTCGATCGACAGTGGCGTGCGCCGAATCATCGACTGCCACCATGCTGGAGGCGGCCGCGCGACCGTCTCTGCGTCCTCGACCCGCACAACCCTCGCCCTCGGGTAGGCCGAGCGCAAGAGCTCGCTGCTGGCGCCACTGCGCGACCACCAATCGACGATCACCGACGGCACCCGCTTCATGATCTGCAGCCGCTCGGCCATGCGGCGCGCCACTTCACCGTGCAGCCACGGCGGCTCGGCGGCCAGCGCTTGCCGCCGCTGCTGCCGTTGCAATGCGGCGCGGTCGATGGCGCGCGCGGTGACCGGCTGATTCATCTCATGGGCGCCGCTCGAGCAACGCTGCGTCTCGGTCGTCGAAGCGTTCCTGAGCCATGTCTCAGTATATTGACGGCCATGTTCGACCTGCCCACGCAATGCGCCGTCTGCCGCGGCTGGAGCGCGCAACGCGTCTGTGTTGAATGCGTCTCGCGGCACGGCGCAACGCGGCCACGCTGTGTCGGTTGCGCGATCGCCTTGCCTTCCGGCGTGCAGCGGTGCGGCGCCTGCATCACTGCACCATTGCCGTTTGCGCACGCGGTGGCGGCGGTGGACTACGCTTTTCCGTGGAGCGGCCTCGTGACAGCGCTGAAATTTCATGCGGCGCTCGACTTGAGCGATGGGCTCGCCCAGCTTCTGGCCGACGCCGTGCGCAACAGCGGTGCAGCACTGCCGCCACTCGTGTTGCCCGTCCCGCTCGGCCGGGGCCGCCAGACCGAGCGCGGCATGAATCAGGCCTGGGAGCTCGCACGGCGCGTCGCAGCGCGACTGCATCTGCGCTCGGAAGCCGGGTTGTTGGCGCGCCGGGTCGAAACGCCGCACCTGGCCGACCTGCCGCGAGAGGAGCGCGCGCGGGCGATCCGTGGCGCCTTTGCGCTCGCACCGGGCGCCACCACAACGCTGCACGGACAAGACGTCGCACTGGTCGATGACGTCATGACCACCGGCGCCACCGCCGCCGAAGCGGCGCGCACGCTGCTCGGGGGCGGCGCTGCGTCGGTGCAGATGTGGGTCTTTGCGCGCACCCCTTGAGTTCGACGAACATGTTCAACATCGTCCTCGTCCACCCCGAGATCCCGCCCAACACCGGCAACGTGATCCGCCTGGCAGCGAACACCGGATGTGCCCTGCACCTGATCGAGCCTCTCGGTTTTTCGATGGACGACAAACAACTGCAACGAGCTGGACTCGACTACCACGAGTACACCGCCGTGCAGCGCCACGCGTCGTGGGCTGGCTTCGTGCGAGCAGAGCAGCCAGACCCGCGGCGCATGTTCGCTTTCACCACACGCGGCAGCCAGCCATTCGCCGACGTGGCTTGGCAAGCCGGCGACTGGTTGGTCTTCGGCAGTGAGACGACAGGGCTGCCCTCAGCACTGAGAGACAGCTTCGACGATGCGCACCGCGTGCGCCTGCCCATGCGCACGGGCCAGCGCAGTCTCAACTTGAGCAACGCGGTTGCGGTGGCGGTGTTCGAGGCGTGGCGGCAGTGCGGCTACGCGGGCGCAGGGTAGTCAGTTTTCGCTGCGGGCTTCGCGAGCCATCAGCAGGCGCATCGCCTCGGCAGCGTCGAGCCGTCCATCGAGCACGGCAACGACACATTGCGTGATCGGCATCTCGACGCCCATCGAGCGCGCTCGTTGCAGCACCACCGGCGCGCTGTACACGCCTTCGGCCACGTGGCCGAGCTCGGCGAGCACTTGCGCCAAGGGCACGCCTTGGGCGAGGCGCATGCCGACCTTGCGGTTGCGCGACAGCTCGCCGGTGGCAGTCAGCACCAAGTCACCAAGGCCCGACAGGCCCATGAAGGTTTCGGCGCGCGCGCCGAGCGCGACACCCAGCCGTGTCATCTCGGCCAGGCCGCGCGTGATCAGCGCGGCGCGCGCGTTGAGACCGGCTTGCAAGCCATCGCACAAGCCGGTGGCGATGGCCATCACGTTCTTGACAGCGCCGCCGACTTCGACGCCGACCGGGTCACTGCTGGTGTAGATCCGCAGCACGTCGCTGTGAAAGACCTCCGCCGCGGCGTCGCGCAATGCTTCGTCCGTGCTGGCGGCCACGAGCGCAGTCGGCTGGTCGCGCGCCACCTCCTCGGCAAAGCTCGGGCCGGACAGCACCCCGCAGGCTGCCTGCGCGCGCACCTCGCGCGCCACTTCGTGACCGAGCAGACCGGTGCCGGCTTCGAAACCCTTGCACAGCCAGAGCACGCGCGCGCCGCCTGGCACAGCGGCCAGCATCTCGCGCAGGCCCGACATCGGCGTGGCGATCACGGCCAAGCCGCCATCGGCGTGGCGCAACGCAGCGCAGAGATCGGCGCTGATCGCCAGCGCCGGCGGCAAAGCCACACCAGGCAGGTAGCGCGCGTTCTCGTGCGCGGTGGCCATCGCGCCGGCGTGAGCGGCATCGCGCGCCCACAACACCACCGCGTGACGCGACGCCGCCTGCACTGCGAGCGCCGTGCCCCAGGCGCCGGCGCCGAGCAGCGTGACGTTCATCGACGGCCCATCGTGAGACGGCTCTAGTTGACGGACGTCGCCCCGTTGCCCTGCGCCGCCAGTTGCTGCTGCTGCGCTTCGAACATCGCCTGGAAATTCACTTCCGACAGCGTCACCGGCGGGAAGCCGGCGCGCGTGCAGACGTCGGAAACGATCGCGCGCAAGTACGGATAGACCATGCCCGGGCAGGCGATGCCGAGGATGGCCTGCGTCTGCTCACCGAGGTTGCGCAGCTCGAAGATGCCGGCCTGCTTGGCCTCGATCAGGAACAACGTGCGCTCGGCCAACTTGGTCGTGACCGTCGCAGTGACACAGACCTCGTAAATGCCCTCGGCCACCGTCTCGGCGGAGATGGCCAGGTTGATGTCGACGTTGGGCTGCTGCTGGTCGAGCAGGATCTGCGGCGAATTCGGCTGCTCCAGCGACAGGTCCTTGAGGTACATGCGCTGGATGTTGAAGACGGGATTGGTGTCCGGGGCGTCGGCCATGGTGGGTGCGTCCAAAAGTGATGAACCCGCTGGGTCAGCGGGTTTGTGCGGGCAGGATTATCTCAGGAGGCCGACGCAGCAAGGAGCGGCATCAAGCCGCCCTTCTGATCGAGCGCGATCAGGTCGTCGCAGCCACCGACATGCGTATCGCCAATGAAGATCTGCGGCACGGTGCGGCGGCCCGTCGTCTCGACCATCTTCTCGCGCTGCGCCGCATCGAGATCGATGCGGATTTCTTCGATCGCCGCGACACCGCGTTGCTTGAGCAGTGCCTTGGCACGCAGGCAGAAGGGGCAGACCTGGGTGGTGTACATGCGCACGGTATTCATGAACTGAATTGTCCGTGACTTCGCACTGGGTTGCAGGACGTTGAGCAATGCCCTCGACAACCTACGCTGCGGATTTTTCCACGCGTTGCCTCAAGCGGCGTTCTTCTCGACCGGCAACTTGGCTTCTCGCCACGCGCCGAGGCCGCCCGCCAAGGCCTGCGCCTTCTCGTAGCCCGCCTTGCGCAACAGACCGGCTGCGCGCGAGGCGCGCGAACCGGTGGGGCAGACCACCACCAGCGGCAGCGCCTTGTTGCTCGGCAAGTCTTTCGAGCCCTCGAGCTTGCCGAGCGGCACATTGCGTGAGCCATTGGCGTGGCCCTTGGCAAACTCATCGGGCTCGCTGACGTCGATCAGCACCGCCTTCTCGCGGTTGATCAGACGTACCGCCTCGTCTGCGCTCACGCTGCCGGCCCCGCCCTTGCCCTTGATCTGTGGCCACACCAGAAAGAAACCCGACACGAGCGCGGTCAGGACCAACATCCAATTCTTCAACAGGAACTCGAGCACGGCAGATCACGCAGAGAGCAAGGGGCGCGAATCATACAATCCAGCCCCTCCCGGACCCCTGTTCCTGCCATGCACAAGCTTGTCCTCATCCGCCACGGCGAGTCGACCTGGAACCTCGAGAACCGTTTCACCGGCTGGACCGACGTACCGCTCACCGACACCGGCGTGGCGCAAGCGCGCCAGTCGGGGCAACTGCTCAAGGAAGCTGGCTACGAGTTCGACCTTGCCGTGACCTCGGTGCTGAAGCGCGCCATCTGGACGTTGTGGCATGCGCTCGATGTGATGGAGCGCACCTGGGTGCCGGTGAAGAACGACTGGCGGCTGAACGAGCGCCACTATGGCGCGCTGCAAGGTCTGAACAAGGCCGAAACGGCCAAGCAGTACGGCGATGATCAGGTGCTGATCTGGCGCCGCAGCTACGACGTGCCGCCGCCGCTGTTGGACGCCAACGACCCGCGCAGCGAACGCGGCGATCTGCGCTACGCCAAGCTGGCGCCGTCGCAAGTTCCGCTGACCGAATGCCTGAAGGACACCGTGGCGCGCGTGATGCCCTGCTGGAACGACACCCTCGCGCCGGCGATCCAGAGCGGCCAGCGTCTCGTCATTGCCGCGCATGGCAACTCCATCCGTGCGCTGGTGAAGTACCTCGATGGCATCGGTGACGCCGAGATCGTCGGCCTGAACATTCCGAACGGCATCCCGCTGGTCTATGAGCTCGATGCGGATCTGAAGCCGATCCGGCACTACTACCTGGGTGACCCGGAAGCGGCGGCCAAGGCGGCTGCTGCCGTGGCGGCGCAGGGCAAGAAAGCGTAGCTACGCCAGCGGCAATTCCGCCGCAATCGTCTCGCGCAAATGCTCTGCCAGCGCGCGCCGGTCGGCATGCGCCGTGCCCTGCGCCGTGAGGACCTTGACTTCGACGTTCAAGCCGCGCGCGCAGACAAACCGCCACGCACTTTGCGCGAGCGTCGTCTCGCCGAGGAACTCGGCCAACGGGCTGACAACGTGCTGGGCATCGAAGAAGCGCAGCACCACCGGCTGCACCGGCGTGGCGGTGGTGACCGCCGCGTGCAGCAGGTTGGCGTGAAACGGCAGCAGCGTGCGGCCGTCGCCCGTGGTGCCTTCCGGGAACACGGCCACTGTGTCGCCGGCCTGCAGCGCCGCAGCCATCTGGTGCACGACACGCAACGCGTCGCGCTTCTTCTCGCGCTCGATGAACAAGGTGCCGGCGCCCGCGACGAGCTTGCCGATCAGCGGCCACTGCTTCACATCGGCCTTGGAAACGAAGTGCGCTTCGGGAATCACCGCGTGGATGGCCGCGATGTCGAGCCACGACACATGGTTCGAGACGATGAGCTTGGCGCCCGGCCGCGGCGCGCCTTGCACGTGCAGCGTGATGCCGATCAGGCGCAGCAGCTTGGCCGACCACCACTGGATGCGCGCATGGCGCTGCGCGGCGCTGTAAGCGCCAAAGCGCAGCAGGATGATCGTCAGACCGTGCAGGCCATGCACCAGCAGGCGCGCGATGCGCCACGTGCCGACGAGCCCGCGCGTCACTTGAGTGGCGCAGCCTCGTAGGCGACGCTGCCGGCCACCAACGTCGTGCGCACGCGGCCCATCATTTCGAAGCCGCTGGTCGCAAACGCGAATGGTGTGTGCTTGCCCTGGCTGACGAGCGTGGCGTCGCTGACCTGCCAGCGCACGTTCGGATCGAACACGCAGATGTCGGCGACACCGCCTTCGACCAATCGGCCGGCACTCGCGGACAGCGTGCCGATCGCGCCACCGAGCACGCGCACCGGCTCACTGGTGATGCGCGCCAACGTGGCCGGCAGCGCCAGGCCGCGCTGCTCGCCCCAACGCAGCGCCAAGCCGAGCAACAGTTCCAAGCCGGTTGCGCCCGGCGTGGCCTCGGCGAACGGCAGCGTCTTTTCGTCGGCATCGACCGGCGTGTGGTCCGACACCAGCGCGTCGATCGTGCCGTCGGCCAGCGCGGCTTGCAGGGCGTCACGGTCGCGCTGCTGACGCACTGGCGGCGTCAGACGAAGCGCGGAGTTGAAGTAGCCGATGTCCATGTCGGTCAGGTGCAGCGAATTGATGCTGACGTCGGCGGTCAGCGGCAAGCCCTCGGCCTTGGACTGGCGCACCAGCTCGACGCCGGCCGCACTCGAGAGCCGCTCCAGATGCACGCGCGCGCCGGTCGCGCGCATCAACTCGAAGATCGTGAACAGCGCGATGGTCTCCGCCGCCACCGGGATGCCTGCGAGGCCGAGGCGTGTGGCCACGGCACCGCTGGCTGCCACGCCGACGCCGAGCCACGGATCTCGGGGCTGCAGCCACACCGTGTAGCCAAAGGTCGCGGCGTATTGCAGCGCGCGCTGCAGTGTCAGCGTGTTCGTGATCCGCGCATCGGCCTGCGAAAAACCGACGCAGCCCGACTCGGTGAGCTCGGCCATCTCGGTCAGCGCTTCTCCGGCCAGGCCGCGCGTCAACGCACCGAGCGGGAAGACGCGGCAGCGCGAGAGTTTGCGCGCGCGGAATTTCAACATTTCGACCAGGCCGGGCTCGTCGAGCGGCGGGTCGGTGTCGGGCGGGCAGACCAGGCTCGTCACGCCGCCGGCCGCAGCGGCGGCCAGTTCGCTCTCCAGCATGCCTTCGTGCTCGTGGCCCGGCTCGCGCAGCCGCGCGGCCAGATCGACGAGGCCCGGCCCAACAACGAGGCCGCTCGCATCGATCGTGCGCTCGGCTTCAAACTCGCGTGGCACATCGCCGAGCGCAACGATGCGGTCGCCAGCGATCGCGAGATCGCCGGTACGGTCGAGGCCGCTCGCGGGGTCGATCAGGCGGCCGTTCTTGATCAGCAGCTTCATGCGACGTTCCCCGCGATCGTGCACATCACCGCCATCCGCACCGCGATGCCAAACGTCACCTGCGGCAGGATCACGCTGGCGCGGCCATCGGCCACCGTCGAGTCGATCTCGACGCCGCGGTTGATCGGCCCCGGGTGCATGACGATCGCATCGGGCTTGGCCAGTGCGAGCTTGTCCGCTGTCAGGCCGAAGCGCTTGAAGTACTCGCCGGCGCTCGGCAGCACAGCGCCGTTCATGCGTTCGTTCTGCAGGCGCAGCATGATGATGACATCGGCGTCGCGGATGCCTTCGGCCATGTCGTGGCAGACGCGCACGCCCATGCCGGCGAGGTCATTCGGCACCAGGGTCTTCGGCCCGACAGCGCGGATCTCGGGCACGCCGAGCGTCGTCAGCGCGTGGATGTCGGAGCGGGCGACGCGCGAGTTGACGATGTCGCCGACAATCGCCACCGTGAGCTGCGTGAAGTCGCCCTTGAAATGGCGGATCGTGTACATGTCCAGCAGGCCTTGCGTCGGGTGCGCGTGGCGGCCGTCGCCGGCGTTGATGACATGCACATGCGGCGCGCAGTGCTGCGCGATCAGGTAAGGCGCGCCGCTCTCGCTGTGGCGGACGACGAACATGTCGGCATGCATCGCCGACAGGTTGGCGATGGTGTCGAGCAGGCTCTCGCCCTTGGCCGTGCTGGACCTCGCGATATCGAGGTTGATGACGTCCGCGGAGAGGCGCTTGGCCGCGATCTCGAACGTCGTCCGTGTGCGCGTGCTGTTCTCGAAGAAGAGGTTGAACACGCTTTTGCCGCGCAGCAGCGGCACCTTTTTCACATCGCGCTCGTTGACCGACAGGAAGGTGCCCGCGGTGTCGAGGATCTGTGTGAGCACCGCCCTTGGCAGGCCCTCGATCGACAGCAAGTGGATCAGCTCGCCGTGCTGGTTGAGTTGTGGGTTGAGTTTGGACAGCATCACTCGCTCTTGTTCTGCACCGCGAACGCAAAGCGCCCGCCCTCACCTTGCGCCAGTGCCAGGCGCTGTTGCGGCGCAATCGTCACCCGCGCGGCGGTGAACGAAGGCTGGATCGGCAGCTCGCGTCCGCCGCGATCGACCAGCACGGCCAGCGACACGCTGGCGGGGCGGCCGAAGTCATACAGCTCGTTCAGCACGGCGCGGATCGTGCGGCCGGTGAACAGCACGTCGTCGATCAGCACGACGTGGCGGCCCTCGATCGCGAACGGCAGCTTGGTCGTGCCGGCGCCGGCGGCGAGGCCGCGCTCGCCGAAATCATCGCGGTGCAAGGTGCTGCTGATGACACCGGCTTCGCCGGGCAGCTTCAGATCGGCCTGAAGCCGCGCCGCCAGCCACGCCCCGCCGGACCAGATGCCGACCAGCGCGGCATCTGGGCGGTCAGCGAGCAGGCGGCGCACGCCGTCGCGCAGAGCGCCGTAGAGCGCTTCGGCATCGAGTGTGAGTGAGGTGGTGCTCATGCGTTGCTGCGAAGGAACTGTTCGAGGATCAGCGCCGCGGCGCCGGCATCGACATCGCGCTCTCCCTGCGACCGCGCTTCTGTCGTCGTGTAGCGCTCATCGACTTCATGCACCGGCAGGCCGAATCGCCCGGCCAACTGGCGCGCGAAACGCTGCGCACGGCGCGTATTGTCGTGCGCCGCGCCGTCGGGATGAAACGGCACACCGACGACCAGTGCCGCGGGCTGCCACTCGGCGATCAGCTTGGCGATGGCGACAAAGCGTGCGTCGCCCTCGGCGGTGATCGTGCGCAGCGGCGTGGCGCTCTGCGTCAGGCTGTTGCCCGAGGCCACACCCACCCGCTTGAGGCTGAAATCGAAAGAAAGAAAGGACTGGTGGTTCACGACGGCCTTGCCCAGGCTCATGCGTGCCCCGCCTCCTGGCTCAGCATGTTGGGGTCGATGCCGAGCAGCGACACCGCCTTCTCGTAGCGCTGGGCGATCGGTGTGTCGAAAATGACACTTGGATCGGCATCCACCGTCAGCCAGCCGTTGCGCGAGAGTTCGTCTTCGAGCTGACCGGCACCCCAGCCGCTGTAGCCGAGCGTGATCAGCATGCGCTTCGGGCCGGCGCCGTCGGCCAGCGCTTCGAGCACGTCCTTGCTCGTCGTCATGTCCAGCGAGCCGCCGGCGATCGACAGCGTCGAGTTGTACGGGCTGACGTGATCGGCCTGGCGCTCGTGCAGCACGAAACCACGCTCGGTCTGCACCGGACCACCGAAGTACACCGGCGTGTCGGCGATGTCATCGCGGTTCAGGCTGAGTTCGACCTTCTCGAACAGGTTCTTCAGCTTGATGTCGACAGGCTTGTTGATCACCAGGCCGAGCGCGCCTTTTTCGGTGTGCTCGCACAGGTAGACCACCGAGCCTGCGAAGTTGGGGTCGGCCATGCCTGGCATGGCAATCAGGAACTGATTGGTGAGGTTGATGCGACTCGCGCCGACGGCACCCGACATGGCTTCGATTCTAGTGGCGCAGCCCTGGCAATCCGTGTGAAATTCACGCATGCTTGACCACCGTGCCTGGGGTGTGCAAGGCACAAAGTCACAATCGGACCGCGTCGTCGTTGGGGCGTCGCGTG
The DNA here is from genome assembly GCA_963738425.1 of uncultured beta proteobacterium. Lineage (GTDB taxonomy): Bacteria > Pseudomonadota > Gammaproteobacteria > Burkholderiales > Burkholderiaceae_C > CADEEN01. Next base: position 28,213 of record CAVTWT010000039.1, on the reverse strand, counting down.
AGCAGTAGACAGCGGCGGGAAAAAAATGAGTTTCGAGCCAGAGCGCATGAGCGCGCGCCTGCTGGGCGCCAAGAGCGAGCGGCTGATGTTGCGCGAGCCCCGGCTCGGCGACGCGATCGACCTCTTTGAAGCCACACGCCACCCGGCGTTCAACGAACACCTGATGTGGGACGCACCGCCGGACCTCAGCGCTGTGCGGCAGCGCCTGCAGCGCGTCATGGACCGCGCCCAGGCTGGCGCTTGCGCTGCGTTTGCGGCCGTCGACCGCGCCACCGGCCGCTGGGCAGCACTGTTCCGCTTCGAGCCCCGGGAGCAGGCCTCGTCGGCAGAACTGGGGCTGTGGGCGCATCCTTCCTACTGGGGCGCAGGTTTTGGCGAAGAAGTGACCCGCCTGGCGATCGAACAGGCCTTTTCCAAGACCGCCCTCGAAGCCGTGGTGGCCTGCGCCAAGCCGCAGCACAAGATCTCGATGCGGCTGCTCGAGCGCTGCGGGCTCGAGCCGATCGGCCTGTCGCCGCGGGCGCACGAGAGCGGATACAACGTGCCCCTGATGCAGATGATGCTGACACGCACACGCTGGACCTGGCTGCGCACCGAATCGATCTCTGGGTGGATGCCGGAGCCGATCGAGATTGCCGAGCCGTTGGACCTGGCGCAGCGCTTGCAGGCTTAAGCTAGAAGGGTGACGTCCTCACCCGAAAAGACGCTAGCGCGTGCCCTCGTCTGGCTGCGCCGCGACCTGCGCGCTGACGACAACGCAGCGCTGTACCACGCGCTGTGTGCGGCCAAGCAGGTCTGGGTGGGTTTCATCTTCGACCGCGCGATCCTCGACGCGCTGCCACGTGCCGACCGGCGCGTCGAGTTCATCCGCGAGAGCCTGGTCGGGCTCGAAATGCAGTTGCGTCAAATGGCAGAACATGCCGGCGTGCGCGGCGCGGCGCTGCTGGTGCGCCACGGCGCCAGCGCCGACGAGTTGCCGCGCCTGGCACAGTCGCTCGGCGTGCAGGCGGTGTACTGCAACCACGACGACGAGCCGTATGCGCTGGCGCGCGACGCCGCGGTGCGCGGCACGCTGGCCGCCGCCGGCATTGCGCTGCACACCAGCAAAGACCATGTGATCTTCGAACGCAGCGAGGTCTTGACGCAATCCGGCGGTGTCTATGGCGTGTTCACGCCGTACAAGAACGCGTGGCTGAAGAAGCTCGATGGCTTCTACTTGTCGGCTTACCCCGTCGAGCGGCACGCCGCCGCGCTGGCCGCACCGCCGGCGGACGTGCCGGGCGGCGTGCCGACGCTGGCATCGCTGGGCTTCGAGACGACGAACCTGGCGTCGCTGAAGATGCCCGCCGGCCCGGCCGGGGCGCAGTCCATGTTCGCCGACTACCTGCACCGCATCGACGACTACGAGCACACGCGCAACTTCCCTGCCATCAAGGGGCCGAGCTACCTGTCGACGCATCTGCGTTTCGGCACGGTATCGATCCGCCAACTCGCGCGCGAGGCCTGGCGGCGCGTGCAAGGCGGCTCGCCCGGTGCACAGGTCTGGTTGTCCGAGCTGATCTGGCGCGATTTCTACCACCAGGTGCTGCACCACCACCCGCGCGTCGTCGGCCACAGCTTCAAGCGCGAGTACGACGCCATCAAGTGGGAACATGGCAAACACGCCGACGCGCTGTTCGCCGCCTGGTGCGAAGGCCGCACCGGCTACCCGCTGGTCGATGCGGCCATGCACCAGATCAACCAGACCGGCTACATGCACAACCGGCTGCGCATGGTCGTGGCGAGTTTCCTGACCAAGGACCTCGGCATCGACTGGCGGCGCGGCGAAGCCTACTTCGCGCTGCACCTGAACGACTTCGACCTCGCGGCCAACAATGGCGGCTGGCAATGGGCCTCGTCCTCCGGCTGCGATGCTCAACCCTACTTCCGCATCTTCAACCCGGTCAACCAGAGCGAGAAGTTCGACGCCCAGGGCAAATTCATCCGCCGCTACCTGCCACAACTTTCAGCACTGCCCGACAAGCTGATCCATGCACCGTGGCTGGCCCGTCCGGTCGATCTTGCCGCCGCAGGCATCGAACTCGGCAAGACCTACCCGATGCCGGTGGTGCAGCACGACGTCGCTCGCGCCAGAACGCTCGAGCGCTACGCCGTCGTCAAGGCAGTCAAGTAGCCTTCTCGGCGCTCTCTTCAGGCGCCTTGGTGTGCTTGATGAACACGCGCGCCGCGACGATGCCGATCTCGTAGAGGATGATCATCGGAAACAGCAGCGAGAGCTGCGAGATCACGTCCGGAGGCGTGACGACGGCCGAGACGACCGCTGCGCCGACGATGAAGTAGCCGCGCCACGCCTTCAGCTGCTCGATCGTGACCACGCCCAGCCGCGCCAGCACGACCACCGCCACCGGCACTTCGAACGCGATGCCGAAGACAAGGAACAGCGACAGCACCGTGCCGAAGTACTGCTCGATGTCCGGCGCGGCGTTGACCGAACTCGGCGCGACCTTGACCATGAACGACGTCAACGCGGGAATGACGATGCCGTAGCAAAACGCCACGCCGACGAAGAACAGCAGCGTGCTCGAAACGACGAGCGGCAGCACCATCTTCTTCTCGTGCGAATACAGCCCCGGCGCGACGAAGGCCCAGAGCTGGTAGAGGACGTAGGGCAGCGCGATCAGGAACGCCGTCATCAGCGTCATCTTCAGCGGCACGAGAAAGGGCGAGAAGACGTTGGTGGCGATCAGCTTCGTGCCCGGCGGCAGGTTCTGCGTCAGCGGCGCGGCCAGCAGGTCATACAACACATTGATGCCGGGCCAGAAACACAGCAGGCCGAAGACGAGACCGAGCGCAATGACGACGCGGATCAACCGGTCGCGCAACTCGATCAGGTGGGAGACGAACGGCTGCTCGGTGCCGGCGAGTTCGTCTTCTTTGTTGTCCGGTCCGCCGCTCATCGTGATGCGGGTTTCGGCCGGAACCGCGCGACACGTGCCGCGCCCGACAGCGCCTTGGTGCGGATGCCCGCACGCTGCTTGTACCAACTCGGCGTGGCGCCGCGCTTCAGGCGCCAGTTCTTCTTCGGGTTCTTGTACTCCGGCACCGGCGTCGACAAGCCATCGAGCGCATGCGCCGCAGTGTCCACGTCGCCCGACTTCCAGCTGCTTTCCAGCTCATTTGTCGTCGCATTGAACTCCTGATTGACGCTTCGCTCCACGTCATGCGCCGCGGTCTCGAACTGCGACTTCATCTTCTGCAGCTCTTCGAGTTCGATCGTGCGGTTGACTTCCGCCTTGACGTCGGCAACGTAGCGCTGCGCCTTGCCGAGAAAGTGGCCGACGGTACGCGCCACGCGCGGCAGTTTCTCCGGCCCGATGACGATGAGCGCCACCGCACCGATCAGCGCGATCTTGTCGAAACCGAAGTCAATCATGGACAGTGCCCGTTCTGTGACGGGCTGTGGGCGCTAGGTTTTTGTCTTCGCCTCGACGTCCACGGTGTTGGCGTCCGTCGTTTTCTGCGACGTCACCTGCGACGGCGGTGTGCCTTCGGCAGCCGACTCACCGCCGGATTTGACGCCGTCCTTGAAACCCTTGACCGCACCACCGAGGTCGGAGCCGATGTTCTTCAGCTTCTTCGTGCCAAAGATCAGCACCACGACCAACAGCACGATCAGCCAATGCCAGATGCTGAACGATCCCATGACGTTCTCCTGTGAAAGGAACTACGAGCGATTCTAGGTCAGCACCGTTCTCAGCCCTTGGCCCAAGGCCTTGGTCCGCCCATGACATGCATGTGCAAGTGCATTACTTCCTGGCTACCGTCACGGCCGGTGTTGATGACATGTCTGAATCCGTTGGTGACGCCGAGTTCCCGCATCAGGCGTGGCGAGAGGGCCATCATGCGGCCGAGCAGCGGCGCATGTTCGGTGGTCACATCGACCATCGAGACGATGTGCGCCTTCGGAATCATCAGAATGTGCACCGGCGCCCACGGGTGGATGTCGTGAAAGGCCAGCATCTCGTCGTCTTCATAGACCTTCTTCGCCGGAATCTGGCCGGCGGCGATCTTGCAGAAGATGCAGTTGGGGTCCGCTGTACTCATGTGGAAACCACCGGCTGGTTGTCATTGAGCTTGATAAAGCCCTTGACCACGCGATACAGCGCCCAGATGCCGGCCACGAACCAGACCAGCAGGCCGAGGCCGAAGGCGAACAGCAGCACAAAGCCGATCACCGACCAGACCAGGCCCCACCAGAAGGTGCGAATCTGCCAGTCGAAGTGGCTTGCATACAGCGTACCGGCAGCATCCTCGCGCTTCACGTAGTTGATGATCACGCCGACGATCGCGGTGATGCCGACAAAGACCGACAGCACCTGCAAGGCGTAAACCGCCATCGTCAAGGTCTTCAGGCTCGCCAGTTGTTCCGCCGTTCTTTCCATCACGCACCCTCCTCGGTGTCACGTTGATTGGCTTTGCGCAACGCGAACTCTTCGAGCCCCGATTGGCCCTCGCGCCGCTCCAGCTCGGCCAGCACATCGGCAGGCGTCAAGCCGAAATGCGCCAGCGCGATCATCGAATGGAACCACAGGTCAGCGACCTCGCCGGTGATGCGCGCGCGGTCACCGTCCTTGGCGGCCATGACGACTTCGGTGGCTTCTTCGCCGACCTTTTTCAGGATGGCATCGACGCCTTTGGCGGACAGGCGGGCGACGTAGCTCTTGTCGGGATCGCCGCTGCGGCGCGACTCGATCACCGCCGCCAGGCGGGCCAGCGTGTCATTGCTGCTCATCTGTAAATGCTTTCGGGATCCTTCAGGACCGGCTCGACGCTCTTCCACTGCCCGTCTTTCAGCGTCTGGAAGAAACACGAGTGGCGGCCGGTGTGGCAGGCGATACCGGGCTCGTGACCAAGCTGCGTCACCTTGAGCAGCACGACGTCGTTGTCGCAATCGAGGCGGATGTCGTGTACCTGCTGCACATGGCCGCTCTCTTCGCCCTTGTGCCAAAGCTTGTTTCGCGAGCGGCTCCAGTAGACGGCGCGCTGCGTTTGCACCGTCGCGGCCAGCGCCTCACGATTCATGAAGGCGAACATCAGCACGTCGTTGCTGCCGACTTCCTGCGCGATCACCGGCACGAGGCCGTCGCGGTCCCACTTCACGGCATCCAACCAAGCGTCCATGCGCTTGAGTTTAGTGGGTCGCTCCCTGGAAGCCACGCTCGGCCGCAAACCAGGCCAGCACCGGCAAGGTGCCGGGCAGCAGCGGCGAGACGCTGGCCGGCAAGCCTTGCCACGCCATCTGCTGCTGCTCTCGCATCTCGAACACGCCGGTCCAGTCGAAGACCTTGCAGAAGTGCAGCCGCACGAGGGCATGCGGATAGTCGTGCAGCGTCACCTGCCAGGGCTCGGCTTGCACCGATCGTGATGCCGAGTTCTTCGTGCAGTTCGCGCCGCAGCGCCTGCTCGATGCTCTCACCGGCTTCGACCTTGCCCCCCGGAAATTCCCAATGCCCCGCATAGACCTTGCCCTCGGGCCGCGAGGTGAGCAGGAAGCGGCCGTCGGCGTCGATCAGGACGCCCACCGCGACGTCCACAGGCTTGCGTTCAGGCGCGGCCACACCCCGCGCGGCTTCAGCCGCGCCCACACCAATCCCGCGCGAACTGGTAGGCGACGCGGCCGGAGCGCGAGCCGCGTTCGAGCGCCCAGACCAGCGCCTCCGGGCGCGCCGCATCGAGCCGTTTCGCATCCGTCTCGCCGAAGTGATGCAGCCACTGCGCCACGATCGCCAGGTACTCGGCCTGCGTGAACGGATAGAAGGAGAGCCACAAACCGAACCGCTCCGACAGCGAAATCTTCTCCTCGACAACCTCGCCTGGATGGACCTCGCCGTCTTCGGTGTGCGTGTAGCTCAGGTTCTCCTTCATGTACTCGGGCAGCAGGTGGCGACGGTTGCTGGTGGCGTAGATCAGCACGTTCTCGCTGGCCTGCGCCACCGAGCCGTCCAACACCGACTTCAGCGCCTTGTAGCCCGGCTCGCCTTCGTCGAACGACAGGTCGTCGCAGAAGATGACGAATCGTTCAGGACGCTCGGCGATCGCATCGACGATGTCGGTCAGATCGACCAGGTCGGCCTTGTCGACCTCGATCAGGCGCAAGCCTTGCGCCGCGTACTCGTTCAGGCAGGCCTTGATCAGCGAACTCTTGCCGGTGCCACGCGCGCCGGTGAGCAGCACGTTGTTGGCCGGCCTGCCGGCGACGAACTGCTGCGTGTTGGCGATCAGGCGGTCGCGCTGCCGATCGACTTCCTTCAACTCCGACAGACGAATCGTCGCCACATGCTTGACCGGCTCGATCACGCCGGTGCCTGCGCGCTTGCGGTAGCGGAACGCGGTCGATGCGGCCCAATCGGTGGCGGGCGCATGCCGCGGCAGCACGGTCTCCAGGCGCGCCAGCAGCGCATCGGCGCGTTCGATCAGTGATTCAACAGTGGGTCTAGGGTGTGTTGGCATTCAGATCGCCCCGCGTGAGGCCCCAGGCAGCGCCCAATCTAGGCGCAGGGCGGAGCTGGGGTAGGGCCCCAGCGAGCATCTGCAACGACGAGTGGGCGCTGCCTGGGGCCTCACCCTTCGGGCCGGGGCACCCAAGGGCGCAAGGCCGCGTTGCACCTCTTGCCTGGGGCCCCACCCCAGGCGGCGAGGCGCGCCTTGCCTTGCACCCTTGGCCACCCCGGCGCGGGGCGATATGAATGTCAACACACCCTACTCGTCATGGCAGTTGATGCACCGCATTGTCGGCGACGACGAAGACGCGGTCATCGGGCATGCGTTCGATCGGGTGCATGCCGGTGAACACGCCGAATGCCGGCAGCACGCCGACGCTGGCGCCAAAATGAAAACACGGCAGGCGCAGCCGGTCGATGCCGCGGCCAACGGTGATGCACGGGTGCAGATGGCCGGCCAGCACGTAGGCCCCCTGGCGCGGCTGCGGGTGATGGCACATCGCCAGTTGCGGCGCCGCAGCCAAGGTGAACGGTTCATCGACACAAGACACGCCCCACGACGGTGGTGGGTCGCCCGCCCTGTCGTCATGGTTGCCGCGCACCAGCACCAGCTCGAGCTGCGAACGCTGTTCACGCCACGCGGCCACCGCCGCCAGCGTGTCGTGATCGTGCGCATGGCGCGAATGCAGCAGGTCGCCGAGAAAGACAATGCGCCGCGCATCGTGAACGGCCAGCAGCGCGTCGATCGCATCGAGGTTGCCGCCGGTGGTGGCCTCCGGCACCGGCACACCGAGGCGGCGGTAGGTCACCGCCTTGCCGATGTGGGCATCGGCCAGCAGCAGCGTGCGTTCGGCCGGCCACCACGCCGCTTTGCCAGGCAGCAGGTGCAGCTCGACGCCGCCGACGTCGATGCAACTCATCGCAACGGTCAGACGAAGAGCTTGAGGCCCAGCTCGAGATGCTCGGTCGGGCTGCGCTTGAAGCCCGAGCGCGCGTAGCGCTGCAGGCGGCCGACGGTGAATGCCGTCAGCGCCGAGGCCTGTGCGTTGCTGTCCACGGTCGGCTGCGCCGAGCCACCCGCTTCGGCGGCGGCGCGCAGGCATTGCCGCAACTGCGACTCGACGCGGTCGAAGAACTGGTTCATGCGCGCAATCAGGCGCTCGTGTTCGAAGACCAGCGCGTCGCCCACCATCACGCGCACCATGCCCGGGTTCTTTTCGCCGAAGCCGAGCACGACGGCCACGATCTTGCCGGCCTGCTGTGCGCTCGCGGGATCGCGCTCGACGATCTGGTTGATCAGCGTGAACACGCTCGACTCGATGAACTCGATCAAGCCCTCGAACATCTGCGCCTTGCTGGCGAAGTGGCGGTACAGCGCGGCTTCGCTGACGGACAGCTTGGCCGCCAGCGCGGCGGTGGTGATGCGCTCGGCTCCCGGCTGCTCGAGCATCTGCGCCAGCGTCTGCAGAATCTGCACGCGGCGCTCGCCGGGTTTCGGACGCTTGCGCGTCTTCTCCGGTTTGGTGCTGGCCGCAACGCTGTCGTCGGCGTCCGGCTCTTCGGTCGTTTCGTTCACGGCAAGCGTCTTCTCAGTTCCCTCAGCGAAAAGATTCTGGCACACACGTAGGCGGGCCTGCGGTGCAGGTAAACACCAACTTTGCCGGCGGGCGTCTGTTGTTTTTGCGCGCGCCGGACCCAACGCTGCATCCACGCGGTGCGCATGCCGATCGAAAACGCGGCCTTCTGGTGCTGCAACGTGTCCTCGACGAGCACGCAGCGCGACGGCGGCACCTTCAACCGCGCCGCGATGCTCCTGAGCATGCGCGCGTCGGGCTTGGGCCGCAGGTGGCCGAACATCGCCATGTCCTCGATCGACAGCACACCGTCGAACAGCATGCCGACGCCGAGCACGCCCAGCACACGATGGGCATAGGCCCGCGGCGCGTTGGTCAGCACGTATTTGCGGCCGGGCAGGCGCGCGATCGCGTCGAAATCGTGCGAGTGGCCGTGGACCCGGCCCTCCAGGCCCGGCAGCAGATGGGTGTGGTGCAGAAAGTGCGCTGGATCGACGCCATGGTGTCGCACCAGGCCAGCCAGCGTCGCGCCGTAGCGTAGAAGATAGGTCAGGCGCAGCGCGTGGGCCTCGCCGGGGCTGACGCCGAGTTCTTCGACGATGTAGTTCGTCATGCTCTCGTCGATGCTCGCAAACGCAGCGTGCGACGCGTTGTGCAAGGTGTTGTCGAGATCGAAAAGCCAGACGCGCGGTGTGCCCATGGGCTGATTCTCACCGCCAGGCAAAACACCGGCGCCGGGCGGGCGCCCGGTGCCGGCGTGGAGGGATCACGCGCAGTCAGTAGGTGGTGTTGCTGCCGTAGCCCGCCTGCGCCGGTGCCGCAGCGCGCTTCTCGGCCGCGCCGATCTTGATGACATGCCACACGCCGCCAGATCCGTCGCCGCTCACGTCGCCCGGCTTGGTGTCACCAGCGAAGTAGTACAGCGGTTTGCCACCCCAGGCCCATTGCAGGCCACCCCCCTTGCGCGCCACCAGCGTCAGCTTGTCCTTGGCTGCGGCGCCTTCGGCGGCCATGAACGGCGGCCAGGCGGCGGCGCAGCCGTCGAAGCAACGGCTCTCGCTGGCGGCGTCCTTGTCGAAGGTGTAGAGCGTCTTGCCGGCCTTGTCGCGCAGCAGGCCGCCGGTGTCGTTGGTTTGTGCAAACGCGCTGGCAGCGGCGAGCAAGGCAACGGTGAGCGTGGCGAAGGCGGCGATGTTGGCCAGCGTCGAGAAGGAGCGTTTCATGATGCAGGATGTCCTCGGTGGATTGCGTTGATGGAGGCACCGCATGAATTCGCTGCGATCCCACGGTGCTTACTGTCGCGGCGGGCCGGTCCCGCTGTCATGGGACACCAGCCCCATGCCGCGGCGAAAGTGCTGCGGCCAGGCGGGCCACAGGCGGCGCGCTGCGAGCAGGCCCAGCGCAGCGAACGCGGCAAACCACAGCCACGCCAGCGGGCTCTCCCACTTGAACGCCGCGGCGTGCCACAGCGACACCAGCAGCACGCCCCAGGCCCAGATCAACAGGCCCCACAACACCGGCAAGCGCACATAGCGCCGACGCTCGCTCGACACCAGCCAGGCAGCGAGGCCCCAGGCCAGAGACAGCGGTGCGTACTGGGCAACGAAAGGCTCAGGCAGGCGCCACGGCCAGTGCGCGGCCAAGCGGTCCGCCCCGACGAGCATCTGGCCCGCCGCAAGCACGGCGAGCAAAGCGAACGCGCGCCAAGCCCCATCGGCCTGCTGCGCCGGTGCCGGCGGGTCGCTCTCGATACGCGCGAACACCAGCGCTGCGCTGCCGACGGCAGCGAGAGCCCACAGCCACAGCGCGCCGCCGGTCGCTATCGAGAGCACGGCGCTCGACAGACTCCACCCCGCCAACGCGATCAGCGGCATGCGCAGCGCGGCCGGATCCAGCGCGCGCCGCGCCAGGTCGAGCGCCACCGCCAGCGACAGGAGCATCGCGCCGATGCAACGGGCGTGCAGCGGCGGCCAGGCGCCGCCCAGCAGCGCCGTTGGCGCGACAACGAGCGCAACGCCAGCCAACAGAGCTGCCCATGCCACGGCGGCGCAGAACGCCGGACGCAGGCGGGTGCGCAAGAGGATCAGACGAGCGGTCATGCACCGCCACTGTGGCGCGGCGCCACTGGCGCGTCAGCAGGCCGCGGCCCCAAACGGTTGCGTGCGCGCCGCACGATGCGCCTGCGGCACGGGACCGTGGCCCCGCCGCGCCCACCGCGGCCCGCCATCGGGGCAAAATCGGCGGCCGTCGCGCGCTCATGTCCAAACCCACGCAGCAAATCCGCTTTGCCCGCAGCCATGATGGCGTGCGCCTGGCGTATGCCGCCAGCGGCCGCGGCCACACGCTGATCAAGGCGGCGACGTGGCTGTCGCACCTGGAGCACGATTGGGAAAGCCCGGTCTGGCGCCACCTGCTGCAAGAGTTGTCGCAACGCTTTCAGCTCGTGCGCTACGACGAGCGCGGCTGCGGCCTCTCGGACTGGGACGTGCCCGAGCTCACCTTCGACAGTTGGGTGCGCGATCTGGAAACCGTCGTCGATGCCACCGGCGCCGAGCGCTTTGCGCTGCTCGGCCTGTCACAAGGCGCGTCGATCGCCATCGCCTACGCCGTCAAGCACCCCGAACGCGTGACGCACCTCGTGCTGCACGGCGGTTATGCGCGCGGCCGCCTGATCCGCAGCACCACGCCGCAGCAGATGGAAGAAGCCGAAATGATGGCCCGCCTGGCCGAGATCGGCTGGGGCAAGGCCGACCCTTCGTTCCGCCAGTTCTTCACCACGCAGTTCATCCCCGGCGGCACGCCGGAGCAGCATCAATGGTTCAACGAGCTCGAGCGCATCTCGACCTCGCCCAAAAACGCGGCGCGTTTCATGCGCGAGTTCAACACCATCGACGTCACGGCCTTGCTCGAGCGCGTGCGCTGCCCGACGCTCGTGCTGCACAGCTCGCGCGATGCGCGTGTGCCGGTCGAAGAAGGCCGCCTGATCGCCACGCGCATCCCTGGCGCGCAGTACGTGCCGATCGACAGCGGCAACCACCTGCTGCTCGGCTCGGAGCCTGGCTGGGAGCGCGCGCTGGCGGCGATCGAAGATTTTCTGCCCGCCGGCACAGCGCCCAACGCGGACCCGCGCATCGCTGCGCTGACGCCGCGCCTGCTGAGCCTGCTCGACCTGATGGCCCAAGGCCGCGACAACGCGCAGATCGCGGCCATGCTCGGCCTGTCCGAGAAGACCGTGCGCAACCACATCACCGCCCTGTTCGACCGGCTCGAAGTCGAGAACCGCTCGCAGGCGATCGTGATGGGACGGGAGAACGGGTTGGGGAAGTCGGGCGGGTGACCGCTCTCAGTGAGATCGGATCATGGTGCCGTAGGCCTGATCCGTCAGGATCTCCAGCAGCATCGCATGCGGCACACGGCCGTCGATGATGTGCACCGCGTTGACGCCACTCTTCGCAGCATCCAACGCACCAGCGATCTTGGGCAGCATGCCGCCGGAGATCGTGCCGTCGGCGAACAGCTCGTCGATGCGGCGTGCCGTGAGATCGGTGAGCAGCTTGCCCTCCTTGTCGAGCACGCCCGGCGTGTTCGTCAGCATCATCAGCTTCTCGGCCTTGAGCACCATCGCCAGCTTGCTGGCCACGACATCGGCGTTGATGTTGTAGCTCTCGTTGTCTTCGCCGAAGCCGATCGGGCTGATGACGGGGATGAATTGGTCGTCCTGCAGCGCCTTGACCACCGCCGGATCGATGGCGCTGATGTCGCCCACCAGGCCCACGTCATGCTCCTTGCTCGGATCGTCCTTGTCCACCATCTTCAGCTTCTTGGCCCGGATCAGGCCGCCGTCGCGGCCCGTCAGGCCCACTGCCTTGCCACCCACCGAATTGATGAGGCCGACGATGTCCTGCTGCACCTGGCCGGCCAGCACCCACTCGACGACTTCCATCGTCTCTTCATCGGTGACGCGCATGCCCTGGATGAAGTGACCCTTTTTGCCCAGGCGGTTCAACGCGCCTTCGATCTGCGGTCCGCCGCCGTGGACGACGATCGGGTTCATGCCGACCAGCTTCAGCAGCACCACGTCCTCGGCAAAGTCCTGTTGCAGCGACGGATCGGTCATCGCATTGCCGCCGTACTTGATGACCAGTGTCTTGCCGTGGAACTTGCGGATGTAGGGCAGCGCCTGCGCCAGGATCTCGGCCTTCTCGCGCGGCGCGATCTGGCTGACATCGACGGCTTGGTGGGTAGAGGTGGTCATGGCAGCGCTCACTGTGCAAACAATGCCGCGGATTGTAGGAAGGCCCGCCGAACTCGCGGAACCATCGACCGTCAGCTGCACTCGGATGGCGAACCGGCTATCCTCCCATCCATGCCCCGTCTGTCCCGCCGCTTCTCCACTGCCCTGCTCTGGATCGCGATTGCGCTCCTGCCGGTGCGTGGCTGGGCTGCGGTGCTGATGCCGATCTCGATGGGCGACATGCAGCCCGCCGCGGTGACCGGCGCTGCAGCAACGGACGTGTCCGTGATGCCTTGCCATGCGGCGCCGCAAGACGCTGTCGCCGACGGTGGCGACTCGCCGGCCACCTGCTCGATGTGCGAGCTCTGCCACACCACGGTGGTTCAAGCCGCGCCAACCTCGGTAACGCTGGCCGACATGCACGAAGCGCTGCCGCCAGCCGCAGCGTCCGTCGCCCTCGAACCGCGTGCCCCCGACGGCCTGTTCCGGCCGCCTCGAACCTCCCTCGCCTGAGCGGCCTGCCGCGCTGAGCGCGGCATCGCCTGCCCCCGACCGATGCCGCGGCGTTTCGCCGCGACGTTTCATCGCTCGTTGTTGTGAGGTTCCATGAAGATCACTGTCACCGCGCTGCTGGCAGCGCTGTTGTTGCCGGCCACGGCGATGGCGCAGAGCGCAACGCGCGCCGATCCGCTCGATGCCAAAGCGGCCACCACGCCGCTGGTCTATCGCTCTGCCTTCACGGGCTACAAGAGGCTGGCGGCCGAGTCGCCGCCGCTGGCGTGGCGCGACGCCAACGATGCGGTCGAACGCATCGGCGGCTGGCGCGCGTACGCGCGTGAAGCCAACGCAGCGACGCCGGCGCCATCACCGTCATCAGCGCCCGCATCGGCACCGGAGCGGGCCACGCGGCCGGCCACGCCAGCGCCAGCGCCAGCGCATCGGCACTGAATCGCGCAATGAAGTTCTTGATCTCCCCCCTCGCCGCCACGCTGCTCGCCGGCTGCGCCGGCTTCAGCACCGACAGTGGTCTCGGCCCCGCGCAGCAGGCGGCGCAACAACGCCTGGCCAACAAGAACCTGGTCTGGGCCCGCAGCGACGCCGAGCGCGACGGCATCGACGCCCGCGTCGCCGAGCTGTTGCGCGCGCCGCTGACGGCCGACGCCGCGGTGCAGATCGCGCTGCTCAACCACCGCGGCCTGCAAGCCAGCTTTCATGATCTCGGCATCAGCGAGGCTGATCTCGTGCAGGCCTCACGCCTGCCCAACCCTGGCTTCTCGTTCGGAAAATTCAAAGCTGGCGGCGAGCGCGAGATCGAGCGCAGCTTTCATTTCAGTCTGGCCCGAGTGATCGCCATGCCGTGGCTGCGCGACGCCGCCCGCTCTCGCTTCGAGGCCACGCAAAGCGCAGTCGCGGTGCGCGTGCTCGAACACGGCATGGCGGCGCGCAAGGCCTGGGTGCAGGCCGTGGCCGCACAAGAGGGCGTGCGTTATGCGCAGCAAGTGATGCGCGCCGCCGAAGCCAGCGCCGAACTGGCGCGGCGCATGCAGCAGGTCGGCAACTTCAGCACGTTGCAGCGCTCGCGAGAGCAGGCCTTTTATGCCGACGCCGCGCTCGGCGTGGCGCGCGCCGAACAGGCAGAGCGCGCAGCGCGCGAGCGCTTGACGCGAGCGCTGGGCTTGTGGGGCACGCAGACCGCCTTCCTGTTGCCCGAGCGCCTGCCCGATCTGCCGCCGAGCGCAAAGGACTTGCCCGACGTCGAGCGCATGGCGCTGGCGCAGCGGCTCGACGTGCAAGGCGCGCGGCTGGCGACGCAGCAGAGCACGGCGCAACTCGGGCTGGCGCGCACGTCGCGCTTTGCCGACGGGCTCGAACTCGGCGTCGAGCGCAACAGCTCGAACGAAGGGCCGACACAACGCGGCGTCGAAATCGGCTTCACGCTGCCGCTCTTCGACGGCGGCGCGCAAGCCACACGAGCCGAACACGTGCAGCGCCAGGCCCTGCTGCTCGCCGAACAAGCCGCCATCGATGCACGCTCCGAAGTGCGCGAGGCCTATGGCGCATACCGAACGGCGTTCGACATCGCCAAGCACCACCGCGACGAGATCGTGCCGCTGAGAAAACGCGTGCTCGACGAGAACGTGCTGCGCTACAACGGCATGCTGATCGGCGTCTTCGAGCTGCTGGCCGATGCGCGTTTGCAGATCGCCAGCGTCAACGCCGCGATCGATGCGCAACGCGACTTCTGGTTGGCCGAGGCCGACCTCGACATGGCGCTGATCGGCAAGCCGTCGATGACGCCGATGGCCGGCCCGAGCAAATCAATGAGTGCCGGCGACGGCGAGGCGCACTGACATGAGCACAACAAGACGCCACTTCCTCGGCGCTTCCGCGATCGCCGCCTCGGCCACGGCCGTCAGCAAGGTCGCGATGGCTGCGTTGCCCGAGCCGGTGCAGCAGGACAAGCCCGACACGATGCCGCCGCTGGTGCCCAACACAGGCCGGCCCTACAACCCCGTCGTCACGCTGAATGGCTGGACCCTGCCCTGGCGCATGAACAACGGCGTCAAGGAATTTCATCTGGTCGCCGAGCCCGTTGTGCGCGAGATGACGCCCGGCTTCAAGGCGCATCTGTGGGGCTACAACGGCCAGAGCCCCGGCCCGACGATCGAGGTCGTGGAAGGCGACCGCGTACGCCTGTTCGTCACCAACCGCCTGCCCGAAGTTACGAGCATGCATTGGCACGGCCAGCGCCTGCCCAACGGCATGGACGGCGTGACGGGGCTGACACAACCGGCCATCGAGCCCGGCAAGACGTTTGTCTATGAGTTCGTCGCACGACGGCCGGGCACCTTCATGTACCACCCGCATGCCGACGAGATGGTGCAGATGGCGATGGGCATGATGGGCTTCTGGGTCACGCATCCCAAACAAAAACATCCGCTGATCGACGAAGTGAACCGCGACTTCTGCTTCCTGCTCAACGCCTACGACGTCGAGCCGGGCAGCGCGACGCCGAAGATCATGACGATGCTCGACTTCAACCTGTGGAGCTGGAACAGCCGCATCTATCCGGGCATCGACCCGCTCGTCGTGAGGAAGAACGACAAGGTGCGCCTGCGCATCGGCAACCTGACGATGACGAATCACCCGATCCACCTCCACGGCCACGAGTTCGTCGTCAGCGGCACCGACGGCGGGCCGACGCCGAAGGGCTCGCGCTGGCCCGAGGTCACCGCCGACATCGCCGTCGGCCAGATGCGGCAGCTCGAGTTCCTCGCCGACGAAGAAGGCGACTGGGCGTTCCACTGCCACAAGAGCCACCACACGATGAATGCGATGGGCCACAACGTGCCGACGATGATCGGCGTCGATCACCGCGGCGTCGTCAAGCAGATCACCAACCTCGTGCCTGACTACATGGCGATGAGCGAGCGTGGCATGCACGACATGACCGAGATGGAGATGCCGCTGCCCGACAACACCGCGCCGATGATGACCGGCACCGGGCCCTTCGGCGCGGTCGGCATGGGCGGCATGTTCAGCGTCGTCAAGGTGCGCGCGGACCAGAAGGCGGGGGACTACAAAGACCCGGGCTGGTTCAAGCATCCCGCGGGCACGGTGGCTTACGAATGGAACGGCCCGCTTGCAGAGCCAGCTCGCTTTGCTGCCGACAAGCCGGCAACCGCCGCCGCACCGAAGCGAGAAACCGAAGTGCGCGTGCGCAAGCCCCAAGGCCACAGCGGCCATTGACCCCACGCAGTGAAGACCCCGATGATTTTCCAAGGAGACGATCGATGAAGCAGCACAGCAAACGCAAGATGATCGGTGCCATGCTTGGTGCCGGCCTGTTGACCGCGGCCCGCACGGCGTCGGCCCACACCGACAAGCCCCACGCCAAGAAAGCCGGCGTCGTCAAGAAAGAACAGAAGGACTGGGGTATCGCCGGCAATGCCAAGGACGTCAAGCGCACCATCGACTGCCGGATGCTCGACACGATGCGCTTCAGCCCCGATCGCATCGACGCCAGGCTGAACGAAACGATCCGCTTCACCGCCAGCAACAACGGCCGCGTGTTGCACGAGTTCGTGATCGGCACCAAGGAGGAGAACGCCGCGCACTACCAGCTGATGAAGAAGTTCCCGAACATGGAGCATGACGAGCCCTGGATGGCGCATGTGGCCGCCGGCGGCAAGTCCGAAATCATCTGGACCTTCAACCGCGCCGGCGAGTTCGAGTTCGCCTGCCTGATCGCCGGCCACTACGAAGCCGGCATGGTCGGTCGGATCGTCGTCAGCGCGTGATCGCGGCAACTTCCTGTGAAAGAAACATCATGACCATTTCCCTCAAACGTTTTCTGGCCACTGCGACACTGGCGGCTTCTTCGGTTTCGACGTTGGCGCAAGGCGCCGACATGACCGAAGGCGAAGTGCGCAAGGTCGACAAGGCGCAATCGAAGATCACACTCAAGCATGCCGAAATCAAAAGCCTCGACATGCCACCGATGACGATGGTCTTCAACGTCAAGGACAAGGCGGTGCTGGACAGCGTTCAGCCCGGCGACAAGGTGAAGTTCAAAGCCGTCAACGAGGCCGGCAAGTTCACCGTGACCGATCTGCAGGTCGTTCGATGAGCCGTCGCGCCGTGGGTTGACGGAAGTCAAGCAGCGCGCGGATGCGAGGCCTAGCATGCAAGCTGTCATGACCTCCATGCGCCGCCGCCTCCGCACAAGCTGGGCCGCCAAGGCTCTGCTCCTGTTGGGTCTGTTCGGCTTCATCGTGGGGTGGGCCAATGCCTGCGTTCAGCATGAGCCGCCGCCGCACGCCGGCGGGTATGAGCAATCGCAACACGGGCCTGGCGAAGCCGATCCGCACGATTGCGGCGTGATGCCGGACGGCTGCGAGAGCCTCTGCGGCGTGCAGCAAAGCCTCGTGCCGAAGGCGGAACCGCCGCGCTCGTCGGACGGCGCGGCGTGGCCTCCTGCGATCCACGCGTTCGCAGCCGCTTGGGCCAGCGATCCGGTTGCGCCTGAGCGGCGTCCGCAAACAAGGACCTCGCCACCACCCAGCGTCTCGGTGGTCCTTCGTTTCCTGCGGCTGACGCTGTAGCGGCTCGACCACGCCGGCGCGCGACCCGGCCTCGGGTAGCGGCGCGCCGGTGTCACGACCCCCTTCGCTGGTCCCTCTCCACCCCCCTCTCGCCATCAGGAGCACACCATGAACTCGCTTCGCAAGATTTCCCTCGCCGCCGCACTCGTCGCCACCTTGAGCGCCTGCGCTCCGATGACTCCGGCCCCCGCCGCCGGCGGCATGCCCGGCATGGCCTCGCCACCGGCGGCCATGACCGACCGCATGGCCATGATGGACACGCACATGAAGTCGATGCGCGAGATGCACGACAAGATGGCCCGCGCGCGCACACCGGAAGAACGCAACGCCCTGATGGCCGAGCACATGAAGCTGATGCAGGACGGCATGGCCATGATGGGCGGCATGGGCCCCGGCGGCATGAGGGGCATGGGCGCCATGTCGGGCGACGGGGCCGGCCATCAGCAGATGATGGAAAAGCGCATGGAGATGATGCAGTCGATGATGCAGATGATGATGGACCGCATGCCCGCGGCGCCGCCATCGAAGTGATGGACGCCCGGACCACGACTGCCGTCCGCGCCGGCAGCAACGCCGGTGCGGCCGCCCGGTGCGGCGACGATCTACACCTGCCCGATGCACCCGGAGATCCGCCAGGACCGGCCGGGCAACTGCCCCAAGTGCGGCATGACGCTGGAGCCCGTGCTGCCGACGCTCGAAGAAGGCGAGAACGCCGAGCTGATCGACTTCCAGCGCCGCTTCTGGTGGACGCTGCCCTTCACCGCGGTCGTCACGCTGCTGGCGATGTTCGGCCACCGGCTCGGCTGGTTCTCCATGGCCGCGCAGAGCTGGATCGAGCTCGTGCTGACGCTGCCGCTGGTGCTGTGGACGGGAGCGCCGTTCTTCGTGCGCGGCGCGCAGTCGGTCGTCAACCGCAGCCCGAACATGTGGACGCTGATCGCGCTCGGCACCGGCGCGGCCTTCACCTACAGCGTCGTCGCCACCGTGGCGCCGGGTCGTGTTCCCGGCCTCGTTCCTGTCGATGGGCCGCGTCGCTGTGTACTTCGAAGCCGCGGCGGTGATCATCTCGCTGACGATGCTCGGCCAGATCCTGGAGCTGAAGGCGCGCTCGCAGACCTCGGCGGCGATCAAGTCGCTGCTCGGCCTGGCGCCGAAGACGGCGCGCCGCATCGCCGCCGACGGCAGCGAGTCGGATGTGCCGCTGGCGCAGGTGCATGTCGGCGACCGGCTGCGCGTGCGGCCGGGCGAGAAGGTGCCGGTCGATGGCGTCGTCGTCGAGGGCCAGAGTGCGGTCGACGAATCGATGCTGACCGGCGAGCCGCTGCCGGTCAGCAAGCGCATCGGCGACAAGCTGATCGGCGCGACGCATGAACACCAGCGGCGCGCTGGTGATGCGCTCGGAGCATGTCGGCTCGGCCACTGTGCTCGCGCAGATCGTGCAGATGGTGGCGCTGGCGCAGCGCTCGCGCGCGCCGATGCAGCGATGGCCGACCAGGTGGCCGGCGTCTTCGTGCTCGGCGTGGTCGCGATCGCGCTGCTGACCTTGTTCGCCTGGGGCTTCTTCGGCCCCGAGCCGCGCTGGGTCTACGGCCTGATCAACGCGGTGGCGGTGTTGATCATTGCCTGCCCCTGTGCGTTGGGGCTGGCCACGCCGATGTCGATCATGGTCGCCAGCGGCCGCGGCGCAACGAACGGCGTGCTGTTCCGTGACGCCGCCGCGATCGAGAAGCTGCGCCAGATCGACACCCTGATCGTCGACAAGACCGGCACGCTGACCGAGGGCCGGCCGAGCTTCGAGCGCGCGCTCGGCAGCGGCGGCTTCAGCGAGAGCGAGGTGCTGCGCCTGGCGGCCAGTCTCGACCAGGGCAGCGAACATCCGCTGGCCGCCGCGATCGTGACCGCGGCACGCGATCGGGGGCTGGCGCTCGACAAGCCCGAGCGTTTCGATTCCGAATCGGGCATCGGCGTGCGCGGCATCGTCGCCGGCCGCTCGCTCGCACTCGGCAACAGCACGCTGATGCAGCAGCTCGGCATCGATGTCTCGTCGCTGGCGCGTGACGCCGAAGCGCTGCGCGCGCAAGGCGCCAGCGTGATGCACCTGGCCGTCGACAAGCAACTCGCCGGCCTGCTCGCCGTCTCCGATCCGGTCAAGGCGACGACGCCGGCCGCCCTGGCCACGCTGCGCAGCGCTGGCCTGCGCATCGTCATGGCCACGGGCGACGGCCTGACCACCGCGCGCGCCGTCGGCCAGCGGCTGGGCATCGACGAAGTGCACGGCGAAGTCAAACCCGCCGACAAGTTGCAGCTCGTCTCGAAACTGCAAGCCGAAGGCCGCATCGTCGCGATGGCCGGCGACGGCATCAACGACGCCCCGGCGCTGGCCAAAGCCGATGTCGGCATCGCCATGGGCACCGGCACCGACGTGGCGATGAACAGCGCCCAGGTCACGCTCGTCAAGGGCGACCTGCGCGGCATCGCGACGGCACGTGCGCTGTCGGTGGCGACGGTCGCCAACATGAAGCAGAACCTGGCCTTCGCCTTCGTCTACAACGCCCTCGGCGTGCCGCTGGCCGCCGGCGTGCTCTACCCGGCCACCGGCTGGCTGCTCTCGCCGATGATCGCCGCGCTGGCGATGAGCCTGAGCTCGGCGTCGGTGATCGTCAACGCGCTGCGCCTGCGCACGGCGCGACTCTAGATGGACCGCACCGGCAGTGGCCTTCGAGGAAGACGCGGTGGGTCTTCACTCGGCCAGCGCTTGCAGCCTTTCGGTCAGCGTGGCCGACGAAAGCTCGCCGACTCGCGTGCTCACCAACCGTCCCTGGGCGTCGAAGAACAGCGTCGTCGGCAGTGCGCGTTGTTTGAAGGCGGCGCTGGCTTGCCGGTTGGCATCGATCAGGACGTTGCGCATCGGCAGCCGGCGGGCTTGCAGCCAGGCGCTCACCTGTTCGGCAGACTCTCCTTGGTTCAGGAAGACGAAGTTCACGCCGGGACGCTCGACCTGAGCCTGCTGCAGCACCGGCATCTCGCGCACGCAAGGCGGACACCAGGTGGCCCACAGGTTGACCACGGTCGGCTTGCCCTTGAACTCGACAAGATTCATCGGCCGGCCCTCCAGCGACGTCAACTCGAGTGCGGGCAGCGCTTGCCCGGTATCGGGTCGCACCGACAGCGCGACCGCGCCAACTGCCCAGATGACGGTTCCTGTCATCAGCGCCGAACGCAGCGCCTTCTTCAGCGCGGCCGGCTGGCCTGTGCGGCTGAGCGCAAAGAGCCAGGCACCCACGAAGCCGGCGGTCGGGCTCCATCCGCCGTCCCGGATGTCAAGCATGTCCAGCGGCGACGCCCAGTACGCCGAGCGGAACTCCCAGACAAAGGCGAGGCGGGCCACGAGCAGCCCGAGCAGAATCGTCTTCCACACAGCCGGCTCGACGGCGATGCCGGCTTTGGCGCCGATGCGATTGCCGACAACCAGCGCCGCAGCCACTGCGGCGAAGGCGAGCAGCAGCGAATACGGCAGGACAAACGGTCCGAGGACCAGGGCGTTGTTCAAGTGCAGATGCTTTTTTCGATCGGAGGACAATCTTGAGACATGACGACAAGTTTGAAGCAACACCGGCGGTGGCCGGCGCCATGAACCCGCTGAGGCGCCGCTGGCTGATCGCCGCTGCGGCCTGGGCGAGCCTGCCGGCCGCGACGTGGACCAGGGCTGCCGAGCGCACCCTGGTCGAAGTCTGGAAGAGCCCGAGCTGTGGCTGCTGCAAGGACTGGGTGGCGCACCTCGAAGCCAACGGCTTCGCGGTCAAGGTCAGCGACGTCGGCAACACCGGCATGCGCGGCCGCCTCGGCATCCCGGCCGCCCTCGGCTCGTGCCACACCGCGCTCGTCGGCGGCTACGCGATCGAAGGCCATGTGCCGGCGCGCGACATCCGGCGCCTGCTCGCCGAACGCCCATCGGCCGTGGGCCTGGCCGTGCCGGGCATGCCCGTCGGCTCACCCGGCATGGATGGCCCTGAATACGGTGGCCGGCGCGATCGCTTCGACGTGCTGCTGTTGCGCAAGGACGGCAGCACGGCCGTCTTCGCCAGCCACGCCTGAGCCAGCCTCACCGATGAACAACGCCGTCCGCGCCGGGATCCTGCTCGCTGTCGGCGTGGCGCTGCGCGACTGCGCGCTGCTCGCCGCCGGCGTGCTGCTGCTGGCTGCGCGCATGGAGGACCGGCTGGACGACGCTGCCGATCGTGCCCACGCCTGCTTGCGTTGCCTGCTCGGCGGCGCGCTGCTGGTTGTCGCCGGCGGCCTGCTCGCCGCGCACACCAGCAGCGTCTTCCTGGGCTGGTGGCCCGTGGGCCACGGCGCCGTACCGGCGCTGGCCCTGGTCCTGGCACCGGTGGTGGCCCTCGGTGGCCTGGCGTGGCGCGAGGTATCGCTGCTGCATCTGGCCGCCGCCCTCGGCGCGCCGGCCGCGCTGTTGGCGGCAGCGCAATGGGCACCGTGGGCACCCTGCGCCTTGGCGGCGCTGGCTGCCCTCTACGTCATTGCCGATGGCGTGCGCCATCTCGGCCCGATCGCGCGCGGCCTGGCCGCCCCGCACCACGAGCGATGAAGCGCACGCTGGGTCACGATCTCTTTGCCGCACTGCGCCGCTCGCGGGCCAGCGTGGTTCTGCTGGCGCTGGCCGCCCTGCTCTGCGCCCAGGCGGCGCTGGCCTTCTACCGCTGCCCGCAACTGACGAGCAGCGCCGCAGCCTCGGCCCAAACGCCCTGCGAGCAAATGGACCGTGAGTCGCCAGCCCTGTGCAAGGCCTTCGTGCAAGGCGATGCGCAAGGTCTCGACGGCAAGCGCTCGGCGATCGACTTCGCCGCCGCCGTGCCGCTGCAGGCGGCGCTGTTGCGATCGTTCCCGCTGCCGCCGCAGACGCGCCCGGCCGTCCGCCGCGCACCGCTGCGCACGCGGCCGCCGCCGCTGTGGATCACTTTCGGCCGCCACCGGGATTGAAGCGTTCCTGACTGTCGTGCGGGCGCAGGGCGTGCAGCCGTGCGCCCGGCTTGCCGCCACAAGGCGGTGATGTCTTTCGGGAACCACCATGCAACGATCCCTGTTCTGCCAGCGCGCGCTGCTGGCGCTGGCCATCAGCCTGCTCTGTGCCAACGCCGCGGCGCAAGCGCCGCGACTCGCCTTCGACGACGCGCTGCGCCGCGCCACCGAGCAAGCGCCGGCCTTGCGCGCCCAAGAGGCCGTGGCCAGCGCCGCGCGCGAGCGCGCCGTCGCCGCGGCGCAGTTGCCCGACCCGGTGCTGCGCGTCGGCGTCGCCAACCTGCCGATCGACGGGCCGAGCGCTTCAGCCTGACGCGCGACTTCATGACGATGCGCAACATCGGCATCGCCCGCGAGTTCACGCGCGACGACAAGCGGCGCGCGCGCGCGGCCGGCTTCGAGGCCGAGGCGGCCGTGGCCATCGCGCAGCGCGACGAACGCCAGGCCGCGCTGCGCCAGGCCACCGCGCTGGCCTGGCTCGAACGCCATGACCTCGAACGCTTGCGCGAACTGCTCCTGCGCCAGCACGAGCAGAACCGGCTCGCCGTCGAAGCCGCCGAAGCCGCCTACCGTGGCGGGCGCGGCACGCTCGCGGACGTGCTGGCGGCGCGCGCCGAGCTGGCCACGCACGGCGACCGCATGGCCGGCGTGCAGGCCCGCCTCATGCAGGCGCAGGTGATGCTCGAACGTTATGTCGGTGCCGACGCGGCGCGCTGGGCGCTCGGCGAGCGGCCGGACGTGAGTCGGCTCGCCAAGCTGAGCGAGTCGATCGACACAACGCCGATGCTGGCCACGCTGTCGCGCGACATCGCGCGCGCCGAAGCCGACGTGGCCGCTGCCCGCAGCGAACGCCAAGGCGACTGGAGCGCCGAGCTGATGTTCAGCCAGCGCGGACCGCAGTACTCGAACATGGTCAGCGTCACGCTGTCGGTGCCGCTGACGACGTCGACGCGCCGAGCGCCAGGACCGCGAGGTGGCGGCGCGCAGCGCCGCGCTCGAACGCGCGCGCGCCGAGCAGGACGACGCGCAGCGCGAGCAGCGCGCGCGCCGGGCGGCGTTGCAAGCCGAGTGGCGCAGCGCGCTCGACCGCGGCGCGCTGCACGAGCGCGAGCTGCTGCCGCTGGCCGAGGAGCGCACGCGCCTGGCGCTGTCGGCCTACCGCGCCGGCAACGGCACGCTGGCCGCGCTGTTCGAAGCGCGGCGCGCCGAACTCGGCGCGCGCATCGAGCGCCTGCAGCAGGACACCGACGCCGCCCGCGCCTGGGCCCAACTGAACACGCTGTTTGCAGGAGTCACCCCATGAAGCGCAACACCGCGTTGATCGCAGCCGCCGCGCTGGCCGCCCTGGTTGGCACCGGCATCGGCGCCTACTTCATCGGCATGAACCGCGGCTGGAACATGGCCGCAGCGCCGACCGCAACATCATCAGCCTCGGCCGACCCGTCGGCGTGGACGATCCCGCAAGGCGAAGCCGCCACCAGGCGCCACATCGCGCAAGGCCTGAAGGCCGGCGACATCGACCCGGCCACCGGCCGCGCGGTGCTGTACTACCAGGACCCGATGGTGCCTGGCAAACGCTTCGACGCGCCGGCCAAGTCGCCGTTCATGGACATGATGCTGGTGCCGGTCTATGCCGGCGCGGGCGGCGGCGACCAGGGCACGGTGACGGTCAGTCCGCGCGTGCAGCAGAACCTCGGCCTGGCCACGGCGGTCGTCAGCGAAGGCACGATTGCGCCCAAGGTCACGGCTGTCGGCAACATCGCGTGGAACGAGCGCGACCAGGCGGTCGTCGCGGCGCGCGCAGCTGGCGTGGTGGAGAAGCTCTACGCGCGTGCGCAGTTCGACCGCATCGCCGCCGGTGCGCCGGTGGCCGAACTGTTCGTGCCCGACTGGGTGGCGGCGCAGGAGGAGTTCCTGTCGTTGCGGCGCTCGACGTCGAGCGACATGGCGCCGCTGATCGACGCCGCGCGCCAGCGCATGCGTGTTGGCCGGCATGGTCGAAGCGCAGATCGCGCAGGTCGAGCAGAGCGGCCGCGTGCAGGCCCGCACCACCGTGCGCGCGCCGATCGGCGGACTGGTCACCGAGGTGATGGTGCGCGAAGGCATGGCGGTGGCCGCGGGCGCGACGCTGGTGCGCATCGGCGGCACGGCGACCGTGTGGGCGCAGGCCGAGGTGCCGGAGAGCCAGGCCGCGTTGCTCAAGCCCGGCACGCCGGTGCGCGCGACCACGCCGGCGCTGGCGGGCTTCGCCTTCACCGGCCGCGTGCAATCGCTGCTGCCCGACGTCAACCCCGCCACGCGCACGATCAAGGCGCGCGTCGAACTCAACAACGCCGGCCTGCGCCTGGTGCCCGGCATGACGGTGTCGATGAGCTTCGCCGATCTGCAAGCCGACAAGGTGCTGCTGGTGCCGAGCGACGCGGTGATCCAGACCGGCACGCGCTCGGTGGTG
The DNA here is from genome assembly GCA_963738425.1 of uncultured beta proteobacterium. Taxonomy (GTDB): domain Bacteria; phylum Pseudomonadota; class Gammaproteobacteria; order Burkholderiales; family Burkholderiaceae_C; genus CADEEN01. The sequence goes on along the minus strand of CAVTWT010000039.1, from coordinate 3,314 downwards.
ATGGTGGCCGAAGACGGCGGGCGCTTCCGGCCGGTGGAGGTCGAGACCGGCATCGAGAGCGGCGGCCAGACGGCGATCCGCAAGGGCTTGCAAGCGGGCCAGCGCGTGGTCGTGTCGTCGCAGTTCCTGATCGATTCCGAGGCCAGCTTGAAGGCGGTGGAGTCGCGCCTGAATCCGAGCGATGCCGCCGCGAGCGGAGTGACCAAGCCATGATCGCGCGCCTGATCCGCTGGTCGATCGCCAACCGCTTCCTCGTGCTGCTGGCCACCGCGATGGTCAGCGCCTGGGGCGTGGTGTCGCTGATGCGCACGCCCGTCGATGCGCTGCCCGACCTGTCCGACGTGCAGGTCATCATCCGCACGCCGTGGCCGGGCCAGGCGCCGCACATCGTCGAGGACCAGGTGACCTATCCGCTGGCGACGACGATGCTCTCGGTGCCCGGCGCGAAGACGGTGCGCGGCTATTCGTTCTTCGGCGACTCGTTCGTCTACGTGCTGTTCGCCGACGGCACCGATCTGTACTGGGCGCGCTCGCGCGTGCTCGAGTTGCTGAACCAGGTGCACGTCGCGCCTGCCCGCCAATGCCAAGCCCGCGCTCGGGCCCGATGCCACCGGCGTCGGCTGGATCTACCAGTACGCGCTGGTCGATCGCAGCGGCAAGATGGACGCGGGCCAACTGCGCGCGCTGCAGGACTGGTTCCTGCGCTTCGAGTTGAAGACGGTCGAAGGCGTGGCCGAAGTGGCGAGCGTCGGCGGCATGGTGCAGCCAGTACCAGGTCGTGCTCGACCCCGACCGCCTCGCGGCCTACGGCCTGTCGCACAACCGCGTCATCGAGGCGTTGAAGCGCGCCAACCAGGAGGCCGGCGGCGCGGTGCTCGAACTCGGCGAGGCCGAGTACGTGGTGCGCGCCTCGGGCTACCTGCACTCGCTCGACGACTTTCGCGCCGTGCCGTTGATGACCACCGACGCCGGCGTCTCGGTGCGCCTGGCCGACGTGGCGCGCATCCAGGTCGGCCCCGAGATGCGGCGCGGCATCGGCGAGCTCGACGGCGAGGGCGAAGTCGCCGGCGGCGTGATCGTGATGCGCTCGGGCCAGAACGCGCTGGCCGACCATCGCCGCGGTGAAGGCCAAGCTCGAAGCCCTGAAGCCCGGCCTGCCGCCGGGCGTGGAGATCGTCACCACCTACGACCGCTCGGGCCTGATCGAGCGCGCCGTCGCCAACCTGCGCAACAAGCTGGTCGAGGAGTTCATCGTCGTCGCGCTGGTCTGCGGCCTGTTCCTGCTGCACCTGCGCTCGGCCTTCGTCGCCATCGTCTCGCTGCCGCTGGGCGTGCTGATCGCCTTCATCGTCATGCAGCATCAGGGCGTCAACGCCAACATCATGTCGCTCGGCGGCATCGCGATCGCCATCGGCGCGATGGTCGATGCGGCGGTGGTGATGATCGAGAACGCGCACAAGAAGCTCGAGCGCTGGGCGCACGAGCATCCGAACCAGACGCTGGCCGGCGAAGAGCGCTGGCGCGTGATCGGCGACGCGGCCGTCGAGGTCGGCCCGGCGCTGTTCTTCTCGCTGCTGATCATCACGCTGTCCTTCGTGCCGGTGTTCACGCTTGCAGGCGCAGGAAGGGCGGCTGTTCGCGCCGCTGGCCTTCACCAAGACCTATGCGATGGCGGCGTCCGCGGGGCTGGCGGTGACGCTGATCCCGGTGCTGATGGGCTACCTGATCCGCGGCCGCATCCCCGAGGAGCGCGCGAACCCGCTCAACCGCGCGCTGATCGCGATCTACCGGCCGCTGCTCGACGCGGTGCTGCAGTGGCCGAAGGCCACGCTGGTGATCGCCGCGCTGTCGTGCTCGTCGCTGAGCGCGTGGCCGTTGACGCGCCTCGGCGGCGAGTTCATGCCGCCGCTCGACGAAGGCGACCTGCTCTACATGCCGACCGCGCTGCCCGGCCTGTCGGCCGGCAAGGCGGCCGAGCTGCTGCAGCAGACCGACCGCCTGATCCGCACCGTGCCCGAGGTGCAGAGCGTGTTCGGCAAGGCCGGCCGCGCCGAAACCGCGACCGACCCGGCGCCGCTGGAGATGTTCGAGACGACGATCCAGTTCAAGCCGCGCGACCAGTGGCGGCCGGGCATGACGCCCGAAGCGCTGATCGACGAACTCGACCGCACGGTGCGCGTGCCGGGCCTGACCAACATCTGGGTGCCGCCGATCCGCAACCGCATCGACATGCTGGCCACCGGCATCAAGAGCCCGGTCGGCATCAAGGTCGCGGGGCCGGACCTGGCCGACGATCGACCGCATCGGCGCTGGCGATCGAGCGGGCGGTGAAGACCGTGCCCGGCGTGTCGAGCGCGCTCGCCGAGCGCCTGACCGGCGGGCGCTACATCGACGTCGACATCGACCGCGACGCCGCCGCGCGCTTCGGCATGAACATCGCCGACGTGCAATCGGTCGTGAGCTCGGCCATCGGCGGCGAGAACATCGGCGAGACGGTCGAAGGCCCGCAGCGCTTCCCGATCATCGTGCGCTACCCGCGCGAGCTGCGCGATTCGCTCGACAAGCTGCGCGCCTGCCGATCGTCACCGAGCGCGGCGCGCGCCTGGTGCTCGGCGACGTGGCCGACATCCGCATCACCGACGGCCCGCCGATGCTGCGCAGCGAGAACGCGCGCCTGTCCGGCTGGATCTACGTCGACATCCGCGGCCGCGACCTCGCGGTCGCGGTGCGCGACATGCAGCGCGCGGTGGCCGACAAGGTGGAGCTGCCGGCCGGCTTTTCGGTGTCCTGGTCGGGCCAGTTCGAGTACCTCGAGCGCGCCGCGGCGCAGCTGAAGCTCGTCGTGCCGTTCACGCTGCTGATCATCTTCGTGCTGCTCTACCTCACGTTCCGGCGCATCGACGAAGCGCTGCTGATCATGGCCACGCTGCCGTTCGCGCTGGTCGGCGGCTTCTGGCTGCTGTAGGCGCTCGGCCACCACCTCTCGGTGGCCAGCGCGGTCGGCTTCATCGCGCTGGCCGGCGTGGCCGCCGAGTTCGGCGTCATCATGCTGCTGTACCTGAAGCAGGCGCTGGGAGCGCACGTCGGCGGCAGAGCGCCGAGTCGATCTGCTCGACGCGATCCGCGACGGCGCGGTGCTGCGCGTGCGCCCCAAGGCGATGACCGTGGCCGTGATCCTGGCCGGCCTGCTGCCGATCATGTTCGGCGGCGGCACCGGCAGCGAAGTCATGCAGCGCATCGCCGCGCCGATGGTCGGCGGCATGATCACCGCGCCGCTGCTGTCGATGTTCGTGGTGCCGGCGGCGTGGTTGTTG
>CAVTWT010000038.1:0-97194 GCA_963738425.1 uncultured beta proteobacterium | reverse complement strand
AAAACGAACGACCGTTCGATTTTAGACCGCGGGCTCCAGATTCTTCTCCAATGCCTGCTTCGCGCCGCGCTCGACATCCACATGGCGCAGCAGCACGAGGCCGATGACGAAGAAGACCGCTGTCGAAGCGATGCCGATGCGATGGTTGCCGGCCGTCGCCCAGGTCACCACCCCATAGGTCACCGGCCCGACGATCGCCGACAGCCGCGTCGCAAAGGTCCACAAGCCGAAGAACTCGGCGAGTTGCTGCGGCGGCGCGAGCAGGCCCGCGATCGCGCGGCCGGCCGATTGGCTGGAGCCCATGCACAACCCGGCGATCACCGCCGCCACCCAGAACAGCGCTGCGGTGGTCGTGAGTGCCGCCAGACCGCACATCACGATCCAGCCGACGAGCGTGACCGCCAGCGCGCGCTTGTGGCCGGTGCGGTCCTGCCAGTATCCGAATCCAAACGCGCCGACGGCCGAGGCGATGTTGACGAGGAAGACCAGCATCATCGTGTCGGTCTGCTTGAAACCGAGCGCCTGTTCGGCATAGACCGCAGCCAGCGCGATGATGACGCCGATGCCGGCCTGGTAGGCCAGCGCCGTGATCAGCAGCCAGCGGAAATCTTCGAAACGCTGCGCTTGATGCCACGTGGTGCGCAGTCGCGCCAGCGAATCGCGCAGGCTGTGCGATGCACCGCCCTGCGGCACTGCGCGCTCCTTCAGCAGCGCAAACGTCACCAGCGCCGCGACGCCATACACCGCTGCCGTGATCACCATCGTCACCGGCACGAACTGATCGGCCTTCTGCCCCTGCTTCTGCGCCCAGATCACGTAGGCCAGCGACAGGCCCAGCGACAACATGCCGCCGAAGTAGCCGAAGCTCCAGCCCCATCCTGAGACTTTGCCCAGCGCCTCGCGCTTGGCGAGTTCAGGCAGGAAGGCCGCAGTCAGCGCCTCCCCATACGCGTAGAAAAGGTTCGACAGAACGATCGCCACGACGGCCAGCGCTACGTCACTTCGGCCGACCCAGAACAGCGCCAGCGTGCTGACGACGCACGCCGCCGTGGTCAGCATCAGCAGGCGCTTCTTCGCTGCGCGCAAGTCGGCGTAGGCGCCGATCGCCGGCATCGTGAACATGATGATGAAGTTCGACAGCGCGAGGGTCAGCGTCCACGCCAGCGTGCCCCACGAGGCGCCATCGGCGACCACACCGACGAAGTAGGCGTTGAAGACAGCGGTCAGCACCACCGTCGTGTAGCCCGAGTTCGCGAAGTCGTACATCGCCCAGCCGAAGACCTCGCGCTTCTTGACGCCAGGGTTCAGGGCTTCTTGGGCGAAGAGGGGCATCGTGTCTTTTCGTGTGGTGCCCAGGGCCGGGATCGAACCGGCACGCCCTCTTTCGAGAAGCCGCGGATTTTAAGTCCGCTGTGTCTACCAATTTCACCACCCGGGCTTTGCCCGGTGGATTGTCAGCGACACAGCGGACCAAGGTCCGCGTTCGGCCCGCCCTCGCGGGCCTCACCTACCAATTTCACCACCCGGGCGGGGCGCAGCGCATTGTCAACGAGACTACGATTCGGCCTTCGACACAGGAGACGAACATGGGCGCCACCGAAGCATTCACCGCCGACCACCACCGTCGGTCACTGGATCGCAGGCGTGCGAGCGGGCAGCAAGAGCGGCCGAGAGCAACCCGTCTTCAACCCCGCGACTGGCGCCGTTGCACGCCAAGTCGCACTAGCGTCGAAAGCCGAAGTGCACGCGGCAGTCGCAGCCGCGCAAGCCGCCTTCCCCGCCTGGGCAGACACCCCGCCGATCCGCCGCGCGCGCGTGATGCTGAAGTTCCTCGAACTGATGAACCAGCACCGCGACACGATCGCCGCGATGATCACCGCCGAACACGGCAAGGTGTTCTCCGACGCGCAGGGCGAGGTCACGCGCGGCATCGACATCGTCGAGTTCGCCTGCGGCATTCCGCAACTGTTGAAGGGCGACTACACCGACCAGGTCAGCACGGGGATCGACAACTGGACGCTGCGCCAGCCGCTCGGCGTGGTGGCCGGCATCACGCCGTTCAACTTCCCGTGCATGGTGCCGTGCTGGATGTTCCCGGTGGCCATCGCCTGCGGCAACAGCTTCATCCTGAAGCCGAGCGAGCGCGACCCGTCGCCCTCGGTCTTCATCGGCGAATTGTTCAAGCAGGCCGGCCTGCCCGACGGCGTGTTCAACGTCGTGCAGGGCGACAAGGCGGCTGTCGATGCGCTACTCGAACACCCGGACGTGAAAGCGCTGTCCTTCGTCGGCTCGACGCCGATCGCGCAGTACATCTACGAAACCGGCGCCAGGAACGGCAAGCGCGTGCAGGCCTTGGGCGGCGCCAAGAACCACATGGTCGTGATGCCCGATGCCGACATCGAGCAGGCTGTCGATGCCCTCATCGGCAGCGCCTACGGCTCGGCGGGCGAGCGCTGCATGGCGATTTCGGTGGCGGTGCTGGTCGGCGACGTGGCCGACAAGATCGTGCCGCTGCTGGCCGAGCGCGCGAAAACGCTGAAGGTCAAGAACGGCATGGCCGCCGACGCCGAGATGGGCCCGGTGATCACGAAAGAGGCCTTGGCTCGCATCGAGGGCTACATCGAAACAGGCGTCAAGGAAGGCGCGAAGCTGGTTGTTGATGGCCGCGGCTTGAAAGTGGCGCAGCACGAGAGCGGCTACTTCACCGGCGGCACGCTGTTCGACCGCGTCACGCCCTCGATGCGCATCTACCAGGAAGAGATCTTCGGCCCCGTGCTGTCCTGCGTGCGCGCCCATGACTTTGCCGAAGCGGTGAAGCTCGTCAACGAGCACCCCTACGGCAACGGCGTGTCCTGCTTCACCAGCGACGGCAACATCGCCCGCGAGTTCTCGCGCCGCATCCAGGTCGGCATGGTCGGCATCAACGTGCCGATCCCGGTGCCGATGGCTTGGCACGGCTTCGGCGGCTGGAAGAAGAGTTTGTTCGGCGACATGCACGCCTACGGCGAAGAAGGCGTGCGCTTCTATACGAAGCAGAAGAGCGTGATGCAGCGCTGGCCGGCGAGCATCGGCAAGGGGGCGGAGTTCGCGATGCCGGTGGCGAAGTAAGTCAGAGCTGAGAGCTTCGCCACGGCACAACACTATGGACGGTTCAGGCGATGGTGAACAAGCGCCGACAACTGGGCGCGACGGTTTCGTTGGTAGCTCTCGTTGGCGCGTTCGGCACTGCTTCTGGATCGCGGTCCTGAAGCAGCTCTTCGTCTAGGCTCTCGAATCCGTCGTTCCATGGATCACGCCTTTTGGTGGACCTTTGGCGAAGGTCGTATCTGGCTGCGCTCATAGGTGTCGATGTTCCCGCAAGCAATCATCTGCGTTTGTCCTTCTCCGTACTTTCGCATCTTTGGAGCTGAGCAGCTGAACGTGTTTCGGCGCTTTCGCGTGTAGCGATCTGAGAATGCAAAAAAGCCCGGCAGAGCCGGGCTTTGTTTTGTCTGGAGGCGCGGGGCGGAGTCGAACCGCCCTGGACGGATTTGCAATCCGCTGCATAACCGCTTTGCTACCGCGCCGTCTCGATCGTCATCAGTCCTGAGACGAGAAAGGGAAGCTGGTCGGCTTCCCTTTTCGTGCTGCTATCTGGAGCGGGAGAAGAGTCTCGAACTCTCGACCTCAACCTTGGCAAGGTTGCGCTCTACCAACTGAGCTACTCCCGCGAGAGGGCCAAATTATAGCCAGACTTTTTGGCCTTGCCGATCAGTGGGCGCGGACATCGCCCGGTGTCGCTGCCTTCGCTTCCGCGGCCTTGGCGGCCGCAGCCGCCTCGGCCACCGGGTCTTCATCCGGCAGCGGCTTGGGCATCGACTCCAGCGCCACTTCGAGCACGCGATCGATCCACTTCACCGGGATGATCTCCAAGTGGTTCTTGACGTTCTCCGGGATGTCCTGCAAGTCCTTGACGTTGTCCTCGGGGATCATGACCTTCTTGATGCCACCGCGGTGCGCCGCGAGCAGCTTCTCCTTCAGGCCGCCGATGGCAGTGACTTCGCCACGCAGGGTGATCTCGCCGGTCATCGCCACGTCCGCGTGCACCGGGATGCCGGTGAGCGCCGAGACAAAGGCCGTCGTCATTGCTGCACCCGCGCTCGGTCCGTCCTTGGGCGTCGCGCCGTCGGGCACGTGGATGTGGATGTCCTTCTTCTCGAACATGTCGTCCTTGATGCCGAGGCGGCGGGCGCGTGAACGCACGACCGAGCGCGCAGCTTCGACCGACTCCTTCATCACGTCGCCGAGTTGCCCCGTGCGGATGATGTTCCCCTTGCCGTTCATCACCGCAGCTTCGATCGTCAGCAGGTCGCCGCCGACTTCGGTCCACGCGAGTCCGACCACTTGGCCGACCTGGTTCTTCTTTTCGGCCCGGCCGAAGTCGAACTTGCGCACCCCGAGAAACTCGTTCAGGTTGTCTTCGCTGACCTTGACGATGCCGTCGTACTTCTTGAGCTGCAGGCCCTTTACCGTCTTGCGGCAGATCTTGCTGATCTCGCGCTCGAGCGAACGCACGCCGGCCTCCCGCGTGTAGTAGCGGATGATGCCGCGCACCGCAGACTCTTCGACCAGCAACTCGACTTCCTTGACGCCGTTGTTCTTCATCTGCTTGGGCAGCAGGTAGCGTTGCGCGATGTCGACCTTCTCGTCCTCGGTGTAGCCGGCCAGGCGGATCACTTCCATCCGGTCCAGCAGGGCCGGCGGAATGTTCATCGAGTTCGAGGTGGCGATGAACATCACGTCGCTCAAATCGAAATCGACTTCGACGTAGTGGTCGCTGAAGGTGTGGTTCTGCTCGGGGTCGAGCACTTCGAGCAGCGCCGACGACGGGTCGCCGCGGAAGTCCATGCCGAGCTTGTCGACCTCGTCGAGCAGGAACAGCGGGTTGCGCGTGCCGACCTTGGTCAACGACTGCAACACCTTGCCGGGCATCGACCCGATGTAGGTGCGGCGGTGGCCGCGGATCTCGGCTTCGTCGCGCACGCCGCCGAGCGCCATGCGGACGAACTTGCGGCCGGTGGCGCGGGCCACGCTCTGGCCGAGTGAGGTCTTGCCGACGCCCGGGGGGCCGACCAGACACAGGATTGGCGCCTTGACCTTGTCGACGCGCTGCTGCACCGCGAGGTACTCGAGGATGCGCTCCTTGACCTTGTCGAGGCCGGCGTGGTCTTCATTCAAGACATCTTCGGCGTGCTTCAGATCGTGCTTGACCTTGGTCTTCTTTGCCCACGGCAGGTTGACCAGCGTGTCGATGTAGTTGCGCACGACGGTGGCTTCGGCCGACATCGGCGACATCAGCTTCAGCTTCTTCAGCTCGTTGTCGACCTTCTTGCGCGCGTCCTTGGGCATGCGCGCGGCCTTGATCTTCTTCTCGAGGTCTTCGAGGTCGGCGCCCTCTTCACCGTCGCCGAGTTCCTTCTGGATCGCCTTGACCTGCTCGTTGAGGTAGTACTCGCGCTGGCTCTTTTCCATCTGGCGCTTGACGCGGCCACGGATGCGCTTTTCGACTTGCAGGATGTCGACTTCATGCTCGAGCAGTTCGAGCAGCTTTTCCATTCGCTTGCCGACATGGTCGAGGTCGAGCACCGACTGCTTCGCGTCGAGCTTCAACGGCAGGTGCGCGGCGATCGTGTCGGCCAGGCGGCCGGCGTCGTCGATGCCGGCGATGGACGTGAGGATTTCCGGCGGGATCTTCTTGTTCAGCTTGACGTACTGGTCGAACTGCTGCGTCACGGCGCGGCGCAGCGCTTCGATCTCGGGCGTCGGGTCAGCAGCCGGCGGGATCGGGCGCACTTCACCGACGAAATACTCGCCGCTGTCGGTGATCGACACGGTAGTCGCGCGCTGCGTGCCTTCGACCAGCACCTTCACCGTGCCATCGGGCAGCTTCAGCATCTGCAGGATCGACGAGACGCAGCCGACATCGAACATGTCGTCGGGCTTCGGCTCGTCCTTGCCGGCGGCCTTTTGCGCCACGAGCACGATCTGGCGACCCGCTTCCATGGCCGCTTCGAGCGCCTTGATACTCTTGGGCCGGCCCACGAACAGCGGGATGACCATGTGCGGGAACACGACGACATCGCGCAGCGGCAGCAGCGGCAGCGTGATCGGGTCCGCGGGGAGGATGGGATGTCCGGACATGGTGAGAACCTCTCTTTCTCAGGCCGACTTGGGGCCTGAGCGGTGAATCACAAGACTCAGGCGCTCGCCTTGGCTTTGTCGCGGTAAACGAGGAGCGGTTTCGTGCCTTCTTCGATGTTGTGCTCGTCCACCACCACCTTGGCCACACCTTCGAGGTTGGGCAGGTCGAACATGGTGTCGATCAGCGCCTGCTCGACGATCGAGCGCAGGCCACGGGCGCCGGTCTTGCGCTTCAGCGCCTTGCGCGAAATCGCGGCCAGCGCCGACGGGCGCAGTTCCAGGTCCACGCCATCCATCGCGAACAGCTTCTGGTACTGCTTGGCCAGCGCGTTCTTCGGCTCGGTCAGGATCTGCACCAGCGCGTCTTCGGTCAGCTCGCCGAGCGTGGCGACGACAGGCAGGCGGCCGACGAGTTCGGGGATCAGGCCGAACTTGATCAGGTCTTCCGGCTCGGCGTCGCGGAACAGATCGGCAGCGCGCTTTTCGGTCTTGCTGTGCACGGACGCCGAGAAGCCGATGCCCGAGCGCTCGGTGCGGTTCTGGATGACTTTCTCCAGACCGTCGAACGCGCCGCCGCAGATGAACAGGATGTTGGTCGTGTCGATCTGCAGGAAATCCTGGTTCGGGTGCTTGCGGCCGCCCTGCGGCGGCACGCTGGCCATCGTGCCTTCGACCAGCTTCAGCAGCGCCTGCTGCACGCCCTCGCCCGACACGTCGCGCGTGATGCTCGGGTTGTCGGCTTTGCGGCTGATCTTGTCGATCTCGTCGATGTAGACGATGCCGCGCTGCGCCCTCTCGACGTCGTAGTTGCAGTTCTGCAGCAGCTTCTGAATGATGTTCTCGACGTCCTCGCCGACGTAGCCGGCTTCGGTCAGCGTCGTCGCATCCGAGATCACGAACGGTACGTTGAGCAGTCGCGCGAGCGTTTGCGCGAGCAGCGTCTTGCCGGAACCCGTGGGGCCGATCAGGAGGATGTTGCTCTTCGACAGCTCGACCTCGTCCTTGCTGCCCATGTGTTTCAGGCGCTTGTAGTGGTTGTAAACCGCCACCGACAAGGTGCGCTTCGCCGGGTCTTGCCCGATCACGTACTGGTCGAGGATGTTCTTGATTTCAACGGGGGTCGGCAGGTCCGACTTCGCGGCCTTGGCGGCCGGGCTTTCGGCCGGCACCTCATCGCGGATGATGTCGTTGCACAGCTCGATGCACTCGTCGCAGATGAACACCGACGGGCCTGCGATCAGTTTCTTGACCTCATGCTGCGACTTGCCACAGAACGAGCAGTACAGAACCTTTTCGCTGGAGCCGCCTTTTTTCTCGGGCATGGGTGCGCCTAGTAAGAAGTCAGCCGATCATAGTGCAAGGCACCGGGGCGTCCACGCGCGGAAAAGCAGCCCTTTTCGTGGCGCGGATCACAACTTCGGGCAGGGCGGCGGCCAGCGCGGCAACTACCGCTTTTCGATGACCTGGTCGATCAGCCCGTAGTCCTTGGCCTCGGGCGCCGACATGAAGTAGTCGCGCTCGCTGTCGGACTTGATCTTGTCGAGGCTCTGGCCGGTGCGATCAGCCAGGATCTGGTTCAGCGATTCGCGCAGCTTCAGGATTTCGCGAGCCTGGATTTCAATGTCGCTGGCCTGGCCCTGTGCGCCACCCGAGGGTTGGTGGATCATGATGCGTGAGTTCGGCAGCGCCAGGCGCTTGCCCTTGGTGCCCGCAGCCAGCAGGAAGGCACCCATGCTAGCCGCCATGCCCATGCACAGCGTCGAGACATCGGGCTTGATGAACTGCATCGTGTCGTACACCGACAGCCCGGCGGAAACACTTCCGCCCGGCGAGTTGATGTAGAGGAAGATTTCCTTGTCCGGGTTCTCGCTCTCGAGGAAGAGCATCTGCGCGACGACGACGTTGGCGGTCTGGTCGTTGACCGGGCCGACCAGGAAGACGATGCGCTCGCGCAGCAGGCGCGAGTAGATGTCGTAGGCGCGCTCGCCGCGGCCCGAGGTCTCGATGACCATGGGCACGAGGCCGAGTCCTTGTGTATCCAGTGCGCTCATCCGATCTTCCTTGCGCCGCTCAGGCAGTCATCAACTCATCGAACGGTAGCACCTTGTCGGTCACCTGCGCTTGGGCAAGGACGTGCTGCGTGACGTTGCTCTCGATCACGATCGCCTCGACCTCGGCCATGCGCTGGCGGTCGCTCAGGTACCAGCGCATCACCTCAGCCGGTTTTTCGTAGCTCTGGCTCATCTCTTCGATGTGGGCCTGCAACTGCTCGGGCTTGGCCTGCAGGTTGTTGGTGCGCACGAGTTCTGCCACGACGAGACCCAGGCGCACACGGCGCTCGGCCTGGTCCTTGAACAGCTCGGGCGGGATCGGCGCCTTCTCGGCGTCCTTGACGCCACGCTGCTTCAGGTCGGCTCGGGCTGACTCGATCATGCGTTCGGTCTCGCCCTCGACCAGCGCGGTCGGCACGTCGAGTTCGGCGGCGCCGACCAACGCGTCCATCACCGCGGCCTTGTTGCGGCTCAGCACGCGAAACTTCACTTCGCGCTCCAGATTCTTCTTCACATCGGCGCGCAGCGCATCGACTGTCGCGTCCTTGATGCCGAGCGTCTTGACGAAAGCTTCGTTCACGTCCGGCAGGTGCTGGGCTTCGATCTTCTTCATCGTGACGAGGAAGTCCGCTTCCTTACCGGCGACATCCTGGCCTTGATAGTCAGCGGGAAACGCGACCGGGAAGGTCTTGTTGTCGCCGGCCTTCATGCCGCGCACGCCCTGGTCGAACTGCGGCAGCATCTGGCCTTCGCCGACGATGAACTGGAACGCATCGGCCTTGCCGCCGGCGAAGGGCTCACCGTCGATCTTGCCTTCGAAGTCAATCGTCACGCGGTCGGTCTCAGCCGCGCCTTCACCGCTCGGCCGCTGCTGGAACGTGCGGCGCTGCTTGCGCAGGATGTCCACCGTCTTGTCGATGGCCGCCTCGGTCACTTCAGTCGCCACACGCTCGACCGAGACTGCCGACAGATCACCGATCTTGACTTCGGGATAGACCTCGAACGTCGCGTCGAAGGCCATCTGCCCTTCGGCCGACTCGTCCTTCTGCGTGATCTTGGGCATGCCGGCAACGCGCAGCTTGGCCTCGTTTGCGGCCGAGTTGAAGGCCTCGCCGACCTTGTCGTTCATGACCTCGTACTGCACCGAGTAGCCGTAGCGCTGTGCGACGACGCTCATCGGCACCTTGCCGGGGCGGAACCCATCCGCCTTGACCGTGCGGGCCAGCTTCTTCAGGCGGGTTTCGACTTCACCGCTGATGCTCGTGACCGGCAGGGTCAGCGTTATGCGGCGTTGCAGCTTTTCGAGAGTTTCAACTTGGACCGTCATGGCAATGCTCTTGGAGGATTCGACAAAAAAGCGTGGTGCGCGGGGGGGGACTCGAACCCCCACGCCGGTGAGGGCGTCAGGACCTAAACCTGGTGCGTCTACCAATTTCGCCACCCGCGCGGTTTGGTGGCGCTGAACCTGTGAGTTTAGCTTGAGGCTTCGGCCGGCTTCTTGACGCGGAACCAGGCCGCATAAAGCGCCGGCAGCGCGAGCAGCGTCAGCGCCGTTGCCACCACCAGTCCGCCCATGATCGCCACCGCCATCGGCCCCCAAAACACGCTGCGCGACAGCGGGATCATCGCCAGCACGGCAGCCGCCGCCGTCAGCACGATCGGCCGGAAGCGCCGCACGGCGGACTCGACGATCGCGTCCCACGCCGGCACGCCCTTCCTGCGGTCCTGCTCGATCTGGTCGATCAGGATCACCGAGTTGCGCATGATCATCCCGGCCAGCGCGATGAAGCCAAGCAGCGCCACGAAGCCGAACGGCCGGTTGAGCAGCAGCAGCGCCCCCGCAACGCCGGCAATGCCCATCGGCGCCGTCAGCACGACGAGGAAGGCGCGCGACACCGACTGCAGTTGCAGCACGAGCAGCGTGAACATGATGAACAGCATCACCGGCACGCCCACGGCGATCGAGTCCTGGCCTTTGCTGCTTTCCGCGACGGCGCCGGCGATTTGGATGTCGTAATCGGGTGGCATCTTGGCCTTCAACTTCTGCAGCTCGGGCCAAACCTGGACCGTCACCGTCGGCCCCTGCACGCCCTCAACCACATCGCCCTGCACCGCGGCCGCGAACTTGCGCCCTTCGCGCCAGATCACGCCCGGCTCCCAGGCGAACTCGAAGCTGGCGATCTGCGACAGCGGGATCGCGCGGCCGCTGGCGGTCGGCAGGTACGCCGTCGCCAGATCGGTGATCGCATTGCGCTCGTCGGCCGGTTGGCGCAGCACGATGTCGATCAGCTTGTCGCCTTCTCGGTACTGGCCGACGGTCGAGCCCGACAGCACCGTGCGTGCCGCCACTGCGATGTTCTGGCTGGTCACGCCGAGGGCACGTGCCTTGTCCTGGTCGACTTGCAGGCGCAGCACCTTGACGCGCTCGTTCCAGTTGTCGTTGACGCCGCGCATGTTCGGGTTCGCTTGCAGGATAGCCTTCGCTTGTTCGGTCCAAACGCGCACGCCGGCCACATCGGGGCCGACCACGCGGAACATCACGGGGTATGGCACCGGTGGGCCGTTCGGCAAAACCTTCGAACGGCCACGCACTTCCGGGAACTCGGTGGCCAGCAACGCCGGCAACTTCGTGCGCAGCGCATCGCGTGCGGCCAGGTCTTTGGGCAACAGGATGAACTGGCTGACGTTGCTGTTCTGGAAGATCTGATCGAGCGGCAGATAGAAACGCGGCACGCCGGTGCCGATCCACGCCGTCACGCTGGCCACGCCCTCCTCCTTGGCAATGCGGGCTTCGAAGCGCTTGGCTACTGCTTCCGACTCCTGGAACGTCGCACCTTCGGGCAGCCACAAATCGACCAGCACTTCCGGGCGGCTCGAATCCGGGAAAAACTGCTGCTGCACGCGGCCCATGCCGGCGACGCCCAGCGCGAAGGTCAGCAGCGTGATGCCGAGCGTGATCCAGCGGTGCGCCACGCACCAATTCACCAGCGCGCGCAGCCGAGAGTAGAACGGCGAATCGAACAACTCGTGGACTTCGCCGCCATCGGCGTGCGCCCGCGTGCGCAGCAGTTTGACGCCGAGATAGGGCACGAAATAGACCGACACGAACCAGGAGATCACGAGCGCGGCCGTCGTCACCGCGAAGATCGCAAACGTGTACTCACCCGTCACCGACTTGGCCAAACCAATTGGCAGGAAGCCCGCGGCCGTTATCAGCGTGCCGGTCAGCATCGGCATTGACACCAGCTCGTAGCTGAAGGTGGCGGCGCGCGTGCGGTCGTAGCCCTCTTCCATTTTGCGCACCATCATCTCGACGGCGATGATTGCGTCGTCGACCAGCAGGCCCAGCGCAATGATCAGCGAGCCGAGCGAGATCTTGTGCAGGCCAACGCCCCAATAGAACATCGTGACGAAGGTGATCGCGAGCACGAGCGGGATCGTGATGCCGACGACCAAGCCCGGCCAGATGTCGATGCGAAACGGCTTGGTGTGAAAGCCCAGCGCAATGAAGCTCACAGCGAGCACGACGACGATGGCCTCGACCAGCACGCGCACGAACTCGCCGACCGAGCGTGCCACCGCCTCCGGCTGGTCCTGGATCTGGCTCATCTCGATGCCGACCGGCAACGTCGATTGAATCGTTTTGGCCTCGCTGCGCAGCGATTGACCAAGCGCAATGATGTCGCCACCCTTGGCCATCGACACCCCGAGCGCGATCACCTGCTTCCCTTGGTGGCGCACCTTGACCTGCGGCGGATCGATCGTGCCACGGCTGACCGTGCCGATGTCGCCCAGCCGCAGTTGCGTGCCCTGCCCCGTCGTCGCATTGACGCCGCGGATTGGGAACTGCTCCAACTCCTTGATTGACTTGAACTGGCCGCCGATGCGCACCTGCAAGTTCTCGCTGCCGGCATTCAACTGCCCAGTGCCCTCGACGGCGTTCTGCGCCGAAAGTTGCGCAATCACCTGATTGAAGTCCAGGCCGAGCGTGGCCAGCCGCTTGTGCGAGATCTCGACGAAGACCTTCTCCGGCTGAGCGCCGAAGACTTCAACCTTGGCGACGTCCTTGATCCGCAGCAGCCGCTCGCGGACCTTGTCGGCGTGTTCTCGCAGTTCCTCGTCCGAGAAGCCGTCGGCCGACAGCGCGTAGATCGTGCCGAAAACATCGCCGAAGTCGTCGTTGAAGACGGGGCCAACGACACCCGTCGGCAGCGTGCTGCGCATGTCGCCGACCTTCTTGCGAGCCAGGTACCAGACGCCCTGCACTTCCTTGGGCGGTGAGCTGTCCTTCAACTGCAAAATCGTCAGCGACTCGCCGGGCTTGGTGTAGCTGCGGATGACGTCGCTGTACGGCACGTCCTGCAGCGCACGTTCGATCTTGCTCGTCACCTGCTCGGCCATCTGCTCGGCCGATGCGCCCGGCCAGAAGGCCTGCACCACCATGGCACGAAACGTGAACGGCGGATCTTCGTCTTGCCCGAGCTGGAAGTACGCGGCAACGCCGAGCACGATAAGCACCAGCATCAGGTAGCGTGTCAGCGCCGGGTGCTCGAGCGCCCAGCGCGAGATGTTGAAGCGCGAAGCGCTGTCGGTGGCCTTGTCCATGAGCGGACCGATCAGCGCGACGCCACAGGGGCAGCGTTGTAGAGCGAGACCTTTTGCCCTGCCGTCAACGTGTGCGCACCGGCACTAACGACCGTCTGCCCGGCAGTGAGGCCGCTGGCGATCAGGACCATATTGCCCTCGGCGCCGGCCACTTTCACCGGCTGCGCCCGCACCGTCATGGCTGCGGTGTCGAGCAGCCACACATGCGACTGCCCTTGTTGTTCGAATAACGCTGCCAGCGGCAGCTTCAAAGCACCGGCTGCAGCGGGCACCGCCAGCGTCACTGTCGCGGTTTGGCCGAGGCGCACCGCCGCCTGGCCGACGTCGGCCTTGACGAGAAAAGTGCGCGTCGCCGGGTCGGCGGCCGCGGCGACTTCACGCACCGTCGCCGGCACGGCGGCGTCGGCGGCCGCACCCCAAAGTCGCACTTGCAGCAGACCCGGCTTGCCCTCGAGCGCCCGCAACTGGCCTGCGTGCTGTTCCGGGACCGAGAAGACGACGTCACGCGGCCCGTCGGGCGCGATTCGCAACACAGGCGCGCCCGCGGCCAGCACGGCGCCGGGTTCGGCTTCGATGGCCGTGACCACGCCTTTGGCGTCCGAGACCAATGTGGTGTAGCGCGCCTGGTTGCTTTGCACGCTGGCTTGCGCCCTGGCCTGCTCGTACTGCGCCTGCGCGGCCTTGAACGTGCTGTCGCGGCGGTCGAGTTCGGCCGCACTGATGAAGCCCTGTTCGCGAAGCTCCTTGAAGCGCTTCAGATCCGCACCCGCCTGGTCGGCATTGACGCGCGCGGCCTCGAGGCCGGAGCTGGCCGCTTGCTGACCCAGCCGCAGGTCCATCGGGTCGAGACTGGCCAGCACCTGGCCAGCCTTGACGACATCGCCCAGGTCCACCGGCCGCGAGACCATCTTGCCGGCCACCCGAAACGACAGGCGCGACTCGCTTCGGGCCCGCACCTCGCCGGCGTAGTCGATGCTGCTGCCCGCAGACTGCTGGCCCACGTTGATCGTGCGCACGGCGCGCACGGGCTCGGGCGGTGGCGCGGGCCGCGAACATGCCGATCCCAGTGCGGCAAGCGTGAAGACAAGGGGGGCAGCGAAGCGGCGCATCGAGGAGGCCTTTCGGCCGGCGCGGTGGCAGGCGGCCTGTAGTTAATGACTGACTGGTCAGTAATATACGATCCAGGCTTCGGCGGTGTCAACGCCCGTCTTGGCTAAGCACATGGACAATCGCGAGCCGTGAGCGTTGACCACTACGAAAACTTTCCTGTCGCGTCCGTCCTTTGCCCGCCAGCCTTGCGCCCGGCGGTGGCCGCGATCTACCACTTCGCACGCACGGCCGACGACATCGCCGACGAAGGCACCGCGCCGGCGGCCGAACGCCTCGCCACGCTCGACCGCTTCGAGCAAGCGCTGCAAGACGCCGCCGAGGGACGCGCTGGCAGCGAGTGGCCGCAGGTCTTCGGTCCCCTCGCGCGACAGATCGCCACGCACCGTCTGCCGGTGGCCCTGCTCAGACAGTTGCTCGCAGCCTTCAAGCAGGACACTCACAACCCGATCTACCCGGACCGCGCCGCGCTCCTTGACTACTGCAGCCGCTCGGCAGACCCGATCGGCAGGTTGCTGCTGCATCTTGCTGACGTGCACGATGCCGCAGCATTGGCGCAGTCGGATGCGGTCTGTACGTCGCTGCAACTCATCAACTTCTGGCAGGACATGTCGCTCGACCACGCGCGCGGACGCTTCTATGTGCCTCTGGCCGACGCCCAGCGTCACGGCCTAGGCGTGGCAACCCTGCACGCTGACAGCGACTCGTCACGCGCGCTGGTGCGCGAACTCTGCCAATGGGCGCGCGAGCTGATGAACCAGGGCGCGCCACTGGTGCACCGTTTGCCGGGCCGTTTCGGCTGGGAACTGCGCTTGGTCGTGCAAGGGGGCTTGCGCATCCTCGACAAGATCGAGGGCAACGGCTTCAACGCGCTCAGCAAACGACCGACCGTCGGCGCGTTCGACGCGCCGCTGCTGCTGTGGCGCGCGCTGTGGATGCGGCGCGGCACAGCGGCGTTGCTGTCGGGCCCGGCGGTCCGATGACACCCGAGCAGTACGTCGAAGACCGCGCCGCCAAAAGCGGCTCGTCGTTCTACTACGCCTTCCGCTTCCTGCCGCCGCCGCGGCGCGCGGCCATCACCGCGTTCTACGCCTTCTGCCGCGAGGTCGACGACGTCGTCGATGAAGTGCAAGACCCGGGCGTGGCGGCGACCAAACTCGCCTGGTGGCGAAAGGAAGTGGCAACCGCCTTCGGCGGTGCACCCAGCCACCCGGTGATGAAGGCGCTGATGCCGCACACGGCGGCCTATGCGATCGAGGCGCGCCATCTGCTGGCGGTGATCGACGGCTGCGAGATGGACCTGCAGCAAAGCCGCTATCTCGATTTCCCTGGCCTGGCTCGGTACTGCCATCTGGTGGCGGGCGTCGTAGGCGAGGTCGCGGCCAACATTTTCGGCCGCACCGACGAGGCGACGATTGCCTACGCCCACAAGCTGGGTCTGGCGATGCAGCTCACCAACATCATCCGCGACGTCGGCGACGATGCCCGTCGCGGCCGCATCTACCTGCCGATGGACGAGTTGAAGCGCTTCGACGTCAAGGCCAACGAACTGCTCAAGCGCGAAACCCCCTGGGGCTACAGCGAACGGTTCAGCGCGCTGATGAAGTTTCAGGCCGAGCGGGCGCAGCGCACGTTCGAAGAGGCGTTCGCCTTGCTGCCTGAAGCGGACCGCCGTGCACAGCGGCCGGGGCTGGCGATGGCGCAGATCTACCGCACGCTGCTGCAGGAGATCGCCGCCGACGACTTCCAGGTGCTGCACCAGCGCGTGGCGCTGACGCCGCTGCGCAAGGTCTGGATCGCGATGCGCACGCACTGGCTGCAGCGTTGAGCGGCAAGTCGCTGGCCGTCGTCGGCGCGGGCTGGGCCGGGTTGGCTGCCGCCGTACGCGCCGCAGAGGCGGGACACCAGGTGACGCTGTTCGAGATGGCGCCTCATCCCGGCGGCCGCGCGCGAGCCGTCGAGCACGATGGTTTCGTGCTCGACAACGGCCAACACATCCTGATCGGTGCCTACCGCGACACGCTGGCGCTGATGCGCACGGTGGGTGCAGATCCCGACTCGATGTTCGACCGCCGCCCACTCGCGCTGACCGACCCGCAAGGCCGGGGGCTGGCACTGCCGAGCGGACCCGCCGTGCCCGCCTTCGTGCGCGCGGTGCTTGCGCTCAAGGAGTGGCCGCTGTCGGAGCGCCTGTCCTTGCTTGCGGCCACGTTGCGTTGGCGACTTGCTGGCTTTCGCACAGACCCCAGGCACACGGTGGCCGATCTCGTGCAGACCTTGCCCGACCGCGCACGCGCGACTCTGATCGAGCCACTGTGCGTGGCTGCGCTGAACACGCCCTCATCGCAAGCCAGCGCGCAGGTCTTCCTGCACGTGCTGCGTGATGCCTTGTTCAGCGGCCCCGGCGCGGCCGACCTGCTATTGCCGCGCGTGCCCTTGTCGGCACTGCTGCCAACGCCGGCCGTGCATTGGCTGGAACAGCGAGGCGCGGCGTTGCGCTGGACAACGCGCGTCCAGCAGATCGAGCCCACTGCCGGCGCTCGCTGGCGCGTCGATGGCAAGTCCTTCGACGCTGTGCTGCTGGCTTGCAGCGCCCCCGAGGCCGCGCGCCTGGTGCAGCCCGTGGCGGCGGGTTGGGCGTTGACCGCTGAAGGTTTCAACTACGAGCCGATCGTCACCGTTTACCTTCGAAGCCTGGGCACACGCCTGCCTTCGCCGATGGTGGCGCTGCAAGCCGGGCCGGACGCGCCGGCGCAATTCGCCTTCGACCTCGGTGCGCTTGACCCCAGCGGCGCGCGCAGCGGGCTCTTCGCCTTCGTCGTAAGCGGCGCGAAGGTCTGGGTCGAGGCCGGCCTTGATGCCACCGCACAAGCCACCTTGCGCCAGGCGCGGTCCGCCTTCGGCGCCGTCACGTGGCAGGGGTTGCGCACGTTTGCCGAGCGCCGTGCCACATTTCTTTGCACGCCCGGCCTGGCACGGCCGTCGACGCACATCGCACTGGCGCTGGCCGCGGCGGGCGACTACGTGGATGGCCCCTACCCCGCGACTATCGAAGGCGCGGTGCGCTCGGCGCTCAAAGCGCTCGATACCCTGGGGTTGCGCAAACTCTGAGCCCTTCCGGTATGCGACTACGGGTTTCGCCATGCAAGAATCACGCAGGCCATGGCGACCAAAGACACAAGTACTCCGAGCATCCAGGTACTGGAGCGATGCTTCGCCCTGCTCGATGTACTGGCACAGCAGCCCGAGACGATGGCGCTGAAGGACATCAGCGAGCGCACCGGCCTGCACCCGTCCACCGCGCACCGCATCCTCAATGACTTGGCCGCAGGCCGCTTCGTCGATCGGCCGCACGCCGGCCAGTACCGGCTCGGCATGCGGCTGCTCGAGTTGGGCAATCTGGTCAAGGAGCGTCTTTCGGTGCGCGAGCTGGCAGCGGCGCCGATGCGCGAGCTGCATCGGCTGACGCATCAAGCGGTCAACTTGTCAGTGCGCCAGGGTGACGAGATCGTCTACATCGAGCGCGCCTACAGCGAGCGCTCGGGCATGCAGGTGGTGCGCGCCGTGGGCGGCCGTGCGCCGCTGCACCTGACGTCGGTGGGCAAGCTCTTCCTGGCTGCAGAACCACCAGAGCGCGTGCGTGCGTACGCCACGCGCACTGGCCTGGCCGGTCACACGCGCAACAGCCTGACGCAGGTCGCGGCGCTGGAGCGTGAGCTGGAAAACGTGCGCGCGCGGGGTGTGGCGCACGACAACGAAGAGCTGGAAATTGGCGTGCGTTGCATCGCCGCCGGGGTCTACGACGATGCGGGCAAGCTGGTTGCGGGCTTGTCGATATCTGCACCGGCCGACCGCCTGGAACTGGCCTGGGCCGAGCGTGTCAAGGCGACGGCACAGGACATCTCGCGCGCGCTCGGCCACGAAGCGCCGGCCAAGGCTCGGTCTTAGGCCGCCAGTTCAGCTCAGCGGCGCAGCCACCGTGGCCGTCGTGGCCGGCGTGCCAGTGGCCTGCGTCAGCAGCCAGTTGCGAATGCGCTCGGCATCGCCCACGCGCGAGAACTTGCCGGCCGAGTCGAGCAGCACCATGACGAGATTTCGGCCCGACAACTGCGCCTGCATGACCACACAGCGCCCGGCCTCGGCGATGTAGCCGGTCTTCTGCAGGCCAATCGTCCACTCGCTGTTGCGCACCAAGCTGTTGGTGTTGCGGAAGTGAACAGCGCGCGGACCCACCGCCACCTCTGTCTCGGGCGATGTCGACAGGCGACGAATCATGTCGTTCTTGTCGGCTTCGCGCACCAGCAGCGCCAGGTCGGTGGCATTGGACTGGTTGCGGCTCGACAACCCGGTCGGCTCGACGTAGCGCGTGTTCACCATGCCCAGCGACTGCGCCTTGCGGTTCATGGCCTCGACCACGGCCGGCAGGCCGCCCGGGTAGTGACGACCGAGCGAATTGGCTGCACGGTTCTCGCTGGCCATCAGTGCCAGGTGCAGCATCTCGCCGCGCGTCAGCTGAGTCCCCAGTTGCAAACGCGAGCGGCTGCCCTTTTCGGTGTCGATGTCCTCGGGCGTGATGGTCAGCACGTCGTCCAGAGACTGCTCGGCGTCGGCAACGACGAGTGCCGTCATGAGCTTTGTGATCGAGGCGATGGGCAGCACCGCGTGCTGGTTCTTGGCCAGCAGCACCTCGTTCGTGTCCTGGTCGAGCACCAACACGGCAGCAGAGCGCAGGTCCAGCGGATCGTCCGCGGCGTGCAAGCCGAGTTGCTGCCCGAAGGACGGAACAGCCGGCACGACGTAGCGCGCGCGCACCAGGCGCTTCGAGGACAGCGATGACTTCTTGCTCACCTTGACGACCACCGTCTGGCGTTTCGAAGCGGCATCGGCAGGCAAAGCGATCAGCGCCGACACCGCCAGCGCGATCGATCCGAACCAAAGGTGATACTTTTGCTTGCCAATCACAGGGAAATTCCCAACGACGATTCCGACAGAGTCTATCGGAGGAAGAAACCTACGCAATATCAAAAACTTGCGCGTTTCTCCTCAAGTCGTTCCTGGGTTTTCCCTAGCGGTTGACTTATCTCACGGGTTGACAGGTTTCATGTCTGTTACCCCTGAGCGGCGACGCGTTCGGTCTTGCTGTGCAGCTTGTTCAGCGCGGCCAAATAGGCTTTGGCCGACGCCACCACGATATCGGGATCGGCACCTACGCCGTTGACCACCCGGCCGCCCAACTGCAGCCGAACTGTGACTTCTCCCTGTGATTCGGTGCTGCCGCTGGTAATGGCATTCACCGAATAGAGCACCAGTTCAGCGCCGCTTTGGGCCTTCGATTCGATCGCCTTCAGGCTCGCATCCACCGGGCCGTTGCCATCGCTCTCGACCTTGAACTCATCGTCGCCTATCGCGAAGGCCACGCGTGCGTGTGGCCGCTCGCCGGTGCCCGAGCGCTGGTCGAGCGTCAGCAAGCGGAAATGCTCCTGCTCGTGGGTCACGCTTTCATCGCCGACCAGGGCAATGATGTCCTCGTCGAAGATTTCGCTCTTGCGATCGGCAAGGTCCTTGAAGCGGGCAAAGGCGGCGTTGACGTCGGCTTCGCTGTCCAGGTCGATGCCCAGTTCCTGCAAGCGCTGCTTGAAGGCATTGCGGCCCGAGAGCTTGCCGAGCACGATCTTGTTGGCGGCCCAGCCAACATCTTCGGCGCGCATGATTTCATAGGTGTCGCGGGCCTTGAGCACGCCATCCTGGTGGATGCCGCTCGCATGCGCGAAAGCGTTGGCGCCGACGACCGCCTTGTTCGGCTGCACGACGAAGCCCGTGGTCTGGCTGACCATGCGTGAGGCGGCGAGGATCTGCGTCGTGTCGATGCCCAGCGTCAGGCCGAAGTGATCGCGGCGCGTCTTCACCGCCATCACGATTTCTTCGAGCGAGGTGTTGCCCGCGCGCTCACCGAGGCCATTGATCGTGCACTCCACCTGGCGGGCACCGCCGATCTTCACGCCGGCCAGTGAGTTGGCCACCGCCATGCCCAAGTCATTGTGGCAATGCACGCTCCACACCGCCTTGTCGGAGTTGGGCACACGCTCGCGAAGCATGCGGATGAACTCGCCATAAAGCTCGGGCACCGCGTAGCCGACGGTGTCGGGCACATTGATCGTCGTCGCGCCTTCCTTGATCACTGCTTCGAGCACCCGGCACAGGAAATCAGGCTCACTGCGATAGCCATCCTCGGGCGAAAATTCGACGTCGTCATTGAGATTGCGCGCGAAACGCACCGCCAGCTTGGCCTGCTCGAAAACCTGGTCCGGCGTCATGCGCAGCTTTTTCTCCATGTGCAGCGGCGACGTCGCAATGAAGGTATGGATGCGTGACCGCGCGGCGCCCTTGAGCGCTTCGGCCGCCCGCGAGATGTCACGGTCGTTGGCCCGCGACAGCGAGCACACCGTCGACTCCTTGATCGCGTCGGCGATTGCCTTGACCGCTTCGAAATCGCCATTCGACGACGCCGCAAATCCGGCCTCGATGACATCGACCTTCAGCCGTTCCAACTGGCGCGCGATGCGCAGCTTCTCGTCCTTGGTCATCGAAGCGCCGGGCGATTGCTCGCCGTCACGCAAGGTCGTGTCGAAAATGATCAGCTTGTCGGTCGTCATGATGTGGACTTTCAGTGGCCAGGAAATGCGAAACGGCCCGCTAGCAGGATGCTCGCGGGCCGTCGAAGGGGGGAACAGGGTCGTCGTTCGATCAGCGCGCGGCGGTCACTCCTAGAAGTAGCAGGGCGGCGGCAATGCGGATCGACATGAACTGGAATATAGCACGCGCAACGCTCACCGGTGCAAGCCCGACTCCTCCGGCTCTTCGGTCGAAGTGGCGATCACGCTCGTGCGCAGGCCCTTGGCCCGGCGATAGAAGTACACCGCATAGCCCGACAGGCCGTAGGCGCAGAACAGCGCAAAGATGGCAAGCGGCGGGTGCTGACTGATGATGGCAATGCCCATCGCGATGGCGACGATGACGACAAAGGGCACGCTCCTCACCGCGCTCAGATCCTTGAAGCTGTAGTACGGCGCGTTGGTCACCATCGATGCGCCTGCAAAGAAAGTAATGCACCAGGCGATGATCGCCAGCCACGGAATGCGCCCGGCTTCCTTGAAACCCGAGTCGTCCATGACCCAGATCAGGCCCATCACCATCGCCGCCGCCGCAGGGCTTGGCAGACCCTGGAAGAAGCGCTTGTTGACGATGCCGATATTGGTGTTGAAGCGCGCCAGCCGCAGCGCCGCGCAGGCGATGTAGACGAAGGCCGGAATCCAACCGGCACGGCCCAGGTCTTTCAACGCCCACTCGTACATGATCAGCGCCGGCGCCGCGCCGAAGCTGACCATGTCGCACAGGCTGTCCATCTGCTCGCCGAACGCGCTCTGCGTGCCGGTCATGCGGGCCACGCGGCCATCGAGGCTGTCGAGCACCGCCGCGGCGAAGATGCCGATGGCGGCGACTTCGAAGCGGCCATCCATCGCCATGACGATCGAATAGAAGCCGGCGAACAACGCCGATACCGTGATCGCGTTGGGCAGAAAGTAGATGCCCTTGCGCTTGGGCCGCGGCGGCGGCACGGGCAAAGGATGTTCAGGGGTGGCGTCGCTCATCGGCCGCGAGGATACGCCACCCGCTCAACATCAATTGCGCGAACGATCGACCAGCTTGTTGGCCTTGATCCACGGCATCATCGCGCGCAGCTTTTCACCGACAACTTCGATCTTGTGGTCCGACGTGAGGCGGCGCCGCGACAGCAGCGTCGGCGCGCCGGCACGGTTTTCGACAATGAAGCTCTTGGCGTACTCGCCGGTCTGGATATCTTCCAGCACTTTCTTCATCGCCGCCTTGGTCTCGGCGGTGATGATCTTCGGCCCGGTCACGTACTCGCCGTACTCGGCGTTGTTCGAGATCGAGTAGTTCATGTTGGCGATGCCGCCTTCGTAGATCAAGTTGACGATGAGCTTGAGTTCGTGCAGGCACTCGAAGTAGGCCATCTCCGGCGCGTAGCCCGCTTCGACCAGCGTTTCGAAACCGGCCTTGATCAGTTCGACCGTGCCGCCACAAAGCACCACTTGCTCACCGAACAGATCGGTCTCGGTTTCTTCGCGGAAGTTCGTTTCGATGATGCCGGCCTTGCCGCCGCCGTTGGCCACTGCATAGCTCAAAGCCAGATCGCGCGCCTTGCCACTCTTGTCAGCGTGCACCGCGATCAGGTGCGGCACGCCGCCGCCCTGCGTGTAGGTACTGCGCACGGTATGGCCGGGCGCTTTGGGCGCCACCATCCAGACATCGAGGTCCTCGCGCGGCGCCACCTGCCCGTAGTGAACATTGAACCCGTGCGCAAACGCGAGCGAAGCGCCCTGCTTGATGTTCGGTGCGACGTCGTTGGCATAGACGCTGGCAATCTGCTCATCGGGCAGCAAGATCATCACCACGTCGGCGTTCTTGACCGCATCGGCCACCTCGGCCACCTTGAGCTTGGCCTTCTCGACCTTGCTCCACGAGGCCCCGCCCTTGCGCAGCCCGACCGTCACCTTGACGCCGCTGTCGTTCAGGTTCTGCGCATGCGCATGACCCTGCGAGCCGTAGCCGATGATCGCGACGTTCTTGCCTTTGATCAGGCTCAGGTCGGCGTCTTTGTCGTAGTAAACCTTCATGTCGTCTTCTCCTTAGACTCTAAGAATTCGCTCGCCGCGGCCGATGCCCGAAGCACCGGTGCGGACCGTTTCGAGGATGGCGGCGCGGTCGATCGCCACCAGAAATGCATCGAGCTTGCCGGAGTCCCCCGTCAGCTCGATCGTGTAGCTCTTGTCGGTGACGTCGATCACGCGGCCGCGAAAGATGTCGGCCATGCGCTTCATCTCCTCGCGCTCCTTGCCAACCGCGCGCACCTTGATCAGCATCAGCTCGCGCTCGGTGAAACTGGCCTCGGTCAGATCGACGACCTTGACGACTTCAATCAAGCGGTTCAGATGCTTCGTGATCTGCTCGATCACTTCGTCGCTGCCGGTGGTGACGATGGTCATGCGCGACAGCGACGGGTCTTCGGTCGTCGCGACGGTCAGGCTCTCGATGTTGTAGCCGCGCGCTGAAAACAGCGCAACAACGCGGGACAGTGCTCCGGGCTCGTTCTCGAGCAGCACCGCAATGATGTGTTTCATGTCTGCTTCGCGCGCTCTTCAGGCCGATTTCTCGTCACCCAAGCCGGTAAGCCTGGGCCCTTGGCCACGCGATCCTGTTTTGAGTATTAAAGGTCTTCGCTACCGAGCAGCATCTCGCTGATGCCCTGCCCCGCCTTGACCATCGGCCAGACGTTTTCGGTCGGGTCGGTGCGGATGTCGAGGAATACGGTGCGGTCCTTGAGCTTGATCGACTCGCGCAGCGCCGGCTCCACGTCTTGTGGCCGCTCCACCAGCAAACCGACGTGACCGTAGGCCTCGGCGAGCTTGACGAAATCCGGCAGCGCGTCCATGTAGCTGTGCGAGTAGCGGCCCTCGTAGTCGAGTTCCTGCCACTGCCGCACCATGCCCAGGTAGCGGTTGTTCAGCGACACGATCTTGACCGGTGTCTTGTACTGCTGGCAGGTGGACAGCTCCTGGATGCACATCTGGATCGAGCCTTCGCCGGTGATGCAGAACACATCGCTGTCGGGCTTGGCGAGCTTGATGCCCATCGCGTACGGCAAACCCACACCCATCGTGCCCAGGCCACCGGAATTGATCCAGCGCCGCGGCTCGGCAAAACGATAAAACTGCGCGGCCCACATCTGGTGCTGACCTACATCACTCGTGATGTAGGTGTCGCGGTCCTTCGTGAGCTGCCACAAGGTGTCGACCACGTACTGAGGTTTGATGACCTCGCTGCTTCTCTTGAAGGCCAGGCAATCGCGCTTGCGCCATTCATTGACCTGCGCCCACCAGGCGTTCAGCGCCGTCTTGTCGGGCTTGGCCTGGGCTTCCTTGACTTGCGCGATCAGCTCCTGCAGCACGTCTTTCACATCGCCGACGATCGGGATGTCGACGCGCACGCGCTTGGAGATCGACGACGGGTCGATGTCAACGTGGATGATCTTGCGCTCCACCGACGCGAAGTGCTTTGGGTTGCCGATCACACGGTCGTCGAAGCGCGCGCCGACCGCCAGCAGGACATCGCAGTTCTGCATTGTCATGTTGGCTTCGTAGGTGCCGTGCATGCCGAGCATGCCGAGGAACTGCGGATCAGCGGCGTCGATCGCGCCCAAGCCCATCAGCGTGTTGGTGCACGGATAACCCAGCAGATGCACGAGTTCGCGCAGCTCGGCCGAGGCCTCGCCGAGGATCACGCCACCGCCGGTGTAGATGTAGGGCCGTTTCGCGCCGAGTAGCAGTTGCACCGCCTTGCGGATCTGCCCGCCGTGGCCCTTCTTCACCGGGTTGTACGAGCGCATCTCGATGTGCTCGGGGTAGTGAAACGGCGCTGTCTTCAGCGACACGTCTTTCGGAATGTCCACCACCACCGGGCCTGGCCGGCCAGTGCGGGCAATGTGAAAAGCCTTCTTCATCGTCTGCGCCAAATCGCGCACGTCCTTGACTAGGAAGTTGTGCTTGACGATCGGACGCGTGATGCCGACGGTGTCGCACTCCTGGAAAGCGTCGAGGCCGATCGCCGGTGTCGGCACTTGACCGGTCACGATCACCATCGGGATCGAGTCCATGTAGGCGGTGGCGATGCCGGTAACAGCGTTGGTGACACCGGGGCCCGAGGTGACGAGCGCGACGCCGACCTCGCCGGTGGCACGTGCGTAGCCGTCGGCGGCATGGACGGCAGCCTGCTCGTGGCGCACCAGCACATGCTGAATCGACTCCTGCTTGTACAGCGCGTCGTAGATGTAGAGCACGGCGCCGCCTGGGTAGCCCCAGAGGTACTTGACCCCTTCGGCTTGCAGGCAGCGAACCAGGATTTCCGAGCCGTTCAGCTCGGTCGGATGGGAGGAGTTTGAGGAAGAAGGCGGCTGCACAGAGGCAGCGCGTTTGACTTCCGCGGCAGACATGTCCATGGGTTGAACCTTTGAGAATTTCTCTGACGAAAAACCATTGGTGTTCCTCTTCGCGCCCTTGTGGGGTGGATGTGGAACCTGCGCGATTGATGGGTCGAGCTCTGGTGAGCAGCCCGGCCAAGAACCGTAAAAGAGCGTTGTGCGGAGCAGCATTATGTCATCCGCTGGCGGACGACGACCGGCCCGCGAACGCTGCGACATAATCCTCCGCGCCCCAAAGAGGGCTGCCTCCCCAGAGAGCCGCCCCTTGGCGACCGACAAAGAACTTTCAGACTTCCTCAAGAGCGTCGAAAAACGCGCGTTCAAACGCACGGCCTACACCGTGCGCAACGACGACGCGGCATTGGACATCGTGCAGGACTCGATGATCCGGCTGTCGGAGAAGTACGCCGACCGGCCGCCGGAGGAACTGCCGCTGGTCTTCCAGCGCATCCTGTCCAACGCCACGATGGACTGGTTTCGCCGGCAAAAAGTCCGCAATGCGGTCCTGGTCAACCTGTCGGACTTTGAAGGCGCTGATGACGATGGCGGAGACTTCGACCTGCTGGAGTTGCTCGACCTCGACAGCGTGGCCACCGAAAGCGCCGCCGACTCGGTCGGCCGACAACAAATTCTCGAACTGATCGATGGTGAGGTTTCCAAGCTGCCCGGCCGTCAACGAGAGGCCTTCCTTCTTCGTTACTGGGAGGAACTGGATGTTGCAGAGACGGCGGCAGTGATGGGATGCTCGCAAGGCAGCGTGAAAACGCACTGCTCGCGGGCCGTTCATGCATTGGCAAAGTCCCTGCGCGCCAAGGGAGTCACGCTATGAACAAGCTCACAAATCTCACCCCCCAACGGCGCAGCGAAGTGCTGCAGGCCAGGTTTGCCCAGCGTGTGGCTGCGGCACTGACGGAACAGCAGACCGCCTGTCCGCGGCACGACATCGAAGAACGGCTGCGTGTGGCCCGAAGTCAAGCCTTGGGTCGCGCCCGGTCGGCCGGCCGTAGCGCCGCCGCACCGCCGGTGGTGGCCACCGGCGGTGGCACCCTCGCGCTCGGCGGCCCTGGCAATGCGGGCGACACCCCATGGTGGCTGCGCCTGTCGTCGCTGTTGCCGCTGGCCGTGCTGCTGGTAGGCCTGTTGCTGATCGACCGCCACTACACGCAGGCGCAGATTGAAGCCGCCGCGGAAGTCGATGCGGCCCTGCTCGCCGACGACCTGCCGCCCGAGGCCTACCGCGATCCCGGCTTTGCCGAGTTCTTGAAGGGCGAGCGGCGCTGATGGCAGCTTGGCTGCGCCCCCTCGTCTCTGCGCTGGCTCTGTTCGCCGCGTCGACGCTGGCGCAAGCGCAGACCGACTGGGCGCGCCTGAACCCGCAACAGCGCAGCGTGCTGGCGCCGCTGGAGCGAGATTGGTCGCGGGTCACCCCCGAACAGCAGCGGAAATGGCTTGATGTCGCCAATCGCTACAACACACTGCCGCAGGACGAAAGGGCGCGCGTGCAGGAGCGCATGAGCGAGTGGTCGAAGCTGTCGCCGCAGGATCGCGCGCGCGCGCGCCTGAATTTCCAGGAGGCGCGCCAGCTCGGCCGCGAAGAGCGCCAGCAGCAATGGGACGCCTATCGCGCACTGCCGCCGGAGCAGCGGCGCGCACTGGCGGAACGTTCACGTCCGGCCGCCAGCGGGCCGGCACGTGCGCCGCGATCGCCGGCGAACGAGGCCCCCAGCGTCAAGTCCAACGTCGTACGCGCGCCGGTGGCGCCGCCGGCACGCCCCGTCGGTCCCACCGTCGTACAGCGTGGTTCCGGGGCGACCACCAACCTCGTTTCCAAGCCCACGACGCCGCCTCTGCATCAGCAGGCCGGGTTGCCCAAAGTGGCTGCTACGCCGGGGTTCGTAGACTCCGCCACGCTGCTGCCCCAGAGGGGTGCACAAGGTGCTGCGGTGCAGGCCCCGGGCGCTGCCGAGGCCAAGGACAACAAGAAGCCGTCCAATCCGCGATGACGATGGCGGACGAGGCGCCGGGGGCCGCCAGTCTGCCCACGCCCGGCGTGGCGCGGCGCATGGCGGCCTTTCTTTATGAGGGTGTGCTGCTGTTCGGCGTGGTCTTCGTTGCCGGGTTTCTCTACTCGACCTTGACACGGCAAGACCACGCGCTGCGGGGCCAGACGGGCCTGCAGGTCTTCGTCTTCGCGGTGCTGGCGATCTACTTCGTCACCTTCTGGTCGCGTGGCGGCCAAACCGTGGCCATGCGGGCCTGGCATCTGCGCCTGGTGACGGTCAGCGGCGCCGCCGTGACGCCCTGGCGCGCGCTGGTCAGGTACCTGCTCGCCTGGCTGTGGTTCGCACCCGCCCTGCTGGCTGCGCGCGTGGCCGGTTTGCACAGCGCAGCGCAGATCTTTGTCTTGATGCTGGTTGGCGTGGTCGCCTTTGCGCTGCTGGCCTTCCTGCACCCGCAGCGCCAGTTCCTGCATGACGTGGTCTGCGGCACACGACTGGTGACGTGGCGGGCAAAATCGCCGCGATGACCAACGAATACAAGGGCCGCACCGGCATCGACCGCATCGTCCACGCCGCGCGCAACTCGCTCAGTGGCTTGCACGCGGCCTACACCGGCGAGAGTGCATTCCGACAGGAGACATGGCTGGCCGTCGTCCTGCTGCCGGCTGCGTTCTGGCTGGGACGCAATGCAATCGAGGTCGCGCTGCTGGCGGCGACCGTGGTGCTGGTGCTGATCGTCGAGCTACTCAATTCGGCCATCGAAGCCGTGGTCGATCGCGTGTCGTTCGACTGGCACGATCTGTCCAAACGTGCGAAGGACATTGCCAGCGCCGCCGTGCTGCTGTCGCTAGTGCTGTGTGCCGGCATGTGGCTTGTGGTCATCGCACAGAGGTTCTTGTTGTCATGAGCCGTCCTCTCTCTGTGGCCGTGTACTGCGGCTCGCGCTTCGGCGACTCGCCGGCCTTTGCCCAGGCGGCCCGCACGCTAGGCGAGCTGATCGGCCGCAGCGGGGCCACGCTCGTATATGGCGGCGGCCGCGTTGGCTTGATGGGCACCGTTGCCGACGCGGTGATGGCATCAGGTGGTCAGGTCGTCGGCGTCATTCCGCAGGCACTCATGGACCGCGAGGTCGGCCACTCGGGCCTGACCGAACTGCATGTCGTGCAAACCATGCACGAGCGCAAGCAGTTGATGGCCGAGCGTGCGGACGCTTTCATCTCGCTGCCGGGTGGCATCGGCACGCTCGAAGAACTCTACGAAGTGTGGTCGTGGCAGCAGCTCGGCTACCACGACAAGCCTGTCGCGCTACTCAACGTCGATGGCTACTACGACCCGCTGCTGGAGTTTCACGGCGCAATGCACAGCCGCGGCTTCGTCTCCGACGCGCAGTTCAACGCCTTGCTGGTCGGGACCGACCCTGCGCTGTTGCTGGAGCGTGTTCGTCGCGCCGCAGCGCTGGCCACAGCGCCTGACGATTACTCGAAGATCTAGACCGCCGATTCGTCGGTTTCACCGGTGCGGATGCGCACCACCTGCTCGACCGGCATGACGAAGATCTTGCCATCGCCGATCTTGCCCGTCTTGGCAGCTTTGACGATGGCCTCCATGCAACGATCGACATCGCCGTCCTTGACCACCACTTCGACTTTGACCTTGGGCAGGAAGTCGACCACGTACTCGGCGCCGCGATAGAGCTCTGTGTGCCCCTTCTGGCGGCCAAAACCCTTGACCTCGGTCACGGTGAGGCCCGATACACCCACATCCGCGAGCGCCTCGCGCACTTCCTCGAGCTTGAACGGCTTGATGATCGCGATGATCTGCTTCATGACACGGGCTCCGGAATTGGTTGCTCGAATTTAAGCACGGAACTTCGACGTGATGGGGTACCGCCAGTCGCGTCCGAAGGCGCGGTGCGTGATGCGAATGCCCACCGGCGCCTGGCGGCGCTTGTATTCGTTGATCTTGATCAGCCGCGTCACCCGCTCCACGGTGGTGCGCTCGAAACCGGCAGCGACGATGTCCTCGACGCTTTGGTCGTCTTCCATGTAGCGCGCCAGGATGGCGTCGAGCACGTCGTAGGGTGGCAGGCTGTCCTGGTCGGTCTGGTTGTCGCGCAATTCGGCCGACGGAGCACGGGTGATGATGCGATCCGGAATGATCTCGGCGCCTTGCGCGTTCTTCCAGCGCGCCAGTCGATAGACCAGCGTCTTGGCCACATCCTTGATGACCGCGAACCCGCCCGCCATGTCGCCATACAGCGTGCAGTAGCCTGTCGCCATCTCACTCTTGTTGCCGGTCGTCAGCACAATGCGACCGGTCTTGTTTGACAGCGCCATCAACAGCGTGCCGCGGATTCGGGCCTGGATGTTCTCTTCCGTGGTGTCTTCGGCCAGACCGGCGAACTGGGGTGCGAGCGCGGCACGGAAGCTGTCGAAAATCGGCGAGATCGAAATTTCGTCGTACTGCACGTTCAAGCGCTTGGCCATGTCGCGCGCGTCAATCCAGGAGATGTCGGCTGTGTACGGCGACGGCATCATCACGCAGCGGACCTTGTCAGCGCCGAGCGCATCGACCGCCACCGCGAGCACGAGGGCAGAGTCGATGCCGCCGGACAAGCCGATGATCGCGCCCGGAAAGCCGTTCTTGCCGAGGTAGTCGCGCACGCCGACAACGAGCGCCTGCCAAGCCTGGGCTTCGAGCGACGGTAGCGGAATCACCTGGCCGTGCACGGCGCCACCCTCGACCTCGGCGAACGCCACCGCGTCTTCGAAACTCGGGGCGCGCATGCACACCGCACCGTTGGCATCGACCGCGAACGACGCGCCGTCGAACACCACTTCATCCTGGCCACCGCTCAAGTGCGAAAACAGCACCGGCAGGCCGGTCGCACGCGCGCGCTCGGCCATGCGCGCCTCGCGCTCATCGGCCTTGCCAAGGTGGAAGGGCGAGGCATTGAGCACCGCGAGGACTTGCGCACCCGCCGCCTTGGCCGCTTGGCCCGGCTCGTCGAACCACGCGTCCTCGCAGATCAAAACGCCGACACGCGTGCCATTGACGTCGAACACCAGCGGCGACTGCCCCGCATCACGCCCCGAAGCGAAGTAGCGCCGTTCGTCGAACACCTGGTAGTTCGGCAGCTCGCGCTTGCAGTAGGTGCCGGCGATCTTTCCCCCCACGAGCACCGAGGCTGCGTTGAAGCGCAGCGGCTGCGAGGTGGACTTGGTCCTAACATCTCCCCGTTCACCGAACTGATGCGGATGCCCCACCACGACATGCAGCCCCTCGCACGACGCCAGCTCGCGCGCCATGCCGGCCAGCGCCTCGACGCAAGCACTCATGAAGGCTGGGCGCAGCAACAGGTCTTCCGGCGGATAGCCGGTGAGCGCGAGCTCGGGGGCCACGACGAGCGCCGCGCCCTGTGCGTGGGCATGGCGCGCCGCGTCGATGATCTTGCGGGCGTTGCCTTCGAGGTCGCCAACGGTGGCGTTGATCTGAGCCAGCGCGACTTTGAGCATGACCGCGGAGCGCGTTGAGTTGAAGCGAAATGATTATGTCATTCGCATCCATGACGATCCGGGCACGATCGATGCGAACGCATGGAACACGCTGCTCGAAACGCAAGACGCGCCGACGCCCTTCATGCGCCATGAGTACCTGGCGGCGATGCACCGTTCGCAAAGCGCCATCGATGGCACCGGATGGGCGCCGCAGTTCCTCGTGCTCGAACGCGGCAGCGAGTTGCTCGGCGCCGCGGCGCTGTACCTGAAGGGCCACTCCTACGGCGAGTACGTCTTCGATTGGGCCTGGGCCGATGCGTACAACCGCCACGGCCTCGACTACTACCCGAAGCTGCTTGGCGCGGTGCCGTTCACGCCGGTGCCAGGATCGCGACTGCTGGCGCGTGACGCCAACTCGAGAGAACTGCTGCTTCATGGTGTGCTGCAGTTCGTCCGCGAAGCCAAGCTCTCGTCAGCGCACTTTCTGTTTTTCTCGGACGCCGACCGCGCAGCGTTCGAGCAAGCTGGCTGGATGCTGCGCGAGAACGTGCAGTTTCATTGGACACAGCGCGAGCCAGCGCCCTATGCCGACTTCCCCGAGTTCACCGCCAGCCTGCAACGTGAGAAGCGCAAGAAGATCGCGCAGGAGCGGCGCCGCGTCGCCGAAGCCGGGGTGACTTTTGAAGCGCACGAAGGGGCCGCCATCAATGAAGCGACGTGGGATTTTTTCTACCGCTGCTACACGCTGACCTACCGAGCGCACCACTCCACGCCCTACCTCACGCGCGCGTTCTTCCGCGAAATGGCGCGCACGATGACGCAGCATTGGCTGATGTTCGTTGCCAGCCGCAACGGCCAGCCGATTGCCGTGTCGCTGATCGCACTCGATGCCGAGCGCCGCGTCGCCTACGGCCGCTATTGGGGCGCCATCGAACACGTGAGCTGCCTGCACTTCGAAGCCTGCTACTACCAGCCGCTGGCCTGGTGCATCGCGAACCACTACCAACGCTTCGAAGGCGGTGCGCAAGGCGAACACAAGATGGCCCGTGGCCTGCTGCCGGTGCGAACCTGGTCAGCGCATTGGCTCGCCGACAAGCGCTTCGCGTCCGCGGTCGAAGACTTTCTCGCCCGAGAAGGTGCAGGCGTCGAGAACTACATCGACGAGTTGAACGAACGCAATCCGTTCAAGCCTTCGTGATCAGGGCTTGATAGCGCGCCGGTCGGCGCCGCTGCGCTTCTCAAGCCGCTTGGCCCACGCGACCATGCCGTCGCGAATCTCCTGCTTCGCGCTTTCCGGTCCTTCCCAGCCCAGCACCTTGACCCACTTGCCCTCTTCGAGGTCCTTGTAGTGCTCGAAGAAATGCTGAATGGTCTTCAGACGCGCCGGGTTCAGGTCCAGGTGTGTCTTCCACTGCGTGTAGATCGGCAACAGCTTGTCGGTCGGCACGGCGATCAGCTTGCTGTCGCCGCCGGCCTCGTCTTCCATTTTCAGAATGCCCAGCGGCCGGCATGCACAGACCACGCCCGGGATCAGCGGCACCGGCGTGATCACCAGCACGTCCACCGGGTCGCCGTCATCGGCCAGCGTCTGTGGGATGTAGCCGTAGTTGCACGGGTAATGCATCGCAGTGCCCATGAAGCGATCGACGAACAGCGCGCCGCTTTCTTCATCGACCTCGTACTTGATCGGGTCCGCATTCATCGGGATCTCGATGATCACGTTGAACTCATCGGGGACCTTGGCGCCGGGCATGACGTTGTGCAGGCTCATGGAAGTCTTCTTTGAACAGGGATAACCCGCATTCTAGGTCTCGCCCTTGCAGCGGCCTGACACACGCGTGTGGCGCGGGGAAAACACAGGGGCGGCCGCGTCATGTTGATCGCTTAGCATCCTGGGTTGTACCGGTTGTGGCCGGCTGCCCATCAAGAAGTAAACCCTAATCAAAGGTTCGGAAGGAGCGATCTTCATGTCAACGACCATGGCGCTGTATGTAGCGCTGGCTTGCGGTGTAGCCGCCGTGTTGTACGGATTTTTTCAGCGCAGTTGGATCCTGAAGCAGGACGCCGGCAACGCGCGCATGCAGGAGATCGCCGGTGCGGTGCAGCAAGGCGCCGCGGCCTATCTGGCCCGGCAGTACAAGACGATTGCCATCGTCGGCGTGGTGCTCGCAATTGCCATCGCGTTCTTCCTCGACACCACCACCGCCACCGGCTTCGTGCTCGGCGCCGTGCTCTCGGGTGCCTGCGGCTTCATCGGCATGAACGTCTCGGTCAAGGCCAACGTGCGCACCGCGCAAGCCGCCACCAAGGGCATCGGCCCCGCGCTCGATGTCGCCTTCAAGGGCGGCGCGATCACCGGCATGCTGGTCGTCGGCCTGGGCCTGTTGGGTGTTGGTCTGTTCTTCTGGTTCACGGTCTTGAACGGCCAGTACACACCAGACAAGAGCCTGGCCTCGGTGCTGAAGCCGATGCTCGGCTTTGCTTTCGGCTCGTCGCTGATCTCGATCTTCGCGCGACTCGGTGGCGGCATCTTCACCAAGGGCGCCGACGTCGGCGCCGATCTGGTGGGCAAGGTCGAAGCCGGCATCCCGGAAGACGACCCGCGCAACCCGGCGGTGATCGCCGACAACGTCGGTGACAACGTCGGCGACTGCGCCGGCATGGCCGCCGACCTGTTCGAGACCTATGCCGTGACGCTGATCGCGACGATGGCGCTCGGTGCCCTCGTCGTCACCGCCGCGCCGATGGCCGCGGTGGTCTACCCGTTGCTGCTCGGTGGCGTGTCGATCATCGCCTCGATCATCGGCTGCAGCTTCGTCAAGGCCAGCCCGGGCATGAAGAACGTGATGCCAGCGCTGTACAAAGGCTTGGCTGTGGCCGGCGTGCTGTCGCTGATTGCCTTCTATTTCGTCACCACCGCCGTCATGCCCGCCGACGCGCTCGGCGCCGGCACGCACATGAAACTGTTCGGCGCCTGCGCCGTCGGCCTCGTGTTGACGGCCGCGATGGTCTGGATCACCGAGTACTACACCGGCACGCAGTACAAGCCGGTGCAGCACATCGCCGCGGCCTCGACCACCGGCCATGGCACCAACATCATTGCCGGCCTCGGCGTGTCGATGCGCTCGACCGCGTGGCCGGTGCTGTTCGTCTGCGTCGCCATCCTGGTCTCGTACAACCTCGCGGGGCTGTACGGCATTGCCGTGGCGGCAACCTCGATGCTGAGCATGGCCGGCATCGTCGTCGCGCTCGACGCCTACGGCCCAATCACCGACAACGCCGGCGGCATTGCTGAAATGGCCGAGCTGCCGAAGAGCGTGCGCGACGTGACCGACCCGCTCGACGCGGTCGGCAACACCACCAAGGCGGTGACCAAGGGCTATGCCATCGGCTCGGCCGGTCTGGCCGCGCTGGTGCTGTTCGCCGACTACACGCATTCGCTCGAAGGCCGCGGCATGTCCGTCAGCTTCGACCTGAGCGACCCCAAAGTGATCGTCGGCCTGTTCATCGGCGGCCTGATTCCCTACCTTTTCGGTGCGATGGCGATGGAAGCCGTCGGCCGCGCTGCCGGCTCGGTGGTGGTCGAAGTGCGTCGCCAGTTTGCCGACGGCCAGATCATGGCCGGCAAGCGCAAGCCCGACTACAGCGCCGCTGTCGACATGCTGACCAGCGCGGCGATCAAGGAAATGATCGTCCCGTCGTTGCTGCCCGTGGTCGTGCCGATCGTGGTCGGCCTGACGCTCGGCGCCGCGGCGCTCGGCGGCCTGCTGATGGGCACCATCGTCACCGGCCTGTTCGTTGCCATCTCGATGTGCACCGGCGGCGGCGCCTGGGATAACGCGAAGAAGTACATCGAAGACGGCCACCACGGCGGCAAGGGCAGCGAAGCGCACAAGGCCGCCGTCACCGGTGACACCGTCGGCGATCCGTACAAGGACACCGCCGGTCCGGCCGTGAACCCGCTGATCAAGATCATCAACATCGTGGCGCTGTTGATCGTGCCGCTGCTGCCGACGGGCGTGGAGACGAAGGCCGTGACGTCGCATGCCGCACCTGCGGCGACGGTGGCGCCGGTGGTGACGGCAACGCCGGTGCCAGTGGCAACCACGCTGGCGGCCGCCCCTGTGGCGGCTGCGGCACCGGCTCAAGCCAAGTTTTTCTTCGATGTGGCCAAGGCCGATCTGCCGGCCAACGCGGCAGCAGAGATTGCCAAGCTCGCCACGGCGGCAAAAGCGGGGTCTGGCAAGCTGGTCATCAGCGGTTTTCATGACGCCAGCGGCGACCCGGCAAAGAACGCCGAGCTGGCCAAGCAGCGCGCGTTTGCCGTGCGCGATGCGCTCAAGGCTGCAGGCGTGGCTGAAGACCGCATCGAGACCAAGAAGCCCGAACAGCTCAACGCCGGCAGCGCCGACGATGCGCGCCGGGTCGAGGTCAAGCTGATGTAATTCGTGTTGGCTTGCGCCACACTCAAAGGGCCGGGTCATGCCGGCCCTTTTTCTTTGCAGGAACGTTCATGACAGCTATCAGACTCAACCCGCTCGACGCCTCGTGGCTGTACACCGAATCGCGCGAGACGCCGATGCATGTCGGCGCACTGATGCCGTTCAAGCTGCCGAAGAACGCGCCGCCGGACTTCCTGCGCGACCTGATGGCCGAGTTCCGCAAGCACCGCGAGTTCGAAGCACCGTGGAACCGCAAGCTCAAGTCGTCGATCCTGAAGAGCCCGGTTCACTACTGGATCGAAGACGACGAGATCGACCTCGAAGCGCACCTGCGCCATACCGCGCTGCCCTACCCTGGCGGCGAGCGCGAGCTCGGCGAGCTGATCGCACGCCTGCACAGCCAGCCGCTCGACCTGTCGCGACCGCCATGGGAATGCACGCTGATCGAAGGCCTCGAAGGCGGCCGCTTCGCGATGTACATGAAGATGCACCACTCGCTGATCGACGGCGTCAGCGGCATGAAGCTTTTGCAGCGCCTGATGAGCGCCGATCCGGAGAAAAGCCTGTCGATGCCGCCGTTCTGGGCCACGGGTTTGTCGTCCCGCAAGGGAGCGACTCAGAACCCCGAGCGCGACACCAAGGCGCCGACCTTCGCCAACGCCATGGCCGGCGCGATCGAAGCGCTGCGAGGGCAGGTCGGCACCGTGCCGCAATTGTTGCTGGCCTTCGGCAAGATGCTGCGCATCACCAAGGACGTCGACACCGATCTGCGCATTCCCTTCGGCGCGGCCGGAGCAACGATCAATGGCCGTGTGCGTTCCAAGCGCCGCTTTGCCACACAGCAATTTTCAATGGAGCGCATGAAGGCGCTGGCCACCGCCGCTGACTGCACGCTCAACGACATCGTGCTGGCGATGTGCGGTGGCGCGTTGCGTCGATTCCTCGAAGACAGCGGCGACCTGCCCGAAGGGGCGCTCACCGCCGGTATCCCGGTGTCGGTGCGGCCCAAAGACGATGAAGGCACGGGCAACGCGATCACCTTCATCATCGCCACGCTCGGCACCGACATCGAGGACCCGCTCGAACGCCTGGCCGCCATCGGCGCCTCGGTCAAGGCCGCCAAGTCGCATGTGCAAAGCCTGCCGCGCGCCGCGATGTCCAACTACACCATCGCCTTGATGGGCCCGACCATTCTCGGCCTGCTGACCGGCCTGGCCGGGCGCACGCGGCCGGTGTTCAACATCACGATCTCCAACGTGCCAGGCCCCGACAAGCCTCTGTACTTCCGCGGCGCCGAGCTGCTCGCCAACTACCCCGTGTCTGTCGTCACGCACGGCCAGGCGATCAACATCACCTGCCAGAGCTACGCCGGCAGCATGGCCTTCGGCTTCACCGGCTGCCACAGCACGCTGCCGCACATGCAGCGCATCGCGGTCTACACCGGCGAAGCGTTCGAGGAGCTGGAGCGGCTGATCTTGAAGCCGGCGAAGAAGCGCGCACCGCGCAAGACGAGTGCGCCCGCAGCGCCGCGCAAGCGCAAGTCAAGCTGATCGCCGCCGCCGCGGCAGCCACTGCCATAACAGCAGCACCAATGCCAGCGCCGCGAGTCCGGTGCGCAGATCGACTGCAGTCTTCACCGGCCTCGACAATGCCGGTGAGCGCAGCGCCGCGCTGACCTCGTCGCCACGCAGGCGCACAAACGCCAGGCCGTTCTCGCTGGCGAGCAAACGCAAGTAGCCCTCGCGCAGCGACGACAGGTGTTCACTGCCGCGCGTGGCGCCGAGGGAAGCCGCAGGCACTTCATCGCGGCCGTTGAGGTCGCGGTTCGGCAGGTGCGGGTTCGTCTGCGCCACATCGTCAGCACCCCAGAAACCGAGCGGGCGTCCGAGCGCGTCGGTCTTCGGAATCGGCGACGGTTTCAAGGCGCCGACGCCGACGATCACGCCGGCCACTTCGCCGGGCTTGTCGTCGAATGCCGGCCGCTGGTTCGGATCGAGCGGCGGCGCCTCATGACCGTCGGTCACGAAAACCAACGACGGCGTGCCGGGCAACTGGCGCGCGATGCCGACGGCGCTGTGCAGCCCTTTGGCCACTTCGCTGTTGCCCGACCAGGCCATGTGGCTGTGGATGCGCTCCAGCGCCCCACGCAGCTCAGCGCGGTGCGCGCAGACCTCGACCGGCGTGAACAGCAGGTACGCGCGGTACTCGGTGAAGATCGCCCAGCCGATCTTCGAGCCGCACGGCAGCGACTCGGTCGCCTGGCGCAGCGCCGCCTTGGCCGCTTCGAGCCGCGACACCGGCCGCCCTTCCCAGATCTCGTCCTGCACGTTCATGCTCTGTGTCACGTCGAGCACGACCACATGCTCGAAGCGGGGCCGCTCGAGCGTCCAGCTCGGTTGCGCGAACGTGGCCAGCAGCGCCAACGCGGCCGCCATCAGGGTCCAGCTCATGGCAGGCCCGGCGAATAGCCGCGCATCGTCGTTGCCGCACGCTCGGCGCGCCGGTCCGACGCCGCAGGGAACTCGGCCTCTTCGGGGTCGGGGACCAGGCGCTGCGCGCGCTCCAGGTTGT
Organism: uncultured beta proteobacterium; assembly: GCA_963738425.1. GTDB lineage: Bacteria > Pseudomonadota > Gammaproteobacteria > Burkholderiales > Burkholderiaceae_C > CADEEN01. The sequence continues at coordinate 59,685 of CAVTWT010000038.1, read as the reverse complement.
AGCGAGCGTCCCAGTGGCCAGGGTCGTGCCGCAAGACATCGCGGTAGTGCTCCTTGGCCAGTTCGATCAGCGCCAGCGCCTGACCGGGATGCTCGGCCTCGCGCAAAGCCACGGCCTGCCGCATCAGCAGGTTGGCGCTGTTGTAGCGCGCCGCCTGGCCGAGCGGCGAGTCGCCTTGCAGCGTGCCGTAGCGGTTCAGCGCTGCCTCGTCGGCGCCGCTGGCCGCCAGCGCATGGGCCTGGGCAAATTGCATCGGCGCCGGCAAGCCGGTCTGATCGACCGGCACGGTGCCACTGACGATCTGCGCATTGCGGCGCTGATCGCGCAGCCACAGCGCGCCATCGACAGCCGCGGCCACGGTGGTCGCGGCCAGCAGCCACCACACCCAACGCGTCGTGCGGCGAGAGATCAGGCCCATCGGCGAATCTCCAGCCGCTGGGCCGCCAGCAGCAGCAGCACGCAGGCCAGCGCCAGCGCGTGGCACCACGGCTCGAGGTCGCGCCGCGGCACCAGCTCCTGGTAGCGCATCGGCAGGTTTTCGAGCCGGTTGACGTCGGCAATGGCCTGGCGCAACGCTTCGGCGTCGCCCGCTTCGTAGACACGGTAAGGTGTTTCGAGCGATTCGAAGAAGCGATTCAGCATCATCTCGGGCACGCTCTCGATGGCATTCGGGGAATCGTTGGGCCCGGGGCGCAGGCCCGGGCTGTTGGCCGAGCGCAGGTAGATCCAGTAGATCGCCGCACGATGCTTGCGCGCTTCGTGCGACAGCCGCTCGCGCAGATCGGGGTCGATGCGGTCACCGCCGTCGGACACCAGCAGCACAATGCGCGAGCCGGTAAAGGGCCGGTCGGTGAACAGGCCGAGTGCCGATTCGAGCGCCAGGCCGATGTTGGTTTCCGACAAACCGCGGCCGATGTTGCCGGCCGCAATGGCAGCCTGGATCACCTCGCCGTGATGCGTGAAGCCGAGCACCGGCATCGGCAACGTCGAGAACACGACCAGCGCAAAGCGGTCGTCGGGTCGCTGCGTGGTGAACTCGGTGAGCAGCTGCCGCGCCACCTTGCCCTTGGAGTCGCGCAGACGCGCTGGCGCTTGCGAGAAGTAGTAGTCGAGGGCTTCCGGACCGGTCGTGCGCGCGCCCGCCGGCGGCCTGGCACCCGCAAAGCCCTGGTCCATGCTGCGGCTGCGGTCGAGCAGCAGCACGATCTCGGCGCCTTTGCCGGTGCGCTCGACGAAATACTCGGCCCGGTGCGGCCCGGCCATGGCCACGACCAGCGCGGCGATGGCCAGTGCCGCGACTGCGCGCAGGGCGCGGCCGACGGCGGTGGACACAGCATCTCGCGGCGCCAGCGCCAGCCAGCCATTGGACATCGGCTGTCCCGGCCGGCGCAAGAGCGGCAACAGTGCCAGCGGCAGCAGGCACAACAGCCACGGGTCGTCAAAGCTCACGAGCCACGCTCCGCACTGCGGCAACGCCTGCAGAAGTCCATGAGCCAGGCTTCATCGCTGGCCTCGCGCACACCACCTTCGAAAAACTCGCGCTGCGACAACCGCAGGAAGCGCACGATGTCTGACTTCAACGGCGCGAAGCCAGTGTGCTGGGCGGTGAAGCGATCGACGCCGTGCTCGAACAGAGTCTCGCCCGCGCTTTGATTCAGGGCCGCATGCACCCGCTGGCAGGCTTCCCGCCACGGCATTGCGGGCTCATCATTCAGTTGACGCCAAGCCATGGCAAACGGCCGCCGCTGCGCGCCCCACCACGGCAATCCGAAATAGACGACGGCCAGGTACGCCAGCAGCGCCGTCAGCAGGGCCGCGTAGGCCAGCAGCCGCCCGCCCTGCGCCCGCGTGTCGATCAACGGCGGCGCGGCATCGGGCTGCAACTCGCCCAGGCCGGTGCGTGGCGACACCTCCACAGGCACCAGCGGCGCGACCGTCACCGGCCAGGCGTCGATGCGCACCTCCTGCGCACGCGGCTGGCCGTCGTAGCGCAGCGTCAGCGCCGGCAGCTCCAGGGTGCGCACCTCGGCGGGCGACAGAAAGACCTGGTAGTCGAGCTCGAGCTGCGTGCGCTGTAGGCCGGTGCTGCGACGCACCGCCCGCAGCTCCAAGGCCCGGCCACGCGCGCCGGGTCGCGGCAGGCTGTTCTCGTCGAGCACCAGGCCGTCAGGGACTTCGACCGTGATGCGGCGCTGCACGACATCACCGACCTGGTGGCCGAAGGCGCGCGGCTCCTCGGTCGTGGCTTGCAGCGTGGCGGCGTGAGCAACACCCACGCAGGACAGGGCCAGCACGGCCGCGAACCGCAGCCTCATGTCATGAAGTGCCGAGTCACCGCGTCGGCGTCGAACGCGCCTTCGATGAACAGCGGCGAGAGGCGATGCGCACGGAACAGCTGGACCAAGGCCGCACGCCGCTCCTGCGCCGCCGCTTGCCAACGCTGGCGCAAAGCCGGCCGCCACCACAGCCAGCGCCGCTGCCCGCTCTCGGGCTCGGCCACGTCGGCAAAGCCATGTTGCGCACCGAGGTCGAACTCGCCGGGCGGCCAGAGCACGACAGGCTGCACGTCGTGAAGCGCCAGGTTGGCCAACACCGCGGCCACGTCGGCCAGCGGCAGGTGAAAGTCCGAGAGCAGAAACACCAGCGCGCGCCGTTGCGGCAGGTGCCAATGCGCTTCGCGCAGGCCGTGCGCGGAACGGCCGGCGAGCGTCAAGGCGCGCAGCGACGCCGCCAGCGCTGTGCCGGCGCCGCGGGCGCGGGTTTGCGGCAGCAGCAGGTCGCGCCGCACGGCGACATCGCAACCGACGAAACCGAAGCTGTCGCCGGTGCGCCAAGCCGACAAGGCCAGGCTCTCGACGAAGTCGGCAAGCACAGCCTGCTTGTGCACGCTGCCAGCCCCGCCCATCGATGCCGACAGGTCAGCGACCACGGCCACCGGAATCGACACGCGCTGGTTGTGCAGCCGCACGATCCAGCGGCCGAACGGGTCGCGCAGGCTCGCATGGACATCGATGCGGCGGGCGTCAGGCGCATCAAGCAAGTTGGCGTGGCCGCGGAACTCGAAGCCGTTGCCGCCGTGACGGCTGCGGTGGTGGCCGGGGAAATGGCCGCGCGTCGCTGTCGGCAAGCGGTAGTGCAATTCGGGGACCGGCGGCAGGTTCATCGCACGTGGCCAAAACGACGCACCGCATAGCGTGTACTGCCCAGCGCACGCCGCGGAACGGGCTCCGCCCGGCCGCTGGCGTGGCCCCCTTGAGGGGGAAGCGGCGCAGCCGCTTCGGGGGTGGGTCCATTCAAGGCGCTGCCACCTTGGCGACGATGGCGCTCATCAGCAGCGGCGAGATCTCGTGGCGGCGCATTTCATACACAGGCTGGTAGCACAGGCGGTGGGCAATCGTCTCGACGAACACCGCCTGCACGTCCTCGGGTGTGACGTGGCCGCGGCCGGCCAGCCAGGCCGCCGTGCGCGCGGCGCGCAGCATCAGGCTCATGCCACGAGGGCTCGCGCCGGCGAGCATCAGCGTGCGGGTGTCGACGTCGGGCATCTGCACGCCCAGCGCGGCCGGCTCGGCGGTGGCGCGCCACAAGGCCAGCGCGTAGCGTTGCAGCGCGTCGCTCGCCTGAACGCTGCGCTGGATCGCTTCAGCCACCGCGTTGAGTTCGGTGTGAGCCACCATCGCCGACGCCAGGCCGCCGATCAGGCGTTCGGTGTCGTGGAAGCGGGCATCGAAGACGAGCTGCAGGCGCTCGTCGTCGCTGGCCGGCGCGTCGATCGTCACCTCCATCATGAAGCGGTCGCGCGCCGCCGATGAAATTTCGAAGGTCTCCTCGCGCTCGACGCGGTTGCGGTCGGCAAAGACCAGCAGGTGCGGCAGACTGACCTCGCGGTTGAAGGCCCAGACGCTGCGCTCGGCCATCGCGCGCAGCAGCAGCGCGTGGACCTGCGGCCGCGCGCGGTTGATCTCGTTGAAGAAGAAGATCGCCAGATCCTCGCCGTGGCGAATCAGCGGCCCGGCCTCCACCGCCGGCCGGCCATCGGCGCTGATGTAGGTGTAGTAGACGAGGTCCGCCGGCATCAGATCGACCGTGCCTTCGGCGCGCGCGAAGGCGCCGCCGAGCACCTGCGCAAAGGCCCGCAGCAGCGTCGTCTTGCCGACGCCGACATCGCCTTGCAGCAGCACATGGCCACGCGAAAACACAGCGGTGTTGATGAGGCGGATCGCGCGCGCCTGGCCGATCACCGCCCGCGCCACCTCGGCTTCGAGCGCCAAAGCGCGACCGCGCCAATCGGCCAACACCTCGTCGTCTCTCTTCATGCGGCACCCTCGCTCACGACCACCCCAGCGTGCCGCCATATTGGCACGCTACGCGGCAAGCAAGAGCCAAGCCGCTGGCCTGCGGGAGCCGTGTGCGCAGCGCTGCAACACAGCGCCGTTCGCCAATGAAACACTGTGTCTCGCCGTTGCTGCATCAGTTTCGGTGCACCTTGTCCGTGGACGTTTTTCAGGCTGCGGCGCCGCTCGCCAAAGTGGGCGCGCATACGCGAAGTTTCCCTATGCACGTTAGCGCCAAGTGCGGCTCTCAATGCTCCACGATGGCTTGTTGCCAAAGCTTCGCCTAGGGTTTCCCCGCGATGCAGACCGGACTTCGCCGCATCGACGCTGCCGCGCCGCAACCCAACCGCGTGCGGGACACGTCGAGGCAAATAAAGCAGGCGCAGAACTTGCGGTTTGGTACGCGCCGAGTTTTGGCGGACGTCAGGGCGGTTGCTTTCCAACCCTGCCTGCGTCCGGGCTCAGGTCACTCACAGCAAGGAGACATCGATGCGTATTTCTGGGCAAGCGAAACGACCCGTGTGGTCGTGTGTGGGCGTGGCGCTGCTCGCGCTGCCGACATTGGCCGGGGCCAATGCCGACGTCGAGAAGAACATCGCCAACTCGAAGAACTGGGCGATGCAGGCTGGCGACATGTTCAACCAGCGCTACAGCAAGTTGAAGCAGATCAACACCGGCAACGTCGGCAAGATGCAGGTCGCGTGGACCTTCTCCACCGGCGTGCTGCGCGGCCACGAAGGCTCGCCGCTGGTGATCGACGGCAAGATGTACCTGCACTCACCGTTCCCGAACAAGGTCTTCGCGATCGACCTCGACACGCAGAAGATCCTGTGGAAGTACGAGCCGAAGCAGGACCCGGCGGTGATCCCGCAGATGTGCTGCGACACGGTCAACCGCGGCCTGGCTTATGCCGAGGGCAAGGTCGTGCTGCAACAGGCCGACAGCATGCTCGTCGCGCTGGACGCCAAGACCGGCAAGGTGGTCTGGTAGCACCAAGAACGGCGACCCGAAGCTCGGCGCCGTCAATACCAACGCACCGCACATCTTCAAGGACAAGGTCATCACCGGCATCTCCGGTGGCGAGTGGGGCGTGCGCGGCTTCATCGCGGCGTACAACCTGTCCGACGGCAAGCCGGCCTGGAAGGGCTACAGCGTCGGCCCCGACGCCGAAATGCTGATCGACCCGGCCAAGACCATGACCTGGACCGACGGCAAGATGGCACCGGTGGGCGCAGACTCCTCGCTGAAGACCTGGAAGGGCGATCAGTGGAAGATCGGCGGCGGCACGACCTGGGGCTGGTACAGCTACGACAAGGCGCTGAACCTGATGTACTACGGCACCGGCAACCCCAGCACCTGGAACCCGGCGCAGCGGCCCGGCGACAACAAGTGGTCGATGACGATCTTCGCGCGTGATGTCGATACCGGCGTGGCGAAGTGGGTCTATCAGATGACGCCGTACGACGAGTGGGACTTCGACGGCATCAACGAGATGATCCTGGCCGACATCGACGTCAAGGGCAAGCCGACCAAGGCGCTGGTGCACTTCGACCGCAACGGCTTCGGCTACACGCTCGACCGCGTCAGCGGCGCGCTGCTCGTCGCCGAGAAGTTCGACCCGAAGGTCAACTGGGCCACACACGTGGACATGAAGACCGGACGGCCGCAAGTGGTGGCCAAGTACTCGACGGCCAAGAACGGTCCTGACGTCAACACCAAGGGCATCTGCCCGGCGGCGTTGGGCACGAAGGACCAGCAACCGGCGTCGTTCGACCCGAACACCAAGCTCTTCTACGTGCCGACGAACCATGTCTGCATGGACTACGAGCCGTTCAAGGTCGAGTACACCGCGGGCCAGCCGTATGTGGGCGCCACGCTGTCGATGTTCCCGGCTCCGGGAAGCCATGGCGGCATGGGCAACTACATCACCTGGAACGCCGGCACCGGCAAGATCGTGCAGAGCAAGGCTGAGAAGTTCTCGGTGTGGAGCGGCTCGCTCAACACCGCGGGCGGCCTGTCCTGCTACGGCACGCTCGAGGGCTACCTGAAGTGCGTCGATGCGAAGAACATCAACAAGGAACTGTTCAAGTTCAAGACGCCGTCGGGCATCATCGGCAACGTGTTCACGTACGAGCACAAGGGCAAGCAGTACCTCGGCGTGTTCTCGGGCATCGGCGGCTGGGCCGGCATCGGCATGGCAGCAGGCCTCGAGAAGGACACCGACGGCCTGGGCGCCGTGGGCGGTTACCGTGAACTGAATCAGTACACCGAACTGGGCGGCTCGCTGACCATGTTCGCATTGCCCAACTGATGGGCTGGCGGCAGAACACCCTGTCAGCCTGAACCGGAGGGGGAGCGTTGCCACACGGCACCGTTCCCCTTTTCATTTTTGATGGATGTCAACGCATGTTTCGAAAGAGCCTGATCCTCCTCACTGCCCTTGCCGCGAGCGCGGCGATGGCGCAAACGGCGCCGGCGGCGTCGAAGCTCTACACCGTCGTCGATGGCTACAAGGTCGATGCCGAAACGATGAAGGGCTTTCGGGCCTGGCGAGCCGCGGCCTGTGACCGTTGCCACGGCGCCAACCAGGAAGGCATGGTCGGCCCGTCGCTGGTCGCCAGTCTGAAAACGCTGACGAAGGAAGAATTCGTCAAGACCGTGCGCGATGGCCGCCTCGAGAAAGGCATGCAGAGCTTCGGTACCAGCCCGCAGGTCATGGAAAACATGAACCAGCTCTACGCTTACCTGAAGGGCCGATCCGACGGTGCGATCACCCGCGCCAAGGTCGAGCCCATGCCATGACGGCACGCTGCACGGCCCTCGCAGGGATGATGGCGCTGCTGTTGTGCGCCGCCGCACTGCCGGCCGCAGCGCAGGACAAGGCGCCGGAACGCAAGGCCCTGCGCGTCTGCCAGGACCCGAACAACCTGCCCTTTTCCAATACCAAGGGCGAAGGCATCGAAAACCGCATTGCCGAGGTCTTCGGCAAGGCGCTCGGCCTGCCGGTGACGTACTACTCGTTCCCGCAGCGCCTGGCCTTCATCCGCAACACGCTGCGCTACAAGCTGCCCGGAGCAGACTACCCCTGCGACATCGTCATGAGCGTGCCGGTCGGTTTCGACCAGGTGTCGGGCACCAAGGCCTACTACCGCTCGACGTACGCGCTCGTGTTCCCGAAGGGCAAGGGCCTCGACGACGTCAAATCGAGTGCCGAGTTCCTCGCGCTCGGCAAGGAGCGCTTGAGCAAGCTGCGCATCGGCATCTACGACCGCTCGCCCGCGTCGGAGTGGCTGACCAAGCACGGCTTGGTAGAAAGCGGCGTGCCCTACAAGACAATGAACGCCGATCCGGAACAGTACCCGGGCGACATCATCGAAAGAGACCTTGCCGCTGGCAAGCTCGACGTGGCCATCGTCTGGGGCCCGATCGCGGGCTTCTTCGCCAAGCGCGTCAAGACGCCGGCGCTGGCCGTCGTGCCGATGAAGTCGGAACCCGGCGTGCGTTTCGACTATCAGATGGCCATGGGGGTGCGCTACGGTGAACGCGAATGGAAGCAGCAGGTCGAAACGCTGCTCGAGTCGAAGCAGGCCGACATCCGCGCAATCCTCGAAGAGTTTGGCGTGCCCTTGGTCGACGAATCATTTTCCGCGCCAGCGCGCTGACGACGACCGTCTGCAGCGATGAAGTCCTTGTTGCTGCTGGCATCCGCCCTGCTGCTGTGCCCCGCCGCCGATGCCGCGCTCGAACGGGCGGAGCTGATCGGCTTGGCTGCCAGCGTGCTGCGCATCGAAGCGCCACGCGCCAGCGGCGGCTACTCCATCGGCTCGGGCGTGGCGGTGAGCAAAGACCAGGTCATCACCAACTGCCACGTCACGCGCGGCGCCAAGGCCATTCACGTGCTGCGCGGCGGCGTGCGCTGGCCCGCCAGCGCCCAAGTGGCCAACGCCGAACGTGACCTCTGCCTGCTCACCGTGCCTGGGTTGGTGGCGCCGGTGGCGCGCCTCGGACAGGCTGGCAGCCTTGCCATCGGCCAGATGCTGTCGGCGCTCGGCTACACCGGCGGCCTGGGCATCCAGAGCAGCGACGGCGAGGTCGTCGAGCTGCACCGCCATGACGGTGGACATGTCATCCAGAGCAGCAACTGGTTTTCCTCCGGTGCCAGCGGCGGCGGGCTGTTCGATCAGACGGGCAGCCTCGTCGGCATCCTCACCTTTCGCCTGCGCGGCGGCGAAACCCACTACTACGCCGCGCCGGTCGAGTGGGTGCAACAGTTGATCGAGAGTGCGCGCGGTTCGGCGTCGGCTGCTTCTACGCCGTCGCTGGCGCCTCTGCCTTTTTGGCAAGTGCCGGCAGACGCGCAACCGCGTTTCCTGCAAGCGGCCGTGTTCAGGCGCGAAGCGCGCTGGGGTGATCTGGCCGCGCTGGCGCGCGAGTGGCTGCAAACGGTGGCCGACGATGCCGAACCCTGGCACTTGCTGGGCATGGCCCTGGCGCGGCTCGATCGCCCGGCCGAGGCGCTGACCGCACTCGAATGTTCGCTGCACCTCTCGCCTTCGCACGCCGCGGTTCGCAACAGCCTCGACGCGCTGCGCGCCGCCGCACCGCAGAGCGCCGCCCCCGTCCAGCCGCACCGCGCAACGCCCTGCCCTCCCGCCAAACTCTGAGCACCATGATGCGCTTGTTCGTCCTTGCCCTCGCCTGCGCTTTGACTGCCGCACCTGCCGGCGCTGCCACCGAGTTCTCGGCCGCCGAGCAGGCACTGTTCGTCACCAACCACCTCGGCGCATTGAAGCCGTCAACGACGCTGCACTACCGCTTTCGCAAGAGCGGCAGCATGGAGCCCGGCTTCGACGACACCGCGACGATCGCGCTGTCCGCACAACCCGACGGCAAGTGCTGTGCGGCTGCGTCCGAGTTCCTGAGCGGTCCGCGCCGCTTGGCATTGCCTGAGATCGAAGCCGCGCAAGGCAACCCGGTGATCCTCTACTTCCTCGAGCGCGACATCCGCGAAATGGAGCGCCTGACCAAGGGCAAGGCCAACTACTTCCGCAAGCGCATCCGCATGGCCGTCGCCGACGCCGCAACCCTCACCGAGGTCTCGCTGCCGTACCAGGGGCGCAATGTCGCCGCCAGGCAGATCACCATCACGCCTTATGCCGACGACCCGCTGCGTGCGCGCTTCGAGCACTTGGTCAACAAGCGCTATGTCTTCACGCTGTCCGACGCCGTGCCCGGCGGTGTGCTCAGCATCCGCACCCAGGTCGATGCGGCCGCGGCCGGCACCCCGCCGCTGCTGGCCGAAGAGATGGCGCTGGAACGCCAGGCGCCGACCGCGAAATGAAACACCCCCGAAGCGGCTTCGCCGCCTCCCCCTCCAGGGGGCAACGCCAGCGGCCGGGCAGAGCCCGATCCGCGGCGTTCGCTTGGACGCACTGAAGTGACATGACATGACCATGATTCGATTGCAACCCGCCCTCACCTGCTGCGCCCTGCTGCTCGCCTCGACGCTCTCGCAGGCCAACGACTTCCCCACCGTAGACCGCGTGCTCTACGTGCAGGAATGCGTGCGCAACAACCCGGGGCCGCACTACGAGATGATCAACAAGTGCTCGTGCGCGCTCGACCGGCTGGCCGGCGAAGTCAAGTTCGCCGACTACGTCAGCATGACCACGATCGTCAACGCCGTCAGCATCGGCGGTGAGCGCGGTGGCCAGTTGCGCGACAATGAAACGGTCAAGCCGCAGATTGCCCGCTACCGCGATCTGCAGGCCAAAGTCCGCAAGGCCTGCTTCATCGGCCCGCAGCAATAGCCAACCGGTCGGGTAGCACCTCTGCGAAGGATGGCCATGACACACGTGCTCAAAAGCCTCTTGGCCGCGCTGCTGTTCGCCGCGTTGCCCGCCGAAGCCGGATTGCAGCCCACCGACGATCCGCAAGCCAGCCCGATCTGGCAGAAAGTGCGGGCCAGCCTGTTCGACAACCGGCCGATCGCCGCGGCGCCAGCCGACATGCTCGTGCTCGAAGCGCCGGCACGCGCGATCGATGCCGCGGTCGTGCCGATCGCCATCCGCTCGCGCTGGCCGCAAACCGCGGCAACGCATGTGCGCAAGCTCTACCTGATCATCGACGCCAACCCATCGCCAGTCTCGGCCATCTTCGCCTTCACGCCCGACAGCGGGCGCGCCGACGTTGAAACACGGGTTCGCGTCGACGACTACTCGCATGTGCGCGCGATCGCCGAAACCAGCGACGGCAAGCTCTTCATGACGACGCGCTTCGTCAAGGCCTCGGGTGGCTGCTCGGCGCCGGCGGGCAGCGACGCTGCCGCCGCCCTGGCCTCGATGGGCAAGATGGCTTTTCGTGTCGATGGCGATGTGCGCGGCACGCAGCCCGTGCTGGCGCAACTGACGGTCTCGCACCCCAACCACTCGGGTCTGGCGATGGACCAGTACACACGCCAGTTCACGCCTGCTCACTACGTGCGCAAGATCGACGTCACTCAGGGCGGCAAACCCATCTTCTCGGCCGATGTCGATTTTTCGATGAGCGAGAACCCGAGCTTCCGCTTCCACTTCCTGCCGCAAGGAGGTGCTGAGTTGCGCGCCACAGTGGTCGATTCGCAGGAGCGGCGCTTCGACGGCAAGCTGGCACCGCCCGCGCCATAGCTCAAGGAATGAGCACGCTCGCACGCCTGCTCATCACCATATGCGCGCTGCTGCTGGCCGGCTGCGCAACCGTTGGCAACAGCAACGCACCGCGCGCCGTCGCGATCGCCGAAGGCGTGTACCTGCTGCAGGGAAGCGGCGGTGCGGCCGATGAGAACAACCTCGGCCGCATCGGCAACGCCGGCTTCATCGTCGGCGACAGCGGCGTCATCGCCATCGACACCGGCACGTCGCGCGCGCATGGCCAGGCGCTGCTGGCGGCGATCCGCGCCGTCACCGACAAACCCATCAAGCTGGCGCTGCTCACGCACACGCGGCCCGAGTTCCTGTTCGGTGGCACGGCGTTTCGCGAAGCCGGCATCCCGCTGCGCACGCACCGGAGCATGGCGCGGCTGATGGCGGCGCGCTGCGAGACCTGCCTGAAGACGCTGCGCCAGACCGTCGGCGAGGCGCCGATGCGCGGCACTGCGATGTACAAGCCCGACCAGGAGTTCGACGCCACGCACGAGCTGACGCTGATCGGCCGCACGGTGCGCGTGCTGCACTTCGGCCACTCCAGCGGGCCAGGCGACATTGCCGTGCTCGACGTCGCCAGCGGCGTGCTCTTTGCCGGCGGCATGGTCGATGTGCAGCGCGTGCCAGACACGCAGGACAGCGACCTCGAAGGCTGGAAACGTGCGCTGGCGTCGCTGCGCACGCTGCCCATCAAGACAGTCGCACCCGGTCACGGCCCGGCGGCGCCGGCCAGCGCCATCGCCGCCGTGCAGACCTACCTCGCCCAGCTCGAAACCCGCGCGCGCGAACTCGTGGCCGCGGGCGCGTCGCTGTCCGCCGTACCCGATGCGAGCGAGCTGCCCGCCTATGAATCCTGGGACCAATACGAGACAATCCACCGTCGCAATGCGTCGATCGTTTTTCTGCGCGTCGAACGCGAGTCGCTGTTCAAGTAGGCCTCAAATGAAACGAATCTTGTTGTCGCGCCGTGGTGTCCTGTGCAGCGCCGGTTCGTTGGCGCTGGCGGGTGCATCGATGTCTACGCGGGCCGCCGTCGGTGGCTTGCCCAGCGCCGCCCACGGCGACTCGTCGCCCGAATGGGAACGCCTCGCAGCCAAGCTATTCCCCGGAAAGAAGATCCAGGCCGGCAGCGGCATCGTCACACTGAGCGCACCGCTGCGCGCCGCCTATGGCGCGTCGGTGCCGGTCAAGGTGGTCTCGAAGATTGCCCAGACGCCGTCGCTGTACGTGCGACGCATGCACATCGTGGTCGACAAGAACCCGTCGCCCGTCGCTGCCGTGATCGACTTGACCACCGAGGCCGGCCAGGCCGATTTCGAAACCCGGTTGCGCGTCGACGAGTACAGCCATGTGCGCGTGGTCAGCGAGCTGTCCAACGGCGAGCTGCACACCGATTCACGCTATGTCAAAACCTCGGGCGGCTGCTCGGCGCCGCCGAACCGCGATGCGCTGCACCTGATCGGCAAGACCCTGTTCAAGCTGCCGGCGGGTGCGACGATGAACGCGCCGACCACTGCCGACGTCACCGTCGTGCACCCCAACGACACCGGCTTCGAGTTGAACAACGTCACCGTGATGTTCATCCCGCCGCACTTCGTGCGCAGCATCAAGGTCAGCTTTGCCGGCAAGAAGATCTTCGACGCCGACCTCGATTTCTCCGTCAGCGAGAACCCGACGCTGCGCTTCAACTTCGTGCCACATGGCCCCGGTGAATTGCGCGCCGAGGTCACCGACTCGAAGGACAGCCAGTTCGTCGGCACGCTGGCTGGTGCCCGGCGTGGGCTGAGCAGGAACGACCGGAATGCTGCGCCGTGCCCTGCTCAGCGCCGCGCTGCTCGTCGCGGCCACGCTGGCCTCGGCCGCGGGCTTCCCGCCGGCCTACAAGCCGAGCGTGATCGAACCCAAAGGCGCGCCGGCAACCTACGAGTTCGATCTCACCGCAGCGCTGCAGCGCGCGCGCGCCGAGAACAAGCGTCTGTACGTCTACCTCGGTGCCAACGACTGCGCGTTCTGTCGCAAGTACGAAGCCTTTCTCGATGCCAACGCTGGCGCGCTGGCGCCGCATTTCGCCAAGGACTATCTGGTGTACGACCTGCGCAGCACGCTGAAGGCGCAGGCCGACCGGCTGCGCTTTCGCATCGGCAGCCAGTCCTGGCCGTACAAGGAGTTCATGGCCACGCTCGGCGACGAGCGCGCACGCCAGCTCGTTTATCCGAGCGTCTGGCTGCTCGGCGGCGACGGCAAGACGCTGATGCAGATGCCGGCCGGCACCGGCACCTTCGAGACGGTGCCCGAGCAGCTCGAGATCCTGCGTCTGGAGCAATGAGGCTGCCGCAGTTGCTCGCCGCGTGGTGCCTGCTGCTGGTGAGCTTCGCCGGCATGGCTGCCGAGCTGTCGGTTGAACAAGTCCGCGACCGGCTGCGCAGCGCATCGCCATCGGCGCCCGCCGATCTCGCCGGCAAGGACTTGTCCGACATCGACTTGAGCGGCATCGATTTCCGCCATGCCAGGCTGCAGGGTGCCAGCCTGTTTGCCAGCAAGCTGGTCAATAGCGACTTTCGCGGCGCCGACCTGCGCGGTGCGAATCTCAACGGCGCGTGGCTGATGGGCGCCGACTTCAGCGGCGCCGACCTGACGGCGGCGAGCCTGCTGTCCGTGGTCGTGCTGGGCGGAGCGGTGAAGAAGATGCCGATCTTCGCCGCCGCCAGGATGTCGGGCGTGAAGATGATCGCCGACCTGCCCGGCGCCAACCTGGCCGGAGCCGATCTGCACGATGCCCGCATCGGCGTCAACATCAAGAACCAGGGCATGGGCCAGATGCGCACCGACCTGTCCAACGCCGACCTGTCGGGCGTGAACTTCGCTGGCGCCGATCTCAACCGCTCGCTGATGGCTTTTGCGAATCTTCAGCGCAGCAATCTGCGCGGCGCCAACTTGTTTCGCGTCAAGCTCGGCGGCGCTGACCTCACCGGCGCCGACGTGACCGACGCCGACTTCAGCGAAGCCGACCTTCAGGGCACGATCCTGCGCGGTGCGGTGGGGCTCGACAAAGCCAAGGGACTTTCGAGCGCCGAGAACTTCGACAAGGCGGTGCGTTGACCGCAGGCTAAACGCTGGAGCGCGCAAGCCGCCGCGAGTTCGGCGCGTCGCGGAACACCAGCGGGTGTTCGGTGACCCGAGGCCCCATCGATGCCTTCTCGGCCTGCTCGACGGCCGCCAGCACCTTGCCGTGATGCGGGCTCTTCACGCACACCGGGTCGGCTGCATCGGCGTCCTGCGCGATCAGGAAAGCCTGGCAGCGGCAACCGCCGAGGTCCTGTTCCTTGAACTCGCAGCTCGAACACGGCTCCTTCATCCAGCCGGTGCCGCGGTAGCGGTTGAAACCTTCGGAGTCGAACCAGATCTCGCGCAAGCCGTGCTCGCGCACGTTCGGGAACGCCAGGCCCGGCAGCATCTTCGCGGTGTGGCACGGCAGCGCGGTGCCGTCGGGCGTGACGGTCAGGAACATGCTGCCCCAGCCGTTGACGCACTTCTTGGGCTTGCCGTCGTGATAGTCCGGTGCGACGAAGAAGATGCGCATGCGGCCGGCCACCTTGGCGCGCCATTCATCGGTCACGGCCTCGGCCCTCTTCAACTGCTCGCGCGTCGGCAGCAACTGGTCGCGGTTCAGGTAGGCCCACGAGTAGTACTGCGTGTTGGCCAGCTCGATGTACTCGGCGCCGAACTGATCGGCCATGGCGATGATGCGGTCGATGTGGTCGATGTTGTAGCGGTGGATGACGACGTTCAACACCATCGGCCAGCCCTGGTCCTTGATGATCTTCGCCACGCTTGTTCTTCAGCTCGAAGGTCTTGGTGTGCGAGAGAAAGTCGTTCATCTCGCGCGTCGAGTCCTGGAACGACAGCTGCACATGGTCGAGGCCGGCGGCCTTCAGCGCCGCGGCGCGTGATTCGGTGAGCCCGACACCCGAGGTCAGCAGGTTCGTGTAGTAGCCCAGGCGGTGCGCCTCGGCGACGATCACTTCGAGGTCGTCACGCACCAGCGGCTCGCCGCCCGACAAGCCCAGCTGCACGGCACCCAGCTCGCGGCCCTGCTGCAGCACACGCAGCCAGTCGTCGGTGGAAAGCTCCTGCTCCTGCGTCGCAAAGTCCACCGGGTTGAAGCAGAACACGCAATGCAGCGGGCAGCGGTAAGTCAGCTCGGCGAGCAGCCACAGCGGCGGGCCTGGTCTCGGTGCGGTCGTCATCAGTCCCACACCAGCCAACGCTGCTTCACCGCGATGTCAAAGAACGCGCGCACATCGCCTTCCAGACCTTGCGCGCCGAAGGCCTGTTCCAGGTCGGTGACGATCGCCGCGAAGCTGCGCTCGCCATCGCAGCGTTGCATGATCTCGCCGGCGCTGCCGTTGAGCTTGACCATGCCTTCGGGGTACAGGAGCACGTGGCAGCCCTGCACTTCCTCCCACTGCATGCGAAATCCGGGGCCGATCCGAGGCCGGCTGTCTGCCGTCAACTCGCTCATGGATTGACGCCGTACTTCAGCGCCATCGCATCGTTCATCGCCCACAGGATGTCGAGCTTGAACTGCAGCACCTCGCACGCGCGTTCCTGCTGCTCGCGCGTCGTGAAGTGGTCGAGCGTGATCGCCAGGCCCTGCTCCACGTCGCGCCGCGCCTGGCTGACGCGGTTGCGGAAGTAGGCCAGGCCTTCGCTGTCGATCCACTGGTAGTGCTCGGGCCAGGTGGCCAGGCGCTGCTTGTGGATCTCCGGCGCGAACAACTCGGTCAGCGACGAGCACACCGCCTCTTGCCACGGCGCGCGGCGCGCGAAGTTCACATAGGCATCGACCGCAAAGCGCAGCGCCGGGATCACATGACGCTGATCGAGCACTTCCTCGCGCGTCAGGCCCACCGCTTGCGCCAAGCGCAGCCAGGCCTCGATGCCGCCCTCGTCTTTCACACCGCCAAGTTCGAAACCGTCGTGGTCCAGGATGCGCTGCACCCAGCCGCGGCGCACCTCGCGGTCAGGGCAATTCGACAGCACCGCCGCATCCTTCACCGGAATCGCGATCTGGTAGTAGAAGCGGTTCGCCACCCAGCCGCGCACCTGTTCCGTCGACGCGCGTCCGCTGTTGAGCATGACGTTGAACGGGTGGTGGATGTGGTACGAGCGACCACGCTCGCGCAGTTTCAACTTCGAACTCTTCGCGGTTCCACGCTGACATGCTCATACCTCCACCGTCATCCCATCCTCGCAGACCTCGATGCGGTGCTGCGCCAAGGTCGCGCGCTCGGCCGAGTCTTCGTCGAGGATGGGGTTGGTGTTGTTGATGTGGATCAGCAGCCGCCGCGTGCGCGCGGGCAGTTGGTCGAGCCACTCGATCATGCCGTTGGCGCCGCTTTGCGGCAGGTGGCCGATGCTGCGCGCCGTCTTCTTCGACAGGCCCAGGCCGATCATCTCGTCGTCGGTCCAGAAGGTGCCATCGACCAGCACCGCGTCGGCGCTGCACATGATGTCGAACAGCGCGGGCGTGATCTCGCCGAGCCCCGGCGCGTAGAACGCGCTGCGGCCGTTGGCGGTGTTGCTGATCAGCATGCCGACGTTGTCGCCCGGCACCGGCGCCTCGCGGTGCGGCGAATACGGCGCCGCCTTGCTGGCCAGCGCAAAGGCACGCAGGCTCAAACCCGCCACACCGGGAATGGAAAACGATGACCCGTCCGGCACGATGCGCTCGCGCTGCACGCCGCAGTAGTGACCGAGCACGCGCAGCACCGGGTTGCCTTCGCTCAGGTCCTGCGCGACAGGGTCGGTGCACCACAGCGGCAGCGGCGAGCCGCGCTCGCGCAGCATGAACAAGCCGGTGGCATGGTCGATCTGGCCGTCCATCAGCACCACGCCGGCAATGGCGGTGTCGCGCACCGCACGCGCCGGCTGCAGCACGGGGTGCGAGCGGATCTGCTCGAGGATGTCGGGCGAGGCATTGAACAGCACGCCGTCGGCATCGCTCATCGTTGCGAACGAAGATCGACGACTGCGTGCGCGGCTTGGCGCGCACGCTGCCGCTGCGCACACCCTTGCAGTTGCGGCAGTTGCAGTTCCACTGCGGAAAGCCGCCGCCCGCGGCTGAACCCAGAACGGTGATGCGCATGAGGAGGAGCTTGAAAACGAAAGTGCCGCCGCAGAGGGCTGCGGCGGCAACTGGTACGCCGGCACAGAGTTCTCGGAACGTCAAGAAAGCGATGCGTTCGCGCCGAGAGCAAGGCGCGAACCGCAGCGATGCCTCGTGGCATCGCGAGGATTTGCAACGCCGCTATCGGCGTGAAGGCGCGCTTTCTTGTTCCGAGAGCTCTGTGTCGGCGTACCGAGGGTTCACTCGTTCAGCGGGCCGCCACGTACATCGTGATTTCGAAGCCGAAACGCAGATCGGTGGCGGCGGGGGTTTGCCATGTCATGCTGGGGTCTCCTTGGAGTGGCACAGGCACCGGACGGTGCTCGCGGGGACGATCGATCCCACGCCCGATATTCAGCCCGCTTGGGCGCCCTGCACAGCCGCCGCACCATGATTCGCGGCTCATGATTTTCATGAAAGTGCGAACTGGGTAGCCCCTACCATCGCGGCGGTGACGACTCCTGGCCTGTACCCCGACACGCCCCCGCTGCGCAGCCATGCGCTGCCGGTCAGCGGCGGCCATGTGCTGCAGGTGCAGGAGTTCGGCCATGACGACGGTATCGCCGCCGTCATGGTCCATGGCGGACCGGGCTCGGGCAGCTCGCCGCTGCTTTGCCGTGTGTTCGACCCGGCACGCTTTCGCGTCATCTGCATCGACCAGCGCGGCGCCGGTGGCAGCCGGCCGCTGGGTGCGATCGATCACAACAGCACCAACCACTTGCTCGACGACCTGCGCCATGTGCGCGAGCACCTCGGCATCGCGCGCTGGCTCGTCGTCGGCGGTTCCTGGGGCGCCGCGCTCGCCGTGGCCCATGCCGCCGCTGAGCCCGACGTGGTGACGGCGCTGCTGCTGCGCGCCAGCTTCCTGGCGCGGCGAGAAGACATCGAGTGGTTCTTTCAAGGCGCCGCTGCCGAACACCCCTTGCCGTGGCAACAGTTGGCGAGCATCGCCCCTGCCGAAAGACGCCACGCACTGCTGCCGTGGCTGGCCGAGGTGTTCGAGCGCGGCGACGACGCGCAATGCGCACGCGCCGCAACAGCGTGGTGGCGCTGGGAACAGACCGTGGCTGGCACGGGGTCGTTCAACAGCACACCGAGCGCCGACGAAGCCACACTGATCGCCCGCTACCGCATTCAAAGCCACTACCTGATCCATCACTGCTGGCTTACCGCGCCGACGCTGTTGGAGCGCGCTGAAAAACTGCCGTGCGTGCCGACGCTGCTATTGCACGCGCGCGATGACCGCGTCTGCCGCCCCGAAGGCGCGCAAGCCTTGCACGCGCATCTGCCACACAGCCAGTTGCGCTGGCTCGACAGCGGCGGCCACAACGCCGCGCACCCGGCCATGATCGATGCGATGGTCACTGCGCTCGACCACTACGCCGCTCACGGCCGATTCGCGCACACCACGCCATGACGCTGCGCCTGAAGATCAACCTCATCGTCGGCCTGCTGACGCTGCTCTTCACCGCCGCGGTGATGACGCTGCAATGGCGCAGCCTGCGCGACTCGGTGCATGAAGAAACGGTGGCCGCCAACCGTGTGGCGACGCAACTGTTGGAGCGCATGTCGTGGCGCTACGCGGCGCAGGGCACGCCGGCGCTGGTGGGTTTCCTGCAAGGCGTCGGCCGCGTGCGTTCGACCGACATCACGTTGCTCGATGCCAAGGGCGACGAGCTCTACCGCTCCCCGCCCTCGCCCTACAAGGCCGGCCGCGATGCGCCGGCCTGGTTCGAGCGCCTGATCACGCCGACGCCGGTGACGCAGGCCATCGACTTCCCCGACGGCAAACTGATCGTGCGCGCCAATGCCTCGCGCGCCGCGCTCGACGCCTGGGACGACACGGTGCAGTTGTCGGGCATCGCACTGGCGCTGCTGGTTGCCGTCAATGCGCTCGTCTTCTGGCTCGTTGGCCGCGCGGTGCGGCCGTTCGGCGAGATCGTCAACGCGCTCAACAAGCTGCAGGCCGGACGTTTCGATGTCGCACTGCCGCGCCTGGCCGGCACCGAAGCCGCGGCCATCGGCGGCGCCTTCAACCGCATGGTCGGCGAGCTGCAGGGCCACATCGACACCGAGCGCCGTGCCGCGCGCGCCGAGCTGCAACTCTCAGCCAGCCGTGAACTCACGCGCTGGATCGACCAGCATGTGGAAGCCGAGCGCCGCCTGATCGCGCGCGAGCTGCACGACGAACTCGGCCAATCGGTGACGGCGATGCGCAGCATGGCGCTGTCGATCGCGCAGCGCAGCAGCGGTGTCGATGAACAAGCGCAGCAGGCCGCGCGGATCATCGCCGACGAGTCGTCGCGCCTGTACGACGCCATGCACGGCATCATCCCGCGCCTCGCGCCGCTGGTGCTCGACAGCTTCGGCCTGGCTGAGGCGCTGGCAGATCTGGTGCAGCGCACGCGGCAGAGCCAGCCCGGCGTGACCATCGAAACCGCCATCGACTTGGGCGCCATCGCGCTGCCCGCCGAGACCGCGCTGACGCTGTTCCGCGCGGCGCAGGAAGGCATCACCAACGCGCTGCGCCATGGCCAGGCCAGGCAGATGCTGCTGACTGTGCAAGCCGATGCCACCGAAGTGCGCTTGTCGCTGCACGACGATGGCAGCGGCTTACCAGCCGAAGGCTGGCAGCGTCCCGGCCACTACGGTTTGCGCTGGCTGGTCGAGCGTGTCGAATCGCTGCGTGGCGAGTTGCGCCTCGAGCCCAACCCGCCACACGGCGTGCAGTTGCACGTGCGCGTGCCTTTGCCTGCCATGGAAGCCACAACGCCATGATCCGCGTCATGCTCGTCGATGACCATGCACTGGTGCGCATGGGCTTTCGCATGCTGCTGGCCAACGCCGGTGTCGAAGTGGTGGCCGAGTGCGAGACCGGCGAGCAGGCCTGCGCCGAGTACCCGCGCGTGAAGCCCGATGTGGTCGTGATGGACCTGTCGATGCCCGGCATGGGCGGCTTGGAAGCCGTGCGCCGTCTGGTCGCACAAGACGCCAAGGTGCGCATCCTGGCCTTGTCGGCGCATGAGGACACAGCGCACCCACGTCGTGTGCTGCGTGCCGGCGCACTCGGTTATCTCGCCAAGCGCAGCGCGCCGGACGCACTGCTCGCGGCCGTGACCGCGGTGGCCGCGCACGAGCCCTACATCGACACGCTAACCGCGCGCGCGCTGGCGATGGCGCAAGTCAAAGGCGAAAGCAGCCCCGCCGACACCTTGAGCGAACGCGAGTTCTCGGTCTTCATCCAACTCGCCCGCGGCAAGACCGTGGCCCAGATCGCCGAGGACCTGAACCTGTCACCGAGCACGGTCGGCACGCACCTCTATCACGTCAAGCAGAAGCTCGGTGCGAGCAACCAGTCGGAGCTGACGCTGGTGGCGTTGCAGTGGGGGTTGCTGGCGGTGTGACCTGTCACGCGTTCAACGCGTTGAGTATGGTGGCTCGGTAGTCTCTAGTTGAACCACAGCAGTGCTTCTTGCACGAAACAACAACAGCGCACTCCGTCAAATCGATGAGCTCGACAATCTCGCCTGCCTAGAATCCGCACACCCTCACCCACAGTGAAACGTCATGCGCAAGATCGGCCTCCTTTTCGCTCTCACGGCATCTGTCTTTATTGGAGGCTGCGCCACAAAGGGTGCAGACAATGCAAGCGCCGCGCCGGCAGCTGCGGCCAAGGTTGCCGAGCCTCGGATCGCTGCACCGGTCAACGTGCCTGCCGCGTCCGGACGCAAAGTCGTCATGACAATGACGGGTTCAAAGCAGGTAGTCGAGGCAAAGGACTGGGCCGATTTCAAACGCGAATGGCGCGAAACCTTTTCAGAGCACGCAAAAGCCGCGGGCATTGACTTTAGCTTCGTCGAGGGCGAGCTCCAGCCCCAAGGCCAGGACGGGACCATGCTGCTTGTCAACGTGGCTGACTACCGCCTGGTCGGAATCGGCGCGCGGATCATGTTCGGGATCATGACGGGAAATGCGTACATCGACGCCAAGATCAGGTTTGTAAGTCTGCGCGATGGAGTTGCCTTTGGAGAGCAGCAGTTCAACACCTCATCCAGCGCAGCGAGCGGCATCTTTGCAAAGGTCACGCCGCAGCAAGTGGACTTGATCGCAACGGAAGTTTTTCGCGATCTAAAGCCGCAGAAGTAGCGGCGCCCGACGACGTTCCAGGCGCCGCAGCGAGCCGCAGTCGCGTCAGGTGGACTTCGCAAGTAGGCTATAGAAACCGCCAACCCGCCTGCCTGGCATGCACCAGCAGACGCTCGTCGGGCCGCACGGCGACCGGGTGCGTCACGGCTTCGAGCAGGGGCAGGTCGTTGATCGAGTCGGAGTAGAAGAACGATTCGTCGAAAGCGGCGATGCTGTCAGGTGCGGCGCTCAAACCAGACAGCCATTGCTCCACGCGCGTCACCTTGTGTTCGCGAAAACACGGCAGACCATCGATCTCGCCCGTCGGCCGGCCGTTGATCATCACGCCTTCCGTCGCGACGAGATGTTCGATGCCGAACGCGCGTGCAAACGGTTCGGCGACGAGGCGCTCCGTTGCAGTGACGACGGCGCACAGGTCACCGCTGTCGAGATGGTGTGCGACCCGCGCGCGCATTGCGTCGTCAGGCAGTTGCTCTGCAATCTCGCGCGCAAAGCGTTGGCGCCACCGCGCCAACTGCACCGGCTCGAACGCGGCCAGCGGCAGCAGATTGGCGCGCACCATTGCGTGGATGTCCAGCGTACCGGCCACGTACTGATGGCAGAAGCCGAGATAGCGCGCATCGGCCTCCTCATCCAACGCCCCCTCGCGCACGAGGAAGCGTGTCCACGCCATGCCGCTGTCGAACGGGATCAGCGTGTGGTCGAGGTCGAACAGCGCCAAACGCACAGATCAACGCGCCGCACGATCTTCCATGCGAACGCCGCGGATCCGGCTTTGCCGGGCTGCTGGCGTTGCCCCCTTGAGGGGGAGCGGCGAAGCCGCTACGGGGGTGGGCCAGTTCACGACCAATCGTCCATGTCGTGCTTGATCTTGTGCCGATTCGCGATCAGCTCTTCGACCGACGGCTCGTTGTTGAGCGCCCGCTTGAGCGCCAGCTTGGTGGCCTCGTAGTTCGTGCGGTACATGTCCTTCTTGTCGAGGTTCGGGTCCTTGGCGCAGCGCGGATCGATCCAGACCAGGCTGATGATGCACAGCTCGTTGGCCAGCGCCTTCGGGATCGTGCCGTCGATCAGGCAATCGACCACCGCATCGGCCGTCGCGCTCTGCACCACGCCGCCGAAGAGTTCGATGTTGGCGCCGTCCTTGAGCGTGACCTTGGGCACCAGCATCGTCGCCGGGCGCACGAGCTGGTTGCAGGCGCGGATCGCGAACATCGCGGTGTGGCCCTTGCTCTGCGCCATCAGGTTGGCAAAGGCCTGGCCGACCGGGCCGCTGGTGCGGCCGATCAGGATTTCGGGCATCGCGTCGGTGAACTGGCCGTCGCGCGCGAGCACGGTGGCTTCGCCGGCATGGAAGAGGTAGTCGGTGGTCATGGTGTGAACGGGCGGTGGGCTGAACAGGTTGCCAGTCTATTGGCTCTGCAGCGCCGCCCGTTCGCCGCCGGCCTACGCCCCCACAAACGCGAAATCGACCTCGGGCTTCAGCCCGCTGACGATGCGCGCGATGCTCTTGCCCGAGCCGCACGAGTGCGTCCAGCCGAGCGTGCCGTGGCCCGTGTTGAGGTACAGGTTCGGCAGCTTGCTGCGGCCGATGATCGGCACGTTGCTCGGCGTCGCCGGGCGCAGGCCGGTCCAGAACTGCGCCTGTTCGCTGTCGCCGGCACCGGGGAACAGTTGCTCGACGCGCTTGACGATCGCCTCGCAGCGCACGCGGTTCAGGTCGCGGTCGTAGCCGTTCAACTCGGCCGTGCCGGCGATGCGCAGGCGGTCACCGAGTCGCGAAAACACCAGCTTGTATTCGTCGTCGGTCAGCGACACCTGGTGCGCCATCGACGCGTCCTTCACCGGCATCGTCACCGAGTAGCCCTTGGCCGGGTAGATCGGCAGTGAGATGCCGAGCGGCTGCGCGTAGAGCGGTGACAGGCTGCCCATCGCCAGCACATAGGCGTCGGCGCGCAGGCGCTGGAAGCGGCCTTCGCTGTCGGTGGCCTCGACATGGTCGATCTGGCCGCCGGCTTCGCGCAATGCGGTCACGGTGTGGCTGAGCAGGAACTGCACGCCGTCGGCCTCGCAGCGCTTGACCAGCTCGCGCGCGAAGCGATTCGCGTCGCCCGATTCGTCTTCGGCGGTGTAGGTGGCGCCGGCCAGTTGCGGGCGGATGTGGCGCAGCGCGGGTTCGAGCTTCACCGCCTCGTCGGCCGAGATCACGCGCCGGTCGCAGCCCAGCGCGCGCATCTGCGCGGCCGGGGCTTCGGCGCCGTCGAACTCCTTCTGGCTGGTGTAGAAGTGCAGGATGCCCTGCGTGCGCTCGTCGTAGGCGATGCCGATGTCGCGCCGCAGTTGCTGCAGCATGTCGCGGCTGTAGGTGCCCAGGCGCACGATCTGCTCGATGTTGTGGCGCGTGCGCGCGGGCGTGCATTCGCGCAGGAACTGCAGGCCCCACAGCCACTGCCGCATGTCGGCGCGGATGCGAAACAGCAGCGGCGCGTCTTCCTTGCCGAGCCACTTCAAGCACCTTCAGCGGCGCGCCGGGGTTGGCCCAGGGCTCGGCATGGCTGACCGAGATCTGGCCGCCGTTGGCGAAGCTGGTTTCTGCGGCCGGCGAGGCCTGGCGGTCGACGACGGTGACGTCGTGACCTTGCTGGCGCAGGAAGTAGGCCGAGGTCACGCCGAGCAGGCCGGCGCCGAGAACGATGACTTTCATGAGAGGGCTCCAGGAAGAATGGCGACGAACGACCGTGCGTCGTTCGATTGCCGCTCCCCCTGTCCTCGGTACCTGAGAGATTCAGCCCGGCGTTGCGTTCCGGGCTTTGCTCCTTCGGTGCGTCACGGGTGTGACGGCTCTCCAGACGGCGATGGTGTTGTGCAGTACGGAACCTGAGCGTGCATGGGAGTTTGCGCCTTCGGTGGCCCCGGCCTCTTCCTTATGGCAGACGGCGGGGCGCTCTCCTGCTGGGTCGGGATTCTATCGAGCCGCGGCTTGCTGCTCCTTCGCGGCGAGGAAGCGTTCGGCCAGCAGCACCCAGTAGGCACTGCCGACGCCGATGTTGTGGTCGTTGAAATCGTAGCCCGGGTTGTGGACCATGCAGCCGCCTTCGCCCTTGTCTTGCCCGATCCCGTTGCCGATGAGCAGGTAGCTGCCGGGCACGCGCTCGAGCATGAAAGCAAAGTCCTCGCTGCCGGTCAGCGGCGGGCCTTGCAGCGTCACGCGCTCGGCGCCGACCAGTTCGACCGCCACTTCGCGTGCGAAGGCAGTTTCGGCCGGCGTGTTGACCAGCACCGCATAACCCGGCTTCCAGTCGATGCGCGCCGTGACGCCGAAGCTCTCGGCCTGCGCCGTCACCAGCGCCTTGATGCGCGCCTCCAGCGTGGCCCGCACCTCGCGGTCGAGCGCACGAACGCTCAGCTCCAGCGTTGCCGAGGCCGGGATCACGTTGTTGGCCTTGCCGGCATGCAGCGCGCCGACGGTGACCACCGCCGCGTGCAGCGGATCGATGTTGCGCGAGACGATGGTCTGCAGCGCCATGACGATGCTGGCCGCGGCGACGATCGGATCGGCCGCGCGCTGCGGCATCGCGCCGTGGCCGCCGATGCCGTGCAGCGTGATCGTGGCGTAATCCGACGAGGCCATCGCCGCGCCTTCGCGCAGCACCAGGTGGCCCTGCTCGGTGCCGGGCATGTTGTGCATGGCGAAGATGGCGTCGCAGGGGAAGCGCTCGAACAGGCCGTCTTCCATCATGCGCAGCGCGCCGCCACCGCCTTCTTCGGCCGGCTGGAAGATCAGGTGCAGCGTGCCGTCGAACGAGCCCTGCTCAGCCAGGTGGCGTGCTGCGGCGAGCAGCATCGCGGTGTGGCCGTCGTGGCCGCAGGCGTGCATCACGCCGCCATGCACGCTGCTCCACTCGGCGCCGCTGGCTTCGTCGATCGGCAGCGCGTCCATGTCGGCGCGAATGCCCAGGCGCTTCTTGCTTTGGCCACGCACCAGCGTACCGACGACACCCGTGCCGCCGATGCCGCGTTCGACCGCGTAGCCCCAGCCTTCGAGCTTGTCGGCCACCAGCGCCGCGGTGCGGTGCTCCTCGAATGCGAGTTCGGGATGGCGGTGGATGTCGCGGCGCAGGCTGATGAACTCACCGGCCCGGGCTTGCAGCGCGTGCAACAGGTAGGTCACGGCCGGTCCCCCTTCACTGCGGCTGCAGGTTGATCTGCTTGGCGATGGCGCGGTAGCGCGCGGTCTCGGCCTCGAAGAACTTCGCCGACTCGGCCAGCGTCATCGGCGCCGATGCCAGCTGCGTCTGCGCCGCGAGTTGCGAGCGCACCGCCGGGTCTTGCAGCGTCTTGCCGATGGCCGCATGCAGGCGGGTGACGACGTCTTCGGGCGTGCTCTTGGGCACCATGAAGCCGGTCCAGATCTTGTACGAGAAGTTCTTCAGCGCCTGTCCTTCGCTGGCAGCCGGCACGTTCTTCAGAAGTTCCGAGCGTTGCGCGCCGAGCTGGCCGATCACCTTCATCTTGCCCTGCTCGGCCAACGCGCCCATCGCAGCGCTGTACACCAGCACCGCAAAGTCCACCTGGCCACCGCCGATGTCCTGCAGCAGCGGTGCGTTGCCCTTGTACGGCACATGCGCCAGCTTGACGCCGGTGGACGCCTGCACGTTCTCGAGGATCAGGTGGTAGAGCGAGCCGATGCCGACGCTGCCATAGGTCAGCGGCTTGTCGGCCGATTTGCGCGCCAGCGCGATCAGTTCATCGACGCTGTTGACACCCAGATCCTTGCGCGTCACGAACACCATCACCGCATCGGCCACCGGGTGCACCAGGCGAAAGTCTTCGGTCTTCAGCTTCACCGCGGCATTGGCCAGCGGCGACAGGATCACCTCGTTGGGCGAGCCCTGGAAAATGAAGTAGCCGTCGGCCGGCGCGGCCAGCACCTTCTGCGCCGCCAGTGCACCGCTGACACCGCCCAGGTTTTCCACCAGCACCTGCTGCCCCAGCTCCTTGCCGAGCTGGTTGTTGAAGATGCGCGCGATCGCGTCCGACGGGCCGCCGGCCGGGTACGGCACCATCAGGTTGACCGGCTTGGTGGGATAGGTCTGGGCGAGCGCGGCGCCCGACGCCAGCAACAGGCCGGCGGCGACGGCGGTGACAGTGACGGCGGTGACACAACGATGGACAAGGGCTTTCATGGGGCGGGCCTTTGAGAGGTGGGTGGGTCGGAAGCGAATGTAGGCAGGCCCCAATGCCAAGTCCAATGCATTCTCTTCTGCATTAGCATGAGTTCGAATCATGCTTCGGGAGATGCCTCGATGACCCTCGTCCAGTTGAAGCACCTCATCGCCCTGGCCGACAGCGGCTCGTTCAGCAAGGCCGCGCAGGCGCTGTTCCTGACCCAGCCGGCACTCAGCCGCAGCATCCGCGCGCTCGAAGACGAACTGCACGCGGCCTTGTTCGACCGCATCGGCCGGCGCATCGAGCTGACGCCGTTCGGCGGCGAGACGCTCAAGCGCGCACGCCAGCTGCTGTTCGACGCCGACGAGCTGCAGGCCAGCGGCCCCAGCCTGCGTGAAGGCCGTTCAGGCGTGCTGCGCATCGGCATGGGCTCCGGCCCGGGAGCGATGCTGATGACACCGCTGCTGATGCAGATCGCGCGCGAGCGCCCGCAGCTCCGCGTCGAGATCTCGCGCAGCGGCACCGAGTTGCTGCTGCAGGCGCTGCGTGCACGCGCCCTCGATGCGCTGGTCGTCGACCTGCGCTCGATGCGGCCGGCGGCCGATCTGCACACCGCGTCGCTGCACGAGATGCGCGGCGCCTTCATGGTCCGCCGTGGCCACCCGCTGGCGCGGCTGCGTTCGGGTGTGAGCTTCGAAGCCCTCAGCCGCTACCCGATCGCGTCGACACCGCTGTCCGATGAAGTGGCGCGGATGCTGATCGAGCGCTACGGCGCGATGGCCCACCCGGAGCAATGCGTGACGCTGCGCTGCGAGGAGGTGCCGAGCCTGGTCGAGGTGGCGCGGCACAGCGATGCGGTGCTGTTGGCCATCCGCGCCGCCGCACCCGAACTGGTCGAGCTCAAGATGCGGCCGGCTTTGAACGCCACGGCGCGCTTCGGGCTGGTGACCGTGGCGCGCCGCACGGAGGCGCCGGCCTTGTCGATCGTGCGCGAGTTGATGCAGCGCTTGCTGCGCGATGACTCATGACCTGAGCGCCTCGGCTTTCAGCGCGCGACGATCCACTCGCCCTTGCCATCGGCCGCCACGTCACCCAACTGGCGCTCGATGCGGCGCGCGGGCAAGCCGGCGAACACGCCGCCGTGCTGCGCCAGATCGCGCGCCAGCAGTTGCCAGAAGACCGGCACATCGGCGATCGCCGGCACGAAGGTCGGCGACGGTGCAGGCGCGGAGCCGGCGAAGACGATGCTGCCGCGGCGCATGCCGTAGCCCACGTGCGCACCCGCGCGGCCACCGAGGGCGATCGTGCCGGCCACCAAGCGCGAAGCAAGGAAGTCGCCGCTGTTGCCGAAGACGACGACGCTGCCGCGGCGCATGCGGTCGGCGCAGCGCTCGCCGACGTTGCCTTTGACGATCAGCGTGCCGCCGCGCATGCCGTCCATGCTGCCGGGCAAGGTGCTGGCGACGAAGTCTCCCGCACTGCCTTCGATGTCAACGCGCCACCCGCCATTTCGCACGCCGCGAGGTCGCGCGCATGGCCGCGCACGGTGATCGCGCCGCTGCGCAGGCCCGCGCCGACGTAGTCGCCGACATCACCCTCGACGATCAGCGTGCCGCCGTCCATCTGCCAGCCGATGCGGTCGCAGCGCGAGCAGTCGCCTTCGAAGATCAGTTTGCCGTCGTCGCGCGGCGTGATGCTGAACAACTCAGCCAGCGGCACGAGCGCGTTGCCGTAGCCCACTTGAAGCTGCCGCATGTCGGCCGACGGCGTCACGCCTCGCATGTCCACGCGCAGCGCCGGTCGTCTGCTTCAGTCGCAGCGTGAAGCCACTCACTGGGTAACCTCCGTGCTTCGCACTGCGGTGCGAGCCCCCTTCGGAACGGCCGGGCGGGAGCTCATGCCGCGCCCTCGCCCATCAGCTTGTGCAGATGGAAGTGGAACGGCCCGAGCTTGCCGCCGTAGTTGCCGGCGGAAATGCGCAGCAGACCGCGCTCGGCGCCAAAGGCGATGCCGGCGTCGAGCCCGGCGCGCATCGCAGCCGCCACATCGGCTTCTGTCAGGCCGTCGATGACGATCTCCATCACGCAGCGCGTCTCCGGCGTCAACTCGCTCTTGGCGACGAGGCCATGGAGCGTCGGGCAGAAAGCGTCGTTGGTCGATGCCATCAGCGCCGGGTATTTGCTGCCGACCTTGGAGCCCGATCTCACGACGCCGCCGGGGAACGGCATGATGACGTTGCGCAGCCTGCGCATCGCCGCCACCGCCGCTTCGGACACGGCGAGCGCGGCGTCGGTGTCGCGGGCCAGCAGCAGCAGGTTGCCACCGCCGACACCCTTGACCACCGCCGTGGTCTCCTGCGCGACGAATTCGCCGTCCATCACCGGCACGCGCCAGTAGCGCACGCCGTTGATGACCTTGCTGATCTGCCAGCCGTCGCCGAAGAAGCGCAGGTTCTTGCCGAGTGCCACCGCTTCGCCTTCCGCGATGCCCGCATAGACCGCCGTCGTCGGACACGTCAACACGCATTGCCCGACACGCCGCTCGATCTGCTTGGCCAGCTCCTTGCCCGACATCGCGAACAGCAGCAGGCTGATGCCGGGCCGGCCGTCGGGGGTCTCGCTGCGGTCGATCTCGCGCTCGATGCCGGCTTCGCAACCGCAGCCGATGACCGACGTTGCAAATCCCGTGGCCGACTGTGCCGCGTGGCGCGCCCATTCGATGTTATGCGCGGTGATGACGATGCGCGTGCACTTCATCGGGAAGGCTTCGGCAAAGGTGTCGTCCACGGCAACGCCGTTCGTCAAGTTCGTGACGCCATTGCGGATCACGCGGTGCTCCCTTCGAAGCAGGCCAGCGGCAACAGCCGCCCGCCATTGCCGCAGCGGCACAGCTCGTCGTGGCCGATCGCGATGTGATCGAAGTTCAACGAGCCTCGCTGATCGACTTGCTTGCGCAGCCACTTCTCGATCGACGTGTCGTAGCCCGGCTCGACGAAATGCGTGCCGCCCGTCGGCAGCGCGGTGATTCGCCCGGCGCGCGCGACTTGCTCTCCGTCCTTGAACACCCACTCGGGCGTGCTGAACATCGCCTCACGGTTGGCGTCTTCGCGATAGACCGCGATATCCGCCGCGGCACCCACGCCGAGCCGGCCGCGGTCTTTCAAGCCGAGCAGGCGAGCCGGTGCGGCGCGTGTCATCACCGCGATCTCCTGCAACGTCAGCTCGCGCGTGATCGAGCGCAGCGCGCAGTTCGCCGCCACCTCGGGATGCAGCTTCGCGATCTGCTCTTCACGGAAGCTTCGGTCCATCAACAGGCGGATCAGGTGCGGGTAGCTGGTGAACGGCCCGCCGTTCGGGTGGTCCGTTGTCAGCACCACCTGCCACGGGTTGGCGACGAGCAGGAACAGTTCGAGCCCGATCGCCCACTGCAGCGCGTTCACATAACTCTGCTCGCGGTAGCGGAACGGCACGACGCCGCAGCCGGCGTCGAGTTCGATGTCGGCGCCGATCCATTTGCGCGGATTGGCCAGGCTCGAGTTGGCATGCTGGCGCATCGTGTCGCCCGAGGCGGTGACGGTCTGGCCGAAGATCACCTGGCCGACGTCGATGCTGATCTGCGGGTTCGCGTTCACAGCGTCGGCGAGTTGCTGCGCGGCCGATGAAAACTTCTTCGGCCCCTCGGTGCCGTAAGCGTGGAACTGCACATGCGTCAGGTGCGCGGGCAGGCCTTCGAGTGCGGCGATGGTCTCCAGCGTCGAAGCGATGTTGCCGGCGACGCCGAGGTTGCTGCCGTGGATGTGCAGCGGGTGCGGCACGCCGAGTTCCTTCAACGCGCGCGCCAACGTGTGCACCACGCGCCGCGGCGTGACCTGCCAGTGCACATGGTTCTGATCGACGTCGAGCTTGCGCTGGTTGAACTTGAAAGCCGAGATGCCACCGGGGTTGACGACCTTCACGCCCATCGCCTTGGTGGCGTTGATCGTCCAGCCCACGTAGTCGCGAATCTGCGCGAAGTTCTTGCCCGCCGCGCCGCCCTCGTGCAGCAGTTGCAGGAACAGCTCGTCGTTGCCGAGCATGACGTAGGCGCCATGGTCGAGGATCGGCGTGTCGCCCATCTCCATGTGCGCGTGGCGCGCGTTGGCCGCCACCATCGCCGGCTCGAACGCTGCCGTGTAGCCCATCTCGACATAGCGGTAGCCGGTGGCCAGCGTGCCGGGCGTGCACCCGCCGCAGGAGGCGAGTTCGAGCGGATTGGTCGGCAGCGCAAACGGATTGGCGCCGTTGCGGTGGTCTTCGGTCATCAACAGCCGCGCAAGATTCACCTTGCCGCCGCCGATGTGGGTGTGCATGTCGATGCCGCCGGCCATGATCACGCAGCCGCTGACGTCGATCTCCTGGTCGGCCTGCTCGTCATCGACGACGCGGCCGTCACGCACATACAGATCGCGCACGCTGTCGGCTTCGGCTTGCGTCGGGTCGATGATCCGTCCACCACGAAAGCGCAACGTGGTCATGAAGACAGTTCCTGCGTGATCTGCGCAACCACATCGGCCACACCCGGCAAGCCGTCGTCATGCACCGCGAACAGCGGCAGCAGCACGACACCGTCGGTGCGAAACAGATGGCCGGCCGAACCGATGCCTGGCGTCGATACCGGAATGAACACCGAGCCCGCGCGTTGGCACGACGCAGCCAACTGCGGGTGACCGAGCACGATCAGCGGCAGCTTCGTCGACGGCGGCGCGGAGGCCGCGTCGAACGACGACACCCACAGCAGCGCATCGACCGCGCCGTCAGCCAGCAGGCGCGCGGCGTCGAAGCACAGCGGCTCATGCTCAAGTCCGTGCGGCCCGGCCCGCGAGCGCAGCGGCAGGCCCGACAGCCAGGTGAAGACCTGGTTCACGGTTGCCGCGCCATTGCCGCCGCCGAGCCACAACGCTGCCGCGCGCGTGCTGGCGTTGAGGTGGCCGACGATGCGGTTCAAGGTTTCGATCAGCAGCGCGGCGTGTGCAGGGAAATTCATGGGCGCGCCGACGAACACGCCGTACTTCGCGACGCGCAAGCGCGCGGCGAGCGCGGCGATCTGCGATGGCACCTGTGTCACACGCTGATTGGCCGCAGCACACAGCAGCGACAGCGTTTCGAACAGATCGCCGTGCAGCGGCAAGGCTTCGACGCGCAAGCCGGGGCGCTGGCCCAGCGCCGCAAGCTGCTCTTGCTCCTGCGTCGGACACGCCGATCGCCGCGACATGCCGCTGCGGCCCCGCCGCATCGCCGAAGCCGAGGCGGTCGAACAGCAGCGGTGCCTGGTCGAGCCCCAGCCCACCGACGAAGACGATGACGTCGGCGCGTGCATGCGCCTCGGCCAGCGTGGTCGTGAATCCGCCGCGGTCTTGCAGCGCGCGCAGGCTCTGCGTCAGCGCCCCGCCCTGCGCGGCGTCGCAGATCGCGCCGGTGGCGCAGGCCAGGCGGTAGAGCGCGCGCGCACCGGCGACGTCGGTGCCCAGGCCGCCGAACAGCGGCTGGTG
Source organism: uncultured beta proteobacterium (assembly GCA_963738425.1). Lineage (GTDB taxonomy): Bacteria > Pseudomonadota > Gammaproteobacteria > Burkholderiales > Burkholderiaceae_C > CADEEN01. Next base: position 27,660 of record CAVTWT010000038.1, on the reverse strand, counting down.
GCTTGCGCGCAACAGGCGTGCGGCGGCAGCAACAGCCTCACTCAAGGAAACGGCCCGACCATCGATCAGCGGCGGCGCAGGACTGCGTGCTGCGCTGAACTGCTCCAGCCCGGCGCGCGCACGCGAGCAGTCCACACCGGGGCCGCCACGCAGTTCGAGCGTGTGGCCGTCGGCGGCAGGACGCACCTGCAGGCGGTCGCACATCAAGGGGCAAAACGGGCACGTCCAGCGTGCCGTGGCCGCACCGGAAGGCAGCGGGGTGTCGGTCATGGGCAGGGTTTCACGCAAGCGATGTGCCACAGCAATGCAGGGCCAGCCGCGGCCAGGGCTGGCGCGCAGGCCACCAGAACTGCCACAGAGTGTGGCGTTTCCAGGCGCGGCCGACCCGCCGGGGCGGCCAAGGGGATGGGCCGGCGCGATGGCACGAATCGTGATGCAGAAGGCGGCATGTCGAGGTCGATCTTCACGGTTGCGGAGCCGATTCAATGCCGTCGCGCGGGCGGCAGGCGCCCGTCGTGCAGGGCGCTGGCGACGAGCCAGGCGGTGGCGCCGGCGGCGCGTGCGGCCTCCAGGTCAGCCGCATGGCGGATGCCACCGGCGCCGATCAGCGCCGCTTTCGGCGCCCGGGCCTGCACGCTGCGCAGCGTGTCGAGGTCGGGGCCGGCGTCGGCGCCGACGCGCTCCAGCGTCATCACGATCACGCGCTCGGGCCACAGCGCGGGCAGCTCCCAGCAGCCCGCGGGGTCGAGGCGGGCGCCGTCGCGCCGGTCGAGCGAGAGCACGGCGCGTGTCGGCGATGCGAAGCAGGACTCGACCGCCTGGCGCGACTGCAGAGATTCGCTGCCGAAGACCGTGACCACGCGCGCGGCATCGCTGCCGAGTTGCTCGAGCAGCGACGCTGCCGCGGCGGCATCGGCAAAGCCGGCGTCGAGCCAGATCTCCACGTCCGGCAGCGCGCGCATGACCTCTCGCAGCGCACTCAGTTGCACGCCGCGGCCTTGCAGTGCGTCGAGATCGGCCACGTACAGTTGCTGCGCGGCGCAACGCGTTGCCAGCGCACGTGCCACGGCGGCCGGCTCGGCGCTGGCGCACAGCGTGGAGACGATCGGCCGGTAGAGCGCGCGCTGGCCGCGTTGCGCACGCACCACCTGGCCTTGCATGAGGTCGATGACAGGGATGAGGTTCATGGAACCGGGGACGACAGTACAACGATGAAGCGGGTCTGGGTGGTCGAGTATCTCAGCGGCGGCGGCGACTTCCATGGCGACGCGCTGCTGCGCATGGGCGTGTCGATGCGCGACGCGATGGTGGCCGACTTGCTGCGGGTCGAAGGCTGCAACGTCACGGCTGCGACTTGCGCGCGGGCGAGCGTGCTGCCGCACGGCGCGGTTGGCGTGCAGGCCCATGCCGGTGAGTCGCCCGCCGAGTTCGTCGCGCGCGAGTCTGCGGCGCACGATGCCGTGTGGGTCGTAGCGCCGGAAACTGAGGGTCTGCTGTCGTCGCTGCAGCGTTCGATTGAACCCGCGCGCTGGCTCGGCTGCGACGCGGCCTCGATTGCGCTGACCAGCAGCAAGCGCGCCACCATCGAGCGCCTGGCCGCACACGGCGTGCTGACACCACGGGCTCTTGCCCGCGATCCTTCGACGCGGCGCTGGGTCACCAAACCCGACGACGGCGCCGGTGCGGCTGACATTCTTTTGCACGCCGATCTGAGCGCCGCACGCGATCAAGCCGCTCCGTCGGTGGTGATCGAACCCTGGATTGAAGGCGCGGCGATGAGCCTGTCGCTGCTCTGCCGGCGGTCGAGCTTCGAGTTGCTGAGCGTAAACCGGCAGCAGATCTCGATCGATGGCCAAGGCCGCGTATCGTTCGAAGGGGTGGCGATCGATCGGCAAGCCGCCACCGGCTCGCAAGGCGCCGAGTTCGAACGCATCGCCCGTGAGGTCGTGCGTGCGATTCCCGGCCTGCGCGGCTTCGTCGGCATCGATCTGGTGTGGCACGAGGGCCGTGGCCCGGTGGTGATCGAAGTCAACCCGCGCGTGACCTGCGCCTATGTCGGACTGTCGGCCGCACTCGGCCGCAACCTGGCGGCGGAGTTGCTGCATGCATGAGACCACGGTCGTCGGTTGGGACATCGGCGGCGCGCATGTCAAGGCGAGCCTGCTGCGCGGCAGCGAAGTGGTTGATGCTGCGCAATGGCCCTGCCCGCTCTGGCAGGGCCTGGAGCATCTGCAGCAGGCGCTGGCCGCCGCGCAACAGCGCTGGCCTGCGCTGGCGCAAGCTCAGCATGCGGTGACGATGACCGGCGAGATGGTCGACCTGTTCGCCGACCGCGAAGACGGTGTGCAGCGCATCGCCGCCGCGCTGGCGCAAACCTTCCCACCCGACACGCTGCATTTCTTTGCCGGCGATGCGGGCTGGTGCGGCCCCAGGCAAGTGGCGCGGCAGTGGCGGCAGGTCGCTTCGGCCAACTGGCTGGCGACCGCCCTGCACGCAGCGATGCAACTCGCCGAGCACGATGCGTTGCTGGTCGATATCGGCAGCACGACCACGGACCTCATCGCGCTGCGCCGCGGCCGCGTGCTGACACAGGCGCGCACCGACGCCGACCGTCTGGCCAGCGGCGAGCTGGTCTATCACGGTGTCGTGCGCACGCCGCTGTGCGCGGTGGCGCAGCGCATCGCCTGGCACGGGCGCGAGTTCAATGTCATGAACGAGTTCTTCGCCACCACGGCCGATGTCTATCGGCTCACCGGCGAGCTCGACCCTGCGCACGACCAGGCCGCCAGCGCCGACGGCGCGGCCAAGGAGGTAAAGGCCACGCAACAACGCCTGGCCCGCATGATCGGCCTCGATGCTCGTGACGGCACGGAAGGCGACTGGCTGGCCTTTGCGCGCGAATGGAAACGCCATCAATTGACCGCCCTGCGCGAGCAACTCGCTCGCGTCAAACAGCTTCACGCGCTGGCCGATGACACGCTGCTGATCAGCGCCGGCTGCGGCGACTTCCTCGTGCGCGAGCTCGGCGAGAACTGTGTGAGCTATGCGAGCCACGTCGCTCGCGTCGCCGGGCCTGCTGCGCGCTGGGCGCAGGTCTGCGCGCCGAGCGTGGCGGTGGCGGCCCTGTGGTCGCTTCACAGTAAGAACGCCTGACATGTGGGTCGTCAAACTCGGTGGCAGTCTGACCGGCGATCCGCTGCTGCCGCAGTGGCTGGCGCTGCTGGCGCAGCTTGGCGGCGGACGCGTCACCGTGGTCTGCGGCGGCGGACGTTTTGCCGACGAGGTGCGGCACGCGCAAGGCGTATGGCAGTTCGACGACACGGCGGCTCACAACATGGCGGTGCTGGCGATGGCGCAAACCGCCTACATGGCGCAGAGCCTGAACCCGCAGCTGCAACTGGCCAGCAGCGAAGCCGAGATCCGGCGCGTGCTGCACGGCGGCCACACCGCCGTCTGGCTGCCGATGGAGTGGCTTCGCACGCAGGCCGATGCGCTGGCGAACTGGGACCTCACCGCCGACAGCATGGCCGTGCATCTGGCGCGTCAGCTCAACGCCGAGCGCCTGGTCATGGTCAAGTCATGCGCGATCGACGGCTCGGCAACGCTCGCCCAGTTGAGCCAGAACGGCGTGCGTCGATCGGCGCTTTGCCTCGATGGCCGACGGCGTCGCCTTCCCGATCAGCATCGTTCACAAGAGCGCGCTTGACTCCGTGCGCGCGCTCCTGATGGGCGCCTCGCGTCCACCCGACGCGTCATAGGAGCCCCCAAGCTCACTGCGTTCGCTATCCCCCGAAGGGCCCTCAGTCCCCTTGGGGCGGCCCTGCGTGGCCAGACGCAGCGCGCGCAAGCGCTGCGGGTCGAGCGCGCCGCTGCGGTCGCCGTTGCACACCGCCGTGCGAAAGCCGGCGAAGTCCGGCGCGAGGGACGCAAGCCGCGGCAGGTGCTCGACGCGCAACGCGCCGGCCAGGCCGCACATCAGCGACGCGGCGCGCGAGACATCGATGAACTGCTGCAGCGCAGCCATCGGCACGCAGTCGAACAGGCTGCCAGCACCTTTGTCGGCGGTGTCCACCATCAGGCCCGCGAAGCCGAGACTGGCGGCGTAGCTCACCAGCGCTGCGTCGAGGCCACGGTCGGCAATGAACACGGGCACGACGGGTCGGCCGCAATCGGCCAGCATCGCCAGCACGTCACGCGCGGCAGCATCGTTTTCAATGCCGACCTTGACGAAGTCCACGCCGCAATCGGCCACAGCGTGCACACGCGTCGCGATGTCGTCGAGCGCCTGCATCGGCAGGTCGCCGATCGTCGCGCTGATCGGCACCGCGACATCGCGCAGCGCAGCGACGCAGTCTCGGATCGTCGCCAGCGGCAACCCACCGAGCGCGCCATGGCGCGGCTCTTTCAGATCGATGAAGTCAGCCCCACCCGCTGCGGCCAGCAAGGCCTCGGGCGCGCTGCGCACGCTGATCAGCAGCTTCATCGCGGTGGCCTCGCGCGGTGCATCGCCACGGCTTCACGCAACCACGCCCACGCTTCGCGCTCGCCGTCGCCGGCGGTCTTGTCGATGGCGATCTGCAGGTAGGCCATTTCGCTGTCCACTTTCTCCACCGGCAGCATGTGCAGGCGGCTGACCAGCACCGCGCCCTCGATCACCGCCGCCTGCGCGCGATTCAGGCCGGCAAATGGCGCGTGGCGCACGGCGTGCACGCGGTCGAGCTTCAGCACCGGACGCTGCGCATCGTCGTCGCGCTCGGCCAGGCGCAGCTCGATGTGCTCCAGCGCACAGGCCAGGCGCACGCCTGGCACCTGCATCGGCCGGCAGCGTCGGCCAAGTCTTGCGGCCGGTGACGCAGCCGGCAAAAACGCGCGAGTCGGTGACGAGGTTGAGCACGGCGTGGCCGCTGGCGACGATGTTGTCGTGCGTCGTCGACGGCTTGAACGGCATCAGCACGATGCGCTCTCCCTGGTAGCGCACACCCATCGGCGCCACATGGGGCGTGCCGTCGGCTGCGACGGTGGTGACGACGGTTTCGAAAATCTGATCGTTCATGGCGGCGATTTTTTCATGGTCGTGCCGGGCGCACACCACGCGTTCAGGTCTTGTGCGCTTCTTTCGTCGGCACAGCCCCAGTCGAGCGGCTGGTCCTGCACATACCGTTTGCCCAGGCGCAACGCAATCTCGGCGTGCGCCAGTTCGACGCCCATGTAAAAAGCATGTGCAGCGTCGTTCTCCAAACCGAGCCGGGGCCACAACTCGAAAGCGCCCTGCCCCGTGCGCAGACCGTCGCGGTTGTACACGTGCAGACCGTCCGGAGACACCTGCACGCGAAAGTTCGGATCGCGCACTTGTGCGGCGGTCGCGGCGATCTCCTCTGCGCTGTCGGGGAACGGGTGCTTGGCATGCACCGTCATCAACGCGTTGCTCAGGCCTTTGGGCAGGCTGCGCTGTTGCGCCGCGGCATGCATGATGCGGCGCGCCCAGTCGGCCTCGCGCACCGCGCGCCGCGCATGCGCGCTGACCTGCGTCGTCAGCACCGCGCTCACGTTCAGTTCGGCGGCCATGCCGAGCAGCAAGGCGTTGATGCCACTGGTGTCGGCCTCGACAAGTTCGGTCAGGTTGCCGATGCCCATCATGATGGGCACGTCCGCAAAGCGCTCGCGCAGGCGGTGATAGCGAACGATCGACGCCGTGAAGCCGAACGGAATCGGGTCGAGGATCGGGTCGGCGAAGAAGGCGCGACCGCGCTGCTGCATGCCGGCGATGGCTTCGTCGCAGCGAGGCCTCGTCGGCCGGCGTGCGTGGGATCAGCACCGGCGTTGCGGCCACTTCATCAGCCACCCACAGCGTGTCCGCCGTGAGGCTCAACAGGTAGTCGGCGCCAGCGCGGCCGCCACGCAGCAACTCCTGCGCATCGACCGAATCGACGCTGACACGAAAGCCTTCGGCCTTCAGTGCACGCACAGCTGTCTTCGAGGTGCGCGAACGCCGTCTCCGGCAGGCAGCCGACATCGATCACATCGGCGCCGTCTCGCGACAGCGTGCGTGCGCGCTCGACGATCGCGGCCACCGTCAGGCGAGGCGCATCGACGATCTCGGCAAAGATCTCGACAGCGCGCTGGCTCAAGTCCACCGGCTGCGCTTGCTGGTTGAAGAACTGCGGCAGGTCTTTCATCTCTTCCGGCCCGCGCTGCACGGGCACGCTGTAGTGCGCCGTCAAAGCATCGATGTCGCCGCGGCAGCGTCCGGGCACGATCATGCGCTGCGCCTGCAGCGGCGCCGGCACGCGGCGGCGGATCATGTCGACCGTCATCAGCGCGGCGACCTGCACGCCGACATCGCGCACTTCCCAGGTGAACGGGGCGTTGGCCATGCCGGCCAGCACCTTGTACAACTGTGGCTGCGCCAAGTGGCCGGTCAGGAAGACGATGTGTTCCATGGCTTAACGGGCGTCTGCGCTAAGGCCAGAAGCCGGCGCGGCGCCGGCGCTCATGCTGGGGTACCAGAAATCGCACCGTCGCCGCACCGGCCTCTGGCCTGCCCCTCATGCAATTCGCTTGCAAGTCACTCTGAAAAGGTCCTTGCAGGTCACCTACGTGGAGGGAGTGGCTTGAGAGCCGGCACTGCTCGCCCCCGCACTACCGATGCCCCACCTGCCACAGCACTCGAGTGACCGTGAGCAGCATGCCTATGACAAACGCGTGAACAACCACGAATGACGAGAGTGTGGCTCCTTTGCTCCACGGCTCTGTTTTGTTCTGTGTGAACAGGATCCAAGTGACCGCGAGGCCATAGCCAACCGCGCTCGCAAGCACATACCAAAGCGCACCAGTGGCGTACTTTGCATTGTGGAGAACGTTCAGGAAGACGAGTGGCGCAACAGCTCCGTAGAACTTCAGCCATTTCCACCACCGCAGCCTTGCGCCGGGCCGCTCCGGTTGTTGGCTGATGCCTTCGTCTTCGGAATCGAGCGGAGGCAACGGAGGTTTTGAAAGTTGACGAGCTTCAAGCTCAGCGGCCAGCGCTGCACGAGCCTCCGGAACAAGGTTATTCTTCAAAGCGACAGCAACTCTTCCTCGTGAAGGTTGCTGTAGTGTTGTGCGAACGATCCCGACTCGGCCACGATCTCCTCCTACAAGAGTGCTTGGTCACTCAATGTAGACCACCTTGTCCGGTGGCAACCGGAAGTCTGGTGGGTGCATGTCTCCCACATAGGCGCGCGGTCCCATTGGGCTGCGCTCAAGTACCCACACCTGAAGATCGCCTCCATGCGCAGCACGAAGTTGCTGCAGTTCGGCGATGAATTCATTGAGGCTCATGCGGTTCCTTTGAAGTGCGCCATGCGTTGTCATGACGGCCAACTGAGCGTTCTGTTCTGTATTCGCCGCCTCGAAAGGCGCCATGCCATCCAGGCCCGAGGGCGCTGCGGCGACGGCGCGATTTCTGGTACTCCAGCATGAGCGACGGCGCCGCAGCGCCCTCGGGCCGTGCGCAGTCGTCGCAGGCCTCGGTCATCGCGTCCATGCGAGAGACAGCTCGGCCAAACGCGCGCTCAACACGCTCTCCAGCTCCGCCGGCGAACACACGACCTGGCAGTGCTCGAAGCCTCGCAACCTCTCGACGTTGTCGAGCTCGATGCGCCGCGGGTGCAGCGTCACCCAGTCGTGCGGCGACTTCGTGATGACGACAGGCTCGGTGTCGCAGGCGAAGACGATGCTCGCGATGCCGAGCTTGCCGGCCTGCGCAAACATGTTGGTCGGCAGCGTGTCGCTGATGCCGACGACGCACTTCGCCACCGTGTTGCTCGTCGCTGGCGCGACGACGACGGTGTGATAGACGTCGTCATAAAGCATGCCCACCGGCACCGCGCTCGCCGTCTTGTCGCGCAGCAGGCGAAAGCCCGGCGCGAAGCGTGGCCGCAGATCTTCGATGCGGATGTTGTAGATCGGCAGCACCTCTTCGGCTGCGTCGGACAAGAACAGATCGAGCTGCGGCAAGCGCTCCGCCAGCGCGATCGACTCTTCTAGAAAGTGGCCGGAGCCGGTGATGCACCAGGCGAAGCGCGACCGCGCCGCCTCATTCGGGGTGCGAGACCTCGATGTGGAGCTTGTGGAGCTTGCGGTAGAGCGTGTTTCGGCTGACATCGAGCGCCTTGGCGACGTTGCTCACATTCCAGCGGTGCTGCTTCAACATCTGCAGCAGCACCTGCCGCTCGTTGGCCTGGATCGGATTGAGCTTGACAGGCGGCACGTCATTGTCATGCCCCAATTCACCCGGCAGAACATCGGGCTGCGGCGCGTCCGCCACGGGCACGGGGCGCGAAGGCGGCGTCGCCTGCATCGACGGCAGGTGCTCGCGCGAGATCGGCTTGCCGTCGGCCAGCGCCGCGGCGGTGCGCAGCACGTGGCAGAGCTGGCGGATGTTGCCCGGCCACGGGTGCTCGAGCAGCGCGCGTTCGGCCTCGGCCGTCAGCGTGGATTGGGCGCCGCCTTCGGCCAGCAGCACGCGGCGGATCAGCTCACGGCGGTCGCTGCGCTCGCGCAGCGGCGGTAACTGCAGCTCGACGCCGGCCAGCCGGTAGTACAGATCCTCGCGGAAGCGGCCCTCGCGCACGCGCGCCGGCAGGTGCTCGTGGCTGGCGCTGATGAGCTGGAAGTCGACCGGGATGACCTCCTCCGTGCCGAGCGGCGTGACATGGCGTTCGTCGAGCACGCGCAGCAGGCGGGCCTGCAATTCGAGCGGCATGTCGGCGATCTCGTCGAGGAAGAGCGTGCCGCCGTCGGCTTGCAGGATCTTGCCGCGGCGCCCGGAGCGCACCGCGCCGGTGAAGGCGCCGGCGCGGTAGCCGAAGAGTTCGGACTCGATCAGCGTTTCCGGCAGGCTGGCGCAGTTGACGGCCACAAAAGCGCCGCCGGCATGCGGGCTGGCCTCGTGCACCGCGCGCGCAAAGACTTCCTTGCCCGAGCCGGTTTCGCCGCACAGCAGCACCGGCGTGCGCCGTGCGATGACGCGGCGCGCGGTGTCGAGGTGGGCGACGAGGCGCGGATCATCGAAGGTCACGCTCGATTCGCCACTCTGCGGCTGAACGGCGCGCCGCACTGGCGCGCGCGCCGGCACGATCGACAGCGCCGGCGTGGCCGCAGCGGCCGCCGTGTTCGGCACCACCAGCCCTTGTGCCGGCCGCCGCATCACCGCAAAGAAACGCAGCGCCGCATTGGCACGGTAGGTCACGACCGGGTGAAACGACGACGAGCTGCTGCGCTCGAGCATGTCTTCGAGCGAGGTCTGGAACAGGTCTTCGATGCGCCGCGAGCGCACCTCGTCCATCGACTGCATGCCGAGCTGGAACAGCGCGCTGCGGTTGGCGGCGAGGATGCGGCCGTCGTCGTCGACGGCGAGCTTGCCTTCGTGCAGCGTGTAGACGAACTCGGGCCGGCTGTGGAAGTGCAGCGGATGGGCGTTGCGAAAGCGCTGGTCGATCAGGCGGTTTTCGATCATGCGCGCGGTCATGCCGAGCAGCACCAGCAGGTGCTGCTGCATCAGGCCCGAGCGGCTGGTGACGTCGAGCACCGCGGCGATCTCGCCCGACGGGTCGAACACCGGCACGGCCGAACAGGTGAGCTGCGTGAACTGGGTGAAGAAGTGGTCGTCGCGCTGCACCGTGACCGGCCCGGCGGCGGCCAGGCAGGTGCCCATGCCATTGGTGCCGGCCTCGGTTTCGCTCCAGACGCCGCCGACGCGCAGGCCCAGCGGCCCGACCTGCGACGCGAACTCGGGCGACGACACCATGTGCACGATGACGCCATTGGTGTCGGTCAGCACCACCGCCGACTCGGCGTCGCCGAGTTGCTGGTACAGCGTCGTCATTTCGTAGCGTGCGCAGGCGATGACGTCGGCACAGCGCGCGCGGTGCTCCTCCAGCTCGACGCGGGCCAGGAACGACGGCACCCGCGGCTTGTCAGGGTGCAGCTGGTAGTCGTTCAGACAGCGCCGCCAGGACTGGGCGACGACGTCCTTGGCCGGCTCATGCAAGCCGCCGCGCACCACCTCGAGAATGCGGTCGGTGTGACGGTGGCTGTCGTGCAGGGTCAATGACATGGCATCCTTGCTCGCGAAGCGGTATGAGCTGTCAGCTGGAACGGTCGCCATCGTGCGCGCCATCGCGCTCCAGCGCACCGGGTGAAACACGGTTGACGATGGCACGACGGGCCTGCATCTTGCAACCGATCGTGACTGGCGGCAGTTGCCAGAAGGGATAACACTTGATTTCGAGCAAACTTCAGACGCTGGCGCCCGCCGCTGCGGCCGAGCCATCCGATCTGCCGCTGGACCTGATCTTCATCGAAGCTCTGACCGGGCAGACGGTGATCGGCATCCACGACAGCGAGCTGCACCGGCCACAGCCACTGGTGATCGACGTCCACGCCGGCGTACCGCGCGCCCGCGCTTGCGACACCGACCGCATTGCCGACACGATCGACTACAGCGTGGTCCGTGAACGCCTGCACCGCCTGCTGGCCGAACACCGGCTGACGCTGCTCGAAGCCTTTGCCGAGGCGGTGGCCGACATCCTGCTCGTCGAGTTTCGCGCGGCTTGGGTGCGCGTCAAGGTGGTCAAGCCGAACAAGTTCGACGACGTGGCCGCAGTGGGTGTGCAGATCGAGCGCCGGGCAGCGAGTCGCCCCGGTGCAGCCCCACGCCACCGTCCTGCACCTGATCGGCAGCGGCATGGTCCCGAATCGAGAGTGACAAAAAAGAGCCCGCCGGCAGGCCGGCGGGCTCTTGTGAAGCAACGTCCCGCCAAGGACGCCGCTGCTCCTGACTCAGTTGGCGGCGAACGGATGGGCTGCAGAGCCCTTCTTGGCCACCACTTCGGCGGCGGTCGGCGAGCCGGCGACGGCACGCTTGATCGACTCCTTGACCGCCTGGTAGTTGTAGTCCTGGATCTTCTTGTCGTCGGCGGCCAGCCAGTGGATGAAGACGCCGACGCAGATGAACAGGTTGTCGGCCTCGGCGACCGGGATGGTGCCGTCTTCGACGCAGTCGGCCACCGCCATCGCGACGGCGCGCTGTGCCGGGCCGAACATCTGCACGGCCTGCTTGGCACCCTTGATGGTGACCTTGTTGAACATCACCGTCGCGGGCTTGGTCAGCAGGTTGGGGGCGACCACGGCCAGCAGCGAGGTGAAGCCGTCCTTGTTGTTGACCAGCGCGTTGGCGAACGCGGTTTCGGCGGGGCTGCCGCGCGGGCCGATGAGCAGGTCGATGTGCGCAACTTCGTTGCCGTCACCGACGAGCGATTCACCGACCATCATCCGATCGATCTTTGCCATGGCTGTTGTATCTCCTGTTTGCGGTTCGCGAAATGTCCAATGGACGCAGCGCTGCGAGTCAGCGCTCAGGAAGAAGTATCACGATCCATGCCATCGGAGCCGATCGCGGTGCGGGGATTACCCGGGGTTTCAGGCAGGCCCGGTCAAGAGCGCCAGCAGCAGTGCGGCCACCGTCAGGTCGGCGGTCGTGCCGGGGTTGATGGCAGCGGCTTTGAGTTCGTCATCCCAGGCCAGAAAGGCCGGCGACTGGTCAAGCACCACGCCGGCTGCCGCCCGGGCCTGCCAGCCCTGCGCCGCGCTCATGACAGTCTGTGCCACGGCCTCGCCGTGTTTTCGAACAATGTGTGAATCGGGCAGACGGGCCAACAGGGCCAGATAGGTCCGCTGCACGCCGGCGTCGGAAGCCCCGCCCGGCGCCAGTTGCGGCAGGGCGATCTCGAACAGATCGGCAAAACCGTTGGCGTACTGGCGCGCGATGCTGTCACGCTCGGCGGCCAGCGCCATCGCTTGGCGCAAACCGAGGCTGGGTGGGCGGCGTACGTCCTCGGACGGCGCGTCGCCCAGGCCGCCGGGCTGCACAAAGGCGATCGCCCGGTACGCCGCAGCTGCATCGTCGCGGTCCAGATCGGCCAGCACGGCTTCGATCGCGGGCCGCAGCTCAGCCGTCGGAAAGCGCTCCACGGCCGCGGCAATCGGCGCGCAGAGCAACACGATGCCGAGGTTGGTGTTGCAACCGGCCGCCGCCCAGCTTGCCGCCACCGCGGCCTCGATGCGCTGCCCCACCCGCTGCCCCGGCGCGAACAGCGCCGGCGCCGCGGCCTGCGCACTGGCGATGAAATGCGCAGCCGTCATGCCGTGCCCAGGAGACGCCAAGCTGACATTGCCCGGCTTGCGCACGGCCACGTCGAGTTCACAGGCGCGCAGGAAAGCTTTCCGGGCGCGATCGATCATCAGGAAATCTTCGCGCTGCGCGCTGCGGCGCTCATGCGCGGCGCGCGGCTGCATGCGCAGCGAGCTTGCGGTCGAACAAGTCAGCCACGATGGCGCGCGCGATGTTGAAAGCGCTGACCCGCTGCAGGCCCTGCCACGCCGCCACACCGTTGACCTCGATCACCTGGATCGGCGCGCCGCGCGCCGAGGGCATCAGGTCGACGCCGGCATAGTCCATGTCGAGCGCCCGCGCTGCGCGCTCGGCCAGCGCGGCCAGATCGGGCGTCAACTCAGCCGCCTCGCCCCGGGCGCCCTGGGCCACGTTGTGCACCCAAAACGCGCTGACACGCCGCATCGCGCTGACCGCGCGCCCGCCGATCACCAACACGCGCCAATCGAAACCGGGCGTGCTGACGGGTTCGATGAAGCGCTGCAGGTAAGCCAGGCCCGCGGCCGGCGCCGGCAGCGGCTGGTGCACACCCTCGACCAGGCCGACCCGCAGCAGGCCCTTGCCCTGCGAGCCGAACAGCGGTTTTGCGACGAGGGCGTGGCCGGCCGCGCTTTCGCGGGTGACGATGCGCTGCGCTTCCGCAAACGATTCGGTCGCCCAGGTCGGCGGCGTCGGCACGCGCGCCGCATGCAGCAGCAGGCTGGTCATCGACTTGTCGACGCTGCGCTCGATGGCGCGCGCGTCGTTGTAGACCGGCACACCGAGGTCGCGCAGTGCATGCAGCACACCAAGCCGCTTGGTGACTTGCTCGAAGCTGCCGCCGGCGATGCCACGCACCAGCACCGCGTCAGGCAACTCGCGGCCTAAGCCGGGCAGCGCCAAGCCGTGCCAGGACAGCGCGGTGTCGATGCGGCAATCGGCCAGATCGATGCAGCGCCCGACCGCGCCTCGCTCGCGCAGCGCCGCCTGCAACTGGCGCGTGTGCCAGCCGACCTCGTCGGTGGCGATGGCGATGCGGGTCATGCTGGAGAGTCTCCTTCACCGCAGAGGCGCAGAGCGCGCAGAGGTTCGCAGAGGAAGTCGATGATTTCTCCGCGGTCCTCCGCGTTCTCTGCGCCTCTGCGGTGATTGAAACTAGAACGGGTCATCCCTGTAGCCAGAGCCGGCGCAAAAGGTCCATGTGCAACGCCCCGCCGTGGAACGTGTTGCCGCTGTCGAGGTTGCTGACCCAGACCTCGGCCGGCGCGAAGAGCGCGGCGTCGATCTTGTAGAAGTCGTACTCGACGGCCTTGAAGATGTCGGCGAACGATTTGCCGAAGTCGGGCGAGTTGCGCGACGGCAGTTGTTGGGCCAACGTACGCGCCGCGTCGTCGCTGCCACGCACGGTCAGGTGCACACGACCACCATAGAGGATGGCGTCATTGGTGCGGCCCATGGCCTGCACGCCGTCGGGGCTCGGTGCGGGCAACGGCGCGCTGGCGATGCCATCGACGACATGCCGCAAGTCGAAATGCAGCGTGTGCGCCTTGTGCAGCGCCACTTCGAGCACACGCGCCACCACCTGCGTCGTGCCGGCCAGGCTGGTCGTGGGTGTCAGCACCACGGTCAGCGCCTCGGGTGCGAGCGCGCAGTCACGCAGCACCTTGTCGAGCACGACGCGTGGTGGCGGCCGATCGACTTCGAGCACGAGCACACCTGTTGCCGCGCGGTCGCGGTAGCCGAGTTCTGCGAACAGCGGCTCCTTGCAGGACAGCGCCCGCGCCGGGCCTGAGCCGAGCGCGAAGAACTTCTTGCCGCCGGTTTCTTCCTTGCTCGCGGCCAGACTCCAACCGGCGTACTGGCTGGCCAGGCAGGCCAGCACCGGCTGCGAACTGCGCACTTCGAGCCACGTCGGCCAGCCTTCGCCCGCACTCGCGTCCATACGCAAACGAACTTCGCCGAAGCCACCCATGCAGATTTCGCCGACGAGCAGCCCTGCCGCCACGCTGCCTGGCGCGTCGATGCCAGCATCGACGATGCACACGCCGCTGTCGTCGCTGCGCACCTGCACGCGCAGCGCTTGCGCATCGCGCCGCAGTTGCGCCACGTGTGCGGTAGCCTGCTGGTTGACGCTCAGCTTGCAATCGGCGAGCGGCGGTGTGGGTTCGTTCATTGTTGTTCCTCCAGTCGGTTCAGCACCGCGTCGCGACGGCCTGCAAGAAGCGCCACGACGCCATCGACGCCGTGACCCTGCGCCGACACGCTACAAAGCGGATCGCCGACGGCGAACACGCTGCCTGCGCGTGGCAGATCATGGCATTGCGGTTGCGCTGCGAGTTCGCGCGCGCCGACGCCGGTCAGTCGTAGCGGCTGGCGCGCAAAAACGATCTCGGTGCCGTAAGTCAGCGTGGGTTGCGCGCGATCAGGCAACGCGCCCTCGCCGCAGGCTCGCAGATGCGCCTCGATCGGTCGTTGCTGGCGGTACAGCGCGATGCTCGCGGGGGGGCGCGGGTTGACTTCGAGCACGGTCAAAGCATCGCCATGCAGCATGAAGTCAAGGCTGCCCAGGCCTCGCAGTTCAAACTCAGCCGCCAGTACGCGCACGGCATGTTCGATCCGCTGCGTCAGCACATCAGCAAGCGTGACCGGGCCGACGACGCCGCAAAACACGAATGGCCGCGCGTTGATGGGCCGCACCAGCTGCCGATTGACGCCGAGCATGACCGCATCGCGGCCGTTGCCGACGAAGGTGGCCGACATCGGCACACCCTGCACCTCGCGCTGGAAATAGCGCCCCGGTTGCAAGCCCTTGCCGGCAGAAGCCGCGCGCACCTGCCAGCCGCCGCAGCCGCCAGCGTCTTTGACGAGCCAGCCGCTGGCATCGCTGAGCGTGGTGTGCTGCACGGCGGGATGTGAGATGCCGTGACGATCGAGCGCCGCGAAAAAGGCCTGTGGGTCGCGCACGCGCTTCACGTTGCTGGCCGCAGTGCCGAACAATGGCAGCAGAGCGCTGGCTTCGGCGAGCAAAGCCGTCTGGCCTTCGAAGCCGCTGCCGATCAACCAGCCCCCGACATCGCCGCGCCGGGCCAACCCTGAGAGCGCATCGAGGAGCCGCTCGCCGTCGATGTGCACGGAAGACGGCGCGCCGATGCGCAACCACTGGCCGGCGCGCAGCGTATCGTCGTCGCCGAACAGATCGAGTGCCACGACGCGGTGACCCTCTTGCGACGCCATCTCGGCCAGCAAGCGCGCCGAGATCGACGCCACGGCCAGCTTCAAGGTTGGGCGCTTTCGGCAATGAACGCGCGCGCGGTGGCAAAGGCCTCGGCAAAGCCGAGCGACACCGCCTTCTCGGCCTCACGCATCTGCACGAGCAGGCGCTGTTGCGTCTGGTACTTGACGTTGCCGACGGCCAAGGCGCCGATGCCGACCGCGTTCGTACCGGCCAACGGCACTGCGTTGTCCATCACGCCGACGCCGGCAATGCCAGCCGGCGGCACGGCGTTGATGTCGGCCGCCACTTCGAGTTGCTTGGCGGTGAGCAGATCGTCGAACGAGACCACCTGCACGCCGGCCGCCGCGCAGGCGAGCACGACTTGCGCTTCAGCCAGCGAAGCGCGCACGGCGTCGTGGTCGCTGCCCGACACACCATGCAGCTCGACACCGAAACGCGCGCCGGTGTCGCGCGCCACTTCCTCGGCTGCCGCCGCACCGCTGCGGCTGGACAGCACGACCTTGGCGCCTGACTGCGCAGCAATCACGCCGGCAATCCGGCCAACTGGCCCGGTGCCGCCGAGCACGAGCACATGCCGGCCGCGCAGATCGTGGCCCGCCGCACGACGCAGCGCCGCCTCGACGCAGGCCACCATCGCCGCGGCGGTGGTGTAGGCGCCGCTCGGGTCGGCCATGAGCGAGACGACGAAGGGCTTGACCATCGCCGCCTTCGCGCGCTCCTGCATGTCGGCAGCGAGCAATGCATCGCGGCCACCGATGAAGATGCCGGTGCGCGCGACGCCTTTGGGGCCGCGCGAAAAGATGGCGTCCTGCGTCAGGCCGGCCACGGCATCGGCCCCGACCTCGCAGTACGGCACGATGATCTGGTAGCCGGCGTCGGCAGCCATGTTGACGTCGAACGGACTCATCTGCCGGCCCGGCGTGAACATGTGCAGGATGTAGGGTCGTTCCATGGGAGCGTGCTTTCGCGGGAGTGTGAAGTCAGCGTGGGCGGGTGTCGCGCAGCGTTGCGCCGTGGTTGCGTGCAGCGACGATGCGCACATCGAGACCGGCATCGACGACACCGGCCGCACGCGCTGCCAGCAGCAGCGCTTCGGCGCTCGCCTGCGACGGCAGCACCGCAAAACCGGTCGGGCCCCACGAGCTCTGACCAATCGCCGCACGCGCCGTATCGCCATCGAGATCGACGCCGCCGAGCCATTGCACCAGCCGTCCGACTGCAGCACTGGTGAACGCACGGCCCTGCTGCGCCGGTGCGAAGTGCTCGCCGAGCACACGTTGTACGTGCGTGAGGCCCGACGCAAACACAGAGAACTCGCCCAGCGCCGCGCCAGGCATCACGCGCATCAACACCTGGTGGCAGACATCGGCAGCGGCCGCTTGCGGCAGCGGCGGCAAGGCGCCAAGGGCTTGTTTTTCGTCGCCGCCCGACAGACCCCGCAGCCTGGCGTCCTGGACGAGCACGACGCGCCACGCGGCCGGCAGATCGACGCGCGACAACAGCGGTGCGGGCTGGCCGTTGGCACCGGGGCCGCCATCGACGAGCAGCCCACCCTGGTCGAAGCCGGCAATGCCGACTCCTGAGCGCAAACCGCGGCCGAGCCAAGCCGCCAGAGTGACCGCATCGATATCGAGGCGATGCCAGCGTGCAAAAGCCCGGCCGATGGCCAGCGCGAGTTGTGTGCCCGAGCCGAACCCGGCATGCGGCGGCAAGACCTGCTGCAGGCGCAGTTGCAGCGGCTGACGACGGCCGGTGCGTTCGCGCAAGCGCTGCAGATGTTCACGGGCACGCGTGAGTTCGGTTTGCGCCGCAGGCGTGGTGGCAATCACCGCATCGGCCTCGGCCGTACCGATCGCGACTTGCGTGGCCGGCCCGTCGATCACCAGCCCGATGCTGCCGAAGCGCCGGCCGAGCGAACCCGAGGGGTCGAGAAAGCCCAAGTGCAAGCGCGCCGGTGCATCCACCGACACGACCGCGTCGGTGTCAGGGGTTGTCGGAGCGGGCATCAAGGCGGACATGACGTGTCATCGAGTACCCCCATGAAAGCAAGCCCCGTTCCGCGGCCGGCCACGCCGTGAAAGCATGGTCAGCGTCGTGACTGTGCCGCGCCAGGAACACACTGTCAGCCCAAAACCGGCGATCAGTCGTACTTCAGGTACTTGAAGCGCGGATCGTCCGGCGTGCCTTCGAGCACGGCCTCGGCTTCGGCGCCCGGCTGCCACATCAGCACCTCTTCGATCTTGCGCGCCAGCGCGAAGTCCTTGTCGGTGATGCCCTTGGCGGCATGGTTCATCAGCTTGACGGTGACGAAGGCGTACGAGACCGTGAGGTCTGGGTGGTGCCACGCCGCCTCGGCCAGATGGCCGACGGTGTTGACGACCATCAGCGTCGACTTCCAGCCGCTGGTCTTGTACTTGCGGCGGATCCAGCCGTCTTCGAAGGTCCACTTCGGCAACTCGGCGGCCAGTCGCGCTGCGACCTCGTCAGCGGCATAGACCTCGTCGGCAGTTTTCTTGCGCCATTGCGTCATGGGGATCTCCAAGAGCAAACGGCTACATCATTGCTGACGTAGCCCGTTGTTATCTTTGGTCGGGACGGCGGGATTCGAACTCGCGACCCCTTGCACCCCATCCAAAGTGCGGGGTTTCGGGCCGTCCCAGATGGTCTCGGGGCGTCCTGCAGTTTCCTTGCAAATCAACAACCTGCATCGCTTTCTTGTCCTCAGTCGTCTCGCGAAGTGCTTCGCAAGCGCGCAGAATTCTGTTGCTCATTCTGTTGCCACAGTGCTTCCGCGCGCCCCCTTTTTATCGCAATGGCACGCACCGCCAGAGCCGATCGCCTCATTGCGCTCGCGGTGAAGAAGTATGCCGAGTCCTGCCGCGTGTGCTCGCTGATGGCCGTCGCATCGGGCCGCAAGGATGGCGGCGCTTTCACGCGCGACCAGTTCGCGCACCGCGTGTTCCCTCTACTCGGTGATCGGGCCATTGAAGACGTGAATCGCGCCGACTTGATCGGCCTGCTCGATACCGTCAAGGTCAAGGGCAAGCTGAGAACCGCAAACGTCCTGTTGAGCGATCTGAACCAGATGCTGCGCTTCGCCCCGAGGAACGACCTCGTGCCGCACAACCCGCTCGACACGGTGAGCAAGCGCGAAGTCAGCCGCACACAGGTCGAGCGCGACCGGGTGTTGATACCTCCCGAAATCCATCAACTGGCGAAACTGCTTCCCGCATCGGAACTGCCACCGCCGCGCGGCGCCGGGTGCACCGGCGTTTCCTGGATGCTGAGTGCTGCGGGCAGGAAGGCCGCTTCGTCGGCCAGCCGCTTCGGGCCGGCGAGTTCATGGCGCGCCTGCCATGCGGCTTGGAGGATGGCCTTGTAGCGGCCGAGCAGTTCGACGGTGGGGTAGCGGGTTGTTGCGTTGATCATGACATCACAAACTGATATCATTGTTCGATGAACGGTGCGCAGCGCAAGACGCTCCACGCAGTGTTTGCGGAGCCTGTAAATGGCGCACTGGAATGGCGGCGCATCGAGTCCTTGCTCATTGCGTCCGGTTGCAGCGTGACGGAAGGCAGCGGCTCGTCTGTCACGTTCGAGAAGGAGGGATTGCGCGTACGCTTCCATCGACCGCATCCCAACAAAGAGGCCCTTCGGTACCGCGTGCGCGATGCGCGGGAGTTCCTGATTGCCATTGGAGTTGTGCCATGAAATCCCTGACCTACAAGGGCTACAGCGCCCGCATCGAGTTCGATGCAGAAGACCGCCTGTTTGTCGGCCACCTTGCCGGTGTGCGCGACATCGTGGGATTTCATGGTCGGTCGGTGGTGGAGTTGGAGGCGGCGTTTCACGAGGCGGTCAACGACTACCTGGCCGCCTGCAAGAAGCTGGGACAGTCGCCCAACAAGCCCTCGTCTGGCCGGGTGATGCTGCGGTTGCCGCCGGAGGTGCACGCCCGCGCCAGCGCGCGTGCCGAGGTAGAGGGCGTGAGCTTCAATCAGTGGGCCGCCACGGTGCTTGAACGCGCCGCCCATGATCTGAGCTGAAGGTAGTAAGCGGCCTGCATTGCTCAGGCGCTAAGCGCCGGGCCGCGCATCAGGCCATTCACGCCAGCCCTCCGGCCTGCATCGCCCATAGCTTGGCGTAGATGCCGCCTTGCTTGACGAGCTGGTCGTGGCTGCCGCCTCCAACGATGCGACCCTGGTCCATCACGATGATGGCGTTGGCGTGGCGCACGGCGGGAACCGAGGGGTAGCGGGGCAGCTTCTTCGCAGTCGCTTCCGGCAAGTCGCTCAGCGCGACGCTGGCCGACGCCAGTGTGTAGCAGCCGGCGATACGCTGCCCGTCCGTGACCGCTAGAGGCTGTGTGAAAACCCCCTGTCGCTCCTGAGCCTGCGCTCGTAGAGTTCGCAGGCATATCGAGCACGGGAGCGGATATGTCGCGATTCATCGAAGGCCAGGACCGCCAGCAAGTGACGCTGCTGCCCGAGTGCCTGGACGACTTCATCGCCGAGGACAACCCGGTGCGCGTGGTCGATGCGTTTGTCGCCGAGTTGAATCTGGGTGCGCTGGGCTTCGACGGTGCGGCGCCAGCGGTCACGGGCCGCCCGGCGTATCACCCGGCGGTGCTGCTGAAGATCTACATCTACGGCTACCTCAACCGCATCCAGTCCAGCCGCCGCCTGGAGCGCGAGTGCCAGCGCAACGTCGAGCTGATGTGGCTGACCGGCCGCCTGGCGCCGGACTTCAAGACCATTGCCGACTTCCGCCGCGACAACGGCGCGGGCATCCGCAACGTGTGCCGCCGCTTCGTCGAGCTGTGCCGCGAGCTCAAGCTGTTCTCGCAGGCCGCTGGTGGCCATCGACGGCAGCAAGTTCAAGGCGGTCAACAGCCGCGACCGCAACTTCACGCCCGGCAAGATCGACAAGCGCCAGCAGCAGATCGAAGCAGAGCATCCAGCGCTATCTCGATGCGCTGGAGACGGCCGACCGCACCCAGCCCGCGGAGCTGCGAAGCCAAGACCGAGCGGCTGCACGACAAGATCGAGACGCCTGCGCGCAGCAGATGCGTCGCCTGGACGGGATCAAGGAGCAACTGAAGACGCAGCCCGACGGGCAGCTCTCGTTGACCGACCCCGACGCGCGCTCGATGGCCACTCGCAGGCAAGGGCTCGGGGCTGGTGGGCTACAACGTGCAGGCGGCAGTGGATGCCAAGCACCACCTGATCGTGGCGCACGAGGTCACCAACGTGGGCAACGACCGCGCGCAGCTCAGCAAGATGGCGCAGGCCGCACGCGAAGCGATGGGCAAGACGAGGCTTGCAGGCGTTGGCCGACCGCGGCTACTACAACGGCCCGCAGATCAAGGCCTGCCACGACGCGGGCATCGCGGCGCTCGTGCCCAAGCCCATGACCTCCAATGCCAAGGCCGAGGGGCGCTTCGGCAAGGCGGACTTCATCTACATCGCCCGGGACGACGAGTACCAGTGCCCGGCCGGGCAGCGCGCGATCTACCGCTTCAGCCGCGAGGAGAATGGCCTGGATGATCCGCGCGCTACTGGAGCAGTGCCTGCCCGCATTGCCCGATGAAGGCGCAATGCACGCCGAGCGACTACAGACGCATCTCGCGCTGGGAACACGAGGCGGTTCTGGAGGCGGTGCAGCGGCGGCTCGACAAGCACCCCGAGGCGATGACGCTGCGCAGGCGCACCGTCGAGCATGTGTTCGGAACACTCAAGCACTGGATGGGCTCGACGCACTTCCTCACGCGCACGCTGGGCCAACGTGGGCACCGAGATGAGCCTGCACGTGCTGGCTTACAACCTCAAGCGCGTGATCAGCATCTTGGGCATGGCCAAGAACGATGAAGGCGATGCGATTGGTGGGCGCGTGAGCGCCTTGATATTCCAATCGCGCCGATCCAGTTGGAGCCTCCACCCGCAAACGGCATAACCGTCGAGCAAGTACGCTGGACAACGAGTCTGGTTCACCGCTGCATGGTCGGGACGGCGGGATTCGAACTCGCGACCCCTTGCACCCCATGCAAGTGCGCTACCAGGCTGCGCTACGCCCCGAAGAACGACGGGAGTATAGCGGCTTGCCTCCCGCTCACTCCTGAAGCAGCTCGCGCAATGCCAGCAGCTCGACGCGGATCTGGCCCGGCGACAGCTCGGTCACTTCGGGCAGTGGCATCGCTGGCTCGCGCTCGTCCGTGTTGTGGTCGACGCCGTTGCCCAGCTCGTCGTCCTGTAGTTCGCCGTCGCCGTTGCGACGCTCGATCACCGCCGCATCGCCCAACTGGTTGCGGGCCCCGCTGATGGTGAAACCCTGCTCGTACAACAGGTCGCGGATGCGGCGGATCAGCAGCACTTCATGGTGCTGGTAGTAGCGGCGGTTGCCGCGCCGCTTCATCGGTTTGAGCTGCGTGAACTCCTGCTCCCAGTAGCGCAGCACATACGGCTTGACGCGGCAGAGCTCAGCCACCTCACCGATCGTGAAGTAGCGTTTGGCCGGGATCGGGGGAAGAGCTTTCTCCAAGGAAATCAACGGGTTTCAGCGGGAAAGCTCAGAATCTACTCGAAGTCTTCCTCGGAAGCCGTTTCGCCTTGCACGAGGCTCTTCAATTTGTGGCTCGCGTGAAATGTGACCACATTGCGGGCCGTGATCGGGATGGCTTCACCGGTACGAGGGTTGCGGCCCGGCCGCGGCGCCTTGCGCCGGATGTTGAAGTTGCCGAAGCTGGTGAGCTTGACGTCCTCGCCGCCGACCAGGGCCTCGTGCAGGATGTCGAAGAAGGCTTCGACCATGTCCTTGGACTCGCGCTTGTTGAGGCCCAGGTTGTCGAACAGCAGTTCGGACAGTTCGGCCTTGGTCAGCGTCGGCGTTTCGATCGACGGCAGGATGACGGACTTGGTGACCGTCGGCGGCGTGCTCATGGTGCTCTCCTCCTCCATCGTCATCAGGTGCGCAGTCGCGCGCCGAGCCGCGTCGCCGCGCGCTCGATCGCCTGCTGCTTTGCCGCCTCGATGCGCTCGTCGGTCAGCGTCACCTCGTCATCGCGCAGCTCCAGCCGCACTGCCATGCTGCGTTGATGACCGTCCGAGTCTTTGGGCTTGTACAAGTCGAACAGCCGCGCCGAACGCACGAGGCCACTCGCATCGTCCTCGAGCGCAGCGATCAGCGCATCGTGCGTGACCCCCTCACCCACCACGAGCGCCACGTCGCGCAGCGCCGACTGCTGGCGCGGCAGCGGCATGGCGCTGGGCAGCGGTCGCTCAAGCAGCGCGTCGAGGTCGAGTTCGAAGACCACGGGCGCCCCTTGTCCGGAAGGCAGTTCGTAGCCCTGGCACCAGCGCGGATGCAACTCGCCGACCCAGCCGATGGCCCGGTCCTGCACATGCACACGGGCACTGCGTCCAGGATGCAACGCCGGATGTTCGGAGGCGGCAAATCGCACCGGCAACGGCGCGAGCAGCGCCTCGACATCGCCTTTGGCGTCGAAGAAGTCGATTGCACGCTCCGGCACACCCCACTGCAGCGCGTCGGCGTCGCCATAGGCCAGTGCGGCCAGACGCATCGGCTGATCGATACCGGCGACGGACACGTCACCATCGACGGCCACCTCATTGCGCTGATACACGCGGCCGGCTTCGAAGATGCGCACCCGCGGCGCGCGCCGGGCGAGGTTGTGGCGCAGCGTGGCCACCAGGCTGCCGATCAGGCTCGATCGCATCACGGCCAGCGGCGCGGCGATCGGGTTCAAGACACGGATCGGGTCTGCGTTTCCGGCCAGCTCGCGCTCCCATCGCTCTTCGACGAAGCTGTAGGCGATCGTCTCCTGGTAGTCGAGTGCGGCGAGCGTCCGGCGCAACGCATGCACGCTGCGCTGCGACTCCGCCCGCACTCGCGCCGTCACCGGCGCCAGCGGCGGTGTGGCCGGCAGCTTGTCGTAGCCGTGAACGCGGATCACCTCTTCGATCAGGTCTTCTTCGATGTTGAGGTCGAAGCGCCATGACGGTGGCGTCACGGTGATCGTGCCTTCGCCTTCCTTGAACGCAAAGCCGAGGCGCTTCATCACGTCCGCGCACTGCGGCTGCGACAGCGCCATGCCAATGACCTTGGTCGCACGCGCAACGCGCAGCGTCACCGGCGTGCGCTGTGGCATCACCGGCTGCTGATCGTCCATCGGCCCGGCCTGCCCGCCGCAGATATCGATGATGAGTTGCGTGATGCGCTCGATGTGTTCGACCGTACCCACGGGATCGACACCGCGCTCGAAGCGGTGACCGGCGTCGGTGGAGAACGCGTAGCGGCGGGAGCGGCCCATGACGGCCTCGGGCCACCAGAATGCGGCTTCGACATAAACGTTCTTGGTGTCGTCGCTGACGGCGGTGTGGTCGCCGCCCATGATGCCGGCGAGCGACTCGACGGCCTTGGCATCGGAGATCACACCGACTTGTTCGTCAAGCTCGACCGTGCTGCCATTCAGCAACTTCAGCGATTCACCCTGCTTCGCCCATCGCACGACCAGCTCACGGTCGATCTTGTCGAGGTCGAAGATGTGCGACGGCCGGCCGTACTCGAACATCACGTAGTTCGAGATGTCCACGAGCGCGGTGACGCTGCGCTGTCCGCATCGTGCGAGACGATCGACCATCCACTGTGGCGTCTTCGCCTTTGGGTTGACGCCGCGCACGATGCGGCCGGAGAAGCGGCCGCACAGGTCCTTGGCCTCGATGCGTACCGGCAGCTTGTCGTCGTGCGTCGTCTTCACCGGCGGAAACGCTGGCGATTTCAACTGCGAACCCGTCAGCGCCGACAGTTCGCGTGCGATGCCATAGACCGACAGGCAGTGGCCGAGGTTCGGCGTCAGCTTGAGCGTGATCAGGTGGTCGTCGAGCGCCAGCGTCTTGCGCACGTCTTCGCCCAGCGGCGCATCGACAGCGAGTTCGAGCAAGCCGCCGTGATCGTCGCTCAGCTTCAACTCACGTGCGGAGCACAGCATGCCGAAGCTCTCGACGCCGCGCAGCTTGCCGACACCGATCTTGAACGGCTTGCCATCCTCGCCAGGAGGCAGCTCGGCACCGACCAGCGCCAAGGGCACGCGAATGCCGACACGCGCATTTGGCGCCCCGCAGACGATCTGCAACGGCCCGTCCTTCGAGTGCTTGCCGGCATCGACCCGACACACGCGCAGCTTGTCGGCATTGGGGTGCGGCTCGGCCTCGACGATCTCGGCAACGACGATGTTGGCAAACGGCGGCGCCACCGGCCGCAGCTCTTCGACCTCCATGCCCGACATCGTCAGCAGGTCGGCGAGTTGTTGGCTGGAGAGCGGCGGGTTGCAGAACTCGCGCAGCCAGCTTTCGGGGAATTGCATCGCGTGGTGCTCTTACTTGAATTGCGACAGGAAGCGCAGGTCGTTGTCGAAGAACAGGCGCAGATCATTCACGCCGTAGCGCAGCATCGCCAGGCGGTCGATGCCCGAGCCGAAGGCAAAGCCGATGTGGCGCTCCGGATCAAGGCCGAAGTTGCGCACGACGTTCGGGTGCACCTGGCCCGAGCCGGCGACTTCGAGCCACTTGCCCTTGAGCGGACCACGATCGAATCGAACATCGATCTCGGCACTCGGCTCGGTGAACGGGAAGTAGCTGGGGCGAAAACGCAGCGCCAGCTCCGAGGTCTCGAAGAAGGCCTTCATGAACTCGAGGTACATGAACTTCAGATCCTTGAAGCTCACGTTCTCGCCGATCCACAGGCCCTCGACCTGGTGAAACATCGGCGAATGTGTGGCGTCGCTGTCGACACGATAAGTGCGGCCCGGCGCGATGACGCGAATCTCGGGCATCGGGCTCACACCCGCGTACTTCACTGCGTGCGCGCGTGCGTAACGCACCTGCATCGGGCTGGTGTGCGGGCGCAGGTTCAGCCAGCGACCTTCGCTGTCCTTCATGTCAACGTAGAACGTGTCCTGCATCGAACGTGCCGGGTGGTTCTCCGGGTTGTTGAGCGCGGTGAAGCTCATCCAGTCGGTTTCGATCTCGGGGCCGTCGGCCACGTCGAAGCCCATCGAGCCGAAGATCGCTTCGATGCGCTCCATCGTGCGGGCAACCGGGTGCAGCCCACCAACGCCGCGCTGGCGACCCGGCAACGTCACGTCGAGCGCCTCGGCTTTCAACTGCGCATCGAGCGCTGCGGAGGCCAGTGCCTCGCGCGCCAACTCCAACGCCGCTTCAATCTGCTGTTTGGTCGCGTTGATCTGCGCGCCGCGCGCCTTCTTCTCTTCGACCGACAGCGTGCCGAGCGCCTTCAGCAGCTCGGTCACGCGCCCGGCCTTGCCGAGGTAGCGCGCCTTGGCGTTCTCCAGATCGGCAGGCGTGGCCGCGGCGGCAAAGTCACTTCGCGCCGTGCTCACCAGGGTGTCGAGATCGCTCATCGTTCTTCAAGGACAAAAAAGAAAAAGGCCGCCACCCAGGTGACGGCCTTTGAATGCTCAACTTCAAAGCACCGCTTGCGCGGCGCTATAAAACTCAAGCCAGCTGGGCCTTCACCTTGGCAACGATGCTGCCGAAAGCGGCCGGATCGTTCACGGCCATGTCGGCGAGGACCTTGCGGTCGATGCCGATCTGGGCCTTCTTCAGGCCGGCCATGAACTTGCTGTAGCTGACCCCCAGCTCACGGCTCGCGGCGTTGATACGCGCGATCCAGAGCTGACGGAAAACCCGTTTCTTGGTGCGGCGGTCACGGTAGGCGTATTGGCCCGCCTTCATCACCGCTTCTTTGGCGATGCGGAAGACGTTCTTGCGGCGGCCACGGAAACCCTTGGCTAGCGCGAGGACCTTCTTGTGACGTGCGCGGGCGGTGACACCACGTTTGACGCGAGGCATATTTCTTCTCCTTTACCTGTGGGTCAAAGACCGGCGAAAGGCAACATCTGCGCGATGTGGCCCATGTTGGTCTCATGCACGTTCACAGCACCACGCAGGTGGCGTTTGTTCTTCGTGGACTTCTTGGTGAGGATGTGGCGCTTGAACGCCTGACCGCGCTTGACGGTGCCACCCGGACGAACGCGAAAACGCTTCTTCGCGCCGCTCTTGGTCTTCATCTTGGGCATTTCACTGCTCCTTTTTTGACACCCCTGCAGGCGATCACGTTCGGTGATGCTTGGTTGGCCTGCAACGGCTTTTCTTCAAACTGCCCGGTGACCAGACCGGGCCGCTGAATCCTTCGAATCTGTCAATCGGCTTTGCCGGGCTCCACTCCCCTTGGGGGACGGACGACGTATGTCGTCGGCCTAAGGGCGCCCTTTACTGCTTTCTCTTCGGCGCCAGCACCATGATCATCTGGCGGCCTTCCAACTTCGGCATGTGCTCCACCACCGCAACGTCGGCCAGTTCATCGCGGATGCGCTCGAGCATCCGCATGCCGATGTCCTGGTGCGTGATCTCGCGGCCACGGAACCTCAATGTCACCTTGCCCTTGTCACCGTCCTCGGCGATGAAGCGCCGCAGGTTTCGCATCTTGATGTTGTAGTCGCCGTCGTCCGTGCCGGGACGGAACTTCACTTCCTTGATCTCGATGACCTTCTGCTTGCTCTTCGCCTCGGCCGCCTTCTTCTGCTCCTGGTACTTGAACTTGCCGTAATCCATCAACCGGCAGACTGGGGGCACCGCGGTGGAGGCAATCTCCACCAAGTCCACATCCTGTTCACCCGAAAGCCGCAGGGCTTCCATGATGCTCACGACGCCCAGCTGTTCTCCCTCGGGGCCGATCAGGCGCACTTCAGGGGCCATGATCTCGCGGTTGAGTCGGTGCTTGCGCTCGACGTTGGGAGTACGACGGTCAAAGAAAGTAGCGATGGTGGCAGCCTCTTCACGAGCGCAAGGCCGATGCGCCCGAACAAAAAATGAAACGCGCCTGAGCGGCCTCAGACCTTGGTGCGGATGTCTTGCTCGATCTTCTGGGCGAAGGCTTCGAGGGGCATCGCACCGAGGTCTTGGTTGCCCCGGGCGCGCACTGCAACGGTACCGTTGGCCTTCTCCTTGTCACCAACGACAAGAATGAACGGCACCTTCTGCAAAGAATGCTCGCGGATTTTATACGTGATTTTTTCATTCCGCAAATCGGATCGCGCTCTAACTCCTTGTTTTTGCAGCGATTTCACTACCGTTTCAGCGTAATCGGCCTGCCCGTCGGTGATCGAGGCGACGATCACCTGCTCCGGCGACAGCCA
>CAVTWT010000037.1:0-95858 GCA_963738425.1 uncultured beta proteobacterium | reverse complement strand
TCTGATGCTGCCCACCCGCGACCTCGCGGCAGCGCCGTGGCGCTTTCCGAGCGTGCTGATCGACCGCCTGCGGCTGGCCGACGGCCGCCAGGTCATCGTGCGCCCGGTGCTGGCCTTCGACGCCGCGGCCGAACAGGATTTTGTGCGCGCGTTGTCGGCTGGCTCACGTCAGCGGCGCTTTCACGTCGGGCTGCGCGAGTTGCCGCCATCGCTGCTGCGCGCGATGACTGAAGTCGATCACGACGCCCACGTGGCGGTCGTTGCCGAAGCCATTGGCGACGACGACGAAGCCAGCATCGTTGCCGACGCGCGCTACGTGCGCGGCCCGACCGCCGACTTGGCGCGCGACGAGGCCGAGTTCGCGATCGCTGTCGCCGACGCCTGGCAAGGCGTGGGGCTGGGTCGCGCCTTGATGAAGCACCTCGGCCGCCACGCTGCACGCCACGGCGTGCAGCGCCTCATCGGCGACGTGCTACCCGGCAACCGCGCGATGTTCGCCGTCACCGACGCGCTCGGCGGGCGGCTCGTCGCCTCACCGAACGGGCCAGGTGTCATCCGCACACGCTTCGAGCTGGGCAGCTGCGACGAGAAGGTCTGAAGCCGCGCGCTCAGATCTGGACGCGTGTGCCGAGCTCGACCACCGCGTTGTCGGGCAAGCGGAAGAAGCCGGCAATGCCCGACGAGCCGCGGCTCATGGCCGCGAACAGCTGCTCACGCCAGCGCACCATGCCACCGTTGCCGGCGGTCGGCACCACGGTCTCGCGGCTGAGGAAGTAGCTGGTCTCGAAGACGGGTACGGCCAAACCCTGCGCGGCGGCGAGAGAGAGCGCGCGCGGTACGTCAGGCGCTTCCATGAAGCCGAACTGCGCGCGCACACGCCAGAAGCCGGCGCCGAGCGGCTCGACCGTGATCCGTTCCGCGTCATCGACCCACGGCCGGTCTGCAAAGTCCACCGTCAGGATGATGTTGCGCTCGTGCAGGACCTGGTTGTGCTTCAGGTTGTGCAGCAGCGCCTGCGGCACGGTGCTCGGATCGGCGACGGCGTAGACCGCCGTGCGTGCGGCACGCGGCGTGGCATCGTCCTGCAGATTGCGCACGAAGGCCTCGAGCTCGAGCCCATCGCTGCGGATCGCCGACAGCAGCAGCGCGCGCCCCCGTGCCCACGTCGTCATCAACAGCACCAGCAGCGCGCCGAGCGCGAGCGTCAGCCAGCCGCCGTCGAACAACTTGGCCGCGCTGCCAGCGACGAGCAACAGGTCCACAGCGAGGAAGACACCGGTGGCGCCGATCGCGAGTGCGAGCGGCAAACGCCAGGCGTGACGGATGACGAACCATGTCAGCAACGTCGTGATCAACATCGTCAGCGTCACCGACAAACCGTAGGCACCGGCCAGCGCCGACGAGCTGCCGAAGACGAACACCGCGCCGATCACACCGGTCAGCAGCACCCAGTTCACGGCCGGCATGTAGATCTGCCCGGCCTCGCGTGCCGACGTGAAGCGCACCGCCAGGCGCGGCAGGAAGCCGAGCTGCATGGCTTGCCGCGTCACCGAGTAGGCGCCGGAGATCACGGCCTGCGAAGCGATGATGGCCGCCAGCGTGGCGATGACCAACGCGGCGAGCAGCCAGCTCTCGGGAAAGAGGCGGTAGAACGGATTTTCGAGTGCCGCCGGGTCACGCATCAGCAGCGCCCCCTGGCCCATGTAGTTCAGCGCCAGCGCCGGAAAGACCAGGCCGAGCCAGGCCAGGCGGATCGGCGCGCGGCCGAAGTGGCCCATGTCGGCGTACAGCGCCTCGGCGCCGGTGATCGCCAGCACGATCGCGCCCACGGCCAGCAGCACGCCAGCGCCGCGCTCACTCAGGAACTGCCACGCATGCAGCGGGTTCAGCGCGGCCAGGATGCCCGGCTCCTGCACGATCTGCATCACGCCGGTGACCGCCAGTGTGCCGAACCAGAGCACGATGATCGGGCCGAAGAGCGCGCCGACGCGCGCGGTGCCGAAGCGCTGCACCGTGAACAACAGCAGCAGGATCACCGCAGCAGCCGGCACCACGTACGGCTTCAGCCCCGGCGCGAGGATCTCCAGGCCTTCCATCGCGCCGAGAACGGAAATCGCCGGCGTGAGCACGCTGTCACCGTAGAACAGCGCGGCACCGGCCACACCGAGCAGCAGCATCACCGCGCGCGTGCGCGGCTTGTCGCGCACCGCAGCGGCGGCCAGCGCGGCCAGCGCCAGCGCGCCGCCCTCGCCGCGGTTGTCGGCGCGCAAGACGAGCAGCACGTACTTGAGCGTGACGACCACCATCAACGCCCAGAAGATCGCCGACACGGCGCCGACGAGGTGCGCGTGGTCGAGCGGCACGCCGGTGGCCGGCGCGAACACTTCCTTCATCGTGTACAGCGGGCTGGTACCGATGTCGCCATAGACGACGCCGATGGCGCCGAGCGTGAGGGCGGCGAGGCCGTTGCGGCGCGCGGGCGAGTGAGCTTGCGTGATGTGTTCCATGGCGCCAGCGTGACCGCTGGCGCATCAGGAACGCATATGGACTCGGGCCGCGCGGCGTTGCCCTACTCCAACGAAATCTTCGCTGCGCTGGCGATGTCGCGGTACAGCGCCGCCTGTGGCTTGACAAAGGTCCGCAGGTCCTGCCCCGTCAGCGGCGCCACCGTGATGCCGGAGTCCTGGAGCTTGGTCTGCAGCTCTGGCTGCGCCAGCGCCTCGAGCAACGCCTTCTCATACGCGGCGAGCGTGGCTGCCAGCGTGCCACCCTTGACGAACAAGCCTTGCCACAGCGGCAGCGCAACGCCACTGAAACCCTCTTCTTCGCCAATGCGCTTGACGTTGGGCAGCTGCGGCACGCGGGCAGTGTCGGAAACCGACAAGGCCTTGATCTTGCCGTCCTTGAGGAAAGGCATCGCTGTTGACAGCACGAGCACTGCGCTGTTGACCTGACCGCCGACAAGATCGTTGGCGATCTGCGCACCACCGCGGTAGGGCACATGCAGCATCGACACGTTGGCCCGCTGGTTGATCATCGAGCCGTAGAAGTGCTGCATCGTGCCGATGCCCGGCGTGGCATAGCTGAAACTGTCCTTGCCGGCCTTGCGCAGGGCAACCAGCAGATCCGAGAAGGTCGAATGCGGCGAATTCGCGGGCACCGCAAAGACCATCGGCACGGATGTCATGCGGCCGATCGGGGCCAGGTCCTTTTCCCAGTCATGCTTGACCTTGGGGTTGACCATCGGCACGACGACGGTGTCGGTGCCACCCATGTAGATGAGACTGCCGTCGGCCGGCGCATTGAGCACCTTCTGCAACGCGAGCATGCCGCTGGCGCCCGCGACGTTCTCGACGATGACCTGCCTGCCCAGGCGCTTGGACAGTTCGGCGCCGACCACGCGGGCGACGAAATCGGCGCTGCCGCCGGCGGAGTAGCCGACGACCAACGAGATCGGTTTGTCGGACTGGGCGTGGGTCAAGCCGCTTGCAAGGGCGGCGGCGGCCATCAAGGTCCATTGGGTCAGCAGTCTGCGGTTCATGGGAGTCCTGTTCAACGGTGGATGGGAGCCAGGGGCAGTGGCGTCTCAAAATTATAAACATACATATTGAGTTGTACAACTACATTCAATACACTTTACAGAACCCCCACAGGAGCCCGCCCATGAACATCGGCATGTTTGAGTCCTTCGTCACCCGCCACTGGTTCAGCGAGGGCGCCAAGCAAATCTGGAGCGACTTCGCCACCCTGCAGGCCTGGCTGGACGTCGAAGCCGCGCTGGCGCGCGCGCAAAGCGAACTGGGGGTCATCCCGGCCGAGGCGGCACGCACGATCGCCGAGCAGGCCGATGCGAGCCAGTTCGACCTGGCCCGGCTGTCGCAGGACATCGCCTTTGCGCAGCATCCTCTGACGCCAGTGCTGCACCAGTTCGAGGCCCTGTGCGGCGAGCCGGCCGCGGGCTTCATCCACTGGGGCGCGACGACGCAGAACATCTTCGACACCGCCGCCGCGCTACAGATGCAGCGAACGCACGCCCTGCTGGTTGACCACATCGATCGGGCGGTGCTTGCTTTAGGCCGGCTCGCACTCGAGCACAAGGCCACGGTGATGGCCGGCCGCACCCATGGCCAACACGCCTTGCCGATGACTTTCGGCTTCAAACTGGCTGGCTGGATCGACGAACTCGACCGCGACCGGGAGCGCCTGGATGCGCGCGTGGACGCCTCGTTCCCGGCATGCATGGGCGGCGCCATCGGCACGTTTGCGGCCGTGGGCGAGCCGGGCCGCCAGGTCGAGGCCCGCATGGCGGCGCAACTGGGGCTGCGCGCGGCCGGGTTGCCGATGCGCTCATCCTACGACCGTGCGAGCGACTACATCGCGGCGCTGGGCCTGTTGGCCGGCACGGCGCAGAAGATCGCGCAGGACGTGGTGTTCATGCAGCGCACCGAGATCGGCGAAGCGGCCGAGGCCTTCCACATGGGCAAGGTCGGCAGCTCGACGATGGCGCAAAAGCGCAATCCGTCGACCGCCCTGCTGCTGGTCAGCCTGGCGCGCATGCTGCGCGCGCGCGTGCCGGCCGCGCTCGAAGCGATGGTGCGCATGGACGAAGGCGACTCGTCGGCGAGCAACGTCACCGACACGCTGCTGCCCGAAATCGCCATCATCGCCACCTCGATCGCCGAGACGCTGGGCAACCTGGCGCAAGGACTCGTGGTCCACCCAGAGGCAATGCGCCG
This sequence comes from uncultured beta proteobacterium, assembly GCA_963738425.1. Taxonomy (GTDB): domain Bacteria; phylum Pseudomonadota; class Gammaproteobacteria; order Burkholderiales; family Burkholderiaceae_C; genus CADEEN01. Next base: position 91,122 of record CAVTWT010000037.1, on the reverse strand, counting down.
CAACCTCGATCTGACGGGCGGCTTGATCGTGTCGGAAGCCGTGATGATGCGGCTCACCGGCCTGATGGGGCGCCATGAGGCGCACCACGTGCTGTACGAGGCTGCGCAGCACGCGCAGTCCGATGGAGTGCCGTTCATGACCGCGTTGCGAGAGCATCCTCGACTCACGCCCGAAGGACTCGGCGAGGAACTGGCGCGAACGCTCGACGCCGCCGTCTACATCGGCGCGTCGGTCGCGCTCACGACCGAGACCGTCGAGCGCGTGACGGCCCTGCGCCGGGCGCCTTCGGCGGCATAGCGACCGACTGGCCGGCGCGAGCGGCCACCGGGACCAGGCGCACACCATGCGGCAGCGATGGATCGGCCCAGCGCGCATGGACCGCCTGGTAGAGGCACTCGACCTGATCGGCGACGCTGCAGCCGACGGTGTCGAAGAAATCGGCGTGCTCATTCGGCAGGTCGGTGCGCCCGAGCAGCACCACGCTCAGTGCGGCGGGCACTTCGATGCCGATCGACGACAGCCGCGTGCGAAAGCGCGCGCCATCCTCAATGCCCCAGGCCACCAGCGCGGTGAAGGCGGGCCGCGCGCCGATCGCCTCCACCAGCGCCGCTTCGTAGTCTTCGCCGGGGAATTTCGGCACGGCGAGCGCCTGCAGCTCGATCCCCTCGAGGGTGCGCTGCAGCCCTTCGAACCGCCGCCATCCCAACTGCGTGGCCAGGAAGGGCTGCGACGTGCTGGCGTAGGCGATGCACCGGTGACCCTGTTGCTGCAGGTGCGCGATCGCCGCCGCCAGCGGCTCGCCCCATTCCATGCCCACCGCTTCGACGTCGGCGCCGACCAGGGCCGCACCATCGACGGCCAGCACGTCGCTCTTGTCGCGCAAGGCGGCAAGCAGGTCGATCGGGATGGTCTTGAACGACGACTGGACCACGCAGGCGTCGAAGCGCGACAAGCCCCTGAGCATGCTGCGCGCATGCTCAGGGTCGGTGTACGACACCTCGAGCACGCGGTGGCCGTCGGCGGTGAAGCGCCGATGCAGGCCGTCGACCACCATGCGTCCACGGGCGATGCTGACCGAGCGCCGCAGCAACAGCACGGACTTCACCGCGGCCGATCGCTCGACAGGGCCGGCCCGGGCGGCGCCGCCCGTATCAGCCGCAGGCGGCAGGCCCTGCGCGAGGAAGTACGTGCCTCGGCCGACCTGGGACGCGATCAATCCGCGGGTCTTCAGTCCTTGAAACGCCCGCTGGACCACGACCTGCGAGGCGCCGAAGCGGCGCATCAGCTCGCGGATCGTTGGCAGGCGGTCACCCGAGCGCGAATCACGCGCGAGCTCGTCGAGGAACAGCTCCAGCTCGGCGGTTGAATTGCGCATTCCATACAATACAACACAAGTTCCGCAGGCCATGCGGCGCGCGGAACGTGGAGCCGATTCAGCGTTCGTCGGCCAGCCGGTAGCCGACACCCGGCTCGGTGAGCAGCCGCTGCGGCTCGGCCGGCTGCGCTTCGAGCTTGGCCCGCAGTTGCGCCATGTACAGGCGCAGGTAGTGCGTGTGCTCGGTGAAATCGGCTCCCCAGACGTCAGCCAGCAACTGGCGGTGCGTGACCACCTGGCCGGCGTTGCGCAGCAGGCGGGCCAGCAGCTTGAACTCGGTCGGTGTCAGGTGCACATCGGCACCGTGCAGGCTGACGCTGTGCGCGGCCACGTCGATCGACAAGCCGTCGCGCTCGTAGCGAGTCACGGCAGCGGCGACGGCACGGCCGCGGTGGCGAAGCGCCACGCGCAAGCGCGCCAGCAACTCACCGATCGAAAACGGCTTGACGAGGTAGTCGTCGGCGCCGCTGTCGAGCAGGCGGATCTTGCTGCCGTCGCCCTCACGCGCCGAGATCACGATGACGGGGGTGTTGTGCTCGCGGCGTAGCGCCGTCAGCAACGTCTCGCCGTCGCCATCGGGCAGGCCGAGGTCGAGCAGCACGAGGTCGATGCCTTCGCTCTGGCCGGCATGGGCGAGCACGGCCCGCGCATCGGCCAGACTGGCCGACGCGACCACGCGGTAGCCCTCGACCTCGAGCGCACCGCGCAGCGTGGCCCGCAGCTCGCGGTCGTCTTCGACCAACAGCACATGGCCAATCATCGGAAAACCTCCGTGCTGCGCACTGCGGTGCTTTCGCCTTTCGGGCGGCCGGGCAGGCTCACGCTGCAGCCTCTTCACCCGGCGGCGCAGCGCCCAGCGGCACGAAACACTCGAAGCTGGTCCCGCCATGGTGGCGCGCGCGCAGCGTCAGGCGGCCGCCGTGCACGCGCGCGACGGCGCGGCACAGCGCCAAGCCGATGCCGGAGCCGCTGGCGTGCGGCGTCGTTCGATGCGCCACGCTGAAAGACTTCGAAGATGCGCTCGCGCAGTGCCGGCGGCACGCCCGGCCCACGGTCGCGCACCGCGAACATCAGCTCATCGCCGATCCGCCGTACCAGCAACTCGATCGGCGCATCCGGCGCGCCGTACTTGAGCGCGTTGTCGAGCAGGTTGATCAGCATCTGCACCATCAACACCGCGTCGCAGCGCAGCAGCGGCAGCTTGGGCTCGACGCGTGAACGCAGACGGCGCTGCGGGTCGTGGCGGCGCACACGCGCGATGGCCGTGCCGACGAGTTCTTCGGCCGACTCCCAGTCGAGCGCCAGCGCGAGGCCCGGTGCGTCCAGACGCGCCAGCTGCAAGGTGTTGTCGGTCAGGCGCGCCAGGCGATCCGCTTCTTCGACGATCGATGCTGCCAAGCGTCGCCGCTGTTCGCTCGACAGCCGCGCGTCCTGTTCGACCAGCGATGAGGCCGCGCCGAGGATCGTCGCCAGCGGCGTGCGGTGGTCGTGCGCAATCGCCGCCAGCAGCGCGTTGCGCACCTGCTGCGCCTGCGCTTGCTCGCGCGCCTGCGCCGCGGCGCGCAAGGCCTGCGTGCGTTCGAGCGCCAGGCCCATCTGGTCGCACAGGGCCTGGGCATGGGCGCGCAGCTCGTCGGCGCTGTTGTCGTCATCGCGACGTGACGGCAGTTGCGCCGCGCCATAGGCGGCACCGCGCGCGCGCAGTGGCAAGTACCAGAACGGCTGGTCTTCGTGGCGGCCGGTGCCAGGCCCGAGGGCGGCGGCCTGGCGCGTGGCCAGCCACAGGCCCGCACTGACATCGGCATCGGGCGCACCGAGCCAGTTGGCCGTTTGGGCATCGTCGCGTACCGGTAGCGCGTCGCGCAGCATCAGCAGCGACACCGGCTCGGCGCTCAGAGACGCCAGCGCCGCTTGCAGCGCCGGGCCGCGCGACTGCGGCTCGTCACTGTCGCGCAGCGCATCGCCCATCGCACGCAACTGCCGCGCCTGCGCCGCGGCGCGCTGCTCACTTTGCGCCAAGGCGCGCTGACGCGCGACCAGCGCGGCGACGATCCAGCCGACGCCGAGCATCGCCGCCAGCAGCCAGACATGCTGGTGCAGGTCGACGCTGAAGGTGCCACGCGGGGGCACGAAGGTCCAGTTGAAAGCCAGCACGGCAGCAGTGCACGCCAGGGCCGACACGGCCGGCGACAACCACAGGCCGGCAATCGGCCGAGGCCAACACGAGCAGCAAGGCAAGGTTGGCAAGATCGAGCGTGCGATCGAGCGCCAGCATCAACGCCCACGCGACCGTCCACACGAGCAGCGCATACAGGCCACGGCGCCGCGCGGCGAGCAGAGCAAAAGGCGTGCTGAGTGACATTGGAAATCACCGTAGCACGAGCGGCATCAGGAAAACATCAGGGCGGCGGCGCGCAGTCGGCGCCAGGACTAGGTCAGCACGCCGCGCACCAGCCTGGCCATGCGGTTGCAGCGCCCAGCGAGCTGCTCGTCGTGGCTGACGAGCACGAACGCGGTGCCGTTTTCGCGCGCCAGATCGAGCATCAGGCGGAACACGCCGTCGGCGGTTTCGCGGTCGAGGTTGCCCGTGGGCTCGTCGGCAAGCACACACGCGGGTTGCGTCACCAATGCACGCGCGATCGCCACCCGCTGGCGCTCGCCGCCGGAGAGTTCGGACGGGCGGTGCTTGATGCGCGTGGCCAGGCCGACCTTGGCCAGCATCGCCGCCGCCACGTCGCGCGAGGCCTGCAAAGAGTCGCGGCGGATGCGCAGCGGCATCGCCACGTTGTCGAGCGCGCTGAACTCGGGCAGCAGGTGGTGGAACTGGTAGACGAAGCCGAGATGCTTGTTGCGCCAGACGCCTTGCTCGGTGGCGCTCATCGACGTGAAGTCGCGGCCGGCGAGCGTGACGCTGCCGGCGCTCGGCGCATCGAGGCCGCCGAGCAAGTGCAGCAGCGTGCTCTTGCCCGAACCCGACGCGCCGACGATGGCCAGCGTTTCGCCTTTCTGCACGGTGAGATCGACGCCGCGCAGCACTTCGACGTCGAGCTCGCCGTCGTGGAAGCGCTTGCTCAGGCCCTTGCACGTCAGCACCTCATTCATACCTCGAAGTGCCTCGGCCGGATTGACGCGGCTGGCGCGCCAGCTCGGGTACAGCGTGGCGACGAAAGCCAGCACCAGCGAGATCAGCGTGATCGGCAGGATGTCGCTCCACAGCGGCTGGCTCGGCATGCGGCTGATGACGTAGATGCTGGCCGGCAGAAAACTCGTCGACAGCAGGCGCTCCAAGGCCGGCACGATGACGTCGATGTTGAACGCGATCAACAAGCCCAACGCCACACCGGCCAGCGTGCCGACGATGCCGGCCAGCGCGCCCTGAACGACGAAGATGCCCATGACGGAACGCGGGCTGGCGCCGAGCGTGCGCAGGATGGCGATGTCGGCGCGCTTGTCGGTCACCGTCATCACCAGGGTCGAGACGAGGTTGAACGCCGCCACGGCGACGATCAGCGTCAGGATGATGAACATCAAGCGCTTCTCGAGTTGCACCGCGTCGAACCAGTTGCGGTTGGTGCGCGTCCAGTCGCGCACGCTGATGTTGTCGGGCATGGCGCGCTGGATGCTGTCGGCGATGCCGCGCGCCTGGTGCAAGTCAGCGAGCTTCAACTGCACGCCGGTCGCGCCTTCGGTGCGCAACAATTTGGCCGCGTCGTCGAGGTGCACCAGCGCGTAGGCGCTGTCGTACTCGTAGTGACCGCTGTCGAAGGTGCCGACCAGCGTGAACTGTTTCAGGCGCGGCACCACACCGGCTGGCGTGACCTGGCCGCTCGGCGCAATGACGGTGACCTTGTCGCCCGTGTGCACGCCCAGCGCGCGCGCGAGCTCGATGCCGAGCACGATGTTCCATTCGCCCGGCACGAGCTTGGCAAACGCGCCGTCCTTCATCTGCGCGGCCAGCGGCGTGACGCTGGCTTCTTCGGCCGGCACGATGCCACGCAGCAGCGCGCCACGCATCTCGTCGCCGCGCGCCGCCAGCACCTGGGCTGAGACGAATGGCGCGGCACCCAGCACCTGCTGCGGCACGGCGGCGCGCGCCGCATCGGTGGTGGCCTTCCAGTCCGGCAGCGCCGTGTTGCCGCGGTCGAACAGCTCGACGTGCGCGATCACGGAGAGCATGCGGTCGCGCACCTCGCGCTGAAAGCCGTTCATCACCGACAGCACGATGATCAGCGCGGCGACACCGAGCGCGATGCCGATCATCGACGTCGCGGAGATGAATGAGATGAAACCGTTGCGGCGTCCGGCGCGGCCAGCGCGCACGTAGCGCCAGCCGATCTGCCATTCGTAAGGGGTGGAATTCATGGGGTTGGGCATCGTAATCGACCGTGCACGGGATAATGAGTCGAGTGCACCTGATCGTTCCTTTCGCTTCCCCTGGATCGTCCGCCGGCCGCGACGCGCTGTTGCGCTTGGCCACACCGGCGCTCGACGCTTTGCTCGCAGGCTGGCATGAAGTCGACCGCGACGAAGGCGACGAACTGACGCTTTGCACACCGCACGAGCGCGCTCTGGCAAAAGCCCTGGGCTGGCGCAGCGACAAGGACACACCGCTGCCGTGGGCCGCACGACAAGCAGCCGCTGACGGCATCGACGTCGGCACGACCGCCTGGGGATTGGTCACGCCGGTGCATTGGCGCGTGGGTGCCGATGCGATCCACCTGGCCGACCCACGCTCATTGGCGCTCGACGAAGCGGGGTCGCGTGCGCTGTGCGAGGCGGTGCGACCGCTGTTCGAGGGCGACGGCTTCGCGCTCGCCTGGGGTGCGCCGCTGCGCTGGTATGCGTCGCATGTCGACTTCACGACGATGCGAACCGCCTCGCTCGACCGCGTCATCGGCCGCAGCGTCGATCCATGGTTGCCCGACTCGCGAGCCGTGCGGCGTTTGCAGAACGAAGTGCAGATGCTGCTGTACACGCACCCGGTCAACACCGAGCGCGAGGCCGCCGGCGTGCTGACCGTCAACTCGTTCTGGCTGTCGGGCTGCGGCGTCTTGCAGCGCGATGCAAAGCACGACGTGCAGGTCGATGACCGCCTGACGGCAGCGGCGCTGGCGGAGGATTGGCCCGCCTGGTCGCTCGCCTGGCGTGCGCTCGATGCCTCGATGCTGCCGACACGGCCGCTCGACCGGTTGACGCTGTGCGGCGAGCGCAGCGCGGTGACCTACGAGCGCACCGAGCAGCGGCTGTGGCAACGCGTGGCGTCGGCGGTCAAAGGCCGGCGCGCTTCGCGTGAACGGCTGGAGGGGTTGTGAGTTCACCGAAGATCGAAACCCGCGATGTGCCGCCGCGCACGGTGTTCGCGCTGGAGCAAGCTGGCGTGCATCCGCTGCTGGCGCGCCTGTTCGCATCGCGAGGGGTCAAGACTCAAGAAGAGCTCGACGACAGTTTGGCTCACCTGCTGCCGCCGTCGTCGATGAAAGGCATCGACGCTGCGGCATCGCTGCTCGCCGATGCGATCGCGCAGCAAAAGCGCATCTGCATCGTTGCCGACTACGACTGCGACGGCGCCACCGCCTGCGCCGTCGCGATGCGCGGCCTGGCGATGCTCGGCGCGGCGCCGGGCACGCTGTCGTATGTCGTGCCCGACCGCACGGTGCACGGCTACGGCCTGACGCCGCCGATCGTCGATCTGGCGCTGGCGCAAAAGCCGCAGCTGCTCGTCACCGTGGACAACGGCATCGCCAGCTTCGACGGCGTGGCCCACGCGCGCGCGCGCGGCCTCGACGTGCTCGTCACCGACCATCACCTGCCCGCGCTCGTCAACGGCGTGGTGCAACTGCCCGACGCGAGCTGCATCGTCAACCCGAACCAGCCGGGCTGCGAGTTCGCGAGCAAGTCGATCGCAGGGGTCGGCGTCATGTTCTACGTGCTGCTGGCCACGCGCGCCGAGTTGCGCGCGCGAGGCAGGTTCGACAACGCGACACAGCCCAAGCTCGACGCGCTGCTCGACCTCGTCGCGCTCGGCACCGTGGCCGATGTCGTCAAGCTCGACGGCAACAACCGCCGCCTCGTCGCCCAAGGCATCAAGCGCATCCGCGCCGGCCGCATGAGTGCCGGCGTGGCGGCGCTGTACGCCGTGTCCAAACGCGAGCCGTCACGTGCGGCCGCCTTCGACTTCGGCTTCACGCTCGGCCCGCGCATCAACGCGGCCGGCCGGCTGGCCGACATGACGCTCGGCATCGAGTGCCTGGTCACCGACGATGCCGCGCGCGCTGCCGACCTCGCACAACAGCTCGACACCATCAACCGCGAGCGGCGCGAAGTCGAGGCCGGCATGCGCGAGCAGGCCGAAGCGGCGCTCGAACACCTGATGCCCGAAGGCGAGCCGCCCGCCGCCCTCGCCCTCTTCGACCCGGAGTTCCACGAAGGTGTGGTCGGCATCGTCGCCGGCCGGCTCAAAGACCGCCTGCACCGCCCGACCTTCGTCTTCGCGCTCGCGCAAGACGGCTCGCTGAAAGGCTCCGGCCGCTCGATCCCCGGCTTTCATCTGCGCGACGCGCTCGACCTCGTTGCCAAACGCCACCCTGGTGTGCTGAAGCGCTTCGGCGGCCACGCGATGGCGGCGGGCTGCACGCTCGAAGAAGAGCACTTCGAGACCTTCGACAGCGCCTTGCAGCAGGTCGCCCGCGAATGGCTCGACGCGGCCACCCTGACCCGCCGCCTGCTCACCGACGGCCCGCTGGCGCTCGAATACTTCAACGCCGAAACGGTCGCCAAGCTCGATTCACAGGTCTGGGGCCAGGCCTTCGAAGCGCCGGTGTTCTGCGACGACGTGCAAGTGCTCGGCCAGCGCCTCGTCGCCGACAAACACCTCAAGCTGCGGATCAAACACTTGGGCCAGATCCGCGACGCGATCTGGTTCGGCCACGCCGAGCCCGTGGCCGAACGCGTGCGCCTGGCTTATCGACTGTCGCTCGACGAGTGGCAGGGGCAGCAGCGGGTGCAGATGGTGGTGGAGGCGGTGGGCTGAGGCACTTCAGGCCGCTCTTCTCACCGCCCGGTACTCCGAAAAAATCCCCAGCTCGACATGCCGCTCGGCCGCGTCGAACCCGGCATCGGCCAGCGTGCGCAGCACCGCTTCGGGCGGCGCGCAGGCTTCGATCGTGTCCCAGTAGTAGCGCCACAGCTCGGCCGTCTGCGGCTTGCGGGCGACGAGCTTGGCGATCGTCGGCACGACACCGCGCATGTAGGCGCGCAGCAGCGTGTTGGCAAGTTTGCCCTCTGCGGGTGTGATCTCGAGGATCAGCACACGGCCACCGGGCCGCAGCACGCGGGCAAACTCGGCGAACGCGGCGGACAGGTCGGCGATGTGGCGCAACGCGTAGCCCATGGTGATGAAGTCGGCGCTGGCGCTCGGCAGTGGCATCGCTTCGGCGCGGCCGTCGAGGCAGCGCACCTCGGCCGGCAAACCCGATTGCGCAATCATGCCGGGGCTCGGGTCGACACCGATCAATCGCTGCGGCTCGCCGGTGACCCGCAGGATCCCCTTGGCGACGAGGCCGGTGCCCATGCCGACGTCGACCACGTCGAGCCCCGGCCGCAGCCCCGCCCGCAGCAGTGCCTGCCGCCGGTACCACGGGCCGGTGCCAAAGCCGATGAGGCGCTCGATGCGGTCGTAGTCTTCGGCGGTGTCGTCGAAGGTGCTGCGCACATAGGCTTCGCGAGCGCCGGCATCACGGTAGTAGTCGCTGAGCACACCGTGCGGGGCGTGCACCGCCGAGTCTGGCGATGGGGACGGATCCGTCTGTTGTTGTTCATGGCTTCTTTCTGCGGCAGCGACCGCGGGCTCAGCGGTAGGTCGCCAGGTGAATGCTGGTCTCGGTGCCGCGGATGCCCTTCAACAATCGAATCCGCTCCAGCACCTGCGACAGCTCGGTCATTGTGGTGGCACGCAACTCGGCCAGCAGATCCCAGCGGCCGTTGGTGTCGTGCAGCGCGCCGATGCCCGGCTCGCCGAGCAGGTTGGCGATGACCTCGCGCGTCTGGTTGCCTTCGACCTCGATGCCCATCCAGGCGCGAATCTGGTTGGGTTGCGCGTCGGGGCGCAACTGCACCGTGTAGCCGATGACCACGCCCGATTTTTCGAGCTTGGCCAGGCGGTTGTTGACGGTGCCGCGCGAGACGCCGAGCTTGTCGGCCAGCGCGGCAATCGGCAGGCGCGCGTCCTGGCGCAGCAGCGCGATCAGGCGCTGGTCGGTGCTGTCGAGGTTGTCTGCTTTGGACATACGTGGCATCTTAGTCTGACGTTCTGTTCAAAGAACTGACGGATCGGAGACAGTTTTGACGCTTTCGCCTGCCGTCGGGCTTCGACAAACTCTCGGCCATGACACGCCAACGCACCTCCTTCGACACCGACACCCTGTACCTCGGCGCGCCCGATGTGGCCCGCATCGTCGCCCGCAAAGGGCTGCCGGCCTGCATCGCCGCCGTGGCCGATCGCATCCACGCCGACTTCCTGCGCTGGAGCGAGTTCGACAAGACGCCGCGCGTGGCCAACCACTCGCAAGACGGCGTGATCGAGCTGATGCCGATCTCGGACGCGAGCTGGTACGCGTTCAAGTACGTCAACGGCCACCCGAAGAACACGCAGCGCGGCGTCTCGACCGTGATGGCCTTCGGCGTGCTGGCCGACGTGGCCACCGGCGCGCCGCGCCTGCTGGCCGAGCTGACACTGCCGACCGCCATCCGCACCGCGGCGATGTCGGCGTTGGCCGCGCGCGTGCTCGCGCGCCGCAACAGCCGCGTCATGGCGCTGATCGGCAACGGCGCCCAGGCCGAGTTCCAGGCGATCGCGTTCCGCGACCTGCTGGGCATCACCACGCTGCGCCTGTACGACGTCGATGCCCACGCCACCGCCAAGCTGGTGCGCAACCTGCAGGGTCATGGCCTTCAGCTCGTGACCTGCCGCAGCGCGGCCGAGGCCGTGCGCGGCGCCGACATCGTGACCACGATCACCGCCGACAAGCAACGCGCGACCATCGTCACGCCGGACATGATCGAGCCCGGCATGCACCTCAACGCCGTCGGCGGCGACTGCCCGGGCAAGACCGAGCTGCACGCCGACGTGCTGCGCGCGGCGAGCGTGTTCGTCGAGTACGAGCCGCAGACGCGCATCGAAGGCGACCTGCAGCAGATGCCGGCCGACTTTGCCGTGACCGAACTCTGGCGCGTGCTCGCGCTGCAGGCCGCGGGGCGCACGCGCGTCGAGGAGGTGACGGTGTTCGACTCGGTCGGCTTCGCGCTCGAGGACTATTCGGCGCTGCACTTCCTGCACGACGCAGCGCGTGAACTGCACATCGGCGAGACGATCCGGCTGGTGCCGCAGACCGACGATCCGAAGGACCTGTTCGGCACGATCGGCCGGCAGGCCGTCGTCGACGTCGCTGGCTGACGCCGGCTTCTCAGGTGCCTGTGGCTGACGCGCGCCCGGCGAGCGCGCGCTCGATCTCGCGCAGCAGCTCGTGCGGCGTGTACGGCTTGCCGACGTAGCCGTCGAAGCCGGCCCTGAGAAAGCGCTCGCGGTCGCCGGCCATCGCGTGGGCCGTCATCGCCAGCATCGTCAGCGGCTCGCCGCGCGCTCGAATGTGCTCTTCCTCGCGCCAGCGGTGCACCACCTCCAGCCCATCCAGCCGCGGCATCTGCACATCCACCAGGGCGATGTCGAAGGGTTCGTCGCGCAAATGCTCGAGGGCTTCGACACCGTCGCGCGCCATCGCCACCACCGCACCGTGCTTGGCCAACACAGCTTCGGCGACGAGGCTGTTGACCTCGTTGTCCTCGGCCAGCAGCACGCGCAGGCCTTGCAGCCGCGCCCGGTCGCCCTGTGGGGCGGGGACCGGGGGAGCGGCGGCCGGACGTGGCTCGCTGCGCGGGTTCAGCAGCGCGTGAAGCTCGCGCGGTGTCAGCGGCTGCATGGCGCGCGCCTGGGGCAACCCGCGCACGCTGGGCAGGTGCACGCGCAGTGCATCGGCCTCCAGGGCGCCGTGCGTCGGGCTGTCGAGCACCACCACACGCTTGAGGGTGGCATGGGCCCGCCACTCCTGCACGGCGGGTTCGAAGGTGGCGCAGGGGGCCAGGCCATCGATGACCACGGTGTCGATCGGCGCCGATGCGGTCTCGGCCACTTGGCGCGCGGTCTGCGCCAGCCACACCTGCGCACCCCATTGCTTCAGCCACGGCAACCACGGCGGCGCGCTGCCCTCGGCGCACAGCCACGCGATGTGCCGGCCCGCCATCGGCGCCGACGGCTGTGCCAGCTCGGCCAGCAGCGGCAGCTCGAGCACGAAGCAGCTGCCCTCGCCGCGCCGGCTGCGCAGCCCGATCGTGCCGCCCATCAGCGTGGCCAGCTCGCGCGAAATCGAGAGCCCGAGACCGGTGCCCCCGTGGCGGCGCGTGGTCGATTCGTCGACCTGCGCGAAGGGCTCGAAGATGCGCTGCTGCTCGGCCTCGTCGATCCCAGGCCCGCTGTCCTCGACCTCCAGACGCAGCGTCGGCGAGGTCACCGACGTCGCCAGGCGCGCGTGCAGCCCAACGCCGCCGCGCTCGGTGAACTTGACCGCGTTGCCGAGCAGGTTGGTCAGCACCTGGCGCAGGCGCACGGCGTCGCCGAGCAAGCGCTCGGGCACGTCGGGATCGATGGCGAGCGAGAAGCGCAGGCCCTTGCTGCCGGCGCGTGGCGCCACCACGTGGCTCACCGCCACCAGCAGCGCGTGCAGGTCGAACTCGGCGCGCTCCACGCTGACCGCCCCGGCATCGATCTTCGACAGGTCGAGCAGGTCGTTGACGATCGCCAGCAGTGCGTCAGCCGAGGCGCGGGCGTGCTGCAGGCGCTCGCGCTGCTGCGGCGACAACGCGCTGTCGAGCACCAGGTCGGTCATGCCCATGATGCCGTTGATCGGCGTGCGGATCTCGTGGCTGATGTTGGCCAGGAAGCGCGCCCGCGTCTCGACTGCCGCCTGCGCCTGCTCCATCGCCTGGCGCAGCGACGCCTCGCGCTCGCGCTCCTCGGTCACGTCGCGGATCACGGCCAGCACGCCCCGGCTGCCGTCGGCGAGATCGATCGGCCGCTTCGAGGCGAGATAGCGGCGCGGGCCCTGGCCGATGTTGGCCGTCTCCTCCTGCACCGTGGTCACGCCCTCGCGGATGACCCGCATGTCAGCCTCGAGCACGCGGCCACCGCACTCGGGCAGGTTGAAGACCTCGGCCACCGTGCGGCCGACAAAGGCGTCTTCGCTGCGCCCGACGGCGCGCGCGTAGGCCGCGTTGACCAGCACGTAGCGCAACTGCGCGTCCTTGACGACGATGAAGTGGTCCTCGAGGTCGATGACCTCGCGCACCAGGCTCTCGTGGTGACGGTTCAGGCGCGCCAGCTCGCGCAGCCGCGTCACGTCGCGCCCGACGATCAACAGCAGCTGATGGCCGTCGAGCGAGCTCACGAGGCGGCGCATGAAGACCATGTCCGACTTGCGGCCGTCGGGGCCGTCGACGCGGTACTCGCCCACCAGCGGCCCCGCGCCGTCCCAGACCTGGCGGTCGGTGTCGAGATTGCGGAACAGCGCCTCGGTGTTCTCGAACAGATCGATCGAGCGCCGGCCGACCATCTGCGCCTCGGTCAGGCCCCAGTAGTGCTGCGTCGCCTGGTTGACCAGCACGAAGCGGCCCTCGCGGTCCTTTAGCGCGATCTGTGCTTCGTCGGCGTCGATCACCGCGCGCAGCAGGCGCCAGCCCTCCTCGACCGCGCGCCGCGAGCGGTGCAGCTCGCTGACGTTGGTGGTGGTGGTCAGGATCAGCGGATCCTCGCGTCCGGGAAGGTCGAGCAGGGTCTTATTGACCAGGTGCACCAACTGGTCGGCGGCCAGGAAGGTGTCGCTGATCACCGTGCCGCGCTGCCCGGCCAGCAGTTGCCCATCGAGTGCCGTCATGCGCTCGCGCAGCTGCCGCGTGCCGAACTCTTCCATCGGCCGCCCTTCGATCTGGCTCGGCGTCAGGTCGAGGCGCCGCGCCAGGTAGGCATTGACCAGCAGCAGCTGACCTTCAAGCGTCTTCAGCGCCACGCCGCCGGGCAGCGCGTCGATGACGCCGCGCAGCAGGGCGCGCTGCTGATCGAGCTCGCGCCGGTGCAATTCCAGGTCCTTCGCCGCCTGGTTCAACGCCTCGCGCGCGGCATCGACCTCCTGCAGGTGCGAGCCATCGACTGCCAAACGTGCACCCGGCGCACCCGGCAGCGCGGTGGCGAACTCGGTGATCTCGCGCAACGAAGCCAGCGGGCGCACCATCAGCCAGCGGAACAGCCCGATGATGGACAAGCCCATGGCGGCCAGCACGCCCAGCGCCGGCAACACCATCGAGCGCCAGGCCGTCGCCAGCGGTTGTGCGTCGTAGACCAGGCGCAACACCTGCGATCCGGGCAACGGCCGGTCGAGCACGTAGTAGTGCGGCACCGGCATCCAGCCGCCGCGCTCCAGGCCCCGCATCGGCGCGGTGGGGTCGAGCGTCGAGCGCCTGCAGGCTGGACAGCGCCGCGCCGTCGCTGCTGTCCACGCGCCCGTCCGGCCCGTGCAACGACGCCGCGAGCAGGCGGGGCTCGTCGCTGCGCAGCTGGGCGATCAAGGTCTGGCCGGCGATGACGCCGCCATCGGCCACGCGCCGCTCGGTCAGGCGCACGAGGGCTTCGGCACCCTCGGCGAGCTGCGATTCGAGCGTGTGCACCTGCGCGGCCGCGGTGTGCCATCGAAAGTACAGGAGCACCACGGCCGCCAGCACGACCAGCAGCGAAAACGCAGCGTCAGACGGTTGATCGAGCGCACAAAGGCTGCCGGTTGTTTTTGTTCTGCGTTGCAAAAAGGAGGCCCGACGTCACTGTAGCGGGCGCTGCACCGGCGCTTGCCTCGGGCAAACGCGGTGGCCGCCGGCCCTGCGCTGGTGCAACACCCGAGGCGTCAACTGGCACGCGCCTTGCACAATCAGCGGGTTTGCACCTCCGGAGTTTGCTGCCCATGAATGCCCTCGCCTCGTTGACCCGCCGCGCCCTGCTGGCTGCCGGCCTCGCCATCCTGGCCCAGCCCGCTGCGGCCCAGACGCCGATCAAGTTCCAGCTCGACTGGCGCTTCGAAGGCCCGGCCGCGCTGTTCCTCGCTTCCGACGTCAAAGGCCACTACAAGGCCGCCGGATTGAACGTCACCATCGACGCCGGCAACGGCAGCGGCGGCACGGTGCAGCGCGTGGCCAGCGGCACCTACGACATGGGTTTTGCCGACCTCGCAGCGTTGATGGAATTCCACGCCAACAACCCGGAAGCGCCGAACAAGCCGGTGGCGGTGATGATGGTCTACAACAACACGCCGGCCGCGGTGCTGGCGTTGAAGAAGAGCGGCATCACCAAGCCGTCTGATCTGTCCGGCAAGAAGCTCGGCGCACCGGTGTTCGACGCCGGCCGCCGCGGCTGGCCGATCTTTGCCAAGGCCAACAACGTGCAGAACGTCGCCTGGACGAGCATGGACCCGCCGCTGCGCGAGACGATGCTGGCCCGCGGCGATGTCGATGCCATCACCGGCTTCTCGTTCACCTCGCTGCTCAACCTCGAGGCGCGCAACGTGCCCGCGGCCGACGTGGTCATCCTGCCCTACGCGGCGCATGGCGTGAAGCTGTACGGCAACGTCATCATCGCCTCGCCGAAGCTGGTCAAGGAGAACCCGGCGGCGGTGAAAGCGTTTCTCGTCGCCTTCACGAAGGGCGCGAAGGAAGTGATGGCGAACCCCGATGCGTCGATCGAGTACGTGAAGGCACGCGACGGCATCATCAACGTCGAGTTGGAGAAGCGGCGTCTGCGCATGGCGATCGACGCCGTGGTGGCCAGCCCGGATGCGCGTGCCGAGGGCTTCGGCGTCGTCGTGCCAGGGCGGCTGTCGCTGATGGCGTCGCAGGTGTCGGATGCGTTCGCGACCAAGACGCGTGTCGATGCAGGAACAGTGTGGAGCGATGCGTACCTGCCGAGCAAGGCGGAGTTGAACATCCTGCCGGCGGCGAAGAAGTAAAACCAACCTCATTCACCGCAGAGGCGCAGAGGGACGCAGAGGTGCGCAGAGGAAGTCAATCTCATGTTTTCCTCTGCGCACCTCTGCGTCCTCCGCTCCTCTGCGGTGAAGGAAATTCATGACATCCTTCGTCGACTTCAAGAACGTCTGGCTCGCCTACAACGACGAACTGCTGGCCAAGCAGCAGTTCGCCGTCGAAGACATCTCGCTGACGCTGGGCGAAGGCGAGTTCATCGCCATCGTCGGCCCCTCGGGCTGCGGCAAATCGACGTTCATGAAACTTGCCACCGGCCTGAAGATGCCGAGCAAGGGCAGCATCGCCATCGGTGGTGCGCCTGTCACCGGGCCGCTGAAGATCAGTGGCATGGCGTTCCAGGCGCCGAGCCTGCTGCCGTGGCGCACGACGCTCGACAACGTGCTGCTGCCGCTCGAAATCGTCGAGCCGTACCGCTCGAACTTCAAGGCGAAGAAAGCCGAGTACGCGGACAAGGCGCGCGAGCTGTTGAAGAGCGTCGGCCTGGCCGGCTACGAAGACAAGTTCCCGTGGCAGCTGTCGGGCGGCATGCAGCAGCGCGCGTCGATCTGCCGCGCGCTCGTGCATGAACCCCGGATGCTGCTGCTGGACGAGCCGTTCGGCGCGCTCGACGCGTTCACGCGCGAGGAGCTGTGGTGCAACCTGCGCGACCTGCAGGCGATGAAGAAGTTCAACGTCATCCTGGTCACGCACGACCTGCGCGAGAGCGTGTTCCTGGCCGACACGGTGTACGTGATGAGCAAGAGCCCGGGCCGCTTCGTGCAGCGGCGCGAGATCGACCTGCCGCGCCCGCGCGATCTGGAGATCACCTACACACCGCAGTTCACCGACATCGTGCATGAGCTGCGTGGCCACATCGGCGCGATCCGGAAGACATGATGCGAGTCAGCAAAAACCTCGAACGCTGGTCGCCGCTGATCGTGCTCGCCGCCGTGCTCGTGCTGTGGCAGCTCATCGTCACGCTGTTCAAAGTGCCGGAGTTCATCTTCCCGAGCCCGCTGCAGATCGCCAAGGAGTTCATCGAGTTCAAGGGCCCTCTGATCGAAGCGGCGTGGAAGACCTTCTGGGTGACGATGCTCGGCTTCGGCATCGCCATCGTCGTCGGCGTGCTGCTCGGCTTTTTGGTCGGCAGTTCGCGCCTGGCCTACACCGCGCTCTACCCGCTGATGGTGGCCTTCAACGCCGTGCCCAAAGCGGCCATCGTGCCGATCCTCGTCGTCTGGTTCGGCATCGGCCTCGGGCCTGGCGTGCTGACGGCCTTCCTGATCTCGTTCTTTCCGATCACCGTCAACATCGCCACCGGCCTGGCGACGATGGAGCCCGAACTCGAAGACGTGCTGCGCGTGCTCGGCGCCAAGCGCTGGGACGTGCTGATCAAGGTCGGCCTGCCGCGCTCGATGCCCTACTTCTACGGCTCGCTCAAAGTGGCAATCACGCTCGCCTTCGTCGGCACCGTGCTCGCCGAAATGACGGCCGGCGACTCCGGCATCGGCTACCTCATCAGTTCGGCCAGCAGCCAGCAGCGTGTGCCGCTGGCCTTTGCCGGCCTGGTGACGATCGGCGTGATGGCGATGGCGATGTACGAGCTGTTCTCGTGGGTGGAGAAGCGCACCACGGGGTGGGCGCATCGGGGGTCGCAAGCGGCGTGAGTGGTACTCGCTCGCCCTGCCAGCACCGCCTCAGACCCGTCTAGTGATCGCTGCGCGCAGCAACGAACTCACGCGCCCGAACCATGGCAGACGCTTGCCGTTTGAGAGAGCGGACAGTCACTTGCCCGAACTTCGCTCACTCAAGAGGGATGCGCCTGAGCTGCGCTCAGGTGCAGTCGGTCACTGCAGACCTTGATAGCGTCTGATCTCCCGGATGATGCCGCTGTGGTCAAGCTCGCCATCGCCGTGCGCCACCATGTCCGCGAACAGCCTGTCCACGACGCGCAGCACCGGAAGTTCAAGACCCACAGTCTTGGCGAACGAGAGCGCCGTACTCGTGTCCTTGACCTGGTACTTTGCGGGCCCGCCCGGCTTGAACTGCTGCTGAACCATGCGCAGGCCATGCTGGCGCAGGACCGTCGAGTCGGCAAAGCCCCCGAGCAGGGCTTCGCGAACCTGGGCCGGATCGGCCCCACCCCGCTCGGCGAACAACAGCGCCTCGGCCACCGCCGCGATCGTGCTGGCCACGATCATCTGGTTCGCCAGCTTGGCCAGTTGACCCGAACCGACCGGGCCCACGTGGGTCGGGCGGCCCATCACCTCCAGCAAGCCGCGCCAGGTCTCGAAGGGGGCTGCCTCACCGCCGGCCATGATGACCAGCCGGCCCGCCTCGGCGCCGGCTTCGCCGCCGGACACCGGCGCGTCGAGATAGGCGACGTTGCGCGCCGCCGCGGCCTCTTGCTGTCGCCGCGCCGTCTCGACCGGGATCGAGCTCATGACGATCAGTGCGCTTCCCCGCCGCATCGACGCGAGCACCTCGCCGCGACCCAGCAGGACCTCGTCGCAGACCGGTCCGGCACTGAGCATGCAGATCACGACGTCGGCATTGCAGGCCGCGTCTGCTGCGCACGGGCAGACCTGGACACCGAAAGGCGCCAGGCGCTCGGCCTTGTCGGGCGTGCGGTTCCACACCTGCACGGCGTGGCCGGCCTGGGCCAGCCGGCGGGCCATGTGGAAGCCCATGATGCCGGTGCCGATGAATCCGACCGTGACCCGTTCGGAACCTGTTTCGACCGTCATGGCCCCTCCTGCTCGCGCTGTCCCTGTCGCAGCGGCTGTTCGCCCGTCACCATGTCCTGGAACGCGGCCTTGAACCGCAGCAGGTGGTCCGAAGCGCGATGGCCTTCGAAGGCGGCAGCATCGTCGTAGGCCTCGAAGAAGAGCACGTGGTGCGGCGTCGATTCGAGCCGCACCACCTGGAACTGCCGGCACCCCGGCTCGCGCGCCAAGCATTCGGCGGCGAACGACCGCGCCAGTGCGATGAACGCACCCAGCTGTTCGGGCTTGACCTCAAGTTCGGCGATCACCACGTGGGCGCCGGCCGCGCCCGCAGGGGTGCCGCCGCTCACCGCGCGGTCGCCGCCTGCCCAAGCGCGCTGCGCTCCATTTCCTGGCGCAGGGCGACGACATCGAGATCGCGTTCGAGCACGACGTCCTCGAAGCGGACGATGGTGTCCTTGGCGACGGGGCGCTTGAGCTTGACGTTGTGCGCCAGGCCGATCGGTAAGGCGCCCACCGCCATGCTCTTCGAGGCCGGGATCGCGTTCGCCCAGACGGCGAAGCCGCCTTCGCCGTCGAGCATCTCGCCGGGCTTCAGGTCACGCTTGGCGGTGGCCACGGCATCACCGCGGAATTCCTTGCTGCAACCGGTGGCCTCGCCACGCAGCACGGCCGAGAGGATGCTGATGCTGGTTTCCAGGCCGATCATGTGGAACGGGCGCCACATCGAGCCGTACCAACCCGACGGATCCACCAGCAGGCCGTACTGCTTGAAGCAGGCCTTGGCGTATTCGTTCGGCGCCTTGAAGGTGACGAAGACGCCGAAGCGGATGTTGTTGAACACCTCGCGGCCGTCGGGCTCCTGGCTGGCGGCGATGTCCACCAGGCCGCTGCGCGCCAGGCGGCCGCCATCGGCCGCGGGGCGGAACACCTTGGCCAGGTCGTGCAATCCGGTCGGCGGGAAAGCCAGCCCATCGTCGGGGCAATCCAGGCCGGTACCGTTGGCCACGGCGGCCATCTCGATGGCCGCCTTCGTGCCGTCGGTGAACGAGTTGTACATCTTCGGGTTGAAGTCGCCCTTGGCCACCTCTTCATCGGTCCAGCCGAAGAAGCCCCACACCGTGTCGGGCGTGGAATAGCGGTAGCGCGGCTCGAAGTTCATGCCCTTGCCGGCCGAGGTCAGCTCGAAGCCGCAGGCACGGGCCCAGTCCACCAGTTCGCAGATGATCGCGGGCTGGTCGCCGTAGGCCATGCTGTAGACCAGGCCCTTGGCCTTGGCGCGGGCCGCGATGAGCGGGCCGCACATCGCGTCGGCCTCGACGTTGACCATCACGACATGCTTGTTGCCGTCGATGGCCGCCAGCGCGTGGCGCACGCCGGCAATCGGGTGACCGGTCGCCTCGACAATGCATTCGATCTCGGCACAGTCGGCCAGCGCGGCCGCGTTGTCCAGCACGCAGGTCTTGCCGGTCTTCACCGCCTCGCCCAGGGTCTTGGCGCTGTAGCGCTCGGCCGGCCAGCCGACGCGGGCCAGCGAGGCGCGGGCCTTGCCGACGTCGAGGTCGGCGACGCCGACGATGTGCATGCCCTCGATGTGCTGGGCCTGCGACAGGATCATCGAGCCGAACTTGCCGGCCCCGATCAGGCCCACCCGCACGGGGCGCCCGGCAGCGGCGCGCGCCGCCAGCATGGTGTAGAGATTCATTGGGTCGTCCTTCACTGATTCGTTGACCAGGGCCTTCGCCTTGGCGCATGGGGCACGCGACCTCGGGCGGCAGTCCCGGGTGGAAACGTGGTCTTCGAAGGTCGCGGGACAAACCGCGCCTTCCGACAGTCAGTCTAGGAATCGATTCAAGTTAGTACAACTTAGATTTTTGACAGTTATAGTTAGTTTTTCTACTTTCCTTGCGTCAATCCCAAGGCCGGGCGTTGGTCCTGCCAGACGACCCGTTCGGCGCGCAGCCATTCGAGGAACAGCCGGACCTTGGCCTTGTGCAGGTGGTCGAACGGACAGACGATCCACTGCGTGGTGAGCATGAGCCGGGGCGGGTTGCGCACCGGACAGACCAGCGTCCCGTCGCGCAATTCGCGCCACATCATCAAAGTGCTTTCCAGGGCCACACCCAGGCCGTCCGCGGCAGCGTCGATCGCCATGTGACTGCGATCGAAGAGCAGCCGGCGCCATTCGACCTCGGGCACGGCGCCGCCCAGCGCGAACCACTGCGACCACTGCACCTGCGCCTTCACCGAATGGATCAGGCGGTGCTTCGGCAGGTCTGCAGGCGCCATGGCGGCCGCGCCGGCGTAGGCCGGCGAGCACACGGGAAGGAACGACTCCTCGGCCAAGCCTTCGACGAAGACGCCGGGCCAGCGGCCCTCGCCATGGCGGATTTCCACGTCGACCGCCTCGCGGCTGAAGTCGGTTGGCTCGGTGGTGCCGTTGAGGCGCAGTTCGACGTCGGGGTTGGCGTCCAGGAACGAGCGCAGGCGGGGCAGCAGCCACTTGCTGCCCAGCGTCGGCGTCGTGCGCACCGTCAAAACCGAGCGTGAACGGAAGCCGCGGATGCGCTGCGTGGCTTCGGTGATGCGCTGGACATCGTCGGCAATCATCTCGAAATAGCGCTCGCCGGCCTCCGTCAGAGCGACGCCGCGGCCAGCCTTCGTGAGCAGCGTGGTGCCCAGGTGCAGTTCCAGCGCATGGATCTGCTGGCTCACCGCCGAAGGGGTCACGTACAGCTCAGCCGCCGCCTTCGACAGGCTGCGGCAGCGCGCCACGACATCGAATACGGCGATTGCCCGCAGCGGAAGTGCCATGTCCATACCTTTTAGAATTGCTTAATGTTTTACTAGAATAACAGAGACATACTATAGGGATAACACTCGTGAACGCACCAATTGCGCCTCCTAAAGTGAGTTGACCGGACAGATTTGTCCTACCACCTACGGAGACATCCCGATGCGCACATACCGTTCACTGCTTCTCGGTGCCGCTCTGGCGCTCGCAAGCCAGCTGGTCACCGCGGCCACCACTTTCAACTTGTCCACCCCCGATCCCGACAACGCGGAAATCACGGTGGCCGCACGCAAGTTCGCGGAACTGGTGGCCGCCAAGACCGGCGGTCAGGTCGAGGTGAAGGTGTTCCCCAGCGGTCAGCTGTACGGCGGCGACCCGTCGGCGGCCGTGCGCCAGCTGGCGGGCGGCTCGCTGGACATGCTGCTGCTGTCGTCGTCGCTGTACGCCAACTTCAACCCGAAGTTCACGGCGATCTCGGTGCCGTACCTGTTCGACGACAGCGCGCAGTTGCGCAGCTACCTCGCCGGGCCCCTGGGGCAGGAGTTGCTGTCCGACCTCAATGGGATCGGGATCCGCGGCCTCACCCTGTGGCAGCGCCCGTTCCGCCAGATGACCAATTCGCGGCGCGCGATCACCGGTCCGCAGGACCTGTCGGGCATGAAATTCCGCGTGCCGAACAACCCGCTGTGGGTCGACTTCTTCGGCAAGGCCGGTGCGGTGCCGACGCCGATGGCTTTCGGCGAGGTCTATAACGCGCTGCAGCTCAAGGTCGTCGATGGCCAGGAGAACCCGATCAACATCCCGGTGACGGCCAAGTTCTACGAGGTGCAGAAGTTCGCAACCCTGTCCAACCACATGGCTGACGCCTGGGTGCTGGGCATCAACCCGGCCAAGTTCAACGCCCTGCCCGACGCGCAGAAGCAGGCCCTGCAGGCCGCCGCCACCGAAGCCGAGGTTTGGAAGTTCGCCAACGACAGCGCCGATCACGCGAAGTCGGTCGACTTCCTCAAGAGCAAGGGCATGCAGATCAACACGCTGACGCCCGAGCAGCAGCAGAGCTTCGTCAAGCTGTCCAAGGATCTGTACCCGCGCTTCGCCACGCTGGTCAAGGACCAGGGCTTCTTCGACAAGACGCTGTCCAGCGTCGGCAAGAAGTAACTCGCGAGAGGCCCAAATGAACACGCCGGACAGAGTGTCACCCGCGCCAGAGGCCACCGCCACGCTCGGCTCGCCTTCCTGGGCGGCACGGTCGATCGAGTGGGTACTGCGCCTGACCATGGGCGGCATCGTGCTGGTGGTGCTGATGCAGATCGTCGGCCGTCTGGGCGGGCATCCGTTCTCCTGGACCGAGGAGCTCACCCGCGCGCTGTTCATCTGGAT
Organism: uncultured beta proteobacterium; assembly: GCA_963738425.1. Classification (GTDB taxonomy): domain Bacteria; phylum Pseudomonadota; class Gammaproteobacteria; order Burkholderiales; family Burkholderiaceae_C; genus CADEEN01. The sequence continues at coordinate 68,737 of CAVTWT010000037.1, read as the reverse complement.
GATGTTCATCGGCATGGCGGCCAGCATGCGCCGCGCCGATGCTGCCCGGGTCACGGTCGCATTGCAGTGGCTGACACGTCCGCTGCGGCGGATCGCGGTGCCGATCTACCTGGCCGCCTGTCTCGGCTTCTTCGCGCTGATGGCCTGGACCGGCATCGGCATGGTGCGCCAGCAGGTGATGATGAACGAGACCATCGCCACGCTGGGCTGGCCCAGCTGGGTGATCGGCTCGGTGGTCCCGGTGTCGGCGCTGATCGCCATCGCCTGTACGTTGGCGTCGCTGCGCGACAGCCGGCACATCATCGCTGCCGACGAGGAGGGCGTGTCATGAGCCTGCCGGGCCGCCCCAAGGGCGAATACCGTAGTGCGCAGCACGGAGGTTGCCTGAGGACCGCGCAGGGCCGTCCCAAGCGCGAAAGCCCCCTCGGGGGGGCGGCGCGCAGCGCTTTGGGGGCACCATGAGCATCACCCTGTTGCTGGTCTTCCTGGCGCTGGCGGCCCTCGGTGTGCCGCTGGCCATCGGCCTGGGCCTCGCCAGCGTATCGGCGATCCTGATGTTCAGCTCGACGCCGGTCTCCGTGCTGTCCGAGAGCATGTTCTCGGCGATGAACTCGTTCTTGCTGGTGGCGGTGCCGCTGTTCCTGCTCGTCGGCCAGCTGATGGAGCGCGGCGGCGTTGCCGACCGCATCTTCGACTTTGCACAGGCCGCCGTCGGCTGGTTGCCGGGCGGCATGGGGCATGTCAACGTCGCCTCGTCGGTGGTGTTCGGCGGCATCTCGGGCTCGTCGGTAGCCGACATCGCATCGCTCGGCGCCGTCGAGATCAATGCCATGGTGAAGCATGGCTACGACAAGGGTTACGCGGTCGGGATGACGCTGGCCACCTCGACGCTGTCGTCGATCATCCCGCCATCGATCCTGATGGTGCTGGCGGGCTCGATCGCGAGCCAGTCGATCGGCCTGCTGTTGATCGGCGGGCTGGTGCCGGGCCTGTTCATCGCGGCGATGCTGATGGCCTACAACCACATCTACAGCGTGCGCCGCGGCGTTGCGCCGCCGACGCCGTTCGTTCTCCGACACCTCCTGCGCGCCGGGCTGCGTGCGGTGTTGCCGATGATGACGCCGGTGATCCTGATGATCGGCATCCTCGACGGCTACTTTACGCCCACCGAGGCGGCGGTGATCGCGGTGGTCTACACCGCGGGGATCGCCGCCCTCGTCTACCGCACGATCCGCTTGCGCGACGTGGGCCCCATGCTGTCCGAGACAGCGCGCACCGCCGGCAACATCCTGTTCATCGCCGCCACTGCCAAGCTCGCTGCCTGGGTGTTCGCCTTCGACGGCCTGCCCGTCAAGGTGGCTGAGGGCCTGTCGGTTGTGACCTCCAGCCCGACAGTCGTGATGGTGCTGATTTTTCTGTTCCTCGTCGTCGTCGGCATGTTCATGGACGCCATTGCCGCCATGTTCATCCTGATCCCGGTGCTGCTGCCGCCCGCGATGTCGATGGGCGTCGACCCCATCCACATGCTGGTGGTGATGGTCATCACACTCACGCTCGGGCTCGTCACGCCGCCGGTCGGCGTGTGCCTGTTCGCGGTGTCCAAGGTGTCGGGGCTGAGCATCGAGCAGGTGGTGCGCGGCTCCAGGGGCCCGGTGTCGATCCTGATGCTGGCGATCCTGGCCCTCGTCCTGTTCCCGGTGCTGGTCATCGGGCCCCTCAAGCTGCTGGGCTTGTACTGAACCGGCACTCCTTGCCATTCGAGGGCGCGCTTGTTTGACTCTGTTGGCATAGCGCTGCCCAAATGAACGCGGATCTGGTGGTGATGGGTGTGGCGGGCAACGGCAAGTCGAGCCTGGCCGCGGCCTTTACCAGCGCCGAGTCGCTGACGCTGATCGAGGGTGATGCCTTCCACAGTGCCGACAGCATCGACAAGATGAGTCGAGGAATCGCGCTCACCGATGCCGACCGCGCAGGGTGGCTTGACCACTTGGGTGTCGAACTGCAGGCGCACACGCGCGGCGTGGTGCTCACCTGCTCCGCGTTGCACCGCGCTTACCGCGAGCGCTTGCGCGCCGCGTCGCCCGGCCTGGTGACGATCGGCGTGATGGCGATGGCGATGTACGAACTGTTCTCGTGGGTGGAGAAGCGCACCACGGGGTGGGCGCATCGGGGGTCGCAGGCGGGGTAGCACCCGACACGACGTCTGTACGCCCATACAGTCTTCGCGCACAATGCGGCCTCGATGACAGCTGCTGCACGACTCACGCCCTCCACCACCGCGCCGCGACAGGTTCCGCTGCCAATCGACGGCTCGGCGAGCGCGCCTCTCACGGAGTCGGAGCTTGCTGCCGCGTGCGGAGCATTGATTGGGAGCTCGCGCAAACTCACGAGGATTGAATCCGAGCTGCTGGCCGCAGCCCGCGGCTCGAAGATCTCGCCAGATTGGCTCGATGCATCGATGCAAGCCATCGCCGATGGCGGTGACCCTCTCGGCGACACGTTTCAGGCGTTACGCAATGCCGCAGCCCGCCGCAGCGCCGGCGCGGTCTATACGCCGATGGCAGTCGTCGAATCGATGGTCGACTGGATCGCGCAGCAGGGCATGCCCACACGTGTGGTGGACCCGGGTACGGGCTCGGGTCGCTTTGCCTCTGAAGCCGCGCGTCGTTTTGCTGACGCTGAACTGGTCGCTGTGGAAGCCGATCCGCTGGCTGCGCTGATGGTGCGCGCTACCGCCGCTGTGCAAGGCTGGGCCGGCCGGCTGACGTTGCACGTTGACGACTTCCGCTCGATCGCGCTGGCGCCGCATGCAGGGCTGACCGCCTTCGTCGGGAATCCGCCGTACGTGCGGCACCACGATATCGGTGCGCAGTGGAAGGCGTGGTACCGCCAGGCGTGCGCGGGTCTGGGCGTGCGTGCTAGTGCACTCGCTGGACTGCATCTGCACTTCTTCGTGCAAACGCGTCTGCTTGCCAAGGAAGGGGACGTCGGCGCGTTCATCACGTCGGCTGAGTGGATGGACGTGAACTACGGATCAGCCTTGCGACGGCTATTACTCGACGAACTCGGGGGCATTGCCCTGCACGTCCTGGAGCCGACGGTCGAGGCCTTTCCCGGCACCGCGACGACAGCCGCCATTGCTTGCTTTCGGGTGGGCGAATCCGAGGCGCCTGTGCGCGTCCGGTCTGTCGCCAAGCTCGCCGGCCTCAACGGGCTCACCAAAGGCGCCGACATTTCACGCGCGACGCTTCAGGCGGCTTCGCGATGGTCCATCATCGTCCGCCCGTCAGTGCCGAACGCAGAGGGCGTGATCGAGCTGGGCGAGCTGTTCCGTGTGCACCGTGGCCAGGTTACTGGCGCCAACAGCATCTGGATCGCGGGAGAGCATGCCGAGGGCCTGCCCGATCGCGTCAAACTGGCCTCGGTCACCAAGGCGCGGGACTTGATTCAAGCGGGCGCAAGCCTTCAGTCGGCCGAGCAGCTGCGGCGTGTCATCGACCTGCCGCCTGATCTCGAGGAATTCACAAAGGAAGAGCGCCGCCGCATCAGCGCCTTTCTGGAGTGGGCCAGGCTCCAAGGAGGCGATCGGGGCTACATCGCCCAGCATCGGCGAGCCTGGTGGTCGGTAGGCCTGAAGGCGCCCGCGCCGATCTTGTGCACGTACATGGCTCGGCGTCCGCCGCAGTTCACGCTCAACCCCTGCGGCGCCAGGCACATCAACGTTGCGCACGGTCTTTACCCAAGAGAGCATCTCGTTGCCGAAGACTTGAGCCGTCTGGTCACTTGGCTGAACACGAACATCAGCACGGGCAGCGGCCGAACCTACGCGGGCGGCTTGACCAAGTTCGAGCCGAAGGAGATCGAGCGCCTGCGTGTCCCGCGGCTGGAGTCGCTGAGCGCATGACCATGCCCGGTCCACCCGCAAGTTCTGCCCCACGAGTTTGGTCTCAGAGCGAGCTCGAGAAAGACGCGCAGGTCGCGCTCGATGAGTTTGTTGATCGGCGATTGACTGAGCCAAAGGGCACTTACGCCACGCATTTCAAGGCTCGGCGCAAGGCCCTGGTTCGGTTGTTCCGAAAGCTGTCCGGTGTTGACAAGCTCGACCCATCGGTCGATTTGGTGCGAGAGATCATTGCCGACGAGGACATGTTCTCCGCGTTGCGATACGTCGCCGGGCCGCCTGTGTCTGAAGACGACCTCGGCGTGCTGGTGACACGCAGCGCCGCCGGGATCGCACAGAAAGCTCTGGCCGAAGACGCCGCTCTGCCCGTGGCTGTGCTGGCACTGATCTGCAAGATGTCGGATCCGTTTCGCTTCCCGTGGATACCCGCTGGCCGTCCACCAACGCCGAGGGAGATGCGCGAAGCCATCGCGATGACGAGTGCGCTGCACGCTTCTCAGACTTTGCAAACCGAGCGGCGCGGCTACGGTCGGGCGGTCGAGCAGCGCCTCGTGACACGACTGGAAGCCATGGGCTACGTGAAGGTCGCCGGCGGGCGCGGCAAGTCGAAGCGGAAGGCTGGCGAGCCTGTGCTTCCTCCGTATCCGCCCAAGGGCAAGGTAACGCAGCCAAGCCATCACCCAGCGTTTTCGCATTTCTATGGCGAGTGCACTGTCTACGGTCGGAAGGTCGATCTGTTCATCGCTCTGCAGTCAGGCGTCATGATCGCCCTCGAAGCGAAGGACTCGAGCTCGGCGCTCAACGGTACGAAGCGACTTTTGAACGATACGGCGGCAAAGGCGAAGCACTATCAGGTTGCCGCTGGTAAGAACGTCATCAGCGTGGCGTTGCTATCTGGGGTCTTCAAGGTTGCAGACCTCGCTCAGGCACAAGCTGCTGGCCTCTATTTGGTGTGGGCCCACGATCTGGACGGGTTTGTGGCGTGGATCGGGTCGAAGACCTAGTTTCGACAGTAGCCCAACGAGCACGCGAGAAATGCCGCGCGCCAGTTCTTGCCAGGCCGCGCACTCTTCTTGAGCCGACGGTGCCGGCTGCCGCGACTTCGTCGCCGGCAGCGTCATGGTGCTGGCAGGCATCGCGCTGGTGAGCGTGCGTGCCTTGTCAGGGCGCAAGCCTGCAGTCGTGCCCGGACGGTCGTAGGCGCGTTCACGCGGGCATCAGAGTGCGACCGGCGGCGGACACCACCACGCGGCCCAATCCGTCGAGCAATGCCGACGCCGCGCGCGCGTGCTGCCAGTACAGCGGCACGTCCAGCGGCGCATCGGGCACCAGCTCGACGAGCGAACCGTCCTTCAGCTGAGTGGCGATCAGGGTCTGCGGCTGCAGGCCCCAGCCCATGCCGGCCACGGCGGCGGTGACGAACGCCTGCGGTGACGGCAACGTGTGCCGCGGCAGCTCGACATGCCTGTGGCACAGGCGTCGCGCCCAGCGGGCCTGCAGCTCGTCCTTGGTGTTGAACACCAGGCTGGGCGCCTGCGCCAGGCTGCCCGCCCCGACACCGCCAGCGAAGTGGCGCACCACGAATGACGGGCTGGCGGCCGCGATGTAGCGCATGGCGCCCAGCGGCCGGCTGTTGCACCCCGTGGCCGGGCGGGCGGTGCCCGTCACGGCGGCCAGCACGGCGCCGCTGCGCAGCCACTCGGTGGTGTGGTCCTGGTCGTCCACCGACACATCCACCAGCACAGGCGCCTCGGCCGCGAAGGCCGCCAGGGCCGGGGCGAACCATGTGGCCAGGCTGTCGGCATTCACCGCGACGGGCAGCGCCACGCGGGCGATGCCCGTCGGCGCCAGCGCCGGCAGCGTGCCTTGCAGCTCCTGCTCCAGCAGCCGCACGCGGTCCACGTGCTGGCACAGGCGGCGGCCCGCTTCGGTGGCACGGCAAGGTTGCTCGCGCACCACCAGCGCGCAGCCCATGCGCTCCTCGAGCGAACGGATGCGCTGGGACACCGCTGAGGGCGTCACGTGCAGTGCGAGGGCCGCGCGCTCGAAGCTTCCTTCGCGCACGACCGCCGCCAGCGCGGAGAGCGCCGAGTAGTCCAGCATCAGATTAGTTTTCCTGCATCGACATAAGTGAAGTTAGTTTGTCTTCATGTGCTGCGACTGGCAAGCTGGCGCCACCATGAGCTTGACCGACATCGCTTCAACCGCCGTCCCGGTGTTCGTCCAGGGCCTGGCCCTGAGCTTCGGGCTGATCGTGGCCATCGGCGCGCAGAACGCCTTCGTGCTGCGCCAGGGCCTGCGCAGCGAGCATGTGGGCAGCGTGGTGCTGTTCTGTGCGGTGGCGGACGCCGTCCTCATCGCCGCGGGGGTGCTGGGCATGGCGCAGGCCCTGGGGCAAAGCCCCGGCCTGGCGCGGGCCCTGGCATGGGTCGGCGCCGTCTTCCTGGCGGTCTACGGTGTGCGGGCCTTGCACCGCGCGCGGCACGCGCACCGGCTGACGGCGGCCGCCGGCGGCGAGGGTCTGCGCCGCGGCGCCGCCGTGGCGCAGGCCGCCGCCTTCACGCTGCTCAATCCCCATGTCTACCTGGACACGGTGCTGCTGGTGGGCAGCATCGGCGCGCAGCAGCCGGCGGCGCTGCGCGGCTGGTTCATCGCCGGTGCCAGCTGCGCCAGCCTGGTCTGGTTTGCGCTGCTGGGCTATGGCGCCCGCTGGCTGGCCCCCTGGTTCGGCCGGCCGAAGGCTTGGCAGGTGCTGGACGGCCTGATCGGCGGGACCATGTTGATGCTGTCGGCGCTGCTGGTGCGCCACGCCCTCACCGGACTCTGAGGGCCGGTCGTGTACATCAACCCGCAGCACCGGCTCGATGACCGTGAGGCCATCCATGCGCTGATGGCATCCCACCCACTGGGCGCCTGGGTGTGCCACGGCCGCGAAGGCCTCGTCGCGAATCACCTGCCCTTCTTGCTCGATCGCAGCCGGGGGCCGCTCGGCACGCTGATCGGCCATGTCTCCCGCGCCAACACCGTCTGGCGCGAGCTCGGCCCGGCCACGCCGTCGCTGGTGATGTTCCAGGGGCCGCAGGCCTACATCACGCCGGGCTGGTACCCGGGCAAGACCGAGCACGGCAGGGTCGTGCCGACCTGGAACTACGTGGTGGCCCACGCGCACGGTGTGGCGCGGGCGATCGAGGACCGCGACTGGCTGCTCGACATGCTGGAGCGGCTCACGGCCGAGCATGAGGGCCGCCGGGCCGTGCCATGGCACGTCGCCGACGCGCCTTCTTCGTACATCGACAAGCTGCTGCGCGCGATCGTCGGCATCGAGATCCCCATCGACCGGCTCGAAGCAAAGCTCAAGGCCAGCCAGGACGAATCCATGCCGGACCGGCTCGGCACGGTGCGCGGGCTGCGCGAGCAAACATCCGACGAGGCCGCATCGATGGCCGATCTCGTCATGAAGGCGATTGCCACGGATGCCGCCGGCCGGTCGTGAGCGTTGCTCCCCTCAGCCCGCTGCTTGCTGTGCCTTCAACTGCAGCAGCAACCCATGCAGCATCTCGGTCGACAGACCGTGCAGCACCAGCCGGTAACCGGCGCGCAGCGTGCTCTCGGGCACCAGCGGGTGTTTGTTGTTCAGCATCACCAGGTGTTCGGGCAGCCCGGTGAGCCTGGCGCAGTACACGCCGATCGTCTCGTCCAACTGCAGCGAGTTGCTGGCGCGCCAGAAATCGTTGTCGGTCAGCAGCAGCTGGTAGGTCGGCGTGAAGATCTCGATCGCGGTCTGCAGGTCGATGAAGTTGAGCTTGCCGTGCGGCATGTCTGCGAGCTTCACCGGGCATGGGTTGACCATCGACAGATCCAGCTGCGGCGGCGGTTCGACGTTGCTGCGCCCCTGGTCCTGCAGCGCGCGGTTCAGGTAGATGACGAAGTTGAAGAGGTTCAGGTCGTGCTGGACGAACAGGTTGTCCTTCAGGTCGTCGAGCGTCATCGGCCGCAGCGGGCGCGACGGGATCCTGACGCCGGCATTGGCGGCGATGAAGGCCAGGATGTCGCTGCCGAAATGGAAGTGGCGCAGGATCATCCAGTTGGCCTGCGGCGTGACCCACATCTTCAAGCCCTCGGCCAGGATGCGATGCAGGAACACGGGCGCCTGCCAACCCTTGGGCAGTACGGCCTTGACGAGCTGGAAAAGCACGATGGCCGCGCGCGCCAGCGGCCGCACGATCGGCATCAGGAACTGGCGCGAAGGCGTGGCCGAGTCGGTCAGCCAGGCCTGCTTGATCTCGTCGGACAACGGCGAGCTGGTGTCCAGGTACAGCGCCAGCCACGGGCTCGGATCGGCCGGGTTGTGCTCGTCGAGGATGAAGTTGGGCAGGGTCTTCATTGTTTTGCGTCTTCCCACTGCATCAGGTACAGCTGCGCGGTGCGGCGCGCGGTGGCGACGATCGCGGCATCAGCCGCGCCGCTCGGGTCCGCCGCAAGCACGAGTTGCACCGCGCGCAGCCAGCGCGCGAGGTGGTTCTCGTCGTTGGCACCGTGGTAGGCCAGAAAGCGGTACGCGTTGGGCGGCAGCTTCAGCTGCGCCTGCAGCAGCGGCAGCAGCGCGGGGATGATGCGCTGGCCCGTGCCTTCGATGACGTAGATCGCGCCCAGCAGACCGACGGGGCTCTCGGTGGCGGCCTGCGCGTGCAGGTACGCGTTCAGCGCCTCGCCGCCCGGGTTGCGGCGCAGCGCGTCGATGCTTTCGGCCTGTCCACCAGCGCTGCGGTAGTCGTCGAACAGGATCTTGAAGTCGAACTGCTCTTCGCTCGCGTGCGTCTCGACGATCGCGCCCAACGCCTCATACGGCGCGCGCATGTGGGCGATGGCCTCGCGCATCCAGCGGCTGCCCTCGCGCACCTGCGGGATCCAGTGTTCCATCCAGCGCACGTAGTGTTCGTTGGTGAAGCGGCGCTTTGTGATGGCTTGCACCAGCGGCGTCCGCCACGCGGCTGAGCGGTAGTCGTGCCACACGGAGGCCAGCGATTGCAGCAGGCGCGCCAGGCGCGGATCGCTGGCGGCGGCGGGATCGTGGGGCGCGTCGATGGGCTTCGACAGGCTCAGCGCGAGCGGGACTTCTCGGTCCGTTCGCGCTGAGCCTGTCGAAGCGCTGCGCGCCGGTCGCTCCACCTCGAACAACGCATACGCCACCGTGAAGCGCCCGGACTCGGGCACGAAGCAGAAGATCTGCTCGCCTTCTTTCAGCTCACGCGTGCGCACGAACTCCGACAGCATCACGAACAGGCTGGCCGCGCCGGTGTTGCCGCGCGTGTGCAGGTTGGTCCACCAGCGCTGCTGCGGGATCGACAGTTGCGCGGCCTGCATCAGCTCATCGACGACGGGACGAAAACGCTCCGACGAGTAGTGGCAGAGGAAATGGTCCACGCGCTGCGGGTCGACCAGCCCCTGCTGTACCAGGCCGGCGTACTCATGGATCGCGATGTCGAACAGGTTCGGCAGCAGGCGGATGTCCTGGCGCAGCGACAACGCGCCGTCGGCCTCGGCCGCGCTGCTGCTGTCGTAGTCGAGGTAGCTGCGCGTGCCTTCGAGGTTCAGGCCCAACTGCATGCACACCGGGTGGTCGCCGGAGAACGATTTCTGGTGCACCCACTTCAGACGCAGGCGCGGCGCATCGTCGTCTTCAGGCAGCGTATCGCGGTGGCACAGCACCAGCGCCGCCGCGCCGTCGGACAGCATCCAGCGCAGGAAGTGGGCGTTGAAATCGGCATCGTAGCCACGCGGCGCGAAACGCTCGCGCTTGAACATGCGCGACGGCAGGTCGCTGCCCACCGCCAGCGCGCGGCGCGCATCGCGCTGCTGCACCTGCCCAGCGGCAAAGGCCAGCGCACCCAGGCTCGATGCGCACACGCCGACGCTGGTGTGGGTGTGCATCGGCGGCGCGCCGAGCTCGCCTTGCACCATGTTGGCGAAGCCCGGCATGATCGCGTCGCCACCGCTGGTGCCGCAGGCCAGCAGGTCGATTTGCTGCAGTGTGCAACTGGCGTCGGCGAGCGCGGCGCGCACCGCGGCGGCGGCCATCTGCGCGTTGCTCTCGCGCGTGCGGCCGTCGGTATCGATCGCGTAGTGGCGCGTGCGGATACCGTTCTCGGCCAGGATGCGCTGCTTGATGCGGCCCGAGATGCGGTTCAGCGGCGCAATGAAAGCATCCATGCCGTCGTTGTCAACCGGATCACCGGGCAGGTGCAAGCCGGTGCCGGCGATGAAGACGTCGTCGTAAAGAGTGGGCATGGGTCAGGAAGTGGGTGTCATCAGCGAGCGGCTGCGAAAGCGCGGCACGAGCGTGCCGAGCAGCATCACGCGCAGCAGGTAGATCAGGAAACTTCGCTCTTCGAGCGCTGGGTCGACGCGCTCGCGCAGCCTGCGGTGCAATTCAGGCATGCAGCTCCAGTGCTCGCGCGGGCGTTCGTGGTGCGCGGTGTGAAAACCGATGTTGAAGTACAGCCAGTTGACGGCACCGGTGAAGTTGCGCGCATAGTTCCAGCGCGAGCGGCCGTCGGCATGCGCGTGCTGGAAGTAGTTGGCGCCGAGCAGCGCGTGCAGCGCAACGAGCTGCGGCAGCAGCACGTACAGCCCTGTCTTGGGTGCATCCAGCATCAGCAGCACAAGCCACAACGCGCCCACGGCCACGTACTGCAGTAGCGCCCAGCGGAACACTCCCGGGCGGTGGCGTTGCATGCGCGCCAGGTGCGCGAGGAAGTGCGGGTACAGCGCACACGCCGCCTGCAGCGGGTGCAGCAGGTAGCCGAGCGCGTGGTTGCTGTCGCCGCCGGCAAAGCGGTAGGTGCGTGCCCAGTCGCCGGGGCCGTGGCGATGGCGGTGGTGGTTGACGTTGTGTGTGGCCGCGAAGGCGTAGGTCGGGTGGCCCTGGAGCAGCGCCAGCAGCAGGTCGGTCGTGCGATTCGCCGCGCGCCCGCGCCACATTGGCAAGTGCGCATGGTGGTGGTGGATGACGCCGATGCCGATCCACAGCACCACCATCACGGCGTAGAGCAACGGCGCGAAGCCGTATTGCCACTGCCACGCCGCGAGCGCCGGCACGGCGACCATGTAGGCGACGCCCTGCAGGTCGCGGGTGTGGCGCAGGATCATCGGTGCACCCTCTCGCTTCGCGCGGTCCCGCCGAGCGGGTCGGAGCGCCCCCTTCGGAACGGCCGGGCGGGGGCGCTCACTGGAGTACCTTCGCCCTTGAAGGGATTCGGTATGAGCGCTTTGGAGCGGCCATGCGCGCTCATGGCGTCCCCGCGCGCCGCGCCTCACGCGCCAGGCCGGCCGCGATCACCGCCTGCGCCGCGTCGTGCGGCAGCTGCGTGCCCAGCAGCCGGTCCATGAACGTGAACAGGAAGCCGTAGTTGCCGCGGTGGCAGGCGTGGTGCAGATGGTGATCCTGGGCGTTCGACAGCCAGCGCCAGCGCTTGGGCAACGCGCGACAGTTGCTGTGGCCGACGACGTTGTAGGTCAGCGACAGGATCGGCAGCAGCACCAGCGCCACCGGCGTGAAGGACCACACCAGCATCGGCGGCAGCAGCACGCCGCCGAGCAGCAGCGCCTCGACTGGATGGAAGGCGTAGGTCGACCAGGGCGTGGTGACGACCGAGCGGTGGTGCGCCGCGTGCACCGCACGCAGCAGTCGCGGGTGGTGCAGCGTGCGGTGCACGGCGTAGAAGTGGATGTCGTTCCAGACCAGCAGCGCCAGCAGTTCGAGCGCCACGCGCAGCGGCGGGCTGCTGGGGTGCACCGTGGCCCAGCCGTGCACCAGCATCCACCACGGCAGCAGCAGGCCGACGCCGAAGATCAGGATCGAAGACGCACTCTGGCGCTGCTCGCGCGCCACCTGGTCGGCGGGCACCTGGCGCGCGTCGAGCAGCCGGCCGCGCCCGCTGCGCAGCAGCGCGCCTCGCACGCCGCCGGCGACCAGCGCAGCGACGAGGTAGATGGCGGCGAAGTACGCCACGCCGCCGAGCGCAACGGCGGCGGCGGGCCATTCGGCGATGTGGTTGGCATCCATGTGTCGAGGCGCGAGTGTGCCTTGCCGCCCTAGCCGCCCGGCGCACCGGGTCGCGCCGTATCGCACGCTGGCACCCGCCGGTGCGCTATAAGCGACCGCATGCGAGCCGCGTTGACCGAAAGCCAAGTCATTGCCGCGCTGCGCCGCGCCAACGCGGTGGCGCAGGCGGCGCTGCAGGCTGGCCGCCACCCGTTCGGCGCGCTGCTGCTGGCCGCAGACGGCGCCACGGTGCTGCTCGAGCAAGGCAACGTCGACACCGTGCGCCACGCCGAATCCGAACTCGCGCGCGCGGCCGTGCAGCGCTTCGACGCAGCAACGCTGTGGGACTGCACATTGGTGACCACTGTCGAGCCGTGCGCGATGTGCGCCGGCACGCAGTACTGGGCGCACATCGGACGCCTGGTCTACGGCCTCGCCGAGCAGCGGCTGCTGGCGCTGACCGGCAGCCACGCCGAGAACCCGACGCTCGACCTGCCCTGCCGCGATGTGTTCGCGCGCGGGCAGAAAGCGATCGAGGTCATCGGGCCGGTGGCCGCGGTGGAAGACGAGATCGCCGCACTGCACCGCGGCTTCTGGTCCACGCGCTGAGCGCGTTCAGACCAGCGGCGTGACCGCGGCCGGGAAGACCTGGTGCAGCGGCTTGACCTCGGGCAGCACGTAGACCACAGCGCGCCGCTGGCCCAGGGTCGGCCAGACCACGGCGTCGAAGAAACCAACCGGCACGTTGATGCAGCCATAGCTGATGCGGTTGTCGGCGGGGGTCGGCGTGGCCAGGCGCTCCAGCCGGTGCTCGCGCGGCTCGGTGGCGCGAACGCGGTGCATCGACACCGCGGCCTGGTAGTCGACCCAGATCACGTCCTCGTTCAGCAGATTGCGACCGGAGGCCACGTCGAAACGTCCGGCAGGGGTGGTGCGCTCGCTCGGGCGCACCTGCTCGATCGGACGCTGGCCGATGCCCGGCACGCTGTCATCGCCGGACGCGTAGCCCAGCAGCACCGGCGTGTCGCCGCGCAGACGGCCGTGGGCATCGAAGACGTAGAGGTGCGTACGCCGCTTGTCGATCAGCGCGAACGGCGCTGCCGCCGCATCGCCGCTGCCGACAACCCATGCGGCTACCGTGCGCACATCGGCCGGCGCCGTTGTCGCGCCGAAGTCGGCGCTGCGCGGCACGGCCAGCGCCGGGCCGGGCGCGGCGGGGCGTGCCGGCGATGGCGCGGGCCGATACCAACCCAGCAGCGCGGCGCCGAGGGCCAGCACCAGCGCTGCGATCGCGGCGCCCTGCAGCACGCCGTCGCGCAATTCCTTCTTCTGCGAGTCGTTCATCGTCATCGACGCGTCCTCCGCTTGCCGCGCATCAACGGAAAGCGCGCAGTCGCCGTTCGACGACTGCGCGCGCCCTTCACGCTGCGATCGCTCAGTTGCGATCTGCTTGGGGGGCGGGATCGGCGGCGGTCGTCGTGTCCGCCGGGGCCGTGGTCGAACTCGGCGACGACATCGTCGACGGCGATGTGCTGTCCATCGGCTGCGCCGTGCTGTTCGGCGTCGTGGTGGCCGTGCTCGGCGTCGCAGCGTTGTCCGCCGGCATCTGCGATGCCGGTGCCGTGGGTTGCGCCGCCGGTTCGGTGGCGTTGGGTTGCTGCGGCGTGGCCGACGGGTCGTTGGTGACCTGCGCGTACGCGAAGCCGATACCGGTGACGAGTGCGAGCGTGGTCAAGCCGCTGGACAGGGTCTTGATCTTGGGCATGTGAATCTCCTTGCTGAGTGCCCGCGAAGGCACGGGTGACGAACGGTCCGGCATGCGCCCGACCTGGATTCAATGTAGGCAGCGCACGGCGACACACCCATCAGCGAGGCACGCGCACGGGCGTAGGACGTGCCTGTCGGACGAGAGGTCTGCTTACACCGCGCAGCCTGCATACACTGGCCCTGATGACCTGGCGCGGCCACCTGAAGCTCAACTACCGGCTGGAAGACGCCACACGCACCGTGGCGCACGACAGGCACGACGGGCCGCTGCGCGTGTTGAAGGCGCTGTACCCCGAAGGACCGCGTGTCTGCCAGCATGTGCTCGTGCACCCACCGGGCGGCATCGCCGGCGGCGACCAGCTCGACATCGACGTCACGCTCGAACCCGGCGCGCACGCGCTGATCACGACACCGGGCGCGACGCGGTTCTACCGCAGCAGCGGCGCACTGGCGCAGCAGACGGCGCGGATCGATGTGCAACGCGACGCGCGCCTGGAGTGGCTGCCGATGGCGACGCTGGCCTTCGACGGCTGCCTGGCCGAGAACCGCGTGCGCTTCGTGCTGGCCGAGGGCGCGACGATGATCGGCGCCGACGTGCTCGGGCTCGGCCTGCCGGCATCGGACGCACCCTTCGCGCGAGGCCGCTTCACGCAACATCTCGAGTGGCCCGGCCGCTGGATCGAGCGCGGCGCGATCGATGCCGCGGACTTGCGCCTGCGCGATTCAGCGCTGGGCCTGGGCGGACACACCGTGATGGCCACGTTGTGGTGCGCGGCCGGCAGCGGCTTCACGCCGGCGCAGCGCGAGGCGCTGCTTGAAGCCGCGCGCGACGGTGCCGGTGCGTTGGAGGGCAGCAGCGCAGTCGATCCGGGGCTCGTCGTCTGGCGCGCCGTCGGCCACTCGGTCGAACCGCTGTGGGCGCGTCTGGTCCGCGTGCGCGCCCAGTGGCGAATGCTGTGCTGGGGTCTTGGCGGAGGCGCCACCGCGGGTGTGGTCGACCTGACGCGCGCGGCACTCAAGCCCGAGGAATCGCGCGGGCCGCTGGCCTCCACGCGCTTGGCGCAAACGGCGAGCGCCAGCGACGACACGACGACCAGCATCAGGCCCCAGCCCAGCGAGAGCGCCGACGCCACGGCGCCCACCACCGGCGGGCCGATCAGCAGGCCGATCCAGCCGAGCGACGAAACCAGGGCGATGCCGGCCGCTGCACTGACGCCGGGCACGCGCGAGGCGGCGACGAACAGCAGCGGGATGACGTTGGCCAGGCCGAGGCCGACCAGCGCGAAGCCCAGCAGGGCCACCCAGACGCTGTTCGTCCACAGCACGAGCGTCATCGCGCAGGCCGCCACGATCGCGCAGGCGCGCAGCAGCGCTGCTGGATGCACGTGGCTGCGCAGCCAGTCGCCGCCGAAACGTCCGGCCGCCATCGCCGCCGAAAAGCTGGCGAAGGCCAGTGCCGACAACGCAGGCTCGGCGCCGATCTCGCGTTGCACGTAGAGCACGCTCCAGTCGTAGATCGCGCCTTCGGCCAACAGGCCGAGGATCGCCAGCAGGCCGAGCAGCAGCAGCGTGTTTCTGCCCGGTGCGGCCATGTCGGTGAGGCGCCGGGCCTGCGTGCCGTGGCCCGCAGCGACCTCGTGCGTGGGCAGCATCGCCAGGCCGGCGGCCAGCGCCACCACCGCAAACAGCAATGCCGCGCAGCGCATCTGCAGCAGCGGCGACACGTCGTGTTCGAGCAGCCAGGCGCCGATCGACGCACCCACCATCCCGCCCAGGCTCCACATGCCGTGCATCGCACTCATCATCTTGCGGCCGGCGCGCTGTTCGAGGTAGCTGCCTTCGGTGTTGATCGCCACGTCGAACAGGCCCACCGTCGCGCCCAGCCCGGCCATCGCCAGCATCAGCAGCGGCAGGCGGTCGAATTGCAGCAGCAGCGCCAGCGACAGGCCGGCACCGACGGCCGCCCCCAGCGCCGCGCCGCGTGCGCCCCACGCCGCGATGATGCGGCCCGCGAAGAGCAGGCACAGCACGGCACCGACCGACGCAGCAAACAGCGCCAGCGACAACTGCGCGTCACCGAGGCCGTAGTGCGCGCGCATCGACGGCACGTGAACGCCCAACGCCGCCGCCGCCAGGCCGAGCACGAAGAACTGCAGGTGGGTGGCGATGCGCGCGCGCCGAAAGCGCAGCGCGTCGGCGGCAGCATCTGCATCGGCCGCCGCCGGGGACAGGTCGGTCATCGGCGCGATTGTGCCCACAGCGCCACAATGGATCGCCGGATCAACGCAGCGGAGACGACGACATGGACCTCGGACTGAATGGACACGTGGCCGTCGTCAGCGGCGGCAGCCGCGGCATCGGCAAGGCGGCGGCGCTGGCGCTGGCCGCCGAAGGCGCGCACGTGGCGCTGATCGCGCGCGACCTCGCCGTGGCGCAGGCTGCGGCGGATGAGATCGCTGCCGCCAGCGGCCGCAATGTGCGCGCGTACACGGCCGACACCGGCGACGATGACGCCGTCCGCTCGGCCTTCGACCGCATCGCCGCGGACTTCGGCCGCATCGACGTGCTGGTCAACTGCGCGGCGCAGCCCGGCGGGCAGGCGCCGCCGCTGAAGTTTGCACAGATCACGCGCAGCGCGGTCGATGCCGAGATCAATGTCAAGGTCATCGGCTACCTGCGCTGTGCGCAGGCCGCGGTGCCGCACATGCTGCGCCAGGGCGGCGGGCGCATCATCAACATCAGCGGCCTGGCGGCACGCAGCACCGGCGCCGCCGTCGGCAGCATGCGCAACGTCGCCGTCGCGGCGCTGTCGAAGAACATGGCCGACGAACTCGGGCCGCAGGGCATCGTGGTCGTCTGCGTGCACCCCGGTGCAACGCGCACCGAGAAGACGGCTGGCGTGATCGCGCGACAGGCGCAAGCCAGCGGTGCGAGCGTGGCCGAGGTCGAGCAGGAGTTGGCGCGCCGCAATGCGCTGCAGCGCTTGCTCGACGCCAGCGACATCGCCCACGTCGTGGCTTTCCTCGCGTCGCCGAAGTCGCTGGCCCTGCATGGTGAATCGATCGGCGCCGGCGGCGGCCAGCCGGGCGTGATCCACTACTGAGGGCTGTCGACCTTCAGATCGACAGCCGGTCCTTGACGCCGTCGCGCAGCATGTCGGCGCCGCGTCCACGCATCACGATCTCGCCACGTTCCATCACCAGGTACTGGTCGGCCAGTTCGGCGGCGAAGTCGTAGTACTGCTCGACGAGCACGATGGCCATCGTCTTGCGGTCAGCCAACAGGCGGATGACGCGGCCGATCTCCTTGATGATCGCTCGGCTGGATGCCTTCGGTCGGTTCGTCGAGCAGCAGCAGCTTGGGGCCGGCCGCGAGCGCGCGCGCAATCGCGAGCTGTTGCTGCTGGCCGCCGGAAAGATCGCCGCCGCGGCGGTTGATCATCTGCTTCAACACCGGAAACAGCTCGAACAGCTCGGCCGGGATGGCCGTGCCACCGGGCTTGGAGGCCAGACCCATGCGCAGGTTGTCTTCGACCGTCAGCCGGCCGAAGATTTCGCGGCCCTGCGGCACGTAGCCAACTCCTTTGCGCACCCGCTCGTACGGCGGTGCGTTCGTGAGGTCCTGGCCGTCAAGGACGATGCTGCCCGACTTCACCTTCACCACACCCATCAAGCTTTTCAGCAGCGTCGTCTTGCCGACGCCATTGCGGCCAAGAACGACCGTCACTTCGCCGATGCGCGCTTCGAAGCCGAGCTTGCGCAGGATGTGGCTGCCGCCGTAGAACTGGTTGACTTCGGTGACAGTCAGCAATTCACCGGCCAAGATAGACCTCCACCACCTTCGCGTTGTTCTGCACGTCGGACAACAAGCCTTCAGCGAGCACGCTGCCTTCGTGCAGCACCGTGACCTTCTTCTTACCCTGCGTCAGCTGATCGACGAACTTCATGTCGTGCTCGACGACGACCAAGGAGTGTTCGCCTTCGAGGCTCAGGAACAGCTCTGCCGTGCGCTCGGTTTCTTCGTCGGTCATGCCGGCCACCGGCTCGTCGAGCAGCAGCAGCTTCGGGTTCTGCATCAGCAGCATGCCGATCTCCAGCCACTGCTTCTGGCCATGGCTGAGCAGGCCCGCGGTGCGCTGCGCCTCGTCCTTCAGGTGAATGCGCGTCAGCACCGCGCCGATGCGGTCCAGTTGTTCACCGGACAAGCGCGACAGCAGTGCCGCACGCACGCGCCGGTCGGCAGCGAGTGCGAGTTCCAGGTTCTCGAACACGCTCAACTGCTCGTACACCGTTGGCTTCTGGAACTTGCGGCCGATGCCGATCTGCGCGATGTCGGCTTCCTTCAGGCGCAGCAGGTCGATGTTCGAACCGAACGAGATCGTGCCGCTGTCGGGCCGCGTCTTGCCGGTGATGCAGTCCATCATCGTCGTCTTGCCGGCGCCGTTGGGACCGATGATGCAGCGCAGCTCGCCGACGTTGACCGCCAGCGACAGGCTGTTGAGCGCCTTGAAGCCGTCGAAGCTCACGGTCACGTCATCGACGTACAGCGCCACACCATGCGCGAAGTCGGGTGTGCCGGCGCGCAGCACGCGGCCGTACGCGGCGCTGCGGCCACCGGAGCGGGCATCGATCTCGGCCTGCCGCGCCGCGAGCGCCTCGCGGCGCCGCGTGCCTTCTTCCATCAGGTCGGGCGTCATGCACGGCCTCGCTTCCTGGTGCTGTCGGGCGTCATGGCTTCTTCCGCTTCAACAAGCCGATGAGACCGTTCGGCAGGAACAAGGTCACCGCGATGAACAGCGCACCGAGGAAGAACAACCAGTACTCCGGAAACGCCGCCGTGAACCAGCTCTTTGCGCCGTTGACGAAGAACGCGCCGACGATCGGGCCGATCAGCGAGCCGCGGCCGCCGACAGCGGCCCAGATCGCCATCTCGATGCTCGCCGCCGGGCTCATCTCGCCGGGGTTGATGATGCCGACCTGCGGCACATAGAGTGCACCGGCGATGGCGCACATCACGGCCGACAAGGTCCAGATGGCGACCTTGTAGTTCACCGGGTCGTAGCCGGTGAACATGACGCGCGTTTCGGCATCGCGGATGGCCTGCAGCACGCGGCCGAACTTGCTGGTGACGATGGCGCGCGCCATGATGAAGAAGGCGATCAGCACCAGGCCCGACAGCACAGCGAGAGCAACGCGCATCTGCGGCGTGGTCACCGTCACGCCGAGGATGCGCTTGAAGTCCGTGAAGCCGTTGTTGCCGCCGAAGCCGGTCTCGTTGCGGAAGAAGAGCAGCATCGCGGCGAAGGTCAGCGCCTGCGTGATGATCGAGAAGTACACGCCCTTGATGCGCGAGCGGAAGGCGAAGAAGCCGAAGACGAAGGCGAGCAGCCCGGGCACGAGGATGACGAGCAACATCTGACCGATGAAGCTGTCCGACAGCGCCCAGTGCCACGGCAGCTCCTTCCAGTTCAGGAACACCATGAAGTCCGGCAGATCGCTCTGGTACTGCCCTTCGCGGCCGATCTGGCGCATCAAATACATGCCCATGCCGTAGCCGCCGAGCGCGAAGAACAGGCCGTGGCCGAGCGAGAGGATGCCGGCGTAGCCCCAGATCAGGTCGATCGCCAGCGCGCAGATCGCGTAGCAGAGGATCTTGCCGATGAGGCTGACGTAGAAGTCCGGCAGGTGCAGAAAGGAGTCCGCCGCCACGACGAGGTTCAACACGGGCAACGCCACGGCGACGACGAGCAGCGCGATCAACACGCCGCTCCACTGCGCGATGCTCATGATGCGCGTCGTCATGCTTCTGCGCTCCGGCCCTTCAACGCAAACAGCCCTTGCGGCCGCTTCTGGATGAACAGCACGATCACCACCAGCACCATGATCTTCGCCAGCACTGCGCCCTGCCAGCCTTCGAGCAGCTTGGTCAGCACACCCAGGCCGAGGCCGGCGACGACCGCGCCCCAGAGTTGCCCGACGCCGCCGAGCACGACGACCATGAAGGCATCGACGATGTAGCTCTGCCCGAGGTCGGGGCCGACGTTGCCGACCTGTGCCAGCGCGCAGCCGGCCAGACCGGCGATGCCGGCACCGAGCGCGAACGCATAGGTGTCCACGCGCGCCGTGTTGACGCCCATGCAGGCCGCCATCGGCCGGTTCTGCGTCACGCCGCGCACGAACAGCCCGAGCCGCGTGCGCGCGACGAGCAGGGCAACGCCGACCAACACCAGGGCAGCGAAAGCGAGGATGGCGATGCGGTTGAAGGGCAGTGTGAGATTGGGCAGCACCGCGATGCCGCCCGAAAGCCACGCCGGGTTTTCCACCGGCACGTTCTGCGCACCGAAGATCGTGCGCACGGACTGCATGAGGATCAGGCTGATGCCCCAGGTGGCGAGCAGCGTTTCGAGCGGCCGGCCGTAGAGCCAGCGGATCACCGTGCGCTCCATCAGCGCGCCGACAAGCGCGGCGGCGAGGAACGACACGGGAATAGCCGCGGCCACATACCAGCCGAACGCGCCGGGCGCGTAGGCCTTGAAGAGGTTCTGCACGACGTAGGCCGCGTAGGCGCCGATCATCATCAGCTCGCCATGCGCCATGTTGATGACACCCATCAAGCCGTAGGTGATGGCCAGGCCGAGGGCGACGAGCAGCAGGATCGACCCGAGCGACAGGCCGGTGAAGAGCACGCCCAGGCGCTCGCCCCAGGCCAGGCGCGTTTGCACTGTGTCGATCGAAGCCCGCAGCGCGGCCTTGACGTCGGCGTCGCTCTCCGCCGCCAGTCGCTCGATCAGCAGCGAGCGCGTGGCGGGCAACGGGCTGGCGGCGAGCTGCTGCGCCGCTTCGAGCCGCTTGGCCTTGTCGGGCGACGAAATCAGCACGGCGGCGCGCAGCAGTTCGAGGCGGCCTTTCAATTCGGGGTCGGTCTCGGCGCCAATGGCCTTGTCGAGCAGACCGAGCTTGCCTTCGTCGATGGCGTCCTTCAGGTCGGTGATCGACTTGGCGCGCGCCGCGCGGTCGGGCGAGAACAGCGACAGTGCGGCCACCGCAGCTTCCAACTCGCTGCGCATGCGGTTGTTGTTGATGACGTCTTCGGCGCCTTCGGGCAGTGTGGCCGGTTGGCCCGTGGCGGCTTCGACCGCCTTGTCATCACGCACGATGTAGGCACGCCCGCCCGCCACCTTCACTTCGTCGGCCAGGATCGCCTGCACGAAAGGCACGAGCGCGGGATCACCCGCGGCCACTGCTTCGTTCAGTGCCGCGATGCGGTCGTCGCTCTCGCCATCGGCAATGCGGCCCGCCAGTTCAGGCGTGAGCGCCAATGCCGGCAGCGACAGCAAGAGCCCAAGAAAAAGGCCTCCGAGGAGGCCTCTCAGCCGAAGCATCGGACCGCCCTTACTTCTTGGCCGTCATCTTCATCTCGGGCTCGTTCTTCTTGCCCTTGTTCTCGGCGATGTAGTCGCTCCACGGATCGGCTGCCACCGGACCCTTGGTCTTCCAGACCACCTTGAACTGGCCATCGGCCTGCACTTCGCCGATGAACACGCTCTTGTGCAGGTGGTGGTTCTTCGCATCCATCGTCGAGGTGATGCCCGACGGCGCCTTGAAGGTCTGGCCGGCCATCGCTGCGATCACCTTGTCGGTGTCCGTGCTCTTGGCCTTCGTCACGGCCGCCGCCCACATGTGGAAGCCGATGTAGGTGGCTTCCATCGGGTCGTTGGTCAGCGGCTTGTCCTTGTGGCCGGCGATGCCCTTGGCCTTGGCGTAGGCGCTCCACTTCTTGATGAACTCGTCGTTGGCCGGGGCCTTGATCGACTGGAAGTAGTTCCACGCCGCGAGGTGGCCGACCAGCGGCTTGGTGTCGACGCCGCGCAGTTCCTCTTCACCGACCGAGAACGCCACGACCGGCACGTCCTTGGCATTCAAGCCCTGGTTGCCGAGCTCCTTGTAGAAGGGCACGTTGGAGTCGCCGTTGATGGTCGACACCACCGCCGTCTTCTTGCCTTCGCTGGCGAACTTCTTGATCTTGGCGATGATGGTCTGGTAGTCGGCGTGGCCGAAGGGGGTGTACTCCTCCATGATGTCGGCATCGGCAACACCCTTGGCCTTCAGGAAGGCGCGCAGGATCTTGTTGGTTGTGCGCGGGTAGACGTAGTCGGTGCCGAGCAGCACCCAGCGCTTGGCGTTGCCGCCGTCCTTGCTCATCAGGTACTCGACCGCAGGGATGGCCTGCTGGTTCGGCGCGGCGCCGGTGTAGAACACGTTCTTCGACAGCTCTTCGCCCTCGTACTGCACCGGGTAGAACAGCAGCGCGTTGGTTTCTTCGAAGACCGGCAACACGCTCTTGCGCGAGACGCTGGTCCAGCAGCCGAACACCGCGGCGACCTTGTCCTGCGTGATCAGCTGCTTGGCCTTCTCGGCGAACAGCGGCCAGTTGGAGGCAGGATCGACGACGACGGGCTCGAGCTTCTTGCCGAGCAGGCCGCCCTTGGCGTTGATCTCGTCGATGGCCATCAGCACGGTGTCCTTCAACACCGTTTCCGAGATCGCCATCGTGCCCGACAGCGAGTGCAGCACGCCGACCTTGATGGTGCTTTGCGCGAAGGCGGGCGTGAGCACGCCGGCGCTGAGAAGCGCGGCGGCGAGGGTCTTCAATGTGGTGCGGCGAGCGCTGCCGAGTTGGTGCATGGGGTGTTCTCCGTCCTGGTTGGGAAATGGCGGGAGGGTCTACGCAACCCGCGTGCCAACTTGGGCCTGCCAACGCTGCCGGAGGGCTCGCGTGACTCACCAAACGGGCGCCAGCAAGGCGCAAACCGCAGCCATAGCGTTGCTATGGCGAGGATTTGCAACGCGGCTGGCGCCCGTTTGGTGAGATCACCCTGCGGGCCGGGTTGCCACAGGGCGCACAGCGTTGTTGCTTGCTCGTTGTGTGGGCCAGCCACACGGCCTCGCGCGCGCCTAGCTGTGCACCCTGTGGCAACCCGGCGCGAGCCCTCCGGCAGCGTTGGCAGGCCCTATCACGGCCATGGCATCGAACCTGCAAGAATCCTGCGATGGACCTGACCCCGCGCGAGAAAGACAAGCTGCTGATCTTCACGGCGGCGCTGCTCGCCGAGCGCCGCAAAGCGCGCGGGCTCAAGCTGAACGTGCCGGAATCGATCGCGCTGATCA
The DNA here is from genome assembly GCA_963738425.1 of uncultured beta proteobacterium. Classification (GTDB taxonomy): domain Bacteria; phylum Pseudomonadota; class Gammaproteobacteria; order Burkholderiales; family Burkholderiaceae_C; genus CADEEN01. The sequence continues at coordinate 45,858 of CAVTWT010000037.1, read as the reverse complement.
GCGCGGCCATCATGGAAGGCGCGCGCGACGGCAAGACCGTGGCGCAGTTGATGAGCGAGGGCAAGACCGTGCTGGCGCGCGCCGACGTGATGGAAGGCGTGGCCGACATCGTCAGCGAGATCCAGGTCGAAGCCACGTTTCCAGACGGCACCAAACTGGTGACCGTGCACCAACCGATCACATGAGAGGGTTCGAGATGCGCACTCTTTTGGCGAGCGTCGCGCTCGCGACCGCTTCTGCCGCGATGGCCCATGAGGGGCATGGCGAGGCGCCTGTTCATTGGCATGGAGGCGACTTGATCGCCTTGCTGGCGATCGGCGTGGCCGTGGGCCTTTGGGCATGGCGGCGTGGACGGAGTTAGAGGTCGATGATCCCCGGCGAACTGTTCACCGATGGTGCGGACCACTTGCTCAATGTCGGGCGGCGCACGACCACGCTGGTCGTGCAGAACAGCGGCGACCGGCCGATCCAGGTCGGCTCGCACTACCACTTCGCAGAAACGAACCCGGCGTTGAAGTTCGATCGCCCGGCCGCGCGCGGCATGCGTCTGAACATCGCGTCGGGCACAGCCGTACGTTTCGAGCCGGGGCAGCAACGCACGATCGAGTTGGTGGACTACGCGGGCAAGCGCGAGGTCTTCGGGTTTCGAGGTGATGTGATGGGCAAGCTGTGAGCGCCGCCGGGCCGCTCCCAAGGCGCGCGCTCCCCCTTGGGGGGACCGACGCAACGCGTCGTAGGGGGCTCAAATGAAGATCGGACGCCGCGCCTACGCCGAGATGTTCGGCCCGACCACGGGCGACCGTGTGCGCCTGGCCGACACCGCGCTGATCGCCGAAGTCGAACGCGACTTCACGATCTACGGCGAGGAAGTGAAGTTCGGCGGCGGCAAGACCATCCGCGACGGCATGGGCCAGTCGCAGGTGATCAACGGCACCGGCGCGCACGAGGCCTGCGACTGCGTCATCACCAACGCGCTGATCATCGACCACTGGGGCATTGTCAAGGCCGACATCGGCATCAAGGGCTGCCGCATCGTCGCCATCGGCAAGGCCGGCAACCCGGACGTGCAACCGGGTGTGGACATCGTCATCGGCCCGGGCACCGAGATCATCGCGGCCGAGGGCATGATCGTCACCGCCGGCGGCATCGACAGCCACATCCACTTCATCTGCCCGCAGCAGATCGAAGAGGCCTCGTGTGCCGGCATCACGACGATGCTCGGCGGCGGCACCGGCCCGGCCACCGGCACCTTCGCCACCACCTGCACACCGGGGCCGGAGAACCTTCGCCGCATGCTGCAGGCGGCCGACGCGTTCCCGATGAACCTCGGCTTCCTCGGCAAGGGCAACGCCAGCCGCGACCCCGCGCTGCTGCAGCAGATCGAGGCCGGCGCCATCGGCCTGAAGCTGCACGAGGACTGGGGCACGACGCCGAGCGCGATCGACCATTGCCTTGATGTTGCCGAACGCACCGACACCCAGGTCTCGATCCACTCCGACACGCTCAACGAAAGCGGCTTCGTCGAAGACACCATCGCCGCCACCAAGGGCCGCACGCTGTGCGCCTTTCACACTGAGGGCGCCGGCGGTGGCCATGCGCCGGACATCCTGCGCGTGGTCGGCGAAGCCAACTTCCTGCCGAGCTCGACCAACCCGACGATGCCGTTCACCGTCAACACGGTCGACGAGCACCTGGACATGCTGATGGTCTGCCACCATCTCGATGCGGGCATCGCCGAGGACCTGGCCTTCGCCGAAAGCCGCATCCGCCGCGAAACCATCGCGGCCGAAGACGTGCTGCACGACCTCGGCGCGATCAGCATGATGAGCAGCGACAGCCAGGCCATGGGCCGCGTCGGTGAGGTCGTGATCCGCACCTGGCAGACCGCGCACAAGATGAAGGTGCAGCGCGGCGCGTTGTCGGGCGACAGCGAGCGCAACGACAACGCGCGCATCAAGCGCTACATCGCCAAGTACACCGTCAACCCGGCGATCGCGAACGGCATCGCGCACGAGGTCGGCAGCGTCGAAGCCGGCAAGTGGGCCGACCTCGTCTTCTGGCGCCCGGCGTTCTTCGGCATCAAGCCGAGCCTGGTGATGAAGGGCGGGTTCATCGCCCAGGCCCTGATGGGCGACGCCAATGCCAGCATCCCGACGCCGCAGCCGGTGCACTACCGGCCGATGTTCGGCAGCTTCGGCGGCGCGCTGCCGCGTGGCTCGATCAGCTTCGTCAGCCAGGCTTCATTGGCCAACGGCGCGGCTGAAAGCTACGGCCTGCACAAGCATCTGTCGGCGGTCAAAGGCTGCCGCACGGTGAAGAAGCAGCACATGGTGCACAACGCCTACACGCCGCAGATGCAGATCGACGCGCAGACCTACGAGGTGCGCGCCGACGGCCAGTTGCTGACCTGCGAGCCGGCGACCGTGCTGCCGATGGCGCAGCGCTACTTCCTGTTCTGAAGCGTCGGCCTGGCGCTATCGGGTGACGGTAAAGGCGTTGCGCAGCAAGCCGCCGCTGCCGACGCGCACGTCCCAGACCGGGTCGCGGCCAGTGTTCTTCTTGTAGGGCACCGAAACCGTGGCGGTGATGTCGGTATCACTGATCCGCTGAACGGCAATGGCCACCGGGCGCGGGCCGTTGCCGCCCTCGAAATTGACCGTCGTGCCGTCGGTGAAACCGAAGCCCTTGATGCTCACCGTCACCGTGGCGCCGACTTGGGCCGAACTGGGTGAGATCAATGTTGCTGTCGAGCAGCTGCCGCTGCTGTCGAGCACCGTCACCGTGCTCGGCTTCTTGATGCTCACCAGCGCGCAGGAGACGTTGTCGGTCTCGTTGCTCTCCAGGATCCTGGTCTTGGGATCGACCGTGATGATCAGCTTGTAAATGCCGTCGGCGTTGCCGGTGAAGTCCAATTCCTGGCCCGCCAAGCTCGCGCCGTAGGTGTCGCCCCAACCCACCGACATGCCCTGGAACAGGTTGCCGCAGGTGACATACGTGGCACTTGGGGACGCGTTCGGAATGCTGGTGTTGATCTGCGTCGTGTCCATGACGCAGAACGTGGTCTTGCTGCCGTAGCGCTCGGAACCACCGGTGGCCTCGACCGGCTGCAGCGTGTAGGTGGCGTAGTCGTCAAAATGGAAGTGGTTGTGCCCGTTGTGCCACGTGAACGACCCCGCCAGGCGCGTCGTGGACGAATTGTCGCTGTTGTAGATGCGCTGATAGACCAGTTGCTTGCCGTTGTTGTTGGGGTCGAGCGCTCCCGCCTCGAGGTGCAGCGGGCCAGTGCCGTTGTTCCAGCTCGTCGTGGCGAAGCGCAGGGTGCTCGTGGCCGTCGCGCTGTTGTACACGAGCGAGATGTTCGACGCGGGCAGCGGCTTAAGGTTGGGCAGCAGGGCAGACTGCGCTGCAGCCCCGGAGGCAGCCGCCATCAACGAGACGATTGCCGCACCGAGTGCAAGATGATGGATTGACGTGCGGGGCTCGATCATCTGGCTGTCTCCCTTTCAAGTGACCCAAGAAAAAACGAGAGAAGCGCGGAGGCTCCTCTCTTTCGCGTCCGAACTAGGGCTTGCAGTTCGGGTCCTTCGTCGGATCGCAGGGCGGCGGCTCCTTGGTGTCGCACGTGAAGTCCGACAAAACCAACCTGCCCGGCAGGTTGGTGGAAGCGCTGGCAAGCGCGCCACTGGCCGTGCAATAGAAGTGCTGGTTCGAGGCGTTCACCTTGCTGGCGCTCACGGTGCACGTATTGCCAGAACTCCACGTCGCCGTGAGCGTGCCCTGGCCCGCACCGCCCGTCTGGTTGTTGACGAAGTGCCAGGTGCCCGTGTCTGTCCCGCAGGATTGGCCATTGATGTTGCTGATGCTCGCCGCCCATGCGGCCACGCACACAGCCCCGACCGCCACACCCACAGCTGTCAATCCAAGAATCTTTTTCATCTTCACTCCTCACTTGTGGCCGATCGAGCAGGCGCTGCCGCTGCGTACGATCAAACCGATCGGCAGCGATCGCTGCTGCCAAGCGCCTCTTTCAAACCCACCACCTTCACGGGCCGCGGTCAACGCGCCCGCCCGGTGCCTGGAATCTGTCACAGCGACTGATTTCCAGATACTCGACATGGCCCGTTTGGGTCCCCCTAAGCCAAGGGATGGGTGACTACGGCGGGGGGCACGCCGGTGGCGCGACACGCACGATGGCCTCGTGCAGCCAGCGCTGCGCAGCGTCGCGCTCGTGCCGGCGGTGCCACAGCAAACCGATCTCGACGCGCGGCATCTCGAACGGCAGCGCCGTGGTGTGCAACGCCTCGGCAGCGCCGCTGGCTTCGACGAAGCGCCGCGGCAACACGCCAAGCAGATCGGTCTTGACATACCACCTGCACGGCCGCAGCGTACTGGCTGAGCATCAAGGCGACTCGCCGCGAGCGGCCGAGACGCGCCAGCACCTCGTCGACAAAACCGTGCGGCCGGCCGGCAAAACTGACGCGGGCGTGTGACTGCGGCGCAATAGTCGTCGAGCGTCAGCGGCTGTTGCCCTGCCAGCGGGTGGCCGCGGCGCATGGCGCAGACATAGTCGCAGTCGTAGAGCGCGTCGAACACCGTTTCGCCTTCGCCGAGCGCTGCCGCCAACGCGCGCGCCACATCCGGAAAGAAGCCGATGGCCACGTCGGCCCCGCCGCGTTCAAGCAGCGCGCGCGGGTCGCGCGTGGTCAACGGCTCGACCTGAAGCGAGACGCGCGACCGCTTGCGCTCGAAATGCGGCGAGCAGCCGCGGCAGGATCACGGCGGCGGTGGCGTCGGCCATCGCCAACGTGAAGCGGCGTTCGTCATGCGCCGGATCGAAGCCCTGCGGATCCAGCAGCTCGCGCAGGCTGGACATCGCCTCGCGAACCGCCGGCCAGAGCGCGTCCGCATGCGGCGTCGGTGTGACGCCTGTCGAGCCGGGCACGAAAAGCTCTTCGCCGATCGCTTCGCGCAGGCGGCGCAGGGCGTTGCTTACCGCGGGCTGCGTCATCGCCAGTTGGTCGGCGGCACGGGTCACGTTGTGCTCGACCATCACCACGTCGAATACGCGCAACAGATTCAGGTCCAGGGTTCGGAAGTTCATGGCGTGGCGCGCTGCCTTGGGTCCATTCGTGAATTTTTCAACCCGGTATTCGCAAGCGTGATGCCTGGATTCCGAATCTCAATTTCCCAAGAATAAGTGAAAACCCTAATCTTCGGTCCACAGGGCAATTTTGGCCTGCAGGGAAGAAAGGAAAAAGCCATGTCAGCTCAAGAGATTCTGGTCACGGTCCCGTCGCAAGTGGCCATGCCACGCGGCGCGCAGTGGGCCGCAAGTTTTGTGTTGTGGCTGTTGCGCCGCGGAGGTGTGCGATGAGCGCCCTCGGCCTGCGGATGCCGTCCGCCAAATCGCCCTACAAGCGGCAGACGCCGACGCTGTGGCAAGTGATTGGTCAATCGATCTGGCGCGCACTCGAAACCAGTGGCCAACGCCGCGCGTCGCACGAACTGCGACTGCTGGCGGAGCGCTGGGAGCAGCACGACCCCGAGCTTGCGCAGCAACTGCGCGAAGCGAGCCTCTACGACACCAGTCATTGAAGGAAGGAATCACGATGACACCGATCATGACCCTGGCGCCGAGCGCCACTCAGTTTTTTCTCGATCGCTGCCGCCAAGTCTGGCAAGCGGCAACCCAGAAGGCGGCGCCCGCGCCACGCAGCATGGCTGAAGAGCTTGCCGACGTGCGCGCGCTGGCCGACAGCTATCGCAAGTCGGACCCCGGTTTCGCCAGTGATCTGTACGCGGCGGCCGATCGCCACGAGCGCGCCCACGAGGCTGCAGCAACGCGCTGAGGGGCTTGCCCTCGACTCAACGCCGGTGCGCGATCAATCGCGAAAGTGCACCGGCTGGCGCTGTTGCGCAGCGGTCACCGCCGCCGTCAGATCGTCGGACAACAGCATCGCGGCGTTCCACGTCGCCACTTGGTTCAAGCCATCGGCCACGCTGTGGTCGCGGCTGTAGTTCAGCATCTCCTTGATGCCGCGGATGGCCAGCGGCGATTTGGCGGCGATCGCCGCTGCGATCTCACGCACTCCTGCTTGCAACGTCTCGGGCGAATCGAAGACGCGGTTGACGAGGCCGATCGCCTTGGCCTCGGCGGCATCGACCGCACGCCCGGTAAAGGCCAGCTCGCGCACCAGGCCCTGCCCACCGATCAGCTTGGGCAGGCGCTGCAACGTGCCGACGTCGGCCACCATGCCGAGGTCGATCTCCTTGATGACGAACTGCGCGTCGGCCGCGGCGTAACGCATGTCGGCGCAGCAGATCAGATCGACCCCGCCGCCGACACAGACGCCGTGCACGGCGGCCAGCACCGGCTTGCGGCAGCGCTCGAGACTGGTCAGCGTGTCCTGCAGATCGAGGATGACGCGGCGCAGCGCCTCGCGCGTGCGGCCGTCGCAGTCGTCGTGGACCTGCGGCAACAGGCCGGCCATCATCTGCAGGTCGATGCCCGCGCAGAAGTGCTTGCCCTCGCCTTCGAGCACGGCCACGCGTGCTGCCGGCGTGCCGTCGATCCACTCGAAGGCACGCCGGATGTCGTGCCACATCGCGAGGTTCATCGCGTTGGCCTTGTCGGGCCGGGCCAGTCGCACCGTGGCGATGGCCTCGTCGAGCGTGACGGTGAGTGTTTCGTAAGTCATGGCGTGTGATGGGCTGGCTTGCAAGCCCCATCATGCCCGGCCCGCAGGCCATCGCGGTGTCAGGCCGCGCCGCCTTGCACCGCGTGACCGGCAGCACGCCAACGCAGCATCCCGCCAGCCAGGTTGGCGACCTGCGTCATGCCGGACTTGCCGAGCAGCACCGCCGCTTGCGCCGAGCGCGTGCCCGAGCGGCACACGGTCACCACCGGGCGCGCGGGGTCGAGTTCGCCCAGCCGGGCCTGCAACTCGGCCAGCGGGATCAGCGTCGCGCCGCCGATGTGTCCGAGCGGGCCGGTGAACTCGCTGGGCTCGCGCACATCGACGATCTGCACCTCGGGGCCTGCGTCTTCCAGCGCCTGCGGCTGGATCTCCCACAGGCCGGCAAAGGTCCAGACCAGCGCAGCCCAGGTCGGCTCCTCGGGCAGCAGCGCCGGGCTCGCCGGTTCGCCGCAGCGCAGGTTGGCCGGCACCGCGATGTCCATCAGCTTGGGATGCGGCAGGCCGAGGTGGTTCATGTAGCCGGTGAAGTCGGCCTCGTTGCTGCTGCCGCCGACACGCGGGTTGAAGCGCCGCTCTTCTTCGACGCTGCTGACGGTCAGGCCCTTGTAGTCGTGGCCTGGGTAGAGCAGGCAGTGCGGCGGCAGCGACAGGATCTGAGCCTGCACCGATCGGTACAAGCGCTCGGCACTGCCCTGCTGGAAATCGGTGCGTCCGCAGCCGCGGATCAGCAAGGCGTCGCCGGTGAAGGCCCGGCTCTCGTCGTCGAGAACGAACGTCAGGCAGCCGCTGGTGTGCCCGGGCGTGGCGCGCACCTGCACGTACCGCGAACCGAAGGCCACCTGGTCGCCATGCGTCAAGCTCTGGTGCAGGCCTTGCGCGCCGCCGTCGGCGCTGCCGAGGATGCGGCTGCCGGTGCGCCGGTGCAGCAACCACGCGCCGGTCACATGGTCGGCATGCACATGCGTCTCCAGCGTCGCTACCAGCGCCAGGCCGAGCTCCCGCAGCAAGGCGCTGTCACGGCGCACATGCTCGAACACCGGATCGATCAGCAGCGCTTGCCCGCTCTGCGCATCGCCGAGCAGGTAGGTGTAGGTCGACGACGTGGCGTCGAAGAGTTGGCGAAAGATCAGCATGGCCCGAAGGCCGAGTATTGCGCGGGCGCGCGCTTCAGTGCAGCGGCTGCGGCGGCAATGACATGACGCGGCGCAAGACATCGGCCGCGCGCGGCTGCGCGCCGGCAGCCCACTGTGCAAAGCTGTCGCGGGCTGCGGCGCCATAGCGGCGGTAAAGCCACCAGCCGGCCACGGCGACCACGGCCAGCACGAGCGCCGTGCGCAGGCCCTTGGCCAGGGCGACGACGGTGGCAATGCCCATACCGAGCGCCACCCACTGGAACCACCAGTGGCCGGGTGAGGTCATGGCGTTGATGAGAGCGCACAAGCCGACAACGAAAAGGGCCTTGAAGGGCATCGTCACGGCACGGCCGAGGTCACGGATCGGATTCATCGCAGGCACTCCTTGAAGTCAGTGGCGCGATATTGGGCGCAGCCGAGCTGCCGCAGGGCCGGTTTGCGACGAATCGACGGCTGGCGGCGTGAAACGCCGCGGTGACGCATCAGCGCGCGCGGCTGTGCTGGCGCAGCCAGTGGGCAAACGCCACCTCGTCCATCTGGCCCGCGGCAACGGCGAGCATGGTCAGCGTTGCATCCGCCTGCGGCGCTGTCAGCCGCCATCCATTGAGAACGAGAAACATGCCGACGGCAAGGAATGCGGCGCGCTTGTTGCCATCGACGAAGGGGTGGTTCTTGGCCAGTCCGACGCCATAGGCGGCGGCCAATGCGTGAACGTCGGGTGAACCGTAGGCAGCCAGGTTGAGGGGCCGGGCCAGCGCCGACTCCAGCAGCCCCTCGTCGCGCAGGCCGCTGGCGCCGCCATGCTCGGCCAGGCTTTCGTCGTGGAGCAGCACCAGGGCGCGCCGGTCAACCCAGCGCCAGGCAACGTTCATTTCGCGAGCTGATGAAACGTGTCGCGGTACTCGCGCATGAACTCACGTCCGGCATCGAGCTGCGCATCGAGCGCCGGGTCATAAGGCGTCAACATCACCCCATTGGCCGCATCGGTGACGAACACCGTGTCGCCCTTTTCCAGCTTCAGGCGCGCCAGCACTTCCTTGGGCAGGATGACGCCGACCGAGTTGCCGATCTGCGTGAGTTTCAATGCGGTCATGGCGCGCCTCCGTTATAACGTTCGTTATACTAACTGCCGCTCCACGCCACTGCAAGTCAGGACGCCATGCTCAGCGTGAACAAACTCATCCCTGGTGGACGCGGCCTGGCCGCAGTCCTGCTCAAGCGCGCCGCCAGCGTCGAGCTCGACTGGGACGTGCGGCAGAAGAGCCGCTTCGACACCACAGATTCCACCGGCCGCGCGCTCGGCGTGTTCCTGCCGCGCGGCAGCGTTGTGCGTGGTGGCGATGTGCTCGTCGCCGAGGACGGCGCGCTGATTCGGGTCATCGCGGCGCCGCAAGCGGTGCTGCGCGTCACGGCCTGCGGCGAGCATGGCGGCCCAGCCGATCTGCCGCGTGCGGCATACCACCTGGGCAACCGGCATGTGCAACTCGAGGTCAAGCCCGATCACCTGCAGCTCGAACCGGACCCGGTGCTCGCCGACATGCTGCGATCGATGCACCTGATCGTGCGCGAAGTGCAGGCACCGTTCGAGCCGGAAGGCGGGGCGTACGCGGCCGCGCACGCTCACCACGGTCACGCCCACGACGATCACGATCACCACCCGCACTGATGCAAGCGGCTGCCCTGCTCGGCCTGATGCGGCTGGCATCACCCGCGCTGCCAGTGGGCGGCTTCAGTTATTCGGACGTGCTCGAAGCGGCGGTCGAAGCGACCCTCGTTCACGACGAGCCGAGCGCGCTGTTGTGGCTGCGCGATCAACTGCACCTGAGCCTGGCGCGCGCTGACCTGCCGCTCGTGGCCGCGGCCCACGCTGCCTGGTCTCAGCACGACGCGCCCCGCATCACCGAGCTCAACACCTGGATGCTGAGTCACCCGCGAGTCGCGCGAACTGCGCGCGCAGACCGAACAGATGGGCCGCTCGATGCTCGAGTGGCTGCGCCAGCAAACGCCCGATGACGAGCGTGTGGCCATCCTCGCCGCGCTGTCGCCATCGCCCACCTGGCCGATGGCCTTCGCGCTCGCTGCAGAGCAAACCGGCGCGGCCGCGCACGAGTCGCTGCTGGCCTACGGTTTTTCCTGGGCCGAGAACCAGGTGCAGGCGGCGTTGAAGTCGGTGCCGCTGGGTCAGAGCGCCGGCCAGCGCATCCTGGCGCACTTGGCGCAAGAATTGGCGCCACTGGCACAAACCGCGCTCACACTCGGCGACGGGCAGCGCCAGGCCTTCGCACCGCTGCTGGCCATCCGTTCGTCGCAACACGAAACCCAATACTCGAGGCTGTTCCGTTCATGACATTGCACTCCATCGCTGGCCGAACGAAGAAGCTGCCTCCGTTGCGCGTCGGCGTCGGCGGGCCGGTCGGCTCCGGCAAGACGACGCTCGTCGAAAAGCTCTGTAAGGCGATGCGCGAGCGCTGGGACCTGGTCGTCGTCACCAACGACATCTACACCAAGGAAGACCAGCGCCTGCTCACCGTGGCCGGTGCGCTGGCGCCCGAACGCATCATGGGCGTGGAGACCGGCGGTTGCCCGCACACGGCGATCCGCGAGGACGCGTCGATCAACCTCGAAGCGGTGGACCGCATGCTGGAAAAGTTTCCCGATGCCGACATCGTCTTCATCGAGTCCGGTGGCGACAACCTGGCCGCCACCTTCAGCCCGGAGTTGAGCGACCTGACAATCTACGTCATCGACGTCGCCGGCGGCGAGAAGATCCCGCGCAAGGGCGGCCCCGGCATCACCAAGAGCGACCTGCTCGTCATCAACAAGACCGACTTGGCGCCGTATGTCGGCGCCGACCTGGCCGTGATGGAAGCCGACACGCAGCGCATGCGGCCGGCCCATGCCGACCGGCGGCCCTATGTGATGACGAACCTGCATCTGGGTTCGGGCCTGGACAAGGTCGTGCGTTTCATCGAGCAACGGGGATTGCTGACGACGTGAAGGCGCATTTGCCGCCCGATGAGGTGCAGCGGCTGGCGCGCCTGCGGGCGCTCAACGTGCTCGACTCGGCGCCTGAGCCGCTGTTCGACGGCTTGGCACGCTTGGCCGCACAGATCGCCGGCACGCCGATCGCATTGGTCAGCCTGGTCGACGACCAGCGCCAGTGGTTCAAGGCCAACCTCGGCCTGCCTGAAGTGCAGCAGACGCCACGCGATCTGGCCTTCTGCGCGCACACCATCCTCGAGCGCGAGCTGATGACCGTGGCCGACGCACGCGCCGACCCGCGCTTTGCCGACAACCCGATGGTGACCGGCGAGCCCGGCATCCGTTTCTATGCCGGTGCGCCGCTGACGCTGCCCGGCGGCGAGCGCCTGGGAACGTTGTGCGTGATCGACCGCGTGCCGCGGCAGTTGACGCCAACGCAGTGCCTGCAGATCAGCGAGTTGGCGCAGGCCGTGGTGCAGGCGCTGTTGCTGCGCGAGCGCGCGCATGGCCAGGCACTCGGCGCGCTGAGTGCCGTAGAGTCGGAGCTGACGGGCCACGTGCGCGCGCTCGGCGCCATCCTCGACCGCCTGCCGATGTCAGTCTCGGTGTGGGACCGCGAACTGCGCAACGCCTATGCCAACGCGCCGATGCAGCAGCGCACTGGCCGCAGCGCCGCCTCGTTGCTCGGCTTGCACCTGTCGGCCGTCATCGGCGAGACGGCATTCAACGAGCACCTGGAACGCCATGCGGCCGCGCTGGCGGGGCAGGTGCAGCGGTTCGAGGCCAGAGTGCCGTTCCCGAACGGGATGCGCGACGAGCAGGTGCAGCTGGTGCCGTTGCGCAATGAGAACGGCGCCGTCGAGGGCTATGTGGCATTGGCGCAGGACTTGTGGGACGCGCGCGCGATGGACACGGCGCAACGCGCCCTGGCCGACAGCGAGCGCAAGTTCCGCACGCTTTCCGACGCCTCGCCGCTGGGCGTCTTTCACACCGACGCGCACGGCCACTGCACCTATACCAATGCGCGCTGGCAGGCGATCTTTGGTCTGTCGCTCGAACACAGCCTGGGCGAGGGTTGGAGCAGCGCCTTGCATCCGGACGACCGGGACGCCGTATCCAGTGAGTGGCAGCGCAGCGCCGAGGCCAACCGCGAGTTCGCGATGGAGTTTCGCGTGCAGCGACACGACACCACCGTGCGACAGGTGCGTTCGCTGGCGCGGGCCGTGTTGGGGGAGAACGGCACGATCACCGGCTACGTCGGCACCGTCGAAGACGTCACCGAGGCCCGTGCCAGCGAAGCGCGCCTGCGCGACAGCGAGGCCTTCCTCGACCGCACCGGCCGCGTCGCCGGGATCGGCGGCTGGGAAGTCAATCTGCTGGACAACACGTTGACCTGGTCGGACCAGACCTGCCGCATCCACGATCTCGAACCCGGTCACAAGCCGACCATCGAAGAAGCCATCAGCTTCTACCCGCAACAAGCCCGCGACACGCTCATGCACGCCTTCGAGCTGGCGACCCTGGTGGGCACGCCTTACGACATCGAAGTGCCGATGGTCACCGCGCAGGGCCGGCACATCTGGGTGCGCGCGATCGGCGAGGTCACGTTCGACAACGGCCGTGCTGTGCGTGCCTTCGGCACCTTCCAGGACATCACCTGGCGCCACGACGCCGAGCGGGCGCTGCGCGACAACAACCGCCTGTTGCTGCAGTTGTACGAGCAGACGCCGGCGATGATGCACTCGATCGATATCGACGGCCTGTTGCTGTCGGTGTCGGACCGCTGGCTCGAGACGATGGGCTACCTGCGCGAGGAGGTGATCGGCCGGCACGCGCTGGAGTTCTTCTCCGACGAGTCGCGCAGCCTGCGCCAGCAAGAGTTGCAGCAGCTCTGGGCCAGCGGCCACCACACCAGCGGCGTGCTTCAGGTCAGGCGCAGCGATGGCAGCCTGCTCGACATCGTGGCCTCGGCGATCGTGCAGTACGACGAAGGCGGCCGGTCGCTGCGCGCGCTGGTCGTGACCGACGATGTCACCGAGCTGCTGGCGCGCACCGCCGAATTGCAGCGCGAGCAGGTGCAGCGCGCCGATGTCGAGCGCTATGCCGCCGAGCTCGATGCGCTGCTGGCCGAGCGCAGCGAAATGCTCAACGTGCTCGCCCATGAGGTTCGCCAGCCGCTGAACAACGCCTCGGCGGCGTTGCAAAGCGCGGCTGCGGCGCTGGCCAAGCCGCGCTCGCGCAGCGACGCCGCCGAGCGCCTGCAGCGTGCCCAGAGCGTGATGCAAGCCGTGATGTCCGGAGTCGACAACACGCTGGCGGTGGCGGCGCTGCTCGGCAGCAGCGAACACCCCAAGCGGCAGGACAGCGATGTCGACGTCGACACGCTGTTGGCGGTGGCCGTGGGCGACATGCCGCTGGCCGAGCGCGAACGTGTGCACATCGAACGCGTGGCCGACACGCGCACCGCGTCGATGGACATGGGCCTGCTGCGCCTGGCGCTGCGCAACCTGCTGGCCAATGCACTGCGCTACTCGCCGCCGGGCTCACCGGTGACGCTGCGCGTGGCGGACTCCGACCAGCCGCTGGCGCTGGTGCTCGATGTCATCGACCAGGGGCCGGGGATCGAGCCCGAATTGCTGCCGCGCCTGTTCGAGCGCGGCACGCGTGGCCGCCACCCCAGCGGGCGCGCCAGCCACGGCCTGGGCCTGTACATCGTGCGCCGTGTGCTCGAGCTGCAGGGCGGCCGTGCAGAACTCGTCAGCACCGGCGAAGCCGGAACCACCATGCGGCTGTGGATCGCGCAGGGCGGCGGCGCGCTGCCTGCACCGGCTGCCGAGCGCCGTGCAGCGCCCAAGCGGCGATCAGTTCGGCCCAAGGAGCCGAGCGCCGCCACCAGCGACGCGGTCAAACGACCTGTTCAGGCCACGACCAAGGGCGCGCGGAAGAGGTAGCCGACGCGCGAGCGCGATTGCAGCGGCACCAGCATCGGCGTGGCGCGCTCGATGCGGCGGCGCAGGCGGTAGATGATCGCGTTCAGGCCGTTGTCGCCTTCGTCGTCCTGGGCGCGGCCGAGGCGCTGGGACAGCGTCTCCCGTGTCACCGTCTCGCCGGCCGCTTCGAGCAGGCACTCGAGCACCGTGATGTCGGCGTCGGAGAGGGCCACGCGGGCACCGTCGGGCACGATCAACTCGCGCGCCTGACGGTCGAGCTTCCACGAGCGACTCGATGTCGCGTCCTTGGCGGCACGGCGCTGCACGGCCTGGATGGCCAGCGAGACCTGATCGAACTGCACCGGCTTGGCCAGGTACATGTCGGCGCCGGCCGTCATCACGCTGGCGAACACCTCCGGGCCGAGGCGGCCGGAAACCACCAGCAGGCCGGCATCGCTGCGGCGGCGGATGACCTTGATCAGCTCGACACCATCGACGCCGGGAAGCATCAGATCGACCAGATAGAAATCGTAGCGATGCGCTTCGGCGTCGGCGAGCAAGGCATCACTGTCGTCGTAGACGCTGACGTCGATGCCGCGGCCGCGCAGGTGCTGGGCCAGGTACTCCGAGTATTCGGCGTCGTCGTCGATGAGGGCGAGGTTGCGAGGCAGCATCGCGTATTTTGCAAGGCAAATGCAGCTCCACGCTATCCTCATGGATATGAGACAGCCCGCCAACTCGCCTTGCTCGCGGCTTCCCGAGGGGACGCGTCGGCGCTTTGGGGCGGCCCCTCAGCACTGAAATGCAACCCCCACGCTCACGTCGTTCGCTGCCCCCCGAGGGGGCGCGTCAGTGGCTTGGGGCGGCCCGGCGCCACTGACATGTACGTCCAGTACTTCGGCCTCAAGCACGAGCCGTTCTCGATCGCCCCGGACCCGCGCTACCTCTTCATGAGCGAGCGCCACCGCGAGGCCCTGGCGCACCTGCTGTACGGCGTCAAGGGCGGCGGTGGCGGCTTCGTGCTGCTGACCGGCGAGATCGGCGCCGGCAAGACCACCGTTTGCCGCTGCCTGCTGGAGCAGATCCCCAAGCGCTGCAACGTCGCCTACATCTTCAACCCGAAGCTGACCGCGCTCGAGCTGCTGAAGACGGTGTGCGAGGAGTTCCACGTGCCGGTGGACACGCACGAGCCGGGCAAGGTGTTCACGGCCAAGGACTACCTCGATCCGTTCAACAAGTTCCTGATCGAAACGCACTCGGTCGGCTTGAACAACGTGCTCATCATCGACGAGGCGCAGAACCTGTCCTCCGATGTCCTCGAGCAGCTGCGCCTGCTGACCAACCTCGAAACCAACGAGCGCAAGCTGCTGCAGATCGTGCTCATCGGCCAGCCCGAGCTGCGGCAGATGCTGCGCCGGCCCGAACTCGAGCAGGTGGCGCAGCGCGTGATCGCGCGCTTCCACCTCGACGCGCTGTCGGAAGACGAAACCGCGCAGTACCTGCGGCATCGCCTGGCGATCGCGGGCCTGACATCGGCCATGCCGTTCTCGCAGCGCGCGATGCAGGAGATTCACCACGCCGCGCGCGGTGTGCCGCGGCGCATCAACCTGCTGGCCGATCGCGCGCTGCTCGGGGCGTATGCCGAAAGCGTGCCGCGGGTCGACAAGCGCATCGTCGAAAAAGCCGCGATCGAAGTCTTCGGCGCCGAGCGGCGCGCCGAACGCATTGATGCATTGCGGCACGCCAGCCCTTGGGCGCTCGGTTTGGGCGGCGTAGCCGGCGGGCTGATGCTGGCTGGCCTGGCGGCGCTGTGGTGGCCACGCAGCGACCCGGCGCCGGACAGAAATGCGTCGGCTGCCTCGGCGCCTGCGTCGACGTCAGCAAGCGCCGCGGCACCCGCAGCCAGCAACGCCAGGATCGCGGCGGCAGCATCCGCCGTCGCACCGACACCGGCCGCCGCTTCGGCGAGCGCCGTTGCACCGCTGGCCAGTGACGGCGGCGCCGCTGCAGCCGTCAGCACCACCGCACCGCTGTTCCTGACCGCTGCCGAAATCGTCGCCCGCGGCGCCTGGCGCAGCGAGACGGAAGCCTGGCGCGAACTGGCGCCGCAGTGGGGCATCGCCTTGCCCGACACGGTCTCCGAGCCGTGCGCCGTGGCGCAGCGTGCGCAATGGCAATGCTTTCGCACCGCGGTGGCCAGCCTGCCACTGGTGCGCCAACTCGACCGGCCCGGATTCATCACGCTGCGCGACGGCAGCGGCCGGCCGGCCTATGCGCTGTTGCTCGGCCTGAGCCCACGTGCGGCCACACTGCGCATCGGCCGCGACACCGTCGATGTGACCTTGGTGTCGCTGGCCGACCTCTGGGCCGGCGACTTTGCCACCTACTGGCGCGCACCCGACAGCTACAACGGTATCCTGAAGCTCGGTGCGCGCGGCCCCGCGGTCGATGGCCTGGCGGCACAACTGGCCTCCGTGCGCGGCGACGCCGCGCCAACAGCGCCGGTGCTCTACGACAACGTCATGGCGGTGCGGGTGGCTGCTTTTCAAACCACCCAGGGCCTGGCCGCCGATGGTCGCGCCGGACCGACCACCTTCATGCAACTCGCGCGCGCCACCGGCAGCGCGCGACTCGAGCCGCGGCTCTTGCGCTGAACCTGGAGAACTGCGTTGAGCTACATCCTCGATGCCTTGAAGAAGGCCGACGCCGAGCGCGAACGCAGCGCCGTGCCGGGCTTGCACGCACACCCACTCGACGGTCCTGCCGGTCACGGCCGGCGCGAACGCGGATTGCCGTGGCCAGCACTGGCGATCGCAGCGATCGTGCTGCTGGCGGCGGCGCTGGCCTGGATGCTGTGGTCCGACCGTGGCGTGCGCACACCGCCACTCATGGCCGAGGCACCTCAGCAGCCGGCGACACCTGTGACGCCAGCACCCCTTCCTGCCCCCCTTCCTGCACCCGTGCCCGCACCGACGCCTGCTCCCGCTCCGCCGCCGCTCGCTCAGGCGACGCCGCCGCAGGCTCCGGCACCGAACCCACCGCCGCTGGCAGCTGCTGCACCACCACCGATCGCACCTGCACCGCCCCCGCGCGCCGCGCCCGTGCCAGCTCCTGCACCTGCACCGGTCGCGCGCGTGGTTGTGCCCCCCACGCCGAAGCCCGCCGCGCCGGCCGAACCGCGCGTGCCGTCGCTCAACGAGTTGCCGGCCGACGTGCGGGCCAGCCTGCCGCCGCTGGCCATCAGCGGTGCCGTCTTTTCGCCGACCCCATCGGCGCGCATGCTCTTCATCAATGGCCAAGTGCTGCGCGAAGGCCAGGCCGTGGCCGACGGCGTGACCATCGAACGCATCGGCGCCTCGGCCAGCGTGCTCTCAGCGCGCGGCGCGCGCTTCGAACTCAAACATTGAATGACAACCCCTCGCCCGCTGCGCGGGCACTCCCCCGAGGGGAGGCTCAGGCCGACGCTTGGGGACGGCCCGGCGCTGGCCTGAGCGCTTCGCCTGCCTCGCGGTAGAGCGCCAGATAGCGCTCGGCAGCGGTGTCCCAGCCGAAGCGCTGCGACATCGCCGCGCTTCTGCACCGCGCGCCATTCGCGCGGCCGTGACCAGAGCGTGAACGCACGGCGGAGCGCGCGCATCAGATCGTCGGTGTCGAAGCGCTCGAAGACGAAGCCGGTGGCGCGTTCGTCGGCGAGGTCTTCGAGCGTGCAGTCGGTCACCGTGTCCGCCAGGCCGCCGGTGCGGCGCACCAGTGGCAGGCTGCCATAGCGCAAGGCGTACATCTGCGTCAGGCCGCAAGGCTCGAAGCGTGATGGCACGAGCGTGACATCGCTGGCGGCGAAAATGCGGTGCGACAGCGCTTCGTCGTAACCCTGGCGCAACGAGACCTGCCGCGGGTGCTTGTGGGCCGCGGCGCGGAAAGCGTCTTCGAGCGCCGCGTCGCCGCTGCCGAGCACGACGAGTTGCGCGCCCCGCTCGACCAGCGCATCGACCGCACCGGCCACCAACTGCAGCCCCTTTTGCTCCGTCAGTCGGCTGACCGCGGTGAACAGCGGCGCGCCGTCCTGCACGTCGAGGCCGCATTCACGCTGCAGTGCCGCCTTGCACTCGGCCTTGCCGGCGAGGCGCTGCGCGCTGAAATGTGCGGCGACCAGCGGATCATGCGCCGGATCCCAGACCGCATCGTCGACACCGTTCAGGATGCCGCTGACGGCGGCGCTGCGTTCTCGCAGCAAGCCGTCGAGGCCGGCGCCGAGTTCGCTGGTCTGGATCTCGCGCGCATAGGTCGGGCTGACGGTCGTCACGCGGTCGGCGTAGTGCAGGCCGGCTTTCATGAACGACAGCTGGTCGTGGAACTCGACGCCCTGCACGCCCCAGGCGTCGGCCGGCAGCCCGAGTTCGGCAAATGCCGCTCGCGCGAACACGCCTTGGAAAGCGAGGTTGTGGATCGTGAACACGCTGGCTGCGCGGCTCTTGCCGGCACGGCGCGAGAACGCGTTGTAGGCACAGGCGAGGCCCGCATGCCAGTCGTGCGCATGCAGCACTTGCGGCTGCCAGGCGGGATGCACACCTTCAGCCAGGCGCGCTGCGGCCAAGCCGAGCAGCGCGAAGCGGCGCGGGTTGTCGGCAAAAGGGTGGCCGCTGCCGTCGCCATACGGCGTGCCGGTGCGCCCATACAGCGCGTCGTGGCGCAGCAGAACGACGTGCACGTTTTCGAGCGAAGGTGCATCGAGCCGGCCTTCGACCAGCTCGGCGCTCGCGCCGCCCCAGGGCAATGCAACGCTGCCGACGGTTTTGCCGTCGCGCAGCACGCTCGTCAGCGCGGGCAAGCCGGGCAGCAGCACGCGCGCATCCGCGCCTGCAGCGATCAGCGCCTCCGGCAGCGCGCCGATCACATCGGCCAGGCCGCCGGTCTTGACGAAGGGGTAGATCTCGGCGCCGACATGCAGGACGCGAGTCCGCTCTACGAGCTCAGCCCGCCGACTCACTCCCTTTCCTGCCCCAGGCAGCCCAGCATCTCGCGCGTGATGAGGACGACGCCGCCGTCGGTGCGCTCGAAGCGCTCGGCATCGGCGACGGGGTCTTCGCCCACGACCGTACCTTCGGGAACTTCACAGCCGCGGTCGATCACCACCTTCTTCAGCCGGCAGTTGCGCTGGATGGTCACGCCGGGCAGCACCACCGCATCTTCGAGGTTGCAGAAGGAATGAATGCGCACGCTGGAGAACAGCACCGAGTTGGCGACATGCGAGCCGCTGACGATGCAGCCGCCGGAGACGATGGTGTTGACGGCCATGCCGTGCATGCCGTTCTTGTCCGGGATGAACTTGGCCGGCGGCAGCTGGCGCTGGTAGGTCCAGATCGGCCAGTCGGTGTCGTAAATGTCGAGCTCCGGGTTGATCGACGCCAGGTCGAGGTTGGCCGCCCAGAATGCATCGATCGTGCCCACGTCGCGCCAGTACGGCGGCGCGCCGTTCGGGTTGACGATGCAACTCTTGGAGAACGGATGGGCCAGGGCGCGGCCTTCTGACACCGCGCGTGGGATCACGTCCTTGCCGAAGTCGTGGCTCGACTCGGGGTTGGCCAGATCGTCGTCGAGCAATTTGTAGAGGTAGTCGGCATTGAAGACGTAGATGCCCATGCTGGCCAGCGACAGGTCGGTGCTGCCGGGCATCAACGGCGGGTCGGCGGGTTTTTCGACAAAGCTGGTGATGTCCCAGTCGTCATTGACCGCCATGACGCCGAAGGCGCTGGCCTCATGCCGCGGCACTTCGATGCAGCCGACCGTGCAGCCGGCGCCGCGGTCGACGTGGTCCTTCAGCATCAGCGAGTAGTCCATCTTGTAGATGTGGTCGCCGGCCAGGATGACGACGTACTCGGGCCGCGAGCTCTGGATGATGTCCAGGTTCTGCCAGATGGCGTCGGCGGTGCCGCGGTACCAATGTTCTTCATCGACACGCTGCTGCGCCGGCAGCAGATCGACCATCTCGTTCATCTCGGCGCGCAGGAAACTCCAGCCGCGCTGCAAGTGGCGCAACAGGGAATGCGACTTGTATTGCGTGACGACGCCGATGCGGCGCAGGCCTGAGTTGACGCAGTTCGACAGCGCGAAATCGATGATGCGGAACTTGCCGCCGAAGTACACGGCCGGCTTGGCGCGCTTGTCGGTGAGGTCCTTCAGCCGCGAACCTCGGCCTCCGGCCAGGACCAGGGCCACCGTGCGGCGGACGATCTGGTGCGGTTGCTGCTGCATGGCGGTGCTGTTGCTTGCGGCGGACATGACCTTGCCTCCTGATGGGGCCGATTCTGCGCTCGCCGGTCGGCGGGCCTATTCGGGATTCACCGCTACCATCGCACTTGACCTCACTAATCACACAGGAGCAGACCATGGGTTTGATGTCTTTCATCAAGGATGCAGGCGAAAAACTGTTCGGCATTGGCGAAGCCAAAGCTGCCGAAGCCGCCGTCAAGGCCGCGCCGACGCCGGAGAACGTCGCCGCCATGAGCGCCGCTGCCGGCAAGGCGATTGCCGACTACATCGGCACGCAGGGCCTCGACGTGAGCGGCCTGGACGTGGCCTTCGACGCCCCCAGCGGCACGGTGACCGTGGCCGGCACGGTCGGTGACCAGGCCACCAAGGAAAAGGTGCTGCTGTGCTGCGGCAATGTCGCCGGCGTCGGTGCTGTCAATGACATGCTGATTGTCGAGGCGCCCGAGCCCGAGTCGCAGTGGCACACGGTGGTCAGCGGTGACACCCTGTCCAAGATCGCCAAGACGATGTACGGCGATGCCATGAAGTACCCGGTGATCTTCGAAGCCAACAAACCCATGTTGAAGCACCCGGACAAGATCTACCCGGGGCAGTTGCTGCGCATCCCGCCGCTTTGAAGGAGGCCCCGACCGGCGGGCAGCGGCAGAACGCTGCTGTCCACCGGTTGGCATGCGTCGCCGTTAGATGCGCGCCCTGCATCCAAGCACAGAGGAGACACGCAATGGCACAACGAATCTGGCACCGCGGCAGCATGCTGGCGCTGGTGCTGCTGGGCGCGACAGTGGCCTGGGCCGCTGCGCCCGGAGGCCCCGTGATGGTGGCCGAGTCGCGCAGCGTCGCCGACTACGACCTGGGCTACCGCGACGGCTACAACAACCTGCCCCGCCGCTACCAGGAGGGCAGCCGCCGCGACTATGCCGAAGGCTACCGCGTGGGCCAGGCCCGGCGCCAGGCCACGGGATCAGCGCCCGCGTCGGATGACTATGTGCGCGGCTACGGCGACGGTTTGAACGGCAAGGACGACCGTGATCGCGACGGCGGCTACCGCACAGGCTACCGCGCCGGGCGCGCCAAGCACGAAGCCAACGCAGCCCGACCCGACGGCCGCGACTACGCGCGCGGTTACCGCGACGGCTACAACCGATTTCGCGAACGTGCGGCGGTGCCTTCGAGCAACCGGGCGTATGCCACGGGATTCCGCGCTGGACAGGCCGACCACACCGGGCTCATGGCCGGCTCCAGCGGACAACCCCTTCCGCCGCCACCCGCCAACGCCGACAACCTGGTCGGCCGCCCCTCCGCGACGCTGGACCGCGACATGAAGTCGCTCGGCTTCGTGCAGCTGGGCAAAGCCAAGGTGGGCAAGGCGTCGATCACGACCTGGCAGTCGCGCAGCTTGAACAAGTGCCTGCGCATCGTCTCGGAAAACGGCAAGGTGAACAACGTCACCGACGTCGACAACGCCAACTGCACCTAGCGGCGCGCAGTCGCTACCGCCGCGCATGGCCAAGCTGTACTTCCGCTATGCCGCGATGAATGCCGGCAAGAGCACGGCGCTGCTGCAGGCCGCACACAACTACGAAGAGCGCGGCATGCAGGTCCGCCTGTTCACCGCGGCGCTCGATGACCGAGGGGGCGCCGGGACGATCGGCTCGCGGCTCGGCTTGTCGCGGCAGGCACAGGGCTTCGGCGTCGACACGGTCTTCGATGCGCAGGCGCTGTGGGCCACCCACGGCCATGGTCGGCCGGCCTGCCTGCTGTTCGATGAAGCGCAGTTCCTGACGCGGGACCAGGTGCGGCAGTTGCATCGCCTGGCGCACCGCGAAGACATCCCAGTGCTGTGCTGGGGCCTGCGCAGCGACTTCCGCGGCCTAGCCTTCGAAGGCGCGGCTGAGCTGCTGACGCTGGCCGACGACCTCGAAGAGATGAAGACCGTCTGCGCCTGCGGCCGCAAAGCGTCGATGAACGTGCGACTGGGCGCTGACGGCACGCGAGTCACCGCCGGCGAGCAGGTGCTGATCGGCGGCAACGACCGCTACCGCGCGGTCTGCCCGCGCTGCTTCTACAGTGAGGCCAACGATGCGGCGAAGGCACCGGGCTTGTTTGGCTAGGAAGCCATCGCCTCGCCCATGCGGATGCTGCCACCCGGTTTCCACACCGGGTTGAACGCCAGAGGCCCCGGCGGAAACAGCAGCACGACCGTCGAGCCGAGCAGGAAGCGGCCCATTTCGTCGCCTTGCTTCAACACGATGGCCTGATCGCCTTCATAGCGCCAGTCACGCACGGTGCCCGGCCGCGGTGGGTTGACGACGCCGTGCCAGACGGTCGCCATGCTGCCAACGATCGTTGCGCCTACGAGCACCAGCACGAACGGCCCGCGCTCGCTGTCGAACAGGCAGACAACGCGCTCGTTGCGCGCGAACAGTCCGGGCACGCCGCGCGCTGTTGTCGGGTTGACCGAAAACAGATCGCCCGGCACATGGATCATGCGGCGCAGCGTGCCACCGCAGGGCATGTGGATGCGGTGGTAGTCCTTCGGCGAGAGGTACAGCGTCGCGAAGTGGCCGCTGAGGAACGGCCGCGCGAGTTCCGCGTCGCCGCCGACCATTGCCTGCACCGTGTAGGTGTGGCCTTTGGCCTGCAAGATCGCATCGCCGTCGATCGAGCCGAGCTGGCTGATCGCACCGTCGACCGGGCTGACCAGATCCGCCTGCGCCAGCGGACGCGCGCCGGGCGCGAGGGCGCGGGTGAAGAAGTCGTTGAACGTTGCATATGCCGCCGGGTCGGGGTTCGCGGCCTCGGCCATGTTGACTCGGTACCGGTCGATGAACCAGCGGATCAACTTCGTCGTCAGCGCGCCGACGCGTGCCCGCGCGATCTCGCCGGCCAGCAGCGTCAGCGCCTGCTTGGGCAACAGGTACTGCGGCAGGACCGCCATGCGGTCCGAGACGAGCGGACCGAGAGCGTCTGTTGGGTCTGACATCAGCGCAAGGTTGGCAACTCGCGCAGCGCCTTGACAGCGCCGTAACCGATCGCCGCCCCAAAGCGTTTGGCAAAGCGCTCGGCCAGATTGTCATGCGTCGTGTAGTCGATGATCTCTTCGGCCTTGATCACTTCGCGGGCAATGAAATCGAGGTTGCCGACCTTGTCCACCAGGCCGAGCTTGATCGCTTCTTCGCCGTTCCAGAACAGGCCCGAGAACATCTCCTTGGTCTCTTTCAGGCGCGGTCCGCGGCCGTCCTTGACGACGCTGATGAACTGCTGGTGGATCTGGTCGATCATGGCCTTGGCATACGCCGTCTGCTTCTCGTTTTGCGGCGAGAACGGATCGAGCATGCCCTTGTTCTCGCCAGCGGTGAGCAGGCGCCGCTCGACGCCGAGCTTTTCCATCGTGCCGGTGAAGCCGAAGCCGTCCATCAGCACGCCGATGCTGCCGACGAGGCTGGCCTTGTCGACATAGATCTCGTCGGCGGCGACGGCGATGTAGTACGCGCCCGAGGCACAGATCTCCTCGACCACCGCATAGACCTTCTTGTTGTGCTTGGCCTTGAGGCGCTTGATCTCGTCGTTGACGATGCCGGCCTGCACGGGGCTGCCGCCCGGCGAGTTGATGCGCATCACGATCGCCTGCGCGGCCTTGTCTTCGAACGCGTTCTTCAGCGCAGCGACGATGCGCTCGGCGCTGGCCTCGGTGTCCGCAGCGATCTCGCCGCGCACTTCCACCAGTGCGGTGTGCGGCCCCCCTGGGGCAGACACGTGATTGCGAGCAACGAACAAGGCCCACAGCAGCGCGAGCACGATCCCCAGCCAGGCCAGGCGGAAAAAGACTCGCCAGCGGCGCTCGCTGCGGCGGTCGTTCAGCAGTGCGCGGGCCACGGTCGTGAGCGCGGCCTCGACCGTGGGGCGCGGCGCAGCGGGAGCAGCAGCCGTGGCGCTGGTGGTGGGCGGCAAAGGCGGCGGCGTGGTCGGCGCGAAGTCGTCGGAGGGGTTCATGGCAAGGCAGGTCCTGCGTTGGGCGCCGCATCGTCGAAAACCAGCGGCGCAATGTCGCGGGAAGGATACCAAGTCACATCGCCGCCGCTCTCGCTGACCGTCACCGGCATCAGGCGGCCGCGGCCGCAGGGGCCACCCAGGCACTGGCCGCTGGCCGGCGAATACTGCGCACCGTGGACCGCGCAGACGATCGTCGTGCGTTCGGCATCGAGGAACTCGCCCGGGTTCCAGTCGAGCTCGGTCGGCACATGGGCGCAACGGTTGATGTAGGCGACCACGCGGCCGTCGATGCGCAGCGCAAAGGCCCGCGCCGGCTGGCGCCACAGCATGACGTCGAAGACGACACCCTTGCCGCGTTCTGCCAGATCGTCGCTGCGGCAGAGGAACTGCGCGCCGTCAGACATGTCTGACGGTCTCAGGCCAGCGCCGGGCCGCCCCAAGCGTCGGCCTGAGCCTCTCCTCGGGGGAGTGCGAGCGCAGCGAGCGAGGGGCCGTCACGCTATGCATTCGCCAGCAACCAGTCGTGCAAATCTCGCGTGCTGTGCGCCACGTGCAGTGGCCCGAACTCGGCGAACGCCTCGTGCTCGTGCGCACCGAACGACACGGCCACGCTCGGCGCGCCGGCGTTGCGCGCCAGCAGCAGGTCGTGGGTGGTGTCGCCGACCATCAGCGTGCGCGCGGGGGCGGCACCGAACTCACGCATCAGTTCGAGCAGCATCAGCGGGTCGGGCTTCGAGGCTGTTTCATCAGCGGTGCGCGTGCCGTCGAACAAGCCCTTGAGCTGCGAATGCGCCAGCGCATCGTCGAGGCCGCGACGGTTCTTGCCGGTGGCCACGGCCAGGCAATGCTGGCGCGCCTTCAGCGCATGCAGCATGTCGAGCGTGCCAGGGAACAGGCTCAACTCATGCTGACTGGCGAAGTAGTGATGACGGTAGCGCAGGCCGAGTTCGGGGTAACGCGCTTCGGGCAAGCCCGGTGCAACGTGACGCAGCGCGTCCTGCAGGCCAAGTCCGATGACGTAGGCGGCGCTGGTATCGCTCGGCACCGGCGCGCCGACATCGGCACACGCGTTCTGGATGCAGCGCACGATCAGCGCGGTGGAGTCGAACAGCGTGCCGTCCCAGTCGAAGACGACGAGATCAAATTTCTTGTTCACAACAACTCCAACAGACGCGTGCACTCATCAGGCAACGGGGAGTCGAGCATGATGCGCGCCGCCGATGCGGGGTGGTCGAAAGCCAAGTGCTTCGCATGCAGGAACATGCGTGCAAAGCGATGCTCACCGCGCGCCATCAGCCGATTGGCCGCAAAGTCGCCGTACTTCGGGTCGCCGACGATGGCGTGGCCCTCGTGCGAAAGGTGGACGCGGATCTGGTGCGTGCGGCCGGTCTTCAGCGTCACATCAAGCAGCGTGTGCCCGGCGAACTTCTGCGCCACCTTGACCAGCGTGATCGAGCGTCGCGCCTCGTCGTTGGCCGCCTCCACCGCGCGCACATGGCGCTCACCCTTCGCATCGAGCGTCTTCAGCAACGCAACATCGATGACTTTCTTGCTGGCCGGCCAGGCACCGATCACCAGCGCGGCGTAGATCTTGACGGTGCCGCGCTCACGGAACTGGTCCTGCACGTGGGTCAGGGCGCTGCGCTTCTTGGCCAGCAGCAGCACCCCCGACGTTTCCTTGTCCAGGCGATGCACGAGTTCCAGGAACTTCGCCGCCGGCCGCGCGCGACGCAACTGCTCGATGACGCCGAAGCTCACCCCCGAGCCGCCATGCACCGCGACGCCGGCCGGCTTGTCGATGGCCAGCAGGTGCTCGTCCTCGAAAAGCACGGCAAACTCGCGCGGCGGCACCGCGCCTTCGGCCTTGGGCTCGGCGGTGCGGACGGGCGGCACCCTGATCTCGTCGCCCAGCACCAGCCGCGTATCCGCCGCCGCCCGGCCCTTGTTGATCCGCACCTCGCCCGAGCGGATGACGCGGTAGACATGGGTCTTTGGCACGCCTTTCAACACGCGAATCAGGAAGTTGTCGAGCCTTTGGCCCTCGCTGCCTTCATCGACGACCAGCCGCTGCACCTGCGGCGCCGCTTTGCCCCCTATAATGGTTTGGACCACGTTGTCGCCGTAAGTGCTTGATTCGCTACGAGTTTAGCGGTCGCACCCGAGCAGCGTGGAGGTGATGCAACACTTGCGGCGCACCGCGGGCCTCAGTCCCAGAGTGACATGGCAGCCGCGCGACGCGAGTGGCAGAGAAACGCGAATCCAACCCACGGCGGGCTCGAGGCCTGCCGCGACAAAAGAACAAGGTTTATCGGATGCAGGCCCAGCCTGCATTCGCGTTCAGCCCTCCGGACCATGAAGTTCCAGCCCACCAAGACCTCCTGCCCGCGCGCGCACGATGCGCCGCGGGGCCGGTCGGCCGTGCGCGAACCCTGGCCCGCGCCGGCTGCCACGCACGCGCCAACGCCAACGCCGCGCTGACTTCGCTCCGCTAGCCGGGCGACACCCAGCGCAGCCGCGGTCCAGGGCGGTTCCTTGGTGGGCTTTGCGCTTCTCGTGCATCGACTTGTGTGAGTTGATGTTTGGAGAACACGCAACATGAAGCGCATGCTGATTAACGCGACGCAGCCCGAAGAGCGTCGCCTGGCCATTGTCGAAGGCCAGAAACTGCTCGATTTCGAAACCGAGATCGAGGGCCGCGAACAGCGCAAGGGCAACATCTACAAGGCGGTGGTAACGCGCGTTGAGCCGTCGCTCGAAGCCTGTTTCGTCGATTACGGCGAAGACCGCCACGGCTTCCTGCCGTTCAAGGAAATCTCGAAGGCCTACTTCAAGGAAGGCGTCTCGGTTCGCGACGCCAAGATCCAGGACGTGATCTCCAACGGCTCCGAGCTGTTGGTGCAGGTGGAAAAGGAAGAGCGCGGCAACAAGGGCGCGGCGCTGACGACCTTTGTGTCTCTCGCCGGCCGCTACCTGGTGCTGATGCCCAACAACCCGCGCGGCGGCGGCGTTTCGCGCCGCATCGAGGGCGAAGACCGCGAAGAGCTGAAGGAAAACCTGGATCAGCTGGACTACCCGAAGGGCATGTCGCTGATCGCTCGCACCGCCGGCATCGGCCGCACCGCGCCCGAGCTGCAGTGGGACCTCAACTACATGTTGAAGCTCTGGGAGGCGATCGACGGCGCGGCCAAGGCCGGCAAGGGCGCTTTCCTGATCTATCAGGAGTCGAGCCTCGTCATCCGCGCCATCCGCGACTACTTCACCGCCGACATCGGCGAGATCCTGATCGACACCGACGACATCTACGATCAGGCCAAGCAGTTCATGAACCACGTGATGCCGGAGACGGCCAATCGCGTCAAGCGCTATCGCGATGATGCATCGCTGTTCTCGCGCTTCCAGATCGAGCACCAGATCGAGACAGCGTTCTCGCGCACGGTCACCCTGCCCTCGGGCGGCGCGATCGTCATTGACCACACCGAGGCGCTGGTCTCGATCGACGTCAACAGCGCGCGCTCCACGCGCGGCAGCGACATCGAAGAGACCGCGACGCGTACCAACCTCGAAGCGGCGGATGAGATTGCGCGCCAGATGCGGCTGCGCGACCTGGGCGGCCTGCTGGTCATCGACTTCATCGACATGGAAGAGTCGAAGAACCGCCGCGACGTGGAGCAGCGACTGCGCGAGGCGATGAAGTTCGACCGCGCGCGCGTGCAGTACAGCGCGATCTCGAAGTTCGGCCTGCTCGAACTGTCGCGTCAGCGTCTGCGCCCTGCCCTTTCAGAAGGCAGCCACATCACCTGCCCGCGCTGCAACGGCACCGGCCACATCCGCGACACCGAATCCTAGGCGCTGCAGATCCTGCGCATGGTTCAGGAAGAAGCGTTGAAGGACAACACGGCCGCAGTGCATGTGCAGGTACCGGTCGAGGTGACTTCGTTCCTGCTCAACGAAAAGCGCAGCGAGATCACCAAGATCGAACTCAAGCAGCGCGTCAACGTGCTGCTGATCCCGAACCCGCACATCGAAACGCCGAACTACAAGCTGGAGCGCTTGCGTCATGACGACCCGCGCCTCGAGGCCTACAAGGCCAGCTACACGATGATCGAGGAGCCGGACGACGAGGTCGGCATCACGCGCCGCGAGAAGGCCAAGGAGCGGCAGGAGCCGGTGATCAAGGGCGTGCTGCCGGATCAGCCGGCGCCCATCGCGCCGCCGAAGCCCGAGCCCGTGACGACGCCGGTTGCAGCGGCTCCGCCGCGCCCGACGCCAGCGCCGGTTGCCGTGCAACAGCCGGCCGGCGGCGGTTTCTTCTCCTGGGTCAAGAAGTTGTTTGGCGGCGATGACGTGCCAACGGCAGCGCCGGTGCCGGCTGCTGCGGCCACGGAGGCCAAGCCGAGAGCGAGCGATCGCGGTGAGCACCAGGAGCGTGGCGACCGTGGAGAAGGCCGCGGCCAGCAACGCGGCGAGCGGGGTGGCCGCGGCGGCCGTGGTGGACGAGGCGGTGAACGTGGGGAACGCGGCGAAGGCCGCCGTGGCGAGGGCCGTGAAGGTCGCGAGCAGCGCGAACCGCGTGAAAACCGTGAAGGCCGCAGCGACAGCCGCCGCAGCGAAGGCCAGCCCGGCCCGCGCGATCCGCAACAGCAAGCCGCAGCGCAGCCGCCGCGCGAGGCCCGTGAACCTCGCGAAGCGCGCGAGCCTCGTGAGCCCCGCCCGCCGCGCGGCGAAGGCAAGCGCCGTGGCGAAGGCCCCGTGGCAAAACCCGAAAGCGATTTGCTGCCCGCAGCACAACTCGCGCTGATCGACGGCGACGCGGCACCCGCCTCTGCCGAAGGCCTGCTGCCGACGGCCGAAGGCGACACCAACGGCGACCGCGAGGGTGCACGCCGCCGCCGCCGCCGCGGTGGCCGCGGCCGCAACCGCGGCGAAGGCACCGCGGGCGACGCTGTCGCCAATGGCAGCGACGAGGTCGCCGCAGCCGAAGGCAGTGAGGATGCGATAGAAGACATCGAGGCGGTTGAGTCCGAGCCGCAGAGCCCGATCGCCGTTGCGACCGCCGAGCCGGTGATCGAAGCGCCCGCGACCCCGGCGCCCGTGGTGCCGCAGCCAGTGGCCACGGCGCGTCCGATCGTGGTGCCGGCACCAGAACCGGCACCCGCGGCCTCAGCGAAAGCCGAGCCCTACACACTGCCGATCGACCGGCTCAATGCCGTGGCCAGCGCCGCGGGCCTGGAGTGGGTGCATTCCGACAGCGACAAGGTGCGCGCCGCGCAAGCCGCCATCGCGACCGAAGTACAAGCTCCGCGTGTGCCTCGCGAGCCCAAGCCGCCGGTGGCGATCGACGATGGCCCGTTGATCCTCGTCGAAACGAAGAAGGATCTGTCGCAGATCAAGCTGCCGTTCGACAGGGCTTGATGGAAGTGCAGGCCACTCGCGAGTGGCCTGCACTCACGGCGCCGGAAGGATGTCCAACTCGGCGTCGCCACGCAGATAGACCAAGCAAGCCGTCGCGGCCTGAACGAGCCCGTGCTTCAAGCCGGCCGGCGCAAGCTGGAACTCGCCTTCGCGAACGAGGATGTCGCCGGTGAAGAGCTCGCCCTCGATCATCAGGCACTCTTCGTCGTTGCGGTGGCCGTGGGCCGGCACGGCGGCACCGAGCTGCGCACGCGCCAGGTAGGCGCAGGCATTGCCCGCTTGCCACAGCATGCGGCGGCGGATTCCAGGGGCGAAGTTCTCCCACTGCGCCTGGCGCTCGCGCGAGGTGCCGGCGGGCGACGGTTCATCGCCGTTGTCGCGCAGGTAGATCGTGGCGCCATCCGCACTGGCCAGCACCGGCTCGTGCTGGCTGGCCGCGTGGCCATGGTGGTCGAGCGTGTCGAGTGCCACGCCGTCCAGCGTGACACTGCCGGTCATGATGAGCCACTCGCTGCAGCGGTTCGCCAACCCGAGGCCCTTCTTCAAGCGCGCGCCCGGCTGCAGCTCGATCAGCGCCAGCCGCTGCGGCTCGCCGGCGCGACGCGCGCGTGTGGCGTCGGCCTCGTAGACCCAGCGCACCCTCACTCCCTCGGCCAGCGACTGTGCCGGCAAGTGCCGCGTGCGCACCGTGACCAGGCCGTGGTGGCGCTCTGCACTGTCGGCGACGCGGCCGAGCAGGCGGCTGCGCACCTGCGGCGCCACCGCCGCAGGCTCGGCTGACAAGGCGTCGTTGAGGATCTCGATCGCCTCGTCCAAGGCCGCGCGCTCGCGCAGGTCCTTGACGTTCGATGCCGGGGCGTTCATGGGGTCTCCAAAAGCAAGGCGGGGTCAGCAAGCTGACTGCGCAGAACGACCAGCGTGCGGCGGATGTGGGATTTGACGGTGCCCAGCGCCAGGCCGGTCTGCTCGGCAATCTCTTCGTGCGTGCAGCCGCGCATGAAGGCCAGCGCGAGCAGCTGGCGCGGCAGACGGCTCCAGGCCGGCGAGCAGCGCATGCAAGCGGGCGTGGTGCTGCGAAGCGCCGACCAGGTCGAATGGGTCGTCGCTGCGTTCTGGATCGGGGGCCAGTGCTTCGAGCGCGCCATCGTCTTCAACGGCAACCTCGGCAGCGCGCATGCGCTCGTTGCGGCGCAGCGCATCGATGGCGCGGCTGCGCGCGATCGCGAGCAGCCAGGCCAGCACGCGCCCACGCGCGGCATCGAAGCGCGGCGCCTCGCGCCAGACCTGCCAGAACACGTCTTCGACCACTTCTTCGGCCAGCGGCGCCAGGCGCACGATGCGCAACACCAGGCCATGAACACGGCCCGAGGTGGCCTCGTACAGACGCGCCAGCGAAGGCTCGTGCTGATCACACACGCGCAGCACGAGTCCAGCCAACTGCAGGTCGTCGAGCGGCGGCGGGCAGCCGGCGTCAGGCGCGGGCCAGAGTGGCGATGCCGGCATGAGCATGTCGTCGTTCAGCGTCGCAGCCACGCTCACAGCCGCCTCTGCATTCGGTTCATGGATCGACCCCTCGACAATTCCGGGACCGGCCGCCGATGAGCCTCCTGGCCTTCAACGGTCAATGCCCACTGTACGAGCGTGGCCCGGCCCTGGATGCAGATTCCTAGGAACGGAATTCGTAACGGCAGGGCCCGCTGCCGTCGTCGCCTTCGATCAGCAATGTGCGCTGCACCAGGCCCACTGTCAGCGCGATCCAAGCCCGGCCCTGGCACCAGCGAACGGCCAGCCGGTCATCGGCGCTCGCCTGCAGCTCGAACGTGCCGCCGAACGCCGGATGGCGGTTGCGCAGGCGGATCAGGTCGATCAGGTCCTGCACCACCGGGCGTTGCAGCGCGGCATCGATCTCGGCGCGGCTGTAGTGGTGGCGGTTGATGTCGCGGCCGACGCCCGATCGTTCGAGCAGCGCCATGTCGTTCTCGCCCGCCAGCAGACCGACGTAGTAGACCTGCGGCACGCCGGGCAGGAAAAACTGGATCGCACGCGCGATCAGGTAGGCGCGGTCATCGCGTGCCAGTGCGTCGTAGAAGGTGCAGTTGACCTGGTAGAGATCGAGGTTGGACGCCGCGGCGCCGGTGGCCTGGCGGCTCTGGCCGCGGCTGTTGGCGTGGATCGTTTCAACCAGCGCATCGAGCTCGGCCGGCGGCACGAGGCCGGGGTGGCCGACGCGGTCCGCCGGCGTCCGCGCCGATGTCGATGATGCCGATGCCGTCGTGCGTGTCGAGCACGGTCAGCGCGTTGTTCGGGCGGATGCCGATCCAGTGCTTCAGCGGCTTGCTCGTCTTGTTGAACAGCGCATGCAGCACCAGCGGCGGCAGCGCGAAGTCGTAGACCCAATCGACGCTCTGTCGCGATCTCGATCTGGCGCTGGTAGTACGAGTGCACTTCGACCAGCACCTCGATGCCCAGCGCCTTGGCACGCGCCGGCGAACCCGGCGATGAAATCGAAAGTCTCGGGCAGCATGAAGCAGCTCGTGCCCGGCTTCTTGATCGCGTAGCCCACGGCATCCAGGCGCACCATGTTGACGCCATTGGCGGCGAAGGTGGTCAATATGCCGTCGAGATACGCCCTGCCCTGCGGGTGCTGGACGTCGATGTCGAGTTGCTGCGGCGTGAACGTGGTCCACAAGAACTTCTTCTCGCCGTTGGCCAGCGTCGTGCAGGTGAACGGCATGCCCGGGCGCGGGCGATAGACGACGAGCAAGTCGCGCTCGGTGGCGCCGCTCGGAAACACCGAGCCCATCGTCAGGAACAGGCCGGCATACGGCGAGGCGTCGCCGCGCTTCGAGTAGTCGAGAAACTGCGGCGACTGCGACGACATGTGGTTGACGATGACGTCGCCCATCACGTCGACATGCTGAGCAAGCGCCTTGATGTCGGCCCAGTCGCCCAGGCGCGGATCGACCTGCGTGTGGTCGATCGGATCGAAGCCCGCATCGGCGCCGTCGATCGGATGGAAGAACGGCAGCAGGTGCACGCCGCCGAAGACGCCGGCCAGCGGGCCGCTCAACAATGCGCTGAGTTCCTTCAGCCCACCGCCGCCGAGGCGATCGACGTAGGTGATCAGCTGAACCTGATTCTTCATCGCTCTGGGCCGCCGGAGCCACTTTCACGAACAACACGCACACCGCGGCGATGATCAGCAGCGTGCCGGCCAGGCGGATGACGTTGGACGGGTCGCCGCCGAGCAGGCTGTTGTAGAACAGCGGCAGCGTGACCATCTGGATCAGCATCGGGATGACGATGAACATGTTGAAGATGCCCATGTACACGCCGGCGCGCTCGGGCGGGATGCTGCCGGCCAGCAGCACGTACGGATTGCCCATGATCGAGCCCCAGGCCAGGCCGACGCCGATCATCGGCACGAACAGCCACGCCTTGTCGCGGATCGACGGAATCGCCCACATGCCGATGCCGGCCAGCGTCAGGCACAGCGCATGCACCGGCTTGGCGCCGAGACGCTTGGTGAACGGCACCATCGCGAACGCGGCGACGAAGGCGACGAAGTTGTAGAAGCCGCCGATCTGGCCGTTCAACAGCCCCGCGTCGCGAAAGCCGACCGTCGTCGGGTCGCTCGTGTTGAACATCGTGCGCGCCAGCGCCGGCACGATGTAGATCCAGTAGCACATCATCCCGTACCACTGGAACAGCTTCATCCACCAGAGCTGGCGCATCGTCGGCGGCATTTCCTTGAACGCGACGACGATGTCGTTCCAGCGTCGCCGCCACACCGCTCGGCTTGGCGCGCAACGCGTTCTTCTCGGCCTCGCTCATCGGCAGTTCTGGCACCGTCTTCACCGACCAGTAGACGGTGATGAACGACAGCAGCGCGCCGATCAGGAACGCCGCGACGGTGATGTGCGGAATGTTGTTGGCGTTGACCGCATCCTTGTTCATGCCGAGAAAAACAAGGATCGACGGCGCGAGATAGGCCATCGTCTGTGCCAGGCCGGTGAACGCGCTCTGCGACAAGAAGCCGAGCGAGTGCTGGTCCTTGTTCAAGCGGTCGCTGACATAAGCGCGGTACGGCTCCATCGTCACGTTGTTGGCTGCGTCGAGGATCCACAGCAGGCCGGCAGCGAACCACAAGGTCGGCGAGAACGGCATCACCAAGAGGCCGAGGCTGCACAGAATCGCGCCGATCAGGAAGTACGGCGTGCGCCGGCCCCAGCGCGACACCGTGCGGTCGCTCATCGCGCCGATGATCGGCTGCACCAGCAAGCCCGTCATCGGCCCGGCCAGCCACAGCAGCGGCAAGTTGCCTTCGTCCGCGCCGAGGTAGGCGTAGATCGGGCTCATGTTGGCCTGCTGCAAGCCAAAGCTGAACTGGATGCCGAAGAAGCCGACATTCATGTTCAGGATCTGCCAGAACGACAGATGGGGTTTCATGTTTTGCTTGTCCTTGTTCAGTGGGCCGGCCTACGCCAGCGCCGATGCACGCTGCTGCAAGCCCAGCGCCGCGCGCCAGCCGCAAAAGAACGCCGCGTCTTCGGGCAACGCGCCGCGCTGGCCGCAAAGGGCCGCAGCGTAACGGTTGGCCGACGCGAGGGACGCCGCCATGGTGCAGCCCGCAGACTGCAGCGCGATGAAGGCGGCGCTGAAAGCATCGCCGGCGCCGACCGTGTCCACCACCGGCGTCACCGCGTGCGCGGTGCCTTGGGCGATGCACCGCCCGCGCAGGTCGAAGGCCGCATAGCCGCGGGCGCCGCGCGTGACGATCAGCCGCGCAATCGAAAAGCGCTGCATCAGGCAGTGAACGCCGCCTCGCAGAGCCGCACTGTCGTCGGCCGCGGCGGCATCGGCCTGCGGCACGAACCAGACCAGCAGAGTGCGCAGCTCGTCGTCGTTGACGCTGACCCAGTCGGCGCGTTCGAGCGAATGGCGGGCGACGTCGCGGTTGTCCTGGCCGGGGCGCAGGTTGAGGTCGAGATAGCGCAGCGCACCGGTCTGTTCGAGCAACGCGTCGATCGTGCGGGCGGAGGCCGCGCTGCGCTGCGCGAGCGTGCCGAAATAGACGATGCCCGGCGCGGCGGCGCGCAGCGCGGCGCGCGCTTCGTTCAGGTCGAGATGGTCCCAGGCGGCATCGGCGTGGATCTCGAAGCGGTGCTCGCCGCCACGCTCGATCACCGTGGCCACACCGGTGGCGCGCCGGCGATCGCGCTGGATCGGTCCGTCGTGCAGACCGAAGCGCAAAGCGCTGGCGAGCACGCGCGCACCGTCGTCGTCGTTGTCGCCGATGCGGCTGATGAACGTCGTCGGCACCCCGAACGCCGCCAGCGAGCGCGCGACGTTGAAGGGCGCGCCGCCGACGGCATCGCCATCGGCAAAGCGGTCGATGAGCGCTTCGCCGATCACGAGCACGGACCGTGGCGTTCGCGGCGCGCGGCTCGTGCTGTCGATGGACACAAGAAGACTGGGCATGCTCTTGACGCAACGCGGCGCGGAGTGACCCGCGCCGCGAATCGAGTCGGCGTCGTGGGCCGTGGCGATCAGAAGCTGTACTTCAGCGTCGCCTTGGTCGTGCGGCCGTTGATCGAGCGCGCAATGAACAGCGGGTTGTTGGTCAGGTTGCCCTGCCCCTCCGCTTCGGTGTAGCCAACCTTGTCGAACAGGTTGTTCACCGACAGCGAGACCGACAGCTTGTCGCTCAACTGGTAGCTCGCGAACGGGTTGACCGTGACGAACGCCGGCAGCACCACCTGGTTGTCGTTCTGCGCGTAGGACTTGGTGGTGCCGACGATCGACGCGCCGACCTCGAACGCGCCGAACGCATAGCTCGGCGTCACCTGGTACACGAAGTCGGCCTGGCGGCGCGGCGTGTTGCCGTCGTTGGCGCCGCCGTCGATCTTGGCCTTGGTGAGCGTGGCGCCACCGCTCACGGTGAACGCACCCGAACGCCAAGCCAGTTCGGCCTCGATGCCGTTGGCGGTGTAGTTGTCCTTGAGATAGCTTTGCGTCGTCGCCTCGAAGCCGCCGTCTTCCTTGGTCTTGGCACTGAAGAAAGTGAAGAAGCCGCTGAACGCGCCCTGGCGCAGCTTCAGCCCGGCTTCGAACTGCTTGAGCTCATTGACCGGGTACGGCTGCGAGCCGCTCGCAACCGCTGCGTTGCCGAAGACCACGCGATCGGCCGCGGCGAACGACGAGCCCTTGCTGACCCGCGCGAACGCGGCCATGGCGCGGCTGAACTCGTAGTTGCCGCCCAGCGAGTACGACGTGGCCGACGACTTGTAGCCGACGTTGCCGCGGGCGGCCTCGTCCCAGCCGATGAAGGTCGGGCTCGGCACGCCACCCGACTGCAGCGCCGAGGTGTACGAGCCCGAACCGCGTTGCGTGTCGCGGCGTACGCTGACGTCGAGAGAGAGCGGGCCGGCGTCGTAAGTCAGCGCGGCGAAGGGCGCCACGGTCGTGACTTCGAAGTCGAAGGTGCGAGCACAGCAGCCGCCCCAGGTTTGTGTGCCTTCGGCCACCGGCACGCTGCTCGGGTTGCCGGCGTTGTCGAGGTAGCGTGCGCCTTCGCCCTTCAACTCGACGTTGTAGCGGTTCCAGTACCAGGTCTCGGCGACCTTCTGTTTGCCCCAGAACAGGCCACCGGTGCCGGTGAGCTTGCTGCCACCGCCGAGGTCGAAGGCCTTGGCCAGGCGCGTCTCCGAGAAGACGTTGCCGAGGTCGTCGAGCGACGTGTTGAACAGGTGCATCGAGAACACCGGCGCCGTACCGGTGTACTGATTGGCGCCGTTGGCCGGGTCGCTCGGCGCGCCGCCGGCCGGGAAGGCGCCGACGAAGCGGCCGCTGATCTCGCTGCGGCGCAGCTTCTGGCTCAGCGTGAACCCGTTGCCGACATCGGCCTGCAGTTCGAGGCCGAACGACGTGTTCTTGACCGCCAAGCCATCGGTCGGGTCGGTCGACTTGATGTTGCCGTTGCGGTCGGCAACGCTGTCTTGCGACAGGTTGCTGTTGATGAAGAACGCGGTGCGCGGATCGACGCCGGGCAATTGCTCGATCTTGTTGCCCGACAGCCGCACGGGAACGGGCAGGTACGTGGGCGTCTTGTCGTCGAGGTGCTTGAAGCTGACGCGCACGAAGCCGCCGTCGAACTCCTGCGTCAGGTTCATGCGCACCTGGCCGCCGTCTTCGAGCGTCACGTTCGAGGGGCGTGGGCCCTCGCCGATGCGCTGAAAGCCGCCGATCTGGAAGCGCGTCTTGGCGCCGAGGCGGCCGCCCATGTCGAAGTCCAGGCGCGCCTGGCGATGGTCCAGGCCGACCGTCAGGCCGGCGCTGCCGCCACCGACCTGGCCACTCTTGCCGATGAAGTTGACGATGCCGGCGGGCGAGTTGGTGGCCAGCGTCGAGGCTGAGCCGCCGCGGATGGCCTGTGCCGAATCGAGCATGCCGTCGATGCGCACGAACTGATCGGGCGTGCCGAATGCGATGTCGCCGAACAGCAGCACCGGCAGGCCGTCTTCCTGCAGTTGCAGGTAGCGCGAACCGCCGGCAGAGATGGGCGCGCCGCGCACTGTCATGTTGGCGTTGCCTTCGCCGCCGCTGGCTTCGGCGCGGATGCCGGGCACGCTGCGCAGCACTTCGGCGGCACTGGCCGCGCCGGACTTCTGGATCTGGTCCGGATCGAGCGTCGAGACGGAGACGCTCGACTTCATCTTTGTGCGCGCGGTGCTGGTGCCGGTGACGACGATGCGCTCCATCTTCAGTGTGTCGTTGGCGTCCTCGGCAGTCTTGGCGGGTTCGGCGGCAGGCGCGGCGGTCTGCGCGTGCGCGCTCGCCAGCGCCAGCAGCGCAAGCGAAGCGGCCACGGCCAGGGGCTTCAGGGTGGCGGGGCAACGGTTCATGGTGTCTCCTCGGGTGAGTTCGGCTGGCGGTCGGTGTGCGGGTCGGCGCGCGCGACGCGGCTGGGCAGCCACATCGGACGGGCGGATTCTGCTGTGATTGCAATCGATTGCAATGCGGGGAAAACACCAACCCAGTGCACAGACGCAACGTCCTGGTCCTGCAATCGAATGCAAAAGTGACTGAAACGAAGCAGCAATTCAGGCTTGCGAGCTGCGCCGCACCACCAGCTCCACCGGCAGCACGCGAGGCGCGGCGACCTGCCCATGCAGCATGGCGAGCAACGCATCGACGAGCTGCACACCCGCCTCGGGCACCGGCTGGTGCACGGACGACAGCGGCGGATCGCAGTAGTTGGTCAGCGGCATGTCGTCATAGCCGACCACGGCCACATCGCGTGGCACGTCGCGCCCGTGTTCGCGCAGCACCTGCATCGCGCTGATGGCCAGCAGGTCCGAGCAACCAATGACCGCATCGAAGTCGATCTTGCGATCCAGCAGCGAGGCCACAGCCGCACGCGCCGCGCCGACTTCGAACGGCACCGCGAGCTCGAGTTCGGCGCGCGGTGTGAGCTGGGCGGCAGCGAGCGCCGCGCGATAGCCCGCCATGCGCTGCGCCACTTCCGGTAGTTGCGGGTCGCCGAGGAAGACGATGCGCTTGCGGCCCTGCTTCACCAGGTGCTCCGCGGCCAGCCGGCCGCCACGCAGGTTGTCGCCGCCCACGGTGCAATACATCTGCTGCGGCAACTGCGCGCCCCAGACGACGATCGGCAGCTTGCGTGCGGCGAGCTGGTTCAGCTGATCGTGATGGCGCCACTGGCCGATCAGCACGACGCCGATGGCCACACCGGAGTCGACCAGACGAGCGGCAGCGTCGAGGCTCTCCGAATCGACTCGCGACAACAGCATGTCGTACCCGCGATCGGTGATTGCATCGGCCAGACCACCGAGCATCGAGATGAAAAACGGGTCGGTGATGTGCTGCCGCGAGACCGCGTCATAGGGAATGACGACAGCAATCGTGTGGTTGCGCTGCAAGCGCAGATTCTTGGCGCCGAGGTTGATGCTGTAGTTCAGTTCGCGCGCCAGCGTGGCAATGCGTTCGCGGGTTTCGGCGTTGACGAGTTCGCTGCCGTTCAGGGCGCGGGAAACGGTGGACACCGACACGCCGGCCAGGCGCGCGATGTCGGCCATTTGCAGGCGGCGGCGAGTGGCCTCGTTGTCCGGGCTGGCCGCGGGCGGCGGTGTCACGGCAAGCGTTCGAGCGCGTGGCGGTACACCGGGTCGTGCACCAGATCATCCCACGGCAGCGGCGGCTGACGCGGCAGCAACGCCAACCGACGCGCGTCGCTTTGTGCACTCAGATCGACGCGCCCCGCATCGACCGCGCGCTGCAAGCCGCTGATCAGTTCATCGACCGCAGCGCCACCATCAACGCTCTGGTTGCACAGCAGCACCATGTCGCAGCCCGCGTTGAGCGCCACAGCTGCCGCCTCGCTGTAGCTGACGTCTCGGCCGTCGATACGGCGCGCGCCTTGCATGCTCAGGTCGTCGGAAAAGACCGCGCCGGTGAAGCCGAGTTGTTCGCGCAGGATTTCTTGCAGCCAGCGCTCTGAAAAACCGGCAGGCCGCGCATCGATCTTGGGGTAGATCACATGCGCCGGCATCACGGACTGCAGGCTGGTCGACAACCAGCCATACGGCGCCGCGTCGTCGGCAAGGATCGCCTTCAAGGGGCGCTTGTCCACGGGCACATCGACATGCGAATCGGCGGCAACAAATCCATGGCCCGGAAAGTGTTTGCCGCAGGCCGCCATACCGGCTTGGAGCAGTCCGTGCATCAGGCTCTTGGCGAGCATCGTCGCCACACGGGCATCGCGGTGGAAAGCGCGGTCGCCGATCACACCCGACGGGCCGTGGTCGAGATCGAGCACCGGCGTGAACGAAAAATCGACACCGCAGGCACGCAGCTCGCTCGCGAGCACATGGCCGCAGGCGGTGGCGGCATCGGTGGCTGCGAGTGCGTCTTTCATCCACAGCTCGCCGAGCGTGCGCATCGGCGGCAGGTGCGTGAAGCCATCGGTCTTGAAGCGCTGCACGCGGCCGCCTTCGTGATCGACGCAGATCAGCAGGTCTTCGCGCAGCGCCTTGATCTCGGCGCACAGCAGCGTGAGCTGGCGCCTGTCTTGCCAGTTGCGCGCAAAGAAGATGAGGCCACCGACCAGCGGGTGCGCAAGGCGCGCGCGGTCGGCATCGGTCAGCGTGGTGCCGGCGATGTCGATGATCAGGGGCGAGGCCGGTGTCGTTGAATGGCTCATGTTGTTGCTTTCTGCTCGACGACGACGAAGGCGCAAGCGTAGCTGCTTTCATCGCTGACACTGACCTGCGCCGACAGGCCGCGCGCCGTGAACCACTCCTGCAAAGCGCCGTGCAGGCGGATTTCCGGCTTGCCGCTCACCGCCTTGACGACTTCGCAGTTCTGCCAGGTCATCGGTGAGCGCATGCCCAGGCCGATGGCTTTGGAGAACGCCTCCTTGGCCGAAAAACGTGTGGCCAGGTAGGCCACACCACGCGCTTCGACCTTGGCGCGCCGGGCGCGAAAGACGTCGATCTCGTGCGGCCCGAGCACGCGCTGCGCAAACCGCTCGCCATGGCGCTCAAGCGCTTTGGCGATGCGCGTGATGTCGCAGATGTCGGTGCCGATGCCGTAGATCACGGCGGCGAGGCGTAGGCGCGCTGAATGCAACGCTGGTAGTCGCGCACCGTCTCGGCGTAGCCGAGTTCGAGCGCGTCGGCGATCAGGGCATGGCCGATCGACACCTCCTGCACACCCGGCACGGCGCGCAGAAATTCTGTGAGGTTGGCGCGGTTCAAATCGTGGCCGGCATTGATGCCCAGGCCCGCCGCCAGTGCGGCGTTTGCCGCTGCCGCGTAGCGCGCGAGTTGCGTGGCCTGCGCGGCAGAGCCATGCGCAGCGGCATAGGGCTCGGTGTAGAGCTCGACGCGGTCGGCGCCGATCGCGGCGACATGCGCCATCGCCGCAGGATCCGGGTCCATGAACAGGCTGACGCGCACGCCGAGCGCGCGCGCCTCTTGCACCAGCGGCGCGACGCGCGGCAGGTCGTCGATCGCAAAGCCGTGGTCGCTTGTGAACTGGCCCGGCGCATCGGGCACGAAGGTGGTTTGGTGCGGCCGGTGCTCGCGCACGAAGGCCATCAAGTTGTCGAACGGGTTGCCTTCGATGTTGAATTCGGCGTGCGGCCATTGCTTCATCAACGCCGCAAGCTCGCGCACGTCTTGCGCGCGGATGTGGCGCTCGTCCGGGCGCGGATGCACGGTGATGCCTTGCGCACCCGCTTCGAGGCACAGCGTCGCCGCACGCAGCACGCTCGGGATGCCGAGGTGGCGCGTGTTGCGCAGGTGCGCGACCTTGTTGACGTTGACCGACAACGCGCAGCGGCCGTGGCGGTCATGGGCCTCTGGAGCAACGAGGGGATTCATCGTGAAGTCAAAAGTGGTTGCAACTCAAGCATCACCTCGCGCGTGCGCAAGGGCGCACCGCCCAGATGGTACGCAAGCCAGTGCCGCAATTGTCGGCGCAGCGGCTGCATGACGGGCCGACAACCCACGCGCAGCGCGTCCAGGTTGCGCGATGCCAGCGCGCTCTGCAGTGCGAGGAAGTGCGAGCCGTCGATCGCGGCCTCGTCCTGACTGCGCGCGTCGATCAGGCCAGCCTCGGGCCGCAGCAGGTAGCGGCGCTCGGGCTCGAGCGCCTGCTGCGTTGACGTCGTGCGTGCCATGTCCGGCAGGTGACCCGTCTCCACGAGCAGCATCAGCTCAAAAGCGCGCAAGGCAGCTGCCTCCTCGGCGGTGCCGAGGTGCGGCAGCGTGGCGGCATACGCGTCCCACAACGCCGGGTGCGGATCGTCTCGCGCCAACAGCTTCATCAGCAGTTCGTTGAGATAGAACCCAGCCAACAGCGCTTCGCCGCCAGCCATCGGCACGCCACCGCCCCACTCGGCGCCGCGCAGGTTGTGGATGTCAC
The DNA here is from genome assembly GCA_963738425.1 of uncultured beta proteobacterium. Taxonomy (GTDB): domain Bacteria; phylum Pseudomonadota; class Gammaproteobacteria; order Burkholderiales; family Burkholderiaceae_C; genus CADEEN01. The sequence continues at coordinate 4,494 of CAVTWT010000037.1, read as the reverse complement.
TCGATGCATCGTCGCGCGCTGCACGGCCAAACGACACCTGGATGCGCTGGAACGGCATCAACACCGCGCGCAGGTTCGACGTCGGCCGCTTGGCACCTTTCGCGGCCACCGCGACGCGCCCGGCATCGCGCGCGAACAGATCGACGATCAGGCTCGACTCGCTCCAGTCGTATTGGTGCAGCACGTACGCCTGCGACCTGTGAGCCCCTCGGCCGACGAGTACGTCAGCCGATCCCCCGAGGGGATGCGGGCCCGCTTGGGAGCGGCCCGGCGCTTGGCCCGGCGCAGCCCTCATGCGCGCAGCGCGAGCACGTCGTCCACCACCTCGCGGCACGCCGCCTGGTCGTCCACACTCAGCCGGTCGAAGACGTCCCACATGGACTGCGCGTGGTGGGCGAGTTCTGCCTCCTCGCCCCGCGCATGGTGCACACGGGCCATGGCTTCGTGCGCTGACAAGTGTTCAAGCGGCGCAGCATGGTGACGCAAACACACGGCCAGGCACTGCGCAGCATGCAGCCAGGCCTGATCGTGCAGACCCGCCGACACGTGAGTCAAGGCCAGACAGTATTCCGCACGCTCGATGTGCAGCCAGGTGCCGGCGCGCGACCAATGCTCGCGGCTGGCGGCAGCCAGGCGCAGCATGGCTTGTGTTTGCGCCTCGCTGCGCAGCGCGCCGACTTCTTCCAACTCCCAGGCCATGTTGTTGCAGGCCACGGCGAGCGGCCGGTGGTCCTGCGGCGCGGCGTCGGGCAAAGCGGCCAAGCGCTGCGTGGCCGATGCGATCAGGTCCAGCGCACGATCCAACTGATTGCGGCCGAGGCATATCGCTGCGGCGGTGCTTTCGGCGCGAACGGTTTCGGTGGCCGTGAGGCGCTGCAGCGCACCGCGTCGGCGTTGCGCAATGCCCAGCGTGGCATGCGCAACACGCAGGTCCGACTGTACGGTGTCGTCCGCCAACGGATGCGTGCGCAAGGCATCAAGCCGCCAGCGTGCGTCGTCGAAGCGGCCGAGGTGCTCGCCGAGCAGGTTGACGACGAGGCGAACAAGCGCGCTCAGGTGCTCAGGCTGTTGGGGTGGCGGCGTGCGCAGGCGAAGGCGTCTGGCGACCGCGTCGCTGCGTGTCGCGTGGTCGGCCCAGGCGCGCGCAAGAAACGAGTCGAACGCCGCGCTGCGCCTACTCGTAGCCATAGCTGCGCAAGTGCTCCTCGTTCTGCGCCCACCCGGCCCGCACCTTGACCCAGACTTCGAGAAAGACTTTGGCGCCGAGCAGGCGTTCGAGCTCCTGCCGAGCCTCACTGCCGATGCGTTTCAAGCGCTCGCCGCCCTCGCCGATGATCATGCCCTTGTGCGCTTCGCGCATGACGACGATGGTGGCGGCGATGCGCTTCATCGCACCGTCTTCTTCGAACTTGTCGATGACCACGGTCGAGCTGTACGGCAGCTCGTCGCCCGTCAGGCGGAAGAGCTTTTCGCGGATCAGCTCGCTGGCAAGAAAGCGTTCGCTGCGGTCGGTGAGCTCGTCTTCGGCGTAGAACCAGGCTTGCTCGGGCAGGTGCTTCGACACGATAGCCGCCAGACGCGGCATGTCGGCGTCCTTGGTCGCCGACAGCGGCACGAATTCGGTGAAGTCGCGGCGCTCGCGCATCGACGCCAGCCACGGCAACACGTCGTCGCGGCGCTTCATCGCGTCGAGCTTGTTGGCCACCAGCAGCACCGGCTTGTCCTCGGGCAGCAGCGCCAGCACCTTGGCGTCGGCGAGCGTGAACTTGCCGGCCTCGACGACGAACAGCACAACGTCCACATCCGACAGCACGCTGCGCACCGTGCGATTCAGATTGCGGTTCAACGCATTGCCATGCTGAGTCTGAAAGCCCGGCGTATCGACGAAGACGCATTGAGCGCCAGCCTCGGTTCGGATGCCGGTGATCCGGTGGCGCGTCGTCTGCGCCTTGTTCGACGTGATGCTGATCTTCTGGCCGACCAGGGCGTTGAGCAGCGTGCTCTTGCCGACGTTGGGCCGGCCGACGATGGCTACCAAGCCGCAGCGCTGCGGCGACTCGGACATGGACTCAGTAGTCAAGGGGATGCGCGGATCCGGCTTTGCCGGTCCGCTGCATGAGCCCCCTCGGGGGGCAGCGACCGGAGGGAGCGTGGGGGCTCATGATCTTAAAGGGCCGTCAGGCATGTCGTTGGCTTTGAGGCTGTCGAGCATACGCCGAGCGGCATCCTGCTCGGCGCTGCGGCGTGACTTGCCTTCGCCGTGTTCAGCCAGGCCGAGCGCCGGCACCGCACATTCGACGTCGAACGTCTGCGCGTGCGACTGGCCGCGCGTGGCGACGATGCGGTACGCCGGCACCGAGAGCTTGCGGGCCTGCAGCCACTCCTGCAACTCGGTCTTGGCGTCTTTGCTCCAGCCATCGACGTCGGTGCTGGCGATGATTTCGCCGAACAAGCGCTGCACCAAAGCCTGCGCCGACGCGTAGCCGCCATCGAGGAAGGTGGCGCCGATCAGCGCTTCGACACAGTCAGCCAGGATCGACGGCCGCTGCGCGCCGCCCCCGCGCGCTTCTCCTTCCGACAGGCGCAGCACGTCCGGCAGGCCGATGGCCAGGGCAACGCGAGCGAGGCTGTCCTCGCGCACCAGGTGCGCGCGCACGCGTGTCAGGTCGCCCTCGTCGGAGCCGCCGAAGCGCTCGTAGAGCAGCGACGAGATGGCAGTTTGCAGCACGGCATCGCCGAGAAACTCAAGGCGCTCGTTGTGCTCGGCGCCAGCGCTGCGGTGGGTCAGCGCTCGCGTGAGCAGCGCGCTGCTGGCGAAGCGATGCCCCAGGCGTTGTTGTAGTGCGGCCAACACCGACATCGCTATCTCAGTCGAGCGCCGGGCCGTCCCAAGCGGCCTGAGCTCCCCGTGGGGGGCACGAGCGACGCGAGCTTGGGGCAGACATCTAGTTCGAACGGCCCTCGCCGGCGTACTTGATCAGCAGGTACACCGGCTCGAACAAGGGAATCTCTTTGTCGTAGGCAAAGCGGATCACGATCTTGTCGTTCTCCTTGGTGATCTGCAAGTCCTTGCCGTCGATGCTGGAGATCGAATACTCGATGTTCCTCTGGCGCTCGAAGGCTGCGCGGATTTCGGGCACGGTGCCCGGGCTCTCCTGCGCAAGCTTCTTGACGGCGCGCTGGATGGTCGTGAACTCGTTCAAGGTCGGCAGCACGCGGATCACCACCAGGGCCACCATCGCCACGAGGATGCCCCAGAACAGCAGCCCGATCAGCGTGAGGCCGCTCTGGCGTCCAGCGGACGGGCGACGGATCGTGGTACGTGTCATGAGTTTCCTCTCGCGATCTTTTTTCAGCGGAGCCATCAACGGAAGGTGCCGATGCGCCCGAGGTTACCGAAATTCATCCACACGAAGAAGGCCCGGCCCTTGAGATTTCGGTCTGGGACGAAACCCCAGTAGCGCGAATCGACGGAATTGTCACGGTTGTCGCCCATCACGAAGTAGTGGCCGGCCGGCACCTTGCAGGCCACACCCTCGGCGCTGTAGCGGCAGGCATCACGGTTCGGGAACGCTTCGGCGCCGGAAACGAAAGGCGGCCGGTCGGCATGCAGCAGGATCCGGTGGTCGACGCCGACGAGGTTTTCACGCAGCTGCTGCGTGTACTTGTGGCTCTCCTCGTCCAGGTAGTCGGGCAGCGCGGCCGTTTCGACCGCCTTGCCGTTGACCGTCAGCTTCTTGTTCAGCCACGCCACATCGTCGCCAGGCAGGCCAACGACACGTTTGATGTAGTCGATGCGCGGGTCCGGTGGGTAGCGGAAGACCACGACGTCGCCACGCGCCGGCTCGCCGGTGGCCAGCAACTTCTTGTCCACCACCGGCAGGCGCACGCCGTAGGCGAACTTCTGCACCAGGATCAGGTCGCCAGACTCAAGAGTCGGCAGCATCGAGCCTGACGGAATCTTGAATGGCTCGAACAGGAACGAGCGAAGCAGAAACACGATCAGGATCACCGGGAACAAGCCCGCCGTCCAGTCGAGCCACCAGGGTTGCGCCAGGATCTTGGCGCGGGCCGCGTCGCTGAAGCTGTTGTCGACCTTCTCGATACCTTGTTTCGCCAGGTCAGCACGGCGAGCTGCGATGTCGCCTTCGGCCTTGGCAGCGGCCTTAGCGCGCGCCGGCGCAAAGTACAAGCGCTCGGCCAACCAGTACAGGAACGTGAAGAGCGTCAGCAGGAACAGCAGCAGCGAGAAGTCGCCGATCCAGCGGTCCTGAAACCAGCCGCCGAGATAGACCAGCAGCGCGCCGTAGAGCAGCGCCGTCAAGGTAGCCATGAAACCCATCAGTGGAGCCCGGCCGTCCGAAGCCACTGATAGCCCCCGGGCCCACGAAGTGGCCCCTTCGGTGCCATGGGGGCAACGAGCGAATGCGAGTGTGGGGGTTTCATGTCAATCGTCCACCTGAAGAATAGCCAGGAACGCTTCCTGCGGCACCT
>CAVTWT010000036.1:0-167935 GCA_963738425.1 uncultured beta proteobacterium | reverse complement strand
GGTGCTGTTCCTCTTCGTCGTCATGATGCTCGACATCAACACCGACGCCTTCCGCGAGAATTTCTGGAAGCACTTTCCGCTCGCCGGCATCGTCGGTGCGCTGATCGCGCTCGAGATGACGCTGATCCTGCGCGGCGGCTTCGACCTCGGCACGCCGAAGCCGTTCCCGGCCGACATGGCGAACGTCGCCAACACCAAGCTGCTCGGCATCGAGATCTACACCGACTACCTGTACCCGCTGCAGCTCGCCGCCGTGCTGCTGCTGGTGGCGATCATCGCGGCGATCGCGCTGACGTTGCGCGAGCGCAAGGACAGCAAGCACATGGACCCGTCGCAGCAGGTGCGCGTCAAGAAGGCTGACCGTGTGCGCCTGGTCAAGATGGCTCCGGTGATCGAAGCGCCGTCGGCGCCGCCCGCGGCGCCGGAGGAGAAAGCCTGATGGGCACGCTGACGCTGTCGCATTTCCTCTCGCTCGGCGCGATCCTGTTCGCACTGTCGGTGATCGGCATCTTCATGAACCGCCGCAACCTGATCGTGCTGCTGATGGCCATCGAGCTGATGCTGCTGGCGGTGAACATGAACTTCATCGCCTTCTCGCACTACATGGGCGACATGGCCGGCCAGGTCTTCGTGTTCTTCATCCTCACCGTGGCCGCGGCCGAGTCGGCGATCGGCCTGGCGATCCTGGTGGTGCTGTTCCGCAATCGCGCGTCGATCAACGTGCAGGACATGGACACGCTGAAGGGTTGAGCATGGCGATTTCTCAGAACCTCCTGCTCACCGTCGCCCTGGCGCCGCTGGTCGGCGCCATCGCCGCCGGCTTCTTCGGCAAGACCATTGGCCGCCGCGGCTCGCATGCCATCACCATCCTCGGCGTCTTCGTCGCACTGATCGGCTCGGCTCTCGTGCTCAAGGACGTGATCGGCGGCGCGCGTTTCAACGCCACCGTCTACGAGTGGATGGTGCTCGGCGGCCTGAAGATGGAAGTCGGCTTCCTCGTCGATGGCCTGACGGCCATGATGATGGTCGTCGTCACCTTCGTCTCGCTGATGGTGCACATCTACACCATCGGCTACATGGAAGAAGACGACGGCTACCAGCGCTTCTTCGCCTACATCTCGCTGTTCACGTTCTCGATGTTGATGCTCGTCATGAGCAACAACTTCCTGCAACTGTTCTTCGGCTGGGAAGCGGTGGGCCTGGTGAGCTACCTGCTGATCGGCTTCTGGTTCAAGAAGCCGACGGCGATCTTCGCCAACATGAAGGCGTTCCTCGTCAACCGCGTCGGCGACTTCGGTTTCATCCTCGGCATCGGTCTGCTCGTCGCGTATGCGGGCTCGCTGAACTACGCCGAGGTGTTTGCCAAAGGTGGCGAGCTGGCCAAGATGAGCTTTCCCGGCACCGACTGGATGCTGATCACGGTAGCCTGCATCTGCCTGTTCATCGGCGCGATGGGCAAGAGCGCTCAGTTCCCCTTGCACGTCTGGCTGCCCGATTCGATGGAAGGCCCGACGCCGATCTCGGCGCTGATCCATGCCGCGACGATGGTCACGGCCGGCATCTTCATGGTCGCGCGCATGAGCCCGCTGTTCGAGCTGTCGGACACCGCGCTGTCCTTCGTGCTCATCATCGGCTCGATCACGGCGCTGTTCATGGGCTTTCTGGGCATCATCCAGAACGACATCAAACGCGTCGTCGCCTACTCCACGCTCTCCCAGCTCGGCTACATGACGGTGGCGCTCGGCGTCTCGGCCTACTCGGTCGGCGTGTTCCACCTGATGACGCACGCCTTCTTCAAGGCGCTGCTGTTCCTCGCCGCCGGCAGCGTGATCATCGGCATGCACCATGACCAGGACATCCGCAACATGGGCGGCCTGCGCAAGTACATGCCGATCACCTGGATCACGTCGCTGGTGGGCTCGCTGGCGCTGATCGGCACGCCGCTGTTCTCCGGCTTCTACAGCAAGGACTCGATCATCGAGGCTGTGCACGCGAGCCACCTCTACGGCTCGGGCTTCGCCAACTTCGCAGTCGTCGCTGGCGTGTTCGTCACGGCGTTCTACTCGTTTCGCATGTACTTCCTCGTCTTCCACGGCAAGGAACGCTTCCACCACAAACCGTTCCCGGGCGAGCACGACCATCACGATGACCACGGTGAGCACCATGATCCGCATGAGTCGCCCTGGGTCATCACCGCGCCGCTGATCCTGCTCGCGCTGCCCTCGGTCTTCATCGGCTACTGGACCATCGGCCCGATGCTGCACGGCGACTTCTTCAAGGACTCGATCATCGTCAACGCCGCCGCGCATCCGGCAATGGCGGAGCTCGGCAAGAACTTTCACGGCGCGCTGGCGATGGCCACGCACGGCCTGATGACGCTGCCGTTCTGGCTGGCGCTGGCCGGCGTCGTCATGGCCTGGTTCTTCTACCTGAAGCAGCCCTCGATCCCCGCGGCCATCAAGGCCCGCTTCGAGTGGGTCTACAAGCTGCTCGACAACAAGTACTACATGGACTGGTTCAACGAGCATGTGCTGTCCGCCGGCGCGCGCCTGCTCGGCACCGGTCTGTGGAAGGGCGGCGACGTGGCGCTGATCGATGGCACGCTGGTCAACGGCTCGGCGCGTGCGGTTGGTGCCATTGCTCAAGTGACGCGTCTGTTCCAGACCGGCCACCTGTATTTCTACGCGCTGGTCATGCTGCTGGGCATCTTCGGGCTGATGACCTGGCAGTTGTGGCCGCAGGTTCGAACGCTGTTCGGCCTCTAGAGCAACAAACCAAGAACAACAAGAGGAATGAGCTGAATGGGACTGCTGAGCGTTGCGATCTGGCTGCCGATCCTGGCGGGCGCCGTGCTGCTCGCGACCGGCCGCGACGAGAACGCCCATGCCGTGCGCTGGATGGCACTCATTGCGGCAGTGGCGAGCTTCCTTGTCACGCTGCCTCTCGTCAGCCGCTTCGACGTGGCCAGTGCGGCGATGCAGTTCGAAGAGAACCTGCCGTGGATCGAGCGCTTCAAGGTCAACTACCACCTGGGCGTCGACGGCATCTCGGTCTGGTTCGTGCTGCTGACGGCGTTCATCACGATCGTCGTCATCATCTCGGCGTGGGAAGTCATCACCGAGCGCGTGCACCAGTACATGGGCGCGTTCCTGATCCTGTCGGGGCTGATGGTCGGTGTGTTCTGCGCCCTCGACGGCCTCTTGTTCTACGTCTTCTTCGAAGCCACGCTGATCCCGATGTACATCATCATCGGCATGTGGGGCGGGCCGCGGCGTGTGTACGCGGCGTTCAAGTTCTTCCTCTACACGCTGCTCGGCTCGCTGCTGATGCTGGTCGCGCTGATCTATCTGTACTACAAGTCCGGCGGCAGCTTCGAGATCCTCGACTGGCACAAGCTGCCGCTGCCGCTGTCGGCGCAGAGCCTCTTGTTCTTCGCTTTCTTCGCTGCCTTCTCGGTCAAGGTGCCGATGTGGCCGGTGCACACCTGGCTGCCTGACGCCCACGTCGAAGCGCCCACCGGCGGCTCGGTGGTGCTGGCGGCGATCATGTTGAAGCTCGGCGCCTACGGCTTCCTGCGCTTCTCGCTGCCGATCGCGCCGGATGCGTCGCGTCATTGGGACTGGCTGATCATTGCGCTGTCGCTGATCGCCGTGCTCTACATCGGCCTCGTCGCCCTCGTGCAGCAGGACATGAAGAAGCTCGTTGCGTACTCTTCGATCGCGCACATGGGCTTCGTCACCCTCGGCTTCTTCATCTTCAGCGAGCTCGGCATCTCCGGCGGCATCGTGCAGATGATCAGCCACGGCTTCATCTCGGGCGCCATGTTCCTGTGCATCGGCGTTCTCTACGACCGCGTGCACTCGCGCGAGATCGCGTCCTACGGCGGCGTCGTCAACACGATGCCGACTTTCACCGCCTTCGCCGTCTTCTTCGCCATGGCCAACTGCGGCCTGCCGGGCACGAGCGGCTTCGTCGGCGAGTGGATGGTGATCCTCGGAACGGTGAAGTTCAACTTCTGGCTCGGCTTGCTGGCGGCAACCACTCTCGTCTTCGGCGCTGCGTACACGCTGTGGATGGTCAAGCGCGTGTACTTCGGCGACGTGGCCAATGCCGACGTCAAGGCGCTGGCGGACATCAACAGTCGCGAGTTCACGATGCTCGCGCTGCTGGCTGCCGCGGTGCTGTGGATGGGCGTGTACCCGAAACCCTTCACTGATGTGATGCACAAGAGCGTCACGCAGCTGATCCAGCACGTGGGTCAATCAAAACTATGAACTGGGCCGCCGTCACCCCCGAGATCGTCCTGCTGACGATGGCCTGCGTGATCGCGCTGGTCGATCTCTTCGTCGAGGACGAGCAGCGCGCCCCGACCTTCTGGCTGACGCAGGCGTCGCTGGCTGTCGTGGCGCTGCTGCACCTGGTGCGGCTGGACGGCGCGCAGTCGGTCTATGCGATGCAGGGCATGGTTGTCTCCGATCCGCTCGGCCACCTGCTGGCGCTCTTCGCCACAGTGGCGGTGATGATCACCATCGGCTACGCGCGCGCCTACATCGGCGCCCGCGAAATGTTGAAGGGCGAGTTCTTCACGCTGTCGCTGTTCTCGCTGCTCGGCGTGTGCGTGATGGTCTCGGCCAACAACTTCCTCGTCGTCTACCTTGGCCTCGAGTTGATGAGCCTGTCGCTGTACGCGCTCGTCGCGCTGCGGCGCGACCACGGCACGTCGACCGAAGCGGCGATGAAGTACTTCGTGCTCGGCGCGCTCGCTTCCGGCTTCCTGCTCTATGGCCTGTCGATGATGTACGGCGCCACCGGCAGCCTGGACATCCAGCGCGTGTTCGAAGTCATCGGCCGGGGCCAGGCCAACCAGAGCGTGCTGGTCTTCGGCTTGGTCTTCGTCGTTGCGGGCCTCGCGTTCAAGTTCGGCGCTGCGCCGTTCCACATGTGGGTGCCCGACGTCTACCACGGCGCGCCGACCGCGGTGACGCTGCTCATCGCCGGTGCGCCGAAACTCGCTGCCTTCGGCATGACGATGCGCCTGCTGGTCGAGGGCATGCTGGGTCTGGCCACCGACTGGCAGCAGATGCTCTCGGTGTTGGCCATCATGTCGCTGCTGATCGGCAACCTGGCCGCGATCGCGCAGACCAATCTCAAGCGCATGCTGGCCTATTCGGCGATCGCGCAGATCGGCTTCATGCTGCTGGCGCTCACGGCAGGCGTCGTCAGCGGCAACACGCTGTCGGCCGGCAACGCCTACAGCTCGGCGCTGTTCTACATGGTGGTCTATGTGCTGACGACGCTCGGCACCTTCGGCCTGATCATGCTGTTGGCGCGTCGCGGCTTCGAGTGCGACGAACTCTCCGACCTCGCGGGCCTGAACCAGCGCAGCCCGTGGATGGCCGGCGTGATGGCGGTGTTCATGTTCTCGCTGGCCGGCATCCCGCCGACGGCCGGCTTCTACGCCAAGCTGGCAGTCCTGCAGGCGCTGATCACCACCAACCAGCCGCACCACCTGTGGCTCGCAGTGTTCGCGGTGCTGATCTCACTGATCGGCGCGTTCTACTACCTGCGCATCGTCAAGCTGATGTACTTCGACGAGCCGACGGGTGATGCCGCGGCACCGTCGCAAGAGGGCAGTGGCGCCAACGCGCTGCTCGCAGCCAACGGCGCCGCGGTGCTGCTGTTGGGCATCCTGCCTGGTGGCCTGATGGCGCTGTGCAGCATGGCGATCCTGCGCGCATTGGCGACATGACCCACCCCCGAAGCGCCTGCGGCGCTTCCCCCTCAAGGGGGCAACGCCAGCGGCCCGGCAGAGCCGGATCCGCGGCGTTCGCTTGGAAGAGCGTGACGCGACTTGAGTGACAACAAAGACGCGCATTTGCGCGAGGTGACGGTCGCCAGCGAACAGGTCTGGCAAGGCCGCTTCCTCGACGTGCGGCTCGATACCGTGGCGCTGCCCGACGGCGCGCAAGCCACGCGCGAATACATCGTGCACAACGGCGCCGTGGTCGTGGTGCCCATCCTGGACGACGGCCGCCTCGTCATGGAGCGCCAGTACCGCTATCCGATGGGCCGCGTCATGCTCGAGTTCCCCGCCGGCAAGATCGACGGCGATGAAGCGCCCTTCGTCTGCGGCGTGCGCGAGCTCGAAGAAGAAACCGGCTACGTCGCCCGCGAGTGGGCGCGGGCCGGCCTGCTGCACAACGCCATCGCCTACTCCAACGAGCGCATCGAGATCTGGTTCGCGCGCGGCCTGACACGAGGTGCGGCCAAGCTCGATGACGAAGAGTTCCTCGAGATCGTGATCCACAGCGAAGCCGAGGTTGACGCCCTGTGCGCCAGCGGCGGCATCACCGACGCGAAGACGCTGATCTGCCTGCTGTGGCTGCAAAAGTACCGCGCCGGGTTGTGGCCACTGGTGTGGCAGCCAGCGCCGTAGTTGCCGCATCGCTACCATTGAAGGATGATGACCCCGAGCTCACTGCGTTCGCGTCCCCCGAGGGGAACCGCGTCGCCTTGGGGCGGCCCGGCAGCAACGCGATGAAAGTCATCGACCTTCGTTGCCAGAGCGGCCACCGCTTCGAAGGCTGGTTTGCCGGCGACGACGACTTTCTGGATCAGAACGGCCGCGGTCTGATCGAATGCCCGCTGTGCGCCGACAAGGTCATCGTGCGGCTGCCGAGCGCGCCGCGGCTCAATCTCTCGGGTGCGCAGGAGCCTGCCGCGCCCACTCCGCCCGCGCCGGCAGACGAGAGCGCGACGATGCAGGCCCGATGGCTGCAAGTCGTGCGCCACGTGATGGCCAACACCGAAGACGTCGGCGAGCGTTTCGCAGACGAAGCGCGCCGCATCCACTATGGCGAAGCGCAAGAGCGCGCAATCCGTGGCCAGGCCAGCGCGGCAGAGCGCGAAGCCCTGCAGGAAGAGGGCATCGACGTGCACCCGTTGCCAGTGCCGGCGGTGTTCAAGGACACGCTGCAGTAGGCTGGTTTGCGCATGGCCCGAGGGCGGCGCGGCGCCCGCGCTCATGCTGGAGTACAAGAAATCGCGCGGTCGCCGCTCCGCCGTCAAGCCGATTGAGCCGGTCGGGCCGGTGGTTCTTCGCCACCACGAACACGAACAGCCGTCGCCTTGCGACTGGTGAGCAGTAACGCAGGAGCCAGCGAATCGAGGAGGTCTAGAGGACTCGTCCGGGATTCATCAACCCGCGAGGATCGAGTGCCTGCTTGACGGCACGCATCAACGCCAGCGCCGTCGCGTCCTTGTATTGCACCAGTTCCTCGCGCTTCAAGACACCGACGCCATGCTCGGCCGAGATCGAGCCGCCGTGCGCCGCGACGGCGTCATAGACGATGTGATTGATCTCGTGCTCGCGCTCGGCCAGGAACGTGGCAGCGTCGACACCGACCGGGGCCTGCACGTTGTAGTGCAGGTTGCCGTCGCCCAGGTGGCCGAAATTGACGAGGCGCACGCCGGCCACGGCGCGCTCGAGTGCCACTTGCGTGGCCTCGCAGAACGCCGGGATGCGCGATACCGGCAGCGCGATGTCGTGTTTGATGTTCAGGCCCTCTTCGGCCTGCGCCAGCGGGATCGACTCGCGCAGATGCCACATCGTGTGCGACTGCGCCACGCTCTCGGCAACCGCAGCGTCGCCGATGATGCCGCGCTCGAGCGCCTGACCGAGCACACCTTCGAAGCGTTCGCGGGCGTGGGCCTCGCTCTCGTTGTCGGAGAGTTCGAGCAGCACGGTCCACGGTGCGGCGGGAAGCGGCTGGCGCAGTTGCGGCATGTGTTTGGCGACGAGTGACAGCGAGAATCCATTCATCGCTTCGAAGCCGGTGAGCCCGGCCGCCAGCTGCTGTTGCGCCATGCCGAGCAGCGCGACGCAATCGGCCAGCGATGCGCACGAGGCCATGGCCGTCATCGTCGCTGCGGGTTTGGCGTGCAGCGCCAGCGTGGCTGCGGTGATGATGCCGAGCGTGCCTTCGCTGCCGATGAAGAGGTCGCGCAGGTCGTAGCCGGTGTTGTCCTTGCGCAAGCCCGACAGGCCATGCCAGACGTCACCCGACGCGGTGACCACTTCGAGGCCCAGGCACAGCGCGCGTGCATTTCCATAGCGCAGCACCTGGGTGCCGCCGGCATTGGTGGCCAGATTGCCGCCGATCGTGCAGCTGCCTTCGGCGGCCAGCGACAACGGGAACAGCAGGCCGGCGTCGTCGGCCGATTGCTGCACGGTCTGCAGCACGCAACCGGCTTCGACGGTCAGCGTGAGGTTGGCGCGGTCGAGTTCGCGGATGCGGTTCAGGCGCGACAGCGACAGCAGCACCTGCGTGCCGCTCGCATCCGGCACGCCGCCGCCGACGAGCCCGGTGTTGCCGCCTTGCGGCACGAGCGCCGCGCCGTGCGCCGCACAGGCGCGCACCACAGCGGCCACCTCATCGGTGGTGCCGGGCCGCACGACGGCGAGCGCCTTGCCGCGCCAACGCTTGCGCCAGTCGAGTTCCCAGGCTGATCGATCACCTTCCGTCAGCACGTGCGCGTCGCCGACGGCAGTGCGCAGCGATTCCACCAACGCCACTGTCATCTCTTTCTCAGCCTCCACCGCACATGCATCGAACAGGCCGCGAACAACACCAGGCACAGCGCCACTTGCAGCCACGCCAACGTCATCGACGGGCCGCGCTCGGTGACGCCGCGCACCAGGCCTTCGGCCACGTACAACCACACCAACAAGCTCAGCCAGCGGTGCGTGAACATGCGGAACTGCAGCAGGCCGACGACGGCAAAGGCCAGCGGCAGCACCTTGAGCGCCCAGGTGCGCCCGCCGGTCGGCGCGAGCCACAGCTCCCAGGCCAGGCCGAGCGCGATCAGCGCGAGCAGGCTTCCCAGGGCTACAGCGCGCGTGCGCAGCAGCACCCCATCTGGCGCGGCGGAAACGGCAGCAGAACTCATCGCTGGCATCATAGGATGATGTCCATGACCCTGGTCCTTTCGCAATGGCGCAGCCGCGCCAACGAGCTCGTCGAAACGCTGCAGCGCTGGCCCTGGCTCGACACCGCACGCACGCTGCGTGAGCGTTTCCGCGAAGACCGGCTCGGCTTGACCGCGAGCAGCCTGACCTTCACGACGCTGATCGCCCTCGTGCCGCTGATGACGGTGATGCTGGCCGTGTTCAGCGCCTTCCCGATGTTCGCGAGCTTTCAGACGGCGTTGGAGAAGTACTTCCTGCAGGCGCTGGTGCCCGATGGCATTGCCAAGCCGGTGCTGTCGGCGCTGACGCAGTTTGCTGCCAAGGCGGCGCGGCTGGGCGGCGTCGGCCTGGGCCTGCTGGTCATCACGGCGCTGGCCTTGATGCTGACGATCGACCGCGCGCTCAACGCCATCTGGCGCGTGCGCCGGCCGCGGCCGATCGCCAAGCGCGTGCTCGTCTATTGGGGCGCGCTGACCCTCGGCCCCTTGCTGCTCGGCATCAGCCTGTCGCTGACATCGTGGGTGCTGACGGCCAGCCAGGGCATTGTCGGCACGCTGCCCGGCGGCGTGGCCATGCTGCTCAACGTGATCGAGTTCGCCCTGTTGGCGCTTGGCATGGCCGCCCTGTACCACTACGTGCCGCACACGCATGTGCGGTGGCGCCATGCGCTGGCCGGCGGTGTCTTCGTGGCCATCGGCATCGAAGTCGCCAAGCGCCTGCTCGCCTGGTACGTCGGCACCATACCGACGATCTCGGCGGTCTATGGCGCCTTTGCCGCCGTGCCGATCCTGCTGCTGTGGATCTATGTCGGCTGGCTGATCGTGCTCTGGGGCGCCGTGATCGCGGCCTATGCGCCGAGCCTGTCGATGCGCATCGCGCGCATGCCGACGGCGCCGGGGCATCGCTTTGCGCTGTCGCTGTCGGTGATCGGCACATTGGCGCGCGCAAAGAGCGGCAGCGCGCGCGGTCTGGCCCTGCACGACCTGGCGGCCTCCCTGGGCACCGATCCGCTGCAAGTCGAACCGGTGGTCGATGCACTGGCGGCGATGGATTGGGTGGCGCGTCTGGACGAAGAGGGCGGCCAGCGCCTCGTGCTTCTGGCCGATCCGGCAACGACGCCGGCGCGCGCGCTGATCAACGCGCTGCTGCTCGAATCGACGCCGGCAACACGGGCGTTTCGCGAACGCACCGGGCTGGAACGATTGACCGTCGCCGATCTGATCTGATCGGCTGCGGCTTTCAGCCCTTGCAGTGCATCACGCGGTCCTTGCCCGCGCGCTTGGCCTCGTACATGGCCGTGTCCGCCAGTTGAAGCAGCCGCAGCGCCTGCGTCGCATCCTGCGGCGCCAGCGCGTAGCCGATGCTGGCCGATACGCCAGCGGCCCCGCTGCACTGTGCCGCGCAGGCGCGAACGGCCTCCAGCAGGTGCGTGGCCAGCGCCGCGGCGCCCGCCGCATCGCGCACGGTGGCCAGCACGAGGAACTCGTCACCGCCAAAGCGGCCCACCGCATCGTCGAGCCGCACCGCTTGCTGCAGCGCCTGCGCCAGCGAGACCAGCAGCACGTCACCAGCGGCGTGGCCATGCGCATCGTTGAGGGCCTTGAAGCCATCGAGGTCGATGAAGAACAGCGCCACCGGCTGCGTGGTGCAGGCTGCAGCCGCGGTGTCCAGCCGCTCCATCATCGTGCGGCGGGAGAGCGCGTCGGTGAGCGCGTCGCGCTCTGCGGTGCGTGCCAGGCGTTGTTGCACCTCGGTCAGCTCGTGCACGTCGATGGTCACGGTGTAGACACCCTGCACTGCGCCGCCGCCATCGTCGAGGTCGGGCACGTAGCTCGTGCGCATCCAGCGCGCACCCTGCGGCGAGTTCTGCGGGCCCGGCACCAGGCGCGTGTACTGCACCGACTCGCCGGCCAGCGCTCGGTCGAAGTAGGGCTGATGCTCGGCCCAGCGAGCGGCGCCGCGCACCTCGCCGATCGGCCGGCCGATCAAGGCCGCGGCCGGCATGCTGACTGCTTGCTGATAGGCCAGGTTGACGAAGCGCAGCTTGTACTCGCGATCAACATAGGTCAGCGGGTACGGGATGTGTTCGGTGAATCGGTTCAGGCGCTGCCGTGCTTCGAGCAATTGCTCGCGTTCGATCACGTCCTGGTGGATGTCGAAGGCGATCGTGTAGACCGCTTCGACCTCGCCTTGCGCATTGCGGTCGGGGAAGACCTGCACGCGCGCCCAGCGCGAGGCCGCACCCTGGTGCGTGAGGTGGCGCTCGTAGCTGACGGTGCGGCCGTTGAAGGCGGCGGCAAAGGCTTCGCTCGCTGCGGCCCACGCCGCGGCGCCATAAAGTTCGGACAGCGTGCAGCCCACCAGCTCCTCGCTCGGCCGGCCGGCCCAGCGCACGTAGGGCCCGTTGCAGAACAGCAGCGTCGCATCATCGCTCGACAAGCCCGAACGTCCCCACCGGCCAATCGGCAGATCGATCGCATCGACCAGGCGCTCGGCCGGATCGGCCGAGAGTGCGCGGGCAGGTGTGTCGTCGAGCTTCATCGCGCGTGCATCGTCGCACTGCGAGGGGCGCGTTGTCATTCACCCTTAAGGGGGAATATTCACCTTCCAGCCACGGCCATCACGCCGCGTGGATGACGACGAGCAGGGCCTGCGCCGCGGACTTACCTGGGTTGTGGATGCGGTGCGGTACATCGACGGCGTAGCGCGCCGTCTCTCCCGCACGCAGACGCGCGCTCTCGGCGCCAGCATGCACTTCGAGTGTGCCGGCATGCACCGTCAGGTGCTCGCGCGACCCGGGTTCGTGCGCGCGCGAGTCGAGCGCACCGCCGGGCTGCACGCTGAGCTGGTACCACTCGAAGCGCCCGGCCAGATCGATGGGGCCCAGGATGCGCAGTTCGCATTTGCCGTCCGGGCTGGCCAGCAGCGGCGTCGCGTGCGCCGGCACAGTGGCCAGCAGCGGCTCGGGCGGCTTGGCTTCGCCCAGCAGTTCGCCCAGCGGCACGCCGAATGCTGTGGCCAGCCGCCACACCACCGCCACGGTCGGGTTGGCCTGGCCGCGTTCGATCTGCGACAACATCGACTTGGAGACACCCGCTTGGCGCGACACTTCGTCCAGCGACAGGCCGCGCTGCTCGCGCAATGCGGCCAGCGCAGCACCAACGCGCGGCGGTTGCGGCCGAAGTGGCGAGCGTGGGGTCGTGGTCTTTCGAGTTGCCATTGAACGTTTGTTCGATATACTGGAAATCAACGAACCGAGTGTACTGCCATGAGCACAGCCTTCTTCACCCATCTGCAAAACGAACTTGACGGTTTGCGTGCCGCCGGCCTGTACAAGAGCGAGCGCGTGATCACGACGCCGCAGGGTGCGACTATCAGAACGACCGAGGGCCGCGAGGTCATCAACCTGTGCGCCAACAACTACCTCGGCCTGTCGTCGCACCCGAAGGTCATCGAGGCTGCGCACGAGGCGCTGCGCACGCATGGCTATGGCATGAGCAGCGTGCGCTTCATCTGCGGCACGCAGGACCTGCACAAGACGCTGGAAGCCCGCATCGCGCGCTTCGTCGGCTGCGAAGACGCCATCCTCTACGCCGCGGCTTTCGATGCCAACGGCGGCCTGTTCGAGCCGCTGCTCGGTGAGCAGGACGCGATCATCAGCGACGCGCTCAACCACGCCTCGATCATCGACGGCATCCGCCTGTGCAAGGCCCAGCGCTGGCGCTACGAACACAACGACATGGCCGACCTCGAGCGCTGCCTGCAGGAGGCCAGGGCCAAAGGCGCGCGCTTCACGATGGTCTTCACCGACGGCGTGTTCTCGATGGACGGCACGATCGCGCAGCTGGACGCGATGCGCGCGCTGTGCGACCGCTACGACGCGCTGCTGGCCATCGACGAGTGCCACGCCAGCGGCTTCATGGGCAAGACCGGGCGCGGCACGCACGAGCACCGCGGACGTCTTCGGCAAGATCGACATCGTCACCGGCACCTTCGGCAAGGCCCTGGGCGGCGCCTCGGGCGGCTTCACCGCGGCGCGCAAGGAGGTGGTGGAGTTGCTGCGCCAGCGCTCGCGGCCCTACCTGTTCTCGAACACGCTGATGCCGGCGATCGCTGGCGCGTCGATTGCGGTTCTCGACTTGCTCGAATCCAGCACCGCGCTGCGCGACAAGCTCGAAGACAACACGAAGTTCTTTCGCCACGCGATCACCGAGGCCGGCTTCGACATCAAGCCCGGCGAGCATCCGATCGTGCCGATCATGGTTCTATGACGCGGTCAAGGCGCAGCAGCTCGCGGCGCGGCTGCTCGAACTCGGTATCTATGTCGTCGGCTTCTTCTTCCCCGTGGTGCCCAAGGGCCAGGCGCGCATTCGCGTGCAGATGAGCGCGGTGCACGAGCGGCACCACCTCGAAGCGGCCGTCAAGGCGTTCGCTCAAGCCGGGCGCGAGCTGGATCTGATCAAGTGAAGATCCTCATCATCGGCGCGAACGGCCAGATCGGCACCGAGCTGGCCATCGCGCTGGCCGAACGACACGGCGACGATGCCGTCGTCACCAGCGACCTCGCTCCCGAGGGCAGGGTGCCCGGCCTGGCCCACGAAGCGCTCGACTGCACCGACATCGGCGGCCTGACGCAGATCGTCGAGCGCCACGGCATCACGCAGGTCTATCACCTTGCCGCCGCGCTGTCGGCGCGCGGCGAGAAGCACCCGATGTGGGCCTGGGACCTGAACATGAAGGGCTTGCTGAACGTGCTCGAAGTGGCGCGCTCGCACAAGCTGGAGCGCATCTTCTGGCCGAGCTCGATCGCTGCCTTCGGCCCGAGCACACCGCAAGAGCAGACGCCGCAGAAGACCGTGATGGACCCGAGCACGGTCTACGGCATCAGCAAACTCGCCGGCGAGGGCTGGTGTGCCTGGTACCACAAGCATCACGGCGTCGATGTGCGCAGCCTGCGCTATCCCGGCCTGATCAGCTGGAAGACACCACCCGGCGGCGGCACCACCGACTACGCCGTCGAGATCTTTCACGCGGCCTTGAAAGAGGGCCGCTACACCTGCTTCCTGCAAGAAGACCAGGCGCTGCCGATGATGTACATGGACGACGCCATCCGCGCGACCTTGGCGCTGATGCAGGCGCCGGCCGAGCAGGTGATCGAGCGCACCTCGTACAACCTGGCCGGCATCAGCTTCACGCCGCTGCAGATCGCTGCGGCCATTCGGCAGCGCATGCCGTCGTTCACGATGGACTGCGTGCCCGATTTTCGCCAGGCCATTGCCGCCAGCTGGCCGCGCTCGATCGACGACAGCGCCGCGCAGCACGATTGGGGCTGGCGGCCGCGCTACGACCTGGACGCCATGGTTGACGCGATGCTGAACAACCTGCGCGTCAGCTTTTCAGCAACGGCCTGAGCCTGCGCTGCCGTGTCCGGCCGCGCTACTTCTTCGCGCCCGTGGCCTTGTCGCTCGACTCGGTGAGGTCCTTGTAGGCGGCGGCAAAAGCATCCCGCGTGCCGGTCCACGCGGTCGCGCCGGCCTTCTCCAACTTCTCGAGTTGGGCGGCAGCCGCGGCCTTCTTGGCCTGAAGGTCCTTCATGTTCTGCTTGTGGGCCTCGCTGGTTTCGGTGCCAGCTTTCTTCGCCTGGGCCTGCAGTTCTTCCATCTTCTTGTCGGTCGCGGCGATCATCTTCTTGCCGGCCGCCACGGCGTCGTTTTTCTTCTCGTGGGTCCAGGACTTGACGTCTTCCCAGGTGCTGTTCTTTTCGCCCGCGGCGTGGCTGGCGGCAAGCACCGTGGCCGAGCCGAGCGCCATCACGGCACCGAGGGTTGCTGCAAGGAGTTTTTTGTGCATGAACGGTTTCTCCAAGAGAGGTTGAGAGGGCGACATCGCTACTTCGTACGTGAGGCCTGATAGGCCTCGATCAACGGCAGGATCGCCTGCCTGCGCGCCAGACTTTGCGCTGGCCACAACTGCTCGCGTTCGTAGTACTCCGCGAACGCCGGCGTGTCTGCCGGCAGCACCACCCACGGCTGCTTCGACGCGGTGAAGATGTGCACGTCGGGTGGCAGCAGGTCCGGGTTGTCGAGCGTGCCGACTCGCACGAATTTCACCACCGGGCCGGAGCCGGCGTAGTGGCTCCACACCGCGACGCGGCAGGCCGGGCAGCGTGCGATCTTCTGGCCGAAGCCGCTGCCCGAAGGCGTGTCCACCACCTCGGGATCGGCGCCGAGGTTGATCACCCGATCGGCTTCGATCATCGCGTTGAGCGCAAACGCGGCGCCGCTTTCGCGCTGGCACCAGCGGCAATGGCAGCAGTGGACGAACAGCGGTCTGGTTTGCAGGCGATAGCGCACGGCGCGGCAGTCGCACCCGCCTTCGGCCGGGAAGGTTTGCGTCGGCATCGTTAGGTCTTCGACACACCTGACGACCAGAGCGCCAGCAACAGCGCCACCAGGTTGACCGGAAAGAGTTGGTACCAGAGTGGAAACTCAGCGCTGATCAGGCCCGCGAAGCCGCCGATCTGGTAGAGGTAGAACAGGGTGCTCAACACGGCCACACCCAACGCGGCGATGACGATGCGTCCGCGCGAACCCCACGCCGCCACACGGCAGCCGGCGTAGATCGCGGCGATCGAAAGCAAGAGATCGATCGCCAGGAACATCGTCACCGGCTTGTCCGGCTCTTCGCCCAGGGCCTGCACGGCGGCGCTCGCCAACAGCGGCGCGATCAGCCACGCCAGAAAGTTGGCCAGCAGCCACCCGGCGGCGATCATCGCCAGCACTTTGCCCCAGCCGGCCGGCGGCCGGTTCATGTCGGTGACGGGGGCGCCGGGCGGCGCGTAGGGGTTGGTCATCGTGTTCTGTTTGCCTGTTCGATCAGACCGCCAACAGATCCACTTCGAACACCAGCGTCGCATTCGGCGGGATCACGCCGCCGGCGCCACGTGCGCCGTAGCCGAGCTGCGGCGGGATCGTCAGCACGCGCTTGCCGCCCACCTGCATGCCTTGCACGCCTTCGTCCCAGCCGCCGATCACCATGCCGGCGCCGAGGTCGAACTTGAAGGGGTCGTTGCGGTCCTTGCTCGAATCGAATTTCTTGCCGCGGTTGTTGGCGGCCGCCGGGTCATAGAGCCAGCCCGTGTAATGCACGGTGACTTCCTTGCCGGCTTTCGCGGCAGCGCCGTTGCCGACGGTCACGTCTTCGTACTGCAGGCCGCTGGCGGTGGTGGTGCTGGACATCCTTGGTTTCCTTGTGGTTTGAAAAAACGAAGCCGCAATGATGCGACACACTGGGGCCGATGTCCGCCGGTGAAGACCTGATCGTGTTGCGCCCCGAGGGCCTGTACTGCCCCGCGGGCGATTTTCACATCGACCCGTGGCGGCCTGTGGCGCGTGCGGTGCTCACGCACGCCCATGCCGACCATGCGCGTGTCGGGCATGGCGCGTACCTGGCCACCGCGGTCAGCGAAGGCGTGTTGCGCGCGCGGCTCGGTGCGGGCATCACGTTGCAGGGGCTGGCGTATGGCGAAGGCGTCGAGATCAACGGTGTGCGGTCAGCCTGCACCCCGCTGGCCATGTGCTCGGCTCGGCGCAGGTGCGTGTCGAGCATGCGGGTCGTGTCTGGGTGGCGTCGGGCGACTACTTCGTCAGCGGTGTCGAAGGCGACGTCAACGCCACCTGCGCGCCGTTCGAGCCGGTGCGCTGCGACTGCTTCATCACCGAGTCCACGTTCGGCCTGCCGATCTACCGCTGGCGCGCGCAGCAGGAGGTGCTGGCCGAGATCAACGCCTGGTGGCAGGCCAATGCCGACGCCGGGCGGGCCAGCCTGCTGCTCGGCTACAGCTTCGGCAAGGCGCAGCGTTTGTTGGCGGGCCTGGATGCGGGCATCGGGCCGATCGTTGCGCATGGTGCGGTCGAGCCGCTGAATGCGGCGTACCGTGCGGCAGGCGTCGCACTGCCGGCGACGCAGCGCATCGACGACGTGCCGCGGGATGACCTCAAGCGCGCGCTGGCGCTGGCGCCGCCGGCCGTGCAGGGCAGTGCGTGGGCGAAGCGGCTCGGCGACGCCAGCGACGCCTTTGCCAGCGGCTGGATGCAACTGCGCGGCGCACGGCGGCGGCAGGGCGTCGATCGCGGCTTCGTGCTCAGCGACCACGCCGACTGGCCGGGTCTGCAGTCCGCCATCGCGGGGACGGGCGCCGAGCGCGTGATCGTCACGCATGGCTACGAAGCGGTGATGGTGCGTTGGCTCAGCGAGAAGGGCTTGAACGCGCAGAGTTTCCAAACGGCGTATGGCGACGACGCGGCCGAAGCCGCCCACGAAGTTCAGGCATGAAATCCTTCGCTGCCTTGTTCGCCGCGCTCGATGCGAGCACCGCCACGGGCCACAAGGTCGAGGTCATGCAGCGCTACTTCGCCGACGCACCCATCGCCGATGCCGCCTGGGCCGCGTACTTCCTCGCCGGCGGCAAGCCGCGCCAGACCGTGCCGACGGCGGTGCTGCGGCGCACGGCGTGCGAGGTGGCCGGCATCGACGACTGGTTGTTCGATGCCTGCTACCAGGCCGTGGGCGATCTGGCGGAAACCATTGCACTCGTGCTGCCCGCGGGCGATGCGAGCGACGAAACAGGCCTCGCGGTCTGGGTGCAGGAGCGCCTGGCACCGCTGCGCGGACAGCCGCCCGAAGCCCAAGCCGCCGCATTGCGCCAGTGGTGGAGCGCACTCGACACGCCGCAGCGCTTCCTGCTGACCAAGCTCATCGGCGGCGGCTTTCGTGTCGGCGTCAGCAAGCTGCTGGTGCAGCGCGCGCTGGCGCAAGGTGCCGGGCTCGATGCCAAGCTCGTGGCGCAACGCATGATGGGCTACACCGATGCGCGCAGCGCGCCGACGGCCGAGCGCTATGCCGCGCTGCTCGCGCCCGCGACGCAGCAAACGGCGACCGACAGCGGCCAGCCCTATCCGTTCTTTCTCGCCCATGCGCTCGAAGCGCCCGAAACACACCCGAATCGCTCGGTCCGTGCAGCGATTGGCTCGTCGAGTGGAAGTACGACGGCATCCGTGCCCAAGCGGTCAAACGCGCCGGCCGCGTCTGGCTGTGGTCGCGCGGCGAAGAGCTGATCAGCGAAGGCTTTCCCGATGCGCTGGCGCCGTTGGCTGCGCTGCCCGATGGCACCGTGCTCGACGGCGAGCTGCTCGTCTGGCCCGAGGGTGCTGCGCAACCGGCGCCGTTTGCGCTGCTGCAGAAGCGGCTGAACCGCAAGGTGCTCGGCAAGAAGCTGCTGGCCGACGCGCCGGTGCGCTTCGTCGCCTACGACCTGCTCGAAGATGCCGCGACGGACGTTCGCGCGCTTGCCGCAGCACGAACGCCGCGCGCGGCTCGAAGTCGCGATTGAAAGACAGCGGCGTCGCTTTGTCGCCGCTCGTGCATGCCGACGATTGGCCCGCGTATGCCACGCTGCGCGCGCAATCGCGCGAGCGTGGCGTCGAAGGCTTCATGCTCAAGCACCGCAGCGCGGCGTACGGCAGCGGCCGCACCAAGGCCGACGGCACCTGGTGGAAGTGGAAGATCGAGCCGATGACCGCCGACGCAGTCTTGATCTACGCGCAGGCCGGTCACGGCCGCCGCGCCAGCGTCTACACCGACTACACCTTCGCGGTCTGGAGCCGTGCACCGGCAAGCGTTGAAGAAGCGCAGGCCGTGATCGACGCCATCGCGCGACGCGAACCCGCGATCGACGGTGCGCTGCAACTGGTGCCGTTCGCCAAGGCCTACTCGGGTCTCACCGACGAGGAATTCAAACGCGTCGACCGCGCCATCCGCGCGACGACGCTCGAGAAGTTCGGCCCGGTGCGCAGCGTCAAGCCAACCCTCGTCTTCGAACTCGGCTTCGAAGGCATCCAGCAGAGCCCGCGCCACAAGAGCGGCATCGCGGTGCGCTTCCCGCGCATGCTGCGCATCCGCGACGACAAGCCGCTGCACGAGGCCGACACGCTGCCGGCGTTGATGGCGCTGATCGGCGCGGCGTGAGCGGGAGCTTGCCAAGCTCGGCCTGACCTCTATACTAAGCCGAATGGCTAACCAAAGTGCAGTCCTTACCGACGTGTTCTACGCGTTGGCCGATCCGACGCGGCGCTCCATCGTCCACCTGCTCGGCCGCGGACCGGAGTCGGTGTCGGTGCTGGCGGCGCCGTTCGCGATGGCGCTGCCGTCGTTCATGAAGCACCTGGCCGTGCTCGAGCGCAGCGGCCTGATCCGCTCGACCAAGACCGGGCGCACGCGCACTTGCGAGCTGCGACCGTTGGCGTTGTCGCAGGCCGAGCGCTGGATCGCCGAGCAGCGAGCGCTGTGGCAAGCGCGCAGCGATCGCATGGCCACCTTCGTCGAAACACTTCACCAACAGGAGTCGTCCCGTGCCCAACCCAAACAACGACGTCAACGCTGACGCTCACGATCTGATCATCTCGCGCCTCGTGCGCGCGCCGCGGGCGACGCTGTGGCGGGCCTGGACCGATCCCGCGCTGTTGAAAGAGTGGTGGTGCCCGAAGCCGTGGACGACCGAGGTCCGCGCCTTCGATCTGCGCCCGGGCGGCGCCTTTCACACTTTCATGCAAGGCCCCGACGGCGGCACCAGCGACAACCCGGGCTGCTTCGTCGAGGTCGTGCCGCAGCAACGCCTCGTCTTCACGTCGATGCTGCTCGCCGACTGGCGGCCGGCCACGCCGTGGATGCCGTTCACCGCGCACATCTCGATGGCCGACGAGGCGGTGGCACGCGCTATATCGCCAGCGTGATGCACCCGGACAAGGCGACGCGCGACCAGCACGAGCAGATGGGTTTCTTCGACGGCTGGGGCACCTGCATCGACCAACTCGAAGCGCTGGCGCAGCAACTGCGCTGAGCCTTCACGCGAGCGGCCAGCGCAGGTGCCACGCCTGCACCGCGTGCTGCAGCCACTCGTCCAGCGTCACGGCGCGGGAGAGTGGCAGACCGAGGGCTTCGGCGGCGTCGCGCAGCACGGCGAGCGGATCGCTCACATCCAGTGGCGCCGCACCATTGCTCTTGCTCAGTTTCTCGCCGCGCGCATCGCGCACCAGCGGCGTGTGCAGGTAGCGTGGTGTCGGCAGGCCGAGCAGGCGTTGCAGGTGGATCTGGCGCGCAGTGTTGTCGGCCAGGTCTTCGCCGCGCACGATGTCGGTGATGCCTTGCTCGGCGTCGTCGACCACCACCGCCAGCTGATACGCCCACGGTCCGTCGGCGCGTTGCAGCACGAAGTCGCCGACGGCGTGCGTCACGTCCTGCTGTTGTTCGCCGAGGCGGCGGTCGTGCCAGGTGATGCGCGTGGTTTCGCCACAACGCAGCCGCCACGCGCGTGCGGGTTTGCCGTTCAAGCCGTTGCGGCAGGTGCCGGGATAGACCAGTTCAGCGCCGCGCTGCGCCGGCTGGCCGAGCGCAGCCAGTTCGCTTTCGATATCGCGCCGTGTGCAGCCGCAGGGGTAGGCGAGGCCCGCCTCGCGCAGTTGCAGCAACGCGCGCTCGTAGCGTGCGCTACGTTCGCTCTGGCGCAATGGGGGCGCATCCGGCACAAGTCCGAGTGCATGCAACTGGCGCAGGATTTCGCTCTCCGCACCGGGTGCGGTGCGTGGGCCATCGACGTCTTCGATGCGCACCAGCCACGTGCCGCCATGCGCACGTGCGTCGAGCCAGCTTGCGAGCGCCGCCACCAAGGAGCCGGCGTGCAGCGGGCCACTCGGGCTCGGCGCAAAGCGGCCGACGTACTCACTCACGCGCATTGCTCCGTTCGCGCTGAGCCTGTCGAAGGCCTGCGGCGCGACGCAAGGGCTTCGACAGGCTCAGCCCGAACGGGTGTGGGTGCGAACGGATTGCCAAGTCAATCCACCGCTGTCGGCAACCCCGCATGCCGCTCCAGCAGCGCACGCCGCGTGGTCTCGCTCTCCAGTTGCTGCAACCACCAGCCGAGCGCCAGACCTTGCGGCGGCTTCTTCGGATCGGGCGCAGCACCGGCGCGCCAGGCGTAGCTCATGCGCGCGCGCGGGTTGTCGCGCTGCACTTCCTTCACCACCAGTCGGCCGGCGCGGATGTGCTCGCGCGCGATCGGCTCGGCGAGGAAGCCGCAGCCCAGGCAGCGCAGGTGCGCTTCGAGTTTGGCCTGCACCGTGGCCACGGTGAACACGTCCTGTCCAGGCAGCAGATGAAAGGTCAGCGGCTCGTGGCGGCGCGCGCTGTCGGCGACCGCCACCGCGCGGTGGCGCAGCAGTTCGTGGTCGCCGATGGGCCCCTCGTGCGCGGCCAGCGGGTGGTGCGGTGCCACGGCGAAGACAAAGTCGATCTCGCCCAAGGGCTTCAGCTCGATGCCGGCCGGCGGCGTGACCGCGCCGCTGCCGACGCCGATGGCCAGATCGGCCTCGCCGGCGAGCAGCGCTTCCCAGGTGCCGCCGAGCACTTCGCTGCGCAAACGCAGGCGCGTGCCCGGACCGTCGTCGCTGCCTTCGACGGGGCGCAGTGCGAAGAAGGCTTCACACAGCTCGAACAGCGTCAGGCGTGAGATGACACCGTCTGCCGCCACCGTGAGTTGTGTTTCCCAACCGCAAGACACACGGCGCACGCGGTTGGCGACCGCGTCCATCTCGGCCAACAGGCGCCGGCCCTCGCGCAACAGCTCTTCGCCGGCCGCGGTGAGCACGGCCTGGCCGCTCTTGCGGTCGAACAGCAGCACGTCGAGCGCGTCTTCCAATTGGCGCACGCTGTAGGTCAGCGCCGACGGCACCTTGCCGAGTTCGCGCGCCGCAGCGGCAAAGCTGCCGGCCTTGGCGATGGTGTCCATCATCACCAGGGCATCCGGGGTCAGGGCGTTGCGGCGATCCGTCATGCGTTCACCTATTACGAGCAACCTCAGCAGTCCGCAGCCAAAGCTCTGGCGACGGCGGTGCGGCAAGGAGGCTGGCGAGCAGGCTGTTGAGGATAGTTGTCATGTCGAAGCGGCGGTTGAAGCGGAACTGGAACTCGGCGAGGTAGCGGTGAGCGTACTTGGCGAAGTTGAAGGCGTGGTAGGTGCCGTTGATGGCGTTCTTCAGGTTACCCAGCAGGGTGTTGACGGCCCTGAACTGCGCCAGCTTGACGCAAGCGGCCCTGCCATGCACGTTGGGACGCACCAAGGTGCGCTCGTGCCGGATGCCGCGCTGCGTGACAGCCATGAAGCAGCGCAGCCCATCGGAGACAACCACGGTGGAAGCACCCAGGTGAGCGTCGGCGAATTCGACCATGGCCTGGCTGGTGGGCGGCTGCGGCTGCAGGCAGGTGTACACCGGATGGCCGGCAGCGGTGGTTTGCACGGCCGCCACGAAGGGCACCTTGTTGTCGGCGCCGCGGCCGGTGCTGCCGCCGCTGAACTCGCCGCCGAGGTAGGCGTCGTCGATCTCCACGCGGCCGTCCAGCCGCCGGTCCTGCTCGGCCAGGCGCATGGCCTCCAGAATCTTGTGCTTCATCAGCCTATCATCTTATTTGAACGAGTACTTCAAGCGTGCAGTGCCCGAGTGCTTGTCGCCTTGCCTACAGTCCATTCACCATGTTGACACTTCGCAAATCCCAAGACCGCGGCTACGCCGATCACGGCTGGCTGAAGAGTTTCCACAGCTTCTCGTTCGCCGACTACCACGACCCGGCCCACATGGGCTTCGGCAATCTGCGCGTCATCAACGAGGACCGCATCGCGCCGGGCACCGGCTTCGGCACGCACGGCCACCGCGACATGGAAATCGTGTCGTACGTGCTCGATGGCGCCATCGCCCACAAGGACAGCATGAACAACAGCTCGTCGATCGTGCCGGGCGAGGTTCAGCGCATGAGCGCGGGCACCGGCGTGCGGCACAGCGAGTTCAACCACGCCGCGGACAAGACCACGCACTTCCTGCAGATCTGGATCCTGCCGGACCGGCAGGGCATTGCACCGGGCTACGAGCAGAAGGCGTTCTCTGCGGCCGACAAGCGCGGTGCGCTGAAGCTGGTCGCGTCGCCGGATGGCCGCGACGGCTCGGTGACCATTCACGCCGATGCGTCGATGTACGCCGGCTTGTTCGATGGCGCGGAACGCGTCGAACTGCCGCTGAACGACAAGCGCCTGGCCTATGTGCACGCGGTGCGCGGCAGCGTCAACGTCAACGGTCAGACGCTGGCCGCGGGCGATGCCGCAAAACTCTCCGGCGAAAGCCGTCTCGTCATCGACCAGGGCCACGAGGCCGAGGTCATCGTCTTCGATCTCCAGCCTTGAATTCAGGAAACAACATGAGCAAGAAAATCGTCATCGTCTATCACAGCGGCTACGGCCACACGAAGAAGGTTGCCGAAGCGGTGGCCGAGGGCAGCGGTGGCGCACTGATCGCGATCGACGCCGAGGGCAACCTGCCTGACGGGGCCTGGGACCAATTGCTGGCAGCCGACGCCATCGTCTTCGGCGCGCCGACCTACATGGGCGGGCCGTCGTGGCAGTTCAAGAAGTTTGCCGACGCGTCGAGCAAGCCCTGGTTCGGCAAGGCCTGGCGCAACAAGCTGGCCGCCGGCTTCACCAACTCGGCGACGCTGAACGGCGACAAGTTCTCGACGCTGACTTACTTCTGGACGCTCAGCCAGCAGCACGGCATGCTGTGGGCCGGCATGGGCATGCACGCCAGCAATGCCAAAGCGAGCACACGCGACGACCTCAACAACATCGGCGGCTACGGCGGCCTGATGACGGTGTCACCTTCCGATGCATCGACCGACGAAATGATTCCGGGCGACCTCGCCACCGCGCGCGCCTTCGGCCAGCGCATCGTCGAAGCCGCCGCGCTGCTCAAATAATTCCTTCTTCTTCACTTCAAAGGACCCGTTCGATGAACACCCAAGGATTTCCTCTCGTGATCGCCCGCATCCTGCTGGCGCTGATGTTCGTGCTGGCCGGCTTCGGCAAACTCACCGGCCTTGAAGGCACTGCCGGCTACATCGCCAGCAAGGGCTTGCCGGCGCCGATGCTGTTGGCCATCGCGGCCGGCGTGGTGGAGCTGGTGGCCGGCGTGCTGCTGATCGTCGGCTGGCAGGCCCGCTGGGCGGCGCTGGCACTGGCTGCGTTCACGCTCGTGGCCAGCGTCATCTTCCACAACTATTGGTCCATGCCGGCCGATCAGCAGATGATGCAGCGGCTGATGTTCTTGAAGAACCTCTCCGTCACGGGTGGCCTGCTGTTCGTCTTCGCTTTCGGCGCCGGGGCGCTGAGCCTCGACGCGCGCCGCAACGCCAAGGCCTGAGGCGGCGATGAGCGCCGTGCCCCCGACCAGGCTGCTGCTGATCGCCGGCAGCGCTCGCAACGGCGCATGGAGCGTCAAGCTGCGCGACGCGGCGCGCGCCGTGGCCGATGCGGCCGGCGCGCAAACCACGGTGCTCGACCTGCGCGCGCTGGCCTTGCCGCTGTACGACGGCGACATCGAAGCCGGGCAGGGCGTGCCGGCCGGCGCGGCGGCGCTGCGCGATGCGATTGCCGCGCACGATGCGCTGGTGATCGTCACGCCCGAGTACAACGGCTTTCCGACGCCGCTGGTGATCAACGCCTTCGACTGGCTGTCGCGCCTGAAGGATGGCCTGGCCGCCACCAGCAACAAGCCGGTGGCGCTGCTGGCCAGCTCGCCCGGCGCGCTCGGCGGCTTGCGGGCATTGAACACCATGCGCCAGTACCTGCAGATGGCCTTCCAGATGCTCGTCGTGCCGCAGCAGCAGGCAGTGAGCAAGGCCCACGAGGCGTTTGCGGCCGACGGCACGCTGGCCGACGCCAAGGCCGCAGCAATGCTGGCCGGTGTCGTCAACGCCGCTTTGAAGTTGGCGGCCTCGCAAAGAGCCGCCCACTGACGTCGCGCGGGGGTACGCACCTCCAAGCGCACGCCGCGGATCCGGCTCTGCCGGTCCGCCAGCGTGGCCCCCTTGAGGGGGAAGCGCCGCAGGCGCTCCGGGGGTGGGTAAAGTCACGCCGTGACCAATTTCTGGCAACTGATCTTCTCTGCCCTGCCGCGCTGGGAGTGGCTGGCGCTGGCCTGGTACTTCTTCTGCTGGATCGGCTATGCGCGCTTTGCCAAGCGCCGCTCGACAGTGCAGCCCTCGCTGCTGGCCGAAGGCAACCGCGAGCGCCGGTTGTGGATGATGCAATCGACGCGCCGCGATGTTCGCGTGATCGACGCCATCGTCGTCCAGAACCTGTCGACCAGCCCGAGCTTCTTTGCCTCGACCACGCTGCTGATCGTCGGCGGCCTGCTGGCCTTGCTCGGCTCGTCGGAGCAGACCAGCGCGCTGGTCTCGGAGCTGCCGTTTGCCGTGCGCACCTCGCGCCTGGTGCTCGACCTGAAGCTGCTGCTGCTGACCGGCGTTTTTGTCTACGCCTTCTTCCGCTTCACCTGGAGCCTGCGCCAGTACAGCCTGGGCGCGCTGCTGGTGGCTGCGGCGCCGGACCACAAAGAGTTCGAGAGCCTCTCCGAAGCCGACCGTGAACGCTTTGCCGACCGCGCCGGCGGCGTCATGGGCCTGGCCGCCGAGTCGTTCAACGACGGCCTGCGCGCCTACTACTTCGCCTTCGCGGCCGCGGCCTGGCTGGTCTCGCCGATCGCCTTCGCCGTCGGCAGCGCGGGCGTGGTCTGGGTGCTCTTCATGCGCGAGTTCCACTCCGAGGCGCTGCGCCTGATGCGCGAGTGATGGGCGCGAGTGAAGGCACGGTATATGCGTGCGAGCATGAAAGGCATCCGAGCGGGCGTATGACGCCCCGGTTTGGGTCACGCACATAATTCCTGACTTCCCAACCCCCGTCGTTCGCACCAGGAGAACCCATGATCGACTCCAAGAAGCGCTTGTTGTTTCGCCTGTCCGGCGCGTCCACGCTGGCTGTGGCCGCCGCCCTCGTCGGCTGCGGCAAGAAGGAAGAGGCGCCCGCCGCCGCGGCACCTGCTGCAGCGCCGGCCGCTTCTGCTGCGCCGGCCAAGCCCGAGCCCTTGAAGATTGCCTTTGCCTATGTCGGCCCGGTCGGTGACGCCGGCTGGACCTACGCACACGAGCAAGGCCGCAAGGCCATCGAGGCCGAGTTCGGCGACAAGATCAAGACCAGCTACGTCGAGAACGTGCCCGAGGCCGCCGACGCCGAGCGCGTGATCCGGCAGATGGTGGCCGACGGCAACAAGCTGATCTTCGGCACCACCTTCGGCTACATGGACCCGATGATGAAGGTCGCGGCCGACACCAAGGACGTGAAGTTCGAGCATGGCACCGGCTTCAAGACCGCCGACAACATGCGCACCTACGACAGCCGCACCTACGAAGGCGCGTACCTGGCGGGCGTGGTCGCCGGCGGCATGACCAAGACCAACACGCTGGGTGTGGTCGGCTCGATCCCGATCCCCGAAGTCATCCGCAACATCAACACCTTCACCCTCGGCGCACAGAGCGTGAACCCGAAGATCAAGACCAAGGTGGTCTGGATCGGCAAGTGGTTCGATCCGCCGAAGGAAGGCGAAGCCGCGCAGAGCCTGATCAACCAGGGTGCCGACGTGCTGTTCCAGAACACCGATTCGACCGCGGTGCTGCAGACCGCCGAGAAGAACAAGAAGATGGCTTTCGGCTGGGACAGCGACATGAGCAGCTTCGCCAAGGAAGCGCACCTCGGCTCGGCGATCATCAACTGGGGCCCGTACTACAAGAAGGCGGTCAAGGACGCGCTCGACGGCACCTGGAAGACGACCCAGGAATGGTGGGGCGTCAAGCAGGGCGCGATCGACCTGATCGCCATCAGCGACAAGGTGCCGGCCGAGCTCAAGGCCAAGGTCGACGCCGCGCGCGCCGGCTTGAAAGACGGCAGCTTCCACCCGTGGAAGGGCCCGGTCGTCGGCCAGGACGGCAAGAACGTGGTCGAGAAGGACGTGACGCCGGACGACAAGTTCATGCTCGGCATCAACTTCTACGTCAAGGGCGTGGACGGCAAGGTGCCGTCCGGCGACAAGAAGTGAGTCGCTGAACGAACGATGATCGAGGCCGCCGCAGGCAACTTCGGCGGCCTTTTGCATTGAGACCATGAACACCATTCACTTCGACCGCATCCCGCGCGAGCGCCTGCCGGCGCTGCTGCGCACGATGCCCAAGGCCGAGCTGCACATCCACATCGAAGGCTCGCTCGAACCGGAGATGATCTTTGCGCTGGCGGCGCGCAACGGTGTGCAGCTCTCCTACCCGAGCATCGAAGCGCTGCGCGCTGCGTATGCGTTTTCGGACCTGCAGAGTTTTCTCGACATCTACTACGCTGGCGCATCGGTGCTGCTGACCGAGCAGGACTTTTTCGACCTCGGCTTTGCGTACCTCGAAAAGGCGGCAGCGGAGAACGTGCGCTGCGCCGAAATCTTCTTCGATCCGCAGACCCACACCGCGCGCGGCGTGCCGATGAAGAACGTCATCCTCGGCCTGTCGCATGCCTGCCATCGTGCGCACGCCGAGTGGGGGCTGCAGGCGAAGCTGATCCTGTGCTTCCTGCGCCACCTCAGCGAAGACGAGGCGATGGCGACGCTCGACGCGGCGCTGCCGTGGCGCGAGCAGTTCATCGGCGTCGGCCTCGACAGCAGCGAGCGCGGCCACCCGCCGGAGAAATTCGCGCATGTGTTCGCGCGTGCGCGGGCGCTTGGGGCTGCGTCTGGTGGCGCACGCCGGCGAGGAGGGGCCGCCGGCCTACATCGAGTCGGCGCTCGACGTGCTGCATGTCGAGCGCATCGACCATGGTGTGCGCTGCGTCGAGTCTCCGGCGCTGGTGCAGCGCCTGGCGGCGTCGCGCATGCCGCTGACGGTGTGCCCGCTGTCGAACATCAAGCTGCGCGTCTTCGACACGCTGGCCGAGCACAGCCTGCCGGCGCTGCTGCAAGCGGGCCTGTGCGCCACGATCAACAGCGACGACCCGGCGTACTTCGGCGGCTACCTGAACCAGAACTTCATCGAGACCTTCGAGGCGCTGCCGGCGCTCGGCGCGCGCGAAGCTCACACGCTGGCGCGCAACAGCTTCGAGGCCAGCTTTGCCAGCGCCGCCGACAAGGCAAGGTGGATCGCCGAGCTGGATGCGCATTTCGCCGCCGCAGTCCAATCGCGCTCTGGAACGGCGCCAGCGCCGGGCTACTCGGGCAAACCGCTCGCGGCCAAGCTCGGCATCGGCGAGGGCACGGACGTGCACGCGATCAATCCGCCCGCCGAGTACGCACAGTGGTTGGCGCCGCTGCCGCCGGGTGCGCGCATCGTCTCGCGGCGCAGCGCCGGCACGCGCTTCGTGCACTTGTTCGCCACGCAGCGCGCCACGCTGGGGCAGGCTCTGCAGGATCAACGCAAGACCTTGCCGGCCGATGCAACGCTGTGGGTTTCGTGGCCGAAGAAGAGTGCCAAGGTGGCGACCGACATCACCGAGGACACGATCCGCGAGCTGGCGCTGCCGCTGGGATTTGTCGATGTGAAGGTGTGCGCGGTCAGCGAGGTCTGGTCGGGCCTCAAGCTGGTGGTGCGCAAGAACCTACGTTGACAGCCCCGGGGTCCGCGGAGCCGCTTCCTTCTCGCTGACCAGGCAGACGAAGAGCGAGAGCACACCGCCCATCGACAGCAGCATCAGCGCGCCGATGCCCCAGACGATCCACGCCACCAGCGGTGCATTGCTGCCGACCCAGCCGAGCACCGTCTGCGCCAAGTCCGTGGCCACGCCGAGCAACTGCTCCCAGCCGGGGAACCAGCGCTCGATGACGTCGGCGTAGGGCACGTTCTTGACCAGCGCTTCAACGTCGTCGAGCCACTTCGGATCGATCGACAGCAGGGCGTGCAGGCCCCAGGTGAGCAGCGACCAAATGGCCAGACCGATGAACGTGAAGATCCAGATGGCGATGTGCATGTCGACCCAACGAGAAACCGCCGTGGCGCTCTCGAATTGGAGCATCGGCTGCCGCATCATGCTCTCCTTACAATCCCGACCTGGACGTTGTCCTACAGGCGCTGCGTGCCACCGCGCGCTTGTTCTCCCGATCTGTGGCCATGTCGAGGACAACCATGCTCAAAAACCTCATCGGCGCGCCGCTGCTTGTCTTGTCGTGCGCGCTTGTGAACACACCCACCTCCGCCGCCGAACCGCTCAAGGTCGGCTTCGTCTACGTCAGCCCGATCGGCCAGGCCGGCTGGACCTACCAGCATGACCAGGCGCGGCAGGCGATGGAGAAGTCGCTCGGCGCCAAAGTGCAGACGCGCCATGTCGAAGCCGTGCCCGAAGGCGCCGACGCCGAACGCGTGATGCGCGAAATGGCGGCCGACGGCACGCAACTGATCTTCGCGACGAGCTTCGGCTACCTCGAACCGGCGCTGCGCGTCGCCGCGGACTTCCCCAAGGTGAGGTTCGAACATGCCGGTGGCTACAAGACCGCGCCCAACCTGAACACCTACAACGCCCGCTTCTACGAAGGCCGCTGGCTCGCCGGCTGGCTGGCCGGCAAGACGAGCAAGAGCGGCGTGGCCGGTTATGTGGCCGGCTTCCCGCTGCCCGAGGTCATCCAGGGCATCAACGCCTTTGCCCTGGGCATGCGCGCGGCCAACCCGCAGGCCACCGTGCGCGTGGCCTGGCTCGGCACCTGGTTCGATCCGCCGAAGGAGCGCGAAGCGGCGCTGGCGCTGATCGGCGGCGGCGCCGACGTGCTGGCCAACCACAGCGGCTCGCCGGCGGTGCCGCAGACGGCGCAGGAGCGCGGCGTCAAGGTCATCGGCTACCAGAGCGACATGTCGCGGTTCGCGCCGGATGCACAGCTCGCCGCCGTCACGTCCGATTGGAGCGGCTACTACACGCGCGTCGCGCAAGCGGTGGCCGCCGGCACGTGGAAGCCGGAGCCGACGTGGGGCGGCATGAAGGACGGCATGGTGCGGCTGTCGGCCGTGCATGCCAGCGTGCCCGCCGACGTGAAGCGCGAACTCGCGGCGCGCGAGAAGGCGCTCATCGCCGGCACGGCCGGCCCCTTCGTCGGCCGCCTGGTCGACCAGGACGGCCACGTGCGCCAGGAGCGCGGCGCGCTCGGCGATGATGCGATCGCAAAAATGGATTGGTTCGTTCAGGGTGTGGTCGGCAATTTGCCGAAGTGAAGGAGTGACGATGCGACGTTGGCTGATCGGACTGACCGTCGCGCTTGCCGCAGCAGGCGTGTCCGCGCAAGGCAAGACGCTGCGCTTTGCCAGCGCGTTCGACCCGCAGAGCATGGACCCGCATGCGCTGGCGCTGCTCTACCACTCGCGCGATCGTCACGCAGATCTATGAAGGCCTGGTCAACCGCGGCAAGGACTACAAGCTCGAACCGTCGCTGGCCACGTCGTGGGAGATGACTGGCCCGACGACCTGGCGCTTCAAGCTGCGCCCCGGCGTCAAGTTCCACGACGGCGCGCCGTTCACCGCCGACGATGCGGTGTTCTCCCTCGAGCGTGCGCTCGACAAGGCCTCGCAGCGCAAGAACCAGATGCTCGGCATCAGCGGCGCGAAGAAGGTCGATGCCTTGACCATCGACATCGTGACCACGCAGCCCGACGCGGTGCTGCCCGACAAGCTGTTCCTGGTCGGCATGATGAGCAAGGCCTGGGCCGAAACGCACAACGTCGTCAAACCGCAGGACTACAACGCCAAGCAGGAAACCTTTGCCGTGCGCAACGCCAACGGCACCGGGCCGTTCACGCTCGTGCGCTACGAGGCCGACGTGCGGACCACGCTCAAGGCCAACCCGGCGTGGTGGGGCAAGGGTTCACCCAGCGGCGGCGGCAACCTCGACGACGTCCAGTACCAGGTGATCCAGTCCGACGCCACGCGCCTGGCGGCGCTGCAATCGGGGCAGGTCGATTTCGTCATCGACCCGTCGTTCCAGGACCTGGCGCGCCTGAAAGCCGACAAGAGCCTGAAGGTCAGCGAGGTCGACGACATCGGCACGCAGTACTTTGCGTTGAACCAGCACAGCGCGGAGCTGGCCGGCAGCGACGTCAAAGGCAGGAACCCGTTCAAGGACCTGCGCGTGCGCCGCGCGATGCAGCTGGCGATCGACACCGACCTGATCGTCAAGCAGGTGCTGCGCGGCGAAGGCAAGGTCACCGGCTCCTTCTTCTCGCCGCTGGTCGATGGCTACCTGCCCGAGTTCGAGCAGCGGCCCAAGGCCGAC
This sequence comes from uncultured beta proteobacterium, assembly GCA_963738425.1. Classification (GTDB taxonomy): domain Bacteria; phylum Pseudomonadota; class Gammaproteobacteria; order Burkholderiales; family Burkholderiaceae_C; genus CADEEN01. Next base: position 136,756 of record CAVTWT010000036.1, on the reverse strand, counting down.
GCCGCCGCCGCGCGCGCCTTGCTCAAGGAAGCCGGCTACGAGAACGGTTTCTCGGTGCAGATGGATTGCGTCAACGTCGCCTGGCGCGCGTCGGTGTGCCAGGCCGCGGCGTCGATGCTGGAGAAGGTCGGCATCAAGGCCAGCCTCGCCACCTCACCGAGCTCGGTGTTCTTTCCGAAGCTGAGCCAGGGCACCGGCGTTCTGGTCGAGTTCGGCTGGACCGCCACGCCCGACCCATGGAACATCTTCCAGTCGCTGGTGCGCACCAACGACGGCCTGGCCGCGGGCGCATTCAACGCCGGCCGCTACAGCAACCCGAAGCTCGACACGCTGATCGACGCCATCCGCGTCGAGTCCAATCTCGGCAAGCGGCGGCAGATGGTCGGCGAGGCGCTGCGCATCGTCAACGCCGAGTTGCCGCTGATTCCGCTGTACCGGCGCCAGCACAACTGGGTCATGCGGCCGAATGTGGACGTGGTCCACTGGCCGAATGACTTGCTGGAACTGCGCTGGGTGACGATGCGCTGACCGGCGCGTCACGGCGCGCGCGTGGCCGGCCAGTCCGGCGCCCGCAGCGCCGTCATCACATGATCGCGCCAGGCGCCGTCGATGAACAGGTACTCGCGCGCCAGGCCTTCGCGCTCGAAGCCCAGGCGCTCCAACAACGCCAGGCTGCGCATGTTCTCCGGCCGCACGTTGGCCTGCACGCGGTGCAGCCCGACGCGCGGGCCGAAGGCATCGGCCAGCGCGGCGACGAGCGCTTCGCGCATCAGGCCGCGGCCTTCGTGCATGGCGTCGATCGCGTAGCCGAGCATCGCGTTGCAGAACGGGCCGCGCGAGATCTGCGAGAAGCGCAGGTGGCCGATGACGGTCGCCGACGCATCGCCGCGCAGCGTCAGGAACCAGCCGATCTGCGTGCCCGCGGCCTCAGCCTGCGCCGCCGTGGCCAGGCGCTCGCGCTGGCCGTCGGCGGTGAACACCGCCTCGGGCATCGGCGGGTTCCACGGCGCGTGCGCGTCGCGGTTGCGGCGGTAGTAGTCGGCGACCGCGCTCCGCCAGCGCGGGGTCGCTGGCGCGCAGCACGAGGCGATCGGTGTGCAACTGGGGTGGGGGCAGGGCCATGGGTGGAACGATAGCGTTAGACCGCACAAGCCCTTCGCGTTCCTCCCGATTCTTCAATTCAGGGGAATACGCGGCTCATACCAACATACTGACGCATGAGAATAAATATTGCAAGGAAAACGGCATATATTGCCAGACCGTATATATTAGTAGCTCTATAACCACTGAAAGTGCCAACATGACCACTGTTCACGATAGCGAGCAAAATGACATAGGTCATTATGACGGCAGGTTTGTGTATGACCGTATCGGTGCAAAGCGCTACTGGATTGATGATGGTGAGGTGTTCTCAATGCCATCGATAAGTCGCGAGAGAGAACAAGGCACTCGCGCCGCCGTTAAAATTGCTACGCTAACCGATCGGGTTGCCATCAGCGACGAAGGCGAAATAATATTTACCTTGTAGCAGCCAAATATTTTCAGTTTGGTTTTCCCTCATCGGCCATATGCTGAACCGTAGGTTTCGGGGAGCACGGGAACCTCGCACGTTAGCCGCCACTGAGCTATGCGTCGGTGGACCCGCAGTCCAACCTGCTTTTTCTGTTCCAATCGATTCTCCGTCACCAAGGAAACCAATGTACTTCAATGCCACGTGCCTTGTTGGGCTAGCCTTTCTCGTCGGCTGCGCTGCGCCGCAGAGACCTGTAATGGATAGCCAACAATACAGCTTCTTTGCTTCAGGAATGGAGATGTTCAACCGATGTGGTGCGTCCGGTAAGGTGCCTGTCGAGACGGCTGCATTCGGAGCGTGGTACATGCAGCGGTGGCTTGGAGCGTTCGTCTATGACCCTGTTCGGCTGCAGAGCGCAATGTCTACTACCGCTGCATCTCCTACGCAAGAGCAGTGCAATCAGGCCGCTATGAAGGCAGAGACATGGAGAATCCAAGTGCAAGCAGAGAGCGCCAGCAGTGCTGCAGCCCAAGCCGACCAAGCAGCGTGGGTCAGACTCATTAACTCCAATCGCTCGGTAAATACCGTCTGCAACAAGATCGGTACACAAACAGTTTGCACTACCAACTGAGACACCGTGCTTCCACGATGCGGCCTTCGGTAAGCGGACGGCCTGAAGGCCGCCGCTTCTCAAACGTCAGCCGTTGCACATCACGTCATGCCCTTTCCCGAGTCACTAGGCGTCATTACATGCCCGTGCGTCCTGCACGGTGACCGGCCGGTGCTGGCTGCATCACACGCAGGAGGAGACTGGCAGATGTACTGCAGTTGGGAAGGTCATGACTTCAGCGACGGCGAAACACTGCGCAAAGTGCTCCTGCTCGTTCATGTGGAGCATCTGGTCGCCAAAGACCCGTCCCTGCTGGAACTCGCCAACCTACCCGAGGACATGGGCGCGGAGCGCGCGGCGATCGGACAACCTTGGGTTCGATTCGAGGACACGGACGACTGAGCCATTCAGTGTGAGAGGAGAAGCATGAGCAAGGTATTCGTGAACATCGGACTTAGCCTTGACGGCTACATGGCACCGGAAGGAATGACCATGGAGAATTGGGATAAGCCCGAGTACAAGGACTGGGGCGCGAAGTGGGGTGCGCTGATGGGCTGGATCCTTAACCAGCAGTACTTCCGCGAGAACCTCAAGCTCGGACCCGGGGGAGAGACCGGTCCGGTCAATGACATGCTTCGCAACACCACGGAGCGCATCGGCGCCAACATCATGGGCAAGCGCATGTTCGAACAGGGCGAGGTCGCTTGGCCAGAGGAGGCGCCGTTTCACACTCCGGTGTACGTTCTGACCCACGAGAAGCGCGAACCCTGGGTCCGCCCGGGCGGGACGACGTTCTACTTCGTCAACGACGGCCCGGAGAGCGCCCTTGAGCAGGCTCGGGAGTCTGCGGGCGGTCGCGATATTCGCATCGCGGGCGGCGCGGACGTGATCCAGCAGTACCTGAACCTGGGTGTCATCGAGGAGCTGGAAATCGCCCTGGCGCCAGTGCTGTTCGGCGGCGGGAGACGCCTCTTCGAGAACCTGCGCGAGCCGGTGCCGCGGTTTCGAATTGACAAGGTGCTTGATAGTCCGGCCGCCACACACTTGCGCTATGTGCGTGAGTAAGGAGAAGGGCGCCTGGTCCTTCGCTCGCGCAGCCCCGATGCCAGGTCTTCAGCGCAAGGCCGTTTCAAGCCGCGCCGCCCCCGCCCCGAACGCATAGGTATCCATCCCCAGCACCCCATGCGTGCTGCTCTCGTGCAGCCGCTTCGGCGCCGCATCTCTCCCACCCGCGCCGGCCGCGATGTACCACGGCAGCAGGTGCTCGTCGGTCGGGTGCATGTCCACCGCGTGCGGTGCCTGCGCGCGGTAGTCGAACAGGGCCGGCCAGTCGCGCGCGGCGCTGCGCTCGGCGAACCAGGTGCGAAAGGCGGCGCTTTCCGGCGCCTCGGGCGGCGTCGACTGGCGGTGCATGCCGGCCATCGCCACCTTGCGCAGGTTGTGCGTGATGCTGCCGGTGCCGACGATCAGCACGCCCTCATCGGCCAGCGGCGCGAGCGCTTGGCCGAGCGCGAACAGCTCGGCCGGCTTGGCGTGGGGTGACCAGCCGAGCGGCAGCACCGGCACGTCGGCGGCCGGGTAGACGTACTTGAGCGCGGTCCAGATGCCGTGGTCGAGGCCGCCGCGCTCCAGGCGGTGCATCGGCATGCCGGCGGGTGCGAGCAGCACGCTCACGCGGTCGGCCAGCGCCGGCGCGCCGGGCGCGTCGTAGCGCATCGCGTACAGCCGCTCGTCGAAGCCGCCGAAGTCGTACACGGCCTCGTGCCGCGCTGCGGCCAGCGCCGCCGGCTCGCGCGTCAGCGTGTGCGCCGACAGCGCGAGGATCGCCTTCGGCCGGCCGAAGGCGGCGTCGATCGCCGGGCCCAGGCGCTGCAGGAAGGCGCCGGCCGCGCCGGGTTCGAGCGCGATCATCGGCGAGCCGTGGGAGATGAAGAGGGCGGGCAGGGTGTTCATGCTGTGATTCAAACCCAAGTCGGGTGAGGTGGCGTTCAATCAGGCTGCACGCGGTGTTGCAAGGCTTGCTGCTGTAATGCCGGGCATGGACGATGACGACGACACCGATACCGCACGCCCGCCCTCGGCCTTTGCACTGGCCTGGCGCCAGACGCTGCGCGACTTCCGCGCTGGCGAGTTGCGCCTGCTGCTGGTGGCGGTGACGCTGGCCGTTGGCGCGCTGACCGCGGTCGGATTTTTCGCCGACCGGCTGGAGCGCAGCCTGGCGCGCGACGCGCGGCAGTTGCTGGGCGGTGATGCCATTGTTTCCAGCGACCGGCCGACGCCGCAGGCCTTCCTCGACGAAGCGCGCGCGCGTGGCCTGCAGGTGGCCACGACGACCGGCTTTCCGAGCATGGGCCGCGCGCCGGACGACAAGGGCGGTGCGAGCAAGCTGGTCGCGGTCAAGGCGGTCAGCGACGGCTACCCGCTGCGCGGGCGCTTGAAGCTGCGCAACACGCCCGATGCGCCCGAGCGCGACAGCGCCGGGGCGCCCGATCCGGGCACGGTGTGGGTCGATGCGTCGCTGCTCGATGCGCTGCAGTTGAAGATGGGCGACACGCTGCTGCTCGGCGACGCGGCGCTGAAGATCGCGCGCATCGTCGCCATCGAGCCCGACCGCGGCGCCGGCTTCATGAGCTTTGCGCCGCGCGTGATGGTGGGCCATGGCGACCTCGCGGCCACGCAGCTGATCCAGCCGGCGAGCCGCGTCAGCTACCGGCTGGCGGTGGCGTCGCCCGCCAGCCGCGATGCCGACGTCTCGGCCTTCGTGCGCTGGGCCGAAGAGCAGATCGCCAAGCAGGCGCTGCGCGGTGTGCGCGTCGAGTCGATGGAGTCCGGCCGCCCGGAGATGAAGCAGACGCTCGACCGTGCAAAGAAATTCCTGAACCTCGTCGCGCTGCTGGCCGCGTTGCTGGCGGCGGTGGCGGTGGCGATTGCGTCGCGCGAGTTCGCCGAGCGGCACTTGAACGATTGCGCGATGCTGCGCGTGCTCGGCCAGCCGCAGCGCTCGATCGCTGGCGCGTATGCGCTCGAATTCGGCGCGGTCGGGCTGATCGCCAGCGTGGCCGGTGTGTTGCTCGGCCTGCTCGTGCACAACGTCTTCGTCTGGCTGCTCGCCGGGCTTGGTGCAGGCCGACCTGCCGCCCGTCGGCGTGTGGCCGGCGTTGTTCGGCATTGGCGTCGGCCTGACGCTGTTGATCGGCTTCGGTCTGCCGCCCGTGCTGCAACTGGCCAGCGTGCCGCCGCTGCGTGTCATCCGGCGCGATGTCGGCGGCTTGAAGCCGGCGTCGCTGCTGGTGCTCGGCGCCGGGGCGGTCGGCTTTGCGGCGCTGCTGCTGGCGGTGTCGTCGGACTTGAAGCTCGGGCTGATCGCGGTCGGCGGTTTTGCGGCAGCCGTCGCGGTGTTCGCGCTGCTCGCCTGGGGCGCCGTGCTGGTGTTGAAGCGCGCGGTGCCTGAAGCCAATGCGCCGCGCTGGCTGGTGCTGGCGACGCGCCAGATCGCGGCGCGGCCGGCGTTTGCGGTGCTGCAGGTCTCGTCGCTGAGTGTCGGCCTGCTCGCCCTCGTGCTGCTGGTGCTGCTGCGCACCGACCTCGTTTCGAGCTGGCGCAAGGCCACGCCGCCCGATGCGCCGAACCGCTTCGTCATCAACATCCAGCCCGAGCAGGCCGAAGGATTTCGCAAGACGCTCGACGGCGCCGGCGTGCAGCGCTACGACTGGTACCCGATGATCCGCGGCCGCCTGGTGGCGGTGAATGGCAAGGCGGTGACGCCGGAGACCTTCGACGCCGAGCGTGCCAAGCGTCTGGTCGAGCGTGAGTTCAATTTGAGCCACACGGCGCAACTGCCGGGCCACAACACGGTGACGTCAGGCAAGTGGACAGAAGACGAGGCCGGTGCGGCCAGCGTCGAAGACGGTCTGGCGCAGGAGCTGGGCTTGAAGCTCGGCGACACGATGCGCTTCGACGTCGGCGGGGCCACGCATGAGGCGCGCATCACGAGTCTGCGCAAGGTCGATTGGGGGTCGATGCGCGTCAACTTCTTCGTCATCTTTCCGCAGGCGCAGATGCCGGGGCTGCCGGCGACGGTGATCACGGCGTTTCGTGCGCCGGAGGTGGCGGGCTTCGACAACACGCTGACGCGCGACTTTCCGAACATCACCACGGTCGATGTCTCGGCGCAGATCGATCAGGTGCAGCGCGTGCTCGGGCAGGTCATCCGGGCGGTCGAGTTCCTGTTCGCGTTCACGCTGGCCACGGGCCTGGTCGTGCTCTTCGCAGCGGTCACGGCAACGCGCGAGGCCCGCGCCAAGGAGTTCGCGGTGATGCGCGCCCTCGGCGCCAGCCAGGTGCTGCTCGGCCGCGTGCAGCGCGCCGAGCTGGCCGGCGTTGGCGCGCTGGCGGGCGTGCTGGCGTCGGTGGCGGCGATGGTGGTCGGCTGGGCGCTGGCGCGCTACGCCTTCGAATTCCAGTGGACTGCGTCGTGGTGGGTGCCGCTCGCAGGCGGCGTGGCCGGGGCATTGTTGGCGCTGGCCGCGGGCTGGTGGGGCCTGCGCGATGTGCTGCGCCGGCCGGTGGTGGAGACGCTGCGCCGGGCGACGTCCGAGTAGTTCATCCGCCAACGCCGCAGTTCGTCGCCCGCGGCCGGCGCTTCGTCGCTATCGGCTCGCGCAGGGCAGGGGCGTTGCCTAGAGTTCACTCCATCGAACCCCGCAACGCCACCTCAAGGAGCCCATCATGACGAACCGCAACGACACCCTGATCCAACGCGCCACCGCTTTCGCACTCGCCGCCGTGGTCACGTTGGCGATGCTGGGCGGCATCGACAGCCTGGCCCGCGGCGAGATGGCCACCGACGCGCTGCTGGCACAGCAGGCAAGCGCCCAACGCGCCTGAACGCAGCACCTTCTTCCTCTCAGCACCACAAGCCCGGCCATCCGCCGGGCTTGTTCGTTTTTGGAGCCGCTACAGTTCAGCTCCGATGTCCCACCAAGAACGCCAGCGCAGCCTGCGCGTGCTGCACCTCGAAGACTCCGAAGTCGATCACGAGCTGGCCGCGGCCTTGCTCGCGCGCGAGGGCCGGGCGCTGACGATGCTGCGCGTGGACAGCGAAGCGGCGTTTCGCGCGGCGCTGGAAGAGGATTGGGACGTGGTCCTGTCCGACTACAACCTGCCCGGCTTCTCCGGCCTGGCCGCGCTGGAGATCCTGAAGGGCAGCAACCGCCTGCTGCCCTTCGTCATCCTGTCGGGCGAGATCGGCGAGGACGTGGCCGTGCAGGCGATGCGCGCTGGCGCCAGCGACTACCTGCTGAAGAGCAATCTGACGCGCCTGGCGCCGGCGCTGCACCGGGCCATCGAGGCCAACGAAACACGGCGCGCGCGCAACGCCGCCGACCGCGAACTGGCGGCGAGCAAGCAGCGCCTGTCGGAGCTGGCGCAGCATCTGCAGAGCAGCATCGAACGCGAGCGCGCGGCGATCGCGCGCGAGATCCACGACGACGTTGGTGGCGCGCTGGCGGCGCTGAAGTTCGATCTGGCGTGGATGGCGCGCCATGCGCACGACACCGAGGTGCTGACGCGCGTGACCTCAGCGCTCGAGATGACCGGCCATGCCATCGAAGCCAGCCAGCGCATCATGCACAACCTGCGCCCGGCGATCCTCGAGCAGGGCCTGGTGGCGGCGCTGCAGTGGATGGCGCAGCGCTTCGAAAAACGCACCGGCATCGCCTGCTCGTTTCGCACCGGCCACGAACACCTCGACCTGCCGCAGGGCGTGCCGCTGGTGGCCTACCGCGCGGTGCAGGAGGCGCTGACCAACGTCAGCAAACATGCGCAGGCCAAACGCGTGACGATCGACCTGTCGCTGGCGCGCGGCATGCTGTCGATCGAAGTCAGCGACGACGGCCGCGGCCTCTCCGCCGACGCGCTGGCCAAGGCCGGCAGCTTCGGCATCCGCGGTTTGCGCGAGCGCGCCGAAACGGTCAGCGGCTGGGTCGATCTGTCGAGCGCCACGTCGGGCACGACGATCATCCTGTCGGTGCCGGTGTCGCAGGCGCAGCGTGCGCGCGCCGCCGCGGCCGCGCATGCTGACAAGGACGACGACAATCAGAGCACGACCCTTCGGCCTGGGGCAACGACCTGTGATTGACGTCATCATCTGCGACGACCATGCGCTGATCCGGCGCGGCATCCGCGACACGCTGACCGACGCGGTCGACATCCGCGTCGTCGGCGAGGCCAGCGACTACGGCGAGTTGCGCGTCCTGATGCGCAGCACCCGCTGTGATGTGCTGGTACTCGACATCAACATGCCCGGCCGAAGCGGCCTCGATGTGCTGCATGCGTTGAAGGACGAAGGCAGCCCGGTCAAGGCGCTGATCGTCAGCATGTACCCGGAAGACCAGTACGCGCTGCGCGCGCTGCGCGGCGGCGCCTACGGCTATGTCAACAAGGGCGGCGACCCGCAGTTGATCGTGCAGGCGGTGCGCACCGTCGCGCAGGGCCGCAAGTACGTCACGCCGGAGATCGCGCAGATGCTCGTCGAGAGCCTGAGCACGCCGACGCCCGAGTTGCCGCACCAGAAGCTCAGCGACCGCGAACTGCAGACGCTGGTCATGATCGCCTCGGGCAAGCGCCTGTCGGACATCGCCACCGAGCTGACGCTGTCGCCGAAGACGGTGTCGGTCTACCGCGCGCGCGTGCTCGAGAAACTCGGCCTGGCCAACAACTCGGAGCTGACCGTCTACGCGATCCGCAATGGATTGGTGGGGGAGTAGCGACGTCTGAGCCTTTCGCGCCGCCGCCGTGTCAGCGGCGCACGCAGGCTATTACCGTTCATTGCAATGCAGCGGCCATTTGTGGGTGAGTGCGTTCGATAGCATCGATCGCTGACCCTACAAGAAAGAAAACCGCTCCATGAAGTCCGTCGTTGTGTGTTGTTCGGCTGCCGCATTGCTCGCAGCCTGTGGAGGGGCAGATCCCGCCGGCAGTTCGGAAACGACGGCGATGGAGGAGGACTCATCGGACAGGGCGCAAGCGCTCGCCGTCACCAGCTGGACGTCGGTGGCCAATGAGTACCAGACCTTCGCCGTGGCGTCGACGAGCACCGTGCGCTACGGCGCCGGCAGCGCTTGGGTGCAGAAGAGCGTCAGCGGGCGTGCTTCGTGCACCAATGAGTTCTTCGGCTCCGACCCGGCGTTCATGGTGCTCAAGCGCTGCGAAATCGCAGCCGGCGGCGCGGCAGCGCCTGCGCCAGCCCCCGCTCCGGCCCCTGCGCCTGCTCCCGCACCCGTGACCGGCGGCTGGTCTTGGGTCGCCAACGAAAACGCGTCCTTTGCGGTTTCCGGTACGCGTGCCGTTCGCTACGGCGCCGGCAATGCCTGGCTGCAGCGCAATGTCAGCAACAGCGGCGCCTGCACCAACAGCTACTTTGGCTCCGACCCGGCGTTCATGGTCGTCAAGCGCTGCGAGGTCTGGAACGATGCACTGGCGGCGGCACCAGCACCAGCTCCCACACCAACGCCAGCCCCCGCCCCCGCCCCTGCGCCCGCTCCGGCACCGGCGCCAGCCCCCGCACCGGCACCCATCGCAGGCGCCGCGCTGTCCGCGCCGCGCGCCAGTGCGGCGATCATGGTCTCCGGCCACAGCCTCACCGCGCACGGCAGCTTCGCCAACATGGAAGCGGTGGCCGGCAGCAAGGGCACGCCGATGGTCTGGAACAAGCAGATCGTCAACGGCTCGCCGACGCGCTTTCGCACCCGCGGCGCCGACATGAACGATCCATCGTTCCCCGGCTACCGGCTCGGCGAGAACCGCAACGGCTCGAACATGAACGTCGTCGCCGAGTTCCTGAACCCGCAGACCCTCGGCGGCCAGCGCTACGACACGTTGGTGTTGACCGAGCGCCACGACCTCGTCAACACGCTGATGTGGGAAGACACGGTGCGCTACACGCGGCACTTCCATGACCGGCTCGTCGCTGGCAACGCGGCGGCCAACAGCTACCTCTATCACTCGTGGCTGGCCATTGCCGACAAGACCAACCCGGCGACGTGGGTCACGTACGAGCGCACGGCCGCCAAGGCCTGGCAGTGCACGGCCGCGCGGGTCAACGTCTCTCTGGCGGCAGTTGGCCGCGGTGACCGTGTGACCTACCTGCCGGCGGGCCTGGCGCTGGCCGATCTGGTCGAGCAGGCCGCCGTCCGCGGCACCGTGGCGGGCGTGAGCACCGGCAACGCCGGCCAGACCATCGACCGCCTGTTCACCGACAACCTGCACCTGTCAGCGCTCGGCGAGTACTACCTGTCGCTGGTCAGCTATGCCTCGGTGTACCGCCGCTCGCCGGTTGGGGCCTGGGCGCCGTCCAACGTCACTGCCGAGCAGGCCGGTGCGCTGCAGAACGTGGCCTGGCAGTCGGTCTCGAACTACTACAACAGCGCGACCACGCCGAGCATGGACCAATGCCAGGCGGTGATGCGCGACCAGGTCTGCAGCGCCTACGCCAACTACTCCGGCAACGCCGGTTTGGCCTCGGGCTGCAGCACGCACTTCACGCAGCAAACGCAGCGCAACCCGTTCTACTACAGCGCGGCAAGCGACAGCGGCTTCTGGTTTCCTTGAGCCGTAAGACCGCCGACCCTCAGCGCGTGGCGCGCAGCCGAACGCGCTCCAGGTAAGCCTGTCCGTCCGGCGGCTGCCCACTGCGCTGCGACGCCCACACCATTTCGCCCAGGCACTCCATGACCTCGTGGTGGGCGTCGTGCAGCGAGCCGCGTTTGGCGGCCAGCAGCTCCACCGCCTGGCGGATGCCGCGCGGCTGGTCGATCGAACACTGCTCGCTGATCGTCAGGTGCATCGACAGGTGCAGGAACGGGTTGGTGCGGCCGCTCTCCACCGTGTAGCTGGCGGCCAGCGCCTCGTCGAGGTCGGCCAGGTCGGCGTGGTGCTCCGGATGCCGTTCGATCCACTGCGCGGCCAGCACTTCCATTGGCTCCAGCGCGATGCGCTCGCGGTCCTTGCGCCAAGCCTCGCAGAAGAAGCGGCGGACGTCGTGCTGTGAGGGATTGAACATGGCCCGACAATTGTCTTATCCAATGGAAAGACCCGCATGCAAGTCAGCACCGAACAGCTCTTCACCCAGGCCCGCACGCAGAACGGCTACAAGCCTACCGCCGTCAGCGACGATCAACTGCGTGCGCTCTACGACCTGCTGAAGTGGGGGCCGACCTCGGCCAACTGCTCGCCGGCGCGTTTTCAGTTCGTGCGCAGCGCACAAGGCAGGGAAAAGCTGATGGCCTGCACGCCGCCGGCCAACGCGCAGAAAATCAGCCAGGCGCCCGTGACCGCCATCATCGGCATGGACATGGCGTTCTACGACAAGCTGCCGGTCCTGTTCCCGCACACCGACGCACGCGCCTGGTTCTTGGGCAACGACGCCAAGATCGCCGAGACGGCGTTTCGCAACTCGTCGCTGCAGGGCGGCTACTTCATCATCGCCGCGCGTGCGCTGGGCCTGGGTTGCGGGCCGATGAGCGGCTTCGATGCGGCCAAGCTCGACGCCGCGTTCTGGGCCGGCACCACGGTGAAGACGAACTTCATCTGCACGCTCGGCGAGGGTGATCCCGCCAAGGTGTTGGCGCGCAGTCCGCGCTTGGCGTTCGAGGAAGCCTGCAGTTTCGTGTGAGCTTTTGACCTTCCTCACTGACCCCTGGTTCTACGCCGTCGCCGTGCCGGCGGTGCTGCTGATGGGATTGGCCAAAAGCGGCTTCCTGATGGGTTTCGGCTCACTGGCCACGCCGCTGCTGGCGCTGGCCGTGCCGGTGCCGCAGGCCGCGGCGATCATGCTGCCGCTGCTGCTGGTGATGGACTTCACCAGCATTCATCAACTGTGGCGGCACCGTGACCGCGAGCTGCTGCGCCTGCTGTTGCCGGCGGGGTTGATCGGCACGGTGGTCGGCACGCTGCTCTTCGGGGTCCTTTCCGGCAAAGCGGTGGCTGCGGTGGTAGGCGCACTGACGCTGCTGTTTCTGGCGCAGCGCCTGCTCTTTCCGCCACACCGCGATGCGCCGCCGCCGCCCAAGGCGGTGGGTTTCGTGCTCGGCATCGCTGCGGGCTTCACGAGCTTTGTTGCCCATGCCGGCAGCCCGCCGCTGTCGGCCTACGTGTTGCCGCTGCGCATGGATCCGATGCGCTTCACGGCGACGATGGCGGTGCTCTTCACCGCCATCAATTTGTCGAAATGGATTCCGTATGCGTGGCTGGGCCTGCTCGACACGCGCAACCTGGCGACGTCGCTGCTGCTGGTGCCGCTGGCGCCGGTGGGCGTGTGGCTGGGCATCTGGCTGACGCGGCGCATCGCCTCGACCTGGTTCTACCGCATCGCCTACACCGGCATGGCGGCCACGGGGTTCAAGCTGTTGTGGGACGGGCTGCGCTGACACTCAGTCGTCGCTGGTCGGGGCGTCGCCGACCCACCCCGCGCTCGCGCCGCGGCTGTCCTTCCTCTGCCGCTCCTCGGCCATGAACTGCTCCATCTGCGCGCGGCCGATCTTGCTCATCGCGATCAGTTTCGACTCGTCCTTGAAGTGCGGCGCGGCTTCGTTGAGCTGCTCGAGGTTGTGGCGGCGGAATCGCAGCGCCAGGTTGCGCGCCTGGTGGCGCTCGAAGCCGAGCGCTTCGAGCACGCCGCGCGCGCTCATCAGCGCAGAATCGAAAGTCTCGCGTTCGATCAGCGTCACGCCGCGGTCGCGCAGCTGGTAGTAGTGCTGCACGTTGCGTGCGCGGGCGATCAGCGTCAGGCGCGGGAAATGCTCTCGTGCCATGTCCACCAGCGCCAGGCTTTGTTCGATGTCGTCGATGGCGACGACGAGCACGCGCGCCTCGGCCGCGCCTGCCTTGCGCAGCAGGTCCAGGCGCGTTGCGTCGCCGTAGAAGACGTTGATGCCGAAGCGGCGGATGCCTTCGACGGCTTCGCTGTCGTAGTCGAGCACCGTCGGTTGGATGCCGTTGGCCAGCAGCAACCGGCCGATGATCTGCCCGTAGCGGCCGAAGCCGGCAATGATGACCTGCTCGTTCTGCGCCTCGTCGATCTCGGCCAGCTTGCGCACGCCTTGCTGTGCCAGGCGCGGCAGCAGCCACTTGTCGGCCAGCACCAGTGCCAGCGGTGAGATCAGCATCGACACCGCGACGGCTGCGACAAGCAACGACGACACCGAGCCGTCGATCACGCCTGCTTGCTGCGCCGCCTGAAAGACGACGAAGCCGAACTCACCGCCTTGCGCCAGCAGGATCACGAACACCGGCCGTTCGGCCAGCGGGATCGGCATGCCGCGCGCGATGACCGCCAAGACGATCGCCTTCACGAGCAGAAAGCCGAGCACGATGGCGGCCACCAGGCCCGGCTGCGCGAACACCACAGCGAAGTCGATGCTCATGCCGACGGCGATGAAGAACAAGCCGAGCAGCAGGCCCTTGAACGGTTCGAGGTCGGTCTCCAGCTCGCGCCGGTATTCGCTTTCGGCGAGCAGCACGCCGGCCAGAAAAGCGCCGAGCGCCATCGACAAACCCACCGCATGCATCAGCGCCGCCGTGGCGACGACGAGCAGCAGCGACGCGGCCGTGAAGACCTCCGGCGTCTTGCTGCCGGCGATCCAGCGCAGCGCCGGCCGCAGCAGCAGGCGGCCGCCGAGCAGCAGCCCGGCGATCACCGCCACTGCCTTGGCCGCGCCCCACCAGCCGCCGCCGGCTGCATCGGCCGCGGCGGGGGCGAGCAAGGGCAGCAAGGCCAGGATCGGAATGGCCGACACGTCCTGGAACAGCGCGATCGCCAGCACGCCCTGGCCGGCATTGGTCGGCATGGCCTTGCGCTCGGCAAGCACCGCCAGGCCGATCGCGGTGGACGACATCGCCAGCCCGAGCGCACAGGCCAGCGCCAGCGGCCACGACACGCCGAACAGCAGCGCCACACCGGTCATCAGCGCGGCACTCGCGCCGACCTGCACCGTGCCCCAGCCGAAGATCGGACGGCGCATCGCCCACAAGCGCCGCGGTTCGAGCTCGAGGCCGACGAGGAACAGCATCAGCACGACGCCGAACTCGGCCACCGACAGAATGGTCTGCGCATCGGTGACGAGCTTCAGCCCCCACGGGCCGATGGCGATACCGGCGCCGAGGTAGCCGATGATCGAACCCAGGCCGAGCGCTCGCGCCAGCGGCACCGCGATCACGGCAGCCGCGAGGTAGATCAGGCTGGTCGTCAGCCAGGCAGTCGAGTGCTCCACGAGTTACCCAGCCTCATTCACCGCAGAGGCGCAGATGGCGCGGAGGTGCGCAGAGGAATCCGTCTCCAGACCTCCGCGCTTCCTCTGCGTCCTCTGCGCCTCTGCGGTGAAGGAAACTGCAATCGTCACCGCCGCACCACCGCAGGTGAATACGCCAGCGGCGCCAGCAGTCGCGGCGCGCTCTGGCCGTCGATCGCCAGCGCCCAACTGTTGGTCGCCGCCGGCACCGTGTCGTCTGGCAACGAGTACGCGATCTCGCGGTCGTCGACCCACTCCACCTGATCGTCGACGTTGCGCGTCTCGCGCGCCAGCACGGTCTCCTTGCCGCTGGCGAGTTCACGCACCACCAGTTGCCAGACCAGGCGGCCTTGCGGCGGCGGTGTCATGCGCCGCTTGAACGCCACGCGCTGGCCGTCGGGTGACAGTGACGGGCATTCGACGTTCGGCACGATGACCGTCATGCGCTGCTGTGCGATGTCACCCTGCACCAGCCACTGCCGGCCTTCGGTCTGCAGCGTTGCGTAAAAGCCTTTGCTGTCCGGCGTGAAGGTGACGCCCCAGAAGTTGAAGTCGGCGGCCTTGAAGGGCTGTCCGTCCTTGATCACCGCAAAGGCTTCGAGGTCAGGCACGAGCAGCCGCCCCGTCTGCACATCGATGATCGAGGTGCGCGTGGAAAAGCCCGGCGCCGAATAGGCGTGGCCGGACACAAAGACCGTGGTGGCGGCCAGTGTGCCGTCGGCCGACATGCGGGCGCGGCTCGGCGCGCCGGCAAGGTCGAAGCTCGCCGTCTGGCGCAAACTGCTGTCGAACAGATGCGCGTGGTAGGTCGTGATCGCGCCGCGTTTGGCTTCGAGGCAGATGCCGCGGCCAGCAGCAGCGTGGACGCGGTCGCAGTTCATCGCTGAGACCGAGCGCATACCGTCGGTGGCGCCCAGCGATTCGAGCGCCACGCGGCCGTGCGACGCGCCGGGGCCGGTGACGCGCAGGAGCAGGTAGGGGGGCGAAGGCAGTGCGGTCAACGGCCGTTCGGTGCGCGTGATCGTCGCGGCCACTTGCGCGCGCTGCTTTGCTGCCCACCACGCGTACGCGCCGGCGGCGCCGATGCAGGCCAGCGCGACGGCGGCAAAAGCAAGAACACGTGCAGGCGAGGGCGAGGTCAGGGGGCTCAAGGCAAAGTTTCCAATCGAATCCAGGTGCGAGCGGTGAGCAGCAGCGCCAACGTCAACGCCGCCGCGAACACCGCGACCGCCACCTGCAGGCTCCACGTCTGCCACAGCACGCCGAACAGCGCCGAGCCGACGAGGCGCGACAGGCCGGTGGCGGTGGTGATCATCGCAAAGCCGCTGGCGCGCAGATCGGCCGGCAGCCATGCGCTCACCGCCGCCATCAAGACACCGTCGGTGCAGGCGTAATACGCGCCGAGCAGCGCCAGCGCCAGCGCGCCCCACAGCTTGTGCTGTTGCGACGCCAGCAGACAGCCGCAGGCCGCGAGCAGCAGCGTGTAGCCGATCAGGATCACGCGGCCGCGGCCGATGCGATCGGCCAAATGGCCCGCGGGGATGGCCAGCGCCAGGTAGGTCAGTGCGGTGCCGAGAAACAGCAGCGGAAACCACGCCACCGGCAGCGCGGTGCTGCGCTGCAGGAGCAGGTAGAAGAACGGGTCGGCGACGGTGGCCAGGCCGAGCAGGGCCGCGGCCAGCAGCACCGTGCGCAGACGTTTCATGCGCAACAGGCCCATCGCCTGCGAGAAGGTCGGACGGAGGGCCGCGGCGGTTGTGCCACTCGGACTGCGCACAAGAAGCAGCAGCGCCGCGAGCCCTGCCAGCGCGATGCAGAAGCTGGCGACGAAGACGACGTCGTAGGCCTCGGGCAGCGCCGCCAGGATCGCGAAGGCGACCAACGGCCCGAGCAGCGCGCCCGCGCTGTCGAAGGCGCGGTGCACACCGAACGACAGGCCGATCCGCTGCGGCTCGCTGGCCAGCGAGATCAGCGCGTCGCGCGGTGAGGTGCGGATGCCCTTGCCGACGCGGTCGGCGGCCATCACGCCGGACAGTGCCGGCCACGACGTGCCCGCGGCGAGCCAGCCGAGCTTGCACACGGCAGACAAGCCGTAGCCCGTCGCCGCCACCGCCTTGTGACGCTGCCAGCGGTCGGCACACCAGCCGCCGGCCAGGCGCGCCATCGCCGCCGCGCCTTGATAGACCGCGTCGAGCAAACCGATCTGCAACGGCGAGAGCTGCAGCGCGAAGACGAGGTACAGCGGCAGGATCGACGTGACCATTTCGGAGGACACGTCGGTGAGCAGGCTGGTCACGCCGAGCGCATACACCGTCGGCGAGATGCCGCTCCAGCGCGCGCCACGCAACTTCTGCATGGCCTTGGTGTCGAGCGAATACGTCATGCCGGCCGGTCGGTCGAGCCGATCTTGATGACCTCGCAGGCCGCGATCTCCGACATCTCCGGCCATTCGGGGTAGCTCTGCAAGCGCTCGCTGAAGACTTGCGCATGCGCCGTCAGCTCGGCCTCGCTGACCCGGTGCGCGCCATGCAACAGCAGCGGTGGCAGGAAGCGCATGCCGACCAGGGCCGCGGTCTGTTCGTACGGTGGCAGGAACGCGTCGAAGAAATGCCGGTTCGTGCCCTGCGGCCGGTAGCTGTCTTCTGCGCCGCCGGTCGAGGCCACGAGCCACAGGTCTTTGCCGGTCAGCCCCTGACCACCCGGTCCGTAGGCCCAGCCGAAGGCGAAGACTTCATCGACCCACAGCTTGAGCAGCGGCGTCATGCCGTACCAGTGCAGCGGCTGCAGCCAGACGACGAGTTGTGCAGCGGCGAGCGCCTGCTGCTCGGCGGCCACGTCGATCAGGTAGTCGGGGTAGAGCGCGTAGAGGTCGCGCACCTGCACGCGGTCTGCCAACGACGAGGCAGCGGCACTGCGCATCATCTGCGCGGTGATCCGCGAGTGTTCGAGGTGCGGGTGTGCGGCGAGGACGAGGATCTGCGTCAAGGCTTGCGGGTTGCCTCGGTGGGCATCGTGCGGGACCTCGTTACCATAGCCGCAAACAACCGCCGGAGGAGTTCGCATGCCTGTGATCGTGGTGGCCAATCCCAAAGGTGGGGTGGGTAAGAGCACGGTGGCAACCAATCTGGCGGGTGCCTTGGCGAGGGCGGGGCGGGTGGTGATGCTCGGTGACGTGGACCGCCAGCAATCGGCACGCCAATGGCTGGGCCTGCGGCCGGCGGCGCTGCCGGAGATCAAGACCTGGGACGTGGCGCGTGAAGGCGTGGTGCGTCCGCCCAAGGGCGTCACGCATGTCGTGCTCGACACCCCCGCCGGCCTGCACGACAAGAAGCTCGACACCGTGCTGGCCATCGCCGACCGCGTGCTGGTGCCGCTGCAACCGAGCCTGTTCGACATCCAGGCCACGCATGCCTTCGTGCAGGACATCCGCGCGCGCAAGCCCAAGGCGAAGATCGCGGTGATCGGCAACCGGGTCAAGGAGACCACCGTCTCCGCCGATCACTTGCGCCAGTTCCTGGACACGCTCGGCGTGCCGGTGCTGGCGATGTTGCGCGACACGCAGCTCTATGTGCAGCTCGCCGCACGAGGCGCGACGCTGTGGGACGTGGCACCGAGCCGTGCCGAACGCGATCTGGCGCAGTGGCAGCCCGTGGTGGATTGGGCTTCGTGAAGCACATTGCACGCTTGGCTGACATGGCGGCGCTTGTCGGTCAGGAGTTTGCTCACAGCGAGTCGCTGCTGATCGATCAGCAGCGCATCGATGCCTTCGCCGATGCCACCGAAGACCGGCAGTGGATTCACATCGATCCCGCGCGCGCCGCACAAGGCCCGTTCGGTGCGACCATCGCGCATGGCTTCCTCACACTCAGCGTGCTGCCCAAGCTGATGTATGGCGCGTTCGCCATCGACGACGTGCGCATGGGCCTCAACTACGGCGTCAACCGCGTGCGATTTCCGGCGCCGGTGCCGGTGGGCAGCCGTGTGCAGGCGCGCTTCAAGCTGCTGGCCTTCGAGCCGATCGAGGGCGGTGCGCAATTGATCATCGAAGCGACGATGCAGCGCGACGGCCACGACCAAGCCGGTCTGCGTGGTCGAGCAGGTCGTGCGTCAATACACCTGAGGTGAGCATCCGCGATGAAGGTTCTGCTCGTCGATGACCATCCGCTGATCCTGGCGGCGCTGCAGAGCGTGATCCGCGGCCTCGGCGACGACGTCACGGTGGTCGGCGTGTCGACCGAAAAAGACGCCCGCGCGGCCTTGAAACGCGACCCCGACTACGACCTCGTGCTGCTCGACCTGCAGCTCGGCGCCAGCGACGGCTTCGACCTGCTGGCCGACCTGCGCAAGACCTACCCGGCGCTGCCGATCGTCGTCGTTTCGGCGTCCGACCGCAGCAGCGACGTCATCCGTGCCATCGACGCCGGCGCGATGGGTTTCGTGCCCAAGCGCGCCACCAACGACACGCTGGTCGAGGCCCTGAGCCTGGTCATGAGCGGCGGCATCTACGTGCCACCGATGACGCTGGGCCTGCAACAGGCACCCCAACCGGAACCGGATGGCGACACCGTGCCCGACATCATGCGGCCGCGCCTGGCTGATGCCGATCTTGATGACGTCGCAAGCAACGCCAGGCGGGCACCCCACCAGCAGGAGGCGGCGAGCCTCGAATCGCTGGGCCTGTCCAAACGCCAGGCCGATGTGCTGGCCTACCTGCTGCAGGGCATGCCCAACAAGCTGATCGCGCGCGAGATGGGCATCTCGATCGAGACGGTGAAAGACCATGTGGCCGCGGTGCTGCGGGCGTTGAAGGTCTCGTCGCGCACGCAGGCCGTGCTGGCCGTGAGCCAGATGACGCAACGCGGGGCCGGTGGCCAGGGCTGGAAATCCTCGAAGTGAAATGACCGCAGACAAGCGCGGCGTCATCCACAGCCACAGCGACGCCGAGCGCGCCGACCATGTGCGGGCGCTGTTCGAGCAGGCGCCGGCGGTGCTGGCCGGCAACGCCATCGGCATCGGCCTGGTCGCGCTCGCGTTCTGGTCGATCGCACCGAAGGCGCGCATCGGTGGCTGGCTGCTGCTGGCGCTGCTGCTGCTCGCTGTGCGCGCGGCGCACTACCTGCGCTACCGCGCCCGGCGCGACGCCGACGTTGCCACTGTGCTGCGCTGGCGCACCAGCTGGCGCGTGCTGGTGCTGACGCAGGGCGCGATGTGGCCGCTGGCGGTGTGGATGTTCTGGGGCCTGGGCTTCACCTTCCACACCGTGGCGCTGGTGCTGATCGCGATGACCTATGTCGTGGCGTCGGTGCAGCTGCTGGCGCCGCAACCGCTGCTGTTCGTCGCCTTCACCTCGATCGTGCTGCTGCCGATCGTCGTGCGTGTGGCCAGCGACACCGCCGAGGCCTGGCACTGGCAACTCGCGCTCGTCATCCTGCTGGTGTTCGTGATGACGCTGCTGCTCGGCCGCACCTACCGCGACGCGCTGTCGCAGGCCATCGTGCTCAAGCAGCAGACCGAGCATCTGGCCGAACAATTGAAGCGCGAGAAGGCGGTGGCCGACGAAGCGCGCCGCGCTGCGGAAGCGGCCACGCGCGCCAAGTCGCAGTTCTTCGCCGCGGCGAGCCACGACTTGCGCCAGCCGCTGCACGCCATGGGCCTGTTCGCCGAAGCCCTGCGCCAGCGCAGCGAGAAGGGGCAGGCCGATCCGGAGGTGAGCTCGCTGGTCAACAGCATCAACCAGAGCGTCGATGCGCTCGAAGGGCTGTTCGGCGAGCTGCTCGACATGACGCGCATCGACAGTGGCGGCGTCGATGTGCAACTGGCGCCGGTGCGCATCAGGGACCTGTTCTCGCGGCTGCGCCTGACCTTCGAGCCCGTGGCTTTCGAGAAAGGGCTGGCGTTGTCGTTCCACGGCGCCGAGCGTGTGGCGCACAGCGATGGCCTGCTCGTCGAACGCATCCTGCGCAATCTGGTCAGCAACGCCATCCGCTACACCGAGGACGGCGGCGTGCTCGTCGCCTGCCGGCCGCGCAACGGCAGGCTGCTGCTGCAGGTCTGGGACAGCGGCGTCGGCATCGCCGAGATCAACCTGCCGCACATCTTCGACGAGTTCTACCAGGTGCATGGCAGCGCACCGCTGGCCGCGCACCAGAAGAAGGGCCTCGGTCTCGGCCTGGCGATTGTCAAGAAGCTCGCCGGCCTGCTGGAAGCGCCGCTTTCGGTGCGCTCGGTCGCCGGCCGCGGCACGGTGTTCTCGTTCGAAGTGCCGGTGGGCCGCGAGCCGCGCACGATCTCGCCACCGCCGCCGAGCAGCGCTGCGCACCTCGGGCTGACGCTCGATGGCCGCCGCGTTGTCGTCGTCGAAGACGAGCCCGCGGTGCGCGAGGGCTTGCTGGTGCTGCTGCAATCGTGGGGCGCACAGGTCGAAGCGCTGCCCGACCTGCCCGCGGTGCAGGCCTGGCGCGCCGACCCCGAGCGCCAGCCACCGGACCTGCTGATCGTCGACTACCGCCTGCCCGACGGCGCCACCGGCATCCAGGCGCTGGCCGCGATCCGCGCCCGCTGGCCCGGCGTTGCGTTGCCGGCCATCGTCGTCACCGGCAGCAGCCTGGGCGGCCACGAAGACGAAGCCACCAAACACGACTTCCACCTGCTGATCAAGCCGGTGCTGCCGAACAAGCTGCGCGCGATGATCGGCTTCAAGCTGGGGCAACGCTGAGACGGGTTGCGTCAGTCTGGCGCCAACTATTGCCGCCGCTGCCATGACACGCGCTCAAGCGCGCCGCTGAACTGCCGAACTGGTGAAGGCCAACCCGCCATCACCATGTCTGCCACTGTGCTGCCCCTGCGCACGTCTGTGCGCTCCCCGCTGCCGAGTCTCGCGCCTGCCGACGAGGTGCCGGGCCCGATGCGCATGCTCGAGCAGGCGGGCCTGGGCATCGCGCTGATCCAGCAGCGCCGCATCACGAGCTGCAACCAGTACTTTGCCGAGCTCTACGGTTTCGACGAACCAGCGCAGATGCTGGGTTCGTTCACGCGCGACCTCTACGCCAACGCCGACGATTTCAATGCGCTCGGCGCCATGTCGTACCCGGTGATGGCCGAGGGCCGGCCGTTCAAGATCGAGCTGCCGCAGCGCCGCCGCAACGGCCAGACGTTCTGGGCGCGCCTGACGGGCACCCTGCTCGACCCGAAGGACAAGGCCCGCGGTTCGGTGTGGATCATCGACGACATCGACGCCCGCAAGTCGGCCGAAGCGGCGCTGGCCAGCGTGCGCGAGCAGCACCACCTGATCCTCGACAACGTGCTCGTTGGCGTGTGCTTCCTGCGCGACCGCTGCGTCACGCAGTGCAACCGCGCCTTCGAGCTGTTGCTGGGCTGGGAGCCGGGTGAACTCTCGGGACGTTCGTCGCGCGAGTGGTACCGCAGCGATGCCGAGTGGGAGGCCGCGGGGCAGCGCTGCTATGAGCCGTTCCGCCAGGGCGGTGCATTCGAAGGCGAGATGGTGCTGCGCCACCGCGACGGCCACGCCATCGAGTGCGAGATCCGCGCCAAGGCGATCGACCCCACGCAGCCCGATCTGGGCTCGATCTGGATCACGATGGACATCACGGCGCGCAAGGCCGCCGAGCGCGCGCTGCGCGACACCCAGGCCGACCTCGAGCGCCAGGTGCTCGAGCGCACCCAAGCGCTCAACCACCTGGCGCATTACGACGTCTTGACCGGCCTGCCGAACCGCGCGCTGCTCGAAGACCGGGCGCAGCAGGCGCTGTTGGCGGCGCGGCGCCAGAACCAGCCCCTGGCCGTGATGTTCCTTGATCTCGACCACTTCAAGGCCGTCAACGATTCGCTCGGCCACCGCGTCGGCGATGTGGTGCTGATGGAGCTGGCCGATCGCCTGCGCCGTGTCGTGCGCGCGCAGGACACGGTGTCGCGGCTGGGCGGCGACGAGTTCGTGCTGCTGCTGCCGCAGACCGATGCGGCCGGCGCTGCCGAGCTAGCGGGCAAGGTGCTGGCTGCAGCCCAGGTGCCGTTTCAAGTGGAGGCACATGAGCTGACGGTGACGCCGTCGATCGGCATTGCGCTGGCACCACGTGATGGCGATGACCTCGACGCGTTGTCACGCGCCGCCGACACGGCGATGTACCGCGCCAAGGCCGAAGGCCGCAACACCTGGCGCTTCTACACCGCCGAGCTGCAGGCGCAGTCGGACCGCACGCTGCTCTTGTCCAATGCGCTGCGCAGAGCGATCGAGCGCGGCCAGCTCTCGCTCGCCTACCAGCCGCAGATGGATTTGCAGAGTGGGCGCATCATCGGCGCCGAAGCGCTTCTGCGCTGGCAGCATGCCGACTTCGGCAACGTCTCGCCGGCCGAATTCATTCCGATCGCCGAGTCGACCGGCCTGATCCTGCCGATCGGCGAGTGGGTGTTGCAGGAGACGGCGCGTCAGCTCGCCGCGTGGGACCGCGAGGGCGTGCCGCAGTTGACCGTGGCCGTCAACGTGTCATCTGTGCAGTTCCGCCAAGCCGACCTGTCGGCCCTGGTGCAGCGCACGGCCGCCGCCGCGGGCGTCGGCATCGAGCGCATCGAAGTCGAGTTGACCGAAGGTGCGGCGATGCAAGACCCGCAGAGCGCGATCGCGATGATGAACGCGCTCTACCAAAACGGCACCGAGCTGGCGATCGACGATTTCGGCACCGGCTACTCGTCACTCGCCTACCTGAAGAACTTTCCGGTCGGCAAGCTGAAGATCGACCGCAGCTTCGTGCGCGACATCGGCCGCGGCGCCTGCGACCGCGCGATTGTCGAAGCCATCATCCGCATGGCGGCCAGCCTGGGCATGCGCACCGTGGCCGAAGGCGTGGAGACCCAGGAGCAGCTCGCCTTCCTGCGCGAGCGTGGGTGCAATGCGATGCAGGGCTACCTGCTGGCGCGGCCGCTGCCGGCGGCGGAGTTCGCGCGCTTCCTGCGCGAGCGGGCTCATGCCGATTCGCGTTCGATCGCATAGAGAAGAGACTGCTGTAGCTCTGCTTCGTCCTGTGACTTGCGCAAAGCCGCGGGCGGGCGCCCGGCGGCGCACCACTGCGGCGGTCGACGCCAAAAGCGCACCGACTTCGCTGCGGTGCTCGGGATTCGGTCGCGCTGCGAAACTCGCTGCGCTCACTGCGTTCGCTGCACTCGGACAGTCGCAGCGAGTCAGTTGTTGATGCGCGCGGGTACGCGCGCCGACCGAATCCCTGTGCTCCTCGCCGCCGCACAGGCGCGCCGCCGGGCACCCGCCCGCGGCTTCGCGCAGGCAACTTCTGTCCTTTGTTGGAGAAGCACACGAGCCGGGCATCGAGCCCGGCTCGCGCGCTGAACGCGCCTGCGGCGCGCGGCAAGCCGCGGGCTCGATGCCCGCGGCTTGCCGTTCACACTTACCCAAGAACGTTCATCTCCAGCAAGGCTTGAGGCTGGCCGGTGTGGGGCTGCGTATGCGAACGGCGAGGAGCGCAGCCTTGGGGTCGGCGCGTGTACCCACGCGCTTCGTCAAACATACTCACCGCGTCTGTTCGAGCGCAGCGAACGCAGTGAGCGTAGCGAGTTACGCGGTGCGATCCCAAGGCGAGTACCGCAGCGGACCCGCGCAGCGGGCGTCGCATTCGCAGCCCCACACCGGCCGGCCCCAAGCCTTGCTCGCGCTATCGCAACGAGAAACGCATCAACAACGAATCCGAATCAAGCAGGCTGATACGCCAACCGCACATAGATCGGTGCAAAAGCCTCGGCCTGCGTCACTTCCACCAGCCGTTCGCGCGACAGTTCGAGCAGCGCGACGAAGGTGACCACGACCACCGGCACGCCGCGCGTGGTGTCGAACAGGTCTTCGAACATCGCGAAACGCCGGCCTTGCAGCTTGCGCAGCACGACGCTCATGTGCTCGCGCACCGACAACTGTTCACGCGTGATGTGGTGGTGCTGTACGAGGCGGGCGCGAGCCAGGATGTCGCGCCAGGCGTCGCGCAGGTCGAGCGCGACCACATCCGGAAAGCGCGGTTCGAGTGACTGTTCGATCGTCACCTGCGCGCGCAGGAAATCGCGGCCCAGCACCGGCAGTGCGTCCAAGCGCGCCGCGGCGAGCTTCATCTGTTCGTACTCGAGCAGGCGGCGCACGAGTTCGGCGCGTGGGTCTTCGGGCTCGCTGCCGTCGTCGGTCTTGCGTGCCGGCAGCAGCATGCGGCTCTTGATCTCGATCAGCATCGCCGCCATCAGCAGGTACTCGGCGGCGAGTTCGAGGTTGCGCACGCGGATCTCGTCGACGTAGCGCAGGTACTGCCGCGTCACTTCGGCCAGCGGGATGTCGAGGATGTTGAAGTTCTGCTTGCGGATCAGGTAGAGCAGCAGATCGAGCGGGCCTTCGAAGGCTTCGAGAAAGACTTCGAGCGCGTCCGGCGGGATGTAGAGATCCTGCGGCATCGCGAACAGCGGCTCGCCGTACAGGCGTGCCACGGCCACGGCGTCGATTTCCTTGGGCGGCAGTTCAGCCACCGCCACCGGATCGGCCGGCGGTGGCAATTCAGTGACCTCGTTCATGAGCGGATCAAGCCAGCGTCACTTCCCGGTCTGGTAGACGTAGGGCTGCTGCGCAACCTTGGCGTCGCGCCAGTCGGCATTGGCTTCGCGGTCTTGCGCGCGGTCCCACAAGCGCGCACGGCCGGCGCGCTGCTCGGCCTCGAGCGTCGGTTTGCGGGTCTTCAGCTCGTCGATGAACTGCGTGACATCGGAGCGGTACGGTTTCCAGAACAGCGGCATGGGGGCGTGACCTTTTGAGGGGGCAGAATTCGGCGTTGGGGCAAGTTTAACGGGGGCACTTCATGCGGCTGTTGTTCAAGGGGTTCGTCATGGCATCGTGGTTCGCTTCGCTGTTGGCGCTGGTCGGTTGCGACCCGCAGAAGATCGCCAAGCTCGAAGAAGGCGTGGCCACCGAAGCCGACGTGCGCAAACAGTTCGGCGAGCCGCACGCGACCTACAGCGAGGCCGACGGCGCCAAGACCTTCGAGTACAGCCGCCAGCCCGAGGGCCAGGTGGCCTACATGATCACCATCGGCACGGACGGCAAGATGAGCGCGCTGCGCCAGGTGTTGAAGCCTGCCGAGTTCGCCAAGGTCAAGCCCGGCATGGACAAGGGCGAGGTGCGGCGCCTGCTCGGCAAGCCGGCCAAGACCGCCAAGTTCGACCTGAAGCCGGACGAAGAGCATTGGGACTGGCGCTGGCTCGACGCCCAGCAGGGCAAGCTTTTCAGCGTCACCTTCGACCGCGACGGCAAGGTGATGGCGAGCGCGGTGTCGGATGATCCGGAGCGTGGGTATTCGAATCGCAATTGACGAGGGGCGCGGCGCTCGAGTGAAGGTGCGCCTTTTCGCGGTTTCAGTACCGCCGGTGTTATCCCGCACCGGCGCAGGCAAGTCCTTGTCAGGGCTGTTTTTTCTGTGGTCAGATGCGGTTGTGAGGACGCAAACCCCTTCTGCATATCACCGCGATTTCGCGGTCTAGAACACTACAAGGGCTTCCCCCTTTGTCAAGCGAGTGAAGTCCATCGAGCCGCGCCAGCGGCTCGATTCACATTCGGACTTCGCTTGTTGAACGAGCTACAGCTTCACTGTGATGCGCGCATCGCGTCGATCTGTCGAGCCAAGGTGCGGACGGACAAACTACAACCGGTCATTCGTGCAGCGTGCATGGCTGCGGACCCTGATGAAAGACGCGCGCGGGGGCCTCATTCGTTAGCCGCGGACAGCTTGCGCTGCCGCCTGTTCTAGCTCAGGCACACCCCGCGCAGGTCCAACCTTGCTCATCAACGCTTGGCGCATCACGCGGTGGAGGAATCGGTCTTCGGTGTTCTTCTTGGATAGCTGTATTCGAATTCGCTACGCAGGCAACTTGAACTGCTCGCCCAGGTGCAGCATCGCCCAAGCCATGCGCGCGTTCTTGGCCGCGATCGCAACCACCGCCTTCCAGTAGCCTCGTCGCTCTTCGAGCGCGATGGCCCAGCGACTCACCGAGTCGGGTTTGGTCTTCGCTGCCGCGAGCACGGCTCGTGCCCCGAGGATCAGCATCGTGCGCAGGTACGCGTCACCGGCCTTGGTGATGCGTCCCAGCCGCGTCTTGCCGCCCGAGCTGTACTGGCCTGGCGTCAAGCCCAGCCAGGCCGCGAACTGGCGGCCGCACCTGAACTCATGGCCGTTGCCGATCATGGCCAGGATGGCGGTGGCTGTGGTCGGACCAACGCCCGACAGCCGCATCAGTTGCTTCGCGCGCTCGTCCTCGCGTGCGATGGCCAGGATGTGCTGGTCGTACTGCGCGATGCGCTCATCGAGCCGGTGCAGCTCGCTGAGCAGATCGCCGACCACGGTGTTGGCCCAGCCCGGCAGCTCTTCGAGTGCAGCGCCGGCTTCACGCCGCACCGTGGCGGCCTTGAGCGGCAACACGATGCCCAGCTCGCTGAGCAGGCCACGCACTCGATTGATGCACGCGGTGCGCGCTTCGACGAAGCCTTGGCGCGCGCGGTGCACCATCAGCCGGGCCTGCTGGTCGATGGACTTCATGGGCACGAAGCGCATCGAAGGCCGTTGCACGGCTTCGCAGATCGCCGCGGCGTCGGCCGCATCGTTCTTGCCGCGTGCACCGCTCATGCGGTAGGGAGCGACGAACTTGGGGGCGATAAGGCGTACCGTGTGGCCATGCGCAGCGAACAGCCGTGCCCAGTGGTGGCCGCCGGAGCAGGCCTCCATCGCCACCGTGCACGGCGGCAAGGAAGCGATCAGCTCGTGCAGCTTGGCGCGCGCAACGCTCGGGCGCACGAGTTCGGGCTTGCCCGCCTCGTTGACGCCGTGCACGGCAAACACGTTCTTGGCGAGATCGATGCCGATGTGGACAATGCTCATGGACTTCCCCTTCTGCAGGTGGTTGATGAGAGTTCACACTTCCCATCGTGGCACTTCGATGCCGTACTGCGCTTCACTGCGTGCACCTCGGGACGGGGAAGTCCCTTTCATTCGTTAGGCGCCAACCCAACACGGTGAAGGCACGGAGCACAGTGGAACAACCATCAGGACTGTTCACGGACACCGTTCGCGACGTAGTCGCTGCAGTCGGCCTCGTACTGGCACTCGCACAGACATGGCTAGCGGTAAAGGCTATCCGCAACGTGCGCAAAGGCCACCTCGCGCGGGAAGGGCAAAAGTCAGAGAAGTCGCAGGTACCTCAGAAATCCTTGCGTAAGGACGTAGCGCTGGCGAGTTACGGCATACCGCTTTTGTGTTCTATGGGCTTTTTGGTCGGGGCTATCCTCATCGCCTGGCTTATGCTAAATGTTCCCAATCATTGGCAGCAGCTTGCTCTCGTATTCGGAGCGTTCGTGGTAATGGCCCAGATGTTTTCGGCCGGGCAAGTCATTGAAGTATTCAGGAAGAATCACAAGACAAAAACTGGTGTTGAACTGGGCGAGGTCTACGACGCTGTCAGTATTCTGCTACTCGTTGGTTTACCTTTGATTCTCGCGTCCCTTGTCTTGTTCCTCAACCTCAGCGCACCTTGGCTGAACGCCTTTGCGCTCATTCAACTTGTCGGTCATGGCATGGCAGTCCTGATCGCACTGGCCAACTCACTTCCGGGCCCTTGAATGGCGCCTAACCAGTTACAGGGACTTCCTTCTCTGTCAAGCGGTATTGGTTTTCGTCTTCGATGCCTCGATGCGAAGTGCGGTTGAGCGATGAGCAGGCGGCGTTGGTGAAGCGCATGAACGAGGAACAGACTGCTTCTCTACAGACGGCCTTGTTGCACGCAGCGCGTGATGCGCGAGTCGTGCGGACCCAGATGCGAACCGCTCAGCGGGGCTCCATTCCAATCACGTGGACATCGACGAGTCGAGCCACCAAGGGTTAGTCGAGCTTGCCCGCTGCCGGTCTGACCTGTTGCTGCGTCTTCTGGCTGATGCCTGCTGCGTGATGGGATCGTTGGTTGCTACGCGGTGGCCGTCGCGGGTGTGGTGGTCGGCAGCGCACCCGGCTTGACGCTGACGTGGCGCGCATTGAAGGCATCGCCCTTGGTCATCACCGCCCACAGGATGCGCGCGTTCTTGTTGGCCAGCGCCACCACCGCCTTCTGCCAGCCGGCGCGGTCGCGCAGCGCCGCAGCCCACTTCGAGATCGGGTCCGAGCGCTTGTGCGCCGTCATCACCGCCGACTTCGCACCCTGGATCAGCAAGCTGCGCAGGTAGGTGTCGCCGCGCTTGGTGATGCTGCCTAGGCTGTTCTTGCCGCCACTGGAGTGCTGGCGCGGCACCAGGCCGATCCAGGCGCCGAACTGCGCGCCGGTGGTGAACTGATTGAACTCGCCCACCGTGGCCACCACCGCACTGGCGGTGACCGGGCCGACGCCGATCAACGTGGCTGCCTTCTTCACTGCATCGTTGTCGCGCTGGTGCGCAGCGATGCGCTCGTCGCACCAGGCGATGTGCACATCGATCTCGCGCCACTGGTCTTGCAGGCGTTGCAGCACGAGCCGGGCCAGCGTGTTCAGCTCGTTGCCGGCGTCTTCGAGCACGTCACTCAGCACCGCTTCGAGCGCCGCCGGGCTTTGCGCGAAGACCAGGCCGAACTCGGCCAGCAGACCGCGCAGGCGGTTGATGCACGCGGTGCGATCGGCCTTCAAGCCCTCGCGCAGGCGGTGCACGCACAGGATGCTCTGCTGCTCGATGCTCTTGACGGGCACGAAGTGCATCTGCGGACGCGACGCGGCTTCGCAGATGGCTGCGGCGTCGTTGGCGTCGTTCTTGCCGCTGGCGCCCTGTTTGCGGTACGGGCTCACCAGTTGCGCGGCGATGATGCGCGCGTCCAGACCGAGCGCAATGAGCTTGCGAGCCCAGTGATGCGCGCTGGAGCTGGTCTCCATGGCCATGGTGCAGCCGGCGGGCAACTGCGCACACCAGGCGATGAACTTGTCGCGCGCCAAAGCCCGGCTCACAAGCACGTGGCCCGCGGCATCGACGGCATGCACCTGGATCACGCGCTTGGCCAGATCGACCCCGACGCGAACGGCTTCACCTCGAACGACGGCTCGTGTAATCTGTTCCATGGGACTTCCCCTTTCAATGGCTTTAGATTGATGACTTTGAACACCACCAATCTTGGCGCCTTGTCGCCGTTGCCCGAAGGTGGGAAGTCCCTTCGCATTCTGATCGAGCGGACAGCTTCCGGCGCGCTTCGCGCGCCTACAGTTGCCGCTCATCGCCAACGTTAGGCCACACGGTCAAGGTCCTTTGCAAGCCTCACGACTCTGGGTCAAACATGATCTCCCGCACCTCTTGCGCACAGCGACAACTCTTGGCAATTCGGGCAGCCCAGACCAGTGCCTCCTCGCGGGACGGAACCTCAATGATCGAGAACCCACCAGGAACCGCCTTGGTTTCCGGGAATGGTCCGAGAGTCGAGCGCCCGTCCGTGCCAACAATCGTTGCCTGCTGGCGCAGCAGGCCACAACCGAAGATCCACACACCCGCAGCCTTGGCCTCGCGAACAACGGCATGAGACGCTTCGCCAACCTCGGGCCAGTCATCCGCGGGAATGTGATCCATTGAGCCGTCATCGAACGAAATCAAGTATCGAGGCACATCTGCTCCTTTGGTCGTTCACATTTTCGGGTATCACTGCAACACGTGCGTACCCGCCCTTCTTCACAACGACGTACAAGCTCCCGTCAATGAGACCAGGGAATACCCGCGCTTCGTGCGGTGTGGCCTAACCCTTTACAGGGACTTCCTTCTCTGTCAAGCGGTATTGGTTTTCGTCTTCGATGCCTCGATGCGAAGTGCGGTTGAGCGATGAGCAGGCGGCGTTGGTGAAGCGCATGAACGAGGAACAGACTGCTTCTCTACAGACGGCCTTGTTGCACGCAGCGCGTGATGCGCGAGTCGTGCGGACCCAGATGCGAACCGCTCAGCGGGGCTCCATTCCAATCACGTGGACATCGACGAGTCGAGCCACCAAGGGTTAGTCGAGCTTGCCCGCTGCCGGTCTGACCTGTTGCTGCGTCTTCTGGCTGATGCCTGCTGCGTGATGGGATCGTTGGTTGCTACGCGGTGGCCGTCGCGGGTGTGGTGGTCGGCAGCGCACCCGGCTTGACGCTGACGTGGCGCGCATTGAAGGCATCGCCCTTGGTCATCACCGCCCACAGGATGCGCGCGTTCTTGTTGGCCAGCGCCACCACCGCCTTCTGCCAGCCGGCGCGGTCGCGCAGCGCCGCAGCCCACTTCGAGATCGGGTCCGAGCGCTTGTGCGCCGTCATCACCGCCGACTTCGCACCCTGGATCAGCAAGCTGCGCAGGTAGGTGTCGCCGCGCTTGGTGATGCTGCCTAGGCTGTTCTTGCCGCCACTGGAGTGCTGGCGCGGCACCAGGCCGATCCAGGCGCCGAACTGCGCGCCGGTGGTGAACTGATTGAACTCGCCCACCGTGGCCACCACCGCACTGGCGGTGACCGGGCCGACGCCGATCAACGTGGCTGCCTTCTTCACTGCATCGTTGTCGCGCTGGTGCGCAGCGATGCGCTCGTCGCACCAGGCGATGTGCACATCGATCTCGCGCCACTGGTCTTGCAGGCGTTGCAGCACGAGCCGGGCCAGCGTGTTCAGCTCGTTGCCGGCGTCTTCGAGCACGTCACTCAGCACCGCTTCGAGCGCCGCCGGGCTTTGCGCGAAGACCAGGCCGAACTCGGCCAGCAGACCGCGCAGGCGGTTGATGCACGCGGTGCGATCGGCCTTCAAGCCCTCGCGCAGGCGGTGCACGCACAGGATGCTCTGCTGCTCGATGCTCTTGACGGGCACGAAGTGCATCTGCGGACGCGACGCGGCTTCGCAGATGGCTGCGGCGTCGTTGGCGTCGTTCTTGCCGCTGGCGCCCTGTTTGCGGTACGGGCTCACCAGTTGCGCGGCGATGATGCGCGCGTCCAGACCGAGCGCAATGAGCTTGCGAGCCCAGTGATGCGCGCTGGAGCTGGTCTCCATGGCCATGGTGCAGCCGGCGGGCAACTGCGCACACCAGGCGATGAACTTGTCGCGCGCCAAAGCCCGGCTCACAAGCACGTGGCCCGCGGCATCGACGGCATGCACCTGGATCACGCGCTTGGCCAGATCGACCCCGACGCGAACGGCTTCACCTCGAACGACGGCTCGTGTAATCTGTTCCATGGGACTTCCCCTTTCAATGGCTTTAGATTGATGACTTTGAACACCACCAATCTTGGCGCCTTGTCGCCGTTGCCCGAAGGTGGGAAGTCCCTTCGCATTCCGTATATGGACTCCCCCGCCAACGCCAGCGATTGATCGATCTGCGAAGAGCACGAAGGGTTGAGCCTGCAGTCGTATATCCGGCATCTGTTGTGGGCGGTGTTGTGAGTGCCCCTGCCGACATGGAATCTGCGTCAGCGCGGCGCCAATCGTTCGGAGCGGCAGGCGTGAAGCTGCCGGAAGGCTTATCGGCGTCGTGCGCTGTGGGGGAGACCCGGGGTGCCATGGTGGGCGATCAATCTCTGCGCAAGGCTGTGAAGGGTGTTGGCGATCCGATCAGTGCGTGCCGGTACTCAAGCCGCCAGCGCGCCGGCGGGCATCTCGAAGCTCAGCCGCTCGGTCTTCTTCCTGGTTCGCTGGCTGTTGGGTTTTTCTTCGTCGTAGGGCGCGTGATCGCGCAGACACGCATAGGCGATGCGCGCCAGCTTGTTGGCCAGCGCGCAGCAGGCCTTGTTGTGGTTGCTCCTGTCCTGCACGGCCAGCGCCCAGGCGCGCAGGCCCGTGACGGGCTTGCCCGCGGTGCGCGCCGCTGCGGCTGCGCGCAGAACGCTCCTGGCGCCGTGCGTGAGCAGCATGCGCAGGTAGCGGTCGCCCTGCTTGCTGATGCGCCCCAACTGGCGATGCTGGCCCGAAGAGTGCTCGCGCGGTGTCAGCCCGAACCAGCTCGCGAAGTGCCTTGCATCCTTGAAGTGCGACACGTCACCCGAAGTGGCTGCGGCCATCGCCGTGCTGGTCAGCAGGCCGATGCCCGGCACGCTCAGCAGCGTCGTGCAGGCCGCGCTGTGCCTGGCCAGAACCGCAAGCTCGCGTTCGAGCTGCGCGATGCGCGCTTCGAGCAAGCGCACCTCCTCGACCAACAGCACCATCGTCGGGCGCAGCAGCTCGGGAATGCCCGAGCGCGGCTCGGCCAGCACGCGTGCGATCTGCTCCAGGCCGGCGCGCGCCCCCAGGCCGATGGCGATGCCGAACTCGCGGCAGTAGCCACGCAGGGTGTTGATGCGCCGCGTGCGGTCGGCCTGCCAGAGACTTCTCGTGCGGTGCAGCGCCTGCAGGGCTTGCTGCTCGACGCTCCCGCACGGGCCGCAGGTCGGCGCAGCGTGCAGCTTCGAGCAGTGCGGCGGCGTCGGCCGCGTCGGTCTTGTTGCGGCGCACGTAGGCGCGCACGTAGCGTGCGGGCAGCAGCGTGACCTCGATGCCCAGACTGGTGAGCCAGCGTGCCCAGTGGTGGGCCGAGCCGCAGGCTTCCATGATCACGCGCGACACCGCGCGGTTGGCAAACCAGCGCTCGAACTGAGCGCGCGACAAACGCTGCGACTCGACGGGGCGCCACTGGCTGTCGGCCACGCACAGCGCAAACACGGTCTTGGCCAGATCGACGCCGACGATCACGCCGGCGCCAGGTTGAACAGAAACGGCAAGGCTCGTAGCATTCATGTCGGACTCCTTCGTGTCATGCGCCGACACCCGCACCACGCGACGCCGGCTGGTACTCTGATACCGAAATGCGCGGGGGAGTCCATCCCATCATTCGAGCGGACCGCCTTCGGCGTCCGCTCACTTTCACGTTGGGCGTCACATGCTGTCGTATCGATGGAGCAGTAGCAGTGCTGATTGAGCGCTGGCCAATCAATGGCAAGGGCCGAAGCCGCATGGTCGCCTATGGCAATCTGATCTGGACTGTTGCCAACGCCACAGCCACAGAGGCCAACTTTGACGTTCAAGTCACTCAAAGCCTTCAGGTGCTCGAGGCACACCTCAAGGAAGCGGGCTCCGCACGCACTCACCTGCTGTCACTGCAAGTCATCCTCACGGATATCGCGAACCGAGCCTCGTTCGACAAGCAGTGGCAAGAGTGGATCGGTCCGAAGCCTGAGCATTGGCCGCAGCGGGCTTGTTTTCAGTCCGGTTTGGCGGCGGGGCTCCAGATTGAGTTGGTGGTGGTCGCAGCGGCAGTTTCCGCAAGTCAGAGAGCTAGCGCGGAAGGTTGAATCCAACCGCTGATGCGGCGTCAGTTTTCGGTTAGAGGGCCAGGCGGCAATGACACCGCTTCGACGGTCCCATCAAGCCTCGAACAGCGCTGCCTCAGCCGGCAGCTTCGCGCCACCGCTCAAGATGACTAACCACGCGCTGGAACGCCAGATCAACGACGACCGCCAGCCAGGCCACCAGCAGCGCGCCCTGGATCACGTAGGCAGTGTTGAAGCCCGACAGTCCGACGATGATCGGCGAGCCGAGCGTCTTGGCGCCGACGGTCGATGCGATGGCCGCCGTGCCGATGTTGATGATCACGGAGCTGCGCACGCCGGCCATCAGCACCGGCAGCGCCAGCGGCAGTTCGATGCGCTATCAGCCGTTGCCACGCTGTCATGCCGGCGCCGTTGGCGGCTTCGAGCGCGCCTTGCGGCACCGATTCGATCCCGGCGATCGTGGCGCGCGTGATCGGCAGCAGGCCGTACAGCGCCAATGCGATCAGCGCCGGCAGCGCGCCGAAGCCGATCAGCGGCACCGCGATCGCGAGCACCGCGACCGGCGGCACCGTCTGGCCAACAGCGACCAGGGTTTCGACGAGCGGCCGGAATTCGCGCCCGGCAGGGCGCGTGACGAAGATGCCGGCGGCCACGCCCACCAGCAACGACAGCGCGCTCGACGCAGCAACGATTGCGACATGCGCCACCAACAGCGAGACAAAACTGTCTTGCTCGTAGAGCGGGCGGTCGAGGGCTGGGAAGGCTGCGGCGAACACCGGCTTGAGCCAGGGCATGCCGGCCGCCAGCAGCAGCAGCGCGGCGGCGGCCCAGAGCAGCGGGTCGCGCAGCAGCCTGTTCATGATTTTGCGCGCAGGAGGTCGGTGAAATGGATCGCGCCGAGTGGCTGGCCTTCGGCATCGACCACCGGCAGACGCTCCGCATGCCGCACGACGAAGGCCGACAGCGCGTCGCGCAGGCTCATCGACGCGAGCAGGGCCTCGCCCTCGGCGTGCTCACCAAGGCGCACGCGCTCGGCCACGGTGCGCAGGCCGAGCAGCTTCAGGCCGAGGTCGCCGCGGCCGACGAAGTCGCTGACGAAATCATTAGCCGGCTCGGCCAGCAACTGTGCCGGCGTGCCGTCCTGGACGATGCGCCCGTGGTCGACCAGCACGATGCGCGTCGCCAGACGCAGCGCTTCTTCGATGTCGTGTGTGACCAGCACGATGGTCTTGCCGGACGCCTTGTGGATGCGCGCGAGTTCCTGCTGCAGCGATTCGCGCGTCAGCGGGTCGAGCGCGCCGAAGGGCTCGTCCATAAGCAGCACTTCGGGGTCGGCGGCGAGCGCGCGCGCCACACCCACGCGCTGCTGCTGGCCGCCCGAGAGCTGGTGCGGCCAGCGCTCACGGTACAGCGCCGGATCGAGGTTGAGCAGCGCCAACAGCTCATCGACACGCGCCGCGACGCGCGCGGCTGTCCAGCCGAGCAACACTGGCACGGTGGCGATGTTGCGCGCCACGCTCCAATGCGGGAACAAGCCGATCGACTGGATCACGTAGCCCATGCGCCGACGCAGGTCCTCGGCGCGGAACGAGCGAATTTCCTCGCCCTGGAACAGGATCATGCCGCTGTCGTGTTCGACCAGACGGTTGATCATCTTCAGCAGCGTCGATTTGCCCGAGCCCGAAGCGCCGATCAGCGCCACCAACTCACCGCGACCGATGGCCAGCGAGACGTCGTCGATCGCGCGCGTGGCGCCAAAAGCCTTGCGAACCTGACGCAGCTCGATCATCGCGTGGGCCCTTGCAGTGCGGTGGTCAGCAACGCCAGCGCGGCATCAGCCACCACCGCCAGCGCCACCACCGGCAGCACGCCGAGCAGCACCAGGTCGAGCGCGCTGCTGGCCAGGCCCTGAAAGACCAGCGCGCCGTAGCCGCCGGCGCCGATCAGCGCGGCCACCACCGCCAGGCCGATGACTTGCACCGTGGTCACGCGCAGCCCCGACAGCAGCACCGGCAGCGCGAGCGGCACCTCGACGCGCCAGAACAGCTGCCGCGGCGTCATGCCCATGCCGGTGGCCGCCTCGACCGCCGCGCTCGGCACTTGGCGCAGGCCCGACGCTGTGCCATGCACGATCGGCAGCAGTGCGTAGAGCGTCAACGCGATCACCGCCGGCAGCAGGCCGATGCCCTGGATGCCCCAGCCCGGCAGCGCCGTGGCAAGGCTGGAGAGCGGGGCGATCAGCAAGGCGAACAGCGCGATCGACGGCACTGTCTGCACGATGTTCAGTGCGGCCAACAGCGGCCTTGCGAAGCCTTCATGACGCGCTGCGGCGACGCCGAGCGGCACGCCGAGTGCGAGCGAGGGCAACAGCGTCGCGCCGACGATTTGCAGGTGGCGCAGGCCGGCGGCATTGAACACGTCTTCGCGGGTGGCGTGTTCCTTGAGCAGCGACAACGCGTCGAGCCCGCCCGACAGCCACAGCGCCACGAGCGGCAACCACAGCGCCGCCTGCGCGATGCTGCGCCATGTTGGCGGCAAGCCGAGCCGCTGCAGCGCATCGGCCGCGGCCAACCAGACGAGCAAGGCCAGCAGCCAGAAGCCGCCACCGAACGAAACGCGGGCCAGGCTCGACAAGGGCGACGCTTGCGCGCTGGCCTCGCGCCCGGCCATCCAGGCCAGGCCGGCGAGCAGCAGCGATGCGGCGACGGCCACGGTCGTGTGAGTCAACCGCGTCACTGGTGCGAACACGCCCAGCATCAGCAGCGTGGCGGGCAGTGCCAGCAGCGCACCGCCACTCGTCGTCAGCCGGTGCAGTGGCACGCCAATGCCCGAGACCAGGCGATTTGGCGCCACGCTCACGAAGGCCAGCCCGAGCGCTGCGGCCAACGCCGCCAGCACGAGCACGCACAGGACGCGGTTGCGAACGAACGGCGTGCTGCGCTGCGTCGCCAGTGTCACCACCGGCGCCACACTCACTTGGCCAGGCCCACAGCCTTCAAGTGATTGGCAGCCACTTTCTTTGCGTCTTGCCCTTCGAGCGCGATCTGCGCGTTCAGGCGCTGCAGCGTCGCCGTGTCCAGGGTCTTGAACAGCGGCGCAAGCAGGGTCGCGATCTTCGGCTGCCTGGCCAGCGCCTCGGCGCGCACGACGGCGGCCGGCGCATACACCGGCTGCACCCCCAGGCTGTCTTCGAGCACGACGAGGCCGAGCGCGGCCACCGGCCCGTCGGTGCCGTAGGCCATCGCGGCGTTGACGCCCGAGGTCTGTTCGGCCGCGGCCTTGATCGTCGCCGCGGTGTCGCCGCCGGCCAGCAGCAGCAACTGGTTCTGCGTCAGCTTGAAGCCGTAGGCCGACTGGAACGCCGGCAGCGCATCCGGGCGTTCGGCAAATTCGGCCGACGCGGCGAGCTTGATCTTGCCGCCACCGGCCACCCATTTGCCGAAGTCGGCCATCGTCTTCAGCTTCTGCGCGCCGGCCACGTCCTTGCGGATGGCGATGGCCCAGGTGTTGTTGGCCGGTGCTGGCGGCAGCCAGACCAGCTTGTTCTTCTCGGCATCGAGCGCCTTGATGCGCTCGTAGCCGGCGTCGAGCTTTTTCCACACCGGGTTCTTGTCGTCGGCATGGAAGAAGGCGCCGTTGCCGGTGTACTCGGGATAAAGGTCGATCTCGCCGGCAACCAGCGCGCCGCGCACGATCTTGGTGTTGCCGAGTTGGAGCTTGTTTTCTGTTTTGATGCCGCCGCCTTCGAGCACCTGCACGATCAGGTTGCCGAGCAGCGAGCCTTCGGTGTCGATCTTCGAGCCGATGCGCAGCGCTTGAGCGTGCACGGCCGCGGAGAGGAACAGTGCCGAGACGATGGCCAGCGCGCCGACGCGCCGTGAACGAATGAAGTTCATGAAAAGCTCCTTCTTGTCATCGGTCCGATCGATGGTAGTCGCTGAGCACGCTCGGCGCCGTGTCAGCTCCCTCACGGGTTGCGGGCAATTGGCGTGCCGCTGAAC
Source organism: uncultured beta proteobacterium (assembly GCA_963738425.1). GTDB lineage: Bacteria > Pseudomonadota > Gammaproteobacteria > Burkholderiales > Burkholderiaceae_C > CADEEN01. The sequence continues at coordinate 99,059 of CAVTWT010000036.1, read as the reverse complement.
GCCGCCGCCACCGTTGGCACGATCGCGTCTTCGCCCAGCACGGCCGCAAAGCCCGAGCGCCGCATCAGCGACAGCGGCTGCTCGTTGACGTTGGCCAGCACGAGCGCGATGCCGGCTTTCTTCAGGTCCTTGTGCAGGTGGTCCAGCGCATCGAGGCCGGAGGTGTCGAGCGAGATCAGGCGGTGCATCTCGAGCACGACGCAGCGCGTGCCTGCCGCCAGTTGCGCCGGCAGCGCCTCGATCTTGCCGACAGCGCCGAAGAACAGCGAGCCGAAGAGTTCGAAGCTGACGACACCGTCGGGCAATTTCTGGTCAGGCCCGGCGTCAAATGGTTGCACCTTGAACAGCGTGCTCATGCGGTAGATGAAAAACACGCAGGCCAGCAGCAGGCCCACTTCCACCGCCACGGTGAGGTCGAAGACCACGGTGAGGAAAAACGTGCCGAGAAGGATGGTGCGGTAGGGCAGGCTGAAGTGCCTCAGGCGCCCGAACTCGTGCCACTCGCCCATGTTCCAGGCCACGAACAGCAGGATGCCGGCGAGTGCGGGTAGCGGGATGTGCACCGCCAGCGGCGCCGACGACCAGCACGATCGCCAGCAGCGCCAGCGCATGCACTATGCCGGCCACGGGCGTGCGCCCGCCGGAGCGCACGTTGGTCACGGTGCGGGCGATGGTGCCGGTGGCCGGCATGCCGCCGAACAGCGGGCTCACCATATTCGCCACGCCTTGCGCCATCAGCTCCTGGTTCGGGTCGTGGCGCGGGATGTCGCCCGCGGCGTTGTCGGCCACGCGCGCGCACAGCAGCGATTCGATGGCGCCGAGCAGCGCGATCGTGATCGTCGGGATCAGCAACTGCTTGGCGCTGTCCCACGAGAAGGGCGGCAGCGCCAGGTCGGGCAGGCTGCGCGGAATGCCGCCAAAGCGCGAGCCGATGGTCTCCACCGGCAGCGCGAAGTACCACGATGCCAGACCCATCGACACCAACGCCACCACTGGACCCGGCACGCGCGAGAGCGCCTTGACCGACGGGCCTTCGATCAGCTTCTCTGTGAAGGCGCCCGAGACGAACAGCCGCGGCCAGAGGAACAGGCCGCCGAAACTGACCAGACCGATCGCCAGCGCCCACGGGTTGAAGCTGCCGACGTGCAGCCAAAGCGTGCCGATCTGCGAGAAGAAATCGGCCGGCATCTTGTCGATCTTCAAGCCGAGCAAGTCCTTCACCTGCGACAGCGCGATCAGCACCGCGATGCCGTTGGTGAAGCCGATGATGATCGTCACCGGGATGTATCGCACCAGCGCGCCGAGCTTGAACCAGCCGAGCGCGAACAGCAGCACGCCGGCCAGCGCGGTCGAGATCAGCAGGTTGGTCAGGCCGTAGCGCTCGACGATGCCGTAAACGATGACGATGAAGGCACCGGCCGGCCCGCCGATCTGCACGTTCGAGCCGCCGAGCGCCGAGATCAGGAAGCCGGCGACGATGGCGGTGATGATGCCCTGCTCGGGTTTGAGTCCGCTGGCGATCGCGAACGCCATCGCCAGTGGTAAGGCGACCACGCCGACGGTCAGGCCGGCGGCGGCATCGGACAGGAACTGATGGCGGTTGTACCCGCGAAGGGAGTCAACGAGGCGCGGACGGAACGGGTGGAATTGGCTGGGCAAGGGCATGCAACCTCCGGGCGGGCGACGTTCGTTCGAGGACGGTCGTCGCCACCGGCGGCCCGCAATGGTGGCGCCGCGCGAAGAAGCGCCGGCGGCGCGATTGCGGCCAGGCGCGCCAGACGCAGGACAGGCGGATCGGTTGCACGCGCCGAGTCTAGCGCGTACACCTGCGTGGAGCTTTCAGGGGCAGCGCACTCAATTCCAGTCGGCGAACATGCCACTGCGATTCGGCTGCCACAGCCACAAGTGGAGCTCGTAGAAGTCGGGCAGTCCGTAGCGGTTGCCTGCTGAAACGAGGTGGAAGTTGCGTCCGAACAGGCGCGGCGTCGTGCCGGCAAACGCACCGTCCCAGACGCTCTTGAGGACGATGTACTCGACGCCGACCAGGCGCATCGTGCCGTTGGCCAGCGGCTCGTAGATCAACGCCTACGGCTTCAGGGGGTCGAGGTCGGCCGTGAAAAGTTCGCCATTCACGTAGTGCACGCCCATGCCACCCTGGCCCGGCTGGTCGATGCAGCTCTTGCCGGCCACGTCGATCACGAGGCCTTCGTAGCCGCCGCCTTTCGGTGGATCGCGAAGTTGAAGTCGTGGAATCGCGCCGTCGCACGGCGCACGTCGGCAATCTGCGCCTGCACGCCAGGCGACAGCTTGTCTCGCCGTCGTCGTGGGCGATCGCGGGTGTCTGCAACGCCAGGTGCAGCGCGGCAGCGGCCGTGGCGGCCAGCAAAGTCTTCTTGTTCATCGCGGCCCCCTCAACGTGCGGTGGTGGGGTCGATCACCGCCGCCACCGGTGTGATCTTGTCGGCCGGGAAGCCCGATCTTCTCGGCGTGGGCCCTTGATCAGGCGTCGCTCGGCGCGTTGTAGACGCAGTAGATCTTGTCGCCGGCGACATAGCTGTGCACCCACTGGATGTCGGGGCCGAGTGCGCGCAGCACGCCGTTGGACTTGTCGCGCTGCGTCTTGCAGCTGCACCGGCGTCATGTTGCCGGCACCCTTGATCTCGCGTTCGATCAGGTACTGCCGCAGCGGCGCCGCGTTCTGGGCGGAGGCGCTCGCGGCGGCGGCGAGCAGGGCGATGGCGACAAGGGCATTCAAGCTCATCATGGCGAGACTCCTGGTGTTCATGGTTGGTAGAAGTACGGGTCGAGCACGCTGACCTCGGTGATGCGGCCCACCGGCAGGCCGTTGCGGTCGGCCACCTTGCGGATCGCCTCGGGCGCCGGCGCGTCGTAGATGCAGAAAGTGGCCTTGCGGTCGGGGCTGACGTAGCTGTGGACCCAGGTCACGCCGTGCTCGGCGTTGTTGGCGACAACGCCGGCCACGGCCTTGCGGCCCTCGGCGTTCATAGGGATCGATCAGGCCGTCGGGGAAGCTGCGTTCGATCAGATAGCGGGGCATAGCCCTCTCCTCTTTCAGTGGTCGGCGGCGCTTCATTGCCGTCGATGTTTGAAGCTCGCCGTCGCGCCCGGCCCGCGCCGCGGCAAGCCTATGCCCAATTTGCGGCGCACGCTTGCCCAGATTGCATTTCGACGCAGAGCAGGGAAGGCTCCTTGCAGTGGAGGTCTCGACTGTTCCCCTGGCCGCGCGCCGCGTCCTCCAGCGGCCTTAAACGTCCTGAAACGCCGCCTTGGCACGGGCGCCGCGGCGCTACATTGGGTCCGCACGCAAAGGGAGCTGCCATGCATGACTTGCCTCGCCGCTTCGGCAACTTCGAGTGGCGCCCCGCCACGCGCCAGGTGCTGCGCGACGGTACGGCGCTTGCGATCGGCGCGCGCGCCTACGACGTGTTGGCCGCGCTGATCGACCGGCGCGACCGCACGGTGTCCAAGAGCGAGCTGATCGACATCGTCTGGCCCGACGTGGTGGTCGAGGAGAACAACCTGCAGGTCCAGGTCAGCGGCCTGCGCAAGCTGCTCGGCGCGCAGGCGATCGCGACCATCCCGGGCCGTGGCTACCGCTTCACGCTGCCGGCTGCCGACGACGTCAGCGCGCCGGTGCCGGACCCATCGCCGGCCGGGCAACCGTCCACTCAGCCACCCGCGGCCGGGCCACTGATCGGCCGCGACGCCGACCTGGCGTCCGTGCACGCACTGCTGCAGGCGCACGCGGTGGTGACCATCGTCGGCGCCGGCGGCGTCGGCAAGACGCGGCTTGCGCATGCGGCGATGGCGCGCGCCGAGGATCTCCACCCCGACGGCCGCTGGTGGGTCGAGCTGGCCGCGTTGAACGATCCGGGCCGGATCCCGGCCACCATCGCCGCCGCATTGGCACTCGTGCTGCTGCACGGCCGACCGCCGCTGGAAGGCCTGGGCAGTGCGCTGTCCGCGCGCCGAGGCCTGCTGGTGCTGGACAACTGCGAGCACCTCGCCGACGGCGTCGCGGCCGTCGTCGATGCGCTGCGTGCGCAGGCGCCGGGCGTGCACCTGCTGGTGACCTCGCAGGAGTCCCTCAAGTGTGCTGACGAGCACGTCTTCCGCCTCGGTTCGCTGGGTTTGCCGCCGCCTCACCACGCCGACGGCGTGGCCGGCTTCGGGGCGGTCGACCTGTTCGTCGCGCGGGCCCGCGCCGTGGCGCCGAGCTTTCGCCTCGCGTCCGACAACGTGGCCGCGGTGGTCGCCGTTCTGCCGCCGGCTGGACGGCATTCCGCTGGCCATCGAATTGGCCGCAGCACGCGTGCCGATGCTCGGCGTGCAAGGCCTGAACGCGCGCCTGGACCCACGATGTTCAGCCTGCTCACCGGTGTGTCGCGCGTCACGCTGCGGCGCCACCAGACACTGCGCGCGGCGCTCGAGTGGAGCCACGACCTGCTGAGCGACGACGAGCGGGCGCTGCTGCGCCGGCTCGGCGTGTTCAACGGCGGATTCGGGCTCGAGATGGCGCAGCAGGTCGCCAGCGACGACCGCATGGACCCCTGGCAGGTGCTGGACCTGCTCGGCCAGTTGATCGACAAGTCGCTCGTCATCGTCGAGGGCGACGACACGGTCCCGCGTTACCGCATGCTGGAGCCGACGCGCGCCTTCGCGCTCGAACAACTGGTCGCGGCCGGCGAGTCGGCGTCGTGGCTCGAGCGTCACGCCCGCGCCGTGCTGTCCGCCGTCAGCCGCTTCGAGGGCGGGCGCTGGACCGAGCCCACCGCGGAGCTTTTTCGTGGCGCGCGCGAACTGGGCAACCTGCGCGCGGCTGTCGATTGGGCCCTAAGCCCGGGCGGCGACCGGGGCCTCGCTTATGCCTTGCTCGGCAAGGGCTGGGGCGTGTTCCAGGTCGGCGGAGCCATCGACGAGGCCTGCGCCGTATGCGCGCGCTGTGGCCGCCGTCGCGCGGCCTGGCGCCTGAGGTCGAGGCCGCGTACTGCCTGGCGCTCGTGCGAAGCCGCGGTGCCGCGGCGCAGGACGAGTTCCTGGACTACGCGCAGCGTGCGCTCGGCCTGTTCCGCACATTGCCCGACACCGAGCGTTGCGCCGAAGCGGTGATGGCTCTGGCCAACTTGCTGATCGCGCGCGGCCAGGATCCACAGACGCCGTCACTCATCGCGGAGGCAGAGAGCCTGCTCGGCCCGGGCACGAGCTGGCGCCAGCAGGGCATGCTGGCGATGCTGCAGGGCAGCTGGGGACTGCGCTGCGGTGACCTTGCCGCCGGCGCCGCCGGTTACCGCCGCCAGGCCGAATGCTATCGGCGCGACGGCTCGGAGTTCGGCGGCTACTTGGCGCAAGCGAATCTGTGCAATGTGCTGCTCGACGCCGGCGAGATCGACGAGGCGATCGTCACGGCGCGCCAGGTCATAGAGGGCCTCGATCGCATCAAAGCGCCCTATGGCAGCTCGTTCCCGCGCGCGCTTCTGGCGATCGCGCTGGCGCTGCGCGGCCAGCCCGGCGACGACGTGCTCGCCCGGGCGCGCGAAGCCTTCGACCTGTTGCGGGACAGCCGCGCCACGCACCGGCCGCTGCTCGCTGCCGCGCTGCACCACGCCCGCGGTGGCGATGCGGCGCGCGCTGCGGCGATCGCCGGGCATGCGTTGACGGCATGCGCGCAAGTGAAAGTCCATCCCTGTCCGGTCGATGTGCAGCTCGAGCAGCAGGTGCGGGCGCTGGTGGACGCTGCCTGCCCCGCGGACGACGCGCTGGCCTGGCAGCAGGCGGGAAGCGCGATGGGCGAAGCGCAGATCGTCGGCGTCGCCTTCGAGGGCGCCGCGCTGCCGGGCTACGCCGAGCAGGCGGCCTGAGCGGGCAACGGAGTCAGGCGTGCGCGGTCGCGGCCGACCAGGGCGGCGATCTGGCTCTGAGCTTCGGGTGCCGAGGTCAATCCCACCACGACGCTCGACAGCAGCACGGTGCTGACTAGCACGCTGGCGATCAGCGAACCGAGCCGATGGCGGCGCGGCAGTTGCGGCAGTGAGGGTTGCGGTTGCGGTTGCGGGCGGCGGGCGGCGGTGGCGTTCATGGCGGTTCCTGGAGGGGTTGAGAAAGTGATCCGTCGGTGAATCAACTTTCGTCGAGCCCTGCTTCGAAGTCTTGAAGCCGGCGCTGAAGCGTTCTTCAGCGTTGTGAAGCGGGGCCTGAAGGCAACGCGATGCCGGCGCGCTGCGCGGCCTGGATCGCCGCGACGCGCGAATCGACGCCGAGCTTCGCGAACGCCGCGGCCAAGTGGTGATCGACGGTGCGCACCGAGCGGTGCAGGCGCTCGGCGATCTCGGCGTTGCGCAGCCCTTCGCAGAGCAGGCGCAGCACTTCGAGTTCACGCGTGGTCAGTCCGAAGGCGTGTTCGCGCGTCGACGCGCGTGCGCCGCGCGCGACGCCGCGCACGCCGGCTTCGCGCAGGCGCTGGCGCAGCGCCTCGGCGGCCGGGCGGGCGCCCAGGCCTTCGAAGACTTCGAGCGCCTCGCGCTGCGCGCGTTCGTCGCCCTCGGCCAGCGCGCGTGCGCGTTCGAACGGGCAGCCCAGTGTCTGCCAGGCGTCGGCGGCCTCGCGCCAGCGGCCGGCGATCTGCAGTGCGTAGGGCTCGGCGCACCCGGAGGGCACTACCTCGTCGAGCGCGCCGGCGCGCCAGAGCCACCAGCTCAGCTCTCCGACGAACCAGGGGTGGCCCTTGGCGCTGGCCAGCGGCAGCGCGCGCTGCACCTCTGAGCGCAGCGCCGCTAGATCGTCGCGCGTGAATGCGGCCTCGGCGCGCGCACAGGCGGTGGGGGCCACACGCTGCAAAGTCTGGCTGCCCTGCGCCAGCCGCAGCGCCGCGTCCAGGGCTTCGTCGGCGCCCGGGTCGCCGCGGCGCAGGCGCACGCGCGCCAGCGCCAGCCAAGCCATCACGTTGGAGATGTCTTCTGCGCCTTGAGCGAGCACCTCGGTCGCGATCCCCGTGGCCTCGTCCCAGCGCCCGCGCAGCATCAGGCACAGCGCCAGCCACGCGCTCGGGTAGCCGTGCTCGACGTCGTTGGCCCCGGCCAGGCGATCGACTCGCGCAGGTAGCTCTCGGCCTCGTCCAGATGCATCAACTCGCCGGCGCCCGAGCCGAGCATTCCCAGCGCATTCGCGAGCGGCACCTGACGCCCGTCGGCGCGACGGCGGTCGATCAGCGCCTGCAGCATCGCGCGGCCGGCTTCGTAGTCGACGAAAAGCAGCGCCGCGCCCATGCCGTTCTGCACGCGTTCGATCGTTGCCTGCTCGCCGATCGACTCGGCCAGCGCCAGCGCGCGCCGTCCCCAGCGCACGCTGTCCTCGTAGTCGCGATCGAGCATGCGCAGATGCGGCTCGAGGGCCCAGATCGCGGCATGGGTGGCCGAGGGCGGAAACCCTTCGATCTGCGCCAGGGCCGCCTGCAGCACCGCGCTGGCTTGCGGATGCTTGAGCTGCGCGGTGAGGGACTGCATTGGCGCGCGAGGTTGAGAGCGGCGCGCAAGGTGTCGCCGCGCTCGCGCGACCGCGCTTTCGATCTCGCGCAGGGCCTGCAGTTGCTCGTCGCTCCAGCCGTTGACGCTGGCGGCGCGGCGAAGGCGTCCAGCCACACGAGCCGCTCGTCCTCGTCGCGCGGGGCGCCGTGCTGCAGCGCGATGCGCCACTGTGCGCCCTGCTCGCGCCAGGCACCGCGTTGTGCCGCCTCGCGTGCCGCCTGCGGTGCGTGACGGGTGATTGCGGCCTGATCGCTGCAGCGCAGCGCGTCGTGCACCAGGCGCGCCGGCGCCGCGCCGTCATCGCTCAGCGCGGCGAGCACCCGTGTGTGCAGCGCCCGCGTCGCCGGCGGCGACAGCGTCGACTCGATCGCGACGCGACCGAGTTCGTGGCGGTAGGAAAACGCCTCGCCCTCTACCACCAGCAGGCCGCTGCCAAGCGCGGCGTCGATGTCCGCGAGCCCCGGCGCGGTCACGCGCTCGACCAGCGAGCGCTCCGCGCGACCAGGCACGACGCTCACCGTCTGCAGCAGCGTCTGAGCCCCGGCGCCGAGACGGGCGAAGCGCGCCAGCACCAAGTCCTGGACGCTGGCCGGCACGGCGGGGCGCGGGTCGCTGGCGTCGCGCAACAGTTCGGTGACGAAGAAGGCGTTGCCGCGCGTCGCTGCATGCACGCCGTCGGCACGTCGCCCGGCGCGTCGCGCCAGCGTCTCGACGGCGGCAGGCGACAGGCGCGGTAGCGCGAGCAGGGTGCGCGCGCCCGCGGGCAGCTCGCCCAGCACCCGGCGCAGCGGATGCGTCGCGGTGACCTCGTCGTCGCGGTAGCTGATCGCCAGCAGCGCGCGCGTGCGCTCGATGCGCCGGCCCAGGTGCTTGAGCCAGGTCGAGCGTGGCGTCGTCGGCCCAATGCGCGTCCTCCACCACCACCAGCATCGGCTGCGCGGCCAGCCGCAGTTCGTCGAGCACGGCCTCGAACAGCGCGGGGCGCGGCCCGTCGAGCGCGGCGGCGAAGCGCGGCCGGCGTTCGCGCGCGATGTCGAGCAGCGGAGCGAGCGGATGCGGCGTCTGCAGCGCATCGCAGGCACCCCACCACAGCCGTGTCCTGCTGCCGGCTGCGGGCGAAGGCGCGCAGCACGCTGGTTTTGCCGATGCCCGCTTCGCCAGCGATCAGCGCGATGCGTCCGCCATCGACCCCGACTGCCGCGAAGCAACGCTCGAGCGTCGCCATGGACTCACCGCGCTCGACGAGATCGGCGCTCACGCGAAGCGCCGCCGCTCAGCGCACGCGCAGGCCCGGCACCGCGCCCGGCCAGGGCTCGAGCACGTACAGCCCCGGATGCGCCTTCTCGTCGGCGTGGCTCGCGGCCAGCACCATGCCTTCGCTGACGCCGAACTTCATCTTGCGCGGCGCGAGGTTGGCCACCATCACCGTCATCTTGCCGATCAGGTCTTCGGGTTTGTAGGCGCTCTTGATGCCGGAGAAGACGTTGCGCGTCTTGCCCTCGCCGACGTCGAGCGTCAGGCGCAGCAGCTTGTCGCTGCCTTCGACGTGTTCGGCGTTGACGATCCTCGCCAGACGCAGGTCGATCCTGGTGAAGTCGTCGATCTTGATCTCGGCGGCGAGGGGTTCGCCCCCGGGGACGACGGCCGGCGCGGCGGGAGGTTCGAGCAACGCATCGACCTGCTTGGCATCGACACGTTGCATCAGGTGCTTGTACTCGCCGATCTCGTGCGCGCCGAGCGAGCGCGACGCGTCTTGCCAATCCAGCGGCTTGACCTTGAGGAAGGTCTCGACCTGCGCCGCCAGCGCTGGCATCACCGGCTTGAGGTAAACGGTGAGCAGGCGGAAAGCCTCGATGCAGACGCTGCACACGTCATGCAATGCGGCGTCCATGCCCGCCTGCTTGGCCAGTTCCCAGGGTTTGTGGCGATCGACGTACTCGTTGACGCGGTCGGCCAGCAACATGACCTCGCGCAGCGCCTTGCCGAATTCGCGCTCTTCATACAGTTCACGCACGTTGCCGCTGGCCGCGCGCAGACCATCGAGCAATGTCCTGCCCTCGACGCCGAGGTCGGCCGAGAGCCTGCCGCCGAAGCGCTTGGCGAGGAACCCCGCCGCGCGACTCGCGATGTTCACGTACTTGCCAACCAGATCGCTGTTCACCCGCGCAATGAAATCCTCCGGGTTGAACTCGATGTCCTCGACCTTCGAATTCAACTTCGCCGCGATGTAGTAGCGCAGCCACTCGGCGTTCAAACCCACTTCCAGGTACTTCAGCGGCGACAGCCCGGTGCCGCGGCTCTTGCTCATCTTGTCGCCGCCGAGCGTGATGAAGCCGTGCACATAGATCTTGTCCGGCGTCTTGCGGCCGCTGAAATGCAGCATCGCCGGCCAGAACAGCGTATGGAAGTAGCTGATGTCCTTGCCGATGAAGTGAATCTGCTCCAGCGCCGGATCGGCCATCGTGGCCTCGAACCTGGTCGCCGAGGTAGCTTTTCAACGACGCGAGATAGCCCACCGGCGCGTCGAGCCAGACGTAGAAGTACTTGTCGTCCGTGTCAGGGATGCGGATGCCGAAGTACGGCGCGTCGCGGCTGATGTCCCAGTCGGCGAGGGTCACGTGGCCTTCGTCGTCGGCTGCGAACCACTCGCGAATCTTGTTCAGCACTTCCGGTTGCAGCCGGCCCGGTGCTTGCGTCCACTCTTGCAGGAAGTCGACGCAGCGCTGCGAACTCAGCTGGAAGAAGTGGTGCGCGCTCGACTTCAGCACCGGCGTGGCGCCCGACAGCGCCGACACCGGGTTCTTGACGTCGGTGGGCGAGTACACCGCGCCGCAGTTGTCGCAGTTGTCGCCGTACTGGTCCTTGGCGCCGCAGTTCGGGCACTCGCCCTTGATGTAGCGATCGGGCAGGAACATCGACTTCACCGGGTCGAAGAACTGCTCGATCGTGCGCTCGGCGATCAGGCCCTGCTTTCTCAGCGCGCGGTAGATGTCCTGCGCCAACTGGTGGTTCTCGGGTGCGTCGGTCGAATGCCAGTGGTCGAAGCCGATGTGAAAGCCGTCGAGGTATTGCTTGCGGCCAGCCGCGACTTCGGCGACGAACTGCTGCGGCGTCTTGCCCACCTTCTCGGCCGCGATCATGATCGGCGCACCATGCGCGTCGTCGGCGCAGACGAAGTGCACCTCGTGGCCCTGCATGCGCTGAAACCGCACCCAGATGTCGGCCTGGATGTACTCCATCATGTGGCCGATGTGGAACGGCGCGTTGGCGTAGGGCAGGGCGGTGGTGACGAAGAGCTTGCGGGTCATGGGGACGATTTCAGTGAGGCGACATTTCGACGCGCAGCGAAACATTGGCGCCTTCTGCGCCCACACTGGGGCATCGACCACCGACACCCCGACGCCATGTGCATCACCTGCTTCATCCGCTACCAGATCAACCCGTTTCAGCGCGAAGCCTTCCGCCGCTATGCCGAAAACTGGGGCCGCATCATCCCGCGTTGCGGCGGTCGGCTTCTCGGCTACTTTCTGCCACACGAAGGAACGAACGACATTGCCTGGGGCTTGATCTCGTTCGACAGCCTGGCCGCTTACGAGGCCTACCGCGCGACGCTGAAGGCCGACCCGCAAGGCCGTGCCAATTTCGACTGGGCGCAGCGTGAGCGATTCATCCTGCGCGAAGAGCGCACGTTTGTCGAAGGCGTGGCGGGGACATTGCCTTCGGTGGCGATGGCGTGAACGAACACGAACCGCGGCTGGCGCGCGTCGCGGCTGCGATCGCCGACCCCGCCCGCTCGCGCATGTTGGCCTACCTGCTCGACGGCCAGTACGCGAGTGCGGGTGAGCTGGCCAGGGCGGGCGGCGTGCAGCCGTCGACGGCCAGTTCGCATCTCGACAAGCTCACACGCGCCGGCCTCGTCGTCTGCGAGCCGCGCGGCCGCCACCGCTACTTCAAGCTCGCGGATGGCGAAGTGGCGCACGCACTGCAGGCCTTGGCGCTCGTTGCCGAGCGGAGTGCCCATGACCGCGCGTGGGCGCACCCGGAACGGCAGCGGCTGCGTGAAGCGCGCTGCTGCTACGGGCATGTGGCAGGGCGGCTCGGCGTGGCACTGTGGGAACAACTGCAGCGCGACGAGCGCTTGCGCGAGACGGCCGCCGGCGCCGAACTGACGGAGGCCGGGCGTGCGTGGCTGGAGACGCTGAACTTCACGGCCGTGCCGGTGCGCGCCGGGCAGCGCTTTGCCTACGGCTGCCTCGACTGGTCCGAGCGCCGCGACCACATGGCCGGCAGTCTGGCGCGCCAGTTGCTCGAGCATTTCGTTGCCGAGGGTTGGGTGCGAAAGCGAAGCGGCAGCACGACGGCTGGCGGCCACCGCGTGCTCGACATCACACCGAGCGGACGGCGCCACCTGCTGCCCAAGCTCGGACTGGACTGACCCTTCGGTCTGACCCCGTTGTCAATAGGCTGGAGACGGCACAGCTAGACTGACGGCAGTTTCCTGTTTTGAAAAGCCCTGCCGCCATGTCGCTCACTGAAGCCACCGTCACCGAAGCGCTGAAATCCGTAGTCGATCCGAACACCGGCAAGGACATGGTGTCGACGCGACAGGTCAAGAACCTCAAGGTCGAAGGCGGCGATGTGGTCTTCGACGTCGAACTCGGTTACCCCGCCAAGAGCCAGTTGCCGGCGCTGCGCAAGGCGCTGATCGGCGCGGTGCGCACGCTGCCGGGTGTCGAGAACGTCAGCGTCAACATCTCGAGCAAGATCCTCGCGCATGCGGTGCAGCGCGGCGTGCAACTGCTGCCAACGATCAAGAACGTGATCGCGGTGGCGTCGGGCAAGGGCGGCGTCGGCAAGAGCACCACCGCTGTCAACCTGGCACTCGCGCTGGCTGCCGAGGGCGCCCGCGTCGGCATCCTCGACGCCGACATCTACGGCCCCAGCCAACCGATGATGATGGGCATCGAAGGCCGCCCGGAAAGCACCGACGGCAAGACCATGGAGCCGATGCAGAACTACGGCGTGCAGGTCATGTCGATCGGCTTTCTGGTCGATGCCGACAACCCGATGATCTGGCGCGGCCCGATGGTGACGCAGGCCCTGGAGCAGTTGCTGCGCCAGACCAACTGGAGCGATCTCGACTACCTGATCGTCGATATGCCGCCGGGCACCGGCGACATCCAGCTCACGCTGTCGCAAAAGGTGCCGTTGACCGGCGCAATCATCGTGACGACGCCGCAGGACATTGCGCTGCTCGACGCGAAGAAGGGCTTGAAGATGTTCGAGAAGGTCGGCGTGCCGATCCTCGGCATCGTCGAGAACATGGCCGTGCATGTGTGTTCGCAATGCGGCCATGCCGAGCACATCTTTGGCGCGGATGGCGGCAAGAAGATGGCGGCCGAGTACGGCATCGACTACCTCGGTGCGCTGCCGCTGAATCTGTCGATCCGCGAGCAGGCCGACGCCGGCCGGCCGACGGTGGTCAGCGACGCCGACGGGGATATCGCCGGCATCTACAAATCGGTGGCGCGCCAGGTGGCGGTGAAGATCGCTGCCAAGGCGAAAGACTTCAGCTCGAAGTTCCCGACGATATCGATTTCGAAGACGACCTGAGCGCGACATGAGCCCGCGGCCCTCGGTCACCGTCGCTGTCGTCATGGAGCGGGTGGCCCAGCCCAACCGCTGGGAAGACTGGCAGCATCGCGTGGTCGAGGTGGTGGCCGATGAAGGCGGCTTCGGCAGCGAGCCGCGCAAAATGCACGACGATGGCAAGGTGTCGCGGTGGCTCCATCCCGGGCACACACTCGAACTCTTCGCCGACGAGTGCAAGGGTTACTTCCTGAACCTGACCGCCGGCAAGTCAGTGTGGTTCGTGCTGTGGCGCCGGGACGAAGACGACGCCTCTCTGGCGCGGCCGGCGGCGGTGAGCCTGTCGTACATCGAGGCCGACCGCTGGTTGTGCGCCGAAGAGAAGGTTGACAACGTGCCGCTGCCGGACGATGTGCGCGAGTGGCTGCGGGTCTTCACCAACGAGCACTACCAGATCGAGCAGCCGCGCAAGCAACGTGCGCAGTCTTTCCTGAGCCCCGAAGAGCGCCAGATGCAGGCGCACAAGATGAAGGGCTCGGGCCATGGCTGACGAGGACGACAACTTCCTGTCGCGATGGTCGCGGCGCAAGGTGGCCGTCAACGCGGGCAAGCCGCTGCTTGCGGAGCTGCCGCCAGTCCCTGTTGTCACCGTGCCCGTACAAGACCAGCGCGAACAGCCGCTGGCCCGGCCCTTGACCGATGAAGCGCCGACGGCGGCCGAGGCGCCGCCGCCGGCGCTCACGCTCGACGACGTGGCCCAGCTGACCAAGGACTCCGACTACTCGCGCTTCGTCGCGCCCGATGTCGACGCCAGCGTCAAGAACGCGGCGATGAAAAAGCTCTTCGCCTCCGACCCGCACTTCAATGTCATGGATCGGCTGGACATCTACATCGACGACTACAACAAGTTTGAGCCGATCCCGAAGTCAATGTTGCGCCAGCTCGTGAGCGCGCGCGCGCTCGGACTGATCGACGACGAACTCGAAGAACAGCCCAAGCCGGATAATCCCCCCACCCATGAAGACGCTGCTGTGCAACTGCAACCGGACGATGCCACTGGACAGCGCATTGCTGACGAAGGCGCTCGGCCTGACGACGCCGGCGGTGATCCAGACGACGCTGTGCCGCCGCGAAGCGCCTGAGTTCCAGCGCGCCGCGAAGTCGGGCGACGATCTGCTGGTCGCCTGCACGCAGGAAAGCCGCCTGTTCCTTGAATTGAACGAGCAGACCGTCGGCGCGCCGAGCGTCGCCGAGCGGCCGATCCGCTTCGTCAACATCCGCGAAACCGGCGGCTGGTCGAAAGACGCGGCCAAGGCGACGCCGAAGATCGCCGCGCTGATTGCCGCCGCGCAGTTGCCCGACGCCGAGCCGGTGCCGACCGTGACCTACAAGAGCGTTGGGCGTTGCCTCGTCATCGGCGATGCGGACGACGCGGAACGTGCGGCCGCGATGCTGGGTGGCGGCCTGCAGGTGAGCCTGCTCGTCACCGGCGGCGGCACGCTGGCGCAAAGGCGCGAGCGCGCCGTGCATGCGGGGCGGTTGACCCAGCTCAAGGGCTGGCTCGGCGCTTTCGAAGCCACGTGGTCGTCGAGCAACCCCATCGACCTCGATCTGTGCACCCGATGCAATGCCTGCATCGACGCCTGCCCCGAAAGCGCGATCGACTTCAGCTACCAGATCGACATGGCCAGGTGTAAGTCGCATCGCGAATGCGTGCGTGTCTGCGAGGCCGCGGGCGCGATCGACTTCAGCCGCGTGGCGCAAGAAACCAGCGAAGCGTTCGATCTGGTGCTCGACCTGCGCAGCGCACCGGCGTTCTCGCAACACGCGCCACCGCAGGGCTACTTCCATGCTGGCCGCGACGAGAAGAAGCTCTTCGACGCGGTGCTGAAGCTGCGCGACCTCGTCGGCGATTTCGACAAGCCCAAGTTCTTTCACTACAAGCACAAGCTCTGCGCGCACAGCCGCAACGAGCAGATCGGCTGCACGGCGTGCATCGACGTTTGTTCGGCGCGCGCGATCCGCAGCGATGCCACGCTGAAGGGCAAGGCCGCCAATGCACCGCCGCGCAACCGCGCGACGCCGATCACTCCGGTGGCCGGTGGTCAGGGCGGTGGCATTGCCGTCGACCCGTACCTGTGCGTGGGCTGCGGCGCCTGCACCACTGTCTGCCCGAGCGGTGCGCTGGCATACGCCACACCGGGCACGGTGGACCAGGGCAAGCTGCTGCGCACCTTGTTGTCCACCTATGCCAGGGCGGGCGGCCAGAACGCGGCGCTGCTGATCCACAGCCAGCAAGCGGGTGCACGTGTCATCGACGAGCTGGGCCGCGCGGCGCGAACGGCAAGTCGCAGCGACAAGGCGCTTCACGGCGTGCCGGCGCGCGTGCTGCCACTGGCGGTCTGGCACACGGCGAGCATCGGCATCGACCTCTGGCTCGCGGCTATCGCCCTCGGCGCCAGCGATGTCTGGGTGTTGCTCACCGACGAAGAAGCGCCAGAGTACCGCGTGGCGCTGGGTGAGCAGATGGCGTTGGCGCAAGCGGTGCTCACCGGCCTGGGCTATGCGGGCACGCACCTGCGCCTGATCGAGGCCAAGGACGCGCGCGACCTGTTTGCGCTCGATGCGGCGCTGCAAGTGCCGCCAGCACAGACCGTCGCCAAGCCGGCCACGCTGTCGCCCCAGGCCGACAAGCGCGCCACGCTCGACCTGGCGCTCGACCACCTCTTGGCCCAGGCGCCTCAAGCTGCACCCGAGTCGATCGCATTGCCTGCAGCGGGCGCGCCCTGGGGCACGCTGGCGATCGACAAGGACAAGTGCACGATGTGCCTGTCCTGCGTCGGCGCCTGCCCTGAAGCCGCGCTGGCAGACAACCCGGAAGCGCCGCAGCTGCGCTTCATCGAAAAGAACTGCGTGCAATGCGGCCTGTGTGTGAAGACCTGTCCCGAAGACGCGATTGCGCTCGAACCGCGGCTGTGGCTCGCCGATGGCGGCAAGGCGCGCAAACAGATTCGCGTCTTGAACGAGGCCCAGCCCTACGCCTGCATCAAGTGCGGCAAACCCTTCGGCACGATGAAAGCCATCGAGTCGATGATCGGCAAGCTGGCCGGCCACTCGATGTTCCAGGGCGCTGCCGCCGAGCGGCTGAAGATGTGCGGTGACTGCCGTGTGATCGACATCCACACCAATCCGAACGAAACCAGGATCACCGACCTGTGAAAAGCGTCGACGAAATCCGGCTGATCGACCGCGACGAGGGCGAGGAGCTGCAGCGCGCCGAGCTCTATGGCCTGCTGGCGCGGCTGTGGTTCGCGCCGCCCGACGCGGCGCTGTTCGAGCAGTTCGCGGTCGCCGTCACCGAAGCGCCGCAGCGCGGCTCGTTCCTGGAAGGGCCGTGGCAGGACCTGGTGGCGGCGATGCGTGCCGGCGGCGAGCGGGCGGCGGGCGAGGAGTACGAAGCGCTGTTCGTCGGCATCGGCAAGCCCGACATCCTGCTCTATGGGTCCCACCACCTGGCCGGCGCGCTGAACGAGAAGCCGCTGGTCGCGCTGCGCACCGATCTGGCCGAACTCGGGCTGGCGCGCGACGCGGCGATCGGCGAAACAGAAGACCATGTCTCGTTCCTGTTCGAAGTCATGCGCTACCTGATCGCCGGCGACGACGTGGCGGTCTGCAACCTCGAGCGCCAGCGGCGTTTCTTTCGCAGCCACGTTCAGCCTTGGGTCGCCGGCTCGCTGTGCGATGCGGTGGAGCAACACCCCCGCGCCCGGCTCTACGCGGCGCTGGCTGGGTTCACGCGGGCCTTCGTGCAGGTGGAGACGCAGGGTTTCGACATGATCGAGTAGTTGCTTGCATGGTTGCGCCGCCCCTGGTTTAGGTGGAAACACGGATTCAGGTGCCAGCCCGGCGCTCGCAATGATCGCCCTCCGGTCTATCCTGCAGCGACCGGCACACCAATACGCTCTCGAGTTCGCCATGCAGTTGACCTTGCTCACCACCCTTGCGCAGCCTCCCATGGCTGCCAGCCTGGCGCCAGCGCGCGGGGCGGCCGCGCCGTCGCGCGAGGCCGTGGCCATGTCGCAACTGGACCGCATTGCGGCCCAGAACCTGCGCACCCCGGCGCACGGTCTCGGCGGTACCGCCACGCTGTTGGCACTGCTCGGCGGTCTCGTGGTGTTGGGCGGAGCGTCGATGTGGGGCGGTACGTCGGGCGACGAACCTCGTGCACCGCAGAAAGCGGTGCTGGCCGAGAGCCGGCCCGCGCCGACGGCTGTGGCGCCTGTCGCGGCCGCAGCCCCCGCCGTGGCCGTCGAACCCGTTGCGCCTGTGTTGGCAGGTGCGCCCGAACCGGCGGCGCATGTGCTGGCCACTCAGGAGGCCGCAACGGCCGCCGTGGCTGTGGCAGATCCTGAGGCGGACGACGCCGCGCGCAAGGCCCGCGCCAGACAACAGGCCGACGCGCGCCGCAAGGCGGCCCAGCTGGCCCACGAGCGCGCGCTGGCGGAAGAGACGCAACGCCTTCAACTGGCGCAGCAGCAGCGCGACGCCGAGCGTGAACAACAACAGCAGCTGCTTGCCGAGCAGGCCCGCCAGCGCGTCGCCGCCGAGCAGGCGCGCGTGCAATCGCTCCAACTGGCGCTCGACTCGCGTCGCAGCGTCAACGAATCCTGTTCTGGCGCCGGCAGTCTGATCAGTCGCCAGTTCTGCCGCTCACGCGAGTGCAGCAAGGCCGAGCACTATGGCGACCCGACCTGCGTGACCCTGCGCGACGACGAAATGGCGCGGCAGCGGGCGAGCATCGAGCGCTAGCCAGCGCGCAGCGGCGCCAGCTGCGTCAATTGCCCAACAAACGATTGCTCTTGCGCCTCGCCATCCAGGCAGCGCATGTCCAGGCGCAACTGGCCTTCGACAATCCGTCCGATCACCGGCCGCGGCAGCGCGCGCAGCGTGGCGGCCAGCCGGTCTGGAAAACTCCCTGCGCGCTTGGCGCCGTGCGCTGGGCCGATGGCCACGCAGGCGCTCGGCAGGCGGTCCACCGGCAGCGAGCCGCTGCCGATCTGGCTCTTGCAGGGCAGCACCTGCACGGAAGCTGAGTCGCCGAGTGCTGCGGCAATCGCGGGCGCCATGCGTTCAGCGACCGCTTGAATCTCCGCCTGCGGCCGCGACAACAGGCGCAGCGTCGGCAGGCGCTGGGCGAGGCGGTCCGGGTCGCGGTAGAGCTTGAGCACCGCTTCGAGCGCGGCGATCGTCATCTTGTCCAGGCGCAGCGCGCGCTTCAGCGGGTTCTTCTTGATCCTGGCGATCAGCGCCTTGTCGCCGACGATCAGCCCGGCCTGCGGGCCGCCGAGCAGCTTGTCGCCGCTGAAGGTGACGATGTTGACGCCGGCCGCGATCGACTGCTGCGGCGTCGGCTCCGCCGGCAGGCCCCAGCGTGTCATGTCGACCAGCGAGCCGCTGCCGAGGTCTTCGGCCATCGGCACGCCACGCTGCTTGCACAGCGCCGCCAGCTCGGCGATCGGTGCGCTGGCGACAAAACCGTCGATCGCGTAGTTGCTGGCATGCACCTTCATCACCAGCGCCGTCTTGGCGCCGATCGCGGCTTCGAAGTCGCGCAGGTGGGTGCGGTTGGTGGTGCCGACCTCGACCAGCTTGGCGTTGGCGCGGCGCATGATGTCCGGGATGCGGAAGGCGCCGCCGATCTCGATCAGCTCGCCGCGCGAGACGATCACTTCCTTCTTCTCGGCCAGCGCCGCGAGCACGAGCAGCACCGCCGCCGCGTTGTTGTTGACGACGGTGGCCGCTTCGGCGCCGGTGAGTTCGCGCAGCAGCCCTTCGATGTGATCGTCACGGTCGCCGCGCGCGCCGCTGGCCAGGTCGTATTCGAGGTTGCCGGCCTGGCCCATCAGCGCCGTCACCGCGTCGATCGCCTCCTGCGGCAGCAGCGCGCGGCCGAGGTTGGTGTGCAGCACCGTGCCGGTGAGGTTGAACACCGGCCGCAGGTTCAACGCCGCGCGCGCTTCGAGTTGCGCGCGACAGCGCTGTTCAAACGCCGCGCCGTCGAATGGCTGCGAAGTGTCGGCGCGCCAAGCATCGAGCGCATCTCGCGCGGCGGCAAGAGCACCAGCGCGCCCGTGGCCTTCAACGAGGTCACGCAGCGCAGGCGAGTCGAGCAGTTTGTCGAGTGAAGGCGGTCGAGCCCGAGCAATATCCATCGCGCAAGCGTAATCCAAGCGCACGCCGCGGATCTGGCTCCGCCAGGCCGCTGGCGTGGCCCCCTTGAGGGGGAGGCGCCGAAGGCGCTTCGGGGGTGGGTCAATCCGGCGGAAGAGGGTAGGAGTCGAACCTACCTGGGACCGCAGGGCAGCCCCACCCGGTTTTGCAGACCGGACGCCCCACCGGGGGACGATCCTCCTCCATGAACATCAGCTTTCGGCGCCATGGCCGAACATCTCTTTGGCATCGCGTCGGACCTTGCGTCCGACCGGGTCGCGTTTGGTGAAGCCGATGTGGTCGAAGAACTCTACCAGCGGCAATGAGAGGTGGCGGCTGATGCCGGTCGTCTCGCGGTACGTCTTGACGTTCAGGCGCTGATGTTCGTCGGCCTGCGCGAGTTTCTGGGCGTGCAGCGCCAGTTCGCAGAAGTGCGCCGCGAGGATGAAGTACTCCGGCCCGACGGCATACACCTTGCCCATGCGTGCGGCCTTCTGCAGCAGGCGCGTCACCTGTTCTCTCGGCAGGGTGCGGTCGCGGGCCAGCATGTCGGACAGCTTGGGCGGGTGGTTCCAGCCGCCTTCGGCGAGCCACGGCTTCAAGCGTTCCCAGAGCTTCTGCTCGGCACCTTGCAGCGCGGCCTCGTGGCCGGACAGGCGCAGGTAGGGGCCACTGCGTTGCAGCGTGCCGCCGCGGATCAAGTCCTTGATCAGCAGCGCGAAGACCGCTGTGCTCGGCCGCGTGCTGGCCTTGGGGGCGAGTGCGCGTTGCAGCGCTTCGGTCGTCATGCCCGGGCTGTCGGCGGCACGCTTGTGGTGTGCGCCGAGTACTTCGCCGATGCGGGCGACGAGCTTGTCGAGCTGGCGTTTGGTGAAGGCCAGCGTTGTCGCGCCGTCGTGGATGGCGCGATGCGGCACCGCCGCCTTCAACGCGTCCGCGTCGTCGGGCAGCAGATTGCATTGCGTGATGAAGCGCGTCAGGTCGACGCCGTTCGGCAGCTCCAAGGCCAGCAGCGCAGCCAGCGCGTCGGCCGGCGCGGACTTGTCGAGGGCTGCGAGCACTGTCAGCCGCTCGTGTTTGCGCCGCCGCGTCGGCGGGGCGAACGCATCGGCCACCTTGCCGCCGCCGATGGTGCGCAACGCCGACTGGTCGCGAAGGATGAATCGGTCGCCGCGCAGCGCGCCGATCGGTTTGTCGAGTTCGAGCTGCACCCAGGCGCTGGCGCCGGGCGCGATCGCTTCGCCTTCGAGCGTCACCACGCGCGCGCCGACGTCCACGGCGCCCAAATGCAGGTGCAGCGGCGTCCAGTGTGCGAGCGCCTTGGCTTCGCTGGCCAGCACACGGATGCGCGCTTCGAGGCGCTGCGTCGGCGCGTGCGCGGGTTCGGCAACGATCCAGTCACCGCGCACGATGTCGTTCTTCTCCACACCGGCCAGGTTGAGCGCCAGGCGTTGACCGGCGAGTCCCGATTCGGCCTGCTGGTTCTGCGCGTGCAGGCCGCGCACGCGAACGGCCTGGCCGCTCGGCGAGACGACGAGCTTGTCGCCCACCGCAACTTGCCCCGACACCGCCGTGCCAGTGACCACGGTGCCGATGCCGGCGAGTGAAAAGCTGCGGTCGACGGCGAGGCGGAAGTGGCCGCGCTGGTGTGCCGCTGGCAGCGCGGCGCTGGCTTGCGCGAGGTGTTGCGTCAGCGCGTCGATACCCAGCCCGGTGACGCTCGACACGGGCAGCAGCTCGGCCTGCGACAACGCCGTCGAGGCCAGCAGCGCGCGCACTTCGGCGCGCACTTCTTCGAGCCGCGCTTCGGACACCAGATCGGCCTTGGTCAGCGCAACGACACCGCGCGACAGCCCGAGCAGATCGAGGATGGCCAGGTGCTCCCGGGTCTGCGGCATCGGCCCGTCGTCGGCAGCCACCACGAGCATGACATGGTCAATGCCGGTGGCGCCGGCCAGCATGTTGCGGATCAGCTTTTCGTGGCCCGGCACATCGACGAAACCGAGCACGCTGCCGTCTGGCGAAGCTTTGTACGCAAAGCCCAGGTCGATCGTGATGCCGCGGGCCTTTTCCTCCTTCAGCCGGTCGGCGTCGATGCCGGTGAGTGCCTTGACCAGCGAGGTCTTGCCATGGTCGATATGACCTGCGGTACCGATGATCAACGTGGGTCCGAACAGAATGTGTTGACAAGCATGTTAGCCAAGCGCTCGACGCCTGATGCGGCGCTGCTGAAGATTGACGACCTCAGTAGGGGCAAACCGGGATTGCCGCTGGAAGCACCTATGCATTCAATTGCTTAACGGGCTGGTACGCTATTGGCTTGAAGTTGTCTGCTCTCAATCAGGAGATCCGAAATGCGAGATCCCAAGAAATCGTTGGACCGCCGCACCATGCTGGCCGGAGCGGGCACCGTCGGGGCTTTGGCCGCGGCTGCAGCCGTGCTGCCTGCGGTGCAGGGCACGCAGCCTCAGCAGGCCAGCGCCGAGCCGCTGCCCGACACCGCGGCAGGCTACCGCCTCACCGAACACATCAAGCGCTACTACGCCAGCGCGCGCATCTGAATCCGCAGCAGTTCAAACCGGAGGCAACACCATGTTGTTGACACGAAGGTCATCGAGCGGCGAGGGGGCATCCGCTTCTTCGGGCGCGCTCGTTGACAGCCTCGCACGCGGCATCTCGCGCGCGATCCCCACGATGGACCGGCGCAAGTTCTTGCGCCGCTCCGGTCTAGGTGTCGGCGCCGGCATCGCCGCCAGCCAGTTGACGCTGGTGCGCAAGGCCGAAGCGCAGGACAAGGCGGCTGCCGGCAGCAGCGGCGCCAAGGTCGAAGTCAAGCGCACGGTCTGCGGCCACTGCTCGGTTGGCTGCGCGATCGACGCTGTCGTCGAGAACGGCGTCTGGGTGCGCCAGGAGCCGGTGTTCGATTCGCCGATCAACCTCGGTGCGCATTGCGCCAAGGGCGCGGCGGTTCGCGAAAACGGCCGCGGCGAGTACCGCCTCAAGGCGCCGATGAAGCTGGTCAACGGCAAGTACCAGAAGATCAGCTGGGATCAGGCGCTGGAAGAAATCAGTGCCCGCATGCTCGAGCTGAAGAAGCAGAGCGGCCCGGATTCGATCTTTGTCGTCGGCTCCTCCAAGCACAACAACGAACAGGCCTACCTGCTCAGAAAGTGGATGGCGCTGTGGGGGAGCAACAACTGCGACCACCAGGCACGAATATGCCACTCCACTACTGTCGCCGGTGTGGCGAATACGTGGGGATACGGTGCGATGACCAACTCGTACAACGACATGCAGAACACGAAGGCTGCGATGTACATCGGCAGCAACGCTGCTGAAGCACATCCGGTCTCGGTGATGCACATGCTGCACGCCAAGGAACTGGGCGCGAAGATGATCGTGGTCGACCCACGCTTCACGCGCACGGCGGCCAAGGCCGACGACTACGTGCGCATCCGCTCGGGCTCGGACATTCCGTTCCTGTTCGGCGTGATGTACCACGTCTTCAAGAACGGCTGGGAAGACAAGAAGTACCTCGCCGACCGCGTCTGGGGCATGGACAAGGTTCGCGACGAGGTGCTGGCCAAGTGGACGCCTGAGAAGGTCCAGGAAGCCTGCGGCGTCGATGAGGCGACCTGCCTCAAGGTCGCCAAGACCATGGCCGAAAACCGGCCGAGCACGATCGTCTGGTGCCAAGGCCAGACGCAGCACACCATCGGCAATGCCATGGTGCGTGCATCGTGCCTGCTGCAATTGGCGCTCGGCAACATCGGTGTGTCCGGCGGTGGTGCGAATATTTTCCGCGGCCACGACAACGTGCAGGGCGCAACCGACATCGGCCCCAACCCGGACTCATTGCCAGGCTACTACGGCATCGTCGAAGGCGCCTTCAAGCACTACGCGGCCGTCTGGGGCGTGGATTTCGAGTGGATCAAGAAGCAGTTCGCGCCGGGCATGATGAGCAAGCCCGGCATCACGGTGTCGCGCTGGATCGACGGCGTGCTCGAGAAGAACGAGCTGATCGACCAGGACAGCAACCTGCGCGGCCTGTTCTATTGGGGCCATGCGCCGAACTCGCAGACCCGCGGTCTCGAGATGAAGAAGGCGATGGACAAGCTCGACCTGCTGGTCGTGATCGATCCGTTCCCGTCGGCCACGGCGGCGATGGCGGCGATGCCCGGCAAGCCGGAAGACTTGAACCCCAACCGCGCGGTCTACCTGTTGCCGGCAACGACGCAGTTCGAGACCTCGGGTTCGGTCACGGCCTCCAACCGCTCGATCCAATGGCGAGAGAAAGTGATCGAGCCGCTGTTCGATTCGCGCAGCGATCACATGATCATGTACCAGCTGGCGAGCAAGCTCGGCTTCGGCAAGGAGCTGGTCAAGAACATCAAGCTGCAGCAAGTCAAGGGCCTCGACGAGCCCGTGCCGGAAGACGTGCTGCGCGAGATCAACAAGGCCACCTGGACCATCGGCTACACCGGCCAGAGCCCGGAGCGCCTGAAGGCGCACATGCGCAACATGCATGTCTTCGACGTCGTCACGCTGCGCGCCAAGGGCGGCGTCGACAAGGAGACCGGCTACAAGCTCGACGGTGACTATTTCGGCCTGCCGTGGCCTTGCTACGGCACGCCGGAGTTGAAGCATCCGGGCTCGCCGAACCTGTACGACACGTCCAAGCACGTGATGGACGGCGGCGGCAACTTCCGCGCCAACTTCGGCATCGAGCGCGACGGCACGAGCCTGCTGGCTGAAGACGGCTCGCACAGCAAGGGCGCCGATCTCACCACCGGCTATCCGGAGTTCGATCACCTGCTGATGAAGAAGCTGGGCTGGTGGGACGAGTTGACGGACGTCGAAAAGAAGGCCGCCGAAGGCAAGAATTGGAAGACCGACCTCTCGGGCGGCATCCAGCGCGTGGTCTTGAAGAACCACGGCTGCCACCCCTTCGGCAATGCCAAGGCGCGGGCGGTGGTCTGGAACTTCCCCGACCCGATTCCGCAGCACCGCGAGCCGATCTACTCAACAAGGCCGGAGCTGGTGGCCAAGTACCCGACGCACGAAGACAAGAAGGGCTTCTGGCGGATGCCGGTGCTCTACAAGTCGCTGCAGGAAAAGAACAAGGACATTGGCAAGACCTTCCCGCTGATCATGACCAGCGGCCGATTGGTCGAGTTCGAGGGGGGCGGCGAAGAGACGCGCTCCAACCCGTACCTGGCCGAGCTGCAGCAGGAGATGTTCATCGAGATCAATCCGGTGGCCGCCAACGACCGCGGCATCCGCCACGGCGAATCGGTCTGGGTAAGCACGCCGAGTGGCGCGCGCATCAAGGTCAAGGCCCAGGTCACCGAGCGGGTCGACAAGGAAACCGTGTTCCTGCCGTTCCACTTCTCCGGCCGCTGGCAAGGTGAAGACCTGAACCAGTACTACCCATCGGGATCGGCGCCGATCATCCGTGGCGAGGCGGTCAACACGGCCACGACGTATGGCTACGACAGTGTGACGATGATGCAGGAGACCAAGACGACGGTCTGTCAGATCGAGAAGGCAGCTTGATTATGGCAAGAATGAAATTCATCTGCGACGCCGAGCGTTGCATCGAATGCAACGGCTGCGTCACCGCCTGCAAGGCCGAGCACGACGTGCCCTGGGGCGTCAACCGCCGCCGTGTGGTCACGCTCAATGACGGCGTGCCCGGCGAACGCAGCATCTCGGTGGCCTGCATGCATTGCAGCGATGCGCCTTGCATGGCCGTGTGTCCCGTCGATTGCTTCTACCGCACCGACGAAGGCGTGGTGCTGCACGACAAGGACGTCTGCATCGGCTGCGGCTACTGCTCGTACGCTTGCCCGTTCGGTGCGCCGCAGTTCCCGACCAACGGCGCCTTCGGCCTGCGCGGCAAGATGGACAAGTGCACCTTCTGCGCTGGCGGCCCCGAGGCCAACGGCTCGCAGGCCGAGTGGGAGAAGTACGGCCGCAACCGTCTGGCTGAAGGCAAGCTGCCGGCCTGCGCCGAGATGTGCTCGACCAAGGCCTTGCTGGGCGGCGACGGCGACGTCGTGGCCGACATCTTCCGCACCCGCGTCATGCAGCGCGGCAAGGGCAGCGAAGTCTGGGGCTGGGGCACCGCTTACGGCAAGCCGACGGGGACCAAGTCATGATCGCGCGCGGCGCGATTGCGTTGTTGGTGGCGTCGGCGGTGGCGATTCCGCTCGCCGGCTGCGGCGAGAAAGCGCAGACCGCGGGAACCGCGAAGAAGACCGATGCCAAGCCGTGGGAGGGTGCTCAGGCGGCCTACACGGCCGATGGCTGGAAAGCCGGTGACAAGGCGGCTTGGGAAGCCCAGTTGAAATCGCGTACCGAGCGCGGCCAGAACGAGTACCCGCGTACGGGTTCGGCGAAAAAGTGAGCCGACGCGGCGAGCGAAGGAGCGTCATGCGGACCTGGTTGAAGTCGATGGTGTGCGCGTTGGCGATGGCGGCGCCCTTGTCGTTTGCGCAGACGTCTCCGAGCGCCCCGGCAAATCCGCCGCGGGCCGCTGCGAGCGACGATCTGGTTTCGCCCGGCGCCAAGCCCAACAACGAGACCAATGCCGAGCGCAGCAAGAGCCAGCCTGGCAACAACGCGCCGTTCTGGCGAGGCGTCAAGAACTCGGGCTTGCAGGAAGGCACGACCAATCTGCCCGGTGCTGAACTGGGCATGCTGATCCAACCGGTCGCCGACTACCCCGGTGTTGCGCCGACGACGGCCGGTGAGGCGTGGCGCCAGGTGCGCAACGCAGTGATCATTCCCTACGGCGGCGCACTGATCGGCATCATGCTGCTGGCCATCGCCATCTTCTATTTCAAGCGCGGCTCTCTCGGCGGCCACGTGGCTGACACGGGGCGCAAGGTCGAGCGCTTCACGCCGTTCGAGCGCGCGGCGCACTGGACGAACGCGATCACGTTCGTCATCCTCGCCGTCTCGGGCGTCGTGATGGTGTTCGGCAAGTTCTTCCTGCTGCCGGTGATCGGCGCGTCGCTGTTTGGCTGGTTGACCTATGCGCTGAAGACGGCGCACAACTTTGCCGGCCCGGTGTTCGCCGTGTCGCTCGTCATCGTGATCGTGACCTTCATCAAGGACAATGTCCCGCAGCGGGGCGACCTGACTTGGCTGGCCAAGGGCGGCGGCATGTTCGGCGGCAGCGAGGTGCCTTCGCATCGTTTCAACGCCGGCGAGAAGGGCTTGTTCTGGGTCGGCGTGTTCGCCATTGGCCTGGTCGTCGTCGTCTCCGGCCTGTTCCTTGACAAGTTGCTGCCGGGCTTCGCCTTCACGCGCGGTGAGATGCAGGTCGCGCACATGGTGCACTCAGCCGCGGCGATCCTGATGATGACGGCCTTCCTCGGCCACATCTACATGGGCACGCTGGGCATGAAGGGCGCTTTTTCTGCCATGCGCACCGGCTATGTCGACGAAGCCTGGGCGCGCGAACACCACGAGTTCTGGGCCGAGGACATCCGCGCCGGCAAGATCCCCGCGCAGCGCTCGCCGCAGGCATCGCCTCCATTGGCCAAGCAGCTTTGAACCTCACGAAAGTCCGCACGATGAAGCGCATCGTCCTCCTTGCCGCCGCTGCAGCTTGCACTGGGCTCGCTTTCGCCAAGCTGCCTCCCTTGTCCGACGACGCCAAGGCCAAGGCGGCCGAAGCCGCAGCCAAGGCAGCGCATGGCAGCAAGGTGGAAGCGCTTTCAACTGTGCAAGTCGATGAACCGCACCGCGGCCGTTTACTTCGCCGAAGCGAAGAAAGCGAACAAGGAAGTGAAGGCGCCCACGGCCACGCCAGACTGTGTGGACCCCGGCGCTTTCGTCTACCCGCCGCCAGCGGCGGGCGCGGCTCCTGCTGCCCCGGCACCCGGCACCGGCGGCAGCCCCCGCACCTGCGGGCAAGCCGCCCGCCAAGAAGACCTGATCGCGAGCGCGGCGGCGCGACGCGCATAGACTTCGTCCATGCTGCCGCTGCCCACGAGAAGCAACGACCTGCTGCCGCACCTGACCCGCGCGGCGGCTCCGCTGACGCGCGAAGTCGAAGTCCAGGACGAGTTCGGCCAGCGCCGCATGTTGCAGATTCCGGCCGAACGGCCGCTGACGCTGTACGTCGACAAGCGGGAGATCGTCACCCTGATGACGCTCGGTGCCGCGCCGGAACTGCTGGCGCTGGGCTACCTGCGCAACCAGCAACTCATCAGTTCTCTTGACCAGATCGACTCCGTGACCGTCGATTGGGATGTCGGCGCCGCAGCGATCAAGACACGAGACCCGTTGAAGGGCAACACCGATTTCGAAGTGCGCACCGCGCACCGCATCGTCACCACCGGCTGCGGCCAGGGCACGATGTTCGGCAGCCTGATGGAGCAGATCGACAGCGTCAAGCTGCCGTCGGCCGCCACCGCGCGCATCCGCCAGTCGACGCTGCACGCCCTCAACGACGCCATGCGCAAGATCGACAGCGTGCACCGCCGTGCCGGCTCGGTGCATGGCTGCGCGCTGTTCCGCGGCACCGAAATGCTGACCTTCGTCGAAGACGTCGGCCGCCACAACGCCATCGACACCATCGCCGGCTGGATGTGGATGCACGGCGACGCACCGCTGGGCCAGGGCGGCGACAAGGTGTTCTACACGACGGGCCGCCTGACCAGCGAGATGGTGACCAAGGCGGCGCAGCTCGGCGTGCCGATCGTCATCTCGCGCAACGGCGTCACGCAGATGGGCTACGAACTGGCCGACAAGCTCGGCATGACGCTGTTCGGCCGCGCCAGCCAGCGCCACTTCATCTGCTACTGCGGCTTCGATCGCTTCGACGCCGAGCCGGAGCCCGAGCGGCCACCCGTGAGAGTGGTCAGCGGGTGAGTTCGGTGGACAAGCGCGGCGCAGTGTCGTCCTTGCATGTCTACGTGAGCGCTGTCATCCGACCGGCCACGGCCTGAATCAGCGTTTCTAAGGAACCAGCTTCATTTCCACGAGTTCGGTCACGTTGTACGTGGTGCCGCCCTCGAACTCCAGCTTGACCGAACCGCGTGCGGCCGGGGCGTACCAGAGCCTGAGCTGACCACGGCCGCTGGCGGAGCCGGTTTCGCTGTTCCAGAAGCCCGTGCACACGACTTTGAAGGCGTCGAACTCGCCCGCTGGCACTTTGACCCTTTCCTGCGCTGCCACCTCGGCGTCGTACTGCCAGCGCGTGCGCTGGGGGCCGACTTTGCTTGCCTGCGAGTACTTGAAGCTCCACTTCTTGCCCACCGACAGCGGGTAGTCATAGAAGCGCGGAGATCCTGTGCGCACGTACTCCGCCGTTTCCATCAGATTCAGGTCACCCGACATGAACATGGGCGCGTCGTTTTCCGTGCCCTCGATGCGTTCTGGTGAGACCTTGGTGATGATGCGCCGGCTCTCAGCCTCCTTCAAACCGGTGCGCCGATCGCTGCGCACCCAGCGCCACATGTCGCCCACTTTGAGCAGCGGCGGCTCGCCGCTGAGCGCGGCGGGCGAGGGGACGGCGGCCTGGGCTACGGCCAGCGCGGGAAGGGCAGCCAGTGACTGAAGCAGGATGGTACGACGCAGCATGGTTCCTCCGTGTAGTTGGTGCTTTGACGTTAGATCGGGCGCGCCCGTTCGGCATCCATCAAGCTAGGGGTAAGGGCCGCATCCCGCCGCCACTGCAGAGACTCAGCGCGACAGCCCCAGCGCCGCCAGCAGCCGAAGCGCGTCGTAGCGCTGCGGCAGCAGACTTTGCTCATGCACGAGTTTGGCCATGCGCGCATTGACCGGGGCGTCCATGTTCAAGCCGCGCGCCATGCGCACGACCTCGCCGCACAGCGCATCGATCTCGGTGGCGCGGCCATGCGCCAGGTCATCGGCCATGCTCGAGCGGGCCTTGGCGTCGATGCGCAGCATGCGCGCCGCGAGCAGGCGAAACAACGGCGTCGGAAGGCGCAGCACGGCCGGCAGCCAGTGTGGCGGCAGGGGCGTCAATCGCGCCGGCTCGATGCGTGCGGCCTGCAGCACTTGCAGCGCTTCGTCCTGCAATGCCGCCAGCGCCTTGCGGTAGCCGCGCGACAGCAGTTCCTCGCGCAGCGGCAGTTCCGACAAGGCATTGACCGGGTTGTTCAGGTTGAGCAGCAGCTTGCCCCATTGCACGCCGCGCATGTCGGTGTGCAGCGCCAGCGGCAAGCTGGCGGCTTGCAGCAGGGGCTGCCAGGGCAGCAGCGCGGGATGTTCGGCCGCGGCCAGTGCGCCGCTGGTGCCGCGATGGAACTGGCCCGGCCCGACCTCGGCGACGTTGAAGGGCACCATGCCCGCGATCACGTCCAGCGCCGGAGCGGCGTCCTGCGCTGCCGCGGCATTGCCGATGCCGTTTTGCAGCGACAGCACCGGCGTGCCCGTCGGCAGCACCCGCCCGAGTTCGGCAGCAGCGGCGCGGGTGGCATTGCTTTTGACGGTCAGCAGCACCAGCGCCGGCTGCACCGCAGGCACCGTTTCGCTGAGCGACAGCGCCTCGGGCGGCAGGTGTTTGCGCTGCCCGTCGAGGTCGGTCAGCGTCAGGCCATGCACACGCAAGGCATCCAGCACTCGCCGCCGGCCCACGTAGTGCACCGTCGCTCCGGCCGCTTGCAGCGAGCCGCCGATGAAGCAGCCGACGCTGCCCGCGCCCATGACGAGCAGCGAGGGAGTGACCACCCCCGGAGCGGCTTCGCCGCTCCCCCTCAAGGGGGCACCGCCAGCGGCCTGGCAGAGCCAGATCCGCGGCGGTCGCTTGGAAGCGATCGATACACGGTAGCTACCGTGTCGCGGGAGCGTGCAGGTCGCGCAGATGCGTCGGGCCGACGCGCGCTTCGATCTCGGCCAGCATGGCCTTGCCCCAACCGAGGGCAAACAAGGCTTCGCCGACGACGAACATCGGTCCAATCAAGAGGCCGCGCAGATCGTCCATGAAGGCCGGCTTGCGGCCTTCGTAGTAGTGGCCGATGAACTGGGCTGCCCAGCCGACGACAAAAATGCCGAGGCTCCAGGCCAGCCAGGGCCCGGTTTCCAACTGGCCCAAGGGGAGCGCCGCTGCAATCAGCAGCAAGTTGGCCAAACTGGTTGCGAGGCCGAGGGCGAGATTGCCGCGCGTCAGGTACCACAGCGAGGACAGGCCCCACAAGATCGCCGCCGGCGTCAGCGCCCAGCCGCCAACCCCAAACGCCGGCCGCGCCAACAACCCGCCCACGGCAAAGACGATCAACGGGATGCCGACGAAGTGCGTCGCGATGTTCCGCCGGTCGCGGTGGTAGGCGGCGTACTGGGCCATCAGCTGGGTGGCGGTGGACATGCACTTCTCCACGAGAGGTTGCCGCGATATTACGCTCGCGTGACAGCCCGCGTGACAAGTTCCTGAGCGGTCCGTTGCCTACAATGCCCGCTGCGGCGCTCCTCCAAAAGTACGTCAATGAGCATCAAGAGCGACAAGTGGATTCGGCGCATGGCGGCCGAGCACGGCATGATCGAGCCCTTCGAGCCGGGTCAGGTGCGGCAGTCGGCCGACGGCCAGAAGATCGTCAGCTACGGCACCTCCAGTTACGGCTACGACATCCGCTGTGCGCCGGAGTTCAAGGTCTTCACCAACATCTACTCGACGGTGGTGGACCCGAAGAACTTCGACGAGAAGAGCTTCGTCGACATCAACGCCGATGTCTGTGTGATCCCGCCCAACAGCTTTGCGCTGGCCCGGACCATGGAGTACTTCCGCATCCCGCGCAATGTGCTCACCATCTGTCTGGGCAAGAGCACCTATGCGCGCTGCGGCATCATCGTCAACGTGACGCCGTTCGAGCCCGAGTGGGAAGGTTATGTCACGCTCGAGTTCAGCAACACGACGCCGCTGCCGGCCAAGATCTACGCGGGCGAAGGCTGCGCCCAGGTGCTGTTCTTCGAAAGCGACGAGGTCTGCGAGACCAGCTACAAGGACCGCGGCGGCAAGTACCAGGGCCAGCGCGGCGTCACGCTGCCGAAAACCTGACCACCCCCGAAGCGGCTTCGCCGCTTCCCCCTCAAGTGGGCCAAGGCCCGCCGCTGCGAGCCGACCTGCGTCGGCTCGGACGGGTCGAGGAATGGCCGCGTCTCGCGGCCATGCGGCCTGCAAGGCCCGCCAGCGGCCTGGCAGAGCCAGACCCACGGCGGTCGCATGGCACCCGGCAACAACGGACAGCGGGCTGCCAAGTAGTCCACAAGCAGCGCAATTGCGCCGCGCGGCGCGTGCGATTTCTCCGCCATCCTGATCGTCTCGCGGGCGATGATTTCGCCCATGTACCGCGCCCCCAAAACGGCTGATCTGTTCCACGCACCGCCGGAGTTTCTGCACGCCGGCGATACCGCGGCGAATGTGGCATTGCCGATCGGTGGCTGCGTCAAGCCGGCCACCGTGCGCGCCTTCGTGCGAGCCATGCAGACGCAAGGCATCGCAGTGCAACCGGCCCGCCTGGGCTATGACCGCCTGTATGCCTTCGACTGCTTTGCGCGCGCTCACGCCTGCAATGACGACGCGTTGCGCGCGCTGGCTGTCGAGTTGTTCGAGGCCTTCGAGCCCAAGACATCGTAAGGCGCGCGCATAGAGGCCCTGAGCGCCAACCGCATCGGGCCCAGCACACGGAGTACAGCGGCGCGGCAAGAGGACGCCCTAGGACGGCGTGAACGCGACTTGCGGTACAACCCTGGTTCATCTCCAGGAGCCGTGCATGAAGTGGGAAGGCCAACGCCAGAGTGAGAACGTCGAAGACCGCCGCGCAGGGGGCGGCGGTGGTGGCTTCCGCATGGGCGGCGGGCGCGGCATCGGCATCGGCACGATCATCATCGCCGTGCTGGCGAGCTGGATCTTCGGCATCAACCCGCTGACCGTGCTCGGTGTGCTCGGCGGTGGCGGGCCGGTGGAGGCACCGCAATCGCAAGGCCCGGCGGCCAAGCCGCCAGCCACCGATGCCGCCGCCGCCTTCGTTTCGACCGTGCTCGCCGACACCGAAGAGGTCTGGGGCAAGGTCATGCAAGGCGCCGGTGCGCGCTACAGCGAACCCAAGCTCGTGCTCTTCCGCGGTGCCGTTGGCACCGCCTGCGGCACCGGGCAATCGGCGATGGGGCCGTTCTACTGCCCGGGCGACCAGAAGGTCTATCTCGACATGCAGTTCTTCGACACGCTGCGCTCACGCATGGGCGCACCGGGTGACTTTGCGCAGGCCTACGTGGTCGCGCATGAGGTTGCGCACCATGTGCAAAACCAGCTCGGCATCACCGGCAAGGTCGACGCCATGCGCGGCCGCGTGTCGGAGCAGCAGATGAACGCACTGTCAGTGCGCGTCGAGTTGCAGGCCGATTGTTTTGCCGGCGTCTGGGCGCACCACTCGCAGAAGAGCAAGGGCTGGTTGGAGCGCGGCGACCTGGAAGAGGCGATGAACGCCGCGTCGCAGATCGGCGACGACAACCTGCAGCGCAAGTCGCAAGGCACTGTCGTGCCGGAGAGCTTCACCCACGGCTCGAGCCAGCAGCGCATGACATGGTTCAAGCGCGGGCTGGAATCGGGCAGCGTGCAGCAGTGCAATACGTTTGATGCGCAGAGGTTGTAGGCTGTCCAGGCGTCGATCTCTGCCGAGATCTTGCGACTGAACGAAGGTTCTTGTGAGCCTCAGCGGCCTGCTGCCACACCTTTGAACCAGTTCGCGGCGGGCCGCGCGAGCAGTAGCGCTGCGGCCACCGTACTGAGTGCACTGCTGGCAATGCCGAGCCACGCCACGATCGGTGCGCGGGTCCAGTCCTCCTCAATCACCGGGATGCCGACGGCAATGCCAAAGGCCGTGAGTGCGACCATCGTCCACCGCGCCCAGCCTCGGCGCCGCCAGACGCAGTGCAGGATCCACAGCTCGACGGCCAGCAGCGCCAGCGTGATGCCCCAGATCATGGCCGTCATCGCCGCCGGCTCGCCGGGGATCGGCGGGTCGATTCCCGGCAGCAGCGAGGCCAGACCGACGGCCATCGACGCCAGCAGCAGCAAGCACGCCCAAGCGACGCTGCGCGGGCGCGACGACAGCAGCGTGTCTGGTGCGCCGATGTCGGCCACGTCGGTGCGTGGCGGTGCGTAGCGGTCTGAAGAGTTCATGCGCTCATCATGCCCGGCCTTGCAATGCGCGGGCGCAGTCGATACTGCGGCACCATCGAGCTTGCAGGAGGATTCCCATGTCGCAGCCGCGCGATGACAGCGCAACGAGTGCTTTTGCGCGATTCTTCGCTCATGAATCGGCCGGTGGCTTGTGCCTCGGAGCGGCCGCGTTGCTGGCGCTCGTGGTCAGCAACACGGCGCTTGCGCCGGCCTACGAGGCTTTCTTGCGCATGCCGGGCAGCGTGTCCGTGGGCACGTGGCTGAGTTTCGAGAAGCCGCTGTTGGTCTGGGTCAACGACCTGTGGATGGCGGTGTTCTTCTTTCTCGTCGGCCTGGAGATCAAGCGCGAGTTCGTCGAAGGTGAGCTCGCCTCACCGCGCCAGGCCCTGCTGCCGGCCGCGGCCGCTTTGGGCGGTATGGCCGTGCCGGCGGCGATCTACGCGGCGTTCAACTGGGGCGATGCACAGGCGTTGCGCGGCTGGGCGATTCCGTCTGCGACCGACATCGCGTTTGCCATTGGCGTGTTGATGCTGCTGGGCTCGCGCGTGCCGGCCTCGCTCAAGCTGTTCCTGACCGCGGTGGCGATCATCGACGACCTGGGTGCCATCATCATCATCGCGCTGTTCTACACCGAGCAGCTCTCCGTGCTCGCACTCGGTGGCGCGGCAGTGGGCGGCGCCGTGCTGCTGCTGCTGAACCGCCTGCGTGTCACGCGCATCGACGTCTATGCTGCGGTCGGCCTGTTGATCTGGGTCTTCGTGCTCAAGTCGGGCGTGCACGCCACGCTGGCGGGTGTGATCACGGCGCTGGCCATTCCTGCGCGCGACGCGACCGGCGCCTCGCCGCTGGAGCGAACGCAGCACGCGCTGCATCCATGGGTGGCCTTCGGCATCCTGCCGCTGTTCGGCTTCTGCAATGCCGGCGTCAACCTGGCCGGCGCCAGCGTGTCGGCGTTGCTCGAGCCGGTGACGCTGGGCATCGGCGCCGGCCTCGTGGTCGGCAAGGCCGTGGGTGTGTTCGGCAGCGCGTGGCTGCTGATCAAGAGCGGCGCGGCGCCGGCGCCGGCGGGTGCGAGCCTGCTGCAGCTGTTGGGGGTGGCGGTGCTGTGCGGCATCGGCTTCACGATGAGCCTGTTCATCGGCGGCCTAGCGTTCGAAGGGCTCGATCCGAGCTTCGTCACGCGCTTGAAGCTCGGCGTGCTCGCCGGCTCGGTGGTCGCGGGTTTGGCAGGCAGCGCGATCCTGTGGGCCGCGGGCCGACAGCGCCCTGGCTAGAGACTCGTGCGCAAGGTCCAGATTTCCGGGAACAGGACGACGTCGAGCATCTTGCGCAGGTAGCTCACACCGCCGGTGCCGCCGGTGCCGCGCTTGAAACCGATCACACGCTCGACCGTCGTCACATGGCGGAAGCGCCACAGGCGGAAGGCGTCTTCGAGATCGGTCAGCTCCTCGCCGAGTTGGTAGAGATCCCAGTGCGTCTGCGGTGCGCGGTAGACGCTGAGCCACGCTTGCTCGACCTCGGCGCTGGCGACATAGGGCTGCGTCCAATCGCGCTCGGTGTGAGTGGCCGGCACCGCGATGCCGCGCCGCGCCAGCAGGCGCAGTGCTTCGTCGTAGAGCGAGGGCGCGGCGTGGGCCGCAGCCACCAGCGCCAGGCGCTCGGGCGCATGCGCGTGCGGCTTCAACATCGCCGCGTTCTTGTTGCCGAGGCGGAACTCGATGCAGCGGTACTGCCAGCTCTGAAAGCCGCTCGAGTTGGCGAGGTAGGGCCGGATCGCGCTGTACTCGGGCGGTGTCATCGTCGCCAGCACATCCCAGGCGTGAACGAGCTGCTCCATGATGCGGCTGACACGGGCCAGCATCTTGAAGGCGCTGCCGAGCTGGTCGGCAGCGACGTGCGCCATCGCCGCTTCCAGCTCGTGCAGCATCAGCTTCATCCACAGCTCGCTGGTCTGGTGCTGGATGATGAACAGCATCTCGTTGTGATCGGGCGAGAGCGGGTGCTGCGCCGCGAGCACCTGGTCGAGGTGCAGGTAGTCGCCGTAGCTCATGTCCTTGGCGAAGTCGAGCTTGGCGTCGTGATGCTGTTGGGAGTCGCTCATGTCACGGCCGCCTTCTTGTTGAAGCGCGCTTCTTTCCACTCGCCGGACTCGAGCACTTGATGAAGGTGCTCCACCGCATCCCAGACGTCGACAAAGCGCGTGTACAGCGGCGTGAAGCCGAAGCGCAGCACATCGGGCGCGCGGAAGTCGCCGATCACGCCGCGCGCGATCAGCGCCTGCACGATCGCATACGCGCCTTCGTCGCGCACCAGCGAGACCTGGCTGCCGCGGTGCTGCGACTCGTGCGGCGTGATGATGCGCAGACCGCTGCAGCGTTCGACAACCAGGCGCATGAAGCACTCGGTCAGCGCCAGCGACTTGCTGCGCAGCGCGTCCATGCCACCCAGCGGGTCGGCAGCGAGCACGGTGTCGATGCCGCATTCGAGCGCGGCCATCGAGATCACCGGCGGCGTGCCGCAGAGGTAGCGTGCGATGCCGGGCGCCGGCGTGTAGCCGGGCACGAAAGCGAACGGCGCAGCGTGCCCCATCCAGCCGGCCAGCGGTTGCCAGAAGCGCTCGGCATGGCGCGGATGCACCCAGACGAAAGCAGGCGCGCCGGGGCCGCCGTTCAGGTATTTGTAGCCACAGCCGACGGCGAAGTCGGCGTCGTCGCGCTTCAAGTGCACTTGCAGGGCGCCGGCGCTGTGCGCGAGGTCCCACACCGCGAGCGCGCCGATGTCGTGCGCGGCTTGCGTGAGTGCGGCCATGTCGTGCAGGCGGCCGGTTCGGTAGTTGACCTGCGTCAGCATCAGCACGGCGACGTCGCCCTGGGCCAGCCGCGGTTCGATCTGCTCCGGCGCGTCGGCCAGCACCAGCTCGAACCCGCGCTCGCGCGCCAGCGATTCGGCGATGTACAGGTCGGTCGGAAAGTTGTCGCGCTCACTCAGGATCACGCGGTGCTGCGGGTGGTCGGCCTGCGCCATCGACAGCGCCGCCGACAGCACCTTGAACAGGTTGATCGACGTCGAGTCGGCGACGACCAGCTCGTTCGCGCCAGCACCGACAAGCTTGGCCAGCTTGTTGCCGATGCGCTGCGGCAGATCGATCCAATGCGCCGTGTTCCAGCTCTCGATCAGGTGTTCGCCCCACTCTTGCGTCACGACGTCGGCGATCCGTTGTGCGGTGGCTCGCGGCAGCACGCCGAGCGAGTTGCCGTCGAGATAGATCTTGTGGGCCGGCAGCGCAAACTGATCGCGCAGGGCAGCCAACGGGTCTTGGGCGTCGAGGTGTTCGCAGTCGGTTCGGGTCATTTCACAACTCCCGCAACACCGCTCGCACGGGGCTCGCGTCGGCGGTGATCAGTTTGAGGGGCAGGGCGATCAGCTCGTAGTCGCCCTCGGGAACATCGTCGAGAACCAGGTTCTCGAGCACGCGCAGACCGCGCCGCCGGATCACCTGGTGGCTGTCGAGTGACTTGCTGTCGGCAGGGTCGATGCTTGCCGTGTCGATTCCGACCAGCGTGACGCCGAGGTCGGCCAGGCGCTCGATCGTTTCGGGTGCATACGCCGCGAGCGCTTCGTCCCAGCGGTCGAACGGCATGCGCGCATAGGTGCGCACCAGCACGCGCGGCGGCAGATGGTCGTCGATCGCATGCTCGAGGTGCTGCCACTGCACCAGCGGCGCCACGCCAATGGCATGGATGACGCGGCAGGGGCCGAGGTACGGCGCCAGCTCGAGCGCTCCGATGGTTGCGCCTTGCGGGTCGTAGTGCAACGGAGCGTCGGCATGAGCCCCGGTGTGCGGCGACAGCGTGATCGTGCTGACATTGACCGGGCAGCCCGGCCCGAGCGTGGCCGCCCAGCGCTGTTCGTAGCGTGCATCGCCGGGAAAGACTGGCGACGCGGCATCGACGGGTGGAGAGATGTCCCAGAGGCGCGGCATGGGCTCGCAATGTGCGATGTGCGGGAGCGGCGTGGTGTCGGTTAATCCCAACAGAGCGCCGATTTTGCGCGTTGCGCTACGGCGGGCAACTGGCGCGCTTCATCGGAAAGCGGATCACGCGTGGCTGGCCTTGCACGTGGCCTTCGATGCGCGCATCGAGCGCGCCGTCATCGGCCAGTTGGTAGACGACGCGCTGTGGGAAGTCGTGTCCGTCGTTGCGGAACGCGGCCGAGCGCGCGTCGATGCGCTCGGCGGCGAACGTGGTGGGCTCCTTGCCGTTGGGCCAGGCAACGAAGACCGGGCCCTGCGATGTGTCGCGCAGTTGCATGAACTCGAACTGGCGAACGTTGCCGAGGCGCACGGTGCGCGCCATGCCGAGCATCACGCCGGCGGCCGGCGCCATCCACTGCTCGCCGGAGCCGGGTTCGCCGCCGGTCGCCGCCCAGCAGCCAGACAGCCATTGGAGCTGCGCCACCGTCGGCGCCTGCGCTTGGCAGGGCGCGACGCATGCGGCCCACAGCAGGAACAGGGCAACCAGTCGGCTCATGACGGCGATGATAGGGCGGCGCCCGTGCTTGCCCTCTCGCGACGGCGGCGGCACGCCGCTACAGTGCGGCGTCATGGCTGCCGACGTGTTCAAAGTAGAAGACACCATCCGCTTCGCGCAATGCGATCCGGCCGGCATCGTCTTCTTCCCGCAGTACCTGGTCATGCTCAACACGCTGCACGAGCGCTGGTTCAACGAAGGCCTGGGCGTGCCGTATCACGAGTACATCGGTGTGCGCCGGCTGGGCGTGCCGACGGTGCGGCTCGAGTGCGATTTCACGGCGGTCAGCAAGCATGGCGACCGCCTGCGCCAGACGCCTGGCGGTCGCCAAGCTGGGCCGCAGCTCGGTCGAGTTGGCGGTGGAGTTCAGCGGCGGCGACGAGCTCCGCGCGCGTTTTCGTCAGGTGTTGGTCTGCACGTCGCTGGCCACGCACAAGGCGGTGGCTCTGCCCGACGACGTGCGCCAGGGCATGCAGCGCTATCTGCGCTCCGCTTAAGCCTCAGCCGATGCGGCCGAGCAGCAGGTACTCCATCAGCGCCTTCTGCGCGTGCATGCGGTTCTCGGCTTCGTCCCAGACCACCGACTGCGGCCCGTCGATCACCGAGGCCGCCACCTCTTCGCCGCGGTGCGCCGGCAGGCAGTGCATGAAGAGGGCATCGTTGCGGGCCACGGCCATCAGGCGCTGATCGACGCACCAGTTGGCAAAGGCCTTCACGCGCGCGGCGTTCTCGGCTTCGTAGCCCATGCTCGTCCAGACGTCGGTGGTGACGAGGTGCGCGCCGCGGCAGGCTTCGAGCGGATCCTTGAAGACGCGGTAGCAGTCGGTGTTGGAGATGCCGGCCACGGCAGGGTTGATCTCGTAGCCGCTGGGCGTGCTGACATGGACCTTGAAGCCGAGGATCTCCGCGGCCTGCAGCCAGGTGTTGGCCATGTTGTTGCCGTCACCGACCCAGGCCACGGTCTTGCCCTGGATGGCGCCGCGGTGCTCGATGAAGGTGAAGATGTCGGCCAGGATCTGGCACGGGTGGTACTCGTTGGTCAGCCCGTTGATGACCGGTACGCGCGAGTTCGCCGCGAAGTCCTCGATCATCGACTGCGCGTAGGTCCGGATCATCACGATGTCGACCATGCGGCTGATGACGCGGGCGCTGTCGGCCACCGGCTCGGCGCGGCCGAGGTGGCTGTCGCCAGTGGTCAGGTGCACCACCGAGCCACCCATCTGGTACATGCCGGCTTCGAAGCTGACGCGTGTGCGCGTGCTGGCCTTCTCGAAGATCATCGCCAGCGTGCGATCGACCAGCGGCTGGTACTTCTCGTAGTTCTTGAAGCGCTTCTTGATCTCGCGCGTGCGCTCGAACAGGTAGGCGTATTCCTCGGCGCGGAAGTCCTTGAACTGCAGGTAGTGCTTCATCAGCGCCGAGCCTGGTTTCGCACGGGCTTCATGCCGACGAGAAACTTCTTGATCAGCGGCGCGAGGATCGACACCACCTTGTCGGCTTCGGCCGTGGTCATGATCAGCGGCGGCAGCAGGCGCACCACGCGGTCGGCGGTGACGCTGATCAGCAGGCCGGCATCGCACGCCTGCTTGAGCAGGTCGCCGCAGGGCCGGTCGAGCTCGACGCCGATCATCAACCCCTGGCCGCGGTACTCGACGATGCCCTTGACGCCACCCAGCTCGCGCTCCAACCCCGCGCGCAGATGCGCGCCGACGGTTGCTGCGTTCGCGAGCAGACCGTCTTCTTCCATGATGCGCAGCGTTTCGATGCCGGCCCGCATCGCCAGCGGGTTGCCACCGAAGGTGGTGCCGTGGTTGCCGGGGCCGAGCACGTTGGCGGCCTTCGGCCCGCAGACGATGGCGCCGATGGGCACACCCGAGCCCAGCCCCTTGGCCAGCGGCATCACGTCCGGCTTGATGCCGGCCCACTGGTGGGCGAACCATTTGCCGGTGCGGCCCAGGCCGCATTGCACCTCGTCGAGCATCAGCAGCCACTGCTTGTTGTCGCAGATCTTGCGCAGCGCCTGCAGGTACTCGGCGCGCGACGCATTGATGCCGCCTTCGCCCTGGATCACTTCGAGGAACACGGCAACGACGTTGGGCCGCGTGCGCGCCGCCTCTTCGATCGCCGCGATGTCGTTCAGCGGCACGCGCACGAAGCCTTCGACCAGCGGGCCGAAACCGGCCTGCACCTTCGGATTGCCCGTGGCCGACAGCGTGGCGATCGAGCGCCCATGGAAGGCCTTCTCGTAGACGATGATTTCGGGCTTGTCGATGCCGCGGTCATGGCCGTACTTGCGCGCAATCTTCAGCGCGCCTTCATTGACTTCGAGGCCCGAGTTGCCGAAGAAGACGTTGGCCAGTCCGGAGATCTCGCACAGCTTCGCCGCCAGCTTCTCCTGCAGCGGTGCCGCGTAGTAGTTGCTGGTGTGGATCAGCTTGGCCACTTGGTCCTGCAACGCCGGCACCAGCTTGGGGTGGCCGTGGCCAAGCGTGTTGACCGCAATGCCGGCCAATGCGTCGAGGTACTCGCGGCCCTCGGTGTCCCAGACGCGGCAGCCTCGGCCGTGCGACAGCGCGATCGGCAGCCGCCCGTAAGTGGCCATCACATGGGGCTCGGCGGGATGGGCCATCGGGGTGGGGCTCCTGTGGGCGTGAACGACGAAGGGGCCGGCAGCGGTGCAAACAGTTCACGCGGCGGCTCGCAAATGATTCTACGGTTGGCTCTGTTCGCGGCCGAAAACAGCTGATCCACGGTACCCGCTCACGTCATGATTGCTGCATTGCAACAACACCCAGGCACAATGCTTGCTGCTTCTCGCCGGGCGGCCTGCGCTGGTGTTGATTGCCTGCGCCAGCGGCCACCAAATTGCCACGGCGCCCCAGTCGATCATGACCGTCCCCGTTCGCGCCGCGCGCGAGTTCATCATCCAAGGCATCACCAAAGATGGCCGCGTCTTCCGCCCGAGCGATTGGGCCGAGCGCTTGGCCGGCGCGATGTCGTGTTTTCGCCCCGGTGCGGCAGGCAAGGCTGGCATCAGCTCGTTCATCGGCTACTCGCCGTATTGCGTGCCAACGAGCGTCGGCGACGTCAAGGCCGTGATCGTCAACGAGGCGCTGAGAGGAGATCGAGCCGATGGCCTGGGACTTCGTTGCCAACTTCGCGCGCGACAACGATCTGCAGATGGGCGAGGTCTGTGTGCTTGCCTGAGGCGCCGCCGCCGAAGAAATGAAAAACGCCCGCGGTTGCGGGCGTTTGTTCTTGGGCCGGGGTGCTGGTCAGGCGGCGAGGGCCAGTGCCTTGACCTTGGCGGCCAAGCGGCTCTTGTGGCGAGCGGCCTTGTTCTTGTGGAAGATGCCTTTGTCGGCCACCGAGTCGATCACGCTCTGTGCGGCCTTGAACAGCTCGGCAGCCTTGCCCTTGTCACCGGCAACGACGGCCTTCTGCACGCCCTTGACGGCGCTGCGGTACTGGGAGCGCAGCGATGCGTTCGCGGCGTTGAGCTTCACGTCCTGGCGCGCGCGCTTGCGGCCGGAGGCGATGCGGACAGTTTTCTTCTTGGCTTTGGTTGCGGTGGCCATGCTGGATTGACGTCTGCGACAAAAGAGCGCGAGTCTAGCATGCGAGACTGCGGGCGCACCAGCCACGGCCCATCAGGTTAGTAGGTGCCTCCTAGATAATCCGCCTCCAGACTCATCTGCATGAACCTCCTCAAGGCCGCTTCCACCGTCTCGCTGCTGACCCTGGCGTCTCGGGTGACCGGCTTGGTGCGTGAGCAACTGATCGCGGCCACCTTCGGTGCCTCAGCGGCGACCGACGCCTTCAACGTCGCTTTTCGCATCCCCAACCTGCTGCGTCGGCTGTTTGCCGAGGGCGCGTTTTCGCAAGCCTTCGTGCCGATCCTGGCCGCCAGCCGTGAGAAGGATGGCGACGAGGCGACGCACCGGCTGGTCGATGCGGTGGCCACGATCCTTGCCTGGGCGCTGCTGCTGACCTGCGTCATCGGTGTCATCGCGGCGCCGGTCCTGGTCTGGCTGTTGGCCAGCGGCCTGGAGCGTTTTGACAACGCGGTGCTGATGACGCGGGTGATGTTCCCGTACATCGGCTTCATGTCGATGGTGGCGCTGGCCGCGGGCATCCTGAACACCTGGAAGCGCTTCGCGGTGCCGGCCGCGACGCCGGTGCTGCTCAACCTCGCCGTGATCGCGGCAGCGTGGTTCGGCGTGCCGTGGTTCAAGTCGATCGGCGTGCAGCCGATCTACGCCTTGGCGGTTGGCGTGATGGCCGGTGGCGTGCTGCAACTCGCGGTGCAGGTGCCGGCGCTGGCGCGTGTCGGCCTGCTGCCCCGCATCGGCCTGGCGCCGTCGGCGCTGCGCGCGGCCTGGCATCACCCCGGCGTCGGCCGCATCCTGAAGCAGATGGCGCCGGCCTTGCTCGGCGTGTCGGTGGCGCAGATCTCGCTGCTGATCAACACACAGATCGCGTCGCACGTCGGTACCGGCGCCGTGTCGTGGCTGACCTATGCCGATCGCCTGATGGAGTTCCCGACGGCGCTGCTCGGCGTGGCGCTCGGCGTCGTGCTGCTGCCGCAGCTCTCGGCCGCGCAGGCGCGCGACGATGCGACGCACTACGCCGGCCTGCTCGATTGGGGTCTGCGTCTCGTGCTGCTGCTGGCGTTGCCGTGTGCGATTGCGTTGCTCGTGTTTCCGCAGCCGTCTGGTGGCGGTGCTCTACCACTACGGCGCCTTCACCGAGCGCGACGTGGCGCAGACGGTGACGGCGCTGATGGGCTATGGCGTCGGCCTGATGGGCCTCATCGGCGTCAAGATCCTCGCGCCGGGCTTTTATGCGCGGCAGGACATCCGCACGCCGGTGAAGATTGCCATCGTCGTGCTGATCGCCGTGCAGGCGATGAATCTCGTCTTCGTGCCGATGTTCGGCCACGCCGGGTTGGCGTTGTCGATCGGCCTCGGCGCGCTGGTCAATGCCACCTGGTTGTTCATCGGCTTGCGCAAGCGCGGCGTCTACACGCCGTCGCCGGGGTGGGGCGGTTTTGCGCTGCGTGTGCTGCTGGCGTGCTCGGCGCTCGGCGGCCTGTTGTGGTGGGCCGCACGCCACTTCGATTGGTTGCACTCCGCCGGCGTTGTGCGCGCCGCGATGGTGGCCGCGGTGCTGGCCGCAGCGGCGCTGCTGTACTTCGGCGTCCTCTTCGTTTGCGGCCTGCGCCCGCGCCAGTTCATGCGCCGTGGCTGACCGATACACTGCACGCGTTGTGACCTCGCTCCTCTTCGAACGCCCGACGCCGCTCGATTACTTCGCAGCGTTGGTGGCCGACGACCAGCAGTTTTCGCAGCTCGAAGCGGCGGTGGCGGTGGCCCATGCGGTCGAGCCCGATCTGGACGTGCAAGGCGTCTTGTCGGCCATCGACGCGTTGGCCGTGAAGCTGAAGAACCGCATCGCCGCCGACACCGCGCCGCTGCAGCGCCTGCGCTACCTGAACCGCTACTTCTTCCAGGAGTTGGGGTTTGCGGGCAACGTCAACGACTACTACGCGCCCGAGAACAGCTACCTGCACCATGTGCTCGACTCGCGGCGCGGCATCCCCATCACGCTGGCGCTGATCTACATCGAGATCGCGCAGCAGATCGGCCTCGAAGCGCGCGGCGTGTCCTTCCCCGGCCACTTCCTGATCAAGCTGAAGATGCCGCAGGGCGAGGTCGTGATCGACCCGTTCAACGGCCGCTCGTTGTCGCGCGACGATCTCGAAGAGCGCATCGAGCCGTACCGGCGACGTCACGGCCTGGTCGGCGATGCCGAAGTGCCGCTCGGCTTGTTCCTGCAAACGGCGACGCCGCGTGCGGTGGTGGCGCGCATGCTGCGCAACCTGAAAGAGATTCACCGCGGCGCCGAAGAATGGCCGGCGCTGCTGGCCGTGATGCAGCGCCTGGTGATCCTGCTGCCTGAAGATTGGGACGAGCGACGCGACCGCGGCCTCGTCCGCGCCGAACTCGGCGACGACGACGGCGCACTGCAGGATCTGGCGGCCTATGTCGAGCACAGCCCGGGCGCCGATGATGTGCGGGCGATCAACGATCGCATCGGCGAGTTGCGGGCCGCCGGACGGCCGCAGCTCCACTGATCCTTCGCATGTCGTTGAACCCGTCCCAACGCCGCAGCCTGATCTGGTTCGCCGTCGCCGCTGGCGCGGTGCTGTTGCTGTGGCTCCTCGGCCCGGTGCTGACGCCCTTCATCGTCGCCGCGGTGCTGGCTTATGCGCTGCACCCGGCGGTCGAAGCGCTAGCGGCGCGCCGCATGCCGCGCCTGCTCGCCGTCGTGCTGGTCGAGGTGGTGGCGATCGTCGCGCTGCTGGCGCTGGTGCTGCTGATCATTCCAGTGATCGTCAAGGAAGTGCCGCTGCTCAAGGAGCAGATCCCGCTGCTCGCCGAGCGTGCCAACAAGACGCTGGTGCCGTGGCTGGCGCAGTTCGGCATCCATGTGTCGTTCGACAGCGCGAGCATCAAGGCCTTCCTGCTGAAGGCGCTCGACGCCAACCTCGAAGACTGGATGGCCACCGTGCTCAGCTCGGCGCGCATCGGCGGCAGCATGCTGCTGGCCCTCGTCGGCAATGCGTTTCTGATGCCGGTCGTGCTGTTTTACCTGCTGATCGATTGGCCGCATCTGGTCGAACGCGCACAGGCGCTGATCCCGCCGCGGCTGCGCGCCAGCGTGCTCGGTTTCTTCGACGAGTGCGACAGCGTGCTCGGCCAGTACCTGCGTGGCCAGTTGATGGTGATGGCCGTGCTGGCGGTGTACTACAGCATCGCGTTGGCGATTGCCGGCTTTGACCTGGCGCTGCCTGTCGGGGTGTTCACCGGCCTGGCCATCTTCATTCCTTACCTCGGCTTTGGCCTG
The DNA here is from genome assembly GCA_963738425.1 of uncultured beta proteobacterium. Classification (GTDB taxonomy): domain Bacteria; phylum Pseudomonadota; class Gammaproteobacteria; order Burkholderiales; family Burkholderiaceae_C; genus CADEEN01. Next base: position 54,126 of record CAVTWT010000036.1, on the reverse strand, counting down.
GGTCTGGCGCTCGCGCTGCTGGCGGGCGCGCTGCAGTTCGGCGGCTGGTACGGAGTGGCGGCGGTGGCGGTGATCTACGGCATCGGCCAGATCGCGGAGAGCCTCGTCCTGACGCCGCGGCTGGTCGGTGAGCGCATCGGCTTGAATCCACTCGCCGTGATCTTCGCGCTGCTGGCCTTTGGGCACCTGTTCGGTTTTGTCGGCGTGTTGATCGCGCTGCCGGTCAGCGCCCTGCTGCTCGTCGCGCTGCGGCGTGCGCAGGGCGCTTACCTGTCGAGCCGGCTCTATCAAGGTTGACATGCGGCAGATCCCGCTCGCCATCGCCCCCGAGCCGCTGATGACTTTCGAGACCTTCGTTGTCGGCGCCAACGGGGCGGCCTTGGCGCACCTGCGGGCGCTCGGGGCCCAGGCCGGTGCGCCGCTGTATCTCTGGGGCGCGAGCGGCAGCGGCAAGACCCATCTGCTGCGCGCGCTGACCCAGGCGGTGCAGGCGCGTGGCGGCAGCGCAGGCTGGTTCGGCAACCACACACCGCTGCCATGGCTGTTCGATCACGGCTGGTCGCTGGTGGTGCTGGATGATTGCGACACCTTCGACAACGTGCATCAGCACGCGGCGTTCACGCTGTTCATCGATGCCGTTGCGCACAACGCGCAGATCGTGGCGGCGGGCTCGATGCCGCCGACCGACCTGCCGTTGCGCGACGACCTGCGAAGCCGCCTGGGGTGGGGCGATGTGTTCTCGCTCGAGGCGCTGTCCGAGTGGGAAGCGCGAACCGTGTTGTCAAAAGAGGCCGAGCGCCGCGGCATCCTGCTGTCGGACGACGTCCTCGGCTACCTGATGACGCGTTTCTCGCGCGACTTGAAGCACCTGATGCGCCTGCTCGACCGCCTCGACGAATTTGCGCTGTCCGAGAGCCGGGCGGTGACGGTGCCGCTGCTGAAAAAGATGTTCGAGGAAGAGGGCGCCAAGCTGTGAACTCGGCGCGCACGGCATGAACCCCCACGCTCACGACGTTCGCTGCCCCCGGGGACCCGAAAGGGCCCCTTCGTGGCCCCTGGGGCGCCGGCTCGCTTGGGACGGCTCGGCGCTCACCGTATGAACCTGACCCTCTTCGACCTCGACGGCACGCTGATCGAAACCGACTCCGACCACGCCTTCGGCGAGTTCCTGGTGCAAGTCGGGTGGGCCGACAAAGATCGCTTCAAGCGGCGCAACGACCAGTTCTATGCCGAGTACCTGGCCGGCACGATCGATGTCGCGGCTTATCTCGACTTCGCCACCGCAGCCTGGCGCGCGCGGCCCGAGCAAGACGCGTTGGCGATGCGCGAGCGATTCATGGTTGAAGTGATGCGGCCGGCATTGCACGAGCGCGCGGTGAAGCTGGTGCAGAGACATCAGCAGGCGGGCGACCGTGTGGCCATCGTGACCGCGACCAACGAATTCGTGACGCGGCCGATCGCCGACCTGTTCGGCATCGACACGCTGATCGCGGTTGAACTCGAACGCGATGCGCACGGCCGCGCGACCGGCCGCGCCAAAGGCGTGCCAACCTTTCGCGAAGGCAAGGTGATCCGCGTTGAGCAGTGGCTGCAAGAGCGCGGCCAGGCCGCGGCGGATTTCGATCGCATCACCTTCTACAGCGACTCCATCAACGACCTGCCGCTGCTCGAATGGGCCACGCATCCGGTGGCCACCAACCCGGGCGCCAAGCTCGAAACCGTGGCCCTGGAGCGCGGCTGGCCGATACTTCGCCTTTTCGAACGAGAAGAATCGATCCGCAAGTTCATCGACAAGCTGCTCGGCAAATCCCCCTGCTGCGCCCACCAAGCCCGGCGCCGTGCCGCTGGGCAAACGCGCCGAAATCGCCGCGGCCGAGCATGGCATCGACCCGAAACTGGTCGACGAGCGCGCCGAGCGCGTCGTGCGAACGCTTCAAGAGGCCGGCCACCAGGCTTTCATCGTCGGCGGCGCCGTGCGCGATCTGCTGGTCGGCCGCCGTCCCAAGGACTTCGACGTCGCCACCGACGCCACGCCTGAGCAGGTCAAGTCGCTGTTCCGCCGGGCCTTCATCATCGGCCGGCGTTTTCGCATCGTTCACGTCGTCCATGGCCGTGGCCGCGACCATGAGGTGATCGAAGTCTCGACCTTCCGTGCCTATCTCGACGCCGACCAGGCCGACCAGGTGGCGGGCAACGAGAAGACCTCGAAGAGCGAGCTGGCCGGCAAGAGCCACGTCGTCGACGCCAGCGGACGCGTGCTGCGCGACAACGTCTGGGGACCACAGATCGAGGACGCTGCGCGGCGTGACTTCACCATCAACGCGCTCTACTACGACCCGGTGACGCAGATCGTCGTCGACTACCACCAGGGCCTCAAAGACCTGAAGAAGCAGACGCTGCGGATGATCGGCGACCCGGCCACGCGTTACCGGGAAGACCCGGTGCGCCTGCTGCGCGTGGTGCGCTTCGCGGCCAAGCTCGGGTTCACGATCGAGCCGGCGACGAAGAAGCCGATGGCCGAAACCGCCAAGCTGCTCGACAACATCCCGCAGTCACGCCTGTTCGACGAGATGATCAAGCTGCTGCAAACCGGCCATGCGCTGGCCAGCGTGGCCGAGCTGCGCAAGCAGGGCCTGACGCAGCTGTTCCCGCTGCTGGCGCCGCTGATGGTCGAGCCCGTGACGCCCAAGCCGCAGCAGATCCAGTTCATCGACAGCGCGCTGGCCGACACCGACAAGCGCGTCGCCGAGGACCGCAGCGTCGCGCCGAGCTTCATGCTGGCCTGCCTGATGTGGCACGACGTGCGTGAACGCTGGCAGGCCGCGCTGAAGAAGGGCGTCCATGCGGTGCCGGCGCTGCAGGAGTCGATCGACGCCGTGTTCGATGCGCGCATCGGCGACATCTCCGGCCGCGGCAAGCTCGGCGCCGACATGCGCGAGATCTGGCTGATGCAACCGCGCTTCGAGCGCCGCGCCGGCAGCTCGCCGTACTCGCTGATCGACCAGCCGCGCTACCGCGCCGCCTACGACTTCCTGCGCCTGCGTGCCGATTGCGGCGAGATCGACGCCGAGCTGGCCGATTGGTGGGAAGACTTTGCGCTCGGCACGAATGAAGAGCGCGAAGCGCTGATCGAAGCGGCGCGCGAAGCGCAGCGCGCACAGCCGCGCCGCGTGCCTGCGGCAGCACCGCGGCCGCCGCTCACGTCGGCGCCGCGCCCCGCCATTGAGCCCGCAACGTCAGCCGACGAAGAGGGCACGGCGCCGGCGAAGAAGCGCCGCCGTCGCCGCCGCAAGCCGGCCGGCGCGGACGGCAGTGGGTCGCCACCCGCCGTGCCCGAGGCTCCGTGAAGCCCGCTGCCGGCGAACGTGTCTTCGTCGGCCTGGGTGCCAACCTCGGTGACGCGGAGGCCACCGTGCGGGCTGCTTTCGAGGCGCTGGCCCAGCTGCCGGGCACACGCTGCGTGGCTCGCTCGTCGCTCTACCGCAGTGCGCCGGTCGATGCGCAAGGCGCGGACTACGTCAACGCCGTTGCCCAACTGCAAACCAAGATGCTGCCCGCCGTGCTGCTGAAGACGCTGCAGGCCATTGAAGCGCGCTTCGGCCGCGAGCGCCCGTATCGCAACGCGCCGCGCACGCTCGACCTGGATCTGTTGCTGTACGGCGATCGCCGCATCGACACCCCGGTGTTGACGCTGCCGCACCCGCGGATGCACGAGCGCGCCTTCGTGCTCGTGCCGCTCGCCGAAATCGCACCCGATCTGGCCCAACCTGTCCCCGCCGATCAGCGCATCGAAAGGATTGCCCCGTGCTGAGTTCTCTACCGCTGCCCGTGCAGACCTTCGGCCTGCTCGTGCTGTCCAACGTCTTCATGACCTTTGCCTGGTACGGGCACTTGAAGGACCTGGCCTCCAAGCCGTGGTGGATCGCGGCGCTGGTGAGCTGGGGCATCGCGCTGTTCGAGTACCTGCTGCAGGTGCCGGCCAACCGCATCGGCTACGCCGGCGGCTACTCGCTGGCACAACTGAAGATCGCCCAGGAGGTGATCACGCTGATGGTGTTCGTGCCCTTTGCCGTGCTCTACATGAACCAGCCGTTGAAGCTCGACTACCTTTGGGCCGCGCTGTGCCTCGTTGGCGCCGTGTACTTCATCTTCAGGGGCTGAGATGACGACCCCTCGCTCGCTGCGCTCGCACTCCCCCGAGGGGAGGCTCAGGCCGACGCTGGGGAGCGGCCCGGCGCTGGCCTGAGAGCGCGCTTACACTGCGCGCCATTCCAAGGGAGACACCTCATGCTGTTCGGCAAGCTGCTGCCACGCGAGGGCAACTTTTTCGAGCTGTTCAACCAGCACGGCGCGTACATCGCCGAGGGCTCCAAGGCCTTCGTCGCGATGATCCAGAACTACGACGACCTGGTGCTGCGCGGCAAGTACGCCGAAGCGGTGGACCACGCCGAGCGCAGCGCTGACAAGATCACCGCCGAGGTCAACCGCCTGCTGCACAAGACCTTCATCACGCCGATCGACCGCGAGCAGATCCACGGCCTGATCAACGCCATGGATGACGTGCTCGACCTGCTGCAGGACTCGACCGAGACGATGTCGCTGTACGACGTGCGCCAGGTCACGCCCGAGGTGCTGCGCCTGGCCGAACTTTCGGCCAAGTGCTGCGACCGCGTGGCCCATGTGGTGACGCTGCTGCCCAACATCGGCAAGCAGGACGTGATGGAAGCGGCGTTGAAGACCTGCGAAGAGATCGACCAGTTGGAGAGCGACGCCGACCGCGTCATGCGCGCCGCGATGAGCCGCCTGTTCCGCGAGCAGAGCGATGTACGCGAGTTGATCAAGCTGAAGACGATCTACGAGCAGCTCGAATCGATCACCGACCGCTGCGAGGACGTGGCGAACCTGATCGAGGGCGTTGTCCTCGAGAATTCGTGATCCCCCCCGAAGCGGCTGCGCCGCCTCCCCCCCAGGGGGGCACCGCCAGCGGCCTGGCAAAGCCAGTTCCGCGGCGGTCGCTTGGTCGTTCGCGTTGCCGCAGCAACGTCGAAGTACGCTGACATGGCCAGCGTCCAGGTCACGTTCTGGGTGATTGCCGTGCTCGTGCTGTTGGCGATCGCGTTCGACTTCATGAACGGTTTCCACGACGCTGCCAATTCGATCGCCACCGTGGTTTCCACTGGCGTGTTGAAGCCGGCGCAAGCGGTGGCATTTGCGGCGTTCTTCAATCTCGTTGCCATCTTCATCTTCGAGTTGAAGGTCGCGGCCACCGTCGGCAAGGGCATCGTGCAGCCCGGCGTCGTCGATCACTACGTGGTCTTCGGCGCGCTGGTCGGCGCCATCGCGTGGAACATCATCACCTGGTGGTGGGGCATCCCGTCATCGAGCTCGCACGCCCTCATCGGCGGCATCGTCGGCGCGACGATGACCAAGGTCGGCGCCGGCGGCCTGGTCGCCGCGGGCGTGTGGAAGACCTTGGCCTTCATCATCGTTTCGCCGACGTTGGGTTTTCTGCTCGGATCGTTGCTGATGGTGATCGTGGCGTGGATCTGTCGCGGCGTGCGGCCGCAACGCGTGGACGGCATCTTCCGCCGCCTGCAACTGGTGTCGGCGGGGCTGTACAGCCTAGGTCACGGCGGCAACGACGCGCAGAAAACCATCGGCATCATCTGGATGCTGCTGATCGCCACCGGCTACGCGAGCGCAGCCGACAAGATGCCTCCGGGCTGGGTGATCTGGGCGTGCTACATCGCGATCGCCTTGGGCACCATGTTCGGTGGCTGGCGCATCGTCAAGACGATGGGCCAGCGCATCACCAAGTTGAAGCCGGTCGGCGGTTTTTGTGCGGAGACCGGCGGCGCGATCACGCTGTTTCTGGCCACGGGGCTGGGCATCCCGGTCAGCACCACGCACACCATCACCGGCGCGATCGTCGGCGTCGGCTCCACGCGCAGCGCCTCGAACGTGCGCTGGGGTGTGGCCGGCAGCATCGTCTGGGCCTGGATCTTCACGATTCCGGCGTCGGCACTGATGGCCGCAGCGGGCTACGGGCTCGGGCGCTTGATCTTCTAGCGGCTGAGCTTGCGCGATTCTTCGACCTGCCACTCGAAATAGCGCTGGCCGCCGAAGGCGATCGTCGCCATCAGCGCGGTCGCGCCGAGCATCAGCGCGGCGATCACACCGAGCACCGGCAGCCAACGCGTCTGGCGCGCTGCCAGCCCGGGGTTGTGCTTCGCGTCCCACGCGGCATCGGCCGTCAGGCCGTAGACGATTGCGAACAGGCAGGCTTGCGCCACCATCAGCCCCAGCAGCGGCAGCAACAACCACGACCATTGATCGTCCTGCCCGAGCGTTTGCACGCGATGGATGCCATACAGGCCCGCAAGCGTCGGCCAGGGGTGCAGCCAAGCCCATAGGTCGCGTGGGCCGCGCAGGTAGAAGCGGTGCGCGCCCAGCGCACCCGTCAGGCATGCCAGCCACGTTGCCAGCGCCTTTGATCTGTAGCGCATCAGTCGCGCGGCTCAGTGGCCGCGCCTTCGCCGAGCGCCTTTTGCATCAACACAACGTCGAGCCAGCGGCCGAACTTCCAGCCGGCGGCCTTGAGGACGCCCGTGTCTTCGAAGCCGCACGCGCGGTGCACGCCGATCGAACCGGCGTTGGCCGAGTCGCCGATCACGGCCAGCATCTGGCGCGCACCGCGCGCTTCGCATTGCGCCAGCAGTTCGGCCAGCAGCAGGCGGCCGACACCGTGGCCGCGTGCACGCTCGTCGAGGTAGATCGAGTCTTCGACGCAAAAGCGGTAGGCGCGACGTGGCCGGAAGTGGTTGGCGTAGGCGTACCCCAGCACCTGCCCTTCACGCTCGGCCACCAACCAGGGCAGGCCGTTGGCCAGTACCGCGTCGCGGCGTCGCGCCATTTCAAGCTCGTCCGGCACTTCGAGTTCGAAGGTGCCGGTGCCGTGGAGCACGGCGTGGCCATAGATGCGGGCCAGGGCGGGCAGGTCGGCGTTTGTGCTCGGGCGGATCAGCAGGGGGTGGTCAGGCATGCGGTCGAGTTTATAATCGCCGGTTTTCGGGGCTGGCCGGTTGCTCACACCGGCGTATCTACGGCACCGACCGTTCAAACCAGATCTGCCCGGCTGCGCGTGTCCCGCGGTCGGCGAATCGAAAAATTCATTTCGAGGAACCGACAAATGGTCGTTATCCGTCTGTCCCGTGGCGGCGCCAAGAAGCGCCCGTTCTACAACATCGTCGTTGCCGATTCGCGCGAGCGCCGCGATGGCCGCTTCATCGAGCGCGTGGGTTTCTACAACCCGGTCGCTGCCGGTGGCGAAGAGCCGCTGCGCGTGGCCACCGACCGTGTCACCCACTGGGCGAGCAAGGGCGCGCAACTGTCGCCCACGGTGGCTCGCCTGGTCGATCAAGCCAAGAAGAAGGCCGCCGCCTAATTGGCTGTCGAGCGCGACGACTTCCCCGCGGACGCGGTCGAGGTCGGTCGCGTTCTAGGCGCCTGGGGCATCAAGGGTTGGATCAAGGTCCAGGCTTTTGCGACCGATCCGCAGGCGCTGTTCTCATCCAAACGCTGGTACTTGCGCGCGCCCGACGGGCCTGGCGCTGTTCCACCGCCGCTGCTGCATGTGACGCAAGCCAGGGAGCAGGGCGACTTCGTCGTGGCAGGTGCGCAGGAAGTGCCCGATCGCAACGCTGCCGAGACGCTGAAGGGCGCGCGCGTGTTCGTTGCGCGCTCGAGCTTCCCGACGGCGGGTGCCGATGAGTACTACTGGGTCGATCTCATCGGCTGCGCGGTGGTCAACCGCGAGGGCGTGGCATTGGGCACCGTGGCCGACCTGATCGACACCGGCGCGCACAGCGTGCTGCGCGTCGTGGCAGGTGATGACGAGCGGCTGATCCCGTTTGTCGCGGCCTACATCGACACGGTCGATTTGCCTGCGCGCAGTATCACGGTCGATTGGGGCTTGGACTTCTAGAGCCCAACATGCTTCGCTTCGACGTCATCACCCTGTTCCCCGAACTTTTCGAGCCGTTCTTGAAGCTCGGTGTGACGCGGCGTGCGTATGAAAGCAAGCAGGTCGATGTGCGCCTGTGGCCCTTGCGCGAGCACGGCGAGGGTGTGCACCAGCGCGTCGATGACAGGCCGTTTGGCGGCGGCCCTGGCATGGTGCTGTTGGCCGAGCCGCTGCAGCGCGTGCTGGCCGTCGTGAAGGCCGATCGCGGCCAGGCCGCGCCGGCCGTGATCCATTTCACGCCGACGGGCCGGCGCATTGACCAGCCGCTGGTGCGCCAACTCGCCAGCGGACCTGGCGCGGTGCTGCTGTGCGGCCGCTACGAGGGCATCGACCAGCGCTTTCTGGACCGCCACGTGACGCAGGAACTCAGCCTCGGCGACTTTGTGCTGTCCGGCGGCGAGTTGCCTGCGATGGCCTTGCTCGATGCCCTGGCGCGCTTGCAGCCTGGCGTGCTGGGCGACGAACAGTCGGCGGAGCAGGACAGCTTTGGCGAGGATGGCCTGCTGGATTGCCCTCACTACAGTCGCCCCGATGTGCTGGAGGGGCAAGGCGTGCCGCCGGTGCTGCTGTCGGGCCACCATGCCCAGATCGAGCGCTGGCGCCGTGATCGCTCGCTGGAGCTGACCGTGCGCCGCCGCCCCGAGCTGATTGCCGCCGCCCGTGCCGCGGGGCGCCTGTCCAAGGTCGATGAGGCATTCCTGGCCGGGCTCGGCCTATAATCATTGGTTGTCGATCCTCTGCCGGGTCACTGTGGGACCGAGGTCCTGCTCCAACTCAACCAGCCCAGGCAAGATCGCTCGGAGAACCCCGTGGACCTGATCCAAACCCTCGAACAAGAGGAAATTGCCCGTTTGGGCAAGACCATCCCGGCCTTCGCCCCCGGCGACACCGTGATCGTCAACGTCAACGTCGTCGAAGGCACCCGCAAGCGCGTGCAGGCTTATGAAGGCGTCGTCATTGCCAAGCGCAACCGCAGCCTGAACAGCTCGTTCATCGTGCGCAAGGTCTCGAGCGGCGAAGGCGTCGAGCGCACCTTCCAGCTCTACAGCCCGCTGATCGCCAGCATCGAAGTCAAGCGCCGCGGTGATGTGCGCCGCGCCAAGCTGTACTACCTGCGTGACCGCTCGGGCAAGAGCGCACGCATCAAGGAAAAGCTGACGGGCAAGTCGAATACGGCCGAAGCCTGACCGGCTCGCCGATGACCCCAGACAAAGCCGCCCCAGGGCGGCTTTGTCGTTGCTGCCGTAAGCTGATCGCACCATGACCACGCGCCCTCGCATCACCGATCCGCGCATCGTGCCGGTGTTGGGCACTGACGCGCATCTGGCCGCGGTGGCCGTCGAGCGATTGAATGCCGAGGCGGTGCGCCGGCGTCTGGCCGCACCTCCCGCGTGGACGCCTGAAACGCTCGGCGACGGCGGTCTGTTCGATGACCACGAGCGCACCAACGCTTCCGTGCTCGTGCCGCTCGTGCAACGCGAGCAGGGACTGACGGTGCTGCTCACGCAACGCACCTCGCATCTGCGTGACCACGCTGGCCAGATCAGTTTCCCCGGGGGACGCGCGGAAGTCAGCGATGCCGATGCCATCGACACTGCGCTGCGTGAGACCGAAGAAGAAGTCGGCTTGTTGCGGCGGCATGTCGAAGTGATTGGTGCGTTGCCGATCTACCGCACCGTCACCAACTACGACGTGACACCGATCGTGGCGCTCGTGCGCCCGCCGTTCGAGCTGACCATCGACGCGCATGAAGTCGCCGAAGCCTTTGAAGTGCCACTCGCCTTCCTGATGACGCCGGCCCATCACCAGCGCCACGTCTTCGAGTTCGCGGGAGCGCGGCGCGAGTTCCTGTCGATGCCGTGGCCGCGGCAAGATGGGCCGGGTGACTACTTCATCTGGGGCGCCACGGCGGCGATGCTGCGCAACTTCTACCGGCTGCTCGTGGCCTGATCCGTATCATTCGAGACCGATGAGCTTCTTCGCCGTCCTCTTCGCGCTGATGATCGAGCAGTTGAAACCGCTGCCGCGCGACAACTGGGTGCACGACACGCTGATCTCGTGGACGGGCTGGGCCGGCCGCAACTTCGATGCCGGGCGCGACCGCCACGCCATCGTCGTCTGGTGCGTCACCGTGCTCGCGCCGGCGATCGCTGCGGCGCTCGTCTACTGGGCCATCGAAAGAGTGTCGTTGCTCGGTGCGTTCGTCTTCAACATCGCCGTCCTCTACCTCACGCTCGGCTTTCGCCAGTTCAGCCATTACTTCACCGATATCCGGGCGGCGCTCGACCGCGGCGAAGAAACCGAAGCGCGCCGACTGCTCGCCGAGTGGCGTCACCTCGACGCCAGCGAGCTGCCACGCACTGAACTGCTGCGCCATGTCCTGGAGCACGCGCTGCTGGCGGCGCACCGCCATGTCTTCGGTGTCTTCTTCTGGTTCATTGCACTGTCGGCTCTCGGCCTCGGGCCGGCGGGTGCGGTGCTCTACCGCATGGCTGAGTTCGCGAGCCGCTACTGGGCCTTCAAGAGCCGCACGCTCGACGTGCCCGCCAACGAGCGCCTGATGCATCTGGCGCAGCGCTCGTTCTCGCTGATCGACCATGTGCCGGCACGGATGACCGCCTTCGGCTTCGCCGTCGTCGGCAACTTCGAGGAAGCCGTCAACGGTTGGCGGCGTGACGCCGCGTTGTGGCTGCATCCCAACGAGGGCATCCTGCTCGCGTCGGCCGCCGGCGCGATCGGCGTGCAGCTCGGCGGTCAGGCGGCGCCGGGCGTCACGCCCGATCGCTCGAAGACCTTCGATGTCGGCGGCAATCCAGAGTCAGCCTCGGCGCGCGGCTCGACGCCGGGTGCGCCGGCGCAGGCGGGTCACCTGCAAAGCGTGGTCGGGCTGGTGTGGCGCTCGGTGATTTTGTGGATGCTGCTGGCGGCGCTGTTGTCGCTCGCCAACCTACTCGGTTAGTAGCGTTCCCGCGCCAACTCGTCGCAGATCTCGCCGTAGATGCGCCAGCGCGAGGCGCTGATGTCGCCGCGCTCGACCGCGGCGATCACGGTGCAGCCGGGCTCGTGGCGGTGCGTGCAGTTGTAGAACTTGCAGCCGCTGGCAAACACGCGCAGGTCGGGCATCAGCCCGGGCAGTTGCAGTGCTTCGACGTGGCGCAGGCCGAACTCCTGAAAACCCGGCGAATCGATCAGCGCGCTCTGGCGGGTGTCGTCGATCCAGTACCACGTCGTCGTCGTCGTCGTGTGCCGGCCGGCATTCAGCGCCGCGGAAATTTCGCCGACCTGCGCGGTGGCGCCGGGCACCATCAGGTTGATCAGCGTGCTCTTGCCCATGCCGCTCGGGCCGAGCACGAGCGTGGTGCGACCGCCGAGCAAGGGCGCGAGGACCGCACGTGCAGCGTCGGGCGACGCTTTCATCGCCACCTCGTGCACCGGCACGCCCATCGCGCGGTATGGCGCCAGCCGGTCGCGCGCCGCGGCGGCCTGCGGCAGGTCGCACTTGTTGAGCAGCACATCCGCGGCGATGCCTGCGCTTTCGGCGGCGATCAGCGCGCGCGCGAGCTGCGCTTCGGAGAATGGTGGATCGGCGGCGACGATAACCAGCACGGCGTCGAGATTGGCGGCGAAGGACTTCGTCTTCCACTCGTCCTGGCGGTGCATCAGGTTGCGCCGCGCTTCGATGTGTTCGATCACGCCTTCATCGCCAGTCGCCTGCCAGCGCACGAGATCGCCCACCACACAATCGCTCTTCTTGCCACGCGGATGGCAGATCGTGCGCTGGCCTTCCGGCGACTCGACGATGAAGTGCCTGCCGTGCGCCGCGACCACGCGCCCCAGATCGAGCGCGGCGAACTTACTCACGCGTCATGGCGTCTTCAAGGCCGCAAGCCGCTCCGCCGCAGGCGGGTGCGAGTAGTAGAAGCGCGCGTACAGCGGATCCGGCGTCAGCGTGCCGGCGTTGTCCTCGTGCAGCTTGACGAGGGCATTGGCAAGGTCTTGTCCGTTGGCTTGCGCGCTCGCATACGCGTCGGCCTCGAACTCATGCTTGCGCGACAGCGCCGCAGCGAACGGCGTGACGAGAAATGCAAGCGGCGGCAGCGCGAACATCAGCAGCATCAGCGCCAGCGCGTCGTTGGGCACACCGCCGATGTTCGGCGTCACGCCCAGACCGGTGTAGAACCACTGCTGCTGGGCCAACCAGCCGAGCAAAGCCAGCGCGGCCAGGCTCGCTGCAAACATGCCGATCATGCGCTTTGGCACGTGCTTCAACTTGAAGTGGCCGAGTTCGTGCGCCAGCACGGCTTCGACCTCAGCCGGCGACAGGCGCGTCAGCAAAGTGTCGAAGAAGACGACGCGCTTGGCCGAGCCGAGGCCGGTGAAGTACGCGTTCGAATGCGCTGAGCGTTTGCTGCCGTCCATGACGAACAAGCCTTTGGCGCGGAAGCCGCAGCGCGCCATCAGCGCGCTGACGCGCTCGGCCAACGACGCGTCGGGCAGCGGCGAGAACTTGTTGAACAGCGGTGCGATCACGGTCGGGTAGATCAACAGCATCAGCAACTGAAAACCCGTCCACGCAACCCACGCCCACAGCCACCACCACGACCCGGCCGCGCCCATGATCCACAGCACGAGTGCGGCCAACGGCAGGCCGATCAGCGCGCCCACGAGCGCACCCTTCAGCGCGTCCTGCAAGTAGAGGTTCCACGTCATGCGGTTGAACCCGAAGCGCTGCTCGATGCGAAAGGTGTTCCAGGCATCGAGTGGCATCTCGACGACGCTGCCGATCGCTGCCACCGCGGCCAGCAGCGCGAGTTGGTAGGCCATCGAACCGAAGCGCGGCTGCACGGCATCGCGCACCCATCCGTTCAAGGCATCGAGCCCGCCGAGCAGCGTCCACGCCAGCAGCACCGCGGTGCCGAAAGCCAGGTTGATCAAGCCGAAACGTCCGCGGGCCAGCGTGTAGTCGGCGGCCTTGTGATGCGCTTCGAGCGACACCGTGCCCACGAACGCCTCGGGCACGGTGCCGCGGTGCGCCGCCACATGCCGCATCTGGCGCAGGGCCAGCCAGGTCTTGAGCACAAAGCTCACGACAATGGCGGCGGCGAACAGCGAAGTCAGAACGAGCGAATCCATGGACGCAGAGTGTAGGGCTGCGACAATCTCCACGCTGTACAACAGGTGCCCACCATGACCGACACACAGACGCTGGCCAAGAACGACAACAACCTGATCTGGATCGACCTCGAGATGACGGGCCTGTTCCCCGATCGAGACCGCATCATCGAGATCGCCGTCATCGTCACCGACCCGCAATGCGCCGTTCGGATCGAAGGCCCCGTGTTCGCCATCCACCAGAGCGACGCGGTGCTCGACGGCATGGACGCGTGGAACAAGGGTACGCATGGCAAGAGCGGATTGATCGACCGCGTCAAGGCGTCAACCGTTGATGAAGCCCATGCCAGCGCCGAAGTCATCGCCTGGCTGTCGCAGTATGTGGCCGCCAGCAAGAGCCCGATGTGCGGCAACACGATATGCCAGGACCGGCGCTTTCTGGCCAATCACATGCCGGCGCTGGAAGCGTTCTTCCACTACCGCAATCTCGACGTCAGCACGCTCAAGGAGTTGGCACGGCGCTGGAAGCCGGCCGCCATGGAGGGCATGAAGAAGGTGCAAGCGCACACCGCGCTGGCCGACGTGCACGAGTCGATTGACGAGCTGTTGCACTACCGGCGCACGCTTTTGTCGGTCTGTATAGCTGCATCCATAAGGCCATGGCCTGCGTACTGCAAGGCAATGGCAACCACTTCTCCCTCTGACGACCGCAACGTCGCGCTCGCCCAGGCCCTGTCGCGCATCGCTCTCGGCGACCGCGCGGCCCTGACGTCGCTTTACAAGGCTGCCAGCGCGCACCTGCTGGGCGTGATCATGCGCATCCAGCGCGACCGCGCCCAGGCCGAAGACGTGCTGCAGGAGATCTTCGTCAGCATCTGGCGCAACGCGCAGGGTTACGACGCCGCGCGCTCGCAGCCGATGACCTGGCTGACCAGCATCGCCCGCAACCGCGCGATCGACAGCCTGCGCCGCCGCAAGGCCGAGGTCTCCACCGTCAGTGCGCATCTGGGCGATGACGACGACACGAACCTCGTCGATAACATCGCTTCCGAAGACTCGGGTCCGGTGGAGCTGATGGAGCGGGCCGCCCAGGCACGCGCCGTGACGCACTGCATCGGCGCGCTGTCGGCTGAGCAGCAGCAGTGCGTGGCGCTGGCTTACTACCAGGGCCTGTCGCATTCGGAAGTGGCGCAGCATCTGCAGCAGCCGCTGGGCACCGTGAAGAGCTGGGTGCGGCGGGCGCTGATGGCGCTGAAAGATTGCCTCGGATCGGCAATGACCTCGCCCCCAAGCTCACTGCGTTCGCTGCCCCCCGGGGGGGCGACCGTGCCCTTCGGGCGGTCGGGCGGGCACTGATCTAGCCATGGATTACTCACGCCGCGAGCTTGCTGACCGTCTGGCTGCCGAGTACGTGCTCGGCACCTTGCGCGGCCCCGCGCGCCGCCGCTTCGAGACCCTGCTCGGGGCGCATCCGCTGATGCGCGACGCGGTGGCGAGGTGGGAGCAGCGCTTGTCGCCGCTGTCGGTCAGCGTCTCCCCGATCACGCCATCGCCGCGCGTGTGGCGCGCGATCGAAAGCAAATTGTTCGGCGAGCGAGCAGCGCCGCCGGCGCCGACGCTGTGGCAGCGCCTGTCGCTGTGGCGTGGTCTCACCGGTGTGGCCACGGCGGCGACGATTGCGATGTTCATGGTCAGCAGCCGTGTGCCGGCGCCGCAAGCACCGATCGTCGTCGTGCTCAATGCGAATCCGGAAGCGGCCCAGGCACTCAACGCGAGCTTCGTCGCCAGCGTGACGGCCGATGGCCGCGCGCTCGTGCTGCGTCCGATCAACGACCTTGCCCTCACACCGGGCCGCGCGCTCGAGTTGTGGGCGGTGCCGGCACAAGGCGCGCCGCGCTCTCTTGGCCTGGTGCAGGCCAGCGGCGCGACGACCGTGTTGCGCACGCAATTGCTGCGCGACACGGCGGCTTTTGCGGTCAGTGTCGAGCCCGCGGGCGGCTCAACCACCGGCGCACCGACAGGCCCGATTGTTTCCGTTGGTAAGGTTCAGAGCTAGTTCATCCGATTTTCGAGCTGCTGCGTAAGTGGGCCCAGGACGCGCATCAGGTGGCGTGTCCATCCACTCAGATGCCCCACAGGAGCTCGACGACATGAACCTCTTCCGAAATCCGGCTGCGCTCGCAGCCATCCCACTGGCCATCGCTGCCCTGGCCAGCACCGCCTTCGCTTCCAGCCACCGTGAAGCGCCTTTCATCACGACGGCGCCGAAAGTCGATGGCACCGACTTCTACATGTTCATGAGCTACGAGGCTGGCCGTGAGGGCTACGTCACGCTGATCTCGAACTACCAGCCGCTGCAGGCCCCGTATGGCGGCCCGAATTACTTCAAGATGGATCCGAACGCGCTGTACGAGATCCACCTCGACAACAACGGCGACGCCAAGGAAGACATCACCTTCCAGTTCCGCTTCCAGAACAAGTTCAACAACATCACGCTGCCGATCGGCGACAAGAATGTCTCGATCCCGCTGACGCAGGCTGGGCAGGTCACCGACCGCAACTCGCCGGCGCTGAACGTCAACGAAACCTTCACCGTCGATGTCGTGCGCGGCGATCGTCGCGGCGGCCAGCGCGCTTCGGTCACCAACGCTGCGGGCGGTGGCAAGACCTTCGACAAGCCGGCCGACAACATCGGCACGAAGACGATCCCCGATTACGCGGGCTATGCCGACAAGCATGTCTACAGCGTCAACGTGCCCGGCTGCAGCATGCCGGCCAAACTGTTCGTCGGCCAACGCAAGGAAGCCTTCGCGGTCAACCTCGGCACGATCTTCGACCTGGTCAACGCACCGGTATCGGTGATCACCGATCCGGCGCTGATCAATGCCGCGCCGAACATCATCGACGACGCCAACATCACGACGCTGGCGATCGAGATGCACAAGAGCTGTTTGACGCAAGGCAGCGAACCGGTGGTCGGCGGCTGGATGACGGCCAGCCTGCGCCAGGGCATGCTGCTCGATCCGACGCCGAAGAAGGGCTACCAGACCACCGCGCTGGCTGGCGGTGCATGGACACAGGTCTCGCGCCTGGGCATGCCGCTGGTCAACGAAGTCGTGATCGGCCTGCAGGACAAGGACCGCTTCAACAGCAGCAAACCCAAGGACGACAGCCAGTTCGCCGACTACGTGACCAACCCGACGCTGCCGGCGCTGCTCGAGATCGCGCTGGCGCTGCCCAACACGGCACCGAAGAACTTCCCGCGCGGCGACCTGGTGACGACCTTCCTCACCGGCATCGCCGGTGTCAACAAGCCGGCCAACGTCGTGCCGTCGGAGATGCTGCGGCTGAACACGGCGATTGCCGCCGTGCCCTTCGCGCAGCAGAACCGTCTGGGCATCGTCGGCAACATCCTGGCCGGCGGCAACGACAACGCCGGCTTCCCGAACGGCCGTCGGCCGAAGGACGACATCGTCGACATCTCGCTGGTCGCGGTGATGGGCGGCCTGTGCATGGCCAACGGCGACACCAACGCGTTCGGATTCGGCGCCGATTGCAAGCCGTCGAACGTGCCGCTCGGCGCCACATCGTTCAGGTTGCATGACGCCGTCGACCAGGCCGTGGTGCCGCTGCTGACGAAGTTTCCGTACCTGAGCACGCCGACTCCTGGCGCGCAGTGAGCAGGAGCGCCACGACAATGAACGCAAAACTTTGCATGGCGGCGGCATCCGCGTTGCTGGCACTCACGGCTTGCGGTGGTGGCGGTGACTCGCCGATCGTCGACGACACGACCGTGCCCGCCTCGGCGCTGGAGTCCCCGGAGTCGTTCAGCCGCTGGGTGGGCGATCGCCCGGCGAGCGAAGTCAAGGAGCCGCTGCTGATGATGGGCGTATTGCCGCCGACGTCGGACACGGCAGAGCCGATCGATATCAACTGAGCCCGACCCGTGGACCCCGCTGCGCAGATTGCGCGGCGGGGTCCTCTGCTTGTCACCACCCACGCATCCAAGGACCAGGAATCACCATGAACCTCAAATCTCTCTCGCTGTTCTCCACCGCCGCCATCAGCGTGCTCTTCGTCGGCTGCGGCAGCGCGCCGATGGCCGCACCGCAAGCCATGGCCGCCTACTCCCAGGCGGCGCTGCCGACGGCGGTGCAAGTGCCGGCGGGCCACCGCGTCGTGCTCGAAAGCGTCGGCGCCGGCGACATCACCTACGAATGCCGCGAGAAGGCCAACGCCGCCGGCCAGTACGAGTGGGTCTTTGCCGGTCCGAACGCCGCGCTGATGGACCGCCAGGGCCGCTCGATCGGCCGCTATTTCGGACCACCGGCCACCTGGGCGGCGAGTGATGGCTCGGCGATCACCGGCACGCAGCTGGCCGTCGCGCCCGCGGGCGACGGCAACATCCCGCTGCAACTCGTCAAGGCCAATCCGGCCAGCGGCCAAGGCGCGATGAGCGGCATCAGCCACATCCAGCGCGTGGCCACGCGCGGCGGTGTCGCGCCGGCAATGACCTGCGACGCAGCCGGCAAGGGCAAGCGCGAGATCGTCAAGTACCAGGCCGACTACATCTTCTGGAAGGCGATGTAGTCTCGGCGGATGCGCATCGAAGTTCAGCCCGGGGTCCGCCTCTTCGTCGATATCGAAGGCGCGGGCCTTGTGGCCGACGGTGCGTGCATGCGCGAGAAACCGGCGCTGATCCTGCTGCACGGCGGGCCGGGTTACGACCATTCGGGTTTCAAGCCGCTGTTTTCGCGCCTGGCCGATCTCGTGCAAGTGGTCTACGTCGATCACCGCGGCCACGGCCGCAGCGACCGCCGGCCGGCCAGCGAATGGACGCTCGACACCTTCGCCGACGATGTGGTGCGCCTGTGCGATGCCCTGGGCATCGTCAAGCCGATCGTGCTCGGGCAGAGCTTCGGCGGCTTCGTCGCACAGCGCTACATCGAGCGCCATGCGGCGCATCCGGGCAAGGTGATCCTGTCGAGCACCACTCACCACATGGGCCTGGCGCGCAAGCTGGCGATGTTCGAAAGACTCGGCGGCACCGAAGCGCGCGCCATGGCCGAAGCGTTCTGGACGCAGCCCAATGCCCAGACCTGGGCTGACTACAACCGCGTCTGCAAGCGCTGGTACAACACCACGCCGCAGGACGAAGCGGCCAGCCAGCGCACGATCTTCAACACCGACATCCTGTTCGCCTCGGCCGGCGGCGAGCAGCGCACGATGAACCTGCTGCCCGGTTTGGCGCGTGCGCAGTGCCCCGTGCTCGTGATGGCCGGCGACGCCGACCCGGTGACGCCGATCGAAGACGCGCAGGACATCGCCGCCGCGCTGCCGCCGCAATGGGTGCAGTTCGAGCGTTTCGCCAACGTCGGCCACGGGGCGTGGCGCGATGATCCGGACGCAGCCTTTGCGGTGCTGCGCCGCTTCATCAGCGCGGCTTGAGACCTCAACCCGAGCGCGAACGCACGGCGCGCAGCAACGCGGCCGTCTCCTCGTCCGGCCTTGCCGGGAGCTTGCGGTACTGCTCGCCGCCGGGCGTGCGTGCGAGCAGCTTCATCTCCACCAGTTCGCGGCGCAGCAGGCAATGGTCACCGAACGCGTGGTGGGCGTTCAGCACTTCGTTGACTTCGCGCTCGCTGTAGCGGCGTTTGCCGTCGAAGCTCATCCACAGGCACCACAGCGCGAGCACCTGCTCGGGCCGCTTGCCGGGCCAACGCAACAGCCGCGCCTGGGCGTCGAAGTTGCGCAGCGTGCGGTCGGCGGCCGGCGACAGCGCGGGGTGTTTCGGGCCATGCCAGCGCTGCGGGGCCGGTGCCGCGCTAGTCGTGGACCTGGCCGCTGCCTTCAAAGCCTGCACGTTGCGGTGGCCCGCCGCACGCGCCAGCAGGTTCAGCATTTCCACATGGCCGGGCAGGCCGGCGCCGCTGTCCATTCGTTCGGCCAGCTGTGCGCGCAGGGCCTTGGCAAATGCCGAGAGATCCGCCGCCACCAGCGGCGTGCGTTCGGATTCAGAAGACGTGGTGTTCATCGCATCGATGCTCCATCAGCTCCGCGCTCGAATCCGCGTCGGTTGAACCAACGGGTGCCGGGGGTTGCCTTTGCCAGCCGGGCGCGAAAGGGTGCACCGAGACTGAAGCTTGCTGATGGCAGGCTTAGCGCGGGCTTGGGGCTCGCTGGCAACGACCTGGGTGAACTGCCGACCGTGCGGCGCAGTGTAGTCCTTGCGGATAGACTTTTGCGCCTGTCATCCACCAACCCGCACAGAGAGAGGTAGCGCCATGGCCATGGACGTCGTCGACTACGAGATCAAAGGCTCCGAGATGCAATTCGTCGAGGTCGAACTCGACCCGGGTGAAGCGGCGATCGGCGAGGCCGGCAGCATGATGTTCATGGAAGCTGGTATCGGCATGGACACCATCTTTGGCGACGGCTCGGCCAGCCAGGGCAGTGGCTTGTTCGGCAAGCTGCTCGGGGCCGGCAAGCGCCTGGTCACCGGCGAGTCGCTGTTCACCACGGTCTACACCAACAACGCGCGCGCCAAGCAGCGCGTGGCATTCGCTGCGCCGTACCCCGGCAAGATTTTGCCGATGGACCTGAAGCAACTCGGCGGCACGCTGATCTGCCAGAAGGACGCCTTCCTGTGCGCGGCGCGCGGCGTTTCGCTGGGCATCTTCCTGCAGAAGAAGATCGGTGTCGGCTTCTTTGGCGGTGAGGGCTTCATCATGCAGAAGCTTGAAGGCGATGGGCTGGCTTTCGTGCACGCCGGTGGCTCGATCGTCAAGCGCGAGCTGCAAGCGGGCGAGACGCTGTTCATCGACACCGGTTGCGTCGTCGCACTGACGCCCAACGTCAACTTCGAGATTCAATTCGTCGGCAAGATCAAGACGGCGCTGTTTGGTGGCGAAGGCTTGTTCTTTGCAAAGTGCACGGGGCCGGGAACGGTCTGGCTGCAATCGCTGCCGTTCTCTCGCCTGGCATCGCGCGTCTTTGCAGCCGCGCCGCAACGCGGCGGCTCCCGGGAAGAGGGCGGTGTGCTCGGCGGGTTGGTGGGTGGCGGCTTGTTGGGTGGCATTCTGGGCGGTGATGACGAGTAGCGTTCGGCGCGCCGTTTGCGTTGCACTGTGTTTGCTTGCCACCGCGGCGAGTGCTGATGCGTTGTCGCTGCATCTCGACGATCTGACTTGGCCCGAACTGCGCGACCGCATCGCAGCGGGTACGACGGTCGTGCTCGTTCCGATCGGCGGCACCGAACAGAACGGCGCGCACATGGCGCTGGGCAAGCACAACGTGCGTGTGCGTCTGCTGGCTGAGCGGATTGCGAAGAAGCTCGGCAATGCGATCGTGGCTCCGGTGGTGGCGTACGTGCCCGAGGGGCACATCGATCCGCCGACGGGGCACATGCGCTGGCCCGGCACGATCACCGTCCCGGAAAGCGCGTTCGAAGCTTCGCTCGAAAGCGCGGCGCGCAGCCTGCGGCGCGCGGGCTTCGCGCACGTCGTTCTGCTCGGCGACAGCGGCGACAACCGCAAGAGCTTGGGGCGTGTGGCCGCTCGCGTACCGGGTGTGTTCTCCGCGCCCGAGTACTACCGCGCCTCCACGGCTGACCTTGCCGCGGCCTTGCGCGCGCGCGGTTTCACCGATGCTCAGATCGGCCGTCACGCGGGGCTGGCCGACACGTCGCTGATGCTGGCGCTCGATCCGTCGCTGGTGCGCAGTGACCGGCTTGCCAAGAGCCAGGGCGAGGGCGCCGATGGTGATGCGAGCCGGGCGCAAGCCATGCTCGGCAACGATGCCGTGGATCGCATCGTTTCCGTCACGGTCGAAGCGATCCGCGCGCGGATGCAGGCGAGCAACGGCAAGCCACAATCCGCGCTGTCGAAACCTTGAACCTGTTGTCGCTGGAGTGAACACGATGAGACGCGTCCTGATGCTCGGCCTGTGCGGCGCCACGGCAACCGCAACCGGCTGGGCGGCGTTTGCCTGGGCGCAAACGACCCCCAAAGCGGCTAGTGCGCCGGCCTCGGCTTCTGTGCAGGTGGTGCCGGTGATGCCTGCGATCGTCACGGTGCCCGGCATGCCGCCCGTGCTCGACGCCAAGAACCTCTACAGCGAACAGGCTGCGGGCAAGCTGCAGCCCGCCATCGCGAGCGATCTGCCACGCATCTACGTGCCCAACCTGCGTGGCCACGATGTGCACGTGATCGATCCGGCGACGATGAAGGTGGTCGATCGATTCAAGGTCGGCTACAGCCCGCAGCACATCGTGCCGTCGTGGGACATGAAGACGCTGTGGGTGACGAACAATGCCGAGCGCCGCACCGATGGCAGCCTGACGCCGATCGACCCGAAGACCGGCAAGGCCGGTCCGGCGATCGACGTCGACAACCCGTACAACCTGTACTTCTCACCCGACGGCAAGAGCGCGATCGTGGTGGCCGAGGCGAGGAAGCGCCTCGACTTCCGCGACCCGAAGACGATGGCGCTGCAGGCCGAGCTGCCGGTGCCCGGCTGCCGCGGTGTCAATCACGCCGACTTCTCGATCGACGGCAAGTTCGCGATCTTCACCTGCGAGTTCGATGGCACGCTGGTCAAGATCGACATGGTGCAGCGCCAGGTGCTCGGCTACTTGAAGCTGTCGATGCCAGAGACGCGCTTCAAGGCGGGCAAGCTGCAACCGGGTCAGGTCTGGGAGCCTGGCGAGACCGAGCTGTGCAGGGTGAAGAAGGGCATGCCGCAGGACATCCGCATCTCGCCCGACGGCAAGCGTTTCTACATCGCCGACATGCATGCCGACGGTGTGCACATCGTCGATGGCGAGAGCTTCACCAAGGTCGGCTTCGTCGCCACCGGGCTCGGTACACACGGCCTGTATCCGAGCCGTGACGGCAAGCAGCTCTACGTCGCCAACCGCGGCTCGCACGAGATTCACGGTCCGAGGAACGGCAATGGCAGCGTTGCCGTGATCGACTTTGCGAGCGACAAGGTCGTTGCCCGCTGGGGCATCCCTGGCGGCGGCAGCCCCGACATGGGCAACATCAGTGCCGATGGCCGTTACCTCTGGCTCGCTGCACGCTACGACGATGTGGTCTACCGCTTCGACACGCAGGAGGGCGGCAAGGTGGCGCAGGTCAAGGTCGGCGCCGAGCCGCATGGTCTGACGGTGTGGCCAATTCCTGGACGCTACTCGCTCGGTCACACAGGGAACATGCGGTGAACTTTGGTTTGATCATCGTCGGTGACGAAATCCTTTCTGGAAAGAGAAAGGACGGCCACATGCCCAAGGTCATCGAATTGCTGTCTGCACGCGGCCTTGCGCTCTCCTGGAGCCGCTACGTCGGCGACGACCGCGCGCTGATCACCGAAGCGCTTCAGTACGCCTTCGCCAGCGGCGATATCGTCTTCTCGTGCGGAGGCATCGGCGCAACGCCTGATGACCACACGCGGCAATGCGCCGCCGCGGCCTTGAAGCGCGAGCTGGTGCTGCACCCCGAGGCCAAGGTCTTGATCCAGCAGCGCATGCAGGACGTGGCGCGCGAACGCGGCGAGACCTACGAACCCGAGCGCGACGACAACGTGCACCGCTTGAACATGGGCGTGTTCCCCGCAGGCGCCGACATCATTGCCAACCCGTACAACAAGATCCCGGGCTTCTCGGTCGGCGATGTGCACTTCGTGCCCGGCTTTCCGGTGATGGCGCATCCGATGATCGAGTCGTTGCTCGACACACGCTACCGCGCGCTGCATGGCACCCAGGCGCAGGCCGAACGATCGGTGATCGTCTTCGGCGCGATGGAAGCGGCGCTGACGCCGCTGATGGAGACGATCGAGCGCGAGCATGCCGGCGTGCGCGTGTTCAGCCTGCCGAGCGTCGATCACCCGCAGTACGGCCGCCACATCGAGCTCGGCGTCAAGGGCGCGCAGGCGGCCGTGGCGGCGGCCTACGTTCAGTTGCGCGGCGAACTGACCGCGATGGGGGTTTCGCTCGGCCCCGAATTGGTGCGGTAGCGCGCACCAAGTCAGCTCGTCTCGTCGCCTCACAATGGGGCGCCGCCGAAAAGCCAGAGAGAGCCCGTTGTTCGGCCCGCGCACCGGCCGCGGGCATGCTTTCTGCTAGATTTCTGCGCTTTCATCCCCAATCCCACCCCAAAACCGACCCAGGAGAGCGCCTGATGGCCAGCAAGACCGTTGCCGACGTGATGAAGATGGTGAAGGACAACGACGTCAAGTTCGTCGATTTCCGCTTCACCGATACCCGCGGCAAGGAACAACACGTCACCGTGCCGGTGTCCCACTTCGACGAGGACAAGTTCACCTCGGGCCATGCCTTCGACGGCTCGTCGATCGCTGGCTGGAAGGGCATCGAAGCGTCGGACATGCAGCTCATGCCCGACCCGAACACCGCCAACATCGACCCGTTCTTCGAAGAGCCGACGCTGCTCCTCACCTGCGACGTGGTCGAACCCGCCGACGGCAAGCCCTACGAGCGCGATCCGCGCTCGCTGGCCAAGCGCGCCGAGGCGTACATGAAGTCCACCGGCCTGGGCGACACCGCCTATTTCGGCCCTGAGCCCGAGTTCTTCGTCTTCGACAGCGTGCGCTGGGGCAACGACATGTCGGGTTGCTTCTCGAAGATCGAATCCGAGGAAGCCGCCTGGAACACCGGCAAGGAATACGAGCACGGCAACTCCGGCTACCGTCCTGCGGTCAAGGGTGGCTACTTCCCGACGCCGCCGGTCGATTCGATGCAGGACATGCGCTCGGAGATGTGCCTGATCCTCGAGTCGGTGGGCATCCCTTGCGAAGTGCATCACCACGAAGTGGCCAACGCCGGCCAGATGGAGATCGGCACGAAGTTCAGCACGCTGCTGCAGCGCGCCGACTGGGTGCAGTTGCAGAAATACGTGATCCAGAACGTCGCCCACACCTACGGCAAGACGGCCACGTTCATGCCCAAGCCGATCGTCGGCGACAACGGCAGCGGCATGCACGTGCACCAGTCGGTCTGGAAGGGCGGCAAGAACCTGTTCGCCGGCGACGGCTACGCCGGCCTGTCCGAGTTCGCGCTGTTCTACATCGGCGGCATCATCAAGCACGCCCGGGCGTTGAACGCGATCACCAACCCCGGCACCAACAGCTACAAGCGCCTGGTGCCCGGCTTCGAGGCCCCGGTGAAGCTGGCGTACTCATCGAAGAACCGCTCGGCGTCGATCCGCATCCCGCACGTCGCCAATCCGAAGGGCCGCCGTGTCGAGGCACGCTTCCCGGATCCTTTGATGAACCCCTACCTCGGCTTTGCGGCGCTGTTGATGGCTGGCCTGGACGGTGTGGAGAACAAGATCCATCCGGGCGAAGCTGCCACCAAGGACCTGTACCACCTGCCGCCGGAAGAGGACGCGAAGATCCCGACGGTCTGCCACAGCCTGGATCAAGCCTTGGAGTATCTCGACAAGGACCGTGCTTTCCTGACCAAGGGCGGTGTCTTCACTGATGCCTACCTCGACGCCTACATCGAGCTGAAGATGCAGGAAGTGACGCGCTTCCGGATGGCGACGCACCCGGTCGAGTTCGACATGTATTACACGTTGTGATCTGCGCAGGCGGTCACGGAAACACGGAAAAGCAAAGGGCGGCTCGGGCCGCCCTTTTTCTTGGGTGCACCGCCCTGGGGGAGAATGCGTTGCATGTCGATGCGCATCCTTGCCGCCGTCCTCTTTCTCGGCCCCTTGTCCAGCGCCTGGGCGCAGGGAGGCACGGTCTATCGCTGCCCCGGCCCGCCGGTGCTCTACACCAGCGAGATCTCCGAGAAGGAAGCCAAGGAGCGCGGCTGCCGCACGATCGAAGGCGCGCCGATCACGGTGGTCTCGCCGCCCAAGCGCTCGCCGCAAGCTGGCACTCCGCCCGGTGGCAACGGTGCCAAAGGCGAGGGCAGCAAAGTCGATGCGAAGGACCAGCGCGCCCGCGACAGCGATGCGCGGGCGATTCTCGAAGCCGAGCTGAAGCGCGAAGAAGAAGCGCTGACGGCTTTGCAGAAAGAGTTCAACAACGGCGAGCCCGAGCGCCAGGGCAGCGAACGCAACTACGCTCGCTACCAGGAGCGTGTCGAAGAGATGCGCAACGCCCTCGCGCGCAAGCAGGCCGACGTGGCTGCCCTGCGGCGCGAACTCGCCAAGCTGCCGGCGGCGCAGTAGCGCCCGGAGCGATCGCGCTGTGAGCGTTCCTGCGCTTGCAGCTCTGGACTTGCTGGCCACGTTGGTGGCCGTGGTTTCTCCCGACGGCCGTGTGTTGCATGCCAACGCCAGCTTCGAGAATCTGCTGGGCGTGCCGCGTCGCGCCATGTTGGCCACGCTGCTCGCCGACTGGCTGGTTGACCCGGCGCCGATGCAGGAGACCCTGGCCGCTGTGGTTGCCAACCGCATCGCCACCGGCCGCTTCGAAGCGGTGTTGAAGCATCCGGGCGGCGCGGCTCCCGAGCTGTTGCCGGTGCACGTCATCGTCAACCAGACCGACAGCACCGAGCGCGTGCTGGTCGAGCTGATCGAGATCGAACAGCAGACCAAGCAGGACCGTGAGGAGCGCGCGGCCACGCAGGCCGAAGCGAACAAGGAGCTGGTGCGCAACCTGGCGCACGAAATCAAGAATCCGCTTGGCGGCATCCGCGGTGCGGCGCAGTTGCTGGAGATGGAGCTCGAAGGCAAGCGCGATCTCACCGAGTACACGCAAGTCATCATCGCCGAGGCCGACCGCTTGCAGTCGCTGGTCGATCGGCTGCTGGCGCCGCACCGCCATGCGCATGTGGTGGCGGACGTGAACATCCACGAGGTCTGCGAGCGCGTGCGCGCGCTGCTGGCGGCGGAGTACCCGCGCGGCATCGCCTTCAAGCGCGACTACGACATCTCCATTCCCGAATTCCGCGGCGACCGCGAGCAACTCATCCAGGCCACGCTCAACATCGCGCGCAATGCGTGCGAAGCCATGGCCGAGCGCATCGGCAGCGGCGACGCGGCGCTCGAGCTGCGCACGCGCATCGCACGGCAAGTCACCATCGGTAAGCAGCGCTGGCGACTGGCACTCGAATTGCATATAGAGGACAACGGGCCCGGCGTGCCCGAGTCGATCCGCGAACGCATCTTCTATCCATTGGTGACGGGGCGCGAAGGTGGGTCGGGGCTCGGTCTGACGCTGGCGCAGACGTTCGTGCAGCAACACCAGGGCACGATCGAATGCGACAGCGTGCCGGGCCGCACCGTGTTCACCGTCCTGATTCCGCTGCCCTAAGAACAGAATGGACTACAAGCCCCCACGCTCACTTCGTTCGCTGCCCCCCGAGAGGGTGCGGGTGCCCTCCGGGCGGCCGGGCGGTCACCCATGAAAGACATCTGGGTCGTTGACGACGATCAATCCATCCGCTTCGTGCTCGAACGCGCTCTGGCGCGCGAGCAGTTCGCGGTGCGCAGTTTCTCGAACGCGCGCGACGTGCTCGGTGCGCTGGCCGACGATGAACCGCAGGTGCTGGTCAGCGACATCCGCATGCCCGGCGGCTCGGGCCTCGACCTGCTGGCCAAGATCAAGCAGGAGCATCCCGGGCTGCCGGTGATCGTGATGACGGCCTACTCGGACCTCGACAGCGCGGTGTCGGCGTTTCAAGGCGGCGCCTTCGAGTACCTGGCCAAACCGTTCGATGTGCCGAAGGCAGTGGAGCTGATCCGCCGTGCCGTCGAAGAAAGCCTGCGCGAAGCCGTGGCCAGCGATCGTCTGGCCGAGACGCCGGAAATCCTCGGTCAGGCACCGGCGATGCAAGACCTGTTTCGCGCCATCGGCCGCCTGTCGCAAAGCCAGGTCACCGTGCTCGTCACCGGCGAGAGCGGCAGCGGCAAGGAATTGGTCGCACAAGCGCTGCACAAGCACAGCCCGCGCGCCAACGGCCCGTTCGTGGCCATCAACACCGCGGCGATTCCGAAAGATCTTCTCGAGAGCGAACTCTTCGGCCATGAGCGCGGCGCCTTCACCGGCGCGCAGACGATGCGGCGCGGCCGCTTCGAACAAGGCGAGGGCGGCACGCTATTTTTGGACGAGATCGGCGACATGCCGTTCGATCTGCAGACGCGGCTGTTGCGCGTCTTGTCCGACGGCCAGTTCTATCGCGTCGGCGGGCATCAGCCGTTGAAGGCCAACGTGCGCGTGATCGCGGCCACGCACCAGAATCTCGAACAGCGCGTGCGCGACGGCGCGTTCCGCGAAGACCTGTTCCACCGTTTGAACGTCATCCGCCTGCGCCTGCCGCCGCTGCGCGAGCGGCGTGATGACATCGCACTGCTGACGCGGCAGTTCCTGCAGAAGAGCGCCAAGGAACTCGGCGTCGAAGCCAAGCGCCTGTCCGAAGGTGCGCAGGCCCGGATCACGTCGTTCGACTTTCCCGGCAACGTGCGCCAGCTGGAGAACCTGTGCCATTGGCTGACGGTGATGGCGCCGACGCAGGTGATCGAGGTCAAGGATCTGCCGCCGGAGCTGACGAGCACCGAGGCGTCGCCTGTTGTCGAGCCGTCCGCCGCTCCGCGCAGTGCCGTTGATTCGGTCCCGCCGGTCGCGGCGCCTGCCGCTGAAGCCGGTGGCGGCTGGCTGGCCGACCTGGAGCGCGAAGCGCGCGCACTGCTCGATGCCGGCGCGCCCGAAGTGTGGGACACGCTGACCCGTCGCTTCGAAGCGCAATTGATCGTCACCGCGTTGTCGACGACGCGCGGCCGCCGTATCGAAGCCGCTCAGCGCCTGGGCATCGGCCGCAACACGATCACTCGCAAGATCCAGGAACTGGGTCTCGACGACTAGGCAAACGCTGAGCGTCGCTACCGGCGGCCGCCTCTAGAATTCTCGAAAAGGTTCGAGAGGAGGGCGCCATGCCGGTGGCTCTGGGTACGCTTCATATCCTGGTGGCGATATTTTTCGCCGTGCATGCGGTCCGCAACGGCCGCGCCAACTACTGGCTGTTCGTGCTGCTTGGATTCCCGTTTCTCGGCAGCGTGATCTACTTCTTCGCCGAGTACCTGCCCGAGATGCGCCACTCGCGCATTGGCCGTCAGGCGGTGAGTGCGGTCACGTCGATCGTCGATCCCGGCCGCGCGCTGCGCGAGGCACGCGCCGATTTCGAACGAACGCCGAGCGCCGACCACCGCGCGCGGCTGGCCGATGCGCTGCTCGAAGCCGGTGATGCCAAGGAAGCGCTGGCGCACTACCGCGCCTGCGTGAGCGGCCACCATGCCAAGGACGCCAAGATGCGACTCGGTCTGGCCCGCGCGGCGCTCGCGGCCGGAGAGCCTGCGAGTACTGTGCAGACACTGCGCGCGCTGTTTGCCGATGAGCCCGAGCGCTACGCGGGGGCACCGGCGCTGCTGCTGGCACAGGCGCTTGCCGGCGCGGGCGAGCGCGATGCTGCGCTGTCCGCTTTCGACGAAGCCTTGTCGCGCCACAACAGCACCGAAACACGCTGCGCCTACGGGTTGTATCTTGCATCGGTGGGACGCGATGCGCGGGCGCGCGAGTTGCTCGAAGGCGTGATGCGCGATGCGAAGCTGGTCGACGAACATGCGCGCGTGCTCAACCGCGAATCGCTCGACCAGGCGCGTGCAGCGCTGCGCGCGCTCGACGCCAAGGGCTGACTCAGCCGGCTTCCAGCCGCACCCACACCGGCGCGTGATCGCTTGGCCGCTCGTTCTTGCGCGGCGCCTTGTCGATCACGCACTCACGCACCAGCGCCTTCATCGCCTCGCTGACCAGGATGATGTCGATTCGCAGGCCCTGGTTCTTGCGGAAGGCGAGGTTGCGGTAGTCCCACCACGACCATGACTTCGGCGGCTGCTCGAAAAGGCGGAACGCATCGACAAGGCCGAGCTCGCAGAGATGCTGAAAGTGGCCGCGCTCCTCGGGCGTGCAGTGAATCTGCCCCGCCCAGGCCACCGGGTCGTAGACGTCTCGGTCTTCCGGGGCGATGTTGAAGTCACCCATCAGCACCAGCTTCGGATGCGTGGCGATCTCTTCGCGCAGCCAGTCGCGCAGGCCGCGCAGCCACTGCATCTTGTACTCGAACTTGTCGCTGCCGGGGGCTTGGCCGTTGGGGAAATAGCCGCCGACGATGCGCACGCCGTCGACGGTGGCGGTGATGACACGTGCCAAGTCGTCGGCGAAGCCGGGGATGTTGCGCACGACATCAGTAGCTTCGTTCTTCGACAGCAGTGCCACACCGTTGTAGGTTTTCTGGCCGAACCACTGTGCGTGGTAGCCCGCAGCTTTGATCTCGGCGTGAGGGAACTTGTCGTCGGTGAGTTTGGTTTCCTGCAGCACCAGCACGTCGGGTTGATGTGCGGCAAGCCAGTCAATCACCTGTGGCAGGCGCACGGCAAGCGAGTTGACGTTCCAGGAGGCGAGTTTCACGATGACCTTGACGCGTGGTTTGTTTGGACAGTGCTCGAACTCTAAGGCAGCTAGGCGGGTGGCAGCACTGATGTCAATCGCGACCGCAACTCTTTGCGTCCCACGCTGTTTGTCGCGCGCCACGCACGAAGCGCAAGATCGAGGAACTTCTTCTCCGCCTCGGACAGCATGGCGGCGTCCTGCTCCTGATCGAGCCAGCCTTCCGGTTTCGCGCAGTGCGCTTCGATCTGCCGAGCCAACTTGTCGCCGATCGGCCTCGACGACTTGATCTGGCTCCACATGCTCGGCGAGATCTGTAGCCTCGCGGCGAAGGCCTGTTCGAGCCCCTTCGGTGGCGTGCCGCCGGCCAGCTCTCGTTCTGCGTACTCCTGGAACAGCGACAGCGCGTTGCGTCTTCGGGTGATGGTTATGTTCGACACAGCTGTATGCAGGGTGCAACGGGTTCGATGCCATTCTCGCAGGGGGTTGACGTTCGGGTAAAGACTCTTTACAGTCCACTCCTGTTGCCCGCACCGGGCTTTGTTTTTTGTCTCAGAGGCTTCATCGTGAAATCGCTCCACATCGTCCGAACACGCCGACCCATGACGGGTCGGTTCGCGTTTGCACGTGCTGCGGCGATGAAGTCGCCGGGCGCGTGCAACGCCGCCCTGCATCTGGCGTATCCGTTGGGCTGGTCGAGCCTGTTTCAGGCGAGCCAGCTTGACGGAGAAGAGGACCGAATGCATCCGGGAGAGGGGAGCGCATAGCCGCGCACCCTCCAAGCTCTGTTCGCAGAGGCCCGGACTCCGAAAGGATCCGGGCCTTTTTCGTTTCTGACTTCACCCGGCCTACGCCTCGGCGAGGCCCGCGATCGATGGATCGCACCACCGGCGACGGTGGACGCTCTTTAACAAGTTGCCGCAAGACGACCTCGGTACTGGCCGACGGTCCGTCTTGCACCTTTGCGGATGTAGCTCAGCAGGCAGAGCGCGGCCACGCCATGGCCGAGGCCACGAGTTCGAAGCTCGTCATCCGCTCCACTTCGGGTGTGTCCTTGCACTCCGAGGCCGCGCGACATGGTGTTGGTGGCCCGGGATGTGCGCGGCACCTGGCCAGGTCACGTGCAGCGAGACACCACATCCGACGGGATGCTCGCGCTCGGGCACAGCCGAAGTGGATTCACTTTCATCGCCCCCGTAGCTCAGCAGGCAGAGCAGCCGCCTTGTAAGCGGCAGGCCGCGCGTTCGAACCGTCGCCGGAGGCACCAGACATGTCGTGTTCGTCTAGACGGCCGAGGACACCACTCTTTCAAGGTGGGAACGCGGGTTCGAATCCCGCACGCGACGCCACAAGCACCAGAACAAGAAGCCCTCGTCGAGCTCACGCTTCGAGGGCGGAAATCGGCCGCAAGGATTGGGCGGCGCCGGAACCCGTGACCGGATGGAACCCATTGGGGGTGTAGCTCAACGTTCGGTAGAGCAGCCGCCTTGCAAGCGGCAGGCTGCAGGTTCGAACCCTGTCACCTCCACCAATGCATCAACGCTTCGTTAACTCAGTGGCCAGAGTGCCGGCCTGTCTAGCCGGAAGCCGCGGGTTCGACTCCCGCACGAGGCGCCAGATCAGTAGGCCGAGATAGCTCAGCAGGTAAAGCGGCGCGTTGAAGGCGCGTGCGTCGGGGGATCGAAGCCCTCTCTCGGTACCAGGGCAGAACCTCGTTAGCTCAGCAGGAATCCAGAGCGCCGGCTTACGAATCCGGAGGCCGCACGTTCGAGTCGTGCACGAGGTACCAACAGCGCCGGGCTGGCTCAATTGCCAGAGCAGTGGCCTTTCGCGCGCTTGCGCGCCAGCGAGGCTCATATCGCGAAGCGATGTGACGCCGGAGCTAAAGCCGAAGGTTCGCGGTTCGATCCCGTGATTCGGTGCCAGTTCATTTCCCCGATAGCGCAGTTGGCAGAGCGCCTGGCTGTTAACCAGGAGGTCCGTGGTTCGAAGCCACGTCGGGGAGCCAATCAGTTTGATCTCGCGTAGCGCAGTGGCAGAGCACCGTCTTGATAAGGCGGGGGTCGGTGGATCGTTCCCACCCGCGGGTACCAGCTTCTTCTTCTCGGTGTGGCGCAGACGGCAGCGCGCGTGTTTCGGGAACACGAGGCCGCAGGTTCGCTCTGCGCGGCTTGCCGCGCAGGACGTTGCGAAGCAACGGGCCGAAGGCCGAGCGCGCAGCGCGAGCAGACCTGCCACCGAGACCACCTTCACTCCAACCACCAACACCACCATGGCACGCTCGATGATCCAGCGCAGGCTGGATGCCGAGCGCGAACGAATCCAGATCTACGACGCCACGCTTCGCCGTGTGGCGCGCCGGCCGCGGCCCACCCCGGACTTCTGCAGGGCGCTGGAAGAAGCTGCGCGCGGCTTCGCGGGCGTTGTTGTGCGCGATGCCCACGCGTGGCATCCGCAGATGAAGACGCGCGACGCCGCACGCTTGCGCCTTGCGGCGGCGCGGCATCTCTTCGCGCTCTATCCGGTTCCCGCGATGCTCGAGCGCATCTGGATCGACGACGCGGGGCTCGGCGCGGAGGAAGTGCGACTGCGAAAGCACTGGTACGTGGTCGCTGCGCGTGGCGGATCGCTCTACAAGGCTGGCGCCGGCGACTGGTTGACGCGCAAGGAAGTCCACGCGTTCCTCAACCCACCTGCCGGCTTGGGCTTCGAAGAAGCGTTCTGGCACGCCATCGCCCGCTCCAACGTCGGCGACCCCGGCGTGGCGATGGGCATTGCTCGCTCGAAGATCGCGCGCAAACCGCGCGGCGAGCTCGCCTTCTGGCGCGAGGTGGCGCGGTTCTTCTGCGCCAACCCCGCGCCAGTGGAGACGATCGACGATCTGTGCGACTACCTGGCCGAGTGCCACCACCGCGATCCCGACTACAGCCTCGAGGGGCGCACGCTGGCCTCGCTCAACCGTCGCATGCGTGAGTGGCACCACGACATCGCGGCCATCGAGCGCATCGAGGCGATCCGCCGCCGGGCCGGGGGACGAGCCATCGCCGGCGGCGCTGCAACGTCGACGCCTGACCAGGCGTGGTCCGGGTCGCCGCTGGCCGACTGGGAGTGGACGCCCTCGTCCAAGGATGCCAAGGCCCGCGGCGAGCGCTTCGTGGTCCGTCAGCTGAAGCAGGCCGAGGACCTGGTGATGGAAAGCCGGGCGATGCGCCACTGCGTGTCGACCTACGCGGGCAAGTGCATCGCTGGCCTCGCATCGATCTGGTCGCTGCGGCGGTGCACGAAGGATCGCATCGACCGGCTGCTCACGATCGAAGTCAACAAGCAGGACGAGGCCGTCCAGGTGCGTGGTCTGGCCAACCGGCTTGCGCATGCGCACGAGCGCAACGTGCTCGAACGCTGGGCCAAGGCGCGAGGAATCGCCCTGCGATAAGTCATCGCGTGCGCTTGGGTGTGGCCGTAGCTCAATGGAAGAGCTGCGGGCCGTGACCCCGCCAGTGCCGGTTCGACTCCGGCCGGTCACCCCCAAGCGCATGCCTCTTCACTTCAATGCGTCGCGAACTCGAGCGGCAGAGTACCGGGCTCTTAACCCGGCGTGTCAGGGTTCGAGCCCCTGGCGACGCACCAGCATCAACCCCCTCGTGGCGGAATCGGCAGACGCACCGGTCTCAGAAACCGGAGCCCGCGACGGGCATGTCCGTTCGACTCGGACCGAGGGGACCACACAGCAGTCCGGTAGCTCAGTGGAAGAGCGGCGCCCTCATAAGGCGAAGGTCGGTGGATCGTGCCCACCCCGGACGACCAATTCACGGAGAGCTGCCCGAGTGGGAAGGGGCTGGCTTGCTAAGCCAAGGCCGGCGACCAGGTTGCCGCGGGCGTTCGATCCGCCCGCTCTCCGCCAGACCAGTCACTCCGTTGCGGCGTAGTCGAGCGGCCTCAGACACCAGCCTTTGAAGCTGGGGACGTTGGTTCGAATCCAACCGCCGCTGCCATCTCCATCACACCAGCCCCTTAGCTCAGAGGCAGAGCAGCGCTCCTACAAAGCGAAGGCCGACGTTTGCTCGCGCTGTGCGCTCGGCCTTCGGCCCGTTGCTTCGCAACGTCCTGCCGCTTGCGCGGCAGAGCGAAATCGTCAGGGGCTACCAATCAACTCGACTGGCCGACGGAGGAGGCCACCCATGCACCATCAACACCATGCGAATGTGCTGCAACTCGACATCCAGGGCACGCCCCAGGCGTGGATCTCGCTCGAGCATGCGGCCTTGCACGTGGCCACGGGCTCGGTAGCGTGGGTCGACGGCGACGGCCTGCTGGCCACGCTGCGTGGCGGCTTCAACGTCGCGCGCGGCCGCCAGTCGGTCATCGACGTGCATCCGATCATGGCGCTGCACGGTGCGTCGAAGGTCAACCTGTTCGACGTGGTGCCGGCGTTCAGCAAGACCAAGCTGCTCCGCCGCGACCGATTCACCTGTGCCTACTGCGGCGAGCGTTTCGCCGAGCGCGACCTGTCGTGCGAGCACATCGTGCCGCAGGCGCGCGGCGGCCGCTGGACCTGGATGAACCTGGTCACTGCCTGCGGCCCGTGCAACGGCCGCAAGGCCGACCGCACGCCGGAAGAAGCGGGCATGCCGCTGGTGTACCTGCCGTACGTGCCGAGCCGCTTCGAGGACTTTCTGCTCGAAGGCCGGCACATCCGCGCCGACGTGCACGAGTGGCTGGCCGCGCGCCTGCCGAAGGGATCGCGCCTGAGCTGAAGAGCTCGGGCGCCCAAGAGTCTGTCGTGAAAGGCAAACGCTCACAGGTCAGGGGTTCGTGAACCCCGCCGGTGGGCGGCACCCGGGCCAAGGCCCGTCGGTGCCGTCCATGCCGCGCTGCCGGAAGCGACCGATACCGGTGATGAAGTGGATCCCGCAAGGGTCCGGGTTCGACTCCCGGCATCACCACCACTGGATAGCTCAGTCGGGTAGAGCAACGACCTGATAAGTCGTCTGTCGCGGGTTCGACTCCCGCTCCATTCCAGAAGACCGGTCGAAAGACCACCCGCCGAACGTGCGCGGAAGGCGAATCGCCGCAAGGCGTGCCGCCCCAGGCGCATCAGCGGCGTCCGCTCGTGCGGCGAGCACGCGGGGCACCGCGTCCGTGGCCAGCCGAGGTGGGGCATCCCTGCCGACGCGCACCACGACACCCGGACCCAGGCATTCGTCGTCCGCGGCCGCTGCTGTAACGGCACCCCCATTTCGATTCACACGCTCAACAACAAGGAGAACACCCATGAAGTATCAAGCGTGTCACTGTGAAGAAGAACGAGCGCGGCCTGCTGCTGCGCAATGGCGACTTCGAGCGCGTGCTGCAACCGGGCACGCACTGGCTGTTCGCCGGCCTCGACACCCTGCGCGTGGAGCTCTTCGCGCTCGAAGCAGCCGGCGTTCACGCACGGCCTGGCCGACTACCTCATGGCCAAGGAGCCGGGCGTGGTCGCGGCCGAGTTCGTGCGCGTCGAGCTCACCGAGAACCAGGTCGGCCTGCGCACCGAGAACGGCGCGCTGGTCGAGGTGCTCGCGCCGGCCACCCGGCGCCTGTACTGGAAGGGCCTGGTCGACGTGCAGGTCGAGGTGATCGACATCGGGGCCTCGGCCGAAGTGCCGCAGGCGCTGGTGGCGCGGCTCGTGCAGACGCAGCTGCGCCAGCGTGCAGTGCAAGGCCTGGCCGGCGTGCTGCAGGTGCAGGTGAGCGAACACGGCGCCGGCATCCTGTGGGTCGACGGCAAGGTCGAGCGGCTGCTCGCAGCCGGTTCGTACGCGTTCTGGAAGTTCAACCGCAACGTGTCGGTGGAACTCGTGGACCTGCGGCTGCAGGCGCTGGAAGTGACGGGCCAGGAGATCCTGACCCGCGACAAGGTGTCGCTGCGGCTGAACCTGTCGGCCACCTGGCGCTTCACCGATGTGCTGAAGGCCTACAAGGAGCTGGCCAAGCCCGCGGAACACCTGTACCGCGAGCTGCAGTTCGGCCTGCGCGCGGCGGTGGGCACGCGCTCGCTCGACGAGTTGCTCGAGAACAAGACGGTGATCGACGAGGTCGTGACCGCCCAGGTGAAGTCGAAGCTCGCGGACTACGGTCTGCAGCTCGACGGCGTGGGCGTGAAGGACATCGTGCTGCCGGGCGAGATGAAGACCATCCTCGCCCAGGTGGTCGAGGCCGGCAAGTCGGCCGAGGCCAACGTGATCCGTCGGCGTGAAGAGACGGCAGCGACCCGCTCGCTGCTGAACACCGCCAAGGTGATGGAGGACAACCCCGTCGCCCTGCGGCTGAAGGAGCTCGAGACGCTGGAACGCGTGGCCGAGCGCATCGACAAGATCTCCGTGTTCGGAGGTCTGGACCAGGTGCTCAACGGGCTGGTGAAGCTGCGTTGAGCAGCTGAACCTTGAAATCGGCACCGTCGGGTGCCTGTCAGGGGAGCGTGCCGAGCAGACGGCAAAGCTCCCCGTGGGCGTTCGCGGACAATCAAGGAGAACATCATGGAAACCAACTACATCCACGAAGACGTGGGCGGCGGCGTGCCCGATCAAGATGTGGACGCGCGGCGTGCCGGTGGAAGACGAGGCCAAGCGCCAGCTGCAGAACGCGGCGCGCCTGCCCATCGTCTTCAAGCACATCGCGGCCATGCCCGACGTGCACTTCGGCATCGGCGCCACCGTGGGCTCGGTGATCCCGACCCTCAAGGCCATCATCCCGGCCGCGGTGGGCGTGGACATCGGCTGCGGCATGATCGCCTGCAAGACCACGCTGACCGCGGAAGACCTGCCGGACAACCTGGGCCCGCTGCGTTCGGCCATCGAGCGCGCGGTGCCGCACGGCCGCCAGCCCGGCAGCCGTGACCCGGGTGCATGGCAGAAGGCGCCGGGCTCGGTGAACACCGCGTGGGCGCAGCTGGAACCCGAGTTCACCGAGCTGTGCCGCGACTACCCCAAGCTGGAGAAGACCAACCACATTCAGCACCTGGGCACGCTGGGCACGGGCAACCACTTCATCGAGGTCTGCCTGGACGAAGCGGGCATCGTGTGGTTCATGCTGCACTCGGGCTCGCGCGGCGTGGGCAACTTCATCGGCACGATGTTCATCGAGCTGGCCAAGCAGGACGCGATGCGCCACCAGGCGAATCTGCCGGACCGTGACCTGGCCTACTTCGAGGAAGGCAGCCGCTACTTCGGCGACTACGTGCGCGCCGTGGGCTGGGCGCAGAAGTTCGCGGCGACCAACCGCGAGGTGATGATGAAGCGCGTGATCGAGGCCGCGAAGACGGTCCTGCACAAGAGCTTCCAGAGCCACCTCGAGGCGGTGAACTGCCACCACAACTACGTGAGCAAGGAGCGCCACTTCGGCGAGGACGTCTTCGTCACCCGCAAGGGCGCGGTGAGCGCCAAGGCCGGGCAGCTGGGCATCATCCCCGGCAGCATGGGCGCGCGCTCGTACATCGTGCGTGGCAAGGGCAACCCGGAGTCGTTCGAGTCGTGCTCGCACGGCGCCGGGCGCGTGATGAGCCGCGGCGAGGCCAAGCGCCGCTTCACGTTGGCCGATCACCGCGCTGCCACCGAGGGCATCGAGTGCCGCAAGGACAAGGACGTCATCGACGAGACGCCCGCGGCCTACAAGGACATCGACGCGGTGATGCAAGCGCAGCGCGACTTGATCGAGGTCGTACACACGCTCAAGCAAGTGGTGTGCGTGAAGGGTTGATGTTTTTTCATTGACGGGGGCGCCACATCTCGATGTGGCGCCCCTTTTTCTTTTTGTCCGAGATTTCGGAGTCTGAGTCCGCTCCGCTCTTTCAGGAGGTGAGTTTCAAGACGGTTCACCCGCGTTCGGTGACACGCGCTTGCGAGCGATCGCCAGCTTGTGCAGCAACTCGACGAGCATCGCGCGCTCCGCCGCGCTGAGGGAGGCCAGCGCGGCGGCCTCACCTGCCTGAAGGCGTTTCGTTGCCTCGCGCACGAGCTTGGCGCCGGCGGTGGAGACGCGGATGTGCTGCAGCCTGGCGTCGGTTTCGCTGCGGCTGCGCAGCACGAGGCCGCGCGATTGCAGGCGCTCGATCCAGACGGCGATGTTGGGCGGCGTCACCGCCAACCCGCGCGCCAGCTGCCGCGCCGTGACATCCGGGTTGGCGTGGATCAGCGCCAGCATCGTGTACTCGACCGGCCGCAAGCGGCTCTTCGTGCCCACGGCGCCGTCGAAGACCTGGGTCGTCACGATCGAGGCTTGCGCCAATTGATAGCCGATGACGCCATGCAGATCGGCTTCGGTCAGGCGTGCCTGCGGTGTACGGTCATCGGCGGCGGTCTGGGCGGGGCGGCGGGGCATGGTGGCGATTCTGTCAGCCCTCTTCATGGCGCCCGCGGCGCTGGAAAACCCGCAAGCCGGACGCCCAGATCGATAAGTACCATAACTATCGAGTCGGCAAGTCGTGGCCGGCCACCACACACAAAAGGGGACGTGATGACCTTCAAACTGAAGCCGCTGGTGGCAGCGATGGTGTTCACCGCCGCACTGGCCACCACTGCGCTGGCCGACAACGGCCGCCACGGCCACCGCCTGCCGCAACTGGCGCCGGCGCAGCCGGCCACGCTGCTGGGCACCTGCGAGGCCTTGGCGGGCACGCTCGGCACGCTCGCCAACACCGTCATCACGGCCACGACGAGCATTGCCGCCGGCACGCTGATGCTTGCGGGCGCACCGGTGCCGGCTCATTGCCGCGTCACCGGACGCATGTTCGATCGCATCAGCCCGGTCGACGGCAAGGCCTACGCGATCAGCTTCGAAATGCGTCTGCCGCTGGCCTGGAACGGCCGCTTCTGGCACCAGGGCAACGGCGGCATCGACGGCGCCGTGAACACCGCCGCCGGCACTTTGGGCGGCGGGCCGACCACCGGTGCATTGATGCAGGGCTTTGCGGTGCTGTCCAGCAATGCCGGCCATGACAATGCCACCGTCGGTGGGCCGGCCTTCGGCATCGACCCCCAGGCGCGGCTGGACTACGGCTACCAGGCGGTGGGCAGGTTGACGCCGATGGCCAAGCAGACCATCGCCATGGCCTACGGCAAGGGGCCGGACCGTTCCTACTTCGGTGGCTGTTCCAACGGCGGACGCCACACGTTGGTGACGGCAGCGCGCTACGCCGATGAGTACGACGGCTTCCTCGCCGGCGCACCGGGCTACAACCTGCCGCTGGCCGCACTGGCCAACATCTTCGGTGCGCAGCGCTACGCGACCGTGGTGGCTCCAGGCGCCGACCCGGCAACGCCGGCGGGCCTGGGCAGCGCCTACACCACGGCCGAGCGCGCGACGGTGTCGAACGCTGTCCTGGCGCGCTGCGATGCGCTCGATGGCGCAACGGACGGCATGATCCAGGACACGCGCACTTGCCAGCGCGCTTTCAACTTCATGCGCGACGTGCCCACCTGCAGCGGCGTACGCGACGGCACTTGCTTGTCGCTGGCGCAAAAGATCGCCATCGAGCCGATCTA
This sequence comes from uncultured beta proteobacterium, assembly GCA_963738425.1. Lineage (GTDB taxonomy): Bacteria > Pseudomonadota > Gammaproteobacteria > Burkholderiales > Burkholderiaceae_C > CADEEN01. The sequence continues at coordinate 15,066 of CAVTWT010000036.1, read as the reverse complement.
CCGTGGCGCCACCACGAGCAACGGTGAGCGCTTCTACACCGGCTTCCACTACGACAGCGGCTTCGGCGCCAGTGGCATTGCGTTCTGGGAGTTCACGGCGCCGCTGGCGCTCGATTCGGGCGCGGTGGGCCAGATCTTCAAGGTGCCGCCGGTGCCGACGGTGGCGCCGACGTTCTCGCTCGACCTCGACATCGACGCCACGCTCGCGCAACTGTTCGCCACCGACGCCACCTACACCGAATCGGCCATGCAGTTCATGACGCCGCCGCAAGCCACGCACTTGAACGACGTGCGCGCGCGTGGCGCCAAGATGCTGGTCTATCACGGCGTGAGTGACCAGATCTTTTCGGTCAAGGACACCGAGCGCTGGTACCGCGGTGTCGATCACCACAGCGGTGGACGCGCTGAAGACTTCGTCCGCCTGTATGGCGTGCCCGGCATGGGCCATTGCTCGGGCGGGCCGGCTACGGACCAGGCCGACTTCATCACACCGCTGGTGGCTTGGGTCGAACAGGGCAAGGCGCCGCGCAGCGTGATTGCCAGCGCACGCGGGGCGGGCAATGCGGGCGGCGTCAATACCGATCTGCCGGCAGCGTGGGCCGCCAACCGCACGCGGCCGTTGTGCCCGTACCCAAGTGTGGCCTTCTACAAGGGCCGCGGCGATGTCGAGTCAGCGGCGAGCTTCGAATGCCGGGCGCCGCGCCGGCATCATCACGACCATCACGATCACGACAAAGACTGAACGCGGCGGTAGGTGACGAAGGCGTAGCGCGTGCCGTCGCTGGCCGTGCGCGCATCGCGTGCGGCTTCAACGAAGCGCGTGCGGTCGAAAGTGGGGAAGAACGTGTCGGCGTCGGCGAACGCAGTGTCGATCTCGGTCAACACCAGTTCGTCGGTGACCGGCAGCGCCGCCGCGTAGAGTTCGCCGCCGCCAATGACGAAGACCTTGGCGGCGTCGCCGGCCTGCCGCCATGCCTCATCGAACGACGCCGCGCGTTCGGCGCCGCTGGCCTGCCACTGCGCCTGCCGCGTCACCACGATGTTGCGCCGCCCGGGCAGCGGCCGAAAGCGCTCGGGCAGCGAGTCCCAGGTCTTGCGGCCCATGATGACCGGGCAGCCCATCGTCACGCGGCGAAAGTTCTTCTGGTCTTCGCTCTCATGCCACAGCAGACCGCCGCCGCGGCCGATGGCGTTGTGGCGATCGAGCGCTGCGATCAGCGCGACTTTCGGACGTCGTGAGGAGGTCATCGATCGGCATTGTCGCTGCGCCGCCAGCGAAGGTTCACGCCGGTCGCGGCCGCGATGGCCGCGGCGATGAACAGCACCGAGATCCAATCGCTGACCCGCGGCGCCTCGCCGATGACGAGCGCCGACGACAGCACGCCCACCATCGGCACGGCCATCAAGGAAAACGCGCTGGCCTGCGCCGGCAACTCGCGCGCCAGCGCAAACCACAGCACTTGCGAGATGCCGAAATTGATGACGACGCCCCAGACCAGCGAAGCCCAGGTGGCGGCGCTCCAGGTGTGGGGCAAGGGCAGCGGGTCCGCGATCAGCGCGGCGATGCAGAAGAAGACGCAGCCGATCACCATCATCCACACCGTCAGCGCTTCGGTGGACAAGCTCACCGTGAGCCGTTTCATCAGCAGCGTGCCCAGCGCCCAGCTGATGGCCGCGCCCTGCAACCACAGCACGGCCACAGGCCGGCCGGCGAGCGACGTCAGCTCGTCGAGCGCCAGCAGCGCGACGGCAGCCAGCGCGCACAGCGAGGCGATGCCGGCGCGGCGCGTCAGGCGCTGGCCGAAGAGCAGCGCGCCCAGCAGCACCGTCCACACCGGCATCGTGAAGGCGAGGATCACGGTGCGCCCGGCGGGCAGCAGCGTCAGGCCGATGATCGACGCCAGGTGCCAGCCGATGATGTTGGGCACGGCCAGGCCGATCACGCGTGCGATCTGCGTGCGCGGCAGGGCCAGGCTCGTGCCGCGCAGCGCGAACCACGCGGCCATCAACATCACGCCGCCGGTCATCGTCAGCGCACGGAAAGTCAGCGGCGGCACCTCGCGCAGCGAAAACTTCATCACCGGCCAGTTGCAGCCCCACAGCAGCGTCAGCGTGATCAGCAGCAGGATCTGGCGGCGTGTCAGCTGCATGCTCAGCTTCTGCGCGCCGAGACGACGATGCCGGCGACGATCAGCGCAAAGGCCAGTGCGTGGTAGGGCTGCGGCCTCTCGCCCAGCAGCGTGGCCGAGAGCAGCGCAGTGAACAACGGCGACAGGTTGACGAAGAAGGCGGCCAGCGTCGGCCCGGCCTGCGCCACGCCCAGGCCCCAGCAGCGGTAGGCGACGAGCGAAGGGCCGATGGCGACAAAGGCCAGCGCCGCCAGCACCTTGAGGCTGCCCCATTCGACCGGCGCATGCGTGCCGAATGCGTTCTCGGCGATGGCGGCGCCGCCCGCGGTGATCAGGCCGAACACCATCTGCACGAAGAGGAACGTGGCCCAGTCCCAATCCGGCCGCTGCGGTGCACGCATCGATGGCGGTGGCCGCACCAGCAGCCAGCTGTAGACCGCCCAGCCCATCACGGCCAGCAGCATCAGGGCGTCGCCGACGACGAAACGCACCTCGGCCAGCGCCGCCCACGTGCCGCGCGTCAGCACGGCGGCCACGCCGGCAAACGACAGCAATGCGCCGAGCAGTTGGTAGCGTGTCGGCCGCTGCGCATAGCCGATGGCGCCGACCACCAGCATCCACAGCGGCATCGAGGCGTTGATCAGCGTCACGTTGAGCGGCGTCGACGTGACCAGCGCCACGTACTGCAGTGAGTTGAAGGCGCCGACGCCGAGCGTGCCGATGACCAGCAGGTAGACCCAGGCGGCGCGGATGGCCGCGCCATCGCGCCAGACGCGCCAGGCCAGTGGTGCCAGCAGCAGCGCGGCCAACGCCCAGCGCAGGGCGTTCAGCGTCAGCGGCGGCACGTGGCCCACCATCAAGCGACCGACCACGGCGTTGCCGGCCCACATCAGCGGCGGCAGCGTCAGCAGCAGCGCCAGGCGGGGTGTCAGCTTGGCGCTCATCGGTACTTCACCAACTGCGGCAGGCCTTCTCCGCTGGCGCTGCAATCGATCAAGGTCGCCAAGCGTCGCTCGCGCGTGGCTTCCTGCTTCGCACTGACGACCCACCACATCGCCGCCTTGCGGTACGACGGCGGGCGCCGCTGCCAGTCGGCCCAGGCGGCGCGGTCGGCCTGCAGCAGCTTGGCGTACGCGTCGGGCAGCTCGACGCTGCGCTGCTCGAATGAATAGACACCGCTCTTGTGGTCACGTCGCAGCGCGAAAGCTGCGCGGCCGGCGTCGGTCATGCGGTCCTCGGCCTCGAGCGCCGTGACGCGTGCGATGTTGACTGCGCTCCAGATCGAGCTCGCCTTGCGCGGCGAGAAGCGGATCACGTAGCGGTGCTCGTCGATGCGTTTGCGCACGCCGTCGATCCAGCCGACGCACAGCGCCTCGTCCACCGACTCGGGCCAGGTGACGCTGGCCTCGCCGCTGCCGATCTTCCAGTAGCCGAGCATCAATTCGGTGGCGCTGGCGTGATGGCGCGCGAACCAGCGGCGCAGTGCTGCTGCGTCGCGGAAGAATCGTGGCTCGGCGGGGGGCGTCATGTCGGCATCGCGGCGCCGCACTTCCAGCACTGATCGAACGGGCCGTCGATGCGCTCGCCGCAGCCATGGCACAGCCAATGACGCCAAGCCGGGTGCCGAAACTCGCGCAAGAGGGCTCGCGCCTCTTCGAGCCGCGCATCGTCGTGCACCCAGACCTCCGGCAGCGCCTGATCGGGCGGAATGTCGCCGGCGATGCTGCTCGCGAAGTAGCGCTGCACGCTGGATTCGATGCCGGCCTGGCTCAGCATGTCGGCCCACAGCGTGGCCAGGGCGATATTGGGGGCTTGGGTCAGGCGCTTCATTGTTGGCACCATAGTGCCATGAGGCATGCATTTCTCGCCGACGCGGTGCTCGTGCTGCACGGGCTGTTCATCGTCTGGGTGATTTTCGGTGGCGTGGCGGTGCTCGCGCGGCCGGTGCTGGCGTGGCTGCACCTGCCGGCCGTGGCGTGGGCGGTGTGGATCTCGTGGAGTGGCTCGATTTGTCCGCTCACACCGTGGGAGCAATCGCTGCGCCGCGCAGCGGGTCAGGCCGGCTACGAGGGCGGCTTCATCGAGCACTACCTGACGGCGGCGATCTATCCGCAAGGGTTGACGGCGAACCTGCAGATCCTTTTCGGCGCGGCAGTTTTCGGTATCAACCTCGTGCTCTACGCTGTTGCCATCACACGCGCTGCACGCCGTCGGCGCTTGACGTAACCTCGCGGCCTCACTCGAGGAGATCACTCATGCCCCGCGCCATCCAGATCGCCGCCACCGGCGGCCCCGAACAACTGCAACTCGCCGACGTGGAAGTGGGCGATCCGGGGCCGGGCGAAATCCGCATCCGCCACCAAGCCTGCGGCCTGAACTACATCGACGTCTACCACCGCACCGGGCTGTACCCGCTGGCGCTGCCGCATGGCATCGGCATGGAAGGTGCCGGCGTGGTCGAAGCGGTCGGCGAGGGCGTGACGCACCTCAAGGCCGGTGACCGCGCCGCGTATGCGAGCAACCCGCCGGGCTCGTACTGCGACGTTCGCGTGATGCCAGCGAAGACGGTGTGCAAGCTGCCCGACGGCATTGCCTTCGACACCGCCGCGGCGATGATGCTCAAAGGCCTGACGGCGCAGTACCTGCTGAAGAAGACGCAGCCGCAGGGCGGCCTCGCCGCGGGCGACTTCGTGCTCTGGCATGCCGCGGCCGGCGGTGTCGGCCTGATCGCCTGCCAATGGGCCAAGGCGATGGGCCTGAAGTTGATTGCCACGGCCGGCAGCGCTGAGAAGTGCCGGCTCGCACTCGATCATGGCGCGGCGTTCGCCATCGACTACCGCAAGGAAAACTTTGTCGAGCGGGTCAAGGCGCTGACCGATGGCAAGGGCGTGAAGGTGGTCTACGACTCGGTGGGCAAGGACACCTTCGACGGCTCGCTCGATTGCCTGCGGCCGTTCGGTCTGATGGCGAGTTTCGGCAATGCCAGCGGCCCGGTGCCGCCGTTCGCGCCCGGCATCCTCGGCCCCAAGGGCTCGCTGTACCTGACGCGCGCCACGCTGTTCACCCACATCGCCACGCGAGAGGCGACGCAGGCGATGGCCGACGATCTGTTTGCCGTCGTGCAGAGCGGCGCAGTCAAGATCCGCATCGACCAGCGCTATCCGCTGGCCGAAGTGGCGCAGGCGCACCGCGATCTCGAAGCGCGCAAGACGACGGGGTCGTCGGTGTTGCTGGTGTAGATCAATGCACCGCGCCGCGGTAGGCATGCCACGACGCATGCCCCACCACCGGCGCGACGACGAGCAGCCCGGCAAACCACGGCAGCATCGCCGCAACGACGAGTACGCTGATCAGCGCGCCCCAGCACAGCATGACGGCAGGTTGCGAGAGCACGAGGCGAAGGCTCGTCAGGCCGGCAGTGATGGCATCGACCGGCCGGTCGAGCAGCATCGGGATCGAGATCACGCTGACCGCGAAGATCAGCCCCGCGAAGACCGCGCCGACGGCGAGCCAGGCGGCGATGAAGCCGAGGTTCTCCGGGTCGAGCAGCGCCAGCAGCGAGCCTCTGAGATCGGGCATGCCGTCGAAGCTGACCGCGAAGATGACCAGCGTGGCCCGTCCCCACAGCATCTCCAGCACCAGCAGCACGAAACCGAAGATGGCCAGGGGCCCGAGCCGCGATTCGAAGGCCAGCAGCGAGCCCGCGAAGTCAGGCGTTTCGCCTCGCTCGAGCGAGCGGCTCACGTGGTAGAGGCCGAGGCAGAGTACGGGCCCCATCAGCAAGAAACCTGCGGCCAGCGCCATCACGTAGGCCGGCGCCGTCTCGTAGACCTTGGACAGGGCCCAGCCCATGACGGTGAAGGCTGCGCCGTAGAACAGGCCGATGCCCGGCGCGCGGCGGAAGTCGCGCCAACCGAGCAGCAGCCAGCGCAGCGGGTCGGAAAAATGCAGCGGGCGCAACTCGATCTCGCGCTCAGGCTCGGTCATGGCGCGCACCATCGCATCCATCGCAGCGCCGGCTTTGCGCGGCGTCAAAGAAAGTCGATGCACGGCTAACCCGCCGGGCGCCTGGCGGGCGGGTGCATCATTGCGCCTGCGGCCAGAAGGCAGGCCCGAAGCAAGGAGCAAGTGCATGGCGACAAACATCAAAGGCCCCGGCATCTACCTGGCGCAGTTCGCGGGCGACACCGCGCCGTTCAACTCCTGGCCGGCGATCACGAAGTGGGCCGCCTCGGTCGGTTTCAAGGGCGTGCAGATCCCATCGTGGGACGGCCGCCTGTTCGACTTGGCGAAGGCCGCCGAATCGAAGACCTACTGCGACGAGATCGCCGGCATCGCGCGTGACAACGGCGTGGCGATCACCGAGCTTGGCACGCACCTGCAGGGCCAGCTCGTGGCGGTGCACCCGGCCTACGACGAGGCCTTCGACGCCTTTGCGCCGGCCGCCGTGAAGGGCAAGCCTGCCGATCGCCAGCGCTGGGCGGTGGAGCAGATGCTGCTGTCGGCACGTGCGTCGAAGCATCTCGGGCTCACTTCCAACGTCAGCTTCCCGGGCGCGTTGGCGTGGCCCTACTTGTACCCGTGGCCGCAGCGGCCCGCGGGGTTGATCGAGGCCGCGTTCGACGAACTCGCCAAACGCTGGCGGCCGATCTTCGATGCGTTCGAAGACGCCGGCTGCCATGTCTGCTTCGAGCTGCACCCGGGCGAAGACCTGTTCGACGGCGTGACCTTCGAGATGTTCCTCGAGCGCGTCAACAACCACCCGCGCTGCTGCATCAACTACGACCCCTCGCACTTCCTGCTGCAGCAGCTCGACTACCTCGAATTCATCGACATCTATCACGAGCGCATCAAGGCGCTGCACATCAAGGACGCCGAGTTCCGCCCCAATGGCCGCCAGGGTGTGTACTCGGGCTACCAGCCGTGGATCAACCGGGCCGGGCGCTTCCGTTCCCTCGGTGACGGTCAGATCGATTTCAAGTCGATCTTCTCGAAGATGGCGCAATACGGCTATGAGGGCTGGGCGGTGATGGAGTGGGAGTGCTGCCTGAAGCACCCGGAGCAGGGCGCGGCCGAAGGCGCGCCGTTCATCCGTGACCACATCATCCGCGTCACTGAAAAGGCGTTCGACGACTTTGCCGGAGCGGCGCACGACGCGGCGCAGTTGAAGCGGATGCTCGGACTGTGAGCAGCGCACGATTCGTCTGGGCATGGTCGGCGGCGGCGAGGGCGCCTTCATCGGCGCGGTGCACCGCATCGCCGCGCGCCTGGACGACCACTACGAGTTGATCGCCGGCGCGCTGTCGGCCACGCCGAAGAAGGCGCAGCGCTCGGGCCGCGCGCTCGGCCTGGCCGACGACCGCATCTACAGCGACTACGCCGCGATGGCGCAGGCCGAAGCGGCGCGGCCCGACGGCATCGAGGTGGTGGCCATCGTCACGCCGAACCACCTGCACGCGCCGGTGGCCACGGCCTTCCTGAAGGCCGGCATCCATGTCATCTGCGACAAGCCGGTGACGACGACGAGCCGCGATGCGAAGAAGCTGCTCGCGCTGGCGAAGAAGACGAAGCGCATCTTCGCCGTGACGCACAACTACAGCGGCTACCCGATGGTGCGGCACGCGCGGCAGATGGTGCGCGACGGCGCGCTCGGCGAGATCCGCGTCGTGCAGGTCGAGTACCCGCAGGACTGGCTGACCGAGGCGCTGGAGAAGACCGGCCAGAAGCAGGCCGACTGGCGCACCGACCCGGCGCGCAGCGGCGCCGGCGGCGCCATCGGCGACATCGGCACGCACGCGCACCACCTGGCCGCCTACGTCACCGGGCTCGAACTCGACGAGGTCTGCGCCGACCTGAGCCGCTTCGTCAAGGGCCGCGCGCTCGACGACAACGCGCAGGTGATGCTGCGCTACCGCGGCGGCGCGCGCGGCCTGCTCTGGGCCAGCCAGGTGGCGCCGGGCAACGAGAACAACCTGCGGCTGCGCGTGTACGGCAGCAAGGGCGGGATCGAGTGGCGGCAGGAGCAGCCGAACCAGTTGCACTGGTCGCCGTTCGGGCAGCCGACGCAGACGATCTCGCGTGCAACCGGCGCGGCGAATGCCGCGGCGGCGCGTGTCTCGCGCATCCCGTCCGGGCATCCGGAGGGTTATCTCGAAGGGTTTGCGACGCTGTATGCGGAGATCGCGCAGGCGATCCGCGCGGCGCGGCGTGGTGGGCCGAAGGCCGACAAGGCGGCGCACTTCCCGACGTTGATCGACGGCCTGAAAGGTGTGGAGTTCATCGAGGCGGTGGTGCGTTCGTCGGCGCGCGGTGGGCGCTGGGTGCGGCTGCCGTTGGCGCGGTGGCTTCAGCCGATTGACTCATTGCGGGACGTGCCATGAAAGTGCTCCTGTCTCAGACGGTTGCCTCGACACACCTTGACGGACAAGACGAGCGTATCGCCGTCGAGCACCTTCGCTATGCGGCTCGAATGTGGGCTGGTCAGCGGGTGCCGATGCATCAGCAGCACCGGTCGGACCTGCCGTCGCCCGGCTATTTCGAGAACATCCGCTTGTTGCCCGATGAGGCAAGCCCTGATGAGTGGCGGCTCGTCGCCGACATTTACTACGACGAAACAACGGTCATCAACCCGGTAGGCGGTATCAGCATCGCGTTTCTTGAGCCGATCCGCAACGCCGAATCCGAAGTGTTCCAAGTCTTCGTGCCGTTCCCGCATTACAAGGACGAGCAATTTTTGGACGAACTCTTCGAGGAGGGGTACGTCTCGGTGGGCCGGTACGGAAAGAAGAGCGCAGAGCTAGAGCAGGTGGCTTTGATTGCGACAGTTCTCGTGGCCGTGCTCGCGCCCATGTGGGACAAGACATGGAAAGAGAGCATCGGGCCGGCCGTCAACGAGTTCTTTCGGCGCAAGTTCCCGTTGCTCCGGGCGCGAGGCATGCAAGCGCAGCTCCGTCAACACCTCGACTGCGACGGCAACCACGTGGAAGTGACCTTCATCCCTCAGCGCGGAAGCGAGGAGTGGTGCTTCGGTGTCGAAAAGACCTTTCCTGCGATGCTGCAGGTGCGTAACTATCTGGTGGCGCTCGACGTCAATCATGTCACCGCCGCAAAGGTGTTCATGATCTTTGATGCATCGCTCGACCAGTTCAAGATGTTACGGGTGCACTTCGTGGACGGTACGGTCGAGCACATGGGCTGATCGCCGAGCAGCGCAGGAATGTTAGCGCTACTGGAGTTGGGCGTTTCGCGCGCGAGCTTCGACGTGTCCCAGGTTCGCTGCGCCTCACCCTAAGCTCGCGCAAGCTGCCGGTCGGAAGGTCCTCTAACAAACGGCGTAGCTGGGAACCCTACGGGCTGTGAACGTGCCGACGAAAGCTGGAGCCCCCGTGCAAACCCCGACATGTGATTGATTGATTTATTTATTTGGCGACCTACCATGATCACATCAGGCCGCCAGATTCGATGTCCTCCAACGCCACCATCGCCGACATCGCCCGCCAGGCCGGCGTTGGCACGGCAACGGTGGACCGGGTGCTCAACCGCCGGCCAGGCGTCAATGCCGAGACGGTGCAGCGCGTGCTGCAGGTGGTGGCCGAGCTCGGCGCGCCGCCGCAGCGCGGGCGTCCGCGCATCGGCGAGAACTTTCGTTTTGCCTTCGTGCTGCCGGCCGAGGCGGCGCCGTTCAACGAGCTGGTCGATCGCCTGATCGCGCAGGCGGCGGGCGAGTTTCGGCATCAGCACATCACCGAGGTCACGCACCGCATCGACAGCACCGATGCGGCGGCCTTTGCGGCAGAGCTGGCGCAACTGAGTGAGTGCGACGGCGTGGCGGTGATGGCGCCGGACCTGCCGCCCGTCAAGCTGGCGATCAACGAGCTGGTGCGCACCGGCGTGCATGTGGTGACGCTGTTCTCCGACGTCGCCGGCTCGATGCGCGAGACGCACATCGGCGCCGACAACCGCGCCGCCGGCCGCACCGCCGGACTGCTGCTCGGCCGCATGGCGGCGGGTGGCGGCGCGCGCGACACGCTGCTGCTGAGTTCGCAGGCCACGCGCCTGTCGGGCGAGATCGAGCGCCGCATCGGCTTTGCGCAGGTGATCGAAGAGCGCTTTCCGAAGCTGAAGGTGCAACGCACGCCGGACCTGCCGGCCGAGCGACAGCGGCGCCTGCCGCGCGCTGCTGCGCTTCCTGCGCAGCGACAGCGTCGATGCGGCGAAGATCGCCGGCATCTACAACGTCGGCTGCGGCAGCGCCGGTGTGGCGCGCGCGCTCGAGAGCCTGGGCCTGACCGGCAGCGTCGGCGCGGTCGCGCACGACTTCACCGACGAACACCGCGCGCTGCTCGGCGCCAACGGCCTGGCTTATGTGCTGCACCAGGACATTCATTACTGCATCTTGGCAGCGGCGCGCGTGTTGCGCGCGCTGTGCGAGAACGTGCGCGGCGCACTCAACGTGGTGCAACCGCGAATCGAAATCTTGACGGCCGAGAACCTGCATTAGACGGCGGTCGGATGTGTGCCCGTGAACGATCAACCGTAGGAGTCAATCGATGAAATCATTGCTGACCAAGCTGCCGGGCGTTGCCGCCCTCGCCGCCGCCACTGCCCTGAGCCTGGGCAGCAGCGCTGCCTTCGCGCAGGACAAGACCATCACCCTGTGCTGGGCCGCCTGGGACCCGGCGAACGCGCTGGTGGAGCTGTCCAAGGACTTCACCGCCAAGACCGGCGTGAAGATGAAGTTCGAGTTCGTGCCCTGGCCGAACTTTGCCGACCGCATGCTCAACGAGCTGAACTCCAAGGGCAAGCTGTGCGACCTGATCATCGGCGACAGCCAGTGGATCGGCGGCTCGGCCGAAAGCGGCCACTACGTGAAGCTGAACGACTTCTTCGCCAAGGAAGGCATCAAGATGACCGACTTCGTGCCGGCCACCGTCACCGGCTATGCCGAGTGGCCGAAGGGCACGCCGAACTACTGGGCGCTGCCGGCGATGGGCGACGCGCTCGGCTGGACCTACCGCAAGGACTGGTTCGCCAAGCCCGAGCTGCAGGCCGAGTTCAAGAAGAAGTACAACCGCGACCTCGGCCGCGCCGAAGACCTGGACCGAGCTCAAGCAGGTCGCCGAGTTCTTCCCAGGCCGCGAGATCGACGGCAAGAAGGTCTACGGCGCCTAGCTCTTTACCGAGCGCGGCTCCGAAGGCATCACGATGGGCGTGACCAACGTGCTCTACCCGTTCGGCTTCAAGTACCAGGACCCGAAGAAGCCCTACGCGATGGAAGGCTTCGTCAACGGGCCGGACGCGGTCAAGGGCCTCGAGTTCTACAAGTCGCTCTACAAGTGCTGCACGCCGCCGGGCTCGACCAACGCCTACATGGGCGAGGGCCTCGACGCCTTCAAATCCGGCCAGGTGGCGATGCAGATGAACTGGTTCGCCTTCTTCCCCGGCCTGTACAAGGACCCGAACGTCGGCGGCGACAAGATCGGCTTCTTCGTCAACCCGAGCGACAAGGGCAAGGGCTCGCAGCTCGGCGGCCAGGGCATCTCGGTCGTCGCCTACTCGCCGAACCAGGACGAGGCGCTGGCCTACATCAAGTGGTTCGCCGCGCCGGACGTGCAGAAGAAGTGGTGGGCGCTCGGCGGCTACTCCTGCCACAAGGCGGTGGTGAACGACCCGGGCTTCGCGAAGAGCGAGCCCTTCGCGCAGGACTTCCTGACCGCGATGGCCAGGTGAAGGACTTCTGGGCCGAGCCGAGCTACGCGCAGCTGCTGCTGGCCGAGCAGAAGCGCGTCCATGACTACGTCGTCGCCGACAAGGGCACGGCGAAGGAAGCGCTCGACGGCCTGGTCGCGGACTGGACGAAGGTCTTCAAGGACGACGGCAAGCTGAAGTAGCCGCGCCTCCGAGCGACTGAGCGCTCTCAAGGCCGCCGCCGGCGGCCGGCAGCTGGCCGCCGCTGAACGGACCTGCATCGACCGATGAACGCGCTCCAATGCGCATCGCCGACCGCGCCGCGCAGGCCACGCCCGCGCCGCTGGCGCAGCCGCATGCGCGGCCTGTCCGACCGCGCGATCGCCTGGCTGTTCATCGCGCCGACGATCCTGCTGCTGCTGGCGATCAACATCTTCCCGCTGATCTGGACGATCCGGCTGTCGTTCACCAACTACCGCGCCAACCGGCCGAACGCCGAAGTGCTCGAGCGTCGGCCTCGACCACTACGTGTCGATCCTGACCGACCCCGACATCTGGGGCGCGATGCAGGCCACGGCGCACTTCGTGTTCTGGACGATCCTGCTGCAGACGCTGATCGGCTTCGCGCTCGCCTACCTGATCGACCGCAAGTTCCGCGGCCACGGCTTCTGGACGACGATGATCCTGATCCCGATGATGCTGTCGCCGGCCGTGGTCGGCAACTTCTGGCCCTTCCTCTACCAGCCGCAGATCGGGCTGTTCAACTACGTCGGTCGCTTCTTCACCGGCATCCCGCCGTCGAGATTCGAGATGCTCGGCTCGGTGAAGCTCGCGCCCTGGGCGATCATCATCGTCGACACCTGGATGTGGACGCCGTACGTGATGCTGATCTGCCTGGCCGGCCTGCGCTCCATCCCCGACTACATCTACGAGGCGGCCGAAGTCGACCGCGCCTCGCCGTGGCGGCAGTTCTGGTCGATCACGCTGCCGATGGCGCTGCCCTTCATCATGCTGGCGGTGCTGTTCCGCGGCATCGAGAACTTCAAGATGTTCGACATGGTGAACCTGCTGACCGGCGGCGGGCCGGGCTCGACCACCGAAGTCGCCTCGATCACGCTCAAGCGCGAGGCCTTCGAGAAATGGCGCACCGGCTATTCGTCGGCGCTTCGCGATCATCCTGTTCGTGGCGGTGTTCGGCCTCGCCAACATCTACGTCAAGGCGCTGAACGGGGTGAAGAACCGATGAGCAGACCGGCATCTCCACCGCCCATTCCGTCGTCGAGCCGACCCGCCACCGCAAGCGCGTCGCCGGCGCGCTCGTCGTGCTCTATGCGCTGATCACGATGGTCCCGCTGGTCTGGATCTTGCTCACCAGCTTCAAGACCCCGCCGGACTCGATCAGCTATCCGCCCAAGGTCGTGTTCCAGCCGTCGCTCGAGGGCTACTGCAACCTGTTCACGACGCGCACGCGGCAGACGCCGGAATACATCGCCAGCCTGCCGCCGGCCGCCAACGCCTGCGAGCGAGTCGCGCGCGCGAACAACATGGTGATCGCCGGCCGCTCGAACTTCCTGCCGCGCTTCGTCAACTCGCTGATCATCGCCTTCGGCTCGACCTTCCTGTCGGTCGTCCTCGGCACGCTGGCCGCCTATGGCTTCTCGCGCTTCAAGGTGCCGCGGCAAGGACGACCTGCTGTTCTTCATCCTGTCGACGCGCATGATGCCGCCGATCGCGGTGGCGATCCCGATCTACCTGATGTACCGCGAGCTCGGCCTCTCCGACACGCGGCTCGGCATGATCCTGCTCTACACCGCGGTCAACGTCTCGCTCGCGGTCTGGCTGCTCAAGGGCTTCATCGACGAGATCCCGCGCGAATACGAAGAGGCGGCGATGATCGACGGCTACACGCGGCTGCAGGCCTTCCGCAAGGTGGTGCTGCCGCAGGCCACGACCGGCATCGTCGCCACCGCGATCTTCTGCCTGATCTTCGCCTGGAACGAATATGCGTTCGCGGTGCTGCTGACCTGCGGCGAGGCGCAGACCGCGCCGCCCTTCATCCCGATCATCATCGGCGAGGGCGGACAGGACTGGCCGGCCGTGGCCGCCGGCACGACGCTCTTCCTGATCCCGATCCTCGTCTTCACCATCCTGCTGCGCAAGCACCTGCTGCGCGGCATCACCTTCGGAGCGGTGCGCAAATGAGCACGAGTCCTCGCCGCAGTGGGCTGCGCCGCGGCCCGATGGAAATGGCTGGCCTGCATCGTCATCGCGCTCGGCGTCTTGATGATGCTGCAGCCGTTCGCGCTGATGCTCTACACCTGTTCGTTCGTCACCACGCTGGCCGGCACCGTCGATGTTCATCGATCGTCGTCCAAGTTTCCCGGAGTGAGCGCCATGGCCGAGATCCGCGTCGAGAATCTGCACAAGGCCTTCGCCGACTTCACCGCGGTGAAGGACTCGACCTTCACCGTGCGCGACGGCGAGTTCTTCTGCCTGCTCGGCCCGTCGGGCTGCGGCAAGACGACGACGCTGCGCATGATCGCCGGGCTCGAGCTGCCGACCTCCGGGCAGATCTTCCTCGGCGGCGAAGACGTGACCTTCAAGCGCGCCTCGGCGCGCGACATCGCCTTCGTGTTCCAGCTCTTCGCGCTCTACCCGCACATGAACGTGCGCAAGAACATCGCCTTCCCGCTGCTGTCGCAGGGCATGCCGCGCGCCGAGATCGACGCCAGCGTGCGAGGAAGCGGCGCGCATCCTGCGCATCACCACCTGCTCGACAAGCCGGTGTCGGGCCTGTCCAGCGGCGACCGCCAGCGCGTGGCGCTCGGCCGCGCGATCGTGCGCCAGCCGCTGGCCTTCATGATGGACGAGCCGCTCGGCGCGCTCGACTCCGAGTTCCGCGAGCTGATGTGCCAGGAGCTGCGCGCGCTGCACGACCGGCTGCACGCGACCACCGTCTACGTCACGCACGACCAGCTCGAAGCGATGGCGATGGCCGACACCATCGCGATCATGAACCAGGGCGTGATCGAGCAGCTCGGCGCGCCGCAGGAGGTGTACGACCGGCCGGCCAGCGTGTTCGTCGCCGACTTCATCGGCTCGCCGCCGATGAACTTCCTGCCCGCCGACGGCGGCTAGCGGCCGGCGCGAGCAGGTGCGGATCGGCGAGGCGCTGCTGGCGATGCCGGCGCTGCGCGAGGACGTGTCCGGCGCGTGCTGCTGTGCGGCGTGCGGCCCGAGCATGTGCGGC
>CAVTWT010000035.1:0-126259 GCA_963738425.1 uncultured beta proteobacterium | reverse complement strand
CGCGGTTCTGGTTCAGCGCGTTGATCGCTTTCTGGTTCTTGATGCGCGACACCTTGTACTGCGGCATCTGCGCCGGCAGATCGCGGTACACGCCGCCGGGGCGGATGTACGCGGCGTGCATGCGCGCACCGCTGACGGCTTCGTACATGTCGAAGATGTCTTCGCGTTCGCGGAAGCAGTAGATGAGGATGTTCATCGCCCCGCAGTCGATGCCGTGCGCGCCGAGCCAGAGCAGGTGGTTCAGGATGCGCGTCAGCTCCGCGAACATGACGCGGATGTACTGCGCGCGCTCGGGCACGTCGACGCCGAGCAGGCGCTCGATCGCCAGGCAGTAGGCATGCTCGTTGGCCATCATCGACACGTAGTCGAGGCGGTCCATGTACGGCAGGTTCTGAATGTAGGTCTTGCTCTCCGCCAGCTTCTCGGTGGCGCGGTGCAAGAGGCCAATGTGCGGGTCGGCGCGCTGGATGACTTCGCCGTCGAGTTCGAGCACGAGGCGCAGCACACCGTGCGCGGCCGGGTGCTGCGGGCCGAAGTTGAGCGTGTAGTTCTTGATTTCAGCCATGGCTAGTGCAGACCACCGTACTGGTCTTCGCGCACGATGCGCGGCGTGATCTCGCGTGGCTCGATCGTCACCGGCTGGTAGATCACGCGCTTCTGTTCAGCGTCGTAGCGCATCTCGACATGCCCGGTGGTCGGGAAGTCCTTGCGCATCGGGTGGCCGATGAAACCGTAGTCGGTGAGGATGCGGCGCAGGTCGGCGTGGCCTTCGAAGAGGATGCCGTAGAGATCGAACGCCTCGCGCTCGAACCAGTTGGCGCTGCCCCAGACGTCGTTGACCGAGGCCACGAGCGGCAGATCGTCGTCGGGGCAGAAAACTTTGAGCCGGGCGCGCCAGTTCTTCGACACCGACAGCAGGTGCGACACGACGAGATAGCGCGGCCCTTCCCAAGGCTGGTCTTTCCAGCTCGACATGTCCATGCCGCACAGGTCGATCAACTGCTCGAAGGCCAGCGTCGTGTCATCGCGGAGTTGCAGCGCCACTGCGAGGTAGTCGGCCGCCTTGACGTGAACGGTGATCTCGCCGCGATCACGCACGAGCTTGCTGATCTTCGGGCCGAGCGCCGCTTCGAGCGCCGCCTGAAGCTGATCGAGTTTGGCGGTCATCTCGCGATGGTATTTTCTCTGCGGATCTTCGCCTGCAGTTGCAGCACGCCATACAGCAACGCCTCGGCCGTCGGCGGACAGCCGGGCACGTACACATCCACCGGCACGATGCGGTCGCAGCCGCGCACGACCGAGTAGCTGTAGTGGTAGTAGCCACCGCCGTTGGCGCACGAGCCCATGCTGATGACCCAGCGCGGCTCGGCCATCTGGTCATAGACCTTGCGCAAGGCGGGGGCCATCTTGTTGCACAGCGTGCCGGCGACGATCATCAGATCACTCTGGCGCGGACTGGGGCGGAAGAGCATGCCGAAGCGGTCGATGTCGTAGCGCGCCGCGCCGGCGTGCATCATTTCCACCGCGCAGCAGGCCAAACCGAAAGTCATCGGCCAGAGCGAGCCGGTTTTCGACCAGTTGACGACGGCATCAACGGTCGTCGTGACCACGCCTTCTTTGAGAATGCCTTCAATTCCCATACGTCATTCCCAGTCGAGGGCGCCCTTCTTCCACTCGTAGACGAAGCCGACGACGAGGATGCCCAGGAAGACCATCATGGCCCAGAAGCCCGTCGGGCCGATCTCCTTGAGCGACACGGCCCAGGGGAAAAGGAAGGCGATCTCGAGATCGAAGAGGATGAAGAGGATCGCCACGAGGTAGTAGCGCACGTCGAACTTCATGCGCGCGTCTTCGAAGGCCTCGAAGCCGCATTCGTACGGGCTGTTCTTTTCAGCGTCGGGCCGGTTCGGCCCGAAGATGAAGCCGATGACCTGCGGCGCAACACCGACCGCCACGCCGACGAGGATGAAAAGAATGACGGGCAGGTACTGTTGAAGGTCCATGTCGTCGGCTAAGCGCTCTGCGGTTGCGGCGAGCCCGTGCTCGATGTTGTTATGTCCTGGTGCCGACGGCGAGACTCGAACTCGCACAGCTTTCGCCACTACCCCCTCAAGATAGCGTGTCTACCAATTTCACCACGTCGGCTTCCGTTAGAACTGCTGGTCGGATGGCGTGAGGATGGCGCTCCGAACAGCGATGAATTCTATGCGGAAAGACTAGGGTTTCTGAGGGGCCGACGCTGCGGGTTGCGTTGGCGCAGAAGCCGACACAGCGGGAGCCGAAGCGACCGAAGGCCCCGTCGGGATCTGTGCTACCGGCGGCGCCGATGCCGCGGCCGGCGCGCTCGCCGCACCCGCACGCTCGAAGACGCTCGTGCCTTCCGGCTGCTTGGACGACATGCCAGCGGTGCCGAAGTAGGCCAGCCCCAGCGTGCAAGCAAAGAACACTGCGGCGCAGAACGAGGTCGAACGCGACAGAAAGTTCGCACTGCCCGAGGCGCCGAACAGGCTGCCCGAGGCGCCGCTGCCGAAAGAAGCGCCCATGTCGGCACCCTTGCCATGTTGAACGAGCACCAGGCCGATCATCGCGATGGCCGAGATGATCTGGACGGCGTAGACGAGGTTCCAAAAGATCTGCATAGGGCTTCTGTCAAAGAGAGGTCATGTCGCGGCGCGACAGATGGCGATGAAGTCAACCGCCTTCAGCGAGGCGCCGCCAACGAGTCCGCCGTCGATGTCGGGTTGCGAGAAAAGTGTGGCGGCGTTGTCAGGCTTGACGCTGCCGCCATAGAGGATCTTCATTTCTGCCGCGTGCGGCGTGGCCGCGGCGAGTTGCGCGCGCAGCAGCGCATGCACCGCTTGCGCTTGCGCCGGGGTGGCCGTCTTGCCGGTGCCGATGGCCCAGACCGGCTCGTAGGCAACGACCATTTCGCCCGCGCAATGCGCCAGCGTGTGGATCACCGCCGAGAGCTGGCGCTTGACGACGGTTTCGGTCTCGTTGGCGTCGCGTTGCGCCAGCGTTTCGCCGACGCAGACGATCGGTGTCACGCCGCGCGCGAGCGCGGCCTTGGCCTTGTCGGCGACGAGCTGGTCGCTCTCGGCGTGGTACTGGCGGCGCTCGCTGTGGCCGACGATGACGTAACGGCAGCCGAACTCGTGCAGCATCACCGCCGAGACCTCGCCGGTGTAGGCGCCCTGCTCGTGCGCCGAGCAGTCTTGCGCGCCCCAGCGGATGTCGCTGCCGGCCAGGGCCACCGCCGTCTCGGACAGATAAGGAAACGGCACGCATACGGCGACCTCGGCGACATACGGCCGCGCACCGGCGATGCCGGCCAGCAGCTCTGCGTTGGCCGCATGGCTGCCGTGCATCTTCCAGTTGCCTGCGATGAGTTTTTTTCTGATCGTCATGCTTTCCAATCCAGAACGATCTTGCCGACATGCGTGCTCGATTCCATCAGCGCATGCGCCTGCGCGGCCTGCGCCGCGGGAAACACCTGGTGGATCACGGGCTTGATGCGGCCGGATTCGAGCAGCGGCCACACCTGTTCGCGCAACGCGCGTGCGAGCTGGCCCTTGTAGTCGATCGTGCGCGGGCGCAGCGTCGATCCGGTGATGGACAGGCGCTTGCGCAGCACCGTGCCGGTGTCGATCTCGCTCTTCGTGCCGCCCTGCACGGCGATGATCGCCAGGCGGCCATCCTCGGCCAGGCACTTCACTTCGCGCGCCACGTAGTCGCCGCCCACCATGTCGAGCACGACGTCGACGCCGCGGCCGTCGGTGATGCGCAATGCCTCGGCCGCGAAGTCCTGCGTCTTGTAGTTCACGGCGTGATCCGCACCGACCGCGACGCAGGCGGCGCACTTGTCGTCGCTGCCCGCGGTGACGATGACCTTGGCACCGATGGCCTTGGCAAGCTGGATCGCCGTGACGCCGATGCCGGAGGAGCCGCCCTGCACCAGCAGCCACTCGCCAGCCTTCAAACCAGCGATGTGAAAGACGTTCTGCCAGACGGTGAAGAAGGTCTCGGGCAGGCTGGCCGCTTCGATGTCGGACAGGCCAGCGGGTACCGGCAGCGTCTGCGCAATCGGCGCGACGCAGAGTTCGGCATAGCCGCCGCCAGCGACCAGCGCACAAACGCGTTCGCCCAGCCTCAGGCCAGCGGCGGCGAGCGCCGCGGCATCACCACCAGCAATCGTGCCCGCGACTTCCAGGCCGGGCAGATCCGACACACCGGGCGGCATCGGATAGAGCCCTTTGCGCTGCAGCACATCAGGCCGGTTGATGCCCGAAGCGGCCACGCGGATCAGCACCTCGCCCGGCCCTGCAACAGGGTCGGGTCGGGTCGTCTGCTGCAGCACCTCGGGGGCGCCGAAGCGGCTGATCTCGATGGCGCGCATCGCGGCTGCGGCGTTTACTCGGGCTGCCGCTGCGGGTCGTCGCCCGAGGTCACGGTCGCCGGCTCGCCGCCCTGCTCTGCGCGCGGCGGACGATCGCCACGGTCACGGCGCGGGCCACGATCGCGGTCACCGCCGCGGCCGCCGCGGTCACGGTCACCAAAGTCGCGGCGCGGACGCTCTTCCTCGACATAACCTTCCGGCTTGTCGAGCAGCGCCTTCAGCGACAGCTTGATGCGGCCCTTCTCGTCGGTCTCCAGCACCTTGACCTTGACGATCTGGCCTTCCTTCAAGAAGTCTTCCACACGCTCGACGCGCTGGTGCGCGATCTGGCTGATGTGCAGCAGGCCGTCCTTGCCCGGCAGGATCTGCACGAGCGCGCCGAAGTCGAGAATCTTCGTGATCGGGCCTTCGTAGATCTCGCCCGGGATCGCCTCGGCGGTGATGTCTTCGATGCGCTTGCGGGCGAATGCGGCCTTGTCGCTGTCGGTGCTCGCGATCGTGATCGTGCCGTCTTCGCCGATGTCGATCGTGCAGCCGGTCTCTTCGGTCAGCGCGCGGATCACCGAGCCGCCCTTGCCGATGACGTCACGGATCTTCTCCGGGTTGATCTTCATCGTGTACAGGCGCGGGGCGAACTCGCTGACCTCGGTCTTCGCGCTGCCGACAGCCTCCTGCATCTTGCCCAGGATGTGCATGCGCGCTTCCTTGGCCTGATCCAGAGCGACCTTCATGATCTCCTTGGTGATGCCCTGGATCTTGATGTCCATCTGCAGGGCGGTCACGCCACCGGTGGTGCCGGCGACCTTGAAGTCCATGTCGCCCAGGTGATCTTCGTCACCGAGGATGTCGGTCAACACGGCGAAGCGGTTGCCGTCCTTGATCAGGCCCATTGCGATGCCGGCCACATGCGCCTTCATCGGCACGCCGGCGTCCATCATCGCCAGGCAGCCGCCGCAGACCGAGGCCATCGACGACGAGCCGTTCGACTCGGTGATCTCGCTGACGACGCGCATCGAGTACGGAAACTCTTCCTTGGTCGGCAGCATCGCCACGAACGCGCGCTTGGCCAGGCGGCCGTGGCCGATCTCGCGGCGCTTCGGCGAGCCGACGCGGCCGGTCTCGCCAGTGGCGAACGGCGGCATGTTGTAGTGCAGCATGAAGCGCTCTTCATACTCGCCGGCGAGTGCATCGATGCGCTGCGCGTCGCGGTCGGTGCCCAGCGTGGCGACCACGACAGCCTGCGTCTCGCCGCGCGTGAACAGCGCCGAGCCGTGGGTGCGCGGCAGGATGCCGGTGCGGATTTCGATCGGGCGCACGGTGCGCGTGTCGCGGCCGTCGATGCGCGGCTCGCCGGCCAGGATCTGCCCGCGGACGATCTTGGCTTCCATGTCGAACAGCAGGCCTTCGACCTTGACCTTGTCGAATTCGACGCCGTCGGCCTTGAGCGCTTCCATCGTCTCGGCGTACGCGGCGCGGCAGGCTTGCGTGCGCGCCTGCTTGCTGCGAATCTGGTAGGCGGCGTTGATCTTGTCTTGCGCCAGGCCGGTCACCTTGGCGATGAAGGCCTCGTCCTTGGCCGGAGCGGCCCATTGCCACTCGGGCTTGCCGGCGTCGCGCACCAGCTCGTTGATGGCGGCGATGGCGACGTTGCCCTGGTCGTGGCCGAAGACCACGCCGCCGAGCATCACCTCTTCACTCAGTTGCTGCGCTTCCGACTCGACCATCAACACAGCGGCTTGCGTGCCGGCAACGATCAGGTCCAACTGGCTGCTGGCCAGTTCGGTCTTGCCCGGGTTGAGCACGTACTCGCCATTGATGTAGCCGACGCGTGCGGCGCCGATCGGGCCGTTGAATGGGATGCCGGAAATCGACAGCGCAGCGCTGATGTGCCGATGAGCGCGGCGATGTCGGCCTGCACTTCCGGGTTCAGCGACAGGACGTGGATCACGACCTGGACTTCGTTGAAGAAGCCGTCCGGGAACAAGGGGCGGATCGGGCGGTCGATGAGGCGAGACGTCAGCGTCTCCAACTCGCTCGGCCGGCCTTCGCGCTTGAAGAAGCTGCCGGGGATCTTGCCGGCGGCATAGGTCTTCTCGATGTAGTCCACCGTCAGCGGGAAAAAGTCTTGCCCCGACTTGGCTTCGGTGCGCGCGACGACAGTCGCCAGCACGACGGTGCCTTCGATATCGACGAGCACAGCGCCGGTGGACTGGCGGGCGATCTCGCCCGTTTCCATCGTGACCTTGTGTTGGCCCCACTGGAAGCTCTTGGTGACCTTGTTGAACATGCTCATGGTCTCTCCTGTTTATCAAGCGATGAAGGAGTAGCGAGCCGTCGGCGGGATGCCATTCCAGAGCGGCTCGTCGAATCGAAGCGGCGTTGGAATGACATGTGCAGCGCGTCGGGCAGGCGGACTCCGAAAAAACAAGGACAGGGCGCGATAGCGCCCGGTTCTCCTGTTTACTTTCTCAAGTCCGAGTTTTTGGATCAGCGCGGTGTAGCGGTCAGCGTCCTTGTCTTTCAGGTAGGACAGCAGGCGCTTGCGCTGGTTGACCATCTTCAACAGGCCGCGCCGGCCATGGTGGTCCTTGGCGTGGGTCTTGAAGTGGGGGGTGAGTTCGTTGATGCGTGCGGTGAGCAACGCAACCTGAACTTCGGGGCTGCCGGTATCGGCGGCGCCACGGGCGTTGGCCTTGACGACGTCGGCCGTTTGAGCGGTGGTAAGCGACATGGTGGACGCGATTTCCTGAGTTCGTGGAAACCGCCCAGGTGCCCACATTGCATGGGCGATCACTGTCTGCGGTTTCCGGTTTTGACTTGCGGTCACGGGTGAAACCGACCCATGCCGTGCTGGTGCTTTCTTGCGAAAACCCGCGGATTATAGGCGCAGAGCGCGTGCCAGCCTGGCCAGGCCCTCGGCAAGCCGCGCCGGGTCGCGTGACGCAAAGCACCAGCGCAGCCAGCCTTGCGCTTCGTCGCCGAAGGCCACGCCGGGGGCCAGGCCCAGGCCGTGCTCGGCGACGAGGTGCTTGGCAAAGGCCAGCGAATCGTCGCTTCCGTGTGGCATCGGGCCAGGCACGCGGAAAAAGGCGTACATGCCGCCGAGAGGGCTGGCCACTTGCACGTTGGGCAGACGTTGCAGGCCGTGGACCAGCGTGTCGCGGCAGGCTTGCATGCGTTGGGCCAGCGCAGGAACCGCCGTTGGCGCCGTTTGCAGCCCGGCAAGGCCCGCGCGCTGCACGAAGACCGGCGCACAGGAAGTGTTGAACTCGATCAGCTTGCCGATCGCATCGAGGTGACCGTTCGGCAAGACCATCCAGCCGAGCCGCCAGCCGGTCATCAGGAAGGACTTCGAGAAGCTGTGGACGACGATGAGACGGTCGTCGGCCTCGGCGATGTCGAGGAAGCTCGGCGCGGTCGCGCCGTCGCCGAACCACAAGCGCTCGTAGACCTCATCGGCCACGATCCACGTGCCGGTACGGCGGCAGAGGCTCGAGGATGGCCTGCTGCTCATTCCGCGTCAGAGTCCAACCCGTCGGGTTGTTCGGCGCATTGACGAGCAGCATGCGCGTGGCCGGCGTCACGGTGTCGAGCAGCTTTTGCAGATCGAGCGTCCACGCGCCATCGCGCGGCACGAGTGACACGCGCTTCACGTTCGCACCCATGATCGCCGGCTGCGCTGTCAGGTTCGGCCACACCGGCACGACGGCAACCACTTCATCGCCCTGCCCGGCCAGCATCTGCGTGGCCAGCATCAGCGCCGAGACGCCGGACGACGTGACAGCGATGCGATCGACCGACACTGGCCGGTGCAAGGCGCTCGTGTAGACGGCCAGCGCGTCGCGCAATTCGATCAAGCCGAGGTTGTGCGAGTAGAAGGTTTCGCCGCGGGCCAGCGACTTCGCCGCCGCTTCACGCACCGCATCCGGCGTGACCTCGTCGCTCTCGCCGAACCAGAACGCGAGCACGTCGTCGCGGCCGAGTGCCGGCGTTGGCGACTTCGCGGATGCGCGAAGCAGGCAGGTTCTGGATCGCTGGTCTCATCAATCGACTTTCACCATCTTGCAGCTCGTCGGCATCTCGACTTCGTTGGCTTCGAAGCGGCGCACGGTGCGAAAGCCGAAGCCCGAGCCTTCGACATCGTGCTTGACGCCCGGCGCGCCGACGCGGTCCATCACGCTGACGATCACCGGCTGCTGCAGTTGATGGTCGTTCGCGCGCATCGTCGCGCTGTGAAAACCGCCGAGGTTTCGCGAATCGAAGCGCGCACCCGACAACGCACGCGACACCGCGCCCGCCTCGCCACTGCCCGCACGCTCGACCGCCGCGGCCAGCATCTCGACCAGCGCCTGCATGCGCAGGTGCACGTAGTCGTCACGCGGCTCGGCAAAGCGCTTGCGAAAGCCGGCGTAGAACGCGTCCGACGCCGAACCACCAAGATTCGGATGCCACTCGGCGACGGCATAGACCGCGCCAACGCCGGCCTCGCCGATGGCGGCTGGCGCACCGAGCGCGTTGCCGTAGAACGTATAAAACTTCAGAGCGGCGCTGACCTCGCGCGAGGCTTTCACCAGCAGCGTCAGGTCATTGCCCCAGTTGCCAGTGAGCACGGCCTGCGCGCCGCTGGCCTGGATCTTCGCGGCGTAGGGCAGGAAATCCTTGATGCGTCCGAGCGGGTGCAGCTCGTCGCCGACGATCTCGATGTCCGGCCGCTTGGCCGCCAGCATCGCCCGCGCCTGCTTCAGGACATGCTGGCCGAAACTGTAGTCCTGGCCGATCAGATAAACCTTCTTCAACGAAGCATCGGCGCGCAGCACTTCGACCAGTGCCGCCAGCCGCATGTCGGCATGCGCATCGAAGCGAAAGTGCCATGGGCTGCAGCGCTCGTTGGTCAACGTCGGATCGACGGCCGAGTAGTTCAACAGCAGCGCTCGTCGCTGCGGCTCACGCAGGTTGTGCTTGTCCAGCGCCTCGATCAATGCCGCGGCCGCCGCCGAACTGTTGCCCTGGGCGATGAAGCCGATGCCCTGATCGGTCGCCGAGCGCAACAACGACAGCGCTTTCTCGGTGTTGCCTTCGCTGTCGAAGCGCACGATCTCCAGCCGCCGCGAGGCGCCGCCCACTTTCACGCCACCTCGATCATTGATCCGCTCCGTGGCCCACAGCAGGTTGCGAAACACCGCTTCGCCCGCATTTGCAAACGGGCCGGACAGGCCCTCGATCAGCGCCACGCGCAGTGGCGCGGGCGAACCCTGCGCGCGTGCGCCGGCACAGGCGGCGGCCGTTGCGAAGGCCAGCGCGCTGCGGCGGTTCAGTCGAAATTGATGCATGTCAATCAGCAGGTCTTGAAAACAAAAAAGCCGCTCCAAATTTCAGCGGCATGAGGGCCGGTCGCAGTGTGGAAATCAATGCCGGCGCTCTCCACCCATTGTAGGAGGTCATCCCATGTTCCTCGTTCCTGTTGCCCGTTCTTCTTCCGACCTGTCGCGGTCCTTCGACCGCTTGTTCGACGGCACTTTCGATCGCGTCTTCGGCAATGAGCCGTCGCTGCGCAGCCCGGCGCTCGACGTTGCGGAAACCGAAGGTGGCTACAACGTGTCGATCGACCTGCCCGGCGTGGCCAAGGACGACGTGAAGATCACGATCGACGGCCGCCACGTCAGCGTCACCGCACAGACGCAGCGCGAAGAGACGAAGAAAGAGGGCGAGCGCGTGATCTACCGCGAGCGTTCGTCGCAGAGCTTCGCCCGCAGCTTCACGCTGCCGGAAGAAGTGGATCAGGACGCGTCGCAGGCCAAACTCGACAGCGGCGTGCTGTCGTTGACGCTGGCGAAGAAGCGCGCCGCGGCTGCACGTCACCTCACGATCAATTGATCGAATCGATCTGATCGAGCGGCCAGCGCGGCCTCACTTCGAAGGTGAGGTCGCGCTGCGGCTGCGTGCGCCCGGCCTGCACGCGCATCGCCGCGGCCAGGGCGATCATTGCGCCGTTGTCGCTGCACAGGTGCAGTTCGGGGTAGTGCACCTGCGCCCGCACGTTGGCGCAGGCGGCGTTCAATTGCTCGCGCAGCCGCGTGTTGGCACCGACACCGCCGGCGACGACGAGCCGCGACAAGCCGGTGTGGCGCAATGCGCGCACCGACTTCTTCACCAGCACTTCGACGATCGCGGCTTCGGTGGCCGCCGCCAAATCGGCGCGCCAGTTCGCAGCGCCCGACAACTCGCACTTGCGCACCTGCGTCAGCACGGCAGTCTTCAAGCCGGCAAACGAAAAGTCCAGGTTGCCGCTGTGCAGCAGCGGGCGAGGCAGAGCGAAGGCCGCCGCATCGCCTTGCTGCGCCAGCCGCGCCAGCGCCGGCCCGCCCGGGTAGCCCAGGCCGAGCAGCTTGGCGCTCTTGTCGAAGGCCTCGCCGGCAGCGTCGTCGATCGTCTCGCCGAGCAACTCGTACTCGCCGACCGCTTGCGCTCGCATCAATTGCGTGTGGCCGCCGGAGACCAGCAAGGCGACAAAGGGAAAGCGCGGCGGGTCGGCCGACAAGAACGGCGACAGCAGATGCCCTTCGAGGTGATGCACACCGACCAGCGGCCGGTCCAGCGCCGCAGCGAGCGCTGCGGCCACACCGGCGCCGACGAGCAACGCCCCGGCCAGACCCGGCCCGCGCGTGTAGGCGACGACATCGAGTTCGGCCAGCGGGCAGCCGGCCTGCTGCATCACCTGCCGTGCCAACGGCAACACGCGCCGGATGTGATCGCGCGACGCCAACTCCGGCACCACACCGCCGAAGGCCTCGTGCATCTCGGCCTGACTGTGCAAGGCGTGCGCGAGCAATTGCGGCGTGGCGTCGCCGATCACCTGCACCAGCGCGACGCCGGTCTCGTCACACGACGACTCGATGCCCAGAACCTTCATGCGGCAGTTACAGATGGGGTGTGCAAGCTGTGAACTTCACCACAGCGCTTGCAAACCGACACACGTGCGCATCAGAACAAACCCTGGGAATCCTCGTAAGTCCTTGGTCGGCGTCATCGGTCGAATGTAACCTCGACCCCAAGGAGTCTTGAGGATCCGCCGCGTTGGCGGAGGGTCCGATCGAACATGAAGCAATACAAGCTGGCGGCATGGCCTGAACTGCCTTCGACGTACCACCGCACGGTGTACCGCCGCATGCTCAGCGACTTGTCGCACCGCTACATGAGCCTGTCGGGTCTGATGCTGTCCAGCGGCGGCACCAAGCCCGAGGTGCGGCAGTTCCTGCAGATGCTTGATGGCATGGGCGTGCTGGTCGATCGCGAAGACGAAACCGACTCCTTCTTCGACACGACGATTCGCCCGGTGGGCGACTGGCTGCGCACCGTGTTCGGTGCAGACCACACGAAGCTTTAGCCTCAGCGCGCGAGGCCGCTCGGCCTCTAGTGCTTTTCTTTGGCGTGGTTGATCGAGTACTTCGGGATCTCGATCGTCACATCCTGGTTCGACACAATCGCCTGGCACGACAGGCGCGACGTCGGCTCCAGACCCCAGGCGCGATCGAGCAGGTCTTCTTCGCTCTCGTCCATCTCGCCGAGCGACTTGAAGCCCTCGCGCACGATGACATGGCAAGTCGTGCAGGCACAGCTCATCTCGCAGGCGTGCTCGATCTCTATGCCGTGCTCGAGCATCGCTTCACACAATGACGTGCCAGACGACGCTTCGATCGACTTGCCATCGGGGGCGTACTCGGCGTGAGGGAGGATGCGAATCACCGGCATCAGATTTCTTCCACGCTGCGGCCCGCAAGTGCGGCACGGATACCGCGGTTCATGCGCATTGCGGCGAAGGCTTCGGTGCCATCGGCCAGGGCCTTGACGGCGTCGTCGATGGCGTGATGGTCGTCGCCCTGCGCAATGGCTTCGGTGCTCGTCAACAGCGCGGCAATGGCCTCGCGCTCAGCGTCTGACAACAGCTCACCGTCGGCCGCCAGCGCCGACCTGGTGGCCAGCACCATGCGCTCAGCCTCGACACGGGCTTCGCGCAGCGCACGTGCCGACGCATCGACCTCGGCTGCGCCGAAACCTTCCTTCAACATGCGTGCGATGTCGTCGTCGGCCAAGCCGTAGCTTGGCTTGACGCTGACCTTGGCTTCGACGCCACTGGTCAGCTCGCGCGCCGACACCGCGAGCAAGCCATCGGCATCGACCTCGAACGTGACGCGAATGCGCGCCGCGCCGGCCACCATCGGCGGGATGCCGCGCAGCTCGAAGCGCGCCAGCGACCGGCAGTCGGCGACCAGCTCGCGCTCGCCCTGCACAACGTGCAACGCCAACGCGGTCTGGCCGTCCTTGAAGGTCGTGAAGTCCTGCGCTTTGGCCACGGGAATGGTGCTGTTGCGCTCGACGATGCGCTCGACCAGGCCGCCCATCGTTTCCAGGCCAAGTGACAGCGGAATGACGTCGAGCAGCAAGATCTCACCGTCACGCGAATTGCCGGCCAATGCATTGGCCTGGATCGCAGCACCGACCGCGACGACTTCGTCGGGATTGAGGTTGATCAACGGCTCGCGGCCGAAGAGTTCGCCGACCGCCGTGCGCACCGCCGGCATGCGCGTCGAGCCGCCGACCATGACGACACCTTGCACATCGGCTCGCGTCACGCCGCCATCGCGCAAGACACGCTTGACGGCAGCGAGCGTGCGGTCGATCAGCGGCTTGCACAGCGCGTCGAGTTGCACGCGGGTGACGATCTGCGTGACAGCACCGCTGTCGAGCGTCACCGTCTGCGCATCGCTCAGCGATTCCTTGGCCGCGCGTGCCGCAACCAGCAGCGCGCGCTGCTCGTGCGCCGTGTTCGCCTGGCGCCCTGACTGCGCAAGCACCCAATCGGCCAGCGCCGCATCGAAGTCATCACCGCCCAGTGCAGCATCGCCGCCGGTCGCCACGACTTCGAACACACCCTGCGTCAATCGCAGCAGCGAGATGTCGAAAGTGCCGCCGCCCAGGTCGTAGACCGCGTACAAGCCTTCGGAGGCGTTGTCCAAACCGTAGGCCACGGCGGCAGCGGTTGGCTCGTTGATCAGGCGCAGCACGTTCAGGCCGGCGAGCTTCGCGGCGTCCTTCGTCGCCTGGCGTTGCGCGTCGTCGAAGTAGGCCGGCACCGTGATCACGGCGCCGAACAGGTCATCGGTGTCGAAGCTGTCTTCGGCGCGCTGGCGCAACGCGGCGAGGATTTCGGCCGACACCTCGACCGGTGTCTTCACGCCATCGCGCGTGTCGATCGCCACCATGCCCGGCTTGTCGACGAAGCGGTACGGCAGGCGCTCGCGCCCGGCCACGTCGGCGAGCGCGCGGCCCATCAATCGCTTGGCAGACACGACGGTGTTAAGCGGATCTTCGGCGAGCGCTTCGAGCGCTTGCTGTCCGATCTGCCGGCGACCGCCCACAAGGTACCGCACGGCCGACGGCAGGATCGCGCGGCCCTGCGCGTCGGGCAGGCACTCGGCGACACCGTTGCGAACCGCTGCGACGAGCGAGTGGGTCGTGCCGAGGTCGATGCCGACCACAACGCGCCGCGTGTGCGGGTCGGGCGACTGGCCGGGCTCGGAGATCTGAAGGAGGGCCATCAGCTGGAGGTCTCTTCGAGACGATGGGCAACGTCACGACGGAATTTTTGAATGAACATCAGCGCACGCACGCGCTCGGCCGCTGCGGCCGGCGTTTGCTCGTCGTCGAGCAGGCGCGCAACCTGGTGCAGCAGTTCGTGTTCGGTGCGGCGCACTTCGGCGTCGAGCGCCGCCAAGGCGTCGGCATCGCTGCGTGCCTCGTCGAGCGCTTCGCGCCACCCCATCTGCTGCATCAGAAAGGCCGCCGGCATCGCAGTGTTGCGCTCTGCATCGATCGGCGCGCCGCGCAGTTCACACAGATAGCCCGCGCGCGACAACGGCTCGCGCAAGCGCCGGTAACCCTCGTTGATTCGCACCGACCATTGCATCGCAACGCGCTGCGCCGCAGCGCCTTCGGCAGCAAACTTGTCGGGGTGAGCCGATGCCTGCAGCTTGCGCCAGCGGTCGTCGAGGTCGATGCGATCGAGTGCGAACTGCTCGGGCAATCCGAACAGCACGAAATCGTTGTCCGCGAGGTTCATGACAAGGCTTTCGACATGAACACCGACAAGCCGTTGTCGGGGTAGCCGCCGAATGCGCCGCGGCGTGTGTAGCCGCAGCGCTCGTACAAACGCACCGCTTCGCGCTGCGCGCTGCCGGTTTCGAGCAGCGCGAGCGCAACGCCCTGCTCTTTCAACGACGCTTCGAGCGTTTGCAGCAGCCGCTCGCCGATGCGCTGACCGCGCGCGGCCGGATCGACGTACATGCGCTTGATCTCGCCGTACCCCTGGCCCGCAGTGTCCGCTTCGCCGGGCATGCTGCGCACGGCGCCAGTGCCGACGATGTCGGCACCGTGCCTGGCAACGAAGAAGCTCACCTCCGGCGCCAGCAACTCGCGCACCGAGAGGATGTGATTGGCTTCGGGTTCGTACAGCTCGCCGAGATAACGATCGAGTGCATCCAACAGCGCGACGACCTGGGGGTGATCGGCGCGTTCGCTTCGGATCTCGATCGTCGAGTTCACACCCGGAACGACTCGCCGCAGCCGCAGCGGTCCTTCTCGCGCGGGTTGTGGAACTTGAAGCCTTCGTTGAGCCCTTCGCGCACGAAGTCGAGCTCGGTGCCATCGATGTAGGGCAGGCTTTTCGGATCGACCAGCACCTTGACGCCATGGCCTTCGAAAACGATGTCTTCCGGCGCCACGTCGTCGGCGTACTCGAGCTTGTAGGCCAGGCCCGAGCAGCCGGTGGTCTTGACGCCCAGGCGCACGCCGACGCCCTTGCCGCGGCGCGACAAGTAGCGCGTGACGTGGCGCGCGGCGGCTTCAGTGAGTGTGACTGGCATGCTTGGTCTTGTAGTCCTCGACCGCGGCCTTGATCGCGTCTTCGGCCAGGATCGAGCAGTGGATTTTCACCGGCGGCAGCGCCAGCTCCTGCGCGATGCGATCGTTCTTGATCGTCAGCGCTTCGTCGAGGCTCTTGCCCTTGACCCATTCGGTGACGAGCGAGCTCGACGCGATCGCCGAGCCACAGCCGTAGGTCTTGAAGCGCGCGTCTTCGATGAGGCCCGTCGCCGGGTTGACCTTGATCTGCAGTTTCATCACGTCGCCGCAGGCCGGCGCGCCGACCATGCCGGTGCCCACCGTCTCGTCGCCCTTGTCGAAGGAGCCGACGTTGCGCGGGTTTTCGTAGTGCTCGATGACTTTGTCGCTGTAGGCCATGGTGATGTCCTTAATGTGCTGTCCACTGAATCGTCGAGATGTCGATGCCGTCCTTGTACATCTCCCACAAGGGCGACAGATCTCTCAACTTGGCCACGCTGGTCGCGGATCAGGCTCGCCGCATGGTCGATTTCTTCGACGGTTGAAAACCGGCCGATCGTCATGCGCAGACTCGAGTGCGCCAGCTCGTCGCTGCGGCCCAAGGCGCGCAGCACATAGCTCGGCTCCAGGCTGGCGCTCGTGCAGGCCGAGCCCGACGACACCGCGATGCCCTTGCAGCCCATGATCAGCGACTCGCCCTCGACGAAGTTGAAGCTCATGTTCAGGTTGTGCGGTACACGCTTCTCGAGGTGGCCGTTGACGAAGACCTGCTCGACGTCGCTCAAGCCGCGCAACAGCCGCTGCTGCAAGCCGCGAATGCGCTCGCTTTCGACGCCCATCTCGGCCTGTGCAATCGCAAACGCCTCACCCATGCCGACGCACTGGTGCGTCGGCAGCGTGCCGCTGCGCATGCCGCGCTCGTGGCCGCCGCCGTGCATCTGCGCTTCGATGCGCACGCGCGGCTTGCGGCGCACGTACAGCGCGCCGATGCCCTTGGGCCCATAGGTCTTGTGCGAGGCCAGGCTCATCAGGTCGACCGGCAGCGCGGCCAGATCGATCTGCACCTTGCCCGTGGCCTGCGCCGCATCGACGTGGAAGACGACGCCGCGCTCACGGCAGATCGCACCCAGCGCCGCGATGTCCTGGATGACGCCGATCTCGTTGTTGACGAGCATCACTGCGGCCAGGATCGTGTCGGGCCGCAGCGCTTCCTTGAAGCGATTCAGATCGACGAGGCCGTCTTCCTGCACGTCGAGGTAGGTCACCTCGAAGCCCTGGCGCTCCAGCTCGCGCATCGTGTCGAGCACCGCCTTGTGCTCGGTCTTCACGGTGACGAGGTGCTTGCCCTTGGTCTTGTAGAACTGCGCCGCGCCCTTCAATGCCAGATTGATGCTCTCGGTGGCGCCGGAGGTCCAGATGATTTCGCGCGGGTCGGCGCCCACCAGCGCGGCCACCTGCTCACGCGCCTTCTCGACCGCTGCTTCGGCTTCCCAGCCCCAGGCGTGACTGCGAGACGCCGGGTTGCCGAAATGCTCGCGCAGCCACGGCACCATCGCATCGACCACGCGCGGATCGCAGGGCGTGGTGGCGCTGTAGTCGAGGTAGATCGGGAAATGGGGCGTCATGTCCATCGCGAACGACTCTTCTGGTTTATTTGGCAAAGGTGGCGCCGAGCGCGAACACTGAATTCGGGCCGGTCACGCGGATCGGCTTGACCACCGGCACGGATGAAATCGCGCGCTTCATCGGCGGCTGTTCGGCCACCGACACGCCCTTGGCGATCTGGTCCTCGACCAGCTTCTTCAGCGTCACCGAGCTCAGAAAATCGATCATCTTGTGGTTCAGTGCGGTCCACAGGTCGTGCGTCATGCACTTGCCGGTGTCGTCGCCCATGCAATGCTCCTTGCCGCCGCAGCCGGTGGCGTCGAGCGGCTCATCGACGGCCAGGATGATGTCGGCCACAGTGATCTCGCCAGAATCCCGGCCGAGGGAATAGCCGCCGCCGGGGCCACGCGTGCTCTCCACGAGTTCGTGGCGGCGCAGCTTGCCGAACAGCTGTTCCAGGTAGGACAGCGAAATCTGCTGGCGCTGGCTGATCGCCGCCAGGGCGACCGGCCCATTGGTGGAGCGAAGGCCGAGATCGATCATCGCGGTCACGGCAAAACGGCCTTTGGTGGTCAAGCGCATGGGGAACTCCTTGAAGGTGTGCTATCCCGAGCAGATTGCTCAAGTTTAGCGGAAGCCGACTGATTCGGTCGGATACCGGTCAGGAAGTTCCCAGGCGGGCGGCAAGGTTTTTGACCCAGGCGTCCGCCGCCGCCTCCACCAGATCGAGTACCTGCTCGAAGCCGGCGGCGCCGCCGGCGTAAGGATCCGGCACCTCGACGTGCGCGAACAGGCGAACTTCGGCGCGGGAGCTGCCGTCGGGCGCCAGCCGCTCCAAGTCGGCCAGGTTGTCTTCGTCCATCGCCAGGATGAGGTCGAAGTGGTGGAAATCACCCTCCGCCACCTGTCGGCCGCGCAGCGCCGACAGGTCGTAGCCACGCTTGGCGGCGTGGCGCTGCGAGCGCGCATCCGGCGGGCTGCCGATGTGCCAGGACCCGGTGCCGGCAGAATCGACGACAACCTGTTCCGCCAGCCCGGCTGCTTCGAGCTTGGCGCGCAGCACGGCCTCGGCCGTCGGCGAGCGGCAGATGTTGCCGAGACAAACCATGAGCACCTTCACGGCTTGCCTCCCACCAGAGGAACGACATTGCTGTCATGCGATGCGGCACCGAAGGCCTGCTCGCGCAGCAACGCCAATTGGTCACGCACCCTCGCCGCCTTCTCGAACTCGAGGTTCTTGGCGTGTTCGAGCATCTGCTTTTCGAGCTGCTTGATGCGCTTGGCGAGATCCTTCTCGTCGAAAGCGCCGACCTCGGCCGCCAGCTGCGCCTTGGCCAGGTCTTCCTTGGCCGTCTTGTCGGAGACCACACCGTCGATCATCTCGCGCACCTGCTTGATGACACTGCGCGGCGTGATGCCATGTTCGGTGTTGAACGCGACCTGCTTGACCCGTCGTCGGTCGGTTTCGTCGATGGCCTTTCGCATCGAGTCGGTCACACGGTCGGCGTACAAGAATCGCGCGGCCGCTGATGTGGCGCGCCGCGCGGCCGATGGTCTGGATCAGCGAGCGCTCGGCGCGCAGGAATCCCTCCTTGTCGGCGTCGAGGATCGCCACCAGCGACACCTCGGGAATGTCCAGGCCCTCGCGCAGCAGGTTGATGCCGACCAGCACGTCGAACACGCCCAGCCGCAGATCGCGAATGATCTCGACGCGCTCGACGGTATCGACATCGCTGTGCAGGTAGCGCACCTTGACGCCGTTGTCGGTGAGGTAGTCGGTGAGCTGCTCGGCCATGCGCTTGGTCAGCGTCGTGATCAGCACGCGCTCTCCCACCTTCACGCGCTCGTGGATCTCCTGCAGCACATCGTCCACCTGGTGCGTGGCAGGACGCACTTCGACCACCGGGTCGATCAGCCCCGTCGGCCGCACCACCTGCTCGACCACCTGCCCGGCATGGCGCTGCTCGTAGTCGGCCGGCGTCGCCGAGACGAAGACCACCTGGCGCATCCGCTTCTCGAACTCCTCGAACTTCAGCGGCCGGTTGTCGAGCGCGCTCGGCAGGCGAAAGCCGTATTCGACGAGCGTGCTCTTGCGTCGCCCGGTCGCCGTTGAACATGCCGCCGAACTGGCCGATCAGCACATGGCTCTCGTCGAGGAACATCAGCGCGTCCTTGGGCAGGTAATCGACCATCGTCGACGGCGGATCGCCCGGCGCCGCGCCCGACAGGTGGCGCGTGTAGTTCTCGATGCCCTTGCAGTGGCCGACCTCGTTCATCATTTCCAGATCGAAGCGCGTGCGCTGCTCCAGGCGCTGCGCCTCGACGAGCTTGCCGGCCTTGACGAATTCGTCGAGGCGCTCGCGCAACTCGGCCTTGATCGTCTCCACCGCAGCGAGTACGCGGTCGCGCGGCGTCACGTAGTGGCTCGACGGGTAGATGACGAAGCGCGGCACCTTCTGCCGGATGCGGCCGGTCAGCGGGTCGAGCAGCGACAGGCTCTCGATCTCGATCGTCGAACAGCTCGATGCGGATCGCGAGTTCGCTGTGCTCGGCCGGGAAGATGTCGATCACGTCGCCGCGCACGCGAAAACCGCCTCGCGAAAAGTCGGTCTCGTTGCGCGTGTACTGCATGCGGATCAGCTGCTGGATCACGTCGCGCTGGCCGATCTTGTCGCCGGTGCGGACGATGAAGCGCATCTGCGCATAGTCTTCCGGCTTGCCGATGCCGTAGATCGCGCTGACCGAGGCGACGATGATCGTGTCGCGGCGTTCGAGCACGCTCTTCGTCGCCGACAGGCGCATCTGCTCGATGTGCTCGTTGATCGCGCTGTCCTTCTCGATGAACAGGTCGCGCTGCGGCACGTAGGCCTCGGGCTGGTAGTAGTCGTAGTAGCTGACGAAGTACTCGACCGCGTTCTTCGGAAAGAACTCGCGGAACTCGCTGTAGAGCTGCGCGGCCAGCGTCTTGTTCGGCGCAAAGACGATCGCCGGCCGGCCCAGGCGCGCGATGACGTTGGCCATCGTGAAGGTCTTGCCCGAACCGGTGACGCCGAGCAGGGTCTGGAAGGTCAGGCCGTCGTTGATGCCTTCGACCAGCTTGTCGATCGCCTGCGGCTGGTCGCCGGCCGGCGGGTACGGCATGAACAGCTGGAACGGCGAGTCAGGGAAGCTGATGAACTCGCCAACCGGCTCGGCAGCGGCGACGGTAGGCATCGGCTCAGGTCGATTCGGCATCGGCATACGACTAAGTGGCTCTTAAAATCAACTTAACCCGTCAGCCTACTCCAACAGGCGACGCCCTTCCTCCCTCTACTGCCAACGCCCTGTCATGAGCCTCTTCACGAACGTCGAAATGGCCCCGCGCGACCCGATCCTGGGTCTGAACGAACAGTTCGGCAGCGACCCGAACCCGAACAAGGTCAACCTCGGCGTCGGCGTGTACTACGACGAGAACGGCAAGCTGCCGCTGCTGAAGTGCGTGTCCGCCGCCGAGCAGGCGATGGCCGAAGCCGCCAAGCCGCGCGGCTATTTGCCGATCGACGGCATCGCCGCCTACGACGCTGCCGTGCAGGGCCTGGTCTTCGGCGCCGACAGCGACTTGGTGAAGTCCAAGCGCGTGGCCACCGTGCAAGCCATCGGCGGCACCGGCGGCTTGAAGGTCGGCGCGGACTTCCTCAAGCAGGTCAATGGATCAGCGCAAGTGCTGATCAGCGCGCCGAGCTGGGAGAACCACCGCGCGCTGTTCACCCGCGCCGGCTTCGATGTCGCCGAGTACCCGTACTACAACGCGACGACGCGCGGCATCGACTTCGACGCCATGCGCACCGCGCTGCAGATGGCGCCCGCCGGCACGATCGTCGTGCTGCACGCCTGCTGCCACAACCCGACCGGGCTACGACCTGACGCCCGCGCAGTGGGACGAAGTGGTCGCGATCGTCAAGGCGCGCAACCTCGTGCCCTTCCTCGACATGGCGTACCAAGGCTTCGGCCAAGGCATCGCCGAAGACGGCGCGGCCGTGGCCAAGTTCGTTGCCAGTGGCATGGACCTCTTCATCGCCACCTCGTTCTCGAAGAGCTTTTCACTCTACGGCGAGCGCGTCGGCGCCCTCTCGGTGGTCTGCGAGAGCGCCGAAGAAGCCTCGCGCGTGCTGTCGCAGTTGAAGATCGTCATCCGCACCAACTACTCCAACCCGCCGACGCATGGCGCGCAGATCGTCGCCACGGTGCTGGCCACGCCGGCCCTGCGCGCGCAGTGGGAGGAAGAGCTGGCGGGCATGCGTGTGCGCATCAAGGCCATGCGCGGCGCGCTCGTGGAAAAGCTCGCGGCGGCCGGCGTGAAGCAGGACATGGGCTTCATCGCAAAACAGCAAGGCATGTTCAGCTACTCGGGCCTCAACGCTGCACAAATGCAGCGCCTGCGCAGCGAATTCGGCATCTACGGCGTCGACTCGGGCCGCATCTGCGTGGCCGCGCTGAATGCAAGAACATCGACGCCGTGGTCTCCGCCATCGCCAAGGTGATCGCGTAAGCCAGGCGCAAGGCGCGCCAAAAAAGCCACGGCATTCGTAGGTGTTTCTGCGCTAGTGGGCAGCGTATGGGTGCCGCAAGATTGTTGCAATGCAACATCCGGTGCAAACTCGGACCATGCTCTACCAGTACTACGAAACCCAGCGCGCCCTGCTCTCACCGTTCTCCGAGTTCGCGAGCGCGACGTCGAAGCTCTACAACCACCCGCTGTCGCCGTTCGCGCATGGGCCGATGGCGCAGCGCGTCTCGGCCGGCTTCGACCTGATGCACCGTCTGGCCAAGGAGTACGAGAAGCCGGCCTTCGAGATCACCAGCGCCGAGGTCGATGGCGTGCAGGTGGCGGTGCAGGAACAGGTGGCCATCAACAAGCCGTTCTGCCGCCTGCTGCGCTTCAAGCGCTTCACCGACAACTCGAAGGCGCTCGACGCGATGAAGCTGCAGCCGCCGGTGCTCGTGGTGGCGCCGCTGTCCGGCCACCACTCGACACTGCTGCGCGACACGGTGAAGAACCTGCTGCAGCACCACAAGGTCTTCATCACCGATTGGACGGATGCGCGCATGGTGCCGGCCGACGTCGGCCCGTTCCACCTCGACGACTACGTCGGCTACATCGAAGAGTTCATCCGCCACATCGGCCCGGAGGTCAACGTGATCTCGGTCTGCCAGCCCACCGTGCCGGTGCTCGCCGCCGTGTCGCTGATGGCCAGCCGCGGCGAGTTCACGCCGCGCACGCTGACCATGATGGGCGGCCCGATCGACGCCCGCAAATCGCCGACAGCCGTCAACAACCTGGCGATGAACAAGAGCCACGAGTGGTTCGAGCACAACGTCATCTACCGCGTGCCGCCGAACTACCCGGGCGCGACGCGGCGCGTCTACCCCGGCTTCCTGCAGCACACCGGCTTCGTGGCGATGAACCCCGACCGCCACATGTCGTCGCACTACGACTACTTCCTCGACCTGATGCGCGGCGACGACGACAGCGCCGAGAGCCACCGCAAGTTCTACGACGAGTACAACGCGGTGCTCGACATGCCGGCCGAGTACTACCTCGACACGATCAAGGTCGTGTTCCAGGACTTCGCGCTCGTCAACGGCACCTGGCGCGTCAAGGGCGAGTTGGTCAAGCCGCAAGACATCACGACCGGCGCGCTGCTGACCATCGAAGGCGAGCTCGACGACATCTCCGGTGCCGGCCAGACGCGCGCCGCGCATGGTTTGTGTACCGGTCTGCCGAAGTCGCGCCAGTTCCACTACGACGCCGTCGGCGCCGGCCACTACGGCATCTTCTCCGGCCGCCGCTGGCGCGAGCAGGTCTATCCCGCCGTGCGAGAGTTCATTGCCGAGCATGGCAGCGGGCCGTTGCCGAAGTCCACGAAAGCGGCCAAGACCGTCACGACGGCGAAGTCGGCCAAGAAGCCTGCCGCGAAAACACGCCGCCGATAATCGGCGCGTGAGCGCCTCCCCACTCGCTGATTCACTCGCCGAGCGTATCGACGCTGCACTGCCGCAGACGCAGTGCACGCGCTGCAGCTACCCCGATTGCCGCTCGTATGCGCAGGCGATCGCGAGCGGCGAAGCCAAGATCAACCAATGCCCGCCCGGCGGCGCCGAGGGCATCGCGCGGCTGGCCGCGATCACCGGCCAGCGATGTCATCGCGCTGAACCCGACGCAACGGCGCCGAAGGCCCGCGCAAGCTGATGTTCATCGACGAAGACTGGTGCATCGGCTGCACGCTGTGCATCAAGGCCTGCCCGGTGGATTGCATCGTCGGCGCACCGAAGCTCATGCACACCATCATCGAAGACCTGTGCACCGGCTGCGAGTTGTGCCTGCCGGCGTGTCCGGTGGATTGCATCGCGGTCATCGAAGCAACGCCTGGACGCAGTGGCTGGCAGGCGTGGAGCGAACAGGACGCCGATCGTGCGCGCTCGCGCTACGCTGCGCACCGCGAGCGGACACAATCCGATGCGCGCGAGAACGATGCGCGCCTGGCCGCGAAAGCAAAACACAAGCTCGCGGATTTGGCGGCGTCCAGCACGATCACCGACGCCGCAGCGCTGGAGCGCAAGCGCATGGCGATCGAAGCGGCGATGGCCCGCGCGCGTGCAAAGGCGCCGACATGAAGCCGCAAGACATCGAAACCTTCTTCGCCACGCTGCGCGAAGCCAATCCGCAGCCGGCCTCGGAACTCGAGTACAGCAGCGTCTTCGAACTCGTCGCCGCGGTGCTGCTGTCGGCGCAGGCCACCGACGTCAGCGTCAACAAGGCGACCAAGCGCCTGTTCGCCGTCGCGCCGACGCCGCAGAAGATGCTCGCCCTCGGCGTGGCCGGCATCGAAGAGCACATCAGGACGATCGGCCTGTACCGCAACAAGGCGAAGAATCTGCACGAGACCTGCCGCATCCTGATCGAGCAGCATGGCGGCCAAGTGCCGCGCTCGCGCGAAGCCCTGGAAGCGCTTCCCGGTGTCGGCCGCAAGACCGCCAACGTCGTGCTCAACGTCGCTTTCGGCGAGCCGACGATGGCGGTGGACACGCACATCTTTCGCGTCGGCAACCGCACCGGCCTGGCGCCGGGCAAGACGCCGTACGACGTCGAAATGAAGCTGATGAAGGCCGTCCCCGAGCCGTACCGCGTCGATGCGCACCACTGGTTGATCCTGCACGGCCGCTACGTCTGCGTGGCGCGCAAGCCGCTGTGCTGGCAGTGCCGCGTCGCGCCGCAATGCGCGTTCGAGCCGAAGACACCGGCGCCGTGATGCGCTGCCCGTTCGCGCTGCTGGTCGCGTTCGGATCGTTGGCAGCGCACGCCGAAGTGCGCGTCACCGACGACGCGGGCCACAGCGTCGTGCTCGCCTCGCCCGCGAAGCGAGTCATCAGCCTCGGCCCTCACTTGACCGAACTCACCTACGCGGCCGGCGGTGGCGACACGCTGGTCGGCGTCATCCGCTACAGCGACTTCCCCGAGGCCGCGAAGAAGCTGACCATCGTCGGCGACGCGCATGCGATCGACTTCGAGCGCATCGCCCAACTCAAGCCCGACCTCGTGCTGGTCTGGGGCAGCGGCCTGAACGAGCGCCACAAGGCGCGCCTGCGCTCGCTCGGCCTCGCGGTGTACGAAAACGAGATCCGCCAAGCGCAAGGCATCGCCGACACGCTGCGTCGCCTGGGCACCCTGCTCGGCCGCACCGACAGCGCCGAAGCCGCGGCGCGCCGCTTCGAAACGCAATGGCAGGCCCTCGCCGAGCGCCACCGCGACAAAGGCATCATCGCAACCGGTGCGCGTGTTCTGGCAGCTCTGGCACGAACCGCTGATGACGATCAACCGCGAGCACCTGATCAGCGAAGCGATGCGCCTGTGCGGCGGCGTCAACGTCTTCGCCGACCTGCCGCTGCTCACACCCACCGTGAGCTGGGAAGCCGCCATCGCCACCGACCCGCAACTGATCGCCACCTCCGGCCGCCAGCAAGATGCCACGCGTGACTTCGCGCCGTGGCGGCGCTTTGCGAAGGTCAGCGCCGTCAATCAGCAGCGCTATGTTTCGATCGACGGCGACCTGATCGGGCGCATGGGGCCGCGGTTTGTCGAAGGGGCGGGTCTGTTGTGTGAGGCGATTGAGCGGGCACGGTCGGCGCGTTGACGCACGAAAAGTCGCGCTCAGTCCGCAACCCAGACCCCACCAGACACCCGCCAACCGCATTCATAGACGCGAGCCAGCAGGTCGGCGTGCAACAGTTTGGGCGCCACTCCCTGCTCGCACACGCCCTCCGGCAGTAATGCCAACACATGCGTCGCCGTGCGTGCGATCCAGTTGACGTCGTGTGCGGAGATCACGAGCGCTTGATCACGTGGCAATGAAGACGACAACCAGCGTGCCAACAGCGACTGATGCGCCGGGTCCTGAAACGCCACCGGTTCATCGAGCAGCAGCAGCGGCGCGCCTTGCAGCACGCATTGCGCCAACGCGACACGCTGGCGTTCGCCACCGGAGAGTTCGAGCACGGGGCGATTGGCGAGCGCGTCGAGGTCGAGTGACGCCAGCACCGCACGAGCGTCGTGGCGCGGGCGCACGACGCTGAGTTCGAGCAGCCGCGCGACGGTGATCGGGAAACGATCGACGGCCTGCTGCGGCATGAAGGCGCGCAGAGCGGCGGCGTCGATGGCCGGCCACTCGCGCTGCGGCCGGCCTTGCCACTGCACGTCGCCACGCTGCGCGACGCCGACTTCGCCAACGCCGGCCAGCGCGCGCAGCAGCGAGCTCTTTCCCGCGGCGTTGCGGCCGATCACGCACCAGCGCTGGCCGGGCTCGATCTGCCAGTCGAGGTTTCGCACGAGGTCGCGACCGGCGGCGGCGAGCGTCAGTGAGCGGGTCTCGAGCAGGATGCTCATCGCCCGCCCCGCGCCAGGAACCACACGAACACCGGCGCACCGACAGCGCCATCACCGCACCCACCGGCAGCTCGATCGGCGAGGCCACGGTGCGCGACAGCAGATCGGCAGCCACCAGCAGCGCGGCGCCACCGAGCGGCGCCAGCAGCGCCAGATCGCGCGTGCGCTGCACGCCGGCCAGGCGCAGCGCGTGCGGCACGACGAGGCCGACAAAACCGATCGCACCGGCGCTGGCTACGGCGAGCGCGGCGGCGAGCGAGGCACCGAGCAGCAGCTCGAAGCGCAGACGCTTGACCGGCTCGCCGAGCAGGTGCGCGGCCACGCTGCCGAGCAGCAGGCGGTCGAGCGCGCGCTCGCGCCAGACGAACCAGGCCGTGAACACGATCGCGGCCAGCAGGCTCACCCCCGCGTCGTCGGCGCCCGACAGATCACCAACAAGCCAGAAGATCGCGCCGCGCAGGCGCTGGTCGGGCGTCAGCAC
The DNA here is from genome assembly GCA_963738425.1 of uncultured beta proteobacterium. Taxonomy (GTDB): domain Bacteria; phylum Pseudomonadota; class Gammaproteobacteria; order Burkholderiales; family Burkholderiaceae_C; genus CADEEN01. The sequence continues at coordinate 99,961 of CAVTWT010000035.1, read as the reverse complement.
CAGCAGCAGCGAAGCCATGGCGCCGAACAGCGCGGCCAGCATCGCGCCGGCGAGGATGAGTCGCGGCGATGCGTCGTCGGTCGTCGCCAGCGCGCGCCGCGCCAACCAGAGCAGCAGCGCGCCGGCGGCGAGCGCACCGCCCGCAGCACCGATCGTCATCGCCATGCCGAACATCAGCGCCAGCAGCGAGCCGACGGCTGCGCCGCCCGAGGTGCCGAGCACATAGGGATCGGCCAGCGGGTTGCGCAGCAGCGATTGCATCGCCAAGCCCGACAGCGCGAGCAGGGCGCCGACGCCGGCCGCCGCGGCCACGCGTGGCGCTCGCAGCGTGCGAATCATCTCGACGTCGAAGCCCGCACTGCCGATCGCCAGCGCCGCCGCGAGCACGGCCAGCGTGGCCAGCGCCAAACCGAGGGCCAGGGCAGCGAGGCGGGCACCGGTCAGTGGCATGGCGCGCGCTCAGCGCATCGTGCCTTGCAAGGACACGAGAAAGACGCGCGGCGGCGCGGTGTAGCCGAGCACCTCGGGCCGCTTCTCGCCGAAGGCGTTGTCGAGCTTCACGGCCATGCGCCATTGCGGCGTCAGCGCGCGCGAGGCGCTGACGTGAAACGTCGAGCGCGACGGGTTATTGGCATCGCCGAACGTCACCGGGTCGGTGTCGAGCCGCTTGCCGGTGTGGCGCAGCGCCGTCATGAGCTGCCAGCCGACAACGCGTGTGCTGTAGTTCAGCGCCAGCGATTGTTTGGCGCGTCGCTTCAGCGGCTGGTCGGTGCTCGCATCGCGCGGGTCCTGCAAGGTGAGGTCGGCGCCGAGCACGCCGTCGGCGTCGAACAGCACGGGCCATTGCGCCATCAGCTCCAGGCCGCGGTTCTTGGCACGCGCGATGTTCAGCGTCTCGAAGGTCACCGGGTCAAAGGCGATGCGGTCCCGCTGGCGTTGCGCAAACAGGCCGGCACGCAGCAGCGCCGCGCCCTCGGACCATTGCAGCGCCACCTCGGCCTGCCGCGAGCGCTCGGGCTTGAGCGTCGTCGCCGGGTTGGCGAACTGTTGATCCAGGAACGATGGTGCCGAAAAGCCGCTGGCCCATTGGGCGCTGAATTTCAGCGCCTTGGTCCACTGCCAGGCCGCAGCAACGAGGCCGGTGGTGGCGCGGCCGAAGTCGCTGCTGTCGTCGCTGCGCAGCGCGGCCTGCGTCTGCCAGCCGGCAAACGGTCGGCCGAGCCAGGCGGCGCGCACGCTGTCGGTGCTGCGCGTGCGTGCGGGCGTGGTGCTGTCGCCGAAGCGTTCGCGGCGTGTTTCGATGCCGAACTGCAGGTCGTGTTGCGGATTCAGTGCGTGGCCGAGTTGCACGCCGGCGATGCGCACGCGGTTGTCGCCGCTCAGTGCGAAGCCAGTCGGGTCGTCGAAGTGCTCGCGCGTCTGGCCGAGTTCGATCGTTGCGGTGGTCTGTGCACCGAGCGCATGGCGGCTCTTCAGGCCGGCCGCTTCGACGCGTGTTTTCAGCACGTCGTCGAGGCCAGGCGCGAAGCCGTCGTACTCGCTGCGCGTGCGGCCGGCGAGCAGGTTGATCTCGCTGGTGTGGCCTTCGGCCCAGCGCTGTTCGAGTCGTGCACTGCCGCCGACCTGGCGCGCTGCGTCGCGGTCGGCGTTCGCACCCGGATCGACGCTGGCGTCACGCGCCGAGTAGCCGTCGGTGCGCTGGGCGGACAGCGATGCCGACAGCTGCGTACCGTTGCCGAAGGTCGTGCCACCGGCCACCGAGGCCTGCTGCGTGCCTTGCGTGCCGACCGCAACGCGGGCCTGCGGCGCGTCGGCGCGACGCGTGACGATCTGCACCACGCCACCGACGGCCTGCGCGCCGTACAGCGACGACAGGTTGCCGCGCACGATCTCGATGCGCTCGATCTGATCGAGTGGCAGGTGCTGCCACGACGCGGTGCCGAAATCGGCGCGCACAAGAGGAACACCATCGACCAGCACCAACGTCTGCCGGCTGTCGGCGCCGCGAAGGAAGAGCGAGGTTTGTGATCCGAGCGGCCCGGTCTGGGCGACGTCGATCGACGTCAGCAGGCGCAATACGCCAGGCAGATCGCTCGCCTGCGTGGCCTCAATTTCTCTGCGCGTGATGACGCGTGTGGAAGGCAGCGCATCGGGCAGTGGCTGCTCGGCGCGCGCCGCGGTGATGACGATGCGAGACGTGTCGGCGGTGGTGTTGGTTTGCGCATGCGTGAACGAGGCAATGCACAGCAGCGCTGCAAGAGCGCCAGGGTTGCGAGAAGACATGATGGTTGAAACGGTCCGGTCGAGGTGCGCGCCAGCTTCCCCGCCAGCACGCACGATTCGGCGCGGGCTCAATCGAGTCCGCGCCCCCTGCTGGCCGGTATCCGGGCTGGCGCAGGCAACCCGTGTGGCCTTCCCAGAGCAATGGCGTCGCTCCAGTGGCCGGTGAACACGAGCGGGAGGTCGTGAGACCTCCGTGCGCTTACCGTTGCGGGGGCAGCTCGGGTTGGCGTTGCTGCGTGGCAGCGTCGCTTCCCGATTCCCGTTTACCCCAAGCCGCCGAGATCGACGGCCCAGGCACCAACGACGCAGATGGTATCAGCCGGTCCTCGGGGCGCTTTATGATCGGCCGCACACAACGCGCTGCACACTTCATGGCCACGCTGCAAGACCTCGCCACGCGCATCGACCGCCTGCTGCTGCGGCACGAAGAGCTGGAACGCACGAACAAATTGCTGCTCGATCAGGTGGCCGCGCTGGCTGGTGAACGCGACAGCCTGAAGTCGCGCCTCGGCGCAGCGCGCACGCGCATCGACACGCTGCTCGAGAGATTGCCTGCAACCGACGGCAAGGAGGAGGCATGAGCTCGAAGCAAATGGAAGTCACCATCCTCGGCCAGAGCTACATCCTGGCCTGCCCCGAGGGCGGCGAGGCTTCGCTGCTGTCGGCGGTCGCTCTGGTGGACAGCGAAATGAGCGCGATCCGCGATGCCGGAAAAGTCAAGGCACGTGAACGCATGGCCGTACTGGCGGCGTTGAATCTGGCGTATCAGCTGGCCGATCGGCCCGCGCCACCGCAAGCTGCAAAAGCATCCGCAGCGACTGCACGCCACAACGCCGCGGATGATGTGCAGATCGACACATTGATTGCGCGTATCGACGCTGCAATGGATAGCGACGGCCACCTGTTGTAGTGCTAGAGTCAAACCGTCCACTGCGTTCGCGCGGGTTTTTATTTCCTTGAACCGATGCTCTTTGAGCTAGGGCTTGGAACATCGCAGGGTGGGTGTGATCGTCTCGCGTCAGATGAACCCGAAGCCCTGCTGACCTCGCCCACCTGAACTTCACCTGGGTTCAGGAATGCGGCCCGCGGCTCGCGGTGGACACCTTTCTCTTTGTCATCGCTGACAATAAGCACATGGCTTACTGGCTGATGAAAAGCGAACCGTCCGATGTCTCGGTCGATGACCTCGCAAACCTGCCGAAGAAGACCGTGCCCTGGTACGGCGTGCGCAACTACCAGGCGCGCAACTTCATGCGCGACGAGATGAAGGCCGGCGACGGCGTGCTGTTCTATCACTCGTCATGCCCCGAGCCCGGCGTCGCCGGTCTGGCGGAAGTGGCATCGAATGCCTACCCGGACGCGACGCAGTTCGACAAGGCGAGCAAGTACTTCGACGCGAAGTCCACACGCGAAGAGCCGCGCTGGATGAACGTCGATGTGAAGCTGATCAAGAAGACGCGCCTGCTGTCGCTCGACGAGATGCGCGCCACGCCCTCGTTGGCGACGATGCGCGTGCTGCAACGCGGCAACCGGCTGTCGATCACGCCAGTGACGGCGGCCGAGTGGCGCGCCATCACGAAGCTATTGGGCTGACCATCGACCCGTTGTTCTTCGTCGAACTGCTGCTGATGGGCACGGTCACCGGCTTCCTGGCCGGGCTGCTCGGCATCGGCGGCGGCATGATCCAGGTGCCGTTCCTGACGACGATGCTGGCGCATCGTGGTGTGTCCGGCGAGCTGTCAATCAAGATGGCCATCGCCACTGCGATGGCGACGATCGTCTTCACTTCGCTGGCCAGCGTGCGTGCGCACCACGGGCGCGGAGCGGTGCGCTGGGACATCGTGCAGGCGATGTCGCCGGGCATCCTGGTCGGTGGTCTGGTGGCGGGTGCCGGCATGTTCGCGCTGGTCAAGGGCCCGGCGCTCGGCGTGGTCTTCGCGCTGTTCGTCGGCTACTCGGCCACGCAGATGCTGTTGAACCGCAAGCCGCGCGCCACACGCGTGTTGCCGCAGCCCTGGGGGCAAGCCGCGGTCGGCGGCGGCATCGGCCTGTTGTCGGGGCTGGTCGGCGCCGGCGGTGCGTTCATGTCGGTGCCCTTCATGGCCTGGTGCAACGTGCCGCTGCACAGCGCCGTCGGCACCGCGGCTGCGCTGGGCTTTCCGATCGCGCTGGCGAGCACGCTCGGCTACGTGATCGGTGGCTGGTCGCTGCCGCCTTCGATTCCCGGCGCCGTCGGCTACCTCTACCTGCCGGCGCTGGCCATCGTCGCCGCGGCCAGTGTGACGATGGCGCCGCTCGGCGCGCGCGCTGCGCATGCGATGGACGTGCAGGCCTTTCGCCGCGTGTTCGCCGTGCTGTTGTACGGCGTGGCCGGCTACATGGCCTGGCGCGCGTTCGGCTGAACACTGCGTGGAGGAGACGTCGTGACCCAGGCTGCCGACGACAACTTCGTCCCCTACATCGCGCACGACGAGTTCCGACGCGGCCTGCCGCACGGACGCTTTCGCATCGTCGTCAATCCGCAGTTGGTGCGGCCCTACATCGTGCAGCGCACGCGCTGCAACGTGCTCGCGATTGCGTTCATTGGCGTCGGCGCGGCGCTCGCGCTCGCCGGTCAGGCGCTGCCGGGCGTCTTGCTGGTGGCGCTGGGCATCGTCGCCAACCGCCTGGTGCGGCACCAGGCGGCGAAGATCGTGCTGCACTTGGCGCTGAAGGACCCGGCGGTCTACGCCGAGGTCACGAGCAACGGCGTGATGGAGGTGCGGCGTGCGGAGTGAGGGGCTCGTCAGGCACCACGTACCGCGAGCAACTGCCCGCCGCCGTAGCTGCTCTGCACCGGCGCCTCGCCGCCGCGCGTGACCTTGACCGCGCAGTACTTGAACTCCGGAATCTTCGCGAACGGATCGAGCGCCGCATTGGTCAGCGTGTTGATCGCCGCCTCGTAGTAGCAGAACGGCACGAAGACCGCGCCGCGCGGCATGCCGTCGTCGGCGCGTGCGTACAGGCACACGGTGCCGCGCCGCGATGCGATCGTCACCAGCTCGCCGGGCTGCGCACCGAGCACCTCGAGGTCGAGCGGATGCACCAGCGCCGTCGGGTCGGGCTCGATCGCATCGAGCATCGAGGCGCGGCGCGTCATGCTGCCGGTGTGCCAATGTTCCAACTGGCGGCCGGTGATCAGCACCAGCGGGTACTCGGCATCGGGTCGTTCGTTCGCAGGGATGATGTCGGCCGGCACGAAGCGCGCCCGGCCACCTTCACGCGGGAAGTCTTCGGTGAAGACGACGCTCTGCCCTGGGTCGCCCTCGGCGACGCAGGGATAGGTGACGGCGTGCTCGCGTTCGAGCCGCTCCCAGGTGATGCCGCCGATGCTCGGCATCGTGTGGCGCATCTCGTCGAACACTTCGGACACATGGCCGTAGTTCCAACCGCAGCCGAGTTGGTTGGCGATCTGTTCGATGATCCACAAGTCCTGCCGTGCATCGCCCGGGGGCGTGATCGCCTGGCGGCCGATCTGCACCAGACGGTCGGTGTTGGTGAAGCTGCCGGTCTTCTCGGCAAAGGCGCCGGCTGGCAGGATCACGTCGGCCAGGTACGCCGTTTCGGTGAGGAAGATGTCTTGCACGACGAGGTGCTCCAACGCCGCCAGCGCATCGCGCGCGTGGTTGGCGTCGGGGTCGGACATCGCGGGGTTCTCGCCCATCACGTACATGCCCTTGATGTCGCCATGCTTGATGGCGTGCATCACCTCGACAACGGTCAGCCCCACCTTGTCGTCGAGCGTGCCAGGCGCCAACTTCCACGCGCTCTCGAAGCGCTGACGCACCTCGGGCTTGGTCACATGCTGGTAATCGGGCAGCATCATCGGGATCAGGCCGGCGTCCGACGCGCCCTGCACGTTGTTCTGGCCGCGCAGCGGGTGCAGCCCCGTGCCCTCTCGGCCGATCTGCCCCGTCATCAGCGCCAATGCGATCAGGCAGCGCGCGTTGTCGGTGCCGTGCACATGCTGGCTCACGCCCATGCCCCACAGGATCATCGAGCCCTTCGAGCGCGCGTACAGCCGCGCCACATAACGCAGCGTTTCGGCATCGATGCCGCAGATCGGCGCCATTGCCTCGGGGCTGTAGCCTTCGACGTTCTTGCGCAGTTCGTCGTAGCCGATGGTGCGCTCGGCGATGAAGGCTTCATCGACCAGGCCCTCGTTGACGATGACGTGCATCAACGCGTTCAACATCGCCACGTCGGTATCGGGCTTGAACTGAAGGAAACGGTGGGCGACACGCGAGAGGTCGGAGCGCCGCGGGTCCATGACGATCAGCTTGGTGCCGGTCTTGGTGGCGTTCTTGATGAAGCTCGCCGCCACAGGATGGTTCACCGTCGGGTTGGCGCCGATCAGGATCACCACCTCGGCCTTCGTCACGTCCATCACCGGGTTGCTGACCGCTCCAGAGCCGATGCCTTCCAGCAGCGCCACCACCGACGAGGCGTGGCACAGCCGCGTGCAATGGTCGACGTTGTTGCTGCCGAATCCCGTGCGCACGAGCTTCTGGAACAGGTAGGCCTCTTCGTTGCTGCCTTTGGCCGAGCCGAAGCCCGCGAGCGACTTTTTGCCGTGCGTGTCGCGGATGGCCTTCAGCTTGCCGCCGGCAAAGTCGAGCGCTTCTTCCCAGCTCGCTTCACGGAAAACGTCCATCACGCGCGTCGGGTCCATCGTGAAGTCGCCGCGCTTCTTCGGCGCGTCGGCGCGGCGGATCAGCGGCTTCGTCAGACGCTGCGGGTGGTGCGCGTAGTCGAAGCCGTAGCGGCCCTTGACGCACAGGCGCCCCTGGTTGGCCGGGCCGTCGCGACCTTCGACGTAGAGGATCTTGTTGTCCTTGACGTTGTAGGTGAGCTGGCAGCCGACGCCGCAATACGGGCACACCGACTCGACCTTCTTGTCCGGCACTGCGAGCGCGGCATCACGCGCCGGCATCAACGCACCGGTCGGGCAGGCTTGCACGCATTCACCGCACGCGACACAGGTCGACGCGCCCATCGGGTCGTCCATGTCGAAGACGATCTTCGCGTGCTCGCCGCGGAACGCGAGGCCGATGACGTCGTTGACCTGCTCGTCGCGGCAGGCGCGCAGGCAGCGCGTGCACTGGATGCAGGCGTCGAGATTGACCGCGATGGCGGGGTGCGAGAGGTCTTGCGCCGGTTGCGCGCGCGCGGCAAAGCGCGGCTTGCCGATGCCGAGTTTCTCGGCCCAGCCGTCGAGCTCGTTGTGGCGCGTGTAGTCGCGCTCGGGCATGTCGGCCAGCAGCAGCTCGAGCACCATCTTCTGCGAGCGCTGCACGCGTTCACTGGTGGTCGTGACCTTCATGCCGGCGCTGGCGCTGCGGCAGCACGACGGCGCGAGCACGCGCTCGCCGTCGATCTCGACCATGCAGGCGCGGCAGTTGCCCACGGCATCGAGGCCTGGCTTGTAGCAGAGGTGGGGGATCTCGATGCCTTCGCGCTTGGCGACTTCGATGATCGGCTCGCCGGGTTGTGCAGTGACTGCTTGGCCATTCAGCGTGAAGGCAACCGTGTCGCGCGCGCTCATTTCAGTTCCTCGGGGAAGTACTTGACCACGCAATCGATCGGATTCGGCGCTGCCTGACCGAGACCGCAAATCGATGCGTCACGCATCACGGCCGACAGGTCCGCGAGCAGCGGCAAGTCCCACTTCGGCTGCTCGATCAGCTGCGATGCTTTGGCCGTGCCGTTGCGGCATGGCGTGCACTGCCCGCAGGATTCATGGGCGAAGAATCGCATCATGTTGCGCGCGGCGCCGACAGCGCTGTCCTTGTCCGACAGCACGATCACGGCGGCCGAGCCGATGAAACAACCGTGCGGCTGCAAGGTGTCGAAGTCGAGCGGGATGTTGTCCATCGACGCCGGCAGGATGCCGCCCGAAGCGCCGCCAGGCAGATAGCCGTACAGCGTGTGGCCGTCGGCCATGCCGCCGCAAAACTCGTCGATCAGCTCGCGCAACGTGATGCCGGCCGGTGCCAGCTTGACGCCCGGATTCTTCACACGGCCCGACACCGAGAACGAGCGCAGCCCCTTGCGGCCGTTGCGCCCTTGCGAAGCGAACCACGCGCCGCCCTTTTCGAGAATCTCGCGCACCCAGTACAGGGTCTCGAAGTTGTGCTCCAGCGTCGGGCGGCCGAACAGCCCGACCTGCGCCACATACGGCGGCCGCAGCCGCGGCATGCCGCGCTTGCCTTCGATCGATTCGATCATCGCCGACTCTTCGCCGCAGATGTAGGCGCCGGCGCCGCGACGCAGGACCACTTCGGGCATGCCGGGGTACGGCGGCTGCGCGCGCAGCTTGGCGAGTTCGGCTTCGAGCATCGTGCGGCAGCCGTGGTACTCGTCACGCAGGTAGATGTAGATCTTCGCGATGCCGACTGCCCAGGCTGCGATCAGCATGCCCTCCAAGAAGCGATGCGGGTCGCGCTCGAGATAGAAGCGGTCCTTGAACGTGCCCGGCTCGCCTTCGTCGATGTTCACCGCCATCAGCCGCGGCGCGGTTTCGTTGCGCACGATGCGCCACTTGCGCCCGGCCGGAAAGCCTGCACCGCCGAGGCCGCGCAGGCCCGAGTCTTCCATCGTCTTGATGACCGACTCGACGTCATCCTCACCGCCGATGCATCGCTTGAGCAGGCGGTAGCCTCCTTGCGCTTCGTAGGCAGCGCGGTCGATGAAGCCGCTCGGCACATGCGTGATCGCCGCGGCCTCGACCTTGGCCTGCACAGCCTCGCAGCTCGCCTGCGGCACCGGGTGCTGGCCGACCGCCACGGCAGGCGCCTGCTCGCAACGGCCGATGCACGGTGCTGCGATCACGCGCACGTCCTTGCCGAGAATCGCCGGCAATTTCGCCAACAGCTCCTGCGCGCCGGCCATCTCGCACGACAAGCCATCGCAGACGCGCACGGTGAGCGCCGCCGGCGCCGCGTCACCTTCCTTGACGATGTCGAAGTGGTGGTAGAAGGTCGCGACCTCGTAGACCTCGGTCTGCGCCAAGCCCATTTCACGTGCCAGCGCGGCCAGGTGGCGCGCACTGAGGTGGCCGAATCGGTCCTGCAGTCGGTGCAGGTGCTCGATCAGCAGATCGTGCGCGCGCGATGCGGTGCCAAGCAGCGCGCGCACCTCGTCGAGAGCGGCGGCATCGACGACGCGGCCCTTCGGGGCCTCGCGCTTGCGCTGACGGGTCGCGCCCTGAGAGGTGTCAGCAACGATGGGGATCGTTCGAGCAGTCATTGGAAGATTCCCATCAGACAGCACCTTCAGTGCGAAGTTGTTCTACTTCTGCAGCACTGAAGCCCAACTGTTCCAGAACTTGATCAGTGTGTTCGCCGAGCAGCGGCGAGCGCTTGACTTCGGTCGGGCTGTCGGACAGCTTGATCGGGTTGCCGACGGACAGGTATTTGCCGCGCGCCGGATGATCGACTTCGACGATGGTGCCGCTGGCCCGCAGCGCCGGTTCATTGGCGATTTCCTTCATCGACAGGATCGGCCCGCACGGAATGTCGTATTGGTTCAGGATGTCCATCGCCTCGTACTTGGTCTTGGTCATGGTCCAGCGCTCGATGCGCGCGAAGATCGGCTTCAAGTGCAAGAGGCGCGCCTGCGGCGTGGCGTAGGCCTCGTCGTCGATCCAGTCGGGCTCGCCGATGACCTTGCACACGGCGGGCCAGACCGCGGCCTGGGTGATGAAGTAGATGTAGGCGTTGGGGTCGGTCTCCCAGCCCTTGCACTTCAGGATCGAGCCCGGCTGGCCGCCGCCCGAGGCGTTGCCGGCGCGTGGCACGGCGTCGCCGAACTTGCCGTCAGGGTACTGCGGGTACTCGTGCAGCGTGTGCGTGCGGTCCAGGCGCTGCTGGTCGCGCAGCTTGACGCGGCACAGGTTGAGCACTGCGTCCTGCATCGGCGCCAGCACCTTCTGGCCGCGGCCCGTGCTGTTGCGCTGGTAGAGCGCGGCGACGATGCCGAGCGCCAGGTGCACGCCCGTGCCGCTGTCGCCGATCTGCGCGCCCGTGACCAGCGGCGGGCCATCGTCGAAGCCGGTGGTGGACGCCGCGCCGCCGGCACACTGGGCCACGTTTTCATAGACCTTGCAGCCCTCGAACGGCCCTGGGCCGAAGCCCTTGACCGAGGCCACGATCATGCGCGGGTTGAGGCCCTGGATGTGCTCCCAGGTGATGCCCATGCGCTCCAGCGCACCGGGTGCGAAGTTCTCGACCAGCACATCGCAAGTCTTGATCAGGCGGTCGAGCACGGCCAGGCCGCTGGCCTTCTTGGTGTTGATCGTGATCGAGCGCTTGTTGTGGTTCAACATCGTGAAGTACAGGCCATCGACGCCCGGGATGTCACGCAACTGGCCACGCGTGGCGTCGCCCTCGCCCGGCCGCTCGACCTTGATCACGTCGGCGCCGAGCCAGGCCAGCAACTGGGTGCAGGTCGGGCCTGACTGGACGTGGGTGAAGTCGAGGATGCGGACGCCGTCGAGTGCCTTGCTCATGTCATTGCCGCCGGGCCGCCCCAAGGCCATGACGCTCCCCTCGGGGGACGCGAACGAAGTGAGCCAGGGGTCGTCATAACCCTATCCTAGGTCTTCGCGGCGAGTTGGACTTCGAGTTCGGTCAGGCGCTTCTTGAGGGCGCGTTCTTCGTTGAAGCGGCTGCTTTCGTCGCGAATGATGGAAGCAATGGCGCTGACCTTGCCGTCGGGCGTGTACAGCATGGCGACGGTGAAGGCGATCGACATCGTGTGGCCGTCCTTGTGCACCGCCGGCACGCGCAGCACGTCGTGGCCGTACTTGGTGATGCCCGTGGCCATGGTCTTCTCGTAGCCGTCCCAGTGGCGTTTGCGCAGACGCTCGGGAATGATCATGTCCATCGTCTTGCCGAGCACATCGGCCTCGGCGTGGCCGAACATGCGCTCACAGGCCGGATTCCAGAGCGTGATGGCGCCCTGCGCGTCGCACACCATCACGGCGTCGCCAACGGCAGCGACCAGTGCGGCGAGGTCGATCGAGGTAGTCATGTCGTCCTCGAGGTAATGTTTCAAGCAACCGCCGCGGATCCGGCTCCGCCGGTCCGCCAGCGGTGCCCCCTTGAGGGGGAGCGGCGCAAGCCGCTCCGGGGGTGGTCCTTAAACTGCCTTGACCTCGTGCATCGCGGCGATCTGTTGCGCCGAGTAGCCGAGTTCGGCCAGCACGGAGTCGGTGTGCTCGCCCAGCAGCGGCGAGGCCGTGACCTCGGGCTTCATGCCGGAGAACTTGATCGGGCTGCCGACGGTCCAGTAGCTGCCGCGCACCTTGTGCGGCACTTCGACGATCGAGCCGCTGGCGCGCAGCGACTTGTCGTGCAGCAGCTCCTTCATCGACAGCACCGGCGCGCACGGGATGTCGAACTTGCGGAAGATGTCGACCGCCTCGAACTTGGTCTTGTCCTTGATGGAGTTCTCGATGGTGGCGAAGATGTCCATGATGTGCGGCTGACGGCCGGCCGGCGTGTTGTACGCCGGGTCGTCCTTCCACTCGGGCTTGCCAAGCGCGTCGCAGATCGGGCCCCAGGCATGACCCTGGATCGTGAAGTAGATGTAGGCGTTGGGGTCGGTCTCCCAACCCTTGCACTTCAGGATCCAGCCCGGCTGGCCACCGCCGCCGGCATTGGCGCCGCGCGGCACCACCTTGTCGGCGAAGGCTTCCATCTCGTGCGGGTACTGCGGGTACTCTTCCAGGTAGCCGACGCTTGTCCAGGCGCAGCTGGTCGCGCATCTTGACGCGGCACAGGTTCAGCACCGAATCCTGCATCGACACGGCGACCTTCTGGCCCTTGCCGGTCTTCTGCTTGCCGATGTAGGCGGTGAGGATGCCGATGGCCAGGTGCATGCCGGTGTTGGAGTCGCCGAGCGCGGCCGACGAAATCGTCGGGCCCGAGTTCTCGCCCTTCCAGTAGCCGGTGGTCGAGGCCGCACCGCCCGCGCACTGCGCGACGTTCTCGTAGACCTTCAGGTCTTCGTAGTGGTGGCCGTCACTGAAGCCCTTGACCGACGCCAGGATCATGCCGGGGTTGAGCGACTGGATGTGCTCCCAGGTGAAGCCCATGCGGTCGAGCGCGCCGGGGCCGAAGTTCTCGACCATGACGTCGGACTCCTTGATCAGCTTCTCCAGCACGGCCTTGCCCTCGGCCTGCTTGGTGTCGAGCGTCAACGAGCGCTTGTTGCTGTTGAGCATGGTGAAGTACAGGGCGTCGGCCCCAGGGATGTCGCGCAGCTGGCTGCGAGTGACGTCGCCGGAACCGGGGCGTTCGACCTTGATGACGTCGGCGCCGAACCAGGCCAGCAGCTGGGTACAGGCCGGGCCGGCCTGCACGTGCGTGAAGTCGATGATCTTGATGCCCTTGAGGGGAAGTTCGCCAGACATTGTTTTCTCCTTGAATGCTGCTGCTGTGAGACGTGAAACGGGGGGAATTACTTCTTGGCCGCGGTCGGGTTCAGGCTCGTGATTCGGCCACTCTCGGTGCCGGCGGTCTCGTCGATGATGGCGTTGATCAGCGTCGGCTTGCGCGAGCGGATGGCATCTTCCATGCCTTTGCGCAACTCAGCCGGTGTGGTGGCATAGACACCGACGCCGCCGAAGGCTTCCATCAGCTTCTCGTAGCGCGCGTCCTTGACGAACACCGTGGGCGCCACGTCGCTGCCGCCGCTCAGGTTCTTGTCGGTGCCCTTGTAGACGCCGTTGTTGTTGAGGATCACCACGCACACCGGCAGGTTGTAGCGGCAGATGGTTTCGACCTCCATGCCGGAGAAGCCGAACGCGCTGTCGCCCTCGATCGCGATCACCGGCTCGCCCGACTCCACCGCGGCGGCCACGGCGAAGCCCATGCCGATGCCCATCACGCCCCAGGTTCCGACGTCCAGGCGCTTGCGCGGCTTGACCATGTCGACGATGGAACGCGTGAAGTCGAGCGCGTTGGCGCCTTCGTTGACGAGCATCGCGTCCGGATTGGCCTTGACGATGTCGCGCACCACGTTCAGTGCGCTGTGGAAGTTCATCGGCTTCGGATCCTTGGCCAGCGTCTCGGCCATCTTGGCGACGTTCTTGTTCTTCTTGTCGGCCACCGCGGCCAGCCACTCGGCCGGTGGCGGCGCCCAGTCCTTGCCGAGACCGGCGAGCAGCGCGGCGACGCACGAGCCGATGTCGCCGACCACCGGCGCGTCGATGGCGACGTTGCTGTCGGCCTCGGTCGGCGAGATGTCGACCTGGATGAATTTCTGGCCACCCCAGTCCTTGTGCCCCTTGCCGCCCCAGGTCTTGCCCTTGCCGTGCGACAGCAGCCAATTCAGGCGCGCGCCGATCAGCAGCACCACGTCGGCTTCGGGCAGGACGTACGAGCGCGCGGCCGAGGCCGACTGCTCGTGCGTGTCGGGCAGCAAGCCCTTGGCCATCGACATCGGCAGGTACGGAATGCCGGTGCGCTCGACCAGCGCGCGGATGTCGGCATCGGCCTGCGCATAGGCCGCACCCTTGCCGAGCAGGATCAACGGTTTCTTCGCGCTCTTGAGCAAATCGAGTGCGCGCTTGATCGCATCGGGCGCCGGGATCTGCCGCGGCGCCGGATCGACCACCTTGATCAGCGAGGCCGCGCCGGCCGCGGCGTCCATCGCCTGCGAGAACAGCTTGGCGGGCAGGTCGAGGTAGACACCGCCCGGGCGGCCCGAGACGGCCGAGCGGATGGCGCGCGCGATGCCCACGCCGATGTCCTCGGCGTTGAGCACGCGAAACGCCGCCTTGCACAGCGGCCGGGCGATGGCCAGCTGGTCCATCTCTTCGTAGTCGCCCTGCTGCAGGTCGACGATCTCGCGCTCCGAGGAGCCGCTGATCAGGATCATCGGGAAGCAGTTGGTGGTGGCGTTGGCCAGCGCGGTCAGCCCGTTGAGGAAACCAGGTGCCGACACCGTCAGGCAGACGCCGGGCTTGCCGTTGATGAAGCCGGCGATCGCGGCGGCATTGCCGGCGTTCTGCTCGTGGCGGAAGGAAATGACGCGCAGGCCGGCCGCCTGCGCCTTGCGCGTCAGGTCGGTGATCGGGATGCCGGGCAGGCCGTAGATGGTGCTGATGCCGTTGAGCTTCAGGGCGTCGATGACAAGATGGAAGCCGTCGGTCATCGTGGCTTCAGCGGCGGGGGTCGTCACGGGTGAAAGGACTGCCGACATGGCACGCTCCATAGAGTCTTGGGGTTTGGCGGCTATGGTAGAAAAGCGGACTTCGCATCCCCGTTGACCGCGGTCAACTTTCGGCAACTGGCCCCTGGCGTTGCCCCTCACATCGATGACCCCGCTGGCCCAGCATCCCGAACGAAACGTCATTCGCGTTCAGTTGAAGCAGAACGTGGTGCTTCAGACCATGACCGACGAGGAGCGGCGCGAGCTGGAGGACAGCCTCGAAATCGTCGATTGCCCCAAGGGCGAATACCTGTTGCATCAGGGTGTGCACGAGATGGAGCAGTACTTCGTGCTCGATGGCCTCTTGAAGCGCGTCGTCTCCGACGCCGACGCCCACGAGATGATCCTGCGCTTCGCCGACGAGCGCGACATCGAGACCAGCTACGCGGCGTGGCGGCTGAACACGCCGACGCCCTATGCCATCGTCAGCGTCACCAAGGCGCGCGTGGCCAAGCTACCGATGCGCCAATGGGTTGCGTTCATGGATCGGCACCCGAAGTTCAAGGCCGAGTTCGAGTACCACGTGATGCGTCTGATGAGCGAGATCATGGCGCACACGATCACGCTGCACCTGCTGGATGCACCCGGCCGCGTGCACCGCTTCATGCGCAAACATGCCGAACTGGCCGAGCGCATCCCGAAGAAGGAACTCGCGGCCTACCTCAACCTCTCGGCAGAGACACTGTCGCGGTTGAAGCAGCGCGGGAAAATCTAGTTCTTCGACGACGGGAACAAGCGCGACATCTTCATCACGCGCAGCTGGTTGTCCACACTCGTCACGCCGGGCACCGCTGCCGCCACCTGTTCGGTGGCCGTCCGTTCGTCGTCGCTGACGACAATGCCCGACAGCTTGAGGGCGCCGCCATCGGCTTCGATCAACACGTCCACGCCCTCGGTCGGCTCGCTGCCACGCAGCGCCGCCCGCACGCGCGCTGCCAGCGCCATGCCTTGGAGCAAGGCGAGCGAAGCCGGCGTCTCGGCAAATTCAGGCCGCGCCAGCAGCGCCTTGATCTGCTGCACGCAGCTGTCGACCGACAGCCGGTCGGTGTTGAGCACCATGTCGAACAGCACCGGGTCGCCCCAGGTGACGCCGAACTGCTCGTTCATGCGCGAGGCGTTGGACTCGTCGCTGCGCTGGATCTCTTTTTCGGCGAGGTCGCGATCGTCGGTGTCGAGTTCGGCCATCAGCCACTGCACGCGTTTCTCGAACGGCCGCATGATGCGGATGCACGGCACATGCGGCACCGAGCGCAGCAAGGCGGTGGCGCCCCAACCGCGCAGCACGACGTTGCCGCGGGCCGCAGTCTCGAGCACCTCTTCGGCCGTGTAGACGGCAATGCTCGCGCGGTCGGCGCGCAGGCGCTCGATCGCTCCGGACTTGCCGGCGCGCAGGCGGCTGATCAGGCTCTTGGGCACGTGCATCTTGCTGGCCACACGCTCGGCCACCTCGTGCTGCAGCGTCGCCAGCTTCAACTCCTGCGCCAACTGCTCGGCGATGTCCTGGGCCAGCGAGCCCATGCCCTGGGTCAATGCAACGACTGGCATCTTCGTCTCCTTTCAATCCACCGGCCGCTCGGCCGGAAACTCGCTCACCTTCGGTGCTCGCACCAGGGCGATGGCCTTGGAAATCAGCGGCCAGCACAGCATCACCAACGCCACCGTGGTGATGGTACCCACCAGCGGGTTGGCCCACATGATTGACACCTCGCCCTGCGACACCAGCATCGCCTGGCGGAACGAGTCCTCGGCCTTGTCGCCGAGCACCAACGCGAGCACCAGCGGTGCCAGCGGGTAATCGAGCTTCTTGAAGACGTAGCCGACGACGCCGAAGCCGAGCATGAACCAGATGTCGAGCATCGCGCTGTGCACGGTGTAGGCGCCGATGGCGCAGATGACGATGATCACCGGCGCAATGATCGAGAACGGGATGCGCAGGATCGACGCGAACAGCGGCACCGTGGACAGCACGACGATCAGACCGACGAGGTTGCCCAGGTACATGCTGGCGATCAGGCCCCACACGAAATCCTTCTGCTCGACGAAGAGTAGCGGACCGGGCTGCAAGCCCCAGATCAGCAGGCCACCCAGCAGCACTGCCGCCGTCGGCGAGCCGGGGATGCCGAGCGCGAGCATCGGCAACAGCGCGCTGGTACCGGCGGCGTGCGCGGCGGTCTCGGGCGCGATGACGCCCTCGACCTCGCCGGTGCCGAACTTGGCGCCATTCTTCGAGAACTTCTTCGCCAGGCCATAGCTCATGAACGAGGCCGGCGTCGCACCGCCGGGCGTGATGCCCATCCAGATGCCGACCAGCGAGCTGCGGATCGAGGTCGCCCAGTACTTCGGTAGGGTCTTCCAGGTTTCCCACACCACCTTGGCATCGATCTTGGCCGACTTGCCCTGGAACTTCAGGCCTTCTTCCATCGACAGCAGGATCTCGCCGATGCCGAACAGGCCGATGACGGCGATCAGGAAGTCGAAGCCGCGCATCAGTTCGGGCAGGCCGAAGGTCATGCGCAACTGGCCGGTCACGGTGTCCATGCCGACCGACGCCAGCGCGAAGCCGAGCGCCATCGACACCAGGATCTTGAACGGATTGCCCTTGCCCATGCCGACGAAGCTGCAGAACGTGAGCAGGTACACGGAGAAGAATTCCGGGGCGCCGAACTTGAGCGCGAACTTGGCCACCAGCGGCGCCAGGAACGTGATCATCAGCACGGCGACGAAGGCACCGATGAACGACGAAGTGAACGCCGCCGTCAGCGCCGGCCCGGCCTGCCCCTTCTGCGCCATCGGGTAGCCGTCGAAGGTGGTCGCCACCGACCAGGGTTCACCCGGGATGTTGAACAAGATCGAGGTGATGGCGCCGCCGAAGAGCGCGCCCCAGTAGATGCACGACAGCATCACGATCGCCGAGGTCGGCGACATCGTGAACGTCAGCGGCAGCAGGATGGCGACGCCGTTGGCGCCGCCGAGTCCCGGCAGCACGCCGATCAATACGCCGAGGATGATGCCGACGAACATCAGGCCGATGTTCAACGGCGTGAGCACGACGGCAAAGCCGTTCATCAGTGCGCTGAGTTCTTCCATGCTTGTGCGCTCCAGTTGAACTGCTAGTAGCCGAGGAAACGAAGTGGCTCGAGCGCGCCCTTGAACAGCGGCACCTTGAACCAGACCTCGAACATCATGAAGAACAGTGCGTTGACCGCGACGCCGACGACGACGCTCTTGAGCGGCGAGTACTTGCCGAGCACGATCATGAACAGGGTGATGAAGAGCGCAGACGCAACATAGATGCCCAGCACCATGATCGCGCCGGCGTAGATCGCCGACGGCACCAGCACCGACAGCACGCGTTTCAATTGCACGCTGTCGACGAACACGCTGTCGTCGGCTTTGCGGGCACGCAGCGACTGCACGAAGATGGCCGCACCGCAGACGAGCAGGATCAGACCGATATAGAACGGAAAGTAGCCTGCGCCCGGGCCGTCGCTGGTCCACTCGGCACCGAGGCGGCGTGCCTCGATGACTTCGACCAGGCCGACGACGACCAGGCAGAGGGCGACGACGGCATCGATGGTCGAGTTGCGCGCCACCGTCGTGCCCGGTGCTTCACTGCTGCTGTCTGGTTGCGACATCGCGCTCTCCTCTGGCGATAGGGATGAGCCCAGCCTCGGCCTGCTGCACGCGGCCGGGACCTGGGAACATCTAGTGGGTGGAAGAAGGGGCGGGCGCGGTTCGGCGCCCGCTCTGGCGCTTAGGGCTTGGCGAGGAAGCCGGCCTCGGTCATCAGCGTGCGGTGCAAGTTCTCGGCGTCAGTGAGCCACTTGGTGTACTCGGCACCGGCAATCGCCGTCTGGTTGAAGGCGCCCTTCTCCATGAACTCCTTCCAGTCCGGCGTCTCACGCACCTTCTTGAGCAAGTCGGTGTAGAAGGCGACTTGGTCGGGGGCCACGCCGGGCGCCATGAAGATGCCACGCAGCATCACGTAGTCGGTCGGCACGCCGGACTCCTTGCAGGTCGGGATGTCGGCCCACGACTGCGTGGCCGTGACCTTCTCCTTGTAGGGCATGCGCGTGTCGTCGAACACGCACAGCGGGCGCAGTGCGCCGGAGCGCCATTGCGCCACCGCTTCGATCGGGTTGTTGACCGTCGAATCGATGTGCTTGCCCACCAGTTGCACCGCCACCTCGCCACCGCCCTTGAAGGGGACGTAAATGAACTTGGTACCCGTGGCCTTCTCGAGGCCGACCGTGATGATCTGGTCTTCCTGCTTCGAGCCAGTGCCACCCATCTTCATCTTGTTCGGGCCGGCGGCCTTGACCGCTGCGATGTACTCGGCGGCCGTCTTGTAGGGCGACTCGGCATTGACCCACAACACGAACTGGTCGAGCGCCATCATCGAGACTGGCGTCATTTCTTTCCAGTTGAACGGCACGCCGGTAGCCATCGGCGTGGTGAACAGGTTCGACAGGGTGATGATGATCTTGTGCGGATCGCCCTTGGCCTCTTTGACTGCCAGGAAGCCCTCGGCGCCAGCGCCGCCGGCCTTGTTGACGACGACCATCGACTCCTTCATCAACTTGTGCTTGACGATGATGCCCTGGATCAGCCGCGCCATCTGATCGGCGCCGCCGCCCGTACCGGCCGGGATCACGAACTCGACAGGCTTGCTCGGCTCCCACGCAGCCCAAGCGGGCGCCGCGAACATCGCCCCTGCGGCGCAGGCCGCGGCGGCAAATCGGGTGATCGGCAGACGGCCCTGGCTCGTGCGGCCGGTGGCAATTTCAGGGAACTTCATCGATGTCTCCAGTCGGTGGTGTCGATCTGGAATGGCGTGCCAGCTTGTGCGCCGGCCGTGTCACTCCGCAGTTGATAACGCGATGGTCTGCAGGTCCGAAAAAACTTCTATTGACCGCAGTCAAGATCAAGGGACAACCCGCCCCGCACACGATGTGCGGGATCAGCAGCGCTTGCAGCCGTCGCAGCGTTTCGTTGTCCGGACTTTGCATGCTAGCCGTCGCTTGCCCGCAGTGGGTTTACCCTTTCATGTTGATGAAGGCATCGGCAAACCGCCGCGGCCTGTCACGATGGCACCTCACCGCAAGACACTCACCGCGAACCTTCCATGAGTACCTCCATCTTCAGCCACCCTGCCTGCCTGGAACATCGTCCTGGCCCGCACCACCCTGAATCGCCGCAGCGCCTTGATGCGGTGCTGCAGGCACTCGAGGCCCCCGAGTTCGCGGCCGCGCAGCGCTGCGAAGCACCGCGCGGCTCGCGAGAACAAATTCTCCTTGTTCACAGCGGGGCCTATTTCGACGCGGTCGAGGCCGCCGGGCCCAGCCAGGGGTTTCGAGCGCTCGATGGCGGCGACACGATCATGTCGCCCGGCAGCTGGGAAGCGGTGCTGCGTTGCGTCGGCGCGGCCTGCGCGGCGGTCGACAGCGTCATCGGCGGCGAGGCACGCAACGCGTTCTGCGCCACGCGCCCCTGCGGCCACCATGCAGAGGCCGAGCGGGCGATGGGCTTTTGCATCTTCAATCAAGCCGCCATCGCCGCCCTTCATGCCCGCGTTGCTCATGGCCTGCGCCGTGTGGCGGTGGTGGACTTCGATGTCCACCATGGCAACGGCACGCAGAACTGCTTCTACGACGACCCGGACCTGTTCTACGGCTCCAGCCACCAGGCGCCTTTCTATCCGGGGACTGGCGCGCGTGTCGAGTCGGGCATCGCCGGCAACATCGTCAACATCCCGCTGCAGCAAGGCTGCGACTCGGCCACGTTCCGCAGGCACATGCGCGCCCAGATGCTGCCGGCGCTGCGCGACTTTGCGCCTGAGTTGCTGGTGATCTCCGCCGGCTTCGACGCCCATCATCTCGACCCCCTGGGTGGCCTGGCCTTGACCGACGACGACTTTCACTGGATCACGCGCGAATTGATGGCAGTGGCCGACGAATGCGCGCACGGGCGCGTCGTCTCGACACTCGAAGGTGGCTACAGCCTGCAGGGCCTGGCCAGCGGAACCGCCGCGCATGTGCGCGCTCTGATGGAGGATTGAGTCTTGCCAAGCAACCGCCGCGGAACTGGCTCTGCCAGGCCGCCGGCGGTGCCCCGTCGAGGGGGAGCGGCGAAGCCGCTCGGGGGTGAGCGAGCTATCCGGCGCCGAATTCGATGCTGGCCAGCGTCACCCGGTTGCCGCCGCGCTGACGCGCTTCGACCAGCGCCGACTCGCAGGCTGCGCGCAGTTCATCCTGCGTCTGCGCGGTGTGCGGAAAACTCGCCACTCCCATCGACACCGTGAAGCCGATGTCGCGCCCCTCGTGGGCCACGATCTGGGTTGCGCATTGGCGCCGAAAGCCCTCCATGCGCGAATGCGCGGTGGCCAGACCGACGCCCGACAGCAGCACGGCGAACCGGTTGTCGTCGTAGCGGCACGACGCATCCATGGCTCGGGTGTTGCTTCGCAACAGGCGTCCGAGGGCCTCGAGCACGCGCGGACGGACGGCAGCGCCGAGCGCCGCCACATCGTCGGGGAGGGCATCGATCTCGATCGACACGAGCGCAAACTCGCGGTGCTCGCGCGTCGAAAGGTCGACTTCTCGCCGCAACTGATCCTCGAAGTTCGCCCGGTTGGACAGCCCGGTGGCCGTGTCGCGCGGCGACTGCTGGCCCTGGGCTTCGCGGCGCAGTTGCACATTGGCCAGTTGTTGCTGCTCGAGTTGTTCCAGGGCGTTGCGCAACTGGGCTTCACGGCGACGCTCGGGCGCCAGGTCATGCCAGACGGCGGCCATCAGCCCCTGGCCGTCAGGGCCTGTCAAGCGTTGACGCAGCACCTCGAACTCGCGGCGCACGCCGCCGAGTTCGACCTTGTGCTCGGCGGCGGTCGGATCGGCCTGGGCCGCCGCAGCCTGCTCGGCGACCCGCAGCGCCGTCGCGGCATCACCGAACAGCTCGGCTTCCAGAGCCTGCGGCCGCCCGATCAACTCCTCGGCGGGCCGGCCCAGCCACTGCGCCATCACCTCGTTGACATGCAGCCAAGCGCCACTGGTTCCATCTTTCAAGACCAGCCCGCGCTGGGCGTGGGCGGCCAAGGCGGGCGCCAGCGGCGCCAGGCAGGCGGCCAATCGAGGGTCCAGGACCGGAGGCGGCATGGGGCTATGGTAGCCACCGACGCCGCCCGGCCCACAGCCCGGGCTCGGGAGTTCGGTCCGGCGCGGGTTGTGGCTATAATCGTCGGCTTTTCTGACCTGCCCGCGCCACCAGCAGAGCGCGGGCGATATCAAGGATTTTCCGTTTCATGACCACGATCCGCGTCAAAGAGAATGAGCCCTTCGATGTGGCCCTGCGCCGCTTCAAGCGCACGATCGAAAAACTGGGCTTGCTCACCGATCTGCGCGCTCGTGAGTTCTACGAGAAGCCCACCGCCGAACGCAAGCGCAAGAAGGCGGCCGCGGTGAAGCGCCATTACAAGCGCGTGCGCTCTATGCAGCTGCCAAAGAAGCTGTACTGAACGGCCACTGTCTTGTGAATCCGAGCCCGCGCGGGAAGCCGCAGCGGGCTCGTTTTGTTTGCGAAGGACCGACATGAGCTTGAGAGACCAAATCACCGAAGACATGAAGACCGCCATGCGCGCCAAGGACGCCGAGCGCCTGGGCACGATCCGCTTCCTGCTGGCCGCGATCAAGCAGCGCGAAGTCGATGAGCGCATCGTGCTCGACGACGTGCAGGTCGTCGGCGTGCTCGACAAACTCGTCAAGCAGCGCAAGGACTCGATCACGGCGTTCCAGCAAGCCGGCCGCACCGACCTCGTGGACAAGGAAACGGCCGAGATGAAAGTGCTCGAGGCCTACCTGCCGCAACGCCTGTCGGCCGCTGAAGTGGCGGCCGAGGTGGCGCGCATCGTCAAGGAGCTCGGCGCTGCCGGGCCCGGCGACATGGGCAAGGTGATGGGCGCGGTGAAAGCGCAACTCGCGGGCAAGGCCGACATGGGCATGGTGTCGGCGGCAGTCAAAGCGGCCTTGAAATGAATCTGCTGAATCCCGCTTATCGCCAGGTCGCCGCTGACGTCTGCGTGGCCCCGCAACTCACGCCTGACGCGATGGCCGCAGTGGCGCGCGCAGGTTTTCGCAGCGTCGTCAACAACCGCCCGGACTTCGAGCATGGCCCCGATCAGCCGACCAACGCGGCGATCGAGGCCGCTGCCAAAGCGGCTGGCCTCGAGTACCGCTTCCTGCCAGTGAGCGGCGGGGGACAAACGCCGGAGCAGATCGCTGCGTTTGCCGCGCTGCTCGCCGAGCTGCCGAGGCCGTTGCTGGCCTTCTGCCGCAGCGGCGCACGCTCGACGAACCTGTTCATCCAAGCGCAGCAACGTGCCGACACGTAGGGGTTAGAACCCTTTGCTGCTGCCGGCAAACCCTGGGAGCATCCAACCGGTCTGAACCGCGGAGGATCTGCACTTGGGAGCGCTACTCAAACTGTCGGCCGGTATCGACAAGTTCAACGAACTGATCGGCAAGCTTGTCATGTGGCTCGTGCTGGCGGCGGTGGTCATCAGCGCCGGCAACGCCTCGCTGCGCAAGGCCTTCAACATCGGCAGCAATGCCTGGCTCGAGATCCAGTGGTACCTGTTTGCCGGGGTGTTCATGCTCGGCGTCGGCTACGTGATGCTGAAGAACGCGCATGTGCGCATCGACTTCATCTCGAGCAAGCTGTCCAAGCGCACCAACGCCATCATCGATTCGATCGGCATCGTCGTCTTCACGATCCCGCTGGCGATCATCATGATCGACTTCGCGTGGCCGGTCTTCATGCGCGCGATCAACACCGGCGAGATGAGCCAGAACGCTGGCGGACTGATCCGCTGGCCGGTGTGGTTCTTGTTGCCGGCGGGCTTCACGATCCTGCTGCTCCAAGCCGTGTCGGAGTTGATCAAGCGCATCGCCTTCCTCACCGGCCACCGCAGCGAGCCCTTCAGCGACGCCGACGGCAAGTCGGAAGAGGAGCGCCTGGCCGAGGAACTGGCCGAAGCCGCGGCCAAACACGAACAAGAACTCGCCGCCGCGGCGAAGGGGCTGAAATGAAAACCCCCATGCTCACTGCGTTCGCTGCCCCCTTGGCTCCGAAGGGGCCACTCTGTGGCCCTTGGGGCGCCCAGTACCTTCGGAACGGCCGGGCGGCACTGGTATGACGGCCTTCATCGCCCAGAACTTTGTTCCGCTGCTGTTTTGCGGCCTGCTCTTCTTCCTGCTCACCGGCATCCCAGTCGCTTTCGGCCTGGCAGCCACCGGACTGCTGTTCGGTTTCATCGGCATGGAGGTCGGCCTGTTCCCGACCACGCTGTTCCAGGCGTTGCCGCTGCGCGTCTTCAACATCATGAGCAACGAGACGCTGCTGGCGATCCCGTTCTTCACTTTCATGGGCATCATTCTCGAGCGTTCCGGCATGGCCGAAGACCTGCTCGAGACCGTCGGCCAGGTCTTCGGCCCGGTGCGCGGCGGCGTCGCCGTGGCGGTCATCCTCGTCGGCGCCCTGCTGGCGGCAACCACGGGTGTGGTCGCCGCGGCGGTGATCTCGATGGGCCTGATCTCGCTGCCGATCATGCTGCGCTACGGCTACAACCGCACCATCGCCACCGGCACGATCACCGCCTCGGGCACGCTGGCGCAGGCGATCCCGCCGTCGCTGGTGCTGATCGTGCTGGCGGACCAGATGGGCCGCTCGGTGGGCGACATGTACGCCGGCGCGCTGTACCCCGGCCTGTTGCTGGTCGGCCTGTACCTGCTGTTCATTGCTGCAGTGGCCATCGTCAAACCCAAGTGGGTGCCGGCCTTGCCGCCGGAGGCTCGCATCTACCGCGAAAGCAATGGCGCCAGTGGTCACAAGTCGCTGCTCGTGTTGTTGGCAATCTGCGCTGCCGCAGCCTACGCCTGGATGCAGGTGCACGACCAGGCAATGCAATCGTGGATCGGCCGTGAAGGCGCTTCGCCCGGCGACGAGCGCCTGATCCTGGCGCTGACCGTGGCGTCTCTGCTGGCTTTGGCGCTCGCGATCATCAACCGCGTCACCAAGATGGGCCTGCTGTCACGGCTGGCCGAGCAGGTGACCTTCGTGCTGATCCCGCCGCTGGTGCTGATCTTCCTCGTCCTCGGCACCATCTTCCTCGGCGTGGCCACGCCCACCGAGGGCGGCGCGATGGGCGCGATGGGCGCGCTGATCATGGCGTTTTCTCGCCGCCGCCTGAACTTCGGCCTGATGCGCCAGGCGCTGGACAGCACCGCCAAGCTGGCCACTTTCGTGATGTTCATCCTCATCGGCTCGACGGTGTTCTCGTTCACCTTCAACGCCGCCGACGGCCACCTCTGGGTCGAGCACCTGTTCGACAAACTGCCCGGCGGCGCGCTCGGCTTCCTGATCGTCGTCAACATCCTGGTCTTCATCCTGGGCATGTTCATCGACTTCTTCGAGATCGCCTTCATCGTGGTCCCGATGCTGGTACCGGTGGCGCAGAAGATCCTGCCCGAGCTGTTCCCGCCGGGCACGCCGATCGATCCGATCATGATCTGGTTCGGCGTCATCCTGGCGATGAATCTGCAGACCTCGTTCCTGACGCCGCCGTTCGGCTTTGCATTGTTCTATCTGCGCAGCGTCGCGGCGAAAAAGGACTACAAGGACCGCATCACCGGCGAGAACATTCCCGCAGTAACGACGGCGCAGATCTACAAGGGCTCGATCGCCTTCATCGTCCTGCAACTGATCATGGTGGCAGTCGTCATCGGCTTTCCGAAGCTCGTCACCGGCGGCATCGACGAAGGCCCGAAGATCAATGCCGAGGAAGCGCTGAAGACGATGGGCATGCCCGAAGCCGAACCCGACCCGAATGCCACACCGGCCGAAGGCGCCGCGTCTGAGCCCGACGGCGCAGCCTCCGAGCCCGAGGGCGACAAGGAAGAAGACCCGATGAAGGCGCTCGAAGAAGCGATCAAGAAGGACTCGGAAAAGAAGTAGCCGCAATGCCGTCGGCCATGAAAAAGCCCCGCCGAGGCGGGGCTTTCTGCTGCGCGATGCGCTGGGCTCAGAGCTTGGCCGACTGCATGTAGCTGTCGAAGCGCGCCTCGGTGAAGCGGAACCACAGGTTGGCTTCCTTGCGGAACGCCGAGTAGTCGTCGTAGACCTTCTTCCACTTCGGGTTCTTGGCGCTGATCTCGCTGTACAGCGCCATCGCCTCCTTGAAGGCTGCGTCCATCAGGTCCTTCGGGAATGGGAACAGCTTGGCGCCGCCGGCGACCAGATTCTTCAGCGCGGCGGCGTTCTTGCCGTCGTACTTGGCCTGCATGTCCACATGCGCGAAGGCCGCCGCCGACTCGACGATGGCCTTGTTCTCGGCCGACAGCGCTTCCCAGGCCTTGGTGTTGATGTGCAGGTCGAGCTGCGGGCCACCTTCCCACCAGCCGGGGTAGGCGTAGTTCTTGGCGACCTTCTGGAAGCCGAGCTTCTGGTCGTCGTACGGCCCCACCCACTCGGCCGCGTCGATCGTGCCTTTTTCCAGCGCTTGATAAATCTCACCGCCAGGGATGTTCTGCGGCACGCCGCCGATGCGCTCGACGACCTTGCCAGCGAAGCCGCCGCAACGGAACTTCAGGCCCTTGAAATCTTTCAGCGACTTGATTTCCTTGCGGAACCAGCCGCCCATCTGCGCCCCGGTGTTGCCCATCGGGAAGTTGATGATGTTGTAGCCGGCGTAGAACTCGCGCATCAGCTTCAGGCCGTTGCCTTCGTACATCCAGGCCGTCATCTGGCGGCTGTTCAGGCCGAACGGGATCGCGCAGCCGAGCGCAAAGGTCTCGTCCTTGCCGAAGTAGTAGTACGGCGCGGTGTTCGCAGCTTCGACGGTACCGTTCTGCAGCGCATCGACGGTGCCGAAGGCCGGCACCAATTCACCCGGCGCATGCGTCGTGATCTCGAACTTGCCACCCGACATGGCCTTGACCTTGGCCGCGAAGACATCATTGACGCCGAACAGCGTGTCGAGCGCCTTCGGGAAGCTCGAGGTCAAGCGCCAGCGGATAGCGGCCTGTGCATGCACTGCGGGCGCAGCGCCAGCAGCGAGGATGCCGGCCAAGCCCGCACCACCAACGAATAGACGACGTTCCATCGAAAAGTCTCCTGAGAGTAAGAGGAAGGACGAACGGCGGGAATTCTAGAGAGCGGGACCCATGGCACGGCGCGGGTTTCCCCGCGCCGCGGCCTCAGGCGCCCGCCACCTTCATCCGTTCGATCAGCACCGAGCCGGTGGTCTTGCTGCCCGAGGTGTAGGCGTCAGCACCGACAGCCACGATGCCCTTCAGCATCTCACGCAGGTTGCCGGCGATGGTGACCTCGTGCACCGGATGCACCATGCGCCCACCCTCCACCCAGAAACCGGCCGCGCCGCGCGAGTAGTCACCGGTGACGCCATTGACGCCCTGGCCGATCAGCTCGATGACGAACAGGCCGCGATGCAGCTTGGCGAGCATCGCGTCGAGGTCGTCGCCGGGTTGCGTCAATCGGCTCGACAGCGTCAGGTTGTGCGCGCCACCGGCGTTGCCCGTCGTGCGCATGCCGAGCTTTCGCGCCGAGTAGCTCGACAGAAAGTAGCCCTGAACAATGCCACCATCGACGACGCGGCGCGCATGCGTCGTCACGCCTTCGTCGTCGAAAGGCGCACTGCCTTTGCCTTTTCTCACATGCGGAAACTCGTGCAGGTCGAGGTGCGCCGCCATCGCACTCTGGCCCAGGCAGCCTTCGAGAAAACTGGCCTTGCGGTACAGCGAGCCGCCGGACGTGGCTTGCACGAACGCACCGATCAAGCCCGACGCCAGCGTCGACTCGAACAGCACCGGCACTTCGCAGGTGCTGATCTTGCGTGCCTTCAGGCGCGACAGCGCACGTTCGGCCGCGTAGCGCCCTACCGTCTCGGGCGCGGCCAGCTCGGCGGCGTCGCGCATCGACGTGTACCAGTAGTCGCGCTGCATGTCCTGGCCGCCTTTTCCACGGTGGCCTGGCGACATGACGATCGGCGACACCGACAAGCCGTGGCGCGAGCTCGCATAGCCGCCACGAAAGCCGCGCGTATTGCCCATGAAAAAGTGCGACTGCTGCGCCGACACGCCAGCGCCTTCGGAGTTGGTGACACGGCGGTCGGTGGCGAAAGCCGCCGCTTCGCAACGCAGCGCCAAGTCGGCAGCGCCTTGCGCATCGATCGCCCACGGGTGACAGAGGTCGAGATCGCGTTGCGTGGCTTCGGGTGGCGCCAGGTCGGCTTCGTCGGGCAAGCCGGCCACCGGGTCTTCGGCCGTGAAACGCGCGATGTCGTACGCCGCACGCACCGTCTGCTCGAGCGCGGTGCGCGAGAAATCCGACGTGCTCGCATTGCCACGGCGCTGGCCGAGATAGATGGCCACACCGATGGACTTGTCGCGGTTGCGCTCGACGTTCTCCAGCGCGCCTTTGCGCACCGACACCGACAGCCCTGCCCCTTCGGACACTTCCACGCCGGCATCGCTGGCGCCGGCGTTGCGGGCGATGCGCAACGTGTCTTCCACCAGCTGCTGGAACTGCTCGCGGCTGTAGGCGAATCCTTGGGCTTTTGTCATGCGAACTATGATAACGATCAGCCATGCAAGCCGACCAAAACGACCATCGCGACACCCCCGCCAGCGCCTACGATCGGCCGAGCAAGAGTGCGAAGAAACGCGAAGCGCACGAACAGCAGGCGCTCGGTGAAGCCTTGACCACGATGCCCGAGGCCGCGCTGGCCGCCACGCCGATGCCGGAGGCCTTGCGCGACGCCCTCGCGCAGTGGCGCCACACGCGCTCCCATGAAGGCAAGCGCCGCCAGATGCAGTACATCGGCAAGTTGATGCGCGACACCGACATCGAACCGATCCGCGAAGCGGTGGCCGCCGCCAGGCTCGGACACGCGCACGACTCGCTGGCGCTGCATCAAGCCGAGCTCTGGCGCACCGAACTCGTGGCCAGCGACGATGCCTTGACACGCTGGATGACCGAGCATCCGCAGACCGACTTGCAGCCTTTGCGCGCGCTGATCCGCAACGCACGCAAGGACGCCGAGTTGCCGCCTGAGCAGCGCCACGGCCGCGCTTGGCGCGAGCTCTTTCAGTTCATCAAACCGCTCGTTGGAAATGACCGGTCGGCCGAGCGCCGGGCCGCTCCCAAGCTGGCCGACATCCCCTCGGGGGATCGTCCGACGTACCCGTCGGACAAGGGGCTCACATGACTGATCGCGTGAAGATCGGCCTGCTCTCGGTGAGCGACCGCGCCTCGGCCGGTGTCTATGAGGACAAGGGCATTCCGGCGTTGAAGGAGTGGCTGACGCGCGCGCTGAAGAACCCGATCGACTTCGATGCGCGCGTGATCCCCGACGAGCAAGAGGGCATCACGCAGGCGCTCGTGGAACTCGTCGACATCCAGCATTGCGACCTCGTGCTGACCACCGGCGGCACCGGGCCGGCCTTGCGCGATGTCACGCCGGAAGCGACGCTGGCGGTGGCCGACAAGGAAATGCCGGGCTTCGGCGAGCAGATGCGGCAGATCAGCCTGAAGTTCGTACCCACCGCGATCTTGTCGCGGCAGGTCGCGGTGATTCGCAAGCAGACGCTGATCATCAACCTGCCGGGGCAGCCGAAGTCGATCGCCGAGACTTTGTCTGGCCTTCCAGACGTGCCCGGCATCTTCGCTGCGGTGCCCTACTGCATCGACCTGATCGGCGGGCCTTACCTTGAGACCGACGAGTCGGTCTGCAAGGCGTTCCGGCCGAAAATCAGCCATCAAACAATGATCGGCTCCGGCTCCAGCCGAATGCCGAATCGCCCGTACACGCTCTCCTGAATCGCCCGCGCCAGCGTCACCACTTCCGCGCCAGACGCGCCGCCGCGATTGACGAGCACCAGTGCCTGCTTCTCGTACACGCCGGCCCGGCCGACCGACTTGCCCTTCCATCCGCAGGCGTCGATCAACCAGCCCGCTGCCAGCTTCACCGTGCCATCGGGCAGCAGGTAGTGCACGATCTCGGGGTCGCGGCCAATGATGTCGCGGCACTGCTCGGTGCTGACGATCGGGTTCTTGAAGAAGCTGCCGACGTTGCCGATCACGGCCGGGTCCGGCAATTTGGCGCGGCGGATCGCACACACCCAATCGAACACCGTCTGCGCATCGGGTTGTGAGTTGCCGGTTTCCAGCATGCGGCGCTCGAGTTCGAGGTAACCCAGTACCGGCTGCCACGGCTTGGGCAAGCGAAAGCGCACGCGTGTGATCACGCTCTTGCCAGCGAGCGACTGTTTGAACACGCTGTCGCGGTAGCCGAAGTGGCAGGCATCGACATCGAGCGTGGCGCTGCGGCCGGTGATCAGATCAACCACGTCCAGCGAATCGAAGCGCTCGCGCAGTTCGACACCGTAGGCGCCGATGTTCTGCACCGGCGCTGCACCGACCGTGCCGGGAATCAAGGCCAGGTTTTCCAGCCCCGGCCAGCCCTGCTCCAGCGTCCACGCCACCGTGTCGTGCCAGTTCTCGCCAGCGCCGGCCTCGACGATCCAGGCGTCGGCGCGCTCTTGCACCAAGCGCCGTCCCATCACTTCGACCTTGAGAACGACGCTTTTCGGATCGCGTGTGAAGACGATGTTGCTGCCTCCGCCGAGCACGAGCTTGGGTGCCCGGCCGAGTTCAGCGTGATCGATCACACGGCGCAGCGCAGCGTCGCTGTCCACCCGTACCAACGTCGCCGCTTGCGCCGGCAAGGCAAACGCATTCATCGTGCGCAGGTTCACGTTGCGCTCGATGTGCAGAGGTGTTGCTGCCGGTGCTTGCATGTCAGAATTTTCATCGAAGAATCTCCAAACGCACCGACAAACATGCACAGCCCCAAAAGCAAGCGCCACCAACGCATCGCCCTCGCTGCGATGCTGCTCATGGCGGCGAGCGCGGCGGCTGCGCAATCGGTCACGCTCAACGGCAACCTCGGTTCGCAAAAGGCGTTGCTGGTGATCGATGGCCAGCCCCACGCCGTGACCGTGGGCAACACGGTCAAGGGCGTGCGTCTGGTGTCGCTTTCAGGCCCACAGGCCGAAGTGGCGGTGGACGGCGCACGGCGCACCCTGCTGCTTGGCGCCGGGCCAGTGAAGGTCAGCGGTGAGGCCGGCTCACGCAAGGGCAGTGAGATCGTGCTGATGGCCGGCAGCGGCGGGCACTTCAACACCGTCGGCCAAATCAACGGCAAGTCCGTGTCTTTCATGGTCGACACGGGTGCCACCAAGGTCAGCATGGGCCAGTCCGAGGCTGACCGCCTGGGCGTGGACTACAAGGCCGGCACGCGAGGTTTGGCCGAAACCGCCAACGGCCGCGTGCCGGTGTACGCCGTCGTGCTGAACTCGGTGCGTGTCGGTGATGTCGAAGTCGCCAACGTCGAAGCCTTGGTGCTGCCGTCGGCCATGCCTCACATCCTCTTGGGCAACAGCTTCCTCACGCGTTTCTCGATGAAGCGCGAGAACGAAGTGATGCGCTTGGAGAAGCGGCCGAACTGATCTCGTCGAGTTCGGATCACGCGGGCTGCAACAGCCCCTTCTTCTCAAGCATCGACTCGATGCGCGCTGCTCGGCCGCGAAACGCCTCGTAAGTCGCCCCTGGTTCGACGCTGTCTCCTGCTGAGTAGATGTGCTTGAGCAATCTCTCGGCCACCTTCGGATCGAACGCGCTGCCGGCTTCGGTGAAGGCGTCGAACGCATCGGCATCGAGCACCTCGGCCCACAAGTACACGTAGTAGCCCGCGGCATAGCTTGAGCCGTAAAACAGGTGCTGGAAATGCGTGAAGCGGTGGTTAACGCCAACGCCCGGCGGCAGGCCACGCTCGCGCAGCACCTGGGCCTCGAAGCCCACTGGATCGGCAGGCACGCGACCCTGCGGCAGCGCATGCACCGCCATGTCGGTCAGCGCACTGGCGGTGTAGCGCACCGTCTCGAAAGCCTGGCCAAAGCGGCGGGCGCGTTTCAGGCGCTCGATCAGCCCATCGGGGATCGGCTCGCCAGTGGTCACATGGCGCGCATGGCGGCGCAGCACTTCGGGCTCGCTGGTCCAGTGTTCGAACAACTGCGACGGCAGTTCGACGAAGTCGCGCAGCACGTTGGTGCCTGACAGACGCTCGTAGCCGACATCCGAGAGCAGGCCATGCAGGCCGTGGCCGAATTCGTGAAAGAGCGTGCGCACGTCGTCGAACGAGAGCAGCGTCGGCTGCCCCGGCGCCGACTTGGCGAAGTTGTTGTTGTTGACGATGATGGGCGCCACGGCGCCGCCGTTCTTCGTCTGCTGCCGGTAAGAACTCATCCACGCGCCGCTGCGCTTGGACGGGCGCGCAAAGTTGTCGTGCAGGAACACGCCGACCAGCGAGCCGTCGCGCGAGCGCACCTCGTAGGCGTTGACGTCCGGGTGGTAGAGCTCGAGGCCATCGCGCTTGACGAAACGAACACCAAACAGGCGTTCGGCGCAATCGAAGGCCGCAGCGACCATGCGCTCCAACGGAAAGTACGGCTTGACCTCGGCGTCGTCGATCGCGTACTGGCGCTGGCGCACCTGTTCGGCCCAGTAGCGCCAGTCCCAGGGCTCGATCGCATGCGTCGCGCCCTGCTCTTTCATCTGCGCCATCAACTCGGCGCGCTCGCGCTCCAACGCCGGCACCGCGCGCGACCAGACATCGTCGAGCAGGCGCATCACGGCGCCATGCGTTCGCGCCATCGTGTTGGCCAGCGCGTAGTCGGCAAAGCTCGTGAAGCCGAGCAAGGCCGCCTGTTCGGCGCGCAGTTCCAGAATCTCGCGGATCACCGGGCGGTTGTCGGTCGGCCCGTCGTGTTCGCCGCGCGTCGTCCAGGCTCGCCACGCTGCTTCACGCAGATCGCGGCGCTGGCTGAACGTCAGGAAGGGCACGATCAGCGATCGAGACAAGGTGATGACGGCGCCGGACAGACCTCGGTCGACCGCTGCCTGCCGAGCCGCGTCGCGCACGAAGGCCGGCAGGCCGGCCATGTCGGCTTCGGTGGCCAGCGTCAGACGGTAAGCGGACTCGTCGGCGAGCACGTTCTGGCCGAAGGCGGTCATCAGCGCAGCCAGGCGTTCGTTGAGTTCGGCGAAGCGCGCGCGGCCGGCACCTTTCAGCCGCGCGCCGGCGCGAACGAAATCGCTGTGCAGCTGTTCGAGCAGGCGCTGCTGCTCAGCCTGCAGGCCCAGCGAAGCGCGGCGCGCATGAAGGTCATCGAGCCGCGCAAACAGCGCTTGATTGAGGTAGATCGCGTTGCTGTGCGCCGCCATCGGCTGCGCCAGTTCGCGCTGCGCCGCCTGCAACGCATCCGAAGTCTCGGACGCGCACAGGTTGTGAAACGCACCGTCCAGACGCGCCATCAGACGCCCGCTTGCATCGAGCCGGGCCACGGTGTTGTCGAAGGTCGGTGCGGCCGCCTGACCGGCGATCGCATCGAGCTCGGCGCGGTGCTCGCGCATCGCCACCTCGAAGGCCGGCGCAAAGTGCTCGGGCTTGATGCCGGCAAACGGCGGCAAGCCATAGGGTGCTGTCCACGGTTGCAGCAGCGGATTGGCAACGTTCTTGTCGGCAGCGTTCATCGGCTCCTCACTTGCCTTGCTTGATGGCGATCTCGTCGTCCTCGCGGTACGGACGGTTCGCACACTCGGTGAGCCACGCGCTGCGGTCTTCCTCTTGCTTCAGGCTCAGCTCGTTGATGGCCTTGTTGCGGCCATTCCAGTCGGCAACGATCGCATCGCGGGCCAACGCCTTGTCGTTGTAGGCCTTCACCGCGTTCTGGTATGTCGGCACGAGGCGTGCTTCTTCTTCACCGAGCGGCACACGTGCCTTGGAGAGACGGTCGCGCTCGGCGTCGAGTTCCTTGGCCATCTCTTCGCGCTTGCCGCGCGGCCCCTCGTCGGCGGCTTTCAAGCGCTGATTGAACGCTTCGATCTCGGTGCCATGAGCGCGCATGCGCCCTTCCCAATCGCGCACGGCGGCGAGCTTGATGTCGACATCGGCGCGGTCGGCCTTGAGCGCATCGCCGCTCTTGACCAGGTCTTCCTTCTCCTTGTCGAGCGCCGCGCGGCGCTGTTCGAGGTCCTTGGTCGACGCATTGACGCCGTCCAACCGTTTCAGGCAGGTGCGCAGTTCCTCGCGCGTCAGCATCTTGCCCACGGGGGCCTTGCCGCCAAGCGTCTTCGGGCCTGCGGCCTTGACGGCCGGCGCTGCCGGCATGACGATCTTCGGCGCCGTCTGCGCCACGCCCGGCATGGATGAAAACGCCAGGCTGGCCGTGACAGCCAGGGCGATGAGAGAGCGGATCGGAGTCATGCTGCTGTCCTTGCAACGTGCGCTGGGCCATCGATGGGCCGTGATGATGCCACCCTTGCGCTGCCGCGCCCCTGCGCGCAGACTTTTCGGACTGACAAACGCCGAGGAGGCCGCCCCATGCTGAAGCTCTTCAAGTGGTTGTTGATCGTCCTGGTCGGCCTCGCTGCCTTGTTGTTCCTCGGCGGGTATGCGTTGTCGCCCGAGTTCAAGGCGGTGCGCAGCACCAGCATCAACGCGCCGGCCGACAAGGTCTATGCGCTGCTGGCCGATCCCCGCGAATGGAAGCGATGGTCGGTGTGGAACCGGCGCGATCCAGCGATGGCGATCACCTACAGCGGCCCGCCATCGGGCGCCGGCGCCGCATGGGAATGGAAAAGCAAGTCGGAAGGCGACGGCAAGATGACCTTCACCGCCGCCGAGCCCAGCAAGCGCATTGCCTATGACCTGTACTTCCCCGACTTCGGCACCACCTCCGGCGGCGACTTGATGCTGACGGCCGAAGGCAGCGGCACCAAGGTCACCTGGACGATGAACGGCAACATGGGCAGCAACCCGCTGATGCGCTGGTTCGCACTGTTCGGCGACAAGATGGTCGGCGGCGACTTCGAGGCCGGCCTTGCGAACCTGAAGGCTCTGGCGGAAAAACCCTGAACCTTGACCGCTCGCTTCGCTCGCCCCCCAGGGGAGCGCAGGCCGCTGGGGAGAGGCCCGGCGCTGGCGTCCTACTCGCCCAGAGTACGCCGCGCGCACCCGCGGATCGGCCAGCAGCATCTTGGCGTCACCGTCCATCGTGACTTCGCCCGACTCCATCACGTAGCCACGGTTGGCCAGCGACAGCGCGCGGCTGGCGTTCTGCTCAACCAGCAGCACCGTCGTGCCTTTCTTGTGGATGTCGGCGACGACTTCGAAGATCTTGTCGACCATGATCGGCGACAGGCCCATCGACGGCTCGTCGAGCAGCAGTACCTTCGGCTTGGCCATCAGCGCGCGGCCCATGGCCAGCATCTGCTGCTCGCCGCCGCTCATCGTGCCGGCGAGCTGCATGGCGCGCTCCTTCAGGCGCGGGAAGATGGCGAAGACCTTGTCGATGTCGGCGTCGATCTCCTTGTCGTTGCGCACGAAGGCGCCCATCTGCAGGTTCTCGACGATCGTCATGCGGGTGAAGGTGCCACGTCCCTCGGGCACCATCACCAAGCCCTGCTTGACGAGGTTCCAGGCGCCCTGGCCCTTGATGCTCTTGCCCATGAACTCGATCTCGCCGGCGGCCACCGGCTGCGTGCCGGTGATGGCCTTGAGCGTCGTCGTCTTGCCGGCGCCGTTGGCGCCGATCAGGCTGACCAGTTCGCCCTCGCGGACTTCGAAGCTCACACCCTTGACGGCCTGGATGCCGCCGTAGGCGACCTTGAGATTGGTGACTTTGAGAAGTGTTGTGGCTGCCATGTCAATGCGTCCCTGCGCCGGCGCCGAGATAAGCCTCGATCACCTTCTCGTTCTTCTGCACGTCGGCCGGCGTGCCTTCGGCGATCTGCTTGCCGTAGTCGAGCACGGTGACGCGGTCGCACAGACCCATGACCAGCTTCACGTCGTGCTCGATCAACAGGATCGTGCGGTTGTCGTTGCGGATGCGATCGATCAGCTCGCGCAGCACAACCTTTTCGGTGGCGTTCATGCCGGCCGCGGGTTCGTCGAGCGCGATCAACTTCGGGTCGGTGGCCAGCGCGCGCGCGATTTCGAGGCGCCGCTGGTCACCGTAGGACAGCGTGCGCGCCTTGTACTCGGTGTACTTGCCGATGCCCACGTAGTCGAGCAGCTGCTGCGCCCGGTCGGCGATGGCCTTTTCTTCGGCCTTGAAGCCGCCGGTACGAAAGACCGCGCCGATCAGGCCCGAGTTCGTGCGCACGTGGCGGCCGACCATCACGTTCTCGAGCGCCGTCATCTCGGCAAACAGGCGGATGTTCTGGAACGTGCGTGCGATGCCCGCCTTGGCCACCTGATGCACCGCTTCGGGCTTGTACGGCTCGCCGCCCAGCTCGAAGGTGCCGGAGTCCGGCGTGTACAGACCGGTGATCACATTGAAGAAGGTCGTCTTGCCGGCGCCGTTAGGGCCGATCAGGCCGTAGACCTGGCCTTCATTGATGGTGATGCCGACGTCCGACAGCGCTTGCAGGCCGCCGAAGCGCTTGGAGACACCGGCGACCTTCAGGACAGTTTTGCCGCTCATGCTTGCCTCCTCACTTCGCCACCGGCGCCGGCGCCGCCTTGCCATGCTCAGGCGAGGGCCACAGGCCGCGCGGCCGCCACAGCATGACGACGATCATCGCCAGCGCGATCAGCAACTGGCGCAGGATCGACGAGTCGATGCGGCCACCGGTCATGTTCTGGATATCGCCGGCCACGTAGCGCAACGCCTCTGGCAGGATGGCCAG
Source organism: uncultured beta proteobacterium (assembly GCA_963738425.1). Taxonomy (GTDB): domain Bacteria; phylum Pseudomonadota; class Gammaproteobacteria; order Burkholderiales; family Burkholderiaceae_C; genus CADEEN01. The sequence goes on along the minus strand of CAVTWT010000035.1, from coordinate 63,601 downwards.
CAGCAGCGCGCCGACGATCACGCCCGGCAGGTGGCCGATGCCGCCGACGACCACCATCGCCACGATCATCACGCTCTCCATCAGGCTGAACGACTCGGGCGAGACGAAACCCTGGAAGGCCGCGAACATCGCGCCGGAGACGCCGCCGAAGGTGGCGCCCATGCCGAAGGCCAGCAGCTTCATGTTGCGCGTGTTGATGCCCATCGCCTTGGCGGCGATCTCGTCCTCGCGAATCGCCATCCAGGCGCGGCCGATGCGCGAGTTCTCCAGCCGGTAGCAAACGACCAGGCTGATCACGACCAACACAAGGAAGAGCCAGTAGTACAGCGTCACCGACGGGATGGTGAAGCCCCCGATCTCGATCGCCTTGCCGAAAGAAAAGCCGAAGATGTTCATCGGATCGATCCGGTCCAACCCGCGCGGCCCGTTGGTGATGTTCACCGGGTGCTCGAGGTTGTTCATGAACACGCGGATGATTTCGCCGAAGCCGAGCGTGACGATGGCCAGGTAGTCGCCACGCAGTTTCAGCACCGGCGTGCCCAGCAGCACACCCGCCAAAGCCGCCAGCCCCGCCGCCGCCGGTATCACCACCCAGATCGGCGTGTGCAGGCCGTTCGGGAACATGGCCTTGAAGCCCTCGAAGTTCTCGGAGAGGTGCGGACTCGCCAATAGCGCATACATGTAGGCACCGACCGCGTAGAAAGCGACGAAGCCGAGATCGAGCAGGCCGGCATAGCCGACGACGATGTTCAGGCCGAGCGCGAGCAGCACGTACAGCAGCGCCATGGCCATGATGCGCACGGGGCCCTGGCCGATCTGCAGTGCGAACAGTGGCAGCGTGATCAGCACGACCGCGGCGATCAGGAAGAGGATGACTTGTTTTTGACGGCTCATCATGTGCTGCTCCCCTTCAAGCCCGATCCGCCACACGCTCGCCGAGCAGGCCCGAGGGCCGCAGCGTGAGCACGAGAATCAGCGCGACAAAAGCGAAGATGTCGGCGTAGTGACTGCCGAGCACGCCACCGGTGAGCTCACCGAGGTAGCCGGCGCCGATGGCCTCGACCAACCCGAGCAGGACGCCGCCGACCACCGCACCGGCGAGGTTGCCGATGCCTCCCAAGTACCGCGGCCGTGAACGCCTTGAGCCCCGGCAGGAAACCCATCGAGTGCTGCACCGTGCCGTAGTTGGCCGCCCACATGATGCCGGCCACCGCGGCCAGCGCGGCGCCGATGATGAAGGTGGCGGAGATCACGAAGTCGGGCCGCACGCCCATCAGCGCGGCCACGCGCGGATTCTCGGCGGTGGCGCGCATCGCGCGGCCGAGCTTGGTCTTGTTGACGAGGTACATCAGGGCGGCAAGGATCGCCACCGTGAGGCCGAGGATCATGATCTGCACGATGCTGATCACCGGGCCGCCGATGTTGATCGGATCGCTCGGCAGCAGGATCGGAAACGGCTTCGGGTTGGGTTTCCAGACGATCATCGCCAGCGTCTGCAGCAGCAGGCTCATGCCCATCGCCGTGATCAGCGGCGCCAACCGAGGCGCGTTGCGCAGCGGGCGGTAGGCGATCTTCTCGATGGCGAAGTTCAGCGTGGCGCAGATCGCAATCGACACCGGCACCGACAGCAGCAAGCGCAGCCAACCCGGCATGCCGGTGTTCTCCAGCGCGCTGACCACGGTCCAGCTCGTCAGCGCGCCGACCATCAGCACCTCGCCGTGCGCGAAGTTGATGAGGTTGATGATGCCGTACACCATCGTGTAGCCCAGCGCGACGAGCGCATACATGCTGCCCAGCACGAGGCCGTTGATCACTTGTTGGAAGAAGATGTCCACCCGATTGCTCCCGTTTCCAGCCCGCAGGCGCGGCCGATTCTAGGCAGGCAAGGATCGTGCCCCGCGCAAGGATTACCCTTGAGCAAGACGGTCCGCCGTTGATCTCAGCGCAACACGTTGGCCAGGGGCGTCAAGGGCTTGCCAAGGCCGCGCGCCACGGCCTCGTGCGTGATCGCGCCGTCGTGTACCGTCAGGCCTTCGGCCAGGTGTGGATCGTCGGCGCAGGCCCGCTGCCAGCCTTTGCCGGCCAGTGCGAGCGTGAACGGCAGCGTGGCATTGTTGAGCGCGAAGGTCGACGTGCGCGGCACCGCACCGGGCATGTTGGCCACGCAGTAGTGCACGATGCCGTCCACCACATACGTCGGCTCGGCATGGGTCGTCGCGCGCGAGGTTTCGAAGCAGCCGCCCTGATCGATCGCCACATCGACGATCACCGCACCGGGCCGCATGCGCGACAGTTGGGCGCGCTTGATCAGCTTCGGTGCGGCCGCGCCGGGCACCAGCACCGCGCCGACAACGAGATCGGCAGTCAGCACCGCAGCTTCGGTGGCGTCGAGTGTCGCTGCCTGCGTGCGGATGCGGCCGTCGAAGGCCTCGTCGATCTGGCGCAGCCGCGGCAGCGATTTGTCGAGGATCATGACCTCGGCGCCGAGGCCGATGGCCATGCGCGCCGCGTGCGTGCCGACAACCCCGCCACCGATCACGACGACGCGGCCCGGAGCGACACCGGGTACACCGCCGAGCAGCACACCGAGGCCGCCGTTGGCCTTTTGCAGCGCCACCGCGCCGACCTGGATCGCCATGCGGCCGGCGACTTCGCTCATCGGCGCCAGCAGCGGCAGGCCGCCGCGCTCGTCGGTGATGGTCTCATACGCGATCGCCGTGCAGCCGCTCTTCAGCAGCCCCTCGGCCTGCACCGGATCAGGTGCGAGGTGCAGGTAGGTGAACAGCAACTGGCCACGGCGCAACATCGCGCACTCGGCGGGCTGCGGCTCCTTGACCTTGACGATCATCTGCGCGCCGTCGAACACCGCCGCCGCCGTCGGCAGCACTTGTGCACCCGCGGCGAGGTAGGCAGCGTCATCGCAGCCGATGCCACTGCCCGCATCGGCTTGCACCAACACTTCATGGCCGTGGTGCACCGCCTCGCGCACGGCGGCAGGCGTCATGCCGACGCGGTATTCGTGGTTCTTGATCTCTTTGGGGACGCCGATGCGCATGTCGATCCTGCCGTGTTGCCGAGGCCGTCATGGTGGCTGTGGCCGCAGCAAATAGGATTGCCAATCACCTCAGGCAAACCCGAAATTGGCGCAATCTTCTTCGGCGTGAAGCAGAATCGGCGCATGAACCTTGACGCAATCGACAAGAAACTGCTGCGCTTGCTGCAAGACGACGGGAGACTGTCGAACGCTGATCTGGCCCAGCGCATCGGCCTGTCGGCGTCGGCCTGTCTGCGTCGCTTGCAGCGTCTCGAAGAGCAAGGCGTGATCGCCGGCTACAGCGCGACGCTCAACGGTGAAGCGATCGGCAAGCCGACGACGGTGTTCATCGAAGTCACGCTCGACAGCCAGGTCGGCACGGCGCTCGATGCTTTCGAGCGCGCCGTTGCGGCCTGCGAAGACATCCTCGAATGCCATTTGATGAGCGGCGACTTCGACTACCTGCTGCGCGTGGCCGTGGCCGACATGCGCGACTACGAGCGTGTCCACCGCCAGCGCATAGCGGCGTTCCCGCATGTGGCGCGCATCCGCACGGCGTTTGCGATGCGGGCTGTTGTTCCTCGCCGAGGCTACGTGCTCTGAGCTTTCTTGTTGGCGGCGCGCAAGCGGTCGAGCTTCTCGGCGATCTGCTGCTCCAGGCCACGGTCGGTCGGACGATAGAAGCGCGGCGGCTGGCCGATGTTGTCGGGAAAGTAGTGCTCGCCGGCCGCAAAACCTTCTTCTTCGTCATGCGCGTAGCGGTAGTCGCGCCCGTAGTCGAGCTGCTTCATCAGCTTCGTCGGTGCGTTGCGCAAGCGCAGCGGCACCGGGCGCGTACCGTCGCTTTGCACGAAGGCGCGCGCTTCGTTGTAGGCCACGTAAGCGGCGTTGCTCTTTGGCGCGGCCGCGAGAAAGAGTACCGCTTGCGCGAGTGCGAGTTCGCCTTCGGGTGAACCCAGGCGCTCGTAGACCTCGGCGGCATCCAGGGCCATGCGCAAGCCACGCGGATCGGCCAGACCGATGTCCTCGCTGGCCATGCGGATCACACGACGCGCCACGTAGCGCGGATCGACGCCGCCATCGAGCATGCGCACCAGCCAGTACAGCGACGCGTCGGGATCGCTGCCGCGCACAGCCTTGTGCAGCGCGGAGATGGTGTCGTAGAACTGCTCGCCGCCTTTGTCGTAGCGGCGCAGTTGATCGCCGAGCGCTCTCTCGAGCAGCGGTTCGTCGATCTGATCTGCATCGCCCATGACGACGGCGACGTTCTCGACGACGTTGAGCAGGCGGCGCGCATCGCCGTCGGCGTAACCGATCAGACGGTCGCGCGCGGCGTCGGTGAACGGCGGCGCGTTCATCGCCGCGCGGGCGCGTTCGAGCAGCTCGGCCAGCTCATCGTCGGCCAGCGGCTGCAGCACGTGCACCGTGGCCCGCGACAGCAGCGCCGAGTTGACTTCGAACGACGGGTTCTCCGTCGTCGCGCCGATGAAGGTGAAGAGGCCGCTCTCCACATGCGGCAGGAACGCGTCCTGCTGCGCCTTGTTGAAGCGGTGCACTTCATCGACGAAGACGATGCTCGCGCGGCCGATGCGGCGCGCGGTCTGCGCACGCTCGACCGCCTCGCGAATGTCCTTCACGCCGCCGAGCACGGCCGAGATCTGGATGAACTCGGCATCGAAGGCCTGCGCAACAAGCCGAGCCAGCGTCGTCTTGCCGACGCCCGGCGGGCCCCACAGGATCATCGAGTGCAGGCGGCCGGCGTCGAAGGCAGCGCGCAACGGCTTGCCGGGCGCGAGCAAGTGACGCTGGCCGATCACTTCGTCCAGCGTGCGCGGGCGCAGGCGCTCGGCCAGCGGCGCGTCGGCGCGTGCAGCAGCAGGCGCAGGAGCGTCGTCGTCGAAGAGTGACATGACGCAAGCCTAGCCGATGCGATGATCGGCTGATGAACCGCTCGCTGCTGCTGCTCGCCCTCTGCCAGGGTTTCTTCCTCACCAACAACGTCGTCTTCATCGCCATCAATGGCCTGGTGGGCCTGCAGCTCGCGCCGCTCGGCTGGATGGCGACGCTGCCGGTGACGGGTTATGTGGTCGGCAGTGCACTCTCGGCCGGGCTGGTCGCAAAAACGCAATCGCACTTCGGCCGCAAGCGTTCGTTCCAGTTCGGGCTGGTGATCGCCGCGCTGTCGGCCGCGCTGTGCGCGTACGCAGCGGTGACGAAAAACTTCTGGCTGCTCGTCGCGGCGACCGTGGTCGCCGGCTACTACAACGCCAATGCGACCCTGTACCGCTTTGCCGGCCCGGAGCTGGTGGCGCCCGAGTTCAAGGAGCGCGCGATCTCGCTCGTGCTGGCCGGCGGCATCATCGGCGCATTCGCCGGGCCGAACCTGGCCAACGCCACGCGCTCGGTGCTCGACGTGCCGTTTGCGGCAGCGTACCTGTCGTTGGTGGGGGTGGCGCTGCTGTCACTTGCCGTGCTGTCGTTGATCCGCTTCCCGGAGCACAAGACACCTGCGCCCGGCGCCGCGTCCGGCCGGCCCTTGTCGGAGATCGTGCGCCAGCCGGTGTTCATCGTCGCCGTCACGGCCGGCGCGCTCGGCTACGGCGTGATGAACCTGCTGATGGCGGCCACGCCGATCGCGATGGCGAAATGCGGCCTGCCGTTTGCCGACGCTGCGCTGGTGCTCGAGTGGCATGTGCTCGGCATGTTCGTGCCGAGCTTCTTCACCGGCCACCTGATCAAGCGCTTCGGCGCGCTGCCGGTCATGGCGCGTCGGCGTGCTGCTCAATCTCGTGTGCATCGCGCGTCGCGCTGTCGGGCGTCGAGCTGATGCAATTTCTCGTCGCGCTGTTCACACTCGGCGTCGGCTGGAATTTTCTCTTCGTTGGCGGCTCGACGCTGCTGACGCAGGCCTACCAGCCGGAGGAAAAGATCAAGACGCAAGGAGCGATGGACTTCTGCGTCTTCACGACGATGGCGGTCACGTCGTTCGCCTCCGGCGCGCTGATCACGACGCGCGGCTGGGACTGGCTCAACTACGGCTCGCTGCCAGTCGTGCTGCTGATCGCGATCGCGCTACTGTGGCTCGCGGCGCTTCGCCGCCGCGCCGTGCCCGCTACTGCTTGAGCACTTCGACGCCCTTGGGCGGCGTGAAGCGGAAGGTATCGGCCGCCGGTGTCACGTTGGTTGCGACCTCGCCGAACGTCAGCAGCGAGCGCTGGCCGAAGTTGTCGACCAGCTCGATCGCCGACAGCGCCTTGCCCTTGAAGCCGACACGCAGCGACTGAAAGCCCGCTGCTTCGCCTTTGGCGCGCGGCGTGGCCTGCACCCAGTCGAGGCCCTGCGCGCTCGGCTGCGCCTTCAGCTCGAAGTCTTTCTCGACGTTGGCGCCGGCCAGCAGGGCCGCCGGCGTCGCGCCGAGCGCCTGGTCCATCGCGCGCACGGTCACCTGCTGCAGATCGACGTCGTAGAGCCACACGCTTTCGCCATCGCCGACGATGACCTGCTCATACGGCTTGGCGTAGGCAAAGCGAAAGCGGTTCGGCCGCGCGAACTCGAAGCTGCCGCTCGACGTCTTTTTCTTCGCGTTGTCGGTGGACGAAACGACCTGCGTGAACGTCGTGCGTCCGGATTTGACGTCGCGCGTGAAATCGCGCAACGCATCCACAGCATCGGCCTGCGCCGCGCTCACGAAGAACGCAAAGAGCATGACGAGTTTTCTCATTCCTCGCGCTTCGGCACGAGCAGATCGCGGTTGCCGTTGGTGGCCATGGACGATACGAGTCCCGAGCGCTCCATTTGTTCCAACAATCGCGCCGCGCGGTTGTAGCCGATGCGCAGGTGGCGCTGCACGAGCGAGATCGACGCCCGCTTGTGCTGCAACACGATCGCCACCGCTTGGTCGTACATCGGGTCGGCTTCCACGTCGCCGCCACCCTCGCCGGCCGCAGCGTCACCATCGGCTTCGAGCGTGCCGCCTTCGAGGATGCCCTCGATGTAGTTCGGTTCGCCCTGCGCCTTCAGGTACTCGACAACGCGGTGCACCTCGTCGTCGCTGACATAGGCGCCGTGCACGCGCATCGGCGTCGTGATCTGCGCAGGAGCCGACAGGTAAAGCATGTCGCCCATGCCGAGCAGCGCTTCGGCGCCCATCTGGTCCAAGATCGTGCGGCTGTCGATCTTGCTCGAGACCTGGAAGGCGATGCGCGTCGGGATGTTGGCTTTGATGAGGCCGGTGATCACATCGACGCTCGGCCGCTGCGTGGCCAGGATCAGGTGCACGCCCGAGGCCCGTGCTTTTTGCGCCAAGCGCGCGATCAACTCTTCGATCTTCTTGCCGACGACCATCATCAAGTCGGCCAACTCGTCGATGACAACGACGATCTGCGGCAGCCGCTCCAATGGTTCGGGTTGCTCGGGCGTGAGCGAGAACGGATTGCCGATCTTCTCGCCCTTGGCCGTGGCGTCTTCGATCTTCTTGTTGTAGCCGGAGAGCTGGCGCACGCCGAGCTTGCTCATCAGCTTGTAGCGCCGCTCCATCTCGCCGACACACCAGTTCAGCGCATTGGCCGCCTGCTTCATGTCGGTGACCACCGGGCACAGCAGGTGCGGGATGCCCTCGTACACCGACAGCTCGAGCATCTTCGGGTCGATCAGGATCAGGCGCACGTCGCGCGCCTCGGCCTTGTAGAGCAGCGACAGGATCATCGCGTTGATGCCGACGCTCTTGCCGGAGCCGGTCGTTCCAGCCACCAGTGCGTGCGGTGTCTTCGCCAGATCGATCACCACCGGCGCGCCGATGATGTCCTTGCCCAGGCCGATCGTCAGCATCGACGCGGCATCGTTGTAGGCCGTGGAGCCGAGGATCTCGGCCAGCTTGATCATCTGCCGTTTGGCATTCGGCAACTCGAGCGCCATCGTCGTCTTGCCGGGGATCGTCTCGACGACGCGGATGCTGACCAGCGACAGCGAGCGCGCCAGATCCTTGGCCAGGTTGACGACCTGCGAGCCCTTGACGCCGGTGGCGGGCTCGATCTCGTAGCGCGTGATCACAGGGCCCGGCGATGCCGCAACCACGCGCACCTCGACGCCGAAGTCCTTCAACTTCTTCTCGATCATGCGCGACGTCATTTCGAGCGAGTCGCTCGTCACCGTCGACTCGACGCGGCTCGGCGCAGCGTCGAGCAGATCGACCTGCGGCAGCTTGGTGTCCGACAGCTCGGCGAACAGCGGTTTCTGCCGCTCCTTGACCACGCGATCGGACTTGGGCACCTCCATCATCGGCCGTTCGATGACCACCGGAATGTGCTCTTCGATCTCCTCGCGCTCCGTGGCCACGACATGCTCGCGCTCGCGCTGCGCCGCTTCGCCGAGCTTCACGTCTTCGGCCAGTTCACGCTGCGCTTCGCGCTTCTGCTTGAAGGTGTCGAGCCAGCCGCCAATGCGCTCGGCCAGCTGCAGCCAGTTGAAATGCAACGCCATCGCGATGCCGGCCACCAGCGTCGCAATCCAGAACACGCCGGAGCCAGCAAAGCCGAGCCACTTCACCGACGTGGCTCCGAGCGCATAGCCGAGCACGCCGCCCGAATGTCCCGGCAGGAAGCCTTCGAAGCGATACAGGCGCGTCGCTTCGAGGGCGCAACTGCCGGCCATCAACAGCGCCAGGCCGGCCCAGAACACAGTGCGGCTCGGCGACGGCACCGCACTGCTGCGCAAGCTGCGCGCCAGTGCCGCAAACCACGCCCTCGCCGCGACGAACGGCAGCCACCAGACGCTGTAGCCGAACAGGAAGTACACAAAGTCCGACAGCCATGCGCCGGCCATGCCCGCCTTGTTCGACACGGGGCCGCCGTTGCCCGATGTGGAGAAGCCAGCGTCAGCGCCCGAATGCGTCACGAGGGCCAGCATCGCCAGCAGCCACAGCACCGCACCAGCAAAAAGCCACAACTGCCGGCGCAGGGGGACAGGAGACGCTGCTGCGTCGGCACCGACTGCCGCCGCGCCAGCCTCGCCGCGCAGCGAACCGAGAGGAAAAGTCATGGCGAATTGTGGCTGATGGGGCGCGAAGCCCCACGCTACAAAAAGTCAGCCAGCGATCAGTCGTTGTACAGGCGCTGCTTGATGTGCACCGAGCCGTTTTCCTGCGTCTCGATCACACCGCGCTGCTCCAGGTCCTTCATGACCCGGCTGACCATCTCGCGCGACGCGCCGACCACCTTGGCCATGTCCTGGCGCGACACCTTGTTGCGGATGATGAGCGTGCCGGTCACATCTTCGGCCATGTCGAGCAGCGTGCGCGCCACGCGGCCGTAGACGTCGAGCAGCGCCAGCGATTCGATCTGGCGGTCGGCCGCGCGCAGGCGCTGCACCAAGCCGCGCAGGATGCCGTAAGCCAGCGTCGTCGTGTCCGGCAGACAGCGCGCGAACTCGGCGCGGCCGAGCACCAGCATGTCGGTCTGCACCTCGGCACGCACGGTGGCCGAATGCGGCTCGTTGTCGATCAGGCTCATCTCGCCGACATAGTCGCCGGCTTCGAGCACGGCCAGGATCACTTCGCGGCCGCGCGAATCGGCGGTGAGCACCCGCGCCCGGCCGTTCAACAGGATGAACAGAGCATTGCTCTTGCGGCCCTGCTCGACCACCAACTCGCCACGGCGAAAGCGCCTCTTGACGACGCTGTCGGCCACCTGCTGCGCGTGCTCGTTGCTGAGCATGGAGAACAGCGGCACACGACGGATCAGGTCGAGATTGGAAAGCATCGACATGGGGAAAACTCCTTTTGGTGGTCTTCTTCAAGCTGGCCTCGCCGCACCCGGGATTTGTGAGCCTGGGGGCCATACGGCGCGACTGCCTACAATTTAACGACACCGCTATTGTGCCTATTGACAGGCTTGACGCCATGAGGTCCGCACCTCATGTACCTTGGCTGTTGGCGCACCGCGACGCCCCCACCTGCTACCTGGACCCCTCAACGATGACCACCACCACCCACGCCAAGGTCCTGATCCTGGGCTCTGGCCCTGCCGGCTACACCGCGGCCGTCTATGCCGCCCGCGCCAACTTGAAGCCGATGCTGATCACCGGACTGGCCCAGGGTGGCCAGCTGATGACGACCACCGACGTCGACAATTGGCCCGCCGACGCGCAGGGCGTGCAGGGCCCGGATCTGATGCAGCGCTTCCTCGAGCACGCCGAGCGCTTCCAGACGCAGGTCGTGTTCGATCACATCCACACCGTCGACTTCTCCAAGCGCCCGTTCACGCTGACCGGCGACTCTGGAACCTACAGCTGCGACGCGCTGATCATCGCCACCGGCGCCTCGGCCAAGTACCTTGGCCTGCCGAGCGAAGAGGCCTTCATGGGCCGCGGCGTCTCCGGCTGCGCCACCTGCGACGGCTTCTTCTACAAGGCCCAGGATGTCTGCGTCGTCGGCGGTGGCAACACGGCAGTAGAAGAGGCGCTGTACCTGTCGAACATCGCCAGCAAGGTGCACCTGATTCATCGCCGCGACAAGTTCCGCGCCGAAGCGATCCTGGTCGACAAGCTGATGGCCAAGGTGGCCGACGGCAAGATGCAATTGCACACCTTTCAGACGCTCGACGAGGTGCTGGGCGATGCGTCGGGGGTGACCGGGGTGCGCATCAAGAGCACCGAGACCGGCAAGACCACCGAACTGACGCTCAAGGGCTGCTTCATCGCCATCGGCCACCAGCCCAACACCGACATCTTCAAGGGCCAGTTGGAGATGAAGGACGGCTACATCATCACCAAGACCGGCTTGAACGGCATGGCGACGATGACCAGCGTGCCCGGCGTGTTTGCGGCCGGCGACGTGCAGGACCATGTCTATCGCCAAGCCATCACCTCGGCCGGCACCGGCTGCATGGCCGCGCTCGACGCGCAGCGCTTCCTGGAGCAGCAAGCCTAAGCGTCTGGCATCGAGGCCGTGTTCCCCGCTATACTCGCGGGCTTCGCCGAAGGTCGGCGGCCGATATCATTTTCCGGAGCCACAACATGGCACGCGTCTGTCAAGTCACGGGTAAGCGCCCGATGGTGGGAAACAATGTCTCCCACGCCAACAACAAGACCAAGCGTCGTTTTCTGCCCAACCTGCAGTACCGTCGCTTCTGGCTCGAAACTGAAAACCGCTGGGTGCGGCTGCGCGTGACCAACGCTGCGCTGCGCCTGATCGACAAGGTGGGCATCGATCAGATCGTTGCCGATTTGCGCGCCAAGGGCGAGCTGTAAACCACAGGGGACCGACACCATGGCAAGCAAAGGCGGACGCGAAAAGATCAAGCTGGAGTCCACGGCGGGCACCGGCCATTTCTACACCACGGCCAAGAACAAGAAGACAACGCCGGACAAGCTCGAATTCATGAAGTTCGATCCGAAGGCGCGCAAGCACGTGCTCTACAAAGAGACCAAGCTCAAGTAAGCCCAGGCAAGAGGCAAGCAAAAAGCCCGCCGATGGCGGGCTTTTTGTTGGGCGCGTCTTGCGAGTGACTACGCGTGAGCCGCACGCAGCCGCAGCGAGAACTCCTGCAGCGCCGCGATGCCACTCTCCTCGGCGTGCTTGCACCATGCCTGAAGGTCCGACACCAACTGCGATGGCGACACATTGGTGCGCGTCCACAACTGGCGCAGCTCTTCGCGCATCGCCACCAGCTTGGCCAGTGCCGGGCTCTGGGCCACGGCCTGCGCCATGTGCGGCTTGACGTTGCCGGGAATCTTGTCGTCGTCGCGATGCAGCCAGCGCTTGGCCAGACGCATCTCGGTCCAGCGTGCGCTGCCCTCGGCACCTTGAGCCTTGAGTTTGGCCATTTCGTTGCCGACGGCACCTTTGAGCGCCTTGGCGTAGTGCGCCATGACCTCGTAGCGGTTGGCGATCAGCGCTTCCAGCGTCTTGTCATCGGCCACACGCACGGTGCCGAGCGCCAGCTTGGGCACGGTCTTGCGCACCTTCGCCCAGCCGACCGCTTCCATCGCGCGGATGTAGATCCAGCCGATGTCGAACTCGTAGGGCTTGACCGAGAACTTGGCGCTCGTCGGATAGGTGTGATGGTTGTTGTGCAACTCCTCGCCGCCGATCAGGATGCCCCACGGCGACACATTGCGCGATGCGTCGGGCGCCTCGAAATTGCGATAACCCCAGTAGTGGCCGACACCGTTGATGATGCCGGTGGCCCACCAGGGAATCCAGAGCATCTGCACTGCCCAGACCAGCAAGCCGATCGCGCCGAACAGGAACAGGTTCAGCACCAGCATCAGGCCCACACCTTGCCAGCTGAAGCGGGTGTACAGGTTGCGTTCGAGCCAATCGTCCGGCGTGCCGACGCCATATTTGGTGAGGGTCTCAGGGTTGGACGCCTCGGCCTTGTACAGCTCGACGCCCGTCAGCAGCAACGCCTTCAGGCCGCGGGTCTGCGGGCTGTGGGGGTCTTCCTCGGTCTCGCACTTCGCATGGTGCTTGCGATGCACCGCGACGAACTCCTTGGTCAGCATGCCGGTGCCGATCCAGAGCCAGAAGCGAAAGAAATGCGACGGGATCGGGCCCAGATCCACCGCGCGATGGGCTTGAGCGCGGTGCAGAAAGACCGTCACTGCAGCGATCGTGATGTGCGTGGTGACCAGCGTGTACAGCAGGACCTGCCACCAAGACGCTTCCATCGCGCCATGGCTGAGCCACTGCACGATAGGGTCGAGAAGCGCAGACATAGCGTCCATGTGAATTGTTGCCTTTTGTTAATTGAGGCTGGTAGAGGCTGAGATTGTATGTGGCAGCGGCTCCTGCCGCAGGGGAAACTGCGTACACAGGGCGCGAAAGCCGCACCGCAAAACTACTGTTTGCGCCAGACGGCAGCGAAAAAGCCGTCAGTTGCATGCAGATGAGGCCACAAACGCAGATTTCCAGTGGCGGTCAAGCTCTCAGCTTCTGACACGCCCAAATCGCGAAGAAGTGCTGAAGCATCCTGCTTTTCGAAGCCTGGGTGGGCCAGCGAGAAGGCTTCGCACACCGCCTCGTTTTCCTGCGCGAGCAGGCTGCAGGTGGCGTAAACGAGCCGGCCACCGGGTTTGAGCAAACGCGCCGCACTGGCCAGGATGGCGCTCTGCTTGACGGTCAACTCGGCAATCGACTGCGGCGACTGACGCCATTTCAGATCCGGATTGCGACGCAACGTTCCGAGTCCCGAGCACGGCGCATCCACCAGCACGCGGTCGATCTTGCCGGCCAGGCGCTTGATGCGATCGTCGCGCTCGTGCGCGATCTGTACCGGATGCACGTTCGACAGGCCGCTGCGCGCCAGGCGCGGCTTCAGCGAATCGAGCCGGTGGCCAGACACGTCGAAGGCGTACAAGCGCCCGGTGTTCTTCATCGCCGCGCCGAGCGCCAAGGTCTTGCCGCCAGCGCCGGCACAAAAGTCCACCACCATCTCGCCGCGCTTGGCGTCGGTGAGCAGCGCGAGCAGCTGGCTGCCTTCGTCCTGCACTTCGATCTCGCCGCCCGTGAAGATATCGAGCTTGTTCAGCGCCGGTTTGCCCTGCACGCGCAGGCCCCACGGCGAGTACGGCGTGGGCTGGGCATCGATGCCGGCTGCAGCCAGCGCCGCCTGCGCGGTTTCGCGCTTGGTCTTGAAGATGTTGACGCGCAAGTCGAGCGGCGCGACCTGATCGAGCGTGGCCACCAGCGCCCAGAAACCTTCGTCGCCGAGCTGCGCTTGCAGCGGCTGCGCGATCCAGTCGGGCAGGTTGTGGCGCAGTTTCGGCGCCAGCGTGCTGCGGTCGATGGCGCGCGCCTTGGCCAGCCAAGTCTGCTCTTCCGGCGTCAGCGCCGCCTTCAGGAACGACGCATCCCCCGCCCAACCCAACATGGCGAAACGGCGCTCAAGCGTGCCACCGCCACCCTGCGCCAGGTGTTGATAGAGCAAACGCCGGCGCAGCACGTCGTACACCGTCTCGGCCAGTGTGTGGCGCTCGCGTGCGCCCAGGGCCTTCTGCTTGCGAAAGAAAGCTGAGACCACCCCGTCGGCCGGCGCATCGAAGCGCAGCACGTCGCGCAGCAGCGTGCTGCACGCATCGAGCAGTTGGCGCGGTGTCATGACAGGAATTGCGGCTCGCCGCTCGTCTGGGTGACGACGCCGTGCTCGGTGCGCAGCTGCCCCTCAACGAACCAGCGCACCGCACGCGGATAGATCACATGCTCTTTGGCAAGCACGCGCTCTGACAACGACTCCTCATCGTCGCTTGGCAGCACCGGCACGGCGGCCTGCAAGACGATCGGTCCATGGTCGAGTTGGGCCGTCACGAAGTGCACCGTCGCACCGGCGACCTTGCAGCCCGCCTCGATCGCGCGCCGGTGCGTGTGCAGGCCGGGAAATGCCGGCAGCAGCGAGGGATGGATGTTCAGCATGCGGCCCTCGTAGCGGCGCACGCAGTCGGCGCCGAGGATGCGCATGAAGCCGGCGAGCACGACGAGGTCGGGTGCGTGCGTGTCGATGGCTTGTGCAAGTGCGGCATCAAACGCCTCGCGTGTCGCAAACGTCTTGTGATCGACGACCATCGCCACGATTCCGTGCTGCGAGGCAAACGCCAGGCCGGCGGCGTCGGACCGGTTCGAAATGACGGCTACCACTTGCGCCGGCCACGTCTCGCTCTCGCAGGCTTCGACGATCGAACGCATGTTCGAGCCGCGTCCGGAGATGAGGATGACGATGCGCTTCATGGCAGTGCTGCCGGGCCGCCCCAAGGTACTGCCGCGCCCCTCGAGGGCAGCGAGCGAAGCGAGCTTGGGGCCGTTCAGTGACGGGCGGCGAGTGTAGCCCCGCCTAGAATTGACCGATGAAATCCAGAGTTCTCTCCGGCATGCGTCCCACCGGCGCGATGCACCTCGGCCACTACCACGGCGCGCTCAAGAACTGGGTGCGCTTGCAGCAGGAGCACGACTGCTTCTTCTTCGTCGCCGACTGGCATGCGCTGACGACGCACTACGAAGAGCGCGAAGTGATGGAGCGCCATGTCTACGAGATGGTGACCGACTGGCTCGCCGCCGGCCTCGACCCCGACAAGTGCACGATCTTCATCCAGAGCCGCCTGCCCGAGCATGCCGAGCTGTTCACGCTGCTGGCGATGGGCACACCGCTGGGCTGGCTGGAACGCGTGCCGACCTACAAGGATCAGATCGAAAAGCTGAAAGACCGCGATCTCGCCACCTACGGCTTTCTCGGCTACCCGCTGCTGCAGGCCGCCGACATCCTGATCTACAAGGCCAACTACGTGCCGGTCGGCGAAGACCAGAGCTCGCACGTCGAACTCACGCGCGAAGTGGCGCGGCGCTTCAACAGCCTCTACGGCCGCGCGTCGAACTTCGATCAACTCGTCGCGACCACGCTGGCCAAACTGCCGAAGGACGATGCACGCTACTTCGAGAAACAGCGCAAGGCGTTCGGTGAAACGGGCAGCGCAGACGCCTTTGCCAAAGGCGACGGCATGATCGCCAAGGCCGCCGCCAATATCGCAGGCTGGACGAGCGACGACAGCGAGTTGCTGCAAGGCCACTTCAAAGGCAGCGGCAAGACCATCCTCACCGAACCGCAGGCGCTGCACACCGAGGTGCTGCGCCTGCCCGGCACCGACGGCGTCAAGATGAGCAAGAGCTACGGCAACGCGGTGCTGATGCGCGACGACCCGGTTACCGTGAGCAAAAAGATCAAAGGCATGGTCACCGACCCGGCGCGCGCACGGCGCACCGACCCCGGCAACCCCGAAAAGTGTCCCGTCTGGCAGTTCCACAAGGTCTACAGCGACGAGCCGACGAAAGACTGGGTAGTCAAAGGCTGCACCACCGCCGGCATCGGCTGCCTCGAATGCAAGCAGCCGGTCATCGACGCGATCGTCAAGGAGCAACAGCCGTGGCGCGAGCGCGCCGAGGCCTACCTCGCCGACCCGAAGAAGGTGCACTGGATCGTCGAGATGGGCACCGAGCGCGCACGCACGGTGGCGCGCCAAACCATGAAAGACGTGCGCAGCGCGATGGGGTTGAACTACTGATGAACACGACGGCACTGCAAACCATCGAAGTCCACCCCGCGGGCAAGGCCGTGGCCAGCGTCATCGTGCTCCATGGCCTGGGCGCCGACGGCACCGACTTCCTGCCTTTCGCCGATGAAGTCGATCTGAGCACCATTGGCCCCGTGCGCTGGCTGCTGCCGCGCGCGCCGGTGCGGCCGGTCACTGTGAACAACGGCTACCGGATGCGCGCCTGGTACGACATCTACCAGTTCGGCGCGCAAACTCAAAGCCCACGCGAAGACGACGCCGGCCTGCGCGAAAGTTTTGCCGCCGTGCACGGACTGATCGACCGCGAGATCGCGCGCGGAGTGCCCGCAAATCGCATCGTGCTCGCCGGCTTCAGCCAAGGTTGCGCCGTCACGCTCGGCGCCGGCCTGCGCTACGGGCAACGACTCGCCGGCCTCGCCGGCCTGTCAGGCTATCTGCCGATGGCATCGACGACCGCCGCCGAGCGCAAGGACGCCAATGCGTTGACGCCGATCTTCCTCGCTCACGGCCAATCCGACCCGGTGATCGCGCTGCCACGCGCCACCAGCTCGCGCGACGCGCTCAAGTCACTCGGCTACGGCATCGAGTGGCACGAGTACCCGATGGAGCATTCGGTGAGCGCCGAAGAGGTCGCCGACTTGCAGCGCTTTCTGCTGCGTGTGTTGAGCTGAGCACGGACAACACAGCCCGCACCCTCATCACCGGCCGCGCGCTGCGCGGTTTTGTCGATGGTTCGGTGGCCGTGCTGCTGCCGGCCTACCTGCTCGCACTCGGCCACACGCCGTTCGAGGTCGGCATCATCGGCACGGCCACGCTCGCCGGCTCGGCAATGGCCACATTGGCCGTCGGCGCCTGGGGCCACCGTGCCACGCCGCGCACGCTGCTGCTCGGCGCTGCGCTGCTGATGGCCGCCACAGGACTCGGCTTCGCCAGCCTCTCGGCCTTCGCGCCGCTGCTCATCGTTGCCTTCATCGGCACCCTCAACCCGGGCTCGGGCGATGTCAGCGTGTTCCTGCCGATCGAACACGCGCGCCTGGCCGGCAGCGGTGGCAACAGCCACGAGCGCACGACCCTCTTTGCGCGCTACAGCCTGGCCGGCGCGCTCGCGGCCGCGCTGGGCGCGCTCGCGGCCGGTGCGCCGGATGCGCTCAACGCGCAGTTCGGCATCACACGTCTGTCCGCTCTGCGCGGCATGTTCTTGGTCTACGCCGCCATCGGCCTGCTCATCTGGCTCTTGTATCGCCGGCTGCCGATGCCCTCCGCGACAACAGCACAAACCAAACCCACGCCGCTCGGCCCGTCGCGCGCCATCGTCGTCAAGCTGACCGCCCTCTTCGCCGTCGATGCGTTCGCCGGTGGCCTGGTGCTGGCCAGCCTGATCTCGCTGTGGCTGATGCAGCGCTTCGGCCTCTCACTCGCCGACGCGGGCCTGTTCTTCTTCGTCATGGGCCTGCTCGGCGCGGCATCGCAACTCGCCGCGCCGTGGATCGCACGCCGCATCGGCCTCGTCAACACGATGGTCTTCACGCACCTGCCGGCCAACGTCTGCCTCGTCCTCGCCGCGCTCGCGCCGACGCTGCCGGCAGCACTCGCGCTGCTGGCCGTGCGCGCGCTGCTGTCGCAGATGGATGTGCCGACACGCACGGCGTATGTGATGAGCGTCGTCACGCCGGCCGAGCGCGCTGCTGCCGCCAGCTTCACCGCCGTGCCACGCAGCCTGGCCGCCGCCGCCAGCCCGGCGCTGGCCGGCGCACTGTTCGCCAGCGGCTGGCTGGCCGCGCCGATGGTGCTATGCGGTGTACTGAAGATCGGCTACGACCTGACGCTGTGGTGGGCCTGCCGCGGCCAGCCGCTGAAAGGTGACGACTAAGTCCGCGTCCCCAGCCACGCCTCGGGATCGTGCAGCGCCGCCTCGAAGTCCTGCACGTAGCGGCCGACATGCACGCCGTCCATCAGCGCGTGATGCACCTCGACCGACATCGGCAGCCACAGACGGCCCCCTTCGTCCTGCGCGCGGCCAAACGCAAAACGCGGAATCGAATCCTCGCGCTTCCAGTTCCTCGCATGGCTGAAGCTCGTGAAGTGCAGCCACGGCAGCGACGTGAAGTACACGCGCGCCACGTCGTCCGGCTTGGGCTCGAACGCGGCGCGCATCGTGCGTGCCGCGTCGATGGCCGCACCCGCCTGCGCCGCAAAAGCCGCGAAGTCCAGCCGTGTGATCCAACTCGGCGAAGAAGAAACTCTCGCCATCCTCGCGCAGCACCGTCGTGCTGCCATGCACGACCTCGTGCACACGCACTCGCCCTTCTTCGAGACGCAAGCGAAACGGCTGGTGCAGGTTGGCCAGCCGCAGCGCGATGAAGTAGCAGGCCAGCGACAAGCCGCCGCCGCTGCCGCGCGCGGCGAGCGCCGCCTTCAGCCGCGCCACGTCCAGGCGCACGCAGACATTGAAGTACGGCTTGTCGAAGGCGCGAAAGAACTCGAAGGCGTCGCGGCGCGCCCAGGTGGCGGTATCGAGGTAGGTGCTCATGGCGTGACGAACGCCATTGTCGCCGCGCTACCGCGGCGGCGGCACAGCGGCAAGGAAGCCGACGCGCGCGGGCTCCGGGTAGCGGTAGATCGTTTCGTTGAGGTAGCGCGCCACGTCTTCGATCTCGGCCTCGCCCCACTCCAGCCGCGCCACGCCCTGCCAGCGCCGCACCTGGCCCTTCAGCGTGTCCCAGGTCGTCGCGAGCTTCTTCTCGCGCCAATGCATCTGCGTGCTGTGGCAGGCGCCGCAATGTGTGGTGTAAAGCAACTCGCCGCGCGAAGGCGATTGCGCCTGGACCGCGCTGCCCGTCACCGTGATGACCACGAGCCAGCTGCACAAGGCAACACGGCCGGCCAAGACACTGCTGTTGTTCATGTTGCCCTTCTACCGCCTGCGGCCCGGCAGCGGGACGATCCAGATCAAGGTCGTCCGCTGAATCACTGAAATCGGATCGGTGTTGTCCACGCGAAACGGGCGCGCTGCGGCGTTGCGAATGCTCGCAATGCCTCTGAGCATTGCTGCGCTTCGCGCCTTGCATCGCATCCCGTCTCGCGCGTCCCTCACCGCCCATTTCAATGATTCAGCGGACTAGGCCCCGGCGCAGCCGTTGTACCCTTGCGCTCCCGCGCAGCCTGTCTGACACCACAACAACATGTTCGGCCCCTCAAAACCCGTCGTCCTCAGCTATGGCAGCCGCCGCAAGCGCGGCTGGCGCCCGCCACGCTGGCTGATCCTTCTGCTCATCGGCATTGCTGCAGGCGCCGGTGGCCTGTGGCTGCTGCAGGAGCAGTACCTGCCGCCGCGCCTGTCGGCCGAAGCCTCCACCGAGTTGCGCAGCGCCTACGAGCAGGCCGATGCCGAGCGCAAGAGCCTGAAAACACAACTGGCTTCGACCACGCAGCAGCTCGAAGCCGCGCAGGCCACCACCAAACGCCAGAGCGACGAGCTCGCCGCGCCGCGCGCCGCCGCGCAAAAGCTGCGCGACGACATGAGTGCGTTGATCGCCGCGCTGCCCGCCGACCCACGCGGCGGCGCGGTCGAAGTGCGCGCCGCGCGCTTTGCCACCACGCCGGCCGGCGCGCTGGCCTACGACGTGGTGCTCACCCGCGAGCGCGACGCTGCCAAGCCCTTCGCCGGCGTGATGCAGTTCAGCGTGCTCGGCCTGACCGCGCGCGGCGCCGAAACCACCGTGTCGCTGAAGCCGGTGGACGTGTCTGTCGGCGCCTACGCCCTCGTCCGCGGCAGCCTGCCGCTGCCCGACGGCGTGCGCCCGCGCCAGGTCACCGTGCAGGTGCTCGACGCGCCTGGTGGCAAGACGCTCGGCATGCGCATCATGCTGATCAAGTAGCCTCTCGGTGGACCGGCTGTTCTTCGTCCTCGGCAGCGTGAGCGCCGGCGTTGCCGTGGCCCTCGGCGCCTTCGGTGCGCACGCGCTGAAGGTGCGGGTGTCACCCGAGATGCTGGCCGTCTATGACACCGGCGTGCGCTATCAGATGTTCCATGCCCTGGCGCTGCTCGCCGTGGCCTGGGCCGGCACGCGGTGGCCGAACAGCACGGCCATCACCGCCAGCGGCTGGCTCTTCGTCGCCGGCACGCTGCTGTTCTCGGGCAGCCTGTACGCGCTCAGCCTCACCGGCGTGCGCGGCCTGGGCGCCATCACGCCGATCGGCGGACTGGCGTGGTTGCTCGGCTGGGCCGCGTTGGCCTGGGGCGTGGCCAGGGCCACACCCGCTTGAAACGTCTCAACGCGCGCCGAAGCGCAGCCCGGCAAACAAGTCCTTGAACTCGCGCGGCTGCGAGCGCCAGTACTGCGGCGGCGCACTCACCTGCGCGCCCAGCCTGGCGGCGGCGTGCCAGGGCCAGCGTGGGTCGTACAACATCGCACGGGCCAGCGCCACCGCATCGGCCTGTCCACTGGCAACGATGGCCTCGGCCTGCTCGGGCTCGGTGATCAGGCCCACCGCGATCGTCGGCAAGCCCACCGCCTCTTTGATCTGCTGCGCCAGCCCGACCTGGTAGCCCGGCCCGAGCGGAATCTTCTGCTGCGGCGACACGCCGCCGCTCGACACATGGATGGCGGCGCAGCCGCGCTCCTTCAGCGCCTGCGCAAACGTGATCGCGGACTCCACGTCCCAACCGCTGCCCTCCACCCAATCGGTGGCCGAGAGACGAACCCACAGCGGCCGCTCGGCCGGGAAGGCCGCGCGCACCGCGTCGAACACTTCGAGCGGAAAGCGCATGCGGTTGGCCAGGCTGCCGCCGTACGCGTCGGTGCGCCGGTTGGCGATGGGCGACAGGAACTGGTGCATCAGGTAGCCGTGCGCGGCGTGGATCTCGATGCCCTGCAGGCCGATGCGCGCCGCACGCCGTGTTGCCTGCACGAAGGCTTCACGCACGCGCACCAGGCCGGCCGCGTCGAGCGCATCGGGTGCGTCCTCGCCCTCGATGTGCGCCAGCGCCGACGGCGCCACCGCGCGCCACGAGCCCGGCTCGCCGAGCGGAATTTGCGCGCCTCCCTCCCACGGCGCACGGCTCGACGCCTTGCGCCCCGCATGCGCGAGCTGAATCGCGATCGGCATTGACCTGCCCCCTTTCAGCCATGCCAACGTAAAGGCAGCGAAGTCCGTCAACTTGGAGAATGACGGACATGAGAACGAGCAAGTTCAGCGAGGAACAGATCATCGGGTTCCTCAAGCAGGTGGAGGCCGGCGTGCCGGTCAAGGACGTGTGCCGCAAGGGCGGCTTCAGCGACGCCACTTTCTACAAGTGGCGGGCCAAGTACGGTGGCATGGACGTGCCAGATGCGAAGCGGCTGCGTGAGCTCGAAGGCGAGAACGCCAAGCTCAAACGGTTGCTGGCCGAGGCGCACCTGGACATGCATGCGCTCAAGAGCGTTCTCGGGGTAAAGCGCTAGCCCCACGCGTCAAGCGCGAAGCGATCGAGCGGCTGTGCAGCGAGCATGGCCTGTCCGAGCGCCGAGCCTGCCGACTCGTGGGGCTCGCCCGCGACAGCTACCGCCACCCGCCTGAGGTTGACCCCACCTGATTAGCGAGCAACCTCAGCAGGCTCACGTGGCGAGCCTATTGAGACCGAGGATGGCCGCATCCGACCTGGAGGCGTGACATGAAGATGAACCGAGTGCAGTTTCAAGCTGGCCTTTCGATGCCTGAGTTCTTCGAACGCTATGGAACCGAAGCGAAGTGCCGCCAGGCGCTGGCGGCGGCGCGCTGGCCGAACGGGTTTGTCTGCCCGGGCTGTGGCGGCGCGGCGCGCACCAGCTACGAGCGCGCTGGGCTGGCCTACTGGCAGTGCGGCTGTTGCCAGCACCAGACCAGCCTGATCAGCGGCACCATCTTCGAGGCCAGCAAGCTGCCGCTGTTGCGCTGGTTCCTGGCCCTGCAGTTGCTCAGCCAGTCCAAGAACAACGTCTCGGCGTTGGAGCTGCGGCGCCAGCTCGGCGTGAGCTACCGCAGCGCCTGGCTGATGAAGCACAAGATTCTGGAGGCCATGCGCCTGGCCGAGCAGGACCGGCGGCTGGACGGCCGCGTGGAGATCGACGACGCCTACCTCGGCGGCGAGTTCAGCGGCGGCAGCACCGGCCGCGGCGCCGACAACAAGGTGCCCTTCGTGGCGGCCGTGCAAACCACCGCTGCCGGCCATCCGGTGTACACCTGCCTGCAGCCGCAGCCGCCCACCAGCCAGGCCATGGTCGAATTCGCCGACGCTCACCTGGGTGCTTCCACCGTGGTTGTCTCCGATGGGCTGCGCTGCTTCATGGCTGTCACGCAGCGCGGCATCCGGCACGAGCGCACCTTGGTGCGTCCCAACGTGCATGGCAGGGCCGCTTGCGTCAAGCTGGCGCAGTTCAGGGCCGTCAACACCCTGCTGGGTAACCTGAAGAACGCCATCAACGGCACCTACCACGCCTTCAACTTCGCCAAGTACGCTCACCGCTACCTCGCCGAGTTCCAGTTCCGCTTCAACCGCCGCTTCGACATGACAACTATCCTCAACAGCCTGCTCGCCAGCCTCCTTGCCGCACCGCCGTCGCCAGAGCTTTGGCTGCGGACTGCTGAGGTTGCTCGCTAATCAGGTGACCCCATGACAGCCGACTTGAGCAACAAGATCGTCGAGATCGCGCACACGCGGCGGCGCTTCGGCTACCGGCGCATCCACGATCTGCTGCGCCCCGAGTACCCCGGCGTCAACCACAAGCGCCTGTACCGCCTGTACAGCGCGGCCAACCTTGCGGTGCGCAAGCGCAAGAAGGCCAAGCGCCCAGCGAGCGAGCGCGTGCCGCTGCACCTGGCACGCACTGTCAACGACGTCTGGAGCATGGACTTCGTTAGCGACAGCCTGGCCAACGGCCGGCGCCTGAAGTGCCTGACCGTGGCCGACGACTTCAGCCACGAGTGTGTGGACATCGCGGTGGACTACGGCATCGGCGGCGAGTACGTGACGCGCTTGCTCGACCGCGCGGCGATCTTCCGCGGCTACCCGAGTGCGGTTCGCACCGACAACGGCC
The DNA here is from genome assembly GCA_963738425.1 of uncultured beta proteobacterium. Taxonomy (GTDB): domain Bacteria; phylum Pseudomonadota; class Gammaproteobacteria; order Burkholderiales; family Burkholderiaceae_C; genus CADEEN01. The sequence continues at coordinate 40,459 of CAVTWT010000035.1, read as the reverse complement.
CGGAGTTCACCAGCCGCGCCTTCATGGCCTGGGCGCAATGTCACGGCGTACGCCACATCCTCATCGAGCCCGGACGGCCGATGCAGAACGGCTACATCGAGAGCTTCAACGGCAAGTTCAGAGACGAGTGTCTGAACGACCACTGGTTCCAGACGCTGCACCAGGCGCGCACGGCCATCGGTGCATGGCGACAGGACTACAACGAGGTCAGACCGCACAGCAGCATCGGGCGCATACCACCAGCTAGGTTCGCCGAGCTGCATCGCCGGCTCGCCGGCGATGCAGCTCAACAGCCAGCCACCAACGAAGAGAGCAGCTAATCTTGCAACCCGGACTTCGGCTTTATCGTTGGTACGGCTGAAGGGGGCAGGTCAATCGCCGCCCAGCGCACCGACTCGGCCCTCCGGAACGCGCCGACCGGATGGTAGACGAACACGGCATCGGGCTTCGCCGCCGGCGAGCTGCGCAATCTTCGTCGATGAGTCCGGCTGGAATGGCCCGACAACGCTGGCTGTATGCAAGCGTATGGTCCTTCGTATGGTCCGGAAATCGCGCCACAAGCGCTCAGTGTCAGCGGCTACTCGCGCGCTATACCAGGAGGAACGTGGTGGGCCCTGAAGGATTCGAACCTTCGACCAACGGATTAAGAGTCCGAAGGAAACCCCCTCGAAGTGGGCGGTTTTCACTCTGTAGGGCACTTCTTCATAGTGAACGCACGGAGTGTCGGAATACACTGCGGCCACCTTTCCAGCCGCCTTTCCAGACATGCCCATCGCCAAGAGCAAGCTCACCACAGCGCGCGCCCTTGCGCTCCGGTTCGAGCAGCAACCCGGCAGCACGACCCGATACGTCATCTTCTGGTGCCCGGAGACGCCTGGGTTCGGCTGCCGTGTGACCGTGGGTGACGCGCGGTCGTGGATCACTGAGCAGCGCGTAGGTGGGCGCAGTGTTCGTCGCACCTTGGGGCCGGTGCACGGCAGCGGCGCACGCGGCGGTATTGAGGCGGACACAGCGCGCAAGAAGGCCAAGATCGTCACCGGCGAACTTGCGACAGGCGTGGACAGCGCGGCCAACGATCGCAAGAAGGCGAAGACCGAGAAGGTCGAGCGGCGCACGTTCGGCGATGCCCTGCGGGACTACGTGCGAACCAAACGGCGCGCGAAGGATGGCAAGCCGCTGAAGGCGCGAACCGTGAGCGACTACCTCGCGATGGTCGATGCGCCGACTGAAACTCGCAGCGGTGGCGCGCTGCACCCGATCGCCGGCCGGTCGCTGGCAAGGCTCACCGCTACTGACCTCCGTGATTTGCACCGATCTTTGTTGCGCCGAGCAGAGCAGCGAGCCAAGAAGTACGACATCGACGCCGACGTGCACTTGATTGGGCGACAGGCGGGATACGCCATGCAAGTAGTGCGATCCGTGTTGCGGTACGAGGGCATCACGATGCCTGACGATCCGTTCGCGCTCTCGACACCCGGTGCCAAGCGCATCAGCATCGCGCCGTCGCGAGGCAACCCGAAAACAATCCCGCGTGCATCGCTCGGCGACTGGTGGCTTGCCACTTTGCAGGATGAGTCACGCGCGGCCGACGTGCTTCGCTTAGCACTGCTCACAGGCATGCGCTCAGGAGAAGTCGCCACGATCAAGGTGCAGAGCTACGACGCAAAGCACCGAACGTTGACGCTCGGCGACCCGAAGAACCGCAAGCGCCACGTCATCTACCTGTCCACCGAGGCTGACCGTATCGTCAGCGCTGCGGCGCGAAGCAAGAAGCCCGGCGCGCTGCTTTTCGGCAAGATCGACGCGCGCAAGGCGATGGCGCGCGTGAACAAGGCTGCTGGCATAACGACACACCTGACACCGAACAGGATGCGCCATTCGTTCACCACGCTAGCGGACTCGCTCGCAGTGCCGCGCAGCGTGCGAAACAAGTTGGTGAACCAGCACGCGGAAGGTGTCGGCGACGAGCACTACGTCGAGGTGACGACCGAGCGCATGACTGAAGCGTGGGCGCTTGTATCGAATGCCGTGCACGACGCGGCAGAGGCCGCGTGCAGGCGTCGCGGGCTTGACCCTGTGGTCACGCTCTACTCGCGCGACCTAGGGCACCTCGCGTGAAGCGCCCGCAGGTTCCTGGCTGTTCGCCGCGGTACGCGGCCGATAAGGTGCCGCGCTTCACCGGCATCCCGATCGCCGGAACTGAGACGATGCAGCTTGCGATCCTCGCGCGGCACGGCTTCGCGCTCACGCGCGAGGGCTGGCTGGCCTGGGCGCGGCTGTACGCATTGAACGAGGCCGACCTACCGGGGCTGTTCGAGGGCAGCTAGGGGTGCGCTCTCGTCCGCTGTTTAAGCGATCCGCGGGACAGGCCCTTTTGCCAGTCGCCCTTGCACTCCAAGCTTGGGCTGTATCCCATCTTCTCGTACCAAGCTATAAGCCGCGGTAGATCGGTGTCGTGGTCCAGGGCGTACGGCTTGAGCCGTATCGTCCTACAGGACAGTTGCACAGCGATTGACTCCGCGAACCTCAGCAAGGTGCTCCCCACGCCCTGCTGCCGGACATCCGAAAGAACATGCAACTCTTGAATGTAGCCCAGCGATCGATCCCTCCAATCGTCGTACGACAGGAGGCCTAATTCTTGTCCACAGCGCAGGGCGACGTACTCCAGTGACTTATCGCAGTGGCACCCCATTGCTCGACTGCGAAGGAAGTCGCTCTTGATGTCTTCTAGCGAGTTGACTCTGGCAACGTGGATCGCGTCGGGTGTCTGCGGTCTAGCTCTCGGCATAGGCGACGACCGCATACATGCGAAGTACGCAGTCGCGCGCATGTTGCGCGCGTTGCAGCGTGAGGCGTTGCATCACTTGCAGAACTCCGCTTCGGCCCGCGCAAGCAGCGCAGCGAAGTAGTCGATCGCAAGATCGGCGACCAGCGGGACGTTGTTTGGATCAATCGGCTTGCCGAGATGATGCTGCGGTACTTCGTACGTGACGCCCCTGGTCGTTGCCGCCTTAAGGGTCAGCCGCGACGGCTCGAACACTACGTCGCCCGACGCATAAGTCAACGCCATGGTGTTCGGCGCTGTGCGCTTGAGGATGACACGACCGCCTTGTCCCACATTGAATTTGCCCCCTTCAACAGCCACTACCTGATCGATGGTGTGCTGATCCGCGTCGCGAGCCTTGCTCACGTATTGCAGTAGAGGGTCAGCCTTCATCTCCTTCTTGTACCGGCTACTCCAGCCGTTCCAGTGCGGGCTCTTACCGAAGTGTGCATTCATCCGGTTCCAGAAGCGATCAAGCCGATGGAGTAGGTCGCGCCAATGCTCGGCCGCCACGTGCAGGTCGCCAGAAGCCACCAGCGCCTCTCGCTCGGCGCGCGCGCGGTCTAGATCGGCGTGCAGGGTTTCCGAACGCTGCACTGGGGCTAGTTGCGGTTGGCGTAGTCGAGCAAGCAGGCCGCCGCGTCCTCATCGTCCTGCAACGTTTGCAGACGGCCATAGCGGCGCTCGAACTCAACCGCGGCACGATCCAACGCCAGCGCAGCCCGCTGCGCCAGCTCCAGCACTGTCGGCTCGAAGCCGGGTAGCGTTGGTTGCTCCGGTGTGCTCATTGACTTGACCCTCGCAGGTTCTTCAGCAGCAAGCTGACTATCCAGTCGAAAGGTGAGCGCAGCACGTACCAGGCCGCGCAGCCCCAGGCAAGCACCACGTTCCACTTAGCCATGCCCGGTCGGCCCTCGGCATGCAGGCGCCGCACCTCGTCCACGTAGTCGCCCGCCATCGCCTTGATTGCTTTGCGCGTCGGGATCGGCAGCACATCGGCGACATGGACCAGGCCGCGCAACGGGGGCCGCTGCTCGACTACGGCAAGATCGTTGAGGGGGAACTGCTTGATGGTGCCGAGAATGCGATAGCTGCCTTGCAAGTGGCGCTCGCGAACTTCCTCCAAGCGCAGTTGCAACTCTCGACTTTGGAGACTTGCAAACGTCTTCAATAACTCGGCTTCGTGCACTCTAGTAGAGTCTGTGAAGTGCGCGTTTAGAGCAGCGATTTCGCAACTCAAGTTGTCGGCAATCTGCTGTTGAGCATCGCGAACGCGCCGCTCAAGATCGGCGAGGCGTTCGTGACCAGGGGCCTCGTCCGCCTTCTTCATGCCACCACTCCCCGCGGCACAAGGCCAGTCCACACGCCGAACTCGTTTCGCGCCTTCACTCCAGCGCCAGTGATCTTGTAGCGCGTTCGCGGCAGCGCGTACTCATCCTGCGCAGGTTCTTCCTTCGACTTCACGAAGCCTGCTTGCTCTAGGCGGCCGAGCAGCGTGTAGACCGACCCGCGCTTTAGCTTGCCGTCGGAGTCGTACACAAGCTGCGAGCCGTAAGCGCCATCGCTTCGTTCGCGCAGCAACGACAGGATCATCGCCTCGGTTGGGGTAATCATGGCTGATTGTGTATGCACATGCTGACAATTGTAGGCATGTGCGGACGAAAGCGCAAGCCCAACTGCGTTTCGGCAGGGGCCGTGGTCCCGGACTAGGGCGCCGATGACGCGGCGCGCGAAGGAGCCACCACCTTGGCCTCGCCTTTCGAGGGCTTGTCTTTTAGAGCGTCCGCAATGAAAGGGATAGCGAGCAGTACCGAGAAGAAGGCAAACAGCGTGGCGACACCCCACTGCAAAGCAGCAGCATGGCGTTTGATCCAGCCGAACGGGCCGATATGCACAAAGACGGTTCGTCGGTCAGCCTCGAACTCTGTTGGCGTATCCCGGCGGTCCAGCGTCAAGTACCCCATCAGCCTGACCTCAAGCTCCAGCTTGCCGACCTCAAGTGGCGTGACATCCCATTGCCAAGTGTTTGGAGTCTCTAGGCTCACGGCTCTTCTTGCAGAAGCGGACAGCGAAGCAATCGAGAACCCTCGACCGGACAGAGACGCCGCCATCACGGGTGTCATGCGAACAGGCTTCTCTGTTGCCGACATGAACAGCGCCGGTTTCGCAACGGTATACGTCACGCGGGCCGCCTCAGCAAATTTCATCTTGGGCGGAACGTGGAAGTGCGAGCGGCCCTCGACCGAGCCGCGTTCTATGTCTTGGCTGGTCAAAAAGACGGGGGCGGAGCGCCTGGGAGATGCCCTTGTTGACGCGTAGCCAGTGCGTTCATCTAGTTCAGATGCACGAGGCTGCGCAGACCTTGAGTTGTCCGAATACATCGGATCGCCGTCGGGCTCCCAACTTGGGAAGGCCGATTGCATCCGGGTGCGGGCGGGCGGCAAGACGTTGTTGATCGGGCTGAGCGTTGTGCTTCGCGGCCAAAGCGACAACTCCGCTTTTGCGAGGAAAGAGAGACACCGTTCGAAGATGATCCACAGTGCGATAGCGACTAGCAGGATGACCGCGTGTTGCGGCCACGTGGGCGTTGATGCTCCCCAGTCAACAATGCGGCCTAGACGAGCCGGCCAGCGGAACAATCCCGCCGGCAATCGCGGCCAGTCGATCAAGACGCCCAGCGTGGAAGCGACGCATACCACCAGCAGAGTGACGCGAGCAAAAATGACAACCAGGGACAGTCGTCCTCTCAGCATGTGCTCCATTCAGCGCCGCCGCGCGATTCGACGCTGGATACTGACTTCTGAGTACGCTGCTCTACCACTGGCACTCGGCCTACGGGCTAGCGTAGCGCCGCTGGATTGCCGGCAAGTCCCGCCTGCCTAGCGATCAAGCCGCGAGCCGGTGCTCGTAGTACGGCCGCTGGCGATCGTCGAGGATGGCGTACTGCGCCGCCAGGTTCGCCGGATCGGGGTTCAGCCACGCGTCGATGTTCTCTTCCTTGATCGGCACGATGCAGCGATCGTGGCCGGCAGCAGCGACCTCCTCCGGTGGCTCGTCGGTGATCGCAGCGAACGAGAGTAGGTCGGGCTCGCCCGGTGCAGTCCAGCGCGACCACAGGCACGCGACGAGCATGTCTTCGCCAGTGCGCGGGTTGAATTCGAGCACGACGTTCTTGCCGTCGCGCTGCACGTTCTCGAAGAACCTGTTCACGACCATGATGCCGTGCGTGTGCCCGAACTGGCCCTTCCAAAAACCTCCGAGGTTGTCTCGCCGTGCGTTGAATGTGCCGGGGTACTTGGTGTCGTAGAACGCGGGCTTGCCAGCGGGGCGGCACTGGTAGCGCATCGGCTTGATGACGCGCTGCCCGTCCTCGATGACCAACACCGGGGCGTACCAACCAGGGTAGATGCGCGAGTCGCGGTCCTTGACTTCGGTGCGGCGCAGATCGGCCAGCTTCCGCAAGGCCCACTCGATCTTGTCGGTGGCTATCCGCTTGCTCTCGGTCGCGGCGATCGTCGTCTTGGTCAGCAGCTTGCGCTCGGCGTCCGCCAAGCGCTTCTTCTGCTTGAACAGTTCCTGCTCCAGCCGCGTGGACTCGGTCGTGTGGAACTCGTCAATCAACGCTTTTATCTTGCGATCGTCGTCTGTCTTCGGATCGGCAAACAGCGCTTCGATCGCCTTCGGAATATTCAACTTGCCTTCAGCGCCGCGTCGCCAAAAGACCTCGAAGAACTCGCGCTTGCTCATGGTGGCACCCGTCTTCCGAAGAAACTTCAGGTAGTCCGATTTGATCTGAGCCGAGTAGCACATCGCGGCATCCTAGCGCGGCGCTGCGGTGAGGCATCCGGTGCGCTCAGTCGATCACAAGACGCACCCACCACGACTGAAGTTGGGCGCGCGATTGCTTCGGTCGGCCGATGTGCTCGATGCCCGTCAACACGATGTCGATGCCGCGCCAGCGCAGCACGCGTACTTCTTCGAGTGCAGGCAGCGACCACGTGTCCATCCCCGGCAGCACTAGCTTGGCAACAGGCACCCACGTATCGCCGCGTGTTCCGCGCCGCCGGTCGATGACCAGTTGGCCGCGTTGCACCGGGATCGCTGCAAGGCGTTCTCGCGGGATGCGCTGACCGTCGTGGCGCATCACCTTGACATCAACCAACAGCATCGCCCGGGATGCCGCGTCTCAGCCAGTCTGCGGCTGCGCGCTCGGGGTCATCGGTCTGGCGTTCAACTTCGCGGCGCAGTTCCTCGGCCGCTTGCTGTAGCTGCTCTGGCGGCAGGCGCGGCCACTGTTCGTGCAGGCGCGCGGCAGCGCGGGTGATCCACTCTTCGGGGTCCATAGCTCAGAAGGATATACTGTATGGACGTACAGCGTAGCAGTTTTCTCTATGGAGGTGGCAATGCCTTGGTACGGTGCCACGACGAGCGACCAGTTGCTCGAATCGAAGTTCACGGAGTTTGTGCTGAAGCAAGGCGGCGAGCGGGTTGCAGACTTGCTGCCAAGACAGCGTGATGCGCCACTCAATGCTGACTATCTGCTATGGAATCGCTCGGTCGTTGCCGAACTCAAGTGCTTGACGCAGGACCACTACCGCGATGACGCTGTGAGGGAGAAGATGCAGCGTTTGGCGAAGGGGTGGATTCAGCGGGGCTTGGTCCCACGTGCGCCGCCCGGCGTGCGTAAGCACATTGTGAGTAGTGAGGGCCTGCCTTTGAAAGAGCAGCACAAGGCCAACAGTGTCCTCAGTTCCGGGCTGAAGGCTGCCCTCGCCAAAGCTAGCCGGCAGATTCGTTCAACGAAGCACGTCCTTGGTTTACCGCATGCCAAGGGCCTCGTGATTGTTGCGAACCTCGCTGACGCGTCGCTTCCGCCAAGGTCCGCGTGGGACGTACTCGGGTACCTCCTCAGCGGCCACACGAACGGCACGTTCGATTCGTGCGTTTTCATCTCGCCAATTGCAGATCGTCGATTCGCCGACTCGGAAGCCGCACTGTGGATGTCTGGCTCTTGCCCAAGAAGCGTAGGGGTTGACCCACAGTTGCTGGGTGACCTCATGGTCGCTTGGAACGAATTCGCCGGAGAGGGTAAGTCACGCTTGATCCACGCAAGCCCCGAGATGCTTGACAGGTGGCCGGAGCCTCCGGAGTCGGCTCGGTAACGCCCAGTTCGCTGTATGTGCATCGCGCAACGAAGTGCGGGATGTAGATCACCATGCGGTAGAACTCGATCACCACCAACCGCGCACGGCTCCGACCACGAGCGCCATCGCGGCCAGCGGCACGACGACAAACGGCACCATGCACAGCGCGAGCGCAAGTAGCCGCACGGCCGGCGAATCGCGCCTGAAGTGGCGCAACGGGTCCGGTAGCTGAAGTTGCAGCCGCGGGGGTTTGGGTTGGTTCATGGCAGCAATGCTACGGACCCCGACGGAGGGGTGCGTGATGACAACCCCTGTGCGTTTGCCTGTGATCGTGGCGGCGCAGCAGGGGAAACGCGCGGGCGTCAGCACGGCCAGGTTGTAGAACAGCAGGTAGCCGCCAAAGGTCGCAAACGATGATCGGCACATGTGTCGCCGCAGACAGGCAGGCGCGCTGACGCCCCCAGCGATAGACTCGCTGCGCGCGGAAGTCGCGCTGACCAAACTGGAGACTCACCTATGGCACCACGAGTCAAAGTGACTGTTCAACCACACAAAGGTGGCGGCTGGGATGTGGTCACGCCTACGGGCGTGAAGCACCACCAGACGAAAGACCCCGCGCTCGATCAGGGCCGCCAGATCGCCAAAGCGGTGCCAGCGCCTTCACAACTGATCGTCAAGGGGCAAGACGGCAAGATTCAGACGGAGCACACCTACCCTCGGTCGAGCGATCCGAAGAAGTACCCCGGCTGAAGGCAATGAGGACAGCAGCAGAGATTGAGGCCGGCGCGCAGTCGATCATCGACGAACTCGATCAAGCCCGACTGGGTCGGTCGTCGGTCTTTGAAGAGAGCCGGCTGATCCCGGCGAGCGAGGATCACGTCCACGCTCTTGCCCACATGGTTCGCGACCTTGCGGCCCACATCGCCGGCAAGTTACTGCCCGAAAAGGGATAGCGGGCGCGTCGCCGTTACGCGGCAAAGGTGGCGGCGTTGTGCCTCGGCGACGCCAGGGCAAGTGAATAGGGATTGACGGACTCGCGGCTTCGTGCCGCGGCGCGTGCTCGTGCCATGAAGCGACCACGTATCCATAGAATCGGAGTTGCGAGGGCGTTCCCATGTCGGACGCCCGGGAGGTGCGCTTCGACAATGGGAAGCAACGCGCCGGCTGAAGGCAGTGTCGCCCACCCTGTCATGACGCCGGAACAACGCGACACCAACTAGCACTGCGGAAGCATCCCAACATCGCCCTGCGCGGTGTCCCCAGGCCGGGATTGCTCCAACCGTGAGGTGGTTCATTTCTTTCGAGAAAGGACCGCCTGTGTCTACCGTTTCTATTTCCCCCATCAACGCTGCGCGCTCGACGCTCGCTGCTCAGTCTCACCGCGCCCATGCCTGGGCCTTGGCCCTTCGCAACGAAGGCCGCGAGACGCTGCGAAATGCCGCGCTCGAAGCCATCGGCAATGGGCAGCCGCCGCGAGACGCACTCGCGCGAGTGCTGCTCGACCATGCCACCACCGCCGACGGCGCTGCACCCTTCGCGGTCTGTGGGTCGCTCCATCGCTGGTGTGCCGGCAACTGGAACAGCGTGCCTTTCCGCGAACTGTCGATGGGCGCGCTCGCTGCGTTCGACGGCTTGGCCGGCTGCAAAGGTTTGGGCGACGCCATCGGTGTTGCCGACCGCGTGCTGGTGATCGCTGCGCAGCGCGTCGCCGACCTGGGCGACGTTGCCTTCGAGCCGGAGGTCGCGTAATGGGCCGCGCTCACACAGCCCTGGTCGCGGGCAAACGCGACCACTACAACCGCAGCGGGCGCGAGCAGCGCCGCGAGTTGGTCAACGACATGCCGCCGATGTTGCCGAAGAAGCTGCCCCTCGGATTCATCACCGAGGCGTCGGCTGCAACGCTCGCAGGGCTGACGCCCACGGCACTACGCCACCGACATGACCGCGGGCACATCGCAGCGCTGGTGACGCAAGGCGACGCCTACCTCTACAGCGAGCGCGACGTGCTTTCGCTGGCGAAGGGAGGTGTGCGATGAGCACTCTCACCAACATCGAGCGCGAGTTGTACAGCCGGCTGCGTGACGAGGAGCAGACCCGGTTCGCCAACGACGTGGAGTTCCGGCGCACGAAGATGCGCGAACATGGCCTGCTGCCGGGCGCGGACGTTGCGGTGATGGTCGAAGGCAATCGCACGTCACTCGGCGCGACGCCTGAAGACTGGACCCACTTCGCCGACACGCTCGGCTTGCGCGAGCACTTGCTGCCTGTCGTCAGCGACACGAGCGTGCCGATCCACGAGAACTCGAAGCTGTCGGCGCTCGGCAAGACGCCATCGCGAATGACTGGCGACGAGAAGGCTGTAGGCTTTCCAGCGTGGGGGAAGCACGTGGCCACGGCGCGCGAGATAAAGCGCTGGAGCAGCGACGGCCGCCACGGCATCTGCATGCAGGCCCGCGCGGTGCGCGCCATCGACATCGACATCGACGACCGCGTTAACGGCTCGCTCGTGCGCGAGTTCGCGCTCGGCTGGCTGCGTGAGCAGGGGCTTGCGGCCGACGTGCGCCAGCGCAACGGCACCGGCAAGTGCCTGATCCCTGTGAGAGTCGAGGGTGCGCTGCGCAAGCGCATCCTGAAGACGGCACACGGCGCGATCGAGTTCCTGGCCGATGGACAGCAGTGGATCGCTATGGGCACGCACCCGAGCGGCAACCGCTACGAGTGGGTGGAAGACGACGGCATGCCCATCGTGATGCCGTCGGTGTTCCCTGTGCTCACGATCGAGCAGTTCGAGGTGCTGTGGTCGGCGCTGCGCGAGCAGTTCGAGGCAGAGGAGTACCGCGAGAACGAGGCAGGCATGGTGCCGACGAAGCCACGCACGCTGGCCGACGCTCGCGCAGCGAACGATGACCTGGCAGCGTGGATGGTCGAGAACGGCTGGAGCACCGAGTGGGAGAACGACGGCAAGCTGCGCATACGCTGCCCCTTCGGCGACGAGCACGGCAGCGGTGAGATTGGCGACGGCTCGACCGTGTACTTCCCTGCTGGCACCGGCGGCTTCGAGCGCGGCCACTTCCGCTGCCTGCATGCACACTGCGCAGGGCGCAAGGACGGCGACTACATCGCCAGGCTGGGCTACCTGAACGACGACTTCGAAGTGATCGAGGCACCGCCGGTGCAGGAGGACGAGGACGGCGCGGTCGTGAAAAGGCCCGCGGGCCTGACGGTGAACAGCAGGACAGGCCAGATCGAGCCCGACCTGAAGGGCATCGTCGCGGCGCTGTCTGAGCCGTCGTGGTCTGGTGTGTGCGTCGTGTTCGACCGTTTCAGTCAACGCACATACGTGCGCTTTGCGAAGCGCGCTGCGCCAACTGCATGGGCGGCCGATTGGCTCGACGGCTTCGAGGAACTGAACGACGACCACATCTCAAGCGGCGTGCTCGAACTGGTCGATCGGAGTTTCAAGGAGCCTTCGACCGAGAAGATGCACAGCGCGGTTCGTCACTTGCGGCGGGTCACAGGGATCGACAGCGCGCAGTCATGGTTGCATTCGCTGCAATGGGACGGCACGCCACGCATCAACCGCTTCTTCGCCGACTACTGGCACTGTGCCGACGACGACGAGTACCTGACCACAGTGTCGCGCTACTTCTGGCTCGCGCTCGCGGGACGCGTGCTGTGGCCTGGCGCGACGGCTCACATGATGCCTGTGGTTAAGGGTGCGCAGGGCTGCGGCAAGTCGCGCGGCGCGGCGGCGTGCGTTGGGGAGTCCATCGACGACACGAGCACCGGGCTCTACAGCAAGATGAACTTCAGCGAAAACGCGCTCGACGACGCCGTGCTCTACATGCAGGGGCGGCTGGTGATCGAGTTCGCCGAACTGGCGGGCCTCGGTAAGCGCGAGTCGGAAACGGTGAAGGACTTCTTGTCGAAGGACAAGGACACCTACCGCATGCGCTTCGACCGCACTGCGCGCGACTGGCCCCGGCGCTGTGTGTTCATCGGCACGACGAACGTAGACAACTACCTGACCGACACGACAGGCAACAGGCGCTGGTTGCCGATGGACGTGCGCGACGGTGAACGGGTGGACGTGCCCCGCATCCTGGCCGACCACACGCAACTGTGGGCTGAAGCAAGGGTGCTGTTGGCCGATGGCGCGAAGGAAGGGCGCGCCATTCTCGGCCGCGCGTCACGTGAGGCTGAAGACGCTGGACAGAAGCACGACGTGCACACCGCGCGCATGGTCGAGAACATCGAGGAGGCGGTGCTGGATGACGCGCTGTCCCGCCCGGCCGACCGCGGGCGCGACGTGCTCGACAGCTATGGCCGGTTCGAGGCCTTCGGTCCACGCGAATGGATCGGCGACTGGCCGGTCAAGGGGGGCGAACTCGCGCTCGCGGCGGGCACACGCAAGTTCGACAGCCGGTCAGGTGCTGCGATGGCGGCACTCGGCCTCGTCGGCGTGCGCATGCGATTCAGCGGCAAGCAAGAGCGCTGGTGGATCACGAAGGAGATGCACGCGGCCTACGACGCCGGCACCCTGCGCGAGCACATCGCCGAGCGAATCGCGCAGCGGCGCGCCCAGCGCCAGGCGCAGGAACCACGAGGCGGCGCTGACGCGTCGGACTTCGCATGAGCCGGGCCGACGACCTACTGGCCGGGGTGGGCGAAGGCCCGGCGAGCGCCCCGCGTGAGACACAAGACATCGAGACAAGCGTTTTCGTAGCAGCCGCCGCGCGTTGGAAAAAGGACGCGCAGCAGGGCACTGCGGCGTGTGCTCCTGACGCTCTGGACGCAAACGATGCGTTTTTGCTGCTTGCTACCAATACTGTGTCTCACCTGTCTCAGCTGTCTTGTCATAGGGAAAAGGGTGAGACAGGTGGCCGAGACAGCATCGGACCTGTCTCGGAAAATCGCCCCGAGTCGAGCGAACTCGGCAAAAAGCAGGCGGCCGAGAAACACGACGAGGGGGCCGCGGGCCGAGACACGAGCGAGACACGCGCGCGACACGTGCCCGCAAGCGCGACCGGCAAACGTCACCGAACAGTCGCCGGCAACGCCGGCCAGCCACCGGCACCCCGGGCAAACGGGCACTACCCCCAGGCTCGCGCTACGACCGCGGCGGGCCGGGTGACGGGTCAGAACCACCCGTTCGCGCGGTGGCCTGATGCCGTCGTTGACGAGGTGCGGCGTCTGCGCGCCACCGGCCTGACGTTCCGGGCCATCGCCAAGGCTGTGAACGTGCCGTTCAGCACCGTGTTCGGCTGGTGCAACGGCAAGCGGCCCGAGGCGCTCCGCACGGCCGTGTACAGCCGGTGGCGGCGAACGGCAGCGCGCACCGCGGCCAAGCGGAAGGCCGCGTCATGACGCCGGCCATGACGCCGGCCGAAAAGCAGGACGTGCTCGATGCTGCCGTGCGGCTGTTGATCCGCGAGGCGAAGGCCCAGGCCAACCCGCTGCGTGCCAAGGAGACGATGGAACTGGCGCACGCCGCCGACCGCTGGCGTCGGGCGCTGGACGAGGCGCAGCGCGAGCCTGAGCCCGAGGTGGCACCGACCCCGCCCGAGGGCGTGGCGGGGCTGCTGGCTGCCTTGCAGCGTGACGGCAGCGCCTGTTGGAAGGCAGCCGGCTACCGCAGCCGCGAGGGTGTCAAGTCGGCCATGAAGCGGGCCGGCGTGAAGCGCCTGATCTACAAGGCCGACGGAACCGTGCTGCGCCAGCGGCGGGGCACATATCGGCGTGCACCGGCGGACGGCGCAGTGGATACAGGGTCCGCTGCGCCGTCCCGAGCACGCGTGCCGAAGACCGCACCAGTGGCTGCCGGCGCTGTTGGCGGCCACTTGCTCGGCGCTCGGGTCGAGGAGTGTGTAGGCGTGGGTGCATGCGAATGAGCACCTTCTTCAGCTACCTGCACCGGCGCAACGACACCTCGCGCGTGGTGAAGCCTTCGCCATTCTGCAAACGGTGCAAAGCGGTTCATGCAGGACCGCGTATCCATCCAATAGAGGCTTCAACCAACCACTTTCGCCAAGGACCGACCACATGAATCATGACCAGCACCACACCATCCGACAGATCGACGCTGACCTTGACATGGTGCGCAACGCGCGCCAGCTTGCGACCGCAGAGCGCGACCGTGCCGCCCTGGCTGTTCGCATCGGCACCGACAAGAAGGCACCGAAGGAACTGGCCGAGCGCACCGCGGAGATTGCCGGCTACGACGAGCAACTATCCAGCCTTGCCGGCGCTCGGCGAGCAGCCGTTGAAGCGGCCAGCGCCAGCCATCACGGTGCACGGGCCGAACTGCTCGCGCAGCATCTCGCTGACGCCCGTGCTGCGCTGAAGCAGCGCGTGCAGGCCGCTGCCGCGGTCGAGAAGGCGATCGACGTGATGAGCAAGGCTTTGACGCAGCACGCTGCCGCGGGCGTGCTGGCGTGGGACTCGCTCACCAAGACGATCAGCCTGCATGGTTCACAAGAGGCGGTCCTTTCGCTACGCGACGGCGCGATGGGCTCGCCGGCTGCAATCTCACAGCAACTGCTGTTCGCCCTTCAACGAAGCAATGAACTCGGCGGCTGCGCCATCCGGGCGTCGTTCGATGGGCTGCAAACATCGCACGACACCCCGAGCGCCACGGCGCGCGCCGAGGTGGAGCGTGTCGAGCGAGTGATCGATGGATTCAACGTCGCTGACGACAACGCTGTGCGTGCGCCTGTCACGCCGGCAGTGCGAGAAAGCGTGCAGCGCACCGCCGTGATCGACGGGACGACCCAGGTAGTCGGCCTGGAAGGCAGCGAAGGCGGCGTGCCGGCGAGCGTGCTGCGAGGTTTGGCATGACCGACTTCGCCACTGCGTTGTACGGCACGCCATCAACATCGGCCACATCAGCGCTGACGCACAACGCGCCTGCTGCACCGGCTGCTGCGCGCGGGGACGCGGCCAGCGCGCTCTACGGCGACGGCAAGCCAGCACCGGCTGCACCGGCTGCACCGGCTGCACGTGCACCTGCTGCACCCGTGGCACGTGCACCTGCTGCGCCCGCGCCTGCCCCGATCAATCGCGGCCGTGGTCGTGAACCCGATGCTGAACCGGCAGCGCTCGCCGATCCTGACGCTGACGAGGCGTTCAACAAGAAGCCCAAGCCTCACGGCAATGCGGCGTATGCAGCGCGTGCGGCCGAGCGCGCGGCCGACGACGAGCAGCAAGAGCAGCAAGTCGAGCCCAAGGGCGACGAGCAAGACGACGTGCCAACGTTGACCGACGACGCCAAAGTGAATCTGGCGCAAGTCATTCGAGATGTCGAGTCAGTGTCGGTGCAGCGCCTCGGCATGAGCACCGCCGACGCGGCAGCAAACGCAGAGCACTCGGCGGCTTGGTTCGATGCGCTCGGCGTGACCCCCAACGATGCGAGCTACATCACTGAAGTCGCTGTCGCGGCAGCAACGCAGGGCATCTCTGACGAGCAAGACGCAGTCAACCACTCGGCCGCGATGGACGCGCTGCGAACGGACTTCGGACCGAGCAACGCTGATCGCGCTGTGCAGTTGGCACAGAAGCTCGTTGCCAAGCATCCGAGCATTCGTCGCTATCTCGCTGAGTCGGGCCTTGGAAATCACCCGAAAGTCGTCGCCTGCGTTGCGCAACGCGCGTGGCAACTGGCCGCAGAGGGGAAGCTGTGATGTGGGATGCCATGTTTGCGACCCTCGTGCCGACAGCCTCGAACCCTCGGCACCCACGACCGGCACCAACGCCGAAGCCGAAGCCGAAGCCGTACAAGCGGATCACGCCGGCCAAGCGACGCGGCTGCATGGCCTTCGGCCATGTGCGCGGGGCGCACGACCGCTGTGTGCAGTGCCGTGAGGCTGCGGCACGACTGCGATTCGCATTGCAGACGCCGTGCGTGCGGGGTCATGAGGACCGGGACGAGGCAGGCAACTGCAAGACATGCGCGGTGACGCGGGCCACGGCGTTCAACAAACTGAAACGGGAGCAGCAATGAACCAAGATCAAGCCTGGATCGCTTCGTCGATCCAACACATCGAGTCACTTGCAGGCACGCCGCTGTCGGCTGACTTGCGCCGATATGTCGAGGATCGTCTGCTGGCCGTGTTACTCGACGCGTGCAGCCTCGCAGTACGCGATGACGACGCCGACGTGTTGGCGGTGATCGGCAAGTACGCGCACGAGCCGATGTTGAACGACAAGCCCGACGCCGGCACGGCGCTGTCGCGCATGTCGTTTCAGTTCGAGCGGTTCGCCGAGCGCGGCTTCCCGGTGTAGCGCACATGGCGACCACGAAACGGGCTGACAAGATCGCCGAGCGCCAGGAGGCGGTCGCGGCCTTGCTCGACCCTCACAAGAAGGACGTGATCGACGCCGTGGTGCGCATGGCAAAGCAAGCGGACCCGGCGGCCACGGCCATCTTCTTCAAGTACCTAGCACCCGCACCACTCGCACCGGAAAAGACCGTGGTGCTGCCCGAGTTGCAAGCTGCGCAGACCCTCGTGCAGAAGGTGTCGGCGGTGCTCGATGCAGTGGCCCGCGGCGATATAGGCGCGGCCACCGGCGAAGCGCTCATGAAGTCGTTGGCTGTGCTGTCGTCCGCGGTACAGGTCGAGGAGGTGATGGCCCGCGTCGCCGCGCTCGAACGCCAGGCGCAAGCGCAAACGCGCAACGGCGGCGTGCTCCCGACCGCGCAGCGCGTCGATGAACCACCGGCGCTCGCGTGATGCTGCTTGCACGCAACCCCCTGCCGGCCGATCTACTGGCGCGAATCGCGGACCTTGAACCGAAGCCGCCAAAGCGCGAGTTCAACTATCAGGAACGCCGATCGCGCATCGAGTCGATCCTGGCGAAGCCCGCCAATACCTGCAACTGGCGCGAGGCTCGTATCCGCGAACTGCTGGCGATAGCGCGAGAGCGTGCTGCGCACGACGATCTGGCGTAGCGCCTTCACCAGCGCCTTTCCACCAAAAAGCAAAGGGGCCTGACTCAGCAGTCAGGCCCCTTGTTTTGTCTATGGTGGGCCCTGAAGGATTCGAACCTTCGACCAACGGATTAAGAGTTACTTTCCCTGGGATTTCTTGATACATTCTGGGACGCGCAGACTCATGTAAATCAATGGCTTAGGTACACCGCTGTTCCAAGCGATCCCGTACCATTCCGCCGAGAACTGGCACCAGACTGGCACCAGGAATCGGCGCGAACTATGCGATCGGCAGCCATTCGCGCTCCCTGGCACCAGATGCTCGTGTCCGTTCCATCGGCCGAAGCAGGAGCGAGAGCATGGCAGCACCCCAGTCCAACAGCACGAGCCTTCGGTCGCTCGATGTCGGCGCATTCTTGACGATCGAGAAGCTCGCCAGCGGCGGCTCGCTGCAAGCGCGAAAACTCACCGACGGCAGCGTCCAGTTCTACTGGCGCTTCTCGCACGAAGGGCGCACGCACCGCGAGCCCATCGGCACGTTCGATCCCGGTGCGCCGCCGAAGAAGCTCGAACCGAGCCGCCTTGGGTACTCGACGGCCGCCGCGCGGGAGCGCTGCCGCCTGCTCGCGACGCAACATCAGCTGCGAAAGCACTCCGGCGGACTGCGCGAAGCGCGTTTCGAGGAACGCACTGCGTTCCAAGCGCGCAAGGAGGCGCAGGCGGAGCGCGCGACACGCACCCTTGCGGGCTTGTTCGAGACCTACACCGGCCACCTTCGATCGCAGGGCCGGCGCAGCCATGCCGATGCGGCCAACATCTTCCGCAACCATGTGGCCGAGGCGTGGCCGAAGATCGCCGAGAAGCCCGCCGCCGAAGTCAGGTCCGACGACATCCTCGACATCCTGCGCCGCGTGATCGAGCGGGGCCACGGCCGCACGGCGAACAAGCTGCGCGCGTACCTGCGCGCGGCCTATCAATGCGCGATCGACGTGCGCGCCGTGGCGACGCTGCCGGTCGCGTTCCGCGCTTTCCAGATCGAGACCAATCCGGTAGCGAGCACGAAGCGCGACCCGGCGTTCGACACGGCCGACAAGCGGCCCATGTCGGCCGAGGAACTGCGCGCGTACTGGGATTTCATCAAGCGCATCGACGGCCTGCGCGGCGCGTTCCTGCGGCTACACCTGCTGACGGGTGGGCAGCGCGTGCAGCAGTTGATCCGCCTGCGCTGGCTCGACACGACGGCCGACGCGATCACGATCTACGACGGCAAGGGCCGACCCGGTCGCCCTGCCCGCACGCATATCGTGCCGCTGCTGGCGAAGGCCGCCGCGGCGCTGCGCGAGTTCCCGTGCGCCGGCGAGTTCGTCATCTCAACCTCGGGCGGCCGACTGCCGATCGAGCCCTCGACCGCGAGCAACTGGGCGCACGAGACCGTCGCCGAAGCGATGCCGGGCTTCCAGCTCAAGCGGGTGCGCTCGGGCGTCGAGACGCTGCTTGCCGCCAACAGCATCAATCGCGAGGTGCGCGGGCATCTGCAGTCGCACGGCATCACCGGGGTGCAGTACCGCCACTACGACGGGCATGACTACATGCCGCAAAAGCGCCAGGCACTCGAAGTGCTGATGTCCGCGATCGAACCGAAGCCCAAAGTACGGCCAAAACGTGACACCCGCCAAAGCCCGGCCCGATGAAAGCCGGACCGTAATGACAACGGCGTTACGGCGCGATAGAATCCGTCCGCAACTCGAATCCTCCCACCATGAAGCCCGCCATTGCCACAAAGCCTGCTCCGCGCGAGACGCTCAACCTGCGTATTCCCGCGGCGGAACGCAACCTCATCGACCGTGCAGCCTCGTCCGCCGGCAAGACGCGCACCGACTTCATCCTCGGCGCCGCGCGCCGCGCCGCCGAAGAGGCCTTGCTCGACCGCGCGCTGATCCTGGTCGGCCCTGCGAAGTTCGACAAGTTCCTTGCCTTGCTGGAGCAGCCTGCGAAGCCGAACGCACGTCTGCGCCGCACGATGAAGAGCGCGCCGCCCTGGGAACAGGGCTGACGAGCGGGCTGACAAGCGAGCTTACGCCGTTGCGATGCTGCGCGCCCCCGAGCCGCTGACCGCGCAGCACGCGCTCGGCAGTTTCGACAGCGGCGTGCTTTCGCTCGACGACTGGCTGCGCCGCCGCGCGATGCAGAACCAGACCAGCGGCGCGTCGCGCACCTTTGTCGCCTGCGACGACGCTCGTGTCGCCGGCTACTACGCCCTGGCGGCGAGCGCGGTCGCGCCCGATGCAGCGACGGGCCGATTTCGCCGCAATATGCCCGATCCCGTGCCGGTTGCCGTGCTGGGCCGGCTGGCGATCGACAAGAGCTTCCAGGGCAAGGGCCTCGGCCGCGCGCTGTTCCGCGACGCGGCAGTGCGCGTGCTGGCCGCCGCCGACAGCATCGGCATCCGCGGAATGCTGGTGCACGCGATCTCGGACGAAGCGAAAGCGTTCTACGTCGGGCTTGGGCTCGACGTGTCTCCGCTGGAGCCGATGACCTTGATGACGACGGTGGTGGACTTGAAGGCTTCGCTGCGCCCGTGATGGGTCTTGTGGTCACCGGGATCGGCGCCGCCGGGAACTGACCGGCCTTGACCGGCCCTAACTGATCCATTGGGCAGCATGTTCACCCTGCGATGCACACACAAGCTGCTGCGGCGCGGCTTGACCGACTCCCCGCACGGCGACGTGGGGCCGACGACGCTGCTTGGCGATTGGTATGCCAACGTCCTCGTCACTCGGCCACAACACCTCGTGCTGTGCATCAGTGAGCGGACATTGCTGCCGGTGATCGTGCCGGCCAAGATCGCCGGCGTTCTGCCCGCGCGGCTGCTGGAAGCCCTACCGCCGATCCTCTCAGCGCTCGCCATTCCGGGCGCGTCGCTGCAGGCCGAATGCGACCACATGCGCGAGCATCGAATCGGCCGCACGGCCAGCAAGCGCGTGCTCGGCTCGCTGAACGAACTGATGTTCCTGCTCGAACACAGCCTGCACCACCACCCCGAGTGGTCGCACTTGGAGCATTCGCTGAGGCTGGCGCAGACGCCGTGCAAGCTCGTTGAGCACAGCGCGCCAGATCGCGCAACGCAGGCGCTCTTCATGTCGTCGGCGGCCGTCGAAAAGGCGCGTACTCAAGCGAGCTCGTGATCCCGCGATCCTTGCACCGCGCCTCGCATGGCACTTTCCCGACTGCGGCCCGCCGGCTCGCCCCGCTGGATTTTGGGAGCCAATCCAGCACCGATCTGGTACGCAACAGCGCCTACAGTGAATCAGCGGCGCGACGATTCACGACCCGAAATCATCGCCGAAGCCAAGCTCCCGATGGCCTACTCTTTGCTCGTGGAATCGATGACCGTTCGCAAGAGTCACTCGCGGCTCGCCGTTGCTCGCTCGGCTGAAGCGCCACGCCTGTTCGCGCGCTTGCCCACGGTGATGATGGCGACCGGGCTCGGCCGCTCGACGATCTATCGACTGGTGGCCAGCGGGGCCTTCCCCGCGCCCGTGCACCTTGGGCCGCGCGCCGTCGCCTGGCGCTGGTCCGACCTTGATCGGTGGAGCGAGTCACGCGGCGCCGACTCGCACTGACTCCCGCGCGACGCGAGACGGGTCAAGGACGGGTGCAGCCCGGCGCAGCGAACCCTTGACGCGCCTCGCGTCGCGGCCACGCTGTCGGGGTCGGGCAGGCTGCTCAGGGCGGCCTGCCCCCGAGCCCGTCCGGCGGCGAGGACACCTTGTGTCCTTTTCTCTCGATCTGGAGGTGTGTCGATCCAGTGGCTCATGATCGACACGTTCTGGCAACGTGTCGATCGGACGAGCAGCAGCAGCGTGTTGGATTCATCGCTCCCAACCCGGATCTGGCCGCGCCTTCTGCACAGCCGTCCGCTCCAACCCAGGCAGCTCGCGCTGCGGCTGCTTCTCTGGCGGCCTGTAGCGTACGCCGGGCAGCCACCGCGCGTAGTTGACGACCGACCGGCCCAGCTCGCGGTCAGCCATGTCCTCCGACGACGCGAGCGCCTTGGCGATCTCGCACCACGCCTGCGCCGCGTGCCGCCGTGCGGGCGTGAGCTTCGGGTTGGTGGTCCCGGCGCGCTTCACGGTTCGGCCGTCGTCGTAAGCCTTTCGCTCCCAGAGCCGTTCGTTCCGGTGCACGCTGCCGCGCGCGATCTTGGACGTCGCTTCCGCTTCGATCCCCAAGCCTCTCAGCCTTTCGGCGAACACCTCGCGCCAGCGCCGCAGGTCTTGTTTGCGCGGGTTGAGACGCCGGCCGCCGCGGCCCTCCGCGCGCACGGCCAGGTGGACATGCGGGTTGGCCTGGTGCGTGTGCAGCACCATCACGTAGCGGTGGTTCGCAAGCTCGGCCTTCGCAAACTCGCGCGCGGCGTTGCGCACGATCTCAGGGTTCGTCCCCGCAGGCATTGCCAGCATGATGTTGAACGCCTCGCGCCGCTCGCTTCGCTCGGGGATGCGAGCGCCGCCGCAGCGCCATTGGTCCGCAAGGTCACGCAGCGCCTCGGCGCCCTGGCGCATCTCGCCGCGGTCGTCCTCGAAAGGCAGCCGGCCGGACTTGCTGATGTAACGCAGGTGCGCCGCAATCGCACCCATCCCTCGGCCGCCGCCGGTCACTTTCACCATCACCTGCGGCGCGTTGCGCACGACGATGGCCTTGATGCGCTGACGGACCGCGCCGGCTTGGGCGTGCAGCGACAGGCGCGGAGTGCTGCTGCGCACGATGCGGTTGGGTCCGTAGAACAGCCGGTCTCCCCAGGCAACCAGCATCCCATCCACCGAGGTCGTGCTCATGGCGCATCTCCACGATCTGAGAGAAAGGACGACGCGAGGTCGAGGTGGCGGCGCATGTCCGTGACGAGATTTCGGATGTGCTCGGTACGCTGCTTCGCCTCCTCCGGCGAGCGGCCCGCACGAGCTAGGCGAAGGATTTCGCTGATCTCGCGCGCCAGCACCGCCACGTGGTCGGTCAACGCCTGTAGCGCCGCACGATCGGCAGCGCGCTGCGCCACCGGCGCCGGCAACGGCGTGGCGCTGACGAGGTAGCCAACGTACTGGCCGTAGCTCAGTCCGAGCGCGCGGGCGTTGGCGGCGAGCAGCTCGGCTGCGCGCACGTCCATCCGCCAGGTGAGCTTGACGGTGCCGTGTAGGCGCGGTGCCGGCGCATCGGGCAACTCTCGCAACGGCGGCGCCTCGCCCAGGGCGCTGACCAGCGCCTCGCGCGCGAGGGCGGCGATCGTCAATCCACGCCCGGCCGCTGCCGAGCGGACGGCATCGCCGATGCCGCGCAGGTCGATGGTGACGCGATCACCCGCGGAGCCCGACATCGGAGAACTCCGAGACGCGACGCCTTGCGTGCATCGGTTCGCTGGCGGCCAGCCTATCCTGCCATCCATCTTTTTCGAGCTTCTTCATCTCCACTCTCAATTGACGCTGCGGCTGAGCGCTGGGGGGTCGGACAGTCCGACCCCTACGGCAGCCGGCCGGTAAGTTGCGCAACCCGCTGCTTCAGCGCAGCGAGGTCCGACTCGGCAACGCTCGACTCGGCCTTCGCAGCGCGGTCAAGCGCCGATTCGAGTCGTTGGCATGCCGTCATCGCGGCGGCGATCAAGTCCGCGTGCGGGCGCTCCCTTTGTTTGCGGTCCGGCTCCGGCGTGGGTGAAGACTCGGCACGAATAGCGGCGACTGCGCTGCGGGTGACTTCGCCTTCGCCCCCGAGTAGCGCCCTTACCCGCTCCGGTTGCTCCTGGTGCAGCTTCTTCAGTTCGTAAAGCGTGCGCGGCGATGTGCAGCGACCCGCCTGCATCGCGTCGTTCAACTCCGTCGGCAGGTCGAGCAGCGCCAAGTGATGTGCAATGGTCGTCTGGTTGACGCCCAGGAACTTGGCGATCGTCGCATTCGTGTCGCCGGCATCCGCCTTCCTGCGGATCAGCCGTGCCAAGTCCATCGGTGTGAGGCCATGCCGCTTCTGATTCTCGGCAGCCTGCGCATAGGGATCGGCCGGCGTGTCACGCACCACGACCGGGACATCGCTCAGACCCGCGAGCCGCGCTGCACGGTGGCGTTTTGCGCCGTGGTGGATGCGATAGAGGCCGGCCGTATCCGCCGCAGCCACAACGAGCGGCTGCAGGATGCCGTGCTGACGGATGCTGTCGGCCAGCTCGTCGATCTCTTCCTGCGGAAACTCGGTGCGCGGGTTGTTCGGGTCTTCGCACAACTTGTCGAGCGATACGAGGAGCGGATGCCCTGCAATCGAGGCAGCGCGTGTCGCTGATTTTGTCGAACGGTTGGCGCTTTCGTGCGGGCTGGCTTGGAGAGCGGCGTCGTGCGGCGCAACCGGTTCGCCGCAGAGCAAATCGAGCTGCTCGGCTCTCGGTTTGCTCCACGGCATGCGCATGCACGCGATGTTGCGATCGACTGAGCATCCGCAAAAGTGGCGGCCGAGTAGCTGCCGGCGCTCGCCTGCGGTCTCTTGCGGTTCAATGCGGTGCCGTGCGCTCTCGTGAGCGCCGCGCGCGCGTTGCGAAGTTTTTCAACTCCGTAGCCGCGCTGCGAAACGGGAGGGGGTCGGACGGTCCGAGAGGCACCCTTTGGCGAGCAGCCATCCGCCCGAACATTGCGGCGGAAGCGCATCGCGCCTCCGCCCCCAAGCGGTCAGACGGGGATCGGGTCGCCGTGCTCGTCGAGTTCGGCCTGCGGGGCGGTGGCAGCCGCCTTGCGTCCCTTGCCCGTCTCGCCGCGGGACTGGGGCTTTGCAGCACTCGCCTTTGGTTCCACGCCTTTGTCGGGCGGCGTGCCCTGCATGACCCGCAGCGCGTCCCCCTGGGCCTTGGTGTCGAGGTAGTCGATTTCCTCTGCGGTGAAGGCCATCGAATAGACGGTCTCGCCGTCCTTCTCCCAGTTGTTGTTCTGCACCCGGCCCACCACGTTGACGTGGCTGCCCTTGGCGAGGTACTGCGCCGCGTTGTCGGCCTGCTTGCCCCACAGGGTCCACAGGATCGCGGTCGTTTCCTCGCCGCGGTTCTCACCCGAACCCTTGCGGGTGTTGCTGATCGCAGTCAGCGTCGCCTTGCTGACGGGTTGACCGTCGCGGCCCTGCACCGACACGAGGCGCACTGTCGAAGCCAGGTGCGCATTGCGTTGTTCGACTCGAACGAAAGCCATGATGAAACTCCTCACGGAAGCACCAGCCGCCTCCCGCATCGGGCTGCTGAAAACTGATCCTTCTGCTTGGCTCTCCTCGCTCCCGCCCTGGGGCGGGCGGGGGGTGGGGTGGCTGTTCGAGCGGGAAGCCAACACGAGAAACGGTGAGCCGGTTTCCCGGTTCACCGCATTGAAGATCCCCCCACAAGTCCCCCTCACCGGGGACGGGGGCGCAGTTGGGGGGATCGCGGTGGGCCCAACCGGCGCAACGGGGCAGCGACCGCGGTACAAAGGGGCCCCGAGCAACCGCGGCTGGCGTGACGGCGCAGCAGGCGCGACGGCTACCGCGAGCGGCCCGCCCTCGGTCACGAGGACCGGCGCCTGTGCGACCGACGTAACACCAAGCGGTCCGAAGGGCAGCGACTGGCGCGGCGGTCGAGCCGACCCGAGCACGCTTCGCATTCAGGCGGCCCGGCTCCGGGCATGGCGGGTGGCCGGGGGGACGATCGGGCACGTGCGCAGCGCTCGAAGCGAAGCGCACCGCAGTGGAGCGCAGCGCCGTGCGCGAGCAGCGGGCCAGTTCGTCAAGCGGGTGAGCGAAACCGATGGCGGTCGCGTACCCGCAACGGCCATCAGCGAGCCTGCGGTCCTCGGCCACGGGAAGGCCGCCCTCGTCAACACCGCCGGCGCAGCCGGCCATGCCGTGTCGCGCGAAGGATGGAAGCCCGACAGGGTCGAGACGCGCAGCGGCTCGATGCGAAGCACGACAGCCTGACCCCGCGCAGCGGGGACGCGCCCAGCGGTCAACGCAACGGCGACGACACGATCACGATCCGCAGCATCAACGCATGTGCGCCAACCACCACCCCGTCATCGCTCGCGACCGCCTGCTCCGGTGCACCCTCCACTGGCAAACAAACGCCCTTCAAGGGCATGCCGCCAACGAGAACTCGACTGTTGCAGCACGTCTGCGTAACAGCGGACTGAAGACTGACGCGGGTCGAGACGGCGCTCGCAGCGGGAACTCAGCAATGTGCGCGCTGCTTGAACAGCCTGCTTCGTCAAGTGCCAGCGTTCGAGGTGAGCAGTCTGCTCAGAGGCTTCGTCCGTCAGCACAGCAACCCACAACAGGCCATCACAACTTGCAACCGCGTCCCGGGTCAGCCAATGCCTTGCTCGCGATGCCGACGTTCTTGTTCTCCTTGCCCACCACCTGGCGCAGATAGAAGTCCTGCACCGGGTTGTTCGACTTGGAGATCGTGAACACGCCGCGCGGGCTGTCGATCTTGGCGGCCTGCACCGCTTTGGCGAACTCGGCCGTCTTCTTGGCGTCGCCCTTGGTGGCGTTCAAGCCCACCGCCAGCATCTGCGCCGCGTCGTAGCCTTGCACCGCATAGACGTCGGGCTGCAGCTTGTAGGCCTTCGCATACGCCAGGCGGAAGGCGTTGTCGCGCGGCGTGTTCAGGCCGTCGGCGTAATGCAGCGCAGTGAAGATGCCGTCGGCGTCTGCGCCTTGCGCTTCGAGCGTGCCGTCGGTCAGGAAGCCGTTGCCGTAGAGCGGAATGGTCTTCTTCAGGCCTGCCGCCGCGTAGTCCTTGACGAACTTGACCGCGCCGCCGCCGGCGAAGAAGGCGAAGACGCCATCGGGCTTGGTCGCAGCGACGTCGGTCAGCAGGGCCTGGAACTCGACGTTCGGGAACGGCAGGTTCAGCTCCTTGACGACCTGGCCACCCGCCTTCTCGAAGGCTTCCTTGAAGCCGGCCACCATCTCGTCGCCAGCGGCGTACTTCCAGGTCACGGTGGCGATTTTCTTGTGGCCGCGCTTGGCCACCGCTTCGCCGGTGGCGTAGCCGGTCTGCCAGTTGGAAAAGCTGCTGCGGAAGATGTTGGGCGCGCACATCGGGCCGGTAACGGCGCCGGCTCCCGCGTTCGGCACGATCAGGATCGTGCCGCTGTCCTTGGCCACGCGCGCCATCGCCATCGCGACGCCGGAGTGCACGGTGCCGACGATGACATCGACGTTGTCGCGCTTGATCAGCTTGTTGACGTTGTCGGTGGCCTTGGCGGGCTCGCTCTCGTCGTCGACCTTGACGAACTCGACTTCGCGGCCGCCGAGCTTGCCGCCCTGTTCGCTGACGTAGAGATTGAAGCCGTTTTCGATGGCGGTGCCGAGCGACGCGAAGGTGCCGGTGGCCGGCAGCATCAGGCCGACCTTGAGCTTGGCAGTGCCCTGCGCGCCTGCAACTGTGCTGCACAGCGCTGCGCTCGCGAGCAATGCAATTCGGACTGGCTTCATGGAATTCCTTTTTGGAAGCTTGGTGACAAAGAGAGGCAAGCAGGACAGCCAGTCGTCAGCGGCACTGGTAACTCGACGCCACCCCCGGATCGCCGATGCCGTCGCGCTGCGCTTGCTTGGGATAAACACAGATCGGCATCGTCACACTGCCGTTGGCCAAGCTCACGTCGATGCGGCCAGGGGCGTCGCCCTTCTCCACCCATTTGCGCAATGCCACGAACAGTTCGCCGCGACCCGCGACGGCCTGCGGCTGCGGCATGACGATCGGCCGCGACGAAGGCGCGCGCCTGGTTGCCTGCGACCAGCGGCTCGGCGGCCGGCTGGCCGAGGGCTACTTTGTCGAGCCGACGGTGTTCGCCGAAGTTGACAACGGCATGCGCATCGCGCGCGAAGAGATCTTCGGCCCGGTTGCCTCGGTCATTCCCTTCGACACGGTTGACGAAACGCTCGCGTTGGGCAACGAGACTCTCTACGGCCTGGGCGGCGCGGTGTGGACGAGCAACGTGGCCACGATGCGATGGGTTGCTGATTCCTGCACCCGGCTTCGCCCCCATCGGAAGCGAAGACGTTGCCCTGGAATTGGCGATCTCTGGCAACCGATGCCAGGTGTGAGGAGATCAGGGGCTCAGGACGTCGTGCAAGTGAAGCTCGCCGCGCTGTTCTCCGTTCCCGGTGCGCCGGTGAAACGCGGCCACATCGGCCAGCGACACATCGGCCGAGTGCGTGCGGTCGCCGGGTCGGCTGCGTTGTTGTCCATCGATGTGATCGTCTCCGGTGCCTGCCCGGCCTCCACCCAGCTGTCGAGGATCGCGAGACCGTTGACGCCCAGGTTGTAGCGGCCCGAGCCGTGGTCGAATCCGGGGATCATGTAGAAGCGCATGAAGCTGTCCACTGCCGATTGACCGAGCGCCTGGACCTGCCGGTTGTAGTAGTTGACGGTGTTGTAAGGGGTGATCAGGCGATCGATCGTCCCGTGCGTGAGGATCAGCTTGCCGCCTCTGGCGCGGAATGCGTCCAGGCTCTGCTCGGTAACGTCGGTGATCGTGCCCAGCTGCTCCAGCCGGGTCCTGTACGCGGCTGGATCGAAGGTCAGCGCGTCGAACAGCGGATTCTTCGTCACGAAGTAGCGCACGTGCGCCACACCGATGGAGTACAGGAACGCGTCGGCGGGCACGGCAGCCGCAAACGTCGGCACCGGGCCGGTACCGAATGCACTGCCGGCACCGAAGCCGAACTCTGCCCCTTCGAGCAGCGGCCAGCGCCCGAACACCTGTTGGCCGGCAATCGGAAAGCCGATGTCGAAGGGCGAGGCGATCTTGCGCACGGCCTCGATCTGCGCATCGGAAAGGCACCCATCACCCGTGTCGGCACCGCCCGGGCACCTCAGCGTCGCGCGCACGGTATCGATGTTGAAGCTGGCGTTGCATGCGGCGACGTTGCCAACGATGCCGTCGGTGACGCCGTCGAGCGCGTCGCAGGCTGCGTAAGTGGCATTCACCAGAAGCAGGCGTTTCGCGTTGTTGATCCAGCCCGCGCCACCGTTGTCGTAGAGCGCCCGCCCCACGGCCAGTGAGGCTTGCTGCAGCAACGAGATGTTGTAGGCCGGATAGTGCGCGACGACGCCGTCGTAGTCGGCCGCGTAGCGCGCCGCGGCGTCGAGGCCCTCATGGCCACCTTGCGATCCGCCGATGAAGTAGAAGCGCGATGGCTTGGCGCCATAGCGCCTCTCGATGACCACTACCGCGACGTCGTGTACCTTCTTGACCGACAGCTGCCCGTAGTTCATCAAGGCCTCGTCGTTCAGTGCGAACGTGCCGTCGAACACCGAACCCTTGTGGCCGCCGTCCCCACCCAGCGTGACATAGCCGCGCGCCAGCGCGTTCTGCGTCCCGTTCGGCTGAGACGTGAAACGACCGAGGCCGGTCTGCAGCGAGCCGTCGTAGCCGCCGCCGCCCATCTGCAGCGCCTTTCGGTTCCAGGTGCTAGGCAGGTTCACCTGGAACTCCATCGTCGGTGCGCCAGCGCTCGCGGGAAAGATCATCCCGGTGACGGCGCAGTACTCCCCGTTGGTGTTGCCTTGCGCATTGGCAGCCACCAGGGCGGCTGACTGCACGATCGCGCCGGATGTAGGCTTGCCGATCGCGCTGGCCGCGATGCTCATGCTGACGAGGGCCGTGCACGCTTGTTCTGCCGTCGGCGCTGCATCTCCTCCTCCACCCCCGCAGGAAATCAGACCGAACGACACCGTCACAACGGCGAATCCGCGCAGGCCGCGATCCATCACGTTCTTCATGCTCCGCATCTCGTCTCCAGAATGTGTGTTGTCAACTTACGCACGGGCGCGACGATACGAAGCTCCGCACTTCGGGCTCTTCAGGGTCTTGGGCATCTCGGACTCCTTCCGTGGTTACGGGAAGGGGTCCGCGAGAGTGGGTCAACTGCAAGCCCATTCTGCGGAGCCGCCTACCTACCCGTCGAGTCGCCTTTTCTGCGGCGGACGGTAAGTCCTGCTAACTCGGCCCGTGCAGCAGCGGCGCCCGTTCGCTAGCTGCGGCGCCACTGACCGGCGTCAGACCCAGCCGCTGCCGCATCGCCGTGCACAGGTGACTCTGGCTGGAGAACCCCGTCGCGGCGGCGATGTCCGCGAGCGGCAATGCCGTCTGGTCCATGAGTGGCGGGCTCCGGCGATGCGCTGTTCCAGCTCGCCCGACGGATAAGAATTGCAGCCGTTCCCCCGCATTCGAGCCGCTTCGCCATCCAGCCACGGGACAGCGGCGCGGGACCTTGCGGCCGCTCGGTCGGTTACGGGCCGAAGTGCGGCTCGGGAAGGCCTTGCGTGCCGGGCCGCAAAGCGAAGATGCCGCCGGCCAGAGGCTGCTGGGCGCGCTGCGCATCCGTGAGGTTCTGCGCGCCGGTCGTGATGTAGAGGATGTCCAAGTCCTTGCCGCCGAACGCGCAAGACGTCGGCTGCGACACGGGCAATTCGATCACGGTGTCGACTTGGCCGTCCGGCGTGTAACGCACCACGCGTGAGCCCTGGAATTCCGCGTTCCACAGACAGCCGTCCACGTCCACGGTGGAACCGTCGGGATTGCCGGGCGCATCCGCGCAATCGCGAAACAGCCGCTTGTTCGACAACCGCCCTTCGGACAGGTCGAAATCGAACAGGAAGATCTTGCGTATCAGGCTGTCGGCGAAGTACATGCGCC
Source organism: uncultured beta proteobacterium (assembly GCA_963738425.1). GTDB lineage: Bacteria > Pseudomonadota > Gammaproteobacteria > Burkholderiales > Burkholderiaceae_C > CADEEN01. Next base: position 10,873 of record CAVTWT010000035.1, on the reverse strand, counting down.
GGTCGTCCGGGCTGAACGTCACCGAATTGGGCACGGTGAACTCGCTGAACACGGGCATGAGGGTGAAATCGGCATCGAACCGATAAAAGACGCCGACCGGCGCTTCTCGGTAGGTTTCGCTCATTGAACCGACCCAGAACCGCCCCTTGCGATCGCAGCGGCCGTCGTTCAGGCGCGCATTGGGCCATGAGGAGGCAAGGTGCCGCAGCAATGTGCGCTTGCCGCTGTCGGGCGACCACGCATAGAGGCCGTCTTCCTGGGCCAGCAGCATGCCGCCGGAAACGCATGAAGGCCCAGCTGCCGATCCTCTTGCCCTCGACCGGGTAGGTCTTCGAGTGGCCGGACGCGGGCTGGTACGACACCATGGCCGGTACCTTGACGTCGCACCACCACAGCGTCTGCGTTTCAGGATGCCATTGCGGAACTTCACCGAGCCCGTTGGCGCTGGGGAGGATGCATTCGGTTGTCAGCGCTAGTGGCATGAGCACTCCAGCCGGCGTCAGCCTCAGTTCTACTGTCTGCGCCTGACGGGACTGGGCCGGCCCACCGTACGGCGGGCCTTGGCCACTGCCCTCAATGGCACCGGTAGCTGGACGCGACCTTCGGATCACCGCTGCCGTCGTACTGTGCTTGCTTCGGATAAACGCACAGCGGCATCGTCACGCTGCCGTTGGCCGAGCTGACCTCGATGCGACCGGGGGCGTCGCCCTTCTCCACCCAGTTTCTCAGTGCCACGAACAGTTCGTCGCGACCCGCAACGGCCTGCGGCTGCGGCACCTTGTTCGGACTCGTGTTGGCGCCGGTGGCCGGGTCGAAGGTGCCAGTGCGCGAGAAACTGCCGTCGTGCGCCATGCCGGGAATGAGGTAGAGGCGGTTGAACCGCTGCACCTTCTCGTTGCCACCCATCTCGGCCACGACACGGGCGTAGTAGTTGAGCGAGCCTTGCGGCGCAATCAGGTCGTCGGCCAGGCCGTGGTAGCTCAGCACCTTGCCGCCGGCGCGGCGCAGGCCGCGCAGGTCGGGGTTGTCGGTGTTGATGAAGCTGAACTCGGGTTGCAGCGCGAGTCCGCGGTAGTACGCGTCGGCCAGTTGCGCAAACGACAGACCTTTCCACAGGGCCTGGCCGTTGCCGGTGGCATTGAAGAAGTTGGTGTGCGCGATGGTGGGGTTCTGCAGCGACAGCGCCACCACGTCGCTCGAGATCGTGAACGGTTGCGCCGCGCCAGCCAGCAGGCCGAGCGAGGTGCCGCGCGCCAGGCCGAACCACAGATGGTTCGACGTGGCGAGGTAGGGGCCGGGTGCGTTGTCGACCTGCGGATCGACGTAGCTGCCGTCGGCTGTTTGCCCGTACCACATGCGGTTGACGGCCTGCGCTTCCGACACGTTGACGCAGTTGGCATCGGTGCTGGCACCGACGACGCCGTTGCCGGCGACGCCCGTGCACAGCGCCTGCGCGTCGCGCGTCGGGTCATAGCGGCATTGCAGCGGGTCGAGGATGAAGCCCAAGCCCAGCGCGTCGCACGAGGCCACCGAGCGCGTGCTGACGAAATTCAGCTTCGCGGTCGGCAGCGGTGCGCCGAAGGACCGCTGCATCACGATCTGCGGGTACAACTCGTTGGTGATGAAGCGCGTCCAGTTGAATGCTGGCGCGCCGGCGAGGATGCCGTCGTACAGGTGCGGATACTTCTGCGCCAGCTTGTAGCCCTGACGGCCGCCGGTGGAGTAGCCGTCCCAGTAGGTGTAGTCGGCGCGCTTGCCGTAGTACGTCCTGACGGCGGCGCGGGTGGCCAGTGCCATCTGTTCGAGGCTGCGCTCGGCGAAGTCGTGCCACAGCGCGGTGTTGATGGTGCCGTCCTCCTTCATTGCGAAGGATCCGCTCGAACCACCGATGTTGCGGTTGCTGTGGCCATGGTCCGACGCGCTGCTGGCGTAGCCCTTGGCCACGCCCGCAAGGAGGTTGGCGCGCGAACCGATGCGTGTCGGGTCGGCATGGTCGCCGCCGGCCCAGCCGCCGCTGCCGATGTCGCGAATGCGGCCGTTCCAGTCGCGGGGCGCCGGCAGCCAGACCTCGATGCCGATGCCCTTGGATGTCGAGGGTGCGCCCTCGGTGCCCGGATGACCGGGACCGACAACCAGCTTGATCAGGCACATGTCCACCGGCGCAACCGGCGGTGCAGGCGTCGCCGGCGTGTTCGCCAAGGCGATCGGCTCACCGGCACTGAAGGCCTTGACGAGCAGCACCTGCGCGTCGCGGTTCGGCGCGAAGGCCGTGGCCAGACGCGCATCGCAACTGCCCTTCTTGCCGTGATCGTGCCCGTGCCCGTGGTAACGATCGCGATCGTTCTCGGACGCATGTGCCAACGGCAACACAGCCATGCCGCAGAGGCCGGCTAACACGATAAGGGCTCGCTGCAAGCAGCGCGGCGCAAAGGAGTGGGTCACCTGTATGTCTCCTGATTAGGGCGCAAGCCACGGAGTGGCAAGACCGCCATGACCGATTGAAGATCCCATCACGACAATCAGCAAGTCAACGTAAACACCACGAAGTGAAAGTTGCGGCGAAGCGGCCCTTCGCTGACTCGTTCAGCGCTCTTGTTGGGGCACATCTCAGTTCGTGGTGTTTCCCCTGAGTCACTGTCCACAACACAGCACGGCCCTCGCGCGTCGACCTACCCAAAACCGAGCGACAGGCACGGCCCCGCCCGAGCCGACCTGCGGATCGAAGCGAAGTCAGAGCGCCGGATCGGCAGCGGCAACGTGACATTGCCGCGGCCCTTGGCGCTCGCGCAGCAGTGTGCGGTGCGCTACGTCGCTGTTCCAGACGGCTCTTCTGTCTCTGCGGTAAGACCAACTTACGCGCGTCCGCGATCGCGACCGACATGCCATGGGTCTGCCAGCGCGATTGCACGGTGGCACCGCACCGGCGGGGCGTTCACAGCGTCAGTCGCACTTACGCTGTGCTAAGAAAAGTCGTCTGTACTCATATTTTTTCAGCGCACAAACTGCCCTTGCGGTTGCGTGGTCAAGAACCAGATGCGCGCGACCTGTGTGCCGCTGGCCGGCTTGCCGCTCGTTCGCAACTATTCGAAAGAGGAAACGATGAGCCTTTCTGCCCTGAGAACCGCCGCGCAAGTTGCTTGCGCTGCTTCGGTCATTGCCTTCAGCGCCGCAGTTGCTGCGCAGCCCGTGACGCTGAGATTTGGCTACACCACGCAACCCGATGGGCCTGGAGGCAAAGCAGTCCAGCGGATGGTCGATACCGTCAATGCAGCAACACAAGGAGGCGTTGCATTCCGGGTCTTCCCAAATGGGCAGCTCGGCGGGGACGTCGAGCTGACTGCGGCCGTCCGCTCCGGCAATGTCGATGTTGCATTGGTGGGAACCGGCGCCGCCTCCACTGCGGTTGCACCCAAGCTCGGCGTGACAAGCCTGCCATTCATCTGGAAGTCGCGTGCCGAGTTCTGGAAAGTCGTCCGTGGACCGATTGGCGACGAACTCCTGCGCGACCTCGACAGCAAGGGAATCAAGGGACTGGGCTGGGGAACGTTCGGCGAGCGCGGCATCATCACCAATGGATTCGAGGCTCAAGACCTGAAAGATCTGGCCGGTCGCAAGATCCGTGTGACCCAAAGTCAGCTCTATCTGAAGACGATGCAGGCCGTGGGCGCGAATCCAGTCCCCATGCCGTACGCTGAGGTCTACACCGCGCTGCAACAACGTGCAGTCGACGGCGTTGACACGAGCATCTGGGCGATGGTCGAGGCCAAGTTCTATGAGGTGGCCAGCAGTGCGGCCATCACGAACCACCAGATCGACTCGGCACTCATCCTGATGAACAAGAAGGCGTTCGACAGCCTGAAGCCCGAGTATCAGAAGGCGCTGATCGATGGAGCTCGAGCCGGCGGTCAAACGATGTTCGAGGAGATCAGCAAGGCAACGGACTCGGCTGTCGCCTTGATGAGCAGCAAGGGCCTGAAGATCACGCGCCCCAATGCAGCGGAATTCGAGAAGGCGGTCCAGCCCGTGTACGTCTTCTTCGCCGATCAGATCGGCCAGCAACTGATCGACCAGGTCAGAGCCGCGCAGAAGTAGCGCCACATCTGCGATCGGTGTTCCGACCACGCCTTGCGCACTGCCGGTCCGCCAGCAGTGCGTGAGTGCGCCGCACTTCAACCAAAGTCACAAGGGAAGGAATGACGCAAAGCATTCCTACGGGCGTCCTCGCCCTCGTGCTGCTCGCGCTTGCATTGAGCGCGGCAATCACCTGGGCAAGGAGAGGCCGCTACGCCAACACCAGGCTTTCCCGATTGACCATGCTTGCCGACTTCACGTTGATAAGCCTGATGATCGTGATGATCGCTGCGGCGATCATTCAGGTGGGTGTGCGGTTCTTCTTTTCCCGGCACATCATCATCGGCTGGACCGAAGAGCTGGCCATCCTCGCGCTGATCTGGCTGTCCTTCCTGGCGGGCGCGATGCTCGTCGCCGAGGGCGGGCACATCGCCTTCGAGGCCATCTGTCACGCGCTCCCTGCCCGGCTGCAGCGGGCGAACCTCGTGCTCGTCGAGATCCTCACGATCGTGATTCTTCTTCCGATCATGTGGTACGGATACGAGAGCGCGCTTTCGCTGGACATCATCATGACGGTGTCGCTTGGGCTGCCGCTTGTGGTCTTCGGCGCCGTGGTCCCCCTGGCGGCGTTGCTGATGATCTTACTGACCCTGTTCCAGCTGTTTCGCCTCGTCCGGACTCCTCTGTCCAGTAGCGTTGACCAGGAAGGCGACCGATGAACACCGGACTCTGGGGCATCACGGTCACCTTCTTCTGTCTCTTCCTTCTGCGCGTTCCGATCTTCCTGGTACTGCTTGCGTCTGCGCTCGTGGGTCTTCTGCTGGCGCCCATGCCGATTCCGTTCACCACGCTGCCTTCGACGCTTTGGGGTGGGCTCAATCACTTCCTGCTTCTGGCGGTGCCCTTCTACGTGGTGATGGGCGACCTTGCCCTTGCCTCCGGCGTGACGCGCCGCCTGGTCGACGCCGCCAAGGTCTGCGTCGGTCACATCAGGGGCGCTTTGGCCCACGTCTCGATCATCGTCAACATGATCATGGCGGGAATGTCAGGCTCGGACCTCGCCGATGCGGCAGCCACGGGCAAGCTCCTCATCCCGGCGATGCGTCAGGCGGGCTATCCCGCCGGCTACGCCGCATCGATCATCGGCGGTGCGGCCATGATCGGTCCGCTGGTGCCACCCAGCCTCTCGTTCCTCCTCTTCGGAGCCGCCACCAACGTGTCGATTGGGCGCTTGTTCCTGGCAGGCGCGGTGCCCGGCGTGCTTCTGGGTGTCCTTCTCATGGTCCAGGCGTGGCTGACCGCGAAGCGCCGAGGCTACCCTGTCGAGCCTCGCGTCCCCTACCGTGAGCGCGCGAAGGTCGTGAGCCGCAGCCTGCCTGTTCTGCTCATCCCTTTCGTCGTCCTCGGCAGCTTCTTCACCGGTATTGCGACCCCCACCGAGTCGGCGGTCCTCGGCATCGTTGCCGTTCTCATCTGCGGCATGGTCATCTATCGCGAACTGACCCTGAGCCAGCTGGGTGACCAACTGATCTCGACCGCCAAGACAGTGGGCTCGATCTTCCTGATCCTGGCGGCCGCTGCGGCATTCGGTCGGGTCCTCACGCTGTACGGCGCAGCGCAGGGCCTGGCTGAATGGGTTCTCAGTATCACGACGGACCCGTTGATGTTCCTGTTGGCGATCAACGTCGTGTTCCTGCTCATGGGTTGCATGCTCGACACGGTGCCGATCATCATCGTGTTCGTTCCGATCCTGATGCCCACCGTGACCCAGCTCGGCATCGATCCTGTCCACTTCGGCTGCATCACGGTGTTCAACCTGCTGATCGGTCTGGTCACGCCGCCCTATGGCTTGACGATGTTCCTGCTCTGCAAGCTCACCGGCATCGGCATGGGAGAGTTCTGGCGCTACATGTGGCCGATCTTCCTCACGATGCTCCTGGCGCTGGTGGCCATCACCGTGTTTCCGCAGATCGCACTGTGGCTGCCGAACCTGCTGCTGCCGACGCGTTGATGGAGCGACGGGGAGGACACATGGGCATGGAAGAGTTCGATTTCGTCATCGTCGGGGCCGGCACCGCCGGATGTGCACTTGCCTACCGACTCGCGGAGCGAGGGAACAGCGTGTGCGTGCTCGAGGCCGGCCCCACGGACAGCAATCCGTTGATCCGGATTCCGAGCGGGATCATGAAGACCTCGAGCAACGCCAGCCTGACGTGGCGCTATCAGTTCGACGGCACCGAGAACACCAAGAACCGCCAGATGCCGGCCTTCTTCGGCAAGACACTCGGAGGATCCAGCGCCATCCACGGCATGGTCTACAACCGCGGACAACGGTCGGACTTCGACGGCTGGGCCGCAGGCGGCGCGGAAGGTTGGGACTTCTCTTCCATCCTTCCCTACTTTCGGAAGTCCGAGCGCTATCTCGATGGCGGCGAAGACCAATTTCGCGGCAGGCACGGCCCGATTCCCATCAGCAAGCTGCGCCGTCGCGACCCATTGAGCGATCGCTTCATCGAGAGCGCCGTGGCCACCGGGATCCCGAGGACCGATGACTACAACGGCAGCGAGCAGCTCGGCGTCTCCTACGTCCAGGCCCAGATCGCGGGCGGCAAGAGATGGAGCTCTGCGCACGGATACCTTCATCCGGCGATCCGGAGATTCAGGGTGGACGTCAGGACGCAGACGCTCGCTCGTCGCATCCTCATCCGCGACGGCAAAGCAGTTGGCGTCGAGTACGGCGGCTGGGAAGGAAGCGAGTCGAGGACGGTCCTCGCCAGGAAGTCCACGATCCTCAGCGCCGGCGCCCTCGTCAGCCCCAAGATCCTTCAGCTGTCAGGAGTCGGTCCGGCCGGACTGCTGCAGCAGACGGGCATCGAGGTCGTCCGCGACCGGCCTGGGGTTGGCGCCAACATGACGGACCACTTCTCCGTGCGCATGGTCGCGAGAGTCAAGCCCGGACTCGGCACCATCAACGAGCTGGCGCATGGGTGGCGGCTGGCGGGCGAGGTGATGAAGTGGCTGCTCGGGCGTCCCTCGGTCCTCGAGATGACCGCCATGTCGGTGTTCGCCTTCTGCAAGAGTGTCGCCAGCTCACCCGATACGGACTATTCGCTCATGTTCCTGCCCGCGAGCCTGAAGTCAGGCATGACGAGGCAACTCGACGACTACCCAGGCATCACCGGCGGAGCGTGGCAGCACCGCCCGGAAAGCAGGGGCTACGTACACGTCAAGTCAAGAGACATCCGTGAAGCGCCAACCATCCAGCCGAACTACCTCGCTGCGGACCTCGACCGGCAGGTCATCGTTCGGGCGATCAAGCACCTCGACAAGGTGCTCAAGACCGAGCCGCTGGCATCGGTGATCGAGGCGATCACTTTGCCCGGACACGCCTGCAACGACGACGACGAGTGGCTGGACTATGTCCGAGGCAACGGGATGGGCTCGTACCACCCGGCAGGAACCTGCAAGATGGGCTCCCTGTCGGATCCGATGGCCGTCGTGGATCCGCGTTTGAGGGTGATCGGCGTACCCGGTCTGCACGTGGTGGATGCCTCCGTCTTCCCGACCCAGCCATCGGGCAATCTGAACGCCAGCGTGATGATGGTTGCGGAGAAGGCCTCGGACATGATCCTCGAGGACTCCGGCCGACCCGGCTGACCAGCAGCGCCGGATTCCCGCACACGATCCAGGAAGGAAGGAACATCGCCATGCATGTCAAGGCTGCCATCGGCACCGGCCCGCGGGTTCCATTGACCGTCGACACGGTTCGTCTCGATGGCCCACGAGACAACGAGGTATTGATCGAGCTCGTGGCCGCCGGCCTCTGTCACACGGACAAGACGATCGTCGACGGATCGCGCGTGTGGGACAGGTTTCCGATCGTGCTCGGCCACGAGGCGGCGGGCATCGTGGTCGAGGTCGGATCGGCAGTCACCCGCTTGCGGCCAGGCGACAAGGTGATTCCGCTGGCCATGCCGGAGTGCGGGCACTGCCCGCCCTGCAGGAGGGCCAGAACGAACCTGTGCGACGAGTTCTTCCGGCCGTACGCGCGAAGTCCCGTCTCCTGGCAGGGCCGCGAGATCGCGAGCTTTGCCAACCTGGGGACGTTCTCCGAGTTCATCACCGTTCGCGAGATGCAGGTCGCGAAGATCCGCTCCGATGCTCCGCTGGACCTGGTCTGCTGCATGGGCTGCGCGGGCATCACGGGCATCGGCGCTGTGCTGCACACGGCGCGAGTCGAAGCGGGTTCGTCCGTCGTCGTGTTCGGTTTGGGGGGCATCGGCATCAACGCGATCGAGGGTGCGCGCATCGCGGGCGCCAAGGTCATCATCGGTGTGGACGTCAATCCAGGCAAGGAGTCGGCCGCGCGACGGGCCGGCATGACGCACTTCATCAATCCGCACGAGAAAGGAATTGACGTCATCGGCACGATCAAGGACCTGACCCAGGGCGGCGCGGACTACAGCTTCGAGTGCGTCGGACACGAGGCGCTCATCCAACAGGCCATCGATTGCACGAGGACCGGATGGGGCGTGGCCGTCATCATCGGCAACGTTCCCGGAAAGTACGACCTGACGGTTCCGGTGCAGCCACGATCCATTCAGCACAGTCGGTGGGTCACAGGCTCTCACCTGGGGAACGTGAAGTCGCTGTCGGAGTTCCCGGCACTCGTGGACATGTTCGTCGACGGCCGGTTGACGCAGGACAACCTCATCTCCCACCGAATCGCCCTGGACGACATCAACCGTGGCTTCGCGTTGATGGACACCCCCGAAGCTCAACGGGTCGTGATCGACTTCTAGAGTCGGCCTTGCGTCGGAGAGCGACGCCGACAGTGCTTGGTCAGGCGCTCTTAAGCTCCCTTGAGTTTTAGTGACTGGACGCTTGGGAACACCAACCCTACATTGGTCCATTGAGTCGTCGACTGCAAGGAGACACCGTGAGGCGTCAGTTCAGATTTGCTGCTGCGGCGGTGTTGTGCAGCCTCATGCTCCTTGGCAACAGCGCGGCATGGTCGGCCTATCCCGAGAAGCCCATCTGGTGGGTGGTGCCCTACTCGCCTGGCGGCAGCACCGACGTCATCAGCCGGATCATCACCGTGCGCATCGGGGAGAGGTTGAATCAGCGGATCCTGGTCGAAAACAAGCCTGGCGCCAGCGGCTCGATCGGCGCGGAGTTCGTCGCGCGCGCCGCCCCGGACGGCCACACCGTGCTCCATGACGCGCTTGCACTCGCGGTCAACCCGGCATTGAAGAACATGAAGTTCGATCCGGGTCGCGAACTGACCCCGGTGACCCAGATCAGCAATATGTGGGTGATCATGACGGCGCCAGCCAATGCGCCCTACAACACGCTGGCCGAGTTCATCGAGTTCGCGCGCAAAAATCCGGCCAGCTATGGCAGTACCGGCGCCGGTTCTGCGGGCCACCTCACGGGGGAGCTCTTCAAGTCGCAATCAAAGCTCGACATCGTCCATGTGCCCTACAAGGGCGGCGGCCCCGGAGTCGTGGCAGCCATGGCGGGCGAAGTCTCGATCTACTACGCCATCGCCGGCAGCGCGATGGGTGCGATCAAGTCCGGGAAGTTGAAAGCCTTGGCCGTGGCCGCTCCGAGCCGATATGCCCACCTCCCGAACGTTCCGACGTTCAGTGAACTGGGCTACGCCGACGTCGTGGCCTCGGAGTGGAACGGCCTGTTCGTTCCAAAGGGCACGCCCCAGGAGATCGTCGACCTCTTGAACAAGGAAGCCAGGGCGGTGCTTGCAGAACCGGCCGTCCAGGAGAAGCTCGTGACGACCTTGGGCATCGACATCGTCACGAACACGCCTGCCGAGTTCGGTCAGTTCGTGCAGCGAGAAGCCACTCGCTGGGGCCGGGTCATCAAGCAATTGAACATCCGCGCTGACTGAGACCGAAGTTCAACCTTGCGGCCCTGACAAGCAGTTCAGTCACGGCCTTTCCCGACGAACTGCGAGAGCACCAAGCAAATGGACCTGTTCCTGAAAGGCAAGATCGCCCTCATCACCGGGGCCAGCGCCGGCATCGGCCGAGAGACCGCCAAGATGCTGGCCGAAGAAGGCGTTTCAACCGTGGTGGTCGGCAGGCGCGAAGCGGAGCTCGCCAATCTCTCGCAAGAGATCGTGGCCGCGGGCGGTGCCCGACCGATGATCCTGGTGGAGGATCTGAACGACATCGCCTCGTTCGATCGGATTCGCGACCAGGTCCTCGGCAAGCTTGGCCACCTCGACATCCTGGTGAACAATCTCGGCCAGGCCCGACCGTTCACCTTCGACACTCCGGACGAAGACTGGGATGAAGCGTTTGCCCTCAACTTCCGCCCACCTCGCAAGCTTGCAGCGGCCTTCATCCCGGTGATGAAGGAGCGAAAATTCGGCCGCATCATCAATCTGACGGCGACCCTCGAGCCTTCCCATGTCAGCGGCTCGCTGACCTCCAAGGCGGCCGTTCAGGTGTGGGCCAAAGGCCTTTCACGCGTGGTGGCGAAGGACGGCATCACGGTCAACTGCGTCTCCCCGGGTCTGCTGATGACGGACCAGATCCGGCACAGCCACATTCCGCGGCACCTCCCGAGCAAGGAGGACCAGGAGCGCTTCCTGAAGAACGAGCTGCCCGTGGGCCGCTTCGGCGACCCAAAGACGCAGCCCAGCTGATTGCTTTCCTGTGTTCACCGCGCGCGAGTTACATCACAGGACAGCGCATCTACGTCGATGGCGGGTGGAATCGCCACATCTGAGGCTGGCGCAGAGGCATCTCGCCGCAGCAGCAACCGGGCAGGTCTTCGC
>CAVTWT010000034.1:0-139133 GCA_963738425.1 uncultured beta proteobacterium | reverse complement strand
GGCGCTGATCGACGTCGAGCCGCCGCAGCGCGCTGCGGGCGAAGTACTGCTGCGCATCACGGCCGGCGGCATCTGCGGCACCGACGTCGCCATCTGGAAGTGGTACGAAGCGGTGGTCGGCCAGTACGCGCCGACGTTCCCGCTGATCGTCGGCCACGAGTTCGCCGGCACGGTGATCGAGTCGGACAGCCCGCGCGCGCCGCCGGGCACCGTGGTGGCCGTCAACCCGCAGATCGCCTGCGGCCATTGCCGCTACTGCGGCCTCGGCCGGCCGACGCTGTGCGACGACCGGCGCCTGATGGGCGGGCGCATCAATGGCGGCTGGACCGAGTTCGTCAGCGTGCCGGCGCGCAACGTGCACCCGCTGCCCGAGGGCGTGGACAGCGCGGTGGCGCCGTTGCTCGAACCGCTGTCCGTCGCCACGCACGCGGTGGTCGAGCGCGTGCCGGTGAAGAGCGGCGACGTGGTGGCCGTCATCGGTGCCGGGCCGATCGGCATCCTCTGCGCCGTGCTCGCGCTGCACGCGGGCGCGTCGAAGGTCATGGTCACCGGCGTCGCCGCCGACCGCGGCCGGCTGGAGATGGCGCGCTCGATCGGCGCCGTGCCGGTGAACATCGACGAGCAGGACCCGCTCGCGGTGCTGCGCACGCTGCAGACCGACGGCGCCGACATCGTCTACGAAACCAGCGGCGTCGCCGCGACGCTGGAACAGGCCGTGGCGATGGCGCGGCGCGGCGGCAGCGTCGGCCTGATCGGCCTGTGCCACGGGCCGAGCACGCTGCGCAGCACGCCGGTGGTGCTGAAGGAGCTGGCCCTCATCGGCTCGCGCGGCTACAACGAAACCACGTGGCAGATCATGACCGCGCTGCTGCCGCGCGTGGCGCACGACGTGCTGCGCCTCGTCACCCACGAGGTGGCCTACGCCGATTTCGAAACCGCGCTGTCGCTCGTCGAAAGACGCGAAGGCAGCAAGATCATCCTGAGACCGTGAAGCCCCCAAGCTCCGCAGCCGTTCGGGCTGAGCCTGTCGAAGCCCTTCGACAAGCTCAGGGCGAACGGTGATTGACGCACTCATTGACTTCGAAACGACATGCCCTACCCCACTGCCCTGTCCACGATCCCCGACAACGACGCCTACGACGTGGTCGTGCTCGGCGCCGGCGGCGCCGGCATGTCCGCAGCGCTGTTCGCCTCGATCGCCGGCGCGAAGAAGGTGCTGCTGGTGGAATCGACCGCGCAGGTCGGCGGCACCACGGCCTACTCGGCGGCGACCACCTGGGTGCCCGGCACGCACCTGGCGCCGCAGGTCAACAAGGACGACACGCTCGACAACGCGGCGAACTTTCTCGACAACGCCGTCGGCCCGCGCTCGCCGCGCAGCGCGCGCGAGGCGCTGCTCGCCAACGGCGCGATGGCGGTCAAGACCATCGAGCAGCACTCGCATGTGAAGTACCGCATCCGCCCCTTCCACCCGGACTACCTGAGCGAGCTCGAAGGCTCGACGCTGTGCGGCCGCGCGCTCGAACCGCTGCCCTTCGACGGCCGCCTGCTCGGCGACGACTTCGATCTCGTGCGGCCACCGATCCCCGAGTTCCTGGTGCTCGGCGGCATGATGGTCGACCGCGACGACATCCCGCACATGCTCGGCTGGAGCAAGTCGCTGAAGTCCACGCTGTACGTGATGAAGGTCGTCGCCCGCCATCTGCTGGACCGCCTGAAGCACCCGCGCGGCACGCGCCTGCTGATGGGCAACGCGCTGGTCGGCCGCCTGCTGCTGTCGCTGCGCGAGCGCGGCGTGACGCTGCTCACCGAAGCGCAGGCGGTGGCGCTGCAGCGCGACGGTGACGGCGCCATCAGCGGCATCACGATCGAACAGCGCGGACAGAAAAAACACCTCGCCGTGCGCGGCGGCGTGGTGCTGGCCAGCGGCGGCTTCAACCGCGACCCCGAGCGCCGCGCCCGCCTGCTCGGCACCGACATGCAGTGGTGCGCCGGCGCGCCCGGCCACAAGGCGCAGGCGCACGGCCTGGCCGAAAGCGTCGGCGCCGTCTACGGCGACGCGCAAGGGCCGCGGCGCCGCCAGCGCACCGCTGTCGCACGCCTTCTGGGCCCCGGTGTCGCTGCGCAAGCGGCCCGACGGCAGCACCGCCGCCTTCCCGCACTTCGTCTTCGACCGCGCCAAGCCCGGCACGATCACCGTCGATGGGCAAGGCCGGCGCTTCCTGAACGAGAGCACGTCGTACCACCTGTTCGGCATCGCGATGCAGGCCGCGCACAAGAAGGCGCCGTCGATCCCGGCCTACCTGATCACCGACGCCGAGGGCCTGCGCAAGTACGGCCTGGGCGTGGTGCGGCCCAAGGGCATGGGCCTGGCCTCGGCGCTGAAAGACGGCTACCTGACGAAGGCCGATTCGCTCGGCGAACTCGCGCGCAAGCTCAACCTGCCCGAATCGAACCTGATGCAGACGATCGAACGCTTCAACGGCTACTGGCAAGCCGGCACCGACCCCGAGTTCGCCCGCGGCACCACCGCCTACCAGCGCGCCAACGGCGACGCCACCTGGCACGGCCCCAACCCGAGCCTGGGCCCGATCGAGCGCGCGCCGTTCTACGCCGTCAGGCTCTACCCGGGCGACATCGGCGCGGCCACCGGCTTCGCCACCGACGAGCATGCGCGCGTGCTCGATGCGCAGGGCCGTGCGATCGGCGGCCTCTACGCCGCGGGCAACGACATGCAGTCGGTGATGGGCGGCGTCTACCCCGCGCCCGGCATCACGCTCGGGCCGGGCCTCGTCTTCGCCTACATCGCGGCGCGCGACGCGGTGGCGCGCATCGGCGCGGTGCGGCCCGCCGAACAACAACAGCCACACGCGCAAGCGGCGTGATCGCGCGCACGCCCGAGGACGTCACCGCCGCGGTGCTGGCGGAGTTGCAGCGTGCCGACGACGTGCGCTGGCGCGAGATCATGACGGCCGCGGTGCAGCACCTGCACGCCTTCGTGCAGGAAGCGCGGCTCACCGAAGGCGAGTTCCAGCAGGCGTGCCGCACGATCGCGCAGCTCGGCCAGATGACCACGACGTCGCACAACGAGGTGGTGCTCGCGGCGGGCTCGCTCGGCGTGTCGGCGCTGGTGTGCCTGCTCAACAACGGCAACCGCGGCGAACGCGAAACCACCGCCAACCTGATGGGCCCGTTCTGGCGCCAGGGCGCGCCGCTCGTCGAGCAAGGCGGCTCGATCGTGCACGCCCCGACGCCCGGCGAGCCGGTCTTCGTCAGCGCCTGGGTGCGCGACATGCAAGGCCTGCCGGTCGAAGGCGCCGAGGTGCACGTCTGGCAGGCCAGCAGCGAAGGCTTCTACGAGAACCAGGACCCGGCGCTGGCCGACATGAACCTGCGCGGCCGGTTGATCACCGACGCGCAAGGCCGCATCGCCTTTCGCAGCATCAAGCCCGCCGCCTACCCGATCCCGACCAGCGGCCCGGTGGGCGCGCTGCTGCGCGCGCAGGGCCGGCACAACATGCGCCCGGCGCACATCCACTTCCTGATCCACAAGCCCGGCTACAAGGCGCAGTTCTCGCAGGTCTATTCGAGCGACGACCCGTACCTCGACACCGACGTGCAGTTCGCGGTGACGCGCGCGCTGGTGGGGCAGTACGTGCGGCACGACGCGGCGAGCGAGCCCGCGCCGGCCGACGATGTGCAAGGGCCGTGGTACTCGCTCGAACATCACTTCGTGATCGAGCACGGCGACGACCGGCTGCCGCCGGCGCCGATCAGTGCGAAGGCCGAGGGCGAGAGGCCGCAGCGGGTGGTGTTGGAGAGGCGGATCGGCGGGCGTGGGCGTTGAGCGTTGATGCGTGAGCGGCCGCTTTGCAGCATCGGCGATGGCTGATCGGAGCAGTTGTCGGGACCGTTCGGGATGGCTCTCATTAGCGACAGCGATGGCAGGACAGACGATTTGATCGAAGAGTAGAGAGAGGGGCGACGTGCCAGCTACAGAGATGACGACAGCGGAGGTGCCCGGCGTGTACCGGCGCCTTGCGACCGCAGTTGGTCCGGAACACTGGCAAGCTGCGGTGGCGCGGCAGGAAGAGGCGATTCGATCGAATCACTTTCTCGGTAACTACCTGCGTTCGGAGTACGCGATTGCATACCAGTTGGACCGGCTGCGACGACTCGTAGCGGCATTTGGCACGGTGCCGCAAGAAGCCTGCAACGATTCACGCATCTTTTCATCTCTAGCCTTCGCTGCACAGGTTCTCGGAGTTCTGGAAACGAGCACGGTCAAGCAAGCCAGAACTTTCGTCCGTCGGGTGCAAACTGCGTTCAGCAGTTCCGAGAACATGCACGGTCTGCGTTTGGAACTGCAGGCAGCGACCCATTTCGCCCGTCGAGGGCAACGAGTGGCTTGGCACAGAGTGAACAACGGAGGCTCCTTTGATCTTCTGATCGAGGATCTCGGCCCCACCGGGCTTGAGGTTGAGTGCAAGTCCATCTCAGAAAACAAGGGCCGCCGCATCCATCGCCGCAATGCGCTGGAGTTCTGGGGCGAGCTTTGGAGCGACGTATCAGGCGTCGCACAGAGTTTGAGCTCTGGACTTGCGGTCGTGCTGACCGTTCCCTATCGCTTGCCAGTAGAAGCAGTGGAACGAGCGGCACTCGCGAAGGAGGTTGTCGCTCGAATCGTGGCCGGCAGCGGCGCAACGCTGGGTGGAAGCGCGGAATTGCGCATACAGCCCTTCGATCCTGCCGAAATCGAAACAGCCAAAGACAATGGCCGCGAAGAGTTGAGGAAGGCCATAGACGCCGCGACTGGTACTGTCAATCGAGAAGCCGCCGTGTACGGGACACCTGCCGGTGGAATGCTGGCGTTCGTTATGCAGAGTGCGGTTGAGGACGATGTTCTGGATCAGGTGTTTGCCACCCTAGACGACTCCGCGGCGCGACAGTTCACCGGCAAGCGAGGCGCTCTGTTCTGGGTAGCGTTGCAAGGCCTCGACGCAGATCAGTTGCTGTCGGTCCACGAACAAGACAGCGACCCCGGCGGACAGCCAACGGCATTGCGACTGAGAGTCAGCGCCTTCCTCAATCGTGCACCGGACCACGCAGTCGGTGTCGTGTTCTGCAGCAGAGGCGGCCTATTCCCTGCTGTCGGCAGCAGCACGGACTCGGGCGGAGCAACGAACTTCTTCTTGAAGGAAGAGAGCCCTCACTGGCACGAAAGCTTCCGCGGCCCGCTGAGAGTCGTAGCAAGTCCATCGGCGCGATGAAGCAGCATGGACGGTAAGAGTAGAAGCTCTACGGCTCTGACGTGTTATGCCGACGTTTCCCGTGGGATGTGCGCGGCCGCCGACTACTTCGAGCCTCGGCCGAGCCTGATGTAGTCAGGTTCGCACGACATGAGAGCGTCAAAGTCCACGTCCTTCGTCCCGAGTCTGTTCGGCACCCCTTTGTTTCTACAGTAGGCCGCTGCTTCGACTGAGCGCTTGCGGAACTCTGCCGACGTCAGTCCAAAGTACGCGGCCTTGCTTGCGACATCCTTCTCGTCGTAAACAGGGTCCCGATCAAGGAGGCCGAACGAGTGCAGCTGCTTGACCGTCAGCATCTTCATCATCTCCGGCGGTGTTGCCTCCATGGCGTCGAGTAGTTGGGTTAACACGTTCATGTCGGACAAGTACGACCTGACGTATTCCTTCTGCTTGTTGCGGGCAGCCTGAATCTCCGACGTGGTAGCGGTTGCGGAGACACGCGAGAAGTAGAAGCGATGGATTCCGATGCCGGTTCCAGTCGTCGTCCTTATGCCCCCTTGCTCCAAGCCTTGCGCGAAGTTCACACGCTCTACGCCTGCTGCGTAGATAAGGACGCACGAGCTCAGGCACTTACTCGGAGGCGATCCGACAGAGACCTTGGCGTCTCGAGCACGAAGCAGGCGGCCGATCGCGATTGCAGCCCCGATCTCCCCACCCCCCGAGTCAACGAACACGCTTGGCCTGTGCTTGGGGTACTTAGAGAGCAGAGCGCTAGTGGCGGCAACGTCGCCCGATGAGATTGCGCCTTCCATGAATATCTGCAATCTGTCGTCCTGCTCTGTGTCTGGATTCGCCTTCACAGTCATCGTCGCTGCACTTGCAGCGAGTGAGGCGACAGAGGCAATGATTGCCGCAGACACGAAAGCTGCGTTTCTCGTCAAAACGGAGAATGCCCCCACGCGGTTTTCCCGCTTCCGGCAGGCTAGTTGTGGGAGTTCGGTCAATGCACTTTGCCTAACAATAGATCGATAAGTTGTTCTTGGGCATGCAGCACTAGATCCTCTAGCGCGTGGGGCGGATGATGGATCACGGATGATAGCTATGTGACCAGTCGCTTGGAGGTGATGAGTTTAGGACCGCGAATGTCGTTGCGGCCCTGCCCGCATCCGGCAAGCGCGACGCCACGAACAATTGGGTCTCTGAAGAGCGATCGCTAAATAGCAGGAAGGCGCTTCCGGCGCCGACCCTGCATCGCTGCTACCCTCCTGACCGATGCACCCGCATCAGACCATCCCGCCCCGCGCACTCGTCCTGCTCGTCATCCTCACGCTGGTCTGGGGCACCAACTGGCCGCTGTTTCCGTTGGCCGTGCGCGAGGTCTCGGTGTGGACCTTTCGCGCTGTGTCGGTGGCCATCGCCGGCGCCGTGTTGCTGCTCGTGGCCCGGCTGCGCGGGCAGTCGCTGGTCATCGATCGACGGCACTGGCCCACGATCGCTGCGGCGACCTTCTTCTACCTCGTCATCTGGAACATCGCCAGCACCTATTCGGCGATCCTCATTCCTTCGGGGCAATCGGCGATGCTCGGCTTCACGATGCCGCTGTGGTCGGCGCTGATCGCCTGGGCCGTGCTCGGCCAGCGGCTCGGCGCGCGCATGCTGCTCGCCATCGCGCTCGGTGCCGCGGCGGTGTTGATGCTGATGGCGCGCAGCATCGAGGCCTACGCGCAGGCGCCGCTGGGCTTTGCGCTCGGCCTGCTGGCCGGCCTGGGTTGGGCCATCGGCACGTTGATCCTCAAGCACAAGCATGTCGACGTGCCGGCCACGGTGCTCACCGGCTGGCAGTTGCTGCTCACCGCCGTGCCCATCACGATCGGCGCGCTGATCCTGGGTGACGGCGAGTGGTTCGTGCCGTCGTGGCAATCGATCGCGGTTATCGGCTACATCGCGCTGGTGCCGATGGCCATCGGCAATGTCAGCTGGTTCGCGATCGTCGGCCTGCTGCCCACCAACGTGGCCGGGCTGTCGTCGATCATGGTGCCGGTGGTGGCGATGGTGTCCGGCGCCGTCGTTCATGGCGAGCCGCTCGGGCCGCTGCAATGGATCGCGATGGCGTGCTGCGCGGCTGCGCTGTCGTTGGCGCTGATGGGCCCGACGCGCCCGTCCACCGCATGACTTTCTTACCTGATCAATGCCGATGGTCAGCCGCTCAAATCCCCACTCAGCTCCGTTCGGGCTGAGCTTGTCGAAGCCCCACCCTGAGCTTGCCGAAGGGCTGCACCTCTGCCACCAACCCTTCGACACGGGGCCTTCGGCAAGCTCAGTCCCCTGCTCAGGGCGAACGGCTGGGGTCTCATGACCGAACAGAGATCCGCCACCGCTGCGGCGCTGTCGGGCACCGCCTTCGCCACCCTGCTGCTGATCGCCTTCATGATGGGCGCCAACCATGTGGCCGCACGCATGGCGTTCGACCACGGGCTCGATGTCGCCACGGCGGTGACCGTTCGCAGCGGCGTCACGGCGCTGGTGGTGGGCCTGCTGGTGGTGGTGCAGCGCGTGCCTGTGCAGTTGACGGCCCGCCACCGGCGGGCGCTGCCGCTCATCGGTTTGCTGGTCGGCCTGCAGAGCCTGTGCCTGTATTCCGCGGTGGCGCGGCTGCCAGTGGCCCTGGCGCTGCTGGCCTTCAACACCTACCCGCTGTGGACGGCGCTGTGGGCGCGGGTCGCGTACGGCCACCGTCCGGAGCCCCGCGTGCTGCGCGCCATGCCGGTGATGCTGATCGGCCTGGCGCTGGCGCTGGATGTACTCGGCGCGGCGTCCGGCCTCGGTGCCAGCGCGCAATGGGGCCGCATCGGCATCGGTGTGGCATTCGCCATGGCGGCGGCGGCGCTGTTCGGCCTCGCGCTGGTGCTGACCCAACACGAAGCGGGTGACCTCGACGGCCGCCTGCGCACGGCCAGCACGATGGGCCTGGTGACCCTGCTCGGCCTGGCCGGCGTGGCCACGCAAGGCGGCTTCCATCTGCCGCAGGCGGTGCCGGGCTGGTGGGGGCTGGCCGCCCTCACCTTCCTCTACGGCACGGCGTTCACGATCATGTTCACGGTGCTGCCGCGGCTCGGCGTGGTCGCCAACTCCGCCATCATGAACGTGGAGCCGATCTTCGCCCTCGCGCTCGCCTGGGCCATCCTCGGGCAGGCCATCGCGCCTTCGCAGGTGGCCGGCGGCCTGCTGGTGGTGGCCACCGTCATTGCACTCGGCGTGCGCCGGCGTTGAGGCGCCGGGCGACAACGATCCTTACCCGCCCGCATCCCCCAAAACCCGCCGCGCCGCCGCCACGGCCGCCCTCGCCCACGTCTCGTAGCCCATCGCCGACGCGCACTTGTCGTTCGGCACTTCGATGTTGATCGGCACGTCGCTCGGCAAGTCGCTCGAACAATCCTTTCAGGTCGATGTCACCCTCGCCCGGCAACAGCCGCTCGCAGCGCGCGTCGTGGATCATCCCTTCTTGCGTCGCGGGGCCGGGCAGGCGGCCGTCGCAGATCTGCGCGTAGTGGATCCACTCGCGCGGCAGCGCGGCCACGTCATCGAGCGATGGGTCGGCCCGCGACCAGTGCAGCGCATCGACCAGGACACCGACGTTGGGCTGCGCCACCGCGGTCAGCAGCCGACGCGCCACCGTGACGTCGCGCACCGGGGACCAGGGTGTCGGCTCGACGTCGCAGCTCAGGCCGTGGCGCGCCGCGAGTTCGCACAGCGACGCATACGACGCCGCCAGACGCGGGAGGTCGGGGTCGTCGGCGAGGACGTTGATGACGCGCGCACCCAAGGTCTGGGCCGTGGCCAGCACGCGCTCGTGCGCGGCGGCATCGAACCGCTCGCCGATGCGCAGCAGCTCGATGTCGAAGACGACGATCCCGGTGTCGCGCAGCACCGCCTGCGTTTCGCGCAGCAGCACCGGGTCGTCGTGCAACGGGTAGTGCAGCGCGCCGGGAATCACCGGCGTCAACCGCAGGCCGACGCCCCAGACGCCGGCCTGCGCCGCGAGCTGCACCAGTTGCGGCGGCGTGTAGTGCATCGCCTGCAGCGGCGCGAAGGTGTAGCGGCGCGTCGCAGCCATGTTCACACGCCCTCCAGCACGCGCCGCGTCGCGTCGACGCAGGCGCGCGCCCACGCCTCGTAGCCCATCTGCGGCGCGCGGCTGTCGCTGACGATCTCGATGCTCACCGGCAGGTCGGCCGGCAACGCACCGAACAGCGCGCGCAGATCGAAGCCGCCCTCGCCCGGCAGCAGGCGTTCGCAGCGTGCGTCGTGGATCAGGCCCTCGTGGGTCGTCGGGCCTGGCACCTTGCCGTCGCACATCTGCGCGTAGTTCAGGCGCGAGCGCGGCAGGCGTCGCACGTCGTCAAGCGTGCTGGCCGAGCGGAAGACGTGCAGCGCATCGACGAGCACCGCGCCGTTGCGCCGGTCGGCGCCTTCGACGATGCGCGTCGCATCGGGCACCGAGGCGACCGGGCACCAGGGCATCGGCTCGAGGTCGCAGGTCAGGCCGTACGCTGCCGCGGCGTCGCACAGCGCGGCGAAGTTCGCCGTCATGCGGGCCACGTCGGCGTCGTCGCCGGCCACGAGGATGTGGCGTGCCTTCAGCTCAGCGCCGACTTCGAAGAACGCGTCGTAGGCCTTGACGTCGAAGTTCGGGGCGATGCGGATGATCTCGAGGTCGAGCACGCGCACGCCGGTGGCGTCGATGCGGGCCTTCGTCTCGCGCAACTGCGGCGAGCCGGGAGGCAGCGGGTGATGCGTGCCGCCGGGCGAGGCCGGGAGCAAGCGGATGCCGCAGGCACCGCAGCCGGTGTCGGCGGCGAGCTGCACCATCTGCGATGGCGTGTAGGGCAGCGCGATCAGTTGCGCGAGCGAGTAGATGCGTGTGGTCATGGTGTACGAATCTCCTTCACCGCAGAGGAACGGAGGACGCAGAGGGTCGCGGAGGAAGACATCAATGGATTTCCTCTGCGGGACTCTGCGCTCTCTGCGCCTCTGCGGTGGATGAAACGGGTATTGACGGCATCGAAAGCGGCGTGCCCGCCGCGTGGTGCGCGAGGATGTGGCCGAAGACCAGCGCCGGCCCGAGCGTGATGCCGCCGCTCGGGTAGTGGCCGCCCATCACGCTGCTGGCGTCGTTGCCGGCAGCGTACAGGCCGTCGATCGGCGCGCCCTGTGCGTCCTGCACCTGCGCGTGTGGATTGACGGCCAAGCCGGCAAAGGTGCCGAGGCTGCCGGGCACGATGCGCACGGCGTAGAACGGGCCGCGCTCGATCGGCGCGACGCAGGGGTTCGGGCCGCGGTGTTCGGCGTCGCCCTGCATGCGGTCGTACGGCGTCTCGCCGCGGCCGTACTCGGGGTCACGGCCCTCGTGCGCGTGGCGGTTGAATTCTTCGACGGTGCGCGCGAGCGCCGCGGCATCGATGCCGCACGACGCGGCGAGCGCCTCGATCGTTGCGCCGCGCTTCAGGTAGCCCGAGCGCAGCGCCGAACCGATCGGCAGCGGCCAGGGTTTGGCATGGCCGAGGCCGAAGCGGCGCTGGAAGCGGTGGTCGCAGATCAACCACGCTTCGACATTTCGGTTCTCGCATCGCTTGAACAGCGCGCGCATGAAGCTGTGGTAGTCGCCGGCTTCATCGACGAAACGCCGCCCGTCACGCGTCACCGCGATCAGGCCCGGCTTGCCGCGATCGACGAGGTGCGGGAAAGCTTGCGTGCTGCCGTCTTCATGTGGCACCAGCGACACCGGCGCCCAAGCACCGTTGTCGGCCAGCGTGCGGTCGATCTGCGCGCCCGCAGCCTCGCCCACGCGCAGACCGTCGCCACTGTTGGCCAGCGGCGCAGACGACCAATGCTCGCGGCCGCTCGGCGCATGCGGGAACAGTGCCGCCTTGCGTGCGTCGTCGTGCGGAAAGCCACCGCAGGCCAGCACGACGCCGCGGCGGGCGCGGATCGCGCGCTCTTCGCCGTTCGATAGACGCACGCGCGCGCCGGTGACGCGGCTGCCCTCGCGCAGCAGCCCCACCACCTCGTGCGATTCGTACAGTTTCACACCCTTGTCGAGCGCTGACTTGAACAGCGCCGCGGCGAGCGCGTTGCCGCCCATGCGCACGGTGCCGCGACCGTGGCGGAGCACATCCCAGGCCTGGCGCAGCATCCGCTTGGTGACGTAGACGAACGAATCGGCCGCACGGCCGGCGCGCAGGAAGTGGCGAAAGTCGCCGCCGATGCTGATGCCGAGGAACGACCACAGATCGCAAGGCGGACGCAGGCGGGCGAGGTGCGGACCGAGCCGCCGGCCATCGAACGGCGCGGCGCAGAGCGAACGGCCGCCTTCGCGCGCACCCGGTGCGCGGCCGTGGAAGTCGGGTATCGCATTGCCATCGACGAACGCCAGGGCCGTGTGGTGGAGGTGGAACTGCACCGCGGCCGGCCCATGCGCAAGGAAAGCCTCGATGCGCTCGGCGCGGAACTGCGCGCCGCAGATCGCCTGCAGGTAGCGCCGCGGCTCGGCGATGTCTTCATCGATGCCGGCCGCACGCGCCAACGGATTGCGCGGAATGAACATCCAGCCGCCGGACCAGGCTGTGGTGCCACCGAACTGCGACTCCTTCTCGACGACGACCACGTCGAGGCCAAGATGCGCCGCAATGACGGCCGCGCTGAGTGCGCCGGCCCCGGAGCCGGCGACGAGCAAGTCGCACTCGGCGGGAAGCCCGCCGCTCTGCTCGCTTCCCGCCGGCAGCTCAGTGCTCATACGCGCGGCGGAACAGCGGCGACGCGGCACTCGCGCGCGCAATGTCGGCTGCGGCGTTCTTCAGCTCCGGCGCCCACTGCTGCATCTTGGCTTCGGTCAGCCGCACCGACGGGCCCGACATCGCGAGCACGCCGACGGCGCCATTCCCGTTGGCCATGATCGGCGTGGACATCGCGTTCAGCCCCGCGGCATAGGTCTCGGTCGTGAACGCAATGCCCTGCTTGCGCGCCAGCCGCACCTGCTTCATCAGCGCGTCGATCGACCCCGGCGCGTTGGGCCCGTACTCGGAGCGCTTGGCCACGCCCTGCTTGCTGACGAGTGCGATCGCGTCGTCGTCCGGCAGCGTGGACAGCCAGACCACACCCGATGAGGTGCACGACAGCTTGACGTCGATGCCGTGGTCCGGGTCGTAGCGCAGGCCACTGGTGGCGCCCTGCGACAGCGATACCCAGGTGATGTGGTCGACATCGACCACGCCGAGCCGCACCAACTCGCCGCTGGCTTCGGCCAAGCGGTCGAGGATCGGCTGCGTCAGGTCGACCACACCCGATTGCTTGAGGTAGTTCAGGCCCAGCGAGACCAGCTTGGTGGTCAGCATGTAGAGGCCGCGTTCGCGCGACTGGCGCACATAGCCCTGCGCAGTCAGATCGGTGAGCAGGCGGTGGGCGGCGCTGCGCGGGATGTCGAGTTCGTCGGCGAGCGTGCCCAGCGGCACCCCGCCCACGTCGGTGGCCAGCCGCTCGAGCAAGGCCAGGGTGCGCTCCATCACGCCGGACATGACACGCTTGCCTCAGTCAGTTTCATGCGGGTTCATGCTGATATTGAAACACACTTCAAAACTGGAACACAAGTCCAGAAATGACTACACTGCGGCCCGTCCACCTCACCCACAAGCACCCAGGAGACCTCCATGCCCGTGACCCTCACCCGCCGCGCCGCCCTGGCGTTGGCCTTCGCCCGCCACGCCGCTCCGGCGATGGTCCTCGCCATGAGCGCCGCCGCCGTGCACGCGCAAGACACGATCAAGCTCGTCGGCATCTACGAACTCTCGGGTGCAGGCGCCAGCGCCGGCACCTATTTCAAGGACGGCGTCGAGCTGGCGGTCAAGGAGATCAATGCCGCCGGCGGCATCCTCGGCAAGAAGATCGTCAGCACGGTGGCCGACACACAGACGCAGCCCGGCGTGGCCAAGGGCCTGGCCGCCAAGGCTGCGGACGATGGCGCGTTCGCCGTCTTCGGCCCGGTGTTCTCGGGCTCGATCATGGTCAGCATGACCGAGACGCGCAAAGCAGAGATCCCGAACTGGACCGGCGGCGAAGCTGCGGCGATCACGGCCCAGGGCAACCCCTACGTCTTCCGCACCGCGTTCGGCCAGTCCAGCTCGTTTCCGAAGCTGGCCAAGTACATCGAGAGCAAGGCCAAGACGCTGGCGGTGATCTACCAGAACAATGACTTCGGCAAGGGCGGCCGCGACACGCTGGTCAAGCTGCTCGCCAACAGCCCGACCAAGATCGTCGGCGAGGTCGCCACCGACCAGGGCCAGGTCGACTTCTCGGCCGCCGTGCTGAAGGCCAAGCAGCTCAATGCCGATGCCCTCTTCGTCTACCTGACCGAGGAAGAGTCGGCACGCGCGATCCGCGAGCTGCGCAAGCAGGGCTACGACAAGCCGATCATCGGCGAGACGGTGCTGATCAGCCAGAAGGTGATCGAGCTGGCCGGCGACGCGGCCAACGGCACCACCGGCCACGTCGGCCTGACGGTGGATGCACCGAGCCCCGAGATGCTGGCCTTCAAGGGCAAGTTCTACCAGGCCTACAAGTACATCCCGGACCACAACGGCATCAAGGGCTACATGGGCGTGTACACGATGAAGGCGGCGATCGAAAAGGTCGGCAAGCTCGACCGCAAGGCCGTCGCGCAGGCGATGAAGGGCCTCGTGGTGAAGAAGGACAAGTACCCGGGAGCCATCATGGACGTGCGCTTCGACAACAACGGCGACATCGACCGCGAGAGCTTCCTGGTCGAGGTCAAGGGCGGCAAGCAGGTGGTCGTCTCCACGCTGCCGCCGCTGCAGCCGATCAAGTGAGAGTTCAGCGACCAGTTTCATTCACCGCAGAGACGCAGAGAGCGCAGAGTTCCGCAGAGCAAGACAAGAGTGAATACCTCTGCGTTACCTCTGCGTCCTCCGCGCCTCTGCGGTGAAGGAGATTCATGAAGCTCGACGACTACTCCGGCGCGACGCGCGTCATCTTCATCGTCGGCGACCCGATCGCGCAGGTGAAGTCGCCGCACGGCGTGACCGAGTCGATGCGCGCGCATGGCGCCGAGGTGATCGTCGTGCCGGCGCATGTCAAGCCGGCCGACATCGACGCCTTCTTCGCGCTCACCGAGCGCATGCCCAATGTCGACGGCATCATCGTCACGGTGCCGCACAAGTTCGACGCGGCGCGCCTGTCGCCGCACGTCACGGCGCGGGCACGCTCGATCGGCGCGGCCAACGTCGTGCGCCGAGCGGCCGACGGCACGTGGGAAGCCGACATGTGCGACGGCGAAGGCTATGTCGCCGGCTTGCGCCAGGCCGGTTGCGAACCGAAAGGCAAGCGCGCCTTGCTGGTGGGCGCCGGCGGCGCCGGCAGCGCGATCGCGCATGCGCTGATCGATGCCGGTGTGTCGGCGCTGGCCCTGCACGAAGCCGACGTGGCGCGGCGTGAAGCCCTGGCCACCAAGCTGCGTGCGTACGGACCGGTCGTGCCGAGCGTCGGCTCCACCGACCCGAGCGGCTTCGACCTGGTGATCAACGCCACACCGATGGGCATGAAGGACAGCGACCCGCTGCCGGTGCAGGCCGACAAGCTCAGCGCCGCCACCTTCGTCGGCGACGTGGTGACGATGCCGCCGGTGCCGCCGCTGATCGCAGCCGCCCGCGCGCGCGGCTGCGCCACGATGACGGGCGCCGGCATGTTCGAAGCGGTGCGCGACCGCATGGTGAATTTCTATCTCGACAAGGCGGCCTCATGAATGTTTATGAACTGACGACGCTGGAGATCAAGGTCTTCAGCAATGCCAAGGTCTATGCGGCGCTGCAGGAGCGGCTGCCCGCGGCCGGCGGCACGCTCGTCGGCGCGTTCAACGCCGACATCGGCGACCTGTCGCGCGTGCTGCTGTTGCGCGAGTTCGCCGATGCCAACGCCGCGGCGGCGGCCAAGCAGCAACTCCTGCTCGACAGCGACCCGCTCGGTTGCGCCGAGTGGCTGGTGTCGCTGAAGTCGAACAGCTTCGCCCTCTTCCCCTTCTTGTCCGCGCCGAAACCGGCTGCACTCGGCAAGTGGTACGAGCTGCGCACCTACTCGCTGCGCCAGGGCAAGCTCGCCGAAACCATCGAGGCCTGGAAAGACGCCCTGCCCGCGCGCCATGCGATGAGCCCGTGCGTCGGTGCTTTCACCGCGCTCGACGGCGAGCAGCCGCGCTTTCTCAACATCTGGGCTTACCAGAGCGTCGACGAGCGCGCCGCGATCCGCGCTGACGCGGTGGCCAAGGGCGTGTGGCCGCCGAAGGGCGGGCCGGCGAACCTGACGAAGATGCAGTCGGACCTGTGCGTGCCTTTGTCCTTCTCGCCATTGAAGTGAGAAACCTCATTCACCGCAGAGGCGCAGAGAGCGCAGAGGACCGCAGAGGAATGCATCAATGACTTTCTCTGCGAACCTCTGCGTCCCTCTGCGCCTCTGCGGTGAAGGAAACTGAAAAGTGACGACTCCACACAAGCTTCCCATCGCACTCATCGGCGCCGGCGGCATCGGCCGCCCGCATGCCGAACGTTTGCTGCGCCACCCCGACGTGTCGCTGGCCGGCATCGCCGATCCGACGCCGGCCGGCCGCGCGTACGCCGAGTCGATCGGCGCGCCGTGGTTTGCGACGCATGCCGAACTGCTCGACAAGACCCGGCCCGGCGCGGCCCTGGTGGCCACACCGAACGCCTCGCATGCAGCGATCGGCCTCGATTGCATTGCGCGCCGCATCCCGGTGCTCATGGAAAAACCGATCACCGACACGCTGGCCGATGGCGAGCGCCTGTGCGCGGGCGCCGAAGCCGCGAACGTGCCGCTGCTCGTCGGCCACCAGCGCCGACACAGCCTGCGCGTGCGCACCGCCAAGGCCTGGATGACCGCAGGCCGCATCGGCCGCCCGGTGGCCGCGCATGCGATGGCCACCTGGCTCAAGCCCGACGACTACTACGACATGGCGTGGCGCCGCGAGCCCGGCGGCGGGCCGGTGCTGATCAACCTGATCCACGACATCGACGTCCTGCGCCACCTGCTCGGCGAGGTGGCCTCGGTGCAGGCGGTGACCTCGAACGCGGTGCGCGGCTTTGCGGTCGAAGACACGGCCGCGGTGCTGCTGCGCTTCGCCAACGGCGCGCTGGCCACGCTGATCACTTCCGACACCACGCCAGCACCGTGGAACTACGACCTCGGCGCCGGCGAGCTGGAGCGCTTTCCGCAGCAGGACGCGGACGCGATCTATCTCTGCGGCACCGAAGGCTCGTTCTCGCTGCCGCGGCTCGAACTGTGGCGCTACCCGGGCGCGCGCGGCTGGGCCGAACCGCTCGCCGCCGAGCGCATCGCGCCGCCGCGCGCCGACCCTTACGACGAACAGCTGCGCCACTTTCGCGCCGTGGTCGAAGGCCGCGAAACGCCGCTGTGCAGCGGCCGCGACGCGCTGGCCACGCTGCGCACCGCGCTGGCGGTGCACGAGGGTGCGCGCAGCGGTCTCGCCGTCACCGTCTAGGCGCCGCGAGCGGGACCACGATCGCCGTCTAGCTGCGGTTCTCCAGCAGCATCAGGCCGGCGGCCGTGTTGCTGATCGGGATGTGATAGTTGCGGTGCAACTCGCGCACCTGTCCAGGCAGAGCACCGCGCGCAGCCACCCAGTTCAGCAGTTCGATGCCCTGCGTGCCGGCTTGCTTGACCAAGTCGTTGATCGAGTAGCGCGTCGCCCAGGCCGGATCGGACACCAGGCTGTCCATGAAGGCCAGGTCGAAGGGCTTGTTGATGTGTCCGGCGCGCTCGCCTTCGAGCTGGTGCGAGAGGCCGCCGGTGCCGATCATCAGCACACGTGCGTCGCTCTGCCAGGCCTGGACGGCACGGCCGACCGCCTGCCCCAACGCCAGACAGCGCGCTGCGGAAGGCAGCGGGAACAGCACGGTGTTGATGCTCACCGGCACCACCTTGACCGGCCACTTCTGGTCCGGCCACAGCAGGGCATGCGGCAGCGTGAAGGCATGATCGACCAGCATCTCCTGGCAGACCGTGATGTCGAAGTTGTCCGCGACCAGCGACTCGACGAGATGCCACGACAGGTCTTCCTCGCCGGCAAAAGGTTCGAGCTGCGGGATGCCCCAGCCCTCGTCGGCGTTGCGGTACTCCGGCGCGGCGCCGATAGCGAAGGTCGGCATCTTGTCGAGGAAGAAGTTCAGCCCATGGTCATTCGAAAAGACCACGGCGACATCGGGCTTGACCTCGGCCAGCCAATGGCGCACCGGCGCGAAGCCGTCGAAGAAGGGTTTCCAGTACGGGTCCTGCTGCAGGCCCTTGGCGATCGCGCCGCCGATGGCGGGCACGTGAGAGGTGGTGATGCTGCCGACGATGGTGGCCATGTGTGCGCTCTCCTCAAGTGCGGCCCGAAGCGACGAGCTTGGCCTTGAACTGTTCCTTGGTCAGCCCGGTCTGCTGGGCGCCGATGTCCTGCATGTCCAGGCCGAAGATGCCGGCGAACTTGGCCAGGTAGTAGGCGTTGCCGCCGGCCGCCAGCAGCTGCAACACGTTGCGGTTGCGGATGGCCTCGCGCTGCTCGGCATTGAGCCCGTACCTTGCGCAGTAAGCGTCCTCGTCGGCGACGAAGGCGGCGCGGTTGGCGGCGTCGTTGAACGAGAAGCACATCTTGTTCAGCGCGTAGCCCTTGCGGGCCATGCGGCTGTCGAACAGCGTGGTGCCGGGAATGTCGTCCTGGGACCTGGCGGTGGATGTCTCATGTCATGGCGTCCTCGCTGCTTGATGGCAGGTCAAACCGAAGGCAAGCCGCAGCCTGCATTCAGCATCGACTGCCGGCAGTGTCTGCGCAGCGTGCGCGCAGCGAACAACGGCACCGACACTCATACGTCACATGAACACGCCCCCGACTGCGCTCGATCCTCTGGACATCGACGGCCGCCTGCTGACCCTGCTGGTGGCAGTGGTCGAGGAGCAATCGATCACGCGTGCGTCCGAGCGCCTGGGCGTCACGCAGTCGGCTGTCAGCCACGGCCTGGAACGGCTGCGCGCGCTTGGCCGGCGAGCCGCTGGTGGTGCGCTCGGGCCGCGGCGTCGTGGCCACGGCGCGCGCCCTGGCGCTCGCCGAGCGCGCGCGCGTGCTGCTCGCCGGCCTGCATGCCACTGGCCGAAGACGGCAGCTTCGACCCGGCGCGCTTCGAGGGCTGCGTGCAGATCGCCGCCAACCCGCTGCAGCGCGACCTGCTGCTGCCGCCGCTGCTGGCGCGACTGCAGATCGCAGGCGCCGCGGCATGACCTTGCGGGTGCTCGCCGTCCGACGTGCCGAGCGCCGAGATGCTGCGCAGCGCGCAGCTGCCAGCTGGCGCTCTCGCCGCGGCCACCGGACGCCGGCGACATCGTGCACAAGCGCCTGTTCGAGGATCGCTACGTCGTCTTCTCACGACGCCCGCGTGCGCGCCGCGCCGCGCGACCGCGCCGAGTACGAGTCCGGCGCAGCACGTCGTCGTGCTGCACGCGCCGCAACAGCCGCTGGCGATCGACCGCTGGCTCGACGTCGCAAGGCGTGCAGCGCCGCGTCGTCGTGAGGTCGCTGACTTCGCGGGCGTGCGGCCGTTCATCGAGGGCAGCGAGCGCATCGCCACCCTGCCCTCGCTGCTGCGCGTCGGCGCGCTGCGGGCCTGGCGCAGGCCGAGCCCCCCTGGCCGTGCGAGCCGATGCCGATGTATGCGATGTGGCACCAGCGCCACCACGACGATCCGATGCACCGCTGGCTGCGCGACGCGCTCGACGCAGTGGTGGCCCAGGCGCTGCCGCCTCAGGGCGCGTTACTGAGCGCCGGAGCGCGGGCTGTCAGAAACCGAGCCAGCGTCGCGGCGTGTCCCAGAACAAGGTGCGGCGGTCGGCGGCGTCGGGCAGCAGGCGCTCGACCTGCCGCAGCAGCGGGCCGACGTCCAGCCGCTGCGGGCGCGCTGAGGAACGGCCAGTCCGACGCCCACAGGCAGGCGTCGAGCGTGAAGGCGTCGAGCAGGCATCGAAGAACGGCCGCGTGTCTTCGTGCGGCGGCGGCAGCGCAGAGAACTTCTGGCAGCCCGACAGCTTGACGGCGGTGCGGCCATTGCGGGCCAGCGCCAGCAGGGCCTGGAACCCGGGCTGCTCGATGCCGCGCGCCGGCTGCGGGCCGGCCGCAGTGGTCGATCAGCATGCGCACGCCGCTGCCTTCGACCAGCGAGCGCAAGCGCCAGCAGTTGATCGTGCTCGACCTGCAGCGACAGCAGCATGTCGAGATCGGCCAGCATGCGCGCAGCAGCGGCTCGGTGCGCGCGTAGTGATCGACGCCGAGCAGCGTGGCGTTGAAGGCCAGGCCGATGACGCCGGCCTCTCGCAGGCGCTGCAGCTCGTCGCGCGCGATGTCGTTGCGCACCACGGCGATGCCCTTGAAGCGGCCCTGCCCGCGCGCGATGCGCGTCGAGCAGGCAGCGGTTGTCGAGGCCGTAGCCCGAGTTCGGCCCGACCAGCAGCGCGTGGCGGATGCCGTAGGCGTCCATCACCTGCAGGTACTGCATCGAGCCGGCCCGATCTCCTGGCCGGCCGGGCGGTAGACCACGTCCGGCGCGTAGGGGAAGCGCGCCGGATCGAGCACATGGCAGTGCGCGTCGATCTTCGGTTCGTCGAAAACGCTCATGCGGGCCGAGCGCCGGGCCGCTCCCAAGCCGGCCCGCATCCCCTCGGGTGATCGACCGGCGTACTCGCCGGGCGAGGGGCCAACATCACTTCGCGCCGAGCGCCGGCACGGTCTCCTTGACCACCTGCTTGCCGTCGCGCGCTTCGACGATGAAGCTCTCGCGGTCGAGGTCGCCGTTGGCGTCCACCGCGACGTCCATCAGGATGCCGGGGTGATCCGCGGCCTTCAGCTTGAGACCGTGCAAGGTCTTGACGACGAGCCCGCGGTCCACCTTGCCGGCCTTCTCGATCGCGGCCTTCAACACGTAGACGCCGGTGTAGCCCTTGATGCCGTTGTGATCGGGGGTGAACTTCCACTCCTTCTCGAACTTGGCGCGGAAGGCGCGCATCGCGGGAATCGGCGCGTCCACCGTCAGGCCCACATGCGCCACCGCGCCGTTGGCGGCCTCGCCCGCCAGCTCGATCACCTTCTGGCTGGTCAGCACCGTCTCGCCGACGATCGGCTTGGTCACGCCCTGCTTGCGCAGCTCGCGCAGCAGGCGCGCCGACTCCTCTTCGTTGGTGTAGGCGAAGACGACGTCGGTGTTGGCCTGCTTGGCCTTCAGCACAGCCGCCGAAAAGTCGACCTGGTTCTGGTCGGTCGAGATGTCGGTCGTGACCTTCACGCCCAGCGGCTCCAGCGCCTTGATCAGCGCGTCCTTGCCGCCCTTGCCGAAGTCGTTGTTGACGTAGATCAGCGCGACGGTCTTGGCCTTCAGGTTGTTGGCGATGTAGCGCGCCACCTTCGGCATCGCCGTGTCCTGCGTGAAGCTGGTGCGGAAGATGTACGGGTTGCCCTGCTTGGTGATCGCCGCGGCCTCACCACCGGTGAAGTTGGGAATCTCGGCCTTGCGGGTCTCGGCCATGCTGACCAGGATCGAGCCAGAGAACACCGGGCCGAAGACCGCGAACACACCGTCGTCCACCGCCTTGGTGGCCAGGCCCTTGGCCACGCCGGGGTTGCTCTGCGTGTCGGCGGTATTGGTTTCGATCTTGCGTCCGAGGATGCCGCCGGCGGCGTTGATCTCCCTGACCGCCAGCTCGACGCCGTTCTTGAAGTTGGTGCCGGAGGTGGCGCCGGCGCCGGAGAGCTCGACGATGTTGGCGATCTTGATCGGCTGCGCCGAAGCAGCGCCAGCGATCAAGGCGAAGGCCGAGGCGGCCAGCAGGGAACGGGACAAGGACATGATGAGATGTCTCCTATTTTGGATAAAGCAGTGAACGCACAACACCCAGGTCCGACTGCAGGGTTTGTGCGAGGGCGTCGAAGCCGAAGAAACGCAGGTACTCGGGCACCTGCTGCACCAGCATCTCGAAACCGGCTTCGGCCTTGACGCCGCGCTCGCGGCACAGGCGCAATAGCGGCGTCGGCTGTTTGCTCATGATGATGTCCACCACCGCGGCTCGCGTGTCCACTTGCGCCGGGTCGAAGGGCAGCGGGTCGTCCGGCTTCAACCCCTGCGACGTGCAGTTGACGATGAGGTCGTACCCGGCCGGGTGATTGCTCGCCGCAACCGTGGCGGCACCGGTGATCGGACGCAGCCGATCGACCAGTGCAGCCGCGCGATCACGCGTGCGGTTGAACACCGCGAGCTGTGCCGGCCCACGCTGCGCGATCGCCGCAGCGACCGCATGGCCACCGCCCCCCGCACCGACGACCAGCACACGGCGGTCCTTGACGTCGATGCCGAAGTGGTCGAGCCCTTTGACGAAGCCGATGCCGTCGAACAGCGCTGCCTCCAGCCGCCCATCCGGCAGGCGCCGCACCGCGTTCACCGCGCCGGCAATCTGCGCCACAGGGTCGCTCGGGTTCAAGAGCGCCGCGAGCTGACCCTTGTGCGGAATCGTGGCCCAGAAGCCGCCGATGTTCTCCGCCTTCAAGCCGTGCTCGAGGAAGCCCGGCAACGCCGCGGCCGGGAGCTTGAGGGGTACCAGCACCGCGTCGATGCCGTGCTGCGCGAACAGCTGGTTGTAGACCTCGGGCGCGCGCACCTGCGCGACGGGATCGCCGAGGATGAAGAAGACGCGGGTCGTGCCGGTGATGTTCATGGAGAGGACCGAGTAGAGCGCATTGGGCGCGCTGCGTGTCCTGTGGAAATCCTCCAGAGACTCGCCGGATCGCAGCGCAGTCTATGAACACGGATCAATCGGGTGCAGATGCTGCGCACGACCCCGTGATAACCCCTCGTTATCATGGTTTCCATGAGGCTACAGGCATTGCGCGCGCTGGTTGCCGCTGTCGAGGACGGCAGTCTGCGCAGCGCTGCGAAGCGCCTGGGCATCTCACAGACCTGGCCTGACCAAGGCCATCCGCGAACTCGAGCGCGAACTCGGCGCCAGCCTGCTGACGCGCACCAACACCGGCGTGACCGCCACCGCGCAAGGCAAGCTGCTGTTCGAGCATGCCCGCGCGGCGGATCGCGCGCTGAGTACCGCCGTCGATCAGATCCGCCAACTCGGCGGTGAGATGGTCGGCGACCTCAGCGTCGCCGCCGTGCCGCTGGCGGTGATGATGTTGATCCCCGAGACGCTGCGCACCTTCAGCCGCGAGTTCCCGCTGATCCGCCTGCGCATCCACGAGGAGCTCTACATCGAGCAGCTCTCGCGGCTGCGCAAGGGCGAAGTCGATGTCGCGATCGGCCCCCTGCCCGCCGGCATCCCGTCGGGTGAGCTGATCATCGAGCCGCTGATGCCGATCTCGATGGTGGTCGTGGTCGGCAAGGGCAACCCGCTGGCACGCGCCCGGTCACTCGCCGAGCTGGCGCATGCGCGCTGGGTCTTCACCGGCACCAGCGCCGACCAGGGCTACGCCAGCCATCTCTTCGCGCAGCACGGGCTGCCGCCGCCGCCGGCCGGCGCGCTGGTGAACTCGACCCTGTCGCTGCTGTCACTGATCTGCGGCGGCGATTTTGTCGGCCTGATGCCGCAGCCGATCGCCGCGCATGCGCTGGCCGCAGAGTTCATGGTCACGGTGCCGGTGCGCGAGGGGCCGTTGGTGGCGTCACTGGTGGCAATGTCGCGGCCGCAGAACGCGCTGTCGCCGGCGGTGCGGCACTTCGTGGCGCACCTGGGGAGGGCGGCGCATCACATGGCGAAGAATGCGGCGTGACGTCGAACGAGGAGCCACGGCCATATTCCTTCGCAACGCCTGGTACGTGCTCGCACCGAAGAACCAGAGCGTGGTGCAGGCGCCGGGCGGTGGCCGGCGTGGAAGTAGTGCCTCGTAAGAGCAGGACGTGTGCGGCAGCCGCATCGCGCGCGTGCTCGAAGGCGCCCCCGACCACTGCGACGTATCTCACGCCGAAAGCACAGGCCGCGAACACCAGTTCACGCCCGGCTGCACACGCGCGAAGTCCGCGCGGCTGGTGCTCGACCTGTAGGCCTGCGACGCTTCGAGACGTCAACCGTCGCCGGCCGACGGCGCTTCTTACTGCGACCGGCGCAATCGTCGCTGCGGCCTGTCGTTCCATCGGCCGAGCGCCTATATTGGAAGCACACGCCAGCCGTCTTGGACCTTCGAGACTGACGCACGGCAGCAACGGCATCGGAAGGTCAGCCTCTTTGGAGGATCATATGATGCGTACGCATAGTTCGAGCCGTGCGTGGCTGCTCGCGCTCATGCTGCTCGGCGGCTGCGGCGGCGGCGGGGAGCCGAGTTCGGAATCGATGGAGTCTGCGGCCAGAAGGCCGGCCGGACCTGCCGCCCCGGTGTTGCTGGCGAGCGGCCTGCAAGGCGGATCGGGCAGCACGATCGGCCCCGGTGGCGCGCTGTACGTCACCGAAGGCGCGGCCGGCAGGATCTCGCGCGTCGACCCGAACACCGGAGAGGTCACGACGTTTGCCAGCGGTCTGCCGCCGTCGATCGTCGGCATCGGCGGCGCGATGGATGTCGCCTTCATCGGCGCGACGGCGTATGTGCTCGTCACGCTGGTCGGCCCCGACGTTGGCGGCAGCTCGCTGGTCGGCATCTACCGTGTCGACAGCCCGACGAGCTTCACCGTCGTCGCGAACATCGGGCAGTTCTCGCTGGCCCATCCGCCGAGCACCGACTTCTTCGTGCCGACTGGCGTCCAGTACGCGATCCAGACGCACCGCGGTGCCTTCCTGGTCACCGACGGACACCACAACCGCGTGCTGCGGGTAACGCCGGGTGGTGAGGTCAGCGAGTTGATCGCCTTCGGCAACATCGTCCCGACCGGGTTGGCGATGCGCGGCGATACCGTCTTCATGGCCGAAGCCGGGCCGGTGCCGCACTTGGCGGGCGACGGCAAGGTCGTGTCGTTCGGGCCGAGGACGCCCGCCGCGACGCAAGTTGCCTCCGGTGCGCCGCTGCTCGTCGATGTTGAATTCGGTCGAGGGCAGCAGCTATATGCGCTGTCGCAGGGCGACTTCCCCGTCGGCAACCCGGAGGGCTCTCCGGCGGCGCCGGGCACCGGCGCGCTGGTGCAGGTCGGCAACGACGGCTCGTTGCGCGTCGTCGTCGATGGACTGGACCGGCCGACCTCGCTTGAGTTCATCGGCAACACCGCCTACGTCGTCACCTTCGGAGGGGAGATCTGGAAGATCGACAACGTCTCGGCTCCGCCATACGGCGCGTCGCCCTGAGCAGCGGCAGGTCTCTGTCGACCACGCAAGCAGGAAGGGCCGGCGCTGACAGAAGCCCGGGCCTCCTGCGAGCAAGGTGTGTGCGGCACCTGCATCACGCACGTGCGCGAAGGCGAGCCCGACACTCGCGACGGCTACTTCAGGCCGGAAGAACAGGCCGCGAACGACCAGTTCACGCTGTACTTTTCGCGGGCGAAATCGGGGCAGTTGGTGTTGGATTTGTGAGGGCGGGTTGGCACGGGAATGTGAGGCAGTTCGTGCGTCGACCCATTTCTCGATTGCCGCTTTTGTCAACTGCCAACACTCGCCAGCTAGGTTGCACAATCCCGTTTGTCATGGCCACGTTAAACCGCGATCAGTGGATCGAGTCGTTCGAAACGCAGCTGAGCGCCGTGCGGCCGCGTCTGACGCCGCACTTACTCTCCGCGATCGGCGCTGCTGCCTGGGACTCACACGGCCAAGCCTGCGAGGCTCCGATCAAGGCAGCAGAGGAGCATTCGGTTTTGATGACTGGAGCAAAGCAAGCAGCAGCGTGGTCTGTTCAACCTACGTCTAAGTTGGTCGCGAACCTCTCTCGCGCTGCTGAGGCGGCGTACGCCAACGCCGTAGCCACACTCGCCGACGCAGTGCTGCTGTTCGATGCAGCACGCCACCCGCGCGCTTGCGCTCTAGCGGTGCTTGCAGAGGAAGAGTTCGGCAAGGCCCTCGTCCTGCGCTCTTGCGCGAGCCAGCCGCGGTGGGACTCCGCGGTGTTGGAAAGCCTCCGCGTCCATTCGGCAAAGCAGGGCATCGCCATTGCAGCGCGGACGCACTTCGATTGGTTGCAGCGCAACCTACAGTGGGTTGATGAGCACAATCGCACTGCGCTGATTCCTGTGACGCCCTCGATGTTCCCTGGCAAGGAGGCATGGGAAAAGTTGCTCGCCGAGGCACGCGCCGCGATGCGCAGCTCTGTTCGTGATCGCGAAAAGCAGGGCGCACTGTATGTGGGCGTCGATCGAACTGGCCTCATAAGCGATCCGGCCGAAGTTGGGAAAGACGGCGCCCAACGATGCATCGAGGACGCGGGCAGGATAAAACTCTACGTCAACGCGATGGGCGGCCAGTTGTCTGACGCTGACGCGCGTCAAGCTTTGCGTGCAATCGGCCAAGGTGACGCACCCGCCTACAGGGCCCAGTGACCGGCAGTAGTACCGGATCCCCTACGCCAGCCCCCACAGCAGCCCGCTCAGCGTAAAGAACGACGCCACCGTCGTCACCAGCAGCGCCGCAGCGCAGAAGGCGTCGTGGCCATGCTTCTGCGCCAGCACCGGATAGATGCCGAGCATCGGCATCGCCGCCAGCGCGATGGCTGCGGTGCGCAGCAGCGGGTTGTCGGCGAGCAGCCACCAGGCCAGCGCCGCCACCGCCAGCGGATGCAGCACGAGCTTGCCGATGGCCACAGCCGCCAGATCCTGCTTGACGCCGGCGAGGTGCAGACCGACCAGCGAGCCGCCGATGACGAACAGCGCCACGCCGGCCGAGGCCTGTGACATCAGGTCGATCGCGCGCTGCAGCGGCGCCGGCAACACGATGCCCAGCGCCGCGACGACGATGCCGGCGACGATGGCGATCACGAGAGGATGGCGCAGCAGCGTCGTCGCAATGCCTCGCAACGCAGCCGCCGCCGATCCGCGCCGAGCGCCGTCACGCTCGGCCAGCGTCAGCACGAGCGGCAGCATCAGCAGGTTCTCGACGATCATCGTCAGCGCAATCGCCACGGCCGCCTGCGGGCCGAGCCAGGGCAGCAGCACCGGCACGCCGACATAGCCACTGTTGGAAAACGCCATGCCCATGCCGACGAAGGCGCGGTACGAGGCCGGGCTGCGCCGCGCGTAGAACCAGCCGGCCGCGAGCGCGATCAGCGAGCCACCGAGGTAGGCGAGCAGGTAGCGCGCGTCGAAGATCTCGGCCACCGAGCGCCGCGCCAGCATCGTGAACAGCAGCGCCGGCAACGCGAAGCGCAGCACGAACTGGCCGAGCACGCGCATGTCGGTGCGCGCCAGCCAGCCGGCGCGCACGGCGAGGTAACCCAGCCCGATCAGCAGATAGATCGGGGTGGTGACGGTGAGGATGTTCAGGGAGCTTGCAGTTGCTGCTCGAGCTGGTGCAGCACCTGGTAGCACGGCAGCACTTGGGCAATGCCCGAGTTCGGCTCGCGCCCTTCGGCGATCGCGGCGAAGAACTCGCGGTCCTGCAGCTCGATGCCGTTCATCGACACCGCGACCTTGCTGACGTCGATCTTCTCTTCCTTGCCGTTGAACAGGTCGTCGTAGCGCGCGATGTAGGTGCCGCTGTCGCCGATGTAGCGGAAGAAGGTGCCGAGCGGGCCGTCGTTGTTGAAGGACAGCGAGAGCGTGCAGATCGCGCCGTTGGCGGCCTTCAACTGGATGCTCATGTCCATCGCGATGCCCAGGGCCGGGTGGATCGGGCCTTGCACCGCGTTGGCCTTGACGATCGGGCTGCCGGCCTGATACGCGAACAGATCGACCGTGTGCGCGGCGTGGTGCCACAGCAGGTGGTCCGTCCAGCTGCGCGCCTGGCCGAGCGCGTTCATGTTGGTGCGGCGGAAGAAATAGGTCTGCACATCCATCTGCTGGATGTTGAATTCCTTGGCCGCGATCTTCTTGTGCACCCACTGGTGGCTCGGGTTGAAGCGCCGCGTGTGGCCGACCATCGCCACCTTGCCGCTGGCCTTGGCCAGCTTGGCCACGGCCTCGCCGTCCTTCAACACATCGCACAGCGGAATTTCGACTTGCACATGCTTGCCGGCTTCGAGGCAGGCCGTCGTCTGCGCCGCGTGCATCTGCGTCGGCGTGCACAGGATGACGGCGTCGACCTCCTTCAACTTCAAGCTGTCGGCGAGGTCGGTGGTGACATGCTTGATGCCGTACTTGTCGGCCACTTCCTGCGTCTTGCCAAGGTCGCGGCTGATCAGCGAGATCACGTTCACGCCGTCGATCAGCTTGATCGCGTCGAGGTGCTTGATGCCGAAGGCGCCGGCACCGGCGAGGGCGACGTTGATGGTCATGTGAGCCTCCGTAGAGCCGCCTCAAGGAGGCGAAAGCCCCCTCGGGGGGCAGCGAGCGACAGTGAGCGTGGGGGTGTCATGGATTCTCCAGGATCAGATGGCCGACGGCCGTGTTCGACGCGGGCACGTGGAAGAAGCGGTGTGCGAGCTTGGGCTTGGGCCCGCCCTTGATGTCGGCCATCGCGCCGCGCGCGATCAGCCACATCACGAGCTCGATGCCCTCCGAGCCCGCCTCGCGCACGTACTCGATGTGATCGACCTGCGCCAGGCCCGCGGGATCGTCGATCAGACGGTCGAGGAACTTGTTGTCCCACTCCGCGTTGATGAGGCCCGCACGCGGCCCTTGCAGTTGATGCGACATGCCGCCTGTGCCCCAGATCTGCACGTTGAGCGGCTCGTCGTAGCTCTCGATCGCCTTGCGGATCGCCTGGCCGAGCATGAAACAGCGCTTGCCCGAGGGCACCGGGTATTGCACGACGTTGACGGCGAACGGGATCACCGGACACGGCCAGGCTTGCGGCTGACCGCACATCAGCGACAGCGGCACGGTGAGGCCATGATCGACGTCCATCTTGTTGACGATGGTCAGGTCGAAGTCGTCCTGGATCACGCTCTGCGCGATGTGCGAGGCCAGCTCCGGGTGCCCGATCACCTTGGGCACCGGGCGCGGGCCATAGCCTTCATCGGCAGGCGTGAACTCAGCGGCGCAGCCGATGGCGAAGGTGGGGATGATCTCCAGCGAAAACGCGGTCGCGTGGTCGTTGTAGACGAGGAAGATCACGTCGGGCTTGTGCTCCTTCATCCACTGCTTGGAGAAGTCGTAGCCCTTGAACAGCGGCACCCAGTACGGCTCCTCGGTCTTGCCGAGGTCGATGGCCGCGCCGATGGCGGGCACGTGCGAGGTGTAGACGGAGGCGGTGATCCTGGCCATCACTTCCTCCCTTGCGCACCCGCAGCGCCTTGCGGCTGGCGGTGCGGTTGCGCATCGCCGTCTTCGCCGAGCACGCGGTTGCCTTCAGCGGAGCGCCCGCCCTTGATCATCATGTTGCGGTATTCCTCTTCGGTCATGCCGGTCATGCTGCCGGCCATCTGCTGAAAGCTCTTGCCGTCGGTGGCACCGATCTTGGCCAGGAAGTAGATGTTGCCGCCGGCAGCGATGGCGCGGTTCAGATCGCGCGTCAGCACCGCCTGCTTCTGCTCCTCGGTCATCGGCCACTCGTCGAGGTAGACGCGCTCGTTGGCCTTGAAGCGCGCGCGGTTCTCGGCCTTCATCAGGCGACATGCAGAACTGGTTGAGGTGGTAGCCCTTGCGCGACTGTTCGGCGTCGAAGATCGTCGTGCCGGGCACGTCGAGGTACGGTTTGTTCAGAGACATCAGACCTCCTCAGGCCAGTACAGGCGCATCGGGTTGGTCACGAGCAGCTTCTTCTGCAGCTCGAGTGTGATCGCGATGTGCGGGATGAAATCCACCAGCAAGCCGTCATCGGGCATGTGGTTCTTGAGGTTCGGATGCGGCCAGTCGGTGCCCCAGAGCACACGATCGGGAAACTCTTCGACGACGCGGCGTGCGAAGGGCACCACGTCACGGTACGCCGCCTGCTCCCCATTCAATGCCGGCGGCCCGCTGACCGACAGCCGCTCGGGGCAGCTGACCTTGCTCCAGACGTTCGGATGCTCGCGCATGAACTTCAGGAACAGCGTGAACTCGGGGCCGTCGATCGGCTTGGCGATGTCGGGCCGGCCCATGTGATCGACCACGATGGTGTTCGGCAACGCAGTGAAGAAGTCCCACAGCTCGGGCAGATCGACCGCCTCGAAGTAGATGACGACATGCCAGCCGAGCTTGTGGATGCGCCCGGCGATCTCCATCAGCTCGTCCTTGGGTGTGAAGTCCACCAGCCGCTTGACGAAGTTGAAGCGCACTCCCCGCACGCCGCTGTCGTGCAGTTGCTGCAGCTCGTTGTCGGTGACGCTGCGCTTGACCGTGGCCACGCCGCGCGCCTTGCCGTTGGCGGCGCGGCAGGCATCGGCCATGGCGCGGTTGTCGGCGCCGTGGCAGGTGGCCTGCACGATCACGTTGCGCGCGAAGCCGAGGTGGTCGCGCAGCGCAAACAACTGCTGCTTCGACGCATCGCAGGGCGTGTACTTGCGCTCGGGTGCGAACGGGAACTCCTCGCCCGGGCCGAAGACATGGCAATGCGCATCGACGCTGCCGGGCGGCAACGTGAACTTGGGTTTGCTCGGGCCGGCGTACCAGTCGAGCCAGCCGGGGGTTTTTTCAAAGGTCATGACTTGGTCCTGCTGAGAATGCGATCCGCTTCCACGCGCCAATCGGCGCTGCGTGCAAATTCCTTCGTGCCGCGCTGTCCGAAGAGGCCCGCGTCGGCCAGATCAGCCACCCACGCCTGGCGCTCGGCCGTGCCCGCGGCGCTGTGCGGCACGAGGCCGGCCTCGCGCACGGTGACGGCCACTTCGCGCACCTCTTCGCTGCGGCGCCGGCCATGTTCGATGACGCGCTGGAAGAAGTACGCGCCCTGCTTTTCCCAATCGATGCCGGGGAAGGTTTCCTGCAGCGACGCGATCACAGCGTCTTCAACGCCGTAGTGGCGCGCCGTCGTGAAGCTCTCGATGATCATGGCTTCCAGGCCCTTGATCATCACGCTGCGGCACATCTTGGTGGCGCTGGCGACGCCGAGCTTGTCGCTGGCGACCTTGGCGGCGAAGCCCAGTTGGCCGAGCAGCGGCAGCAGCGCCGCCGCATCGGGCCCGCCGAGCAGCAGCGGCACCTTGATGCGGTACGGCGGGATCGAGGTCATCACCGCGCCTTCGACATAGCGGCCACCCGCGGCGTTGACGATCTCTGCAGCGCGAATCTTGGCGCCCGGCGATGCGGAGTTGAAGTCGAGAACGTAGGCGCCCTTGGCCAGCCCGGGTGCGACGGCTTCGGCCACGGGCACTGCCTGGCTCGCCGTGACGGCGCTGAGGACAAGCTCGGCGCGCTGCACGGCCGACGCGTGCGAACTGGCGAGCGTCACGCCAATCTTCGCCGCATGCTCGCGCATGGCATTGCCGCCCTCACCTTCGACCTTGACGTCGTAGGCGAGGATGCTGTGCCCCTGCGGCGCCAGGTCCTCCGCGAGGATCCTGCCGACCTCGCCGTAGCCGATCAATGCAATGCGCATGTCAGTCGATGTAGCGCAGCCCCGCCTTTTCGAGCGGTTCGCGCATCTTGTACATGTCCAGCCCGAGCACGCCGGAGGCGAGCTTGGCGCGCTTCTCGCCTTCGTTGGCTTCGCGTGCCAGCGCAGCGTCGAGCGTCTTCTGCGCCATCGCGCGCGGCACGCAGACCACGCCGTCGTCGTCGGCCACGATCACGTCGCCTGGGTGCACCAGCGAACCAGCGCAGACAACAGGAATGTTGACCGAGCCGAGCGTGGCCTTGACCGTGCCCTTCGAGCTGATGGCGCGGCTCCAGACGGGGAAGCCCATCTCCGTCAGGAACTTGACATCGCGCACGCCGGCGTCGATGACCAATGCACGTGCGCCGCGCGCCTGGAAGGAGGTTGCCAGCAGGTCGCCGAAGAAACCGTCGGTGTTGTCGGTTGTGCAGGCGGCGACGACGATGTCGCCGGGTTTGATCTGCTCGGCCACCACATGCAGCATCCAGTTGTCGCCGGGCTGCAGCAGCACCGTGACTGCCGTGCCCGAGACCTGCGCGCCGGCATAGATCGGCCGCATGTAGGTCTTCATCAAGCCGACGCGGCCCATGGCCTCGTGCACGGTGGAAGCGCCGAGGGCGGCCAGCTTGTCGGCCACTTGCGCATCGGCGCGCTGGATGTTGCGATAGACCACGCCTAGTTCATACATGTGTTTCTCCAACAGTAAAGCGGGCCTATCGGCCCTGTCCTTTGAGCGTCGCATCGAGGCGCGGATAGACGCGCCGTGCGTTGCCTTCGTAGATCTGCTGCTTCTGCGCCGCGCTCAACTGCGTTGACGCTTCGATGTAGCGCTTCGTGTCGTCGTAGTAGTTGCCGGTTTCGGGGTCGATGCCGCGCACCGCGCCGATCATCTCGCTGGCGAAGAGCACGTTGTCGACCGGAATCACCTTCGTCAGCAGATCGATCCCGGGCTGGTGATAGACGCAGGTGTCGAAGAACACGTTCTTCATCAGGTGGTCCTTGAGCAGCGGCTTCTTCATCTCCTGCGCCAGGCCGCGGTAGCGGCCCCAGTGGTACGGCGCCGCGCCGCCGCCATGCGGAATGATCAGGCGCAACGTCGGAAAGTCCTTGAACAGATCGCCCTGGATCAGTTGCATGAAAGCCGTCGTGTCGGCATTGATGTAGTGCGCGCCGGTGGTGTGGAAGCAGGCGTTGCAGCTCGTGCTGACGTGCACCATCGCCGGGATGTCGTACTCGACCATCTTTTCGTAGATCGGGTACCATGCTCGGTCGGTCAGCGGCGGCGACGTCCAGTGGCCGCCCGACGGGTCCGGGTTCAGGTTGATGGCGACGTTGCCGTACTGCTCGACGCACTTCACCAGTTCGGGGATGCAGGTCTTC
Organism: uncultured beta proteobacterium; assembly: GCA_963738425.1. Taxonomy (GTDB): domain Bacteria; phylum Pseudomonadota; class Gammaproteobacteria; order Burkholderiales; family Burkholderiaceae_C; genus CADEEN01. The sequence continues at coordinate 106,872 of CAVTWT010000034.1, read as the reverse complement.
GGATCGACGCCAGGGCTTTGCGGCAGCATCGCGGCCGGGATGAAATGCGCCGGGAAGAGTTGCGCGACGCGAAAGCAGAGCTCGTTGCAGATCGCCGCCCAGGTGCTCGACACCTCGAAGTCGCCGATGTGGTGCGCCATGAAGCTGGCGCGCGGGCTGAAGATCGTCAGGTCGCTGCCGCGCTCCTTCATCAGCTTCAGCTGATTGGCTTCGATCGTCTCGCGCAGTTCGTCATCCGTGATCTTCAGATCGGCGACGCGCGGTTTGGCCGACGGGTCCTTGATGCCGGCGATCTGTGCGTTGCGCCAGTTCTCCAGCGCCTTGGGTGCCGTCGTGTAGTGGCCGTGGATGTCGATGATCATGCAGCTGTCTCCATGCCGTGTCGTTGTTTGATCGGAGCGACCTCGGGCGAGGCCAGATAAGCGAGCAGCACACGCGCTGCGTCGGGTTGCGTCGAGGCGGCACAGACGCCAGCCGAAAAGGTGGTCGTGATCTGAATCGCAGGTGGCAGCGGGCCGATGACGTCGATGCCTTGCAGGTTCATCAACTCGCTCAACTGCTGAAAACCCAGCGCGACCTCACCGCGCGCCACCAGGGCCCCCACCGGCACACCCGGAGGCGCCTGCACGATGCGCGGCGCGATCTCTTGCGCAATGCCCCAGCGCTCGAACAACTTTGCCAGTTGCACGCCGCTCGGGCCGGTGGAGTAGCCGAGGGTCGGCGCGGCGAGCACGGCGCGCTTGACAGCCTCTTCTGAAGTGATGTCAGGAGGCTCGGCGCCCGTGCGCACGGCCACGGCGACACCGGAGTGCACGAGATTCACCTTGCTGCCGGCAACCACACGGCCGGCAGCCATCAGCTTGTCGATCGCGTCGCTGGCCAGAACCACGACGTCGAAAGCCTCGCCGGCCATCACGCGCTTGGCGGCATCGACACCGCCGACCGCCTCGATCGACACCGGCAGGCCGTACGCGACGCTCAACTCGGCCAGCAGCGCGCGCGTGGCCATCGAAGAAATGCCGGTGATCGGGGTGCTGGGCATGCACCGATTGTGCGCGTGCAGGGCATGCCGATCCAGCAGGGCTCGCCACTAGCTGCTATCTGTTTTCGGCATGGTCGCCGGGCCTGCCGCGAGAGGCCACGCCTCAGCGGCGGGTGGATGCGCCCGTTGGCACGGGACATGCAAGGTACCAGGTGGTATACCAATATGTGCACCACTTTGGACGCGCAACCCATTTCTCCGCTGACCGTGACCGACTGGCTCGCTGCCTATGACGCGGACCGGCCCTTGCGTGCTCTCGTGTCGGCCTACGCCACCGAGGCACACGGCAGCACGCGGGACGGCGTCTGGATCTGCCGCGCCAGCCAGGCGCAGTTGCTGGCGCAGATCGCCGCACTCGAAGCGCGCGCTGCTGCGTTCGATGACCTCGCCGCCGCGCGGCGCGCCATGCCGCTCTACGGTGTGCCCTACGCGGTCAAGGACAACATCGATGTCGCCGGCTGGCCCACCACGGCCGCCTGCCCGGCGTTCGCGTACACCGCGCAGGCCAGCGCGCACGCGGTCGCGCGTCTGACCGAGGCCGGCGCCGTCTGCGTCGGCAAGACCAACCTCGATCAGTTCGCCACCGGCCTGGTCGGCACGCGCTCGCCGTACGGTCGCCCCGCCACGCCGTTCAGCGCGCGCCATGTCAGCGGCGGTTCGAGCTCGGGCTCCGCGGTCGCCGTCGCGCGCGGCGAGGTGCCCTTCGCGCTCGGCACCGACACGGCGGGCTCGGGCCGCGTGCCGGCCGGCTTCTGCAACATCGTCGGCCTGAAGCCGACGCCAGGCCGCGTCGGCACATCGGGAGTCGTGCCGGCCTGCCGCAGCCTCGACTGCGTCGCCGTCTTCGCACTGACGGTGGACGACGCCGCCGGCGTGCTCGCCTTGATCGAGGGCGACGACCCGGCCGACGACTACAGCGACTTCGATCCGCGTTGCATGGCGCTGGCCGCAGCGCCTGCGCATCGGCGTGCCCGCGGCGCCGACCTTGAGCGCTGCCTACCGCGACGCCTGGCAGCGCGCGACCGAGCAGGCCCTCGCACAGGGCCACACGGTCGTGCCGATCGACTTCTCGGCGCTGCACCGCACGGCCGATCTGCTGTACGGCGGGCCTTGGGTGGCCGAGCGCCACGCCGCGGTGCAGGGCCTTCTCGACAGCGCGCCGGCCGCCTTCGATCCCGCCGTGCGCCAGGTCATCGAAGGTGCAGAGCGCTTCACCGCCACCGACGCCTTCCGCGGCCAGTACGCGCTGCGCGCGGCGCGCAAGCAGACGGCCTCGATCTGGCAATCGGTCGACCTGCTGATGGTGCCGACGGCGCCCGGTCATCCGAGCTTCGACGAGGTCGATGCCGATCCGATCGGCGCCAACGCGCACCTCGGCCTGTACACGAACTTCGTCAACCTGCTGGGCTGGTGCGCGCTGGCCGTGCCGGCCGGTTTCACGGACGACGCGCTGCCCTTCGGCATCACCTTCATCGCACGGGCAAACGCCGACGCCGCCCTCGCCGCACTGGGCCGGCAATGGCAGCGTGCGGTGCCGACGACGCTGGGCGCCAGCGGCCTGCCGCTGCGCGACGAACCATCGCCAAGGCGCCCCGCCGTCGAGCCGACGATGCCGATCGCCGTCGTCGGCGCACACCTCAGCGGCCTGCCGTTGAACGCGCAGTTGACCGAGCGCGGCGCTACCTTGCGCGAAGCCACGCACACCGCGCCGCACTACCGCCTGTTCGCCTTGCCCGACACGACGCCGCCGAAACCCGGTGTGCTGCGTAGCGCCGTCGGCGGCGCGGCGCTCGCAGTCGAGGTCTGGGACGTGCCGCTGCGCCATGTCGGTTCCTTCCTCGGATTGATCCCCGCGCCGCTCGGCCTGGGCAGCATCGAACTCGCCGACGGCCAGCGCGTGCACGGCTTTCTCTGCGAGTCGCATGCCGTCGAGCAGGCGAGCGACATCACCTCCTTCGGCGGCTGGCGCGCCTACCTGGCGCACCTTGCCGCGCAACCGTCCCCCCGTCCCCGCACAGGAGCCTTGCCATGACCGCCACGACCCCCACCCGCCGCCGCCAGCTCTTGCAGGCCACGGCCGCCCTCGGCTGTGCTCGGCGCGCCCGCGCTCGTGCGCGCGCAGGCCGGACCGAAGATCCGCATCGGCTACTGGCCGATCGCTGCCGGCCTGCCGTTCTACGCCGCGCATCGAACTCGGCTACTTCAAGGAAGCGGGCCTCGACGTCGAGCGCGCAGCGCTTCGCCGGCGCGCAGCAGGTGATGGAGGCGGTGCTGTCCGGCCGCGCCGACGGCACGCTCCAACGGCACCGGCTCGGCCAACATCGCCATCGGCGAGATCGCGGCGCCGGGCACCTTCAAGATCTTCTGCTCCAACCCGAGCAATGCGAAGAACGTGCTCGACCAGGTGATCGTGCCCGCCGCGAGCCCCGCCAAGACCATCGCCGATCTCAAGGGCAAGCGCATCGCCTCGGGCCCGGGCATCCAGAACGTGACGCTGGCCAAGACCGTGCTCGAGCGCGGCGGCGCCACCGGCGCCACGGTGGTGGAGCTGCCGATCGGCCAGCATGTGGCCGCGCTCGCCGCCGGCCAGGTCGATGGGGCGTACACGCTCGAACCCACCGGCACCATCGGCCGCATGAACGGCACCACCAAGGTGCTGGAAGCCGGCGTGATCGCGCACTACATCCTGGGCGATCCGCTGGCGCCCTGGTTCGGCGGCTCGGCGTCGCTCGCCGGTGCCTTCATCAAGAAGCAGCCCGCGGAGGCGAAGAAGTTCATCGCCGCCTACGCCAAGGGCGTGAACCACGTGCGCACCAAGCCCGCCGAGGCGCGACAGTTCCTGAAGGGCTACACCGCCATCGAGGGCGCGCTCACCGGCGAGGTGCCGCTGGCGGCGTACACGATGTACGACGAGTTCAAGCCGGCCGACGTGGCGCACTTCCAGAAGTTCTTCGACCTGTTCTCCGAGAAGGGCATCTTCAGCTCGCGCCTGATGGTCGACTCCATGCTCTACAAGGGCTGAGCACGGTGGACGCCTCGACGCCCGTCGCCGCCGAAGCGGCCAAGCCCTGGGTCGCGCCGGCCAGCGCCGACCTTGCCACGCCGCCGCGCAAGACCGACTGGGGCAAGGCCCTGCCGCTGGTCGGCCCGCTGGTGCTGTTCATCGTCTGGGACATCGCGGTGCGCGGCGGTTTCATCAACCGCATCCTGCTGCCGGCGCCGCTGGACGCGCTCGGCGCGCTGGTCGGCGGCCTCGCCGGCGGGCCGCTGCTCAACGACTTCCTGATCACGGTCTGGCGCACGGTGCAGGCCTTCCTGATCGCCGCGTTCGTCGGCATGCCGCTGGGCATCGTGCTCGGCAGCACCGAGAAGGCGTACCGCAGCGTCGAGTTCCTGATCGACTTCTTCCGCTCCACGCCGTCGTCGGCGCTGATCCCGCTGTTCCTGATGATCTTCGGCGTGTCGGACGTCAACAAGGTCGCCATCGCCGCCTTCGGCGCGCTGCTGATCGTCGTCTTCAACAGCGCCTACGGCGTGATCAACGCGCGCAAGCAGCGCGTGATGGCGGCCAAGGTGATGGGCGCCACGCGCTGGCAGGTGTTCAAGGACGTGCTGGTGTGGGAGAGCCTGCAGCCGAGCTTCGTCGGCCTGCGCTCTGCCGTGTCGATGGCGCTGGTGATCGTGATCGTGGCCGAGATGTTCATCGGCGCCGACAGCGGCCTGGGCAACCGCATCATCAACTCGCAGCAGGTGATGAACGTGAAAGACATGTACGCCTCCATCCTCGCCGCAGGCGCGCTGGGCTACGCGCTCAACGTGCTGTTCCTCGTCATCGAACGGCGCATCGTGCACTGGAGCGGGCGATGAACGCAGCGCAGAACCGCTTCAAACAAGTTCGCGCCCCCTCGGGGGGCAGTGCAGGCACGCAGTGCCAAACGTGGGGGCTCCAATGAACGCGGTACTGAACGCCGCCGTCGTCGCCGACGTGCCGGTGCCCGAGTTCAGGCCCGGGCCGGCCGGCACGCACATCACCATCCGCGGCCTGACCAAGTACTTCGCCGGCTGGCCGCTGTACGAGAACTTCGACCTCGACATCCCCAAGCACCAGATCGTCTCGGTGTTCGGCCCCAACGGCTGCGGCAAGAGCACGCTGATCAACATGATCGCCGGGCTGATCCCGATCGACTCGGGCGAGATCCTGTTCGACGGCAAGTCGCTGAAGGACACCAAGATCGGCTACGTCTTCCAGAACTACCGCGAGGCGATGTTCCCGTGGATGCGCACGATCGACAACATCGCCTACCCGCTCAAGCTCGAAGGCCGCAGCAAGGCCGAGGTGGACCGGCGCATGGCCGAACTGGTGGCGTCGTTCGACGTCAAGTTCGACCTGAAGCGCTACCCCTACGAACTCTCGGGCGGGCAGCAGCAGACGGCGTCGATCATGCGCGCGTTGGCACCCAAGCCCGAAGTGTTGTTCCTCGACGAGCCGTTCTCGGCGCTGGACTTCGAGATGACGCTGTTCATCCGCGAGAAGCTGCAGGAGGTGTTCATGCAGACCGGTACGACGATGATGCTGGTGTCGCACGACCTCGAAGAAGCCGTGTACCTGGCCGACCAGGTGCTGCTGCTCACCAAGCGGCCGACCAAGGTGGCCGAGATCCTGCGCTACGACGATGCGCGGCCGCGCACCACGGCCACGCTGTCCGAGCCGAGCTTCATCGCCGCAAAGAAGCAAAGCCTCGAAATCTTCCAGCGCGAGGTGAGACGCTGATGACGCCGACACAGATCGAGGCCTATGTCGATGCGGCCGCACAGGCGCTCGACCTGCCGCTCGCGCCCGAGCACCGCCCCGGCGTGCTGCGCTACTTCGCGCTGGCCGCCGCGTTCGCAGCCGAAGTGGAGGCCGTGCCGCTGACGCCGCACGACGAGCCAGCCGTGAACTTCGTGCCGGGTCGATGAGCTCTCGCCCGGCCGTTCCGAAGAGGGCTCGCACCGCAGTGCGCAGCACGGAGGTTACCCATTGAGCGACGCGTCGCACTGGCTGCAGCGCGATGCGGCGGCGATGGCGGGCGCCGTGCACGCGGGCGCCGTCACGGCCAGCGCGCTGGTGCAGGCCAGCCTGGCGCGCATCGAGCTCACCGACGGACGGATCAACGCCTTCACCGACGTGCTCGCATCGCGCGCCCTGGCCCGCGCCGCCGCACTCGATGCGATGGGCGGCGGGCTGCGCCAACTGCCGCTGGCCGGCGTGCCGTTCGCAGTGAAGAACCTGTTCGACGTGCAGGGCCTGCGCACGCTGGCCGGCTCGAAGATCGAGCGCGACAGCGCGCCGGCGTCGCGCGACGCGCTGCTCGTGCAGCGCATGGAAGCGGCCGGCGCGGTGCTGGTGGGCGCGCTGAACATGGACGAGTACGCCTACGGCTTCACCACCGAGAACACGCACGAAGGCCCGACGCGCAACCCGCACGACCTGACGCGCATCGCAGGCGGCTCGTCGGGCGGCTCGGCCGCCGCGGTGGCGGCGGGCCAGGTGCCGATCACGCTTGGCTCCGACACCAACGGCTCCATCCGCGTGCCCTCGTCGCTGTGCGGCGTGTTCGGCTTGAAGCCGACCTTCGGCCGCCTGCCGCGCAGCGGCAGCTACCCGTTCGTCGCCAGCCTCGACCACCTCGGCCCCTTCGCCCGCTCGGCACAGGATCTGGCCGCTGGCCTACGACGCGATGCAGGGCCACGACGCCGACGACGCCGGCTGCGTGCCGCGCGCCGCCGAGCCGGTGTCGCCGACGCTTGCGCAAGGCGTGGCGGGCCTGCGCATCGCCGTGCTCGGCGCGCACTTCGAGCGCCATGCCACGCCGGCTGCGCGCAGCGCCGTGCAACGGGTGGCCGAAGCGCTCGACGCGCGTGACGTCGTCGAGTTCACGCTCGCCGCGGCGGCGCGCGCCGCCGCGTTCCTGATCAGCAATTCCGAAGGCGGCGCGCTGCACCTGCCCGACCTGCGCACACGCGCGCAGGATTTCGAGCCGCTGTCGCGCGACCGCTTCCTCGCCGGCGCGTTGCTGCCCGCCGCCTGGGTGGCGCGCGCGCAGCGCGTGCGCCGGGTTGCCGCGCAGGCCGCAGCGAGGCTGTTCGAGCACCACGACATCCTGCTCGCGCCGGCCACGCCCTGCGCCGCCACCCCGATCGGCACCGAATGGCTCGAACTCGACGGCCAGCGCCTGCCGCTGCGGCCCAGCCTCGGCCTGCTGACGCAGCCGATCTCGTGCATCGGCCTGCCGGTGTGCTGCGTGCCGGTGTGGGACGCGCCCGAGTCGATGCCGATCGGCGTGCAGGTGATCGCCGCGCCGTGGCGCGAAGACCTCGTGCTGCGCGTGGCGGCGGCGCTCGAAGCGCGCGGCGCCGTGCGCGCGCCGGTGGCCGCACTGTGACTGGGCCACGACATGCTGCCGATCAACGACCCGCCGGTGCTGGCCGAAGTGCAGGCGGTGTTCGCGCGCTACGAGGACGCGCTGGTCAACAACAAGGTCGAGGTGCTCGACGAACTGTTCTGGCACTCGCCGCACACCGTGCGCTACGGCGCCGGCGAGAACCTGTACGGCTACGACGCCATCGCGGCCTTCCGCGCGGCCCGCTCGCCGGCCGGACTCGCACGCCGCCTCTCACGCACCGTCATCACCACCTACGGCCGCGACTTCGCCACTGCGATGACCGAGTTCCAGCGCGAAGGCAGCGCCAGCCTCGGCCGCCAGAGCCAGACGTGGGCGCGACTACCCGAAGGCTGGCGCGTGGTCGCCGCGCACGTCAGCCTGATCGCGCCCAGCCGATGACACCCTAAGATCATCGCCATGGCGGCCACCGAAACACAAGAACGCATCAACCTCGCCGACCAGGCCTATGCGCGGCTGAAGGCCGAACTGCACGACTTCAAGCTCGTGCCGGGAGACCGCTTCTCGGAAGCCGAACTCGGTGCGCGCCTGGGCGTCAGCCGCACGCCGGTGCGCGAGGCGCTGTTCCGCCTGCGCAACGAGGGCTTCCTCGACCTCGAGTCGAAGGCCGGCTGGTTCGTGCGGCCGATCGACTTCGCCAGGCTCGAGCAGCTGTACGACCTGCGCATCCTGCTCGAGGCCGCCTGTGTGTCGAGACTGTGCGCGCGCACCGAAGCCGTGCCGCAGCTCGAGGAACTGAAGGCCATCTGGCTGGTGCCGGTGGGCGAGCGCAAGGACGATGCGCGCGAGGTCGGTGCCCATGACGAGCAGTTTCACGCCACGCTGGTGCGTGCGGCCGGCAACGACGAAATCACGCGCGTGCACTGGGACGTGACGGAGCGCATCCGCATCATTCGCCACCTCGACTTCACGCGCGCCGATCGCATCGACGCCACCTACGCCGAGCACGCGAAGATCCTGCGCGCTGTGATCCAGCGCAAGGCCGACCAGGCCCAGCTGCTGCTGCGGGCGCACATCGAGCAGAGCAAGGCCGAGGTGCGCAAGATCACGCTGTCCACGCTGCACGAAGCCCGGGCACGCGCCAGTCGCTAGCGCAGTCGGCGGCCGCGCCGGCGCAGTCCGGCACGGCTTTTGCTCGCATTCCTGTCGGTATACCGACGTGTGCACCAATCGGGCACACGAGACGCCGCCCGCCGGCAACCGCAGGAACGGAGAACACCCATGAGCTACGAACTCGACCGCTCGCGCCGCCACACACTGGCCTCGCTGTCCGCCCTCTCGCTGGCGGGTTTTGCGCCGCTGCGCGCGCTGGCCGCAAACCAAGCTGACCGTCGGCGTGATCTACGTCGGCCCGAAGGACGACTACGGCTACAACCAGGCGCAGGCCGCGGCGGCAGCCGAAATGAAGAAGCTGCCCGGCATCAAGGTGGTCGAAGAAGAGAACGTGCCCGAGACCACCGCGGTGCAGAAGTCGATGACAGGGATGATCGCGCAGGACGGCGCCAAGCTGCTCTTCCCCACGTCCTTCGGCTACTTCGATCCGCACATGCTGGCGTTGGCCGCCAAGTACCCCGACGTGCGCTTCTCGCACTGCGGCGGCATGTGGACCGAAGGCAAGCACCCGAAGAACACCGGCAGCTTCTTCGGCTACATCGACGAGTGCCAGTACTTGAACGGCGTGGTCGCCGGGCACATGAGCAAGAGCAAGAAGATCGGCTTCGTCGCGGCCAAGCCGATCCCGCAGGTGCTGCGCAACATCAACGCCTTCACGATGGGCGCGCGTTCGGTCGACCCGAAGATCACCTGCACCGTGATCTTCACCGGCGAATGGTCGATGCCGGTCAAGGAAGCCGAGGCCACCAACAGCCTGGCCGACCAGGGCATCGACGTCTTCACGATGCACGTCGACGGACCGAAGGTGATCGTCGAGACCGCGGCCAAGCGCGGCAAGATGGTCTGCGGCTACCACGCCAGCCAGGCCAAGCTCGCACCCGCCGCCTACCTCACCGGCGCCGAGTGGAACTGGAGCACGGCGTACAAGACCATCATCGACGCCGCGCTCGCGGGCAAGCCGCACCCCAACTTCCTGCGCGGCGGTTTGAAGGAGGGCTACGTGAAGATGTCGGCTTACGGCCCGACGGTGTCGGACGCTGCAAAGAAGCAGGCCGACGAGATCAAGGCCAAGATGATGGGCGGCGCCTTCGACATCTTTGCCGGTGGCCTGAAGAGCAACAAGGGCGCGGTCGTGATCCCGGCCGGCAAGTCGCTCAAGCAGACCGACCTCGAGCTGGAGAAGATGAACTACCTGGTCGAAGGCGTCATCGGCTCCGTCTGAGCCCACGCTCGTGAACTCCCGCGCCGTCGACGTGTTGCTGCCGGTGTTCGCGCTGGCGGCGGCGCTGCTGCTGTTCGGCGTCTTCGTCTGGTTCGGTGGCACCTCGCCGGTCGAGACCTGGGTGCTGCTGTTCAAGGGCGCCTTCGGCGACTGGTACTCGTGGCAGAACACGCTGGTGCGCGCGGCGCCGCTGATGCTCACCGCCTTGTGCGTGGCCCTGCCGGCCCGCGCGGGACTGGTCATCATCGGCGGCGAGGGCGCGCTGGTGCTCGGCGGCCTGGCCGCCGCCGCCCTGCCCTATGCGCTGCCGCTGCCCGGCGGCGTGACCGGCACCTTGCTCGTCTGCGCCGCGGGCGCTGTCGCCGGCGCCCTGTGGATCGCGCTGGCCGGCGCGCTGCGTCAGTACCGCGGCGTCAACGAAACCATCTCCAGCCTGCTGCTGGCCTACACCGCGATCGCGCTGTTCAAGCAGTTCGTCGAAGGGCCGCTGAAGGATCCTGCGACCCTCAACAAGCCGTCGACGCGTGCGCTCGAGGAGAGCCTGCGCATCGGCACCATCGCTGGCTCCGACGTGCATTGGGGCCTGGTCATCGGCGTGCTGGTCTGCATTGGCTTCGGCCTCTGGCTGGCCTTCACGCCGCGCGGCTTCGCGGTGCGTGTGGTCGGTGGCAATCCGCGCGCGGCGCAACTCGTCGGGCTGCCGGCCAGCGCCTTGATCCTGCTGGCTTGCGCGCTCGGTGGCGGCAGCGCCGGACTGGCCGGTGCGATCGAAGTCGCCGCGGTGCACACCAACGCCAATGCGTCACTGATCGCCGGCTACGGCTACGCCGGCATCCTGGTGTCGTTCATCGCGCGCCACAACCCGATCGCCATCGTGCCGGTGGCCATCCTGTTCGGCGGCTTCGGCGCCGCAGGCAGCCTGCTGCAGCGCCGCCTCGACCTGCCCGATGCGTCGGTGCTCGTGCTGCAGGGCATCGCCTTCGTGCTGATCCTGGCCAGCGAGGCGCTGCGCGGCGTCGACTGGCGCGCCGCCGCGGTGCGCTTCAAGCCGCCCGCACCACAGACCCCGGTGACGATCGCCTTTGGCGACAAGGTGGCATGAGCGCAGACATGTTGCTCGCATTCGGCGCCGCGATCGTCGGCGGCGCGCTGCGCGTGGGCGTGCCCTTCCTCTTCGTCAGCCTTGGCGAGTGCCTGACCGAGAAAGCCGGGCGCATCAACCTCGGCCTCGAAGGCGTGCTGGTGCTGTCGGCGATGGCGGCCTTCGGCGGTGCCTACCTCACCGGCTCGCCGTGGCTGGGCGTGCTGATCGGTGCCGCGGCCGGCGCTGCGCTCGCGTTGCTGCACGGCCTGCTGTGCTCGCTGCCGCGCGTCAACGACGTCGCCACCGGCATCGCGCTGATGATCCTCGGCAGCGGCCTGGCGTTCTACCTCGGCAAGCCGCTGATCCAGCCGCAGGCGCCGCAGCTGACGCCGATTGCGCTCGGCGGCTGGAGCGACTCGCCGATGGTGCAGGCGGCGCTGCAGGTCAATCCGCTGCTGCCGCTCGGCCTGCTGCTGGCGGTGTTGCTCACGCTGGGCCTGTCGCGCACGCGCTGGGGCCTGCTGGTGCGCCTGGCCGGCGAGTCGGCGAACGCCGCGCGTGCGCTCGGCTACAAGGTCAACGGCATCCGCATCGCCGCCACCGCAGCGGGCGGCGCCATCGCCGGCCTGGGCGGCGCGTCGCTGACCTTGTTCTACCCCGGCAGCTGGAACGAAGGCGTGTCCAGCGGCCAGGGCCTGATCGCGGTGGCGCTGGTGATCTTCGCGCGCTGGAGTCCGCTGCGCTGTGTGGTCGCCTCGCTGTTGTTCGGCGGCGCCGGCGCGGTCGGCCCCGCGCTGCAGTCGATCGGCATCAGCGCCGGCTACCACCTGTTCAGCGCCGTGCCCTACGTGCTCACGCTGGCCGTGCTGGTGGCGACCTGCCGCCCCGGCAGCGTGGCGCAGGGCAGCCCGACGGAGTTGTCCTCGCGATGACCGCATCCATCCACATCGACGCCGACCCCTACCCCTGGCCGTGGAACGGCGACCTGCACCCGGGCAACACCGCGCTGCTCGTCATCGACATGCAGACCGACTTCTGCGGCCAAGGCGGCTACGTCGACGCCATGGGCTACAACCTCGCGCTGACGCGCGCGCCGATCGAGCCGATCCGCCGCCTGATGGCGCGCCTGCGCGCGCTCGGCTTCACGGTCATGCACACGCGCGAAGGGCACCGGCCCGACCTGTCGGACCTGCCGGCCAACAAGCGCTGGCGCTCGCAGCGCATCGGCGCGGGCATCGGCGACGCCGGCCCCTGCGGCCGCATCCTGGTGCGCGGCGAGCCGGGCTGGGAGATCATCCCCGAGCTGGCGCCGCTGCCCGGCGAGGTGGTGATCGACAAGCCCGGCAAGGGCAGCTTCTGCGCCACCGACCTCGAACTGATCCTGCACACGCGCGGCATCGCGCAACCTGCTGCTGGCCGGCATCACCACCGACGTCTGCGTGCACACGACGATGCGCGAGGCCAACGACCGCGGCTTCGAGTGCCTGCTGCTGTCGGACTGCACCGGCGCCACCGATGCCGGCAACCACGCCGCGGCGCTGAACATGGTGACGATGCAGGGCGGCGTGTTCGGCGCGGTGGCGTCGTCGCGCGCGCTGCTGGAGAAGCTGCCGTGATCGCGCCCGTGCAACCACCCGCGCCCACTGAAGGCGCGCTCGCGCTGTCCACCTATGCGCTGACCAAGCGCTTCGGCGCCTTCACCGCGCTCGACGACGTGTCGATCGACGTCGCCGCCGGCTCGGTGCACGCGCTGCTCGGCGAGAACGGCGCCGGCAAGAGCACGCTGGTGAAGTGCGTGGCGGGCTTCCACCCGCCCGACGGCGGCGCGGTGCTGATCGACGGCCGCGAGCACGACATCGCCTCGCCGGTGGTGGCGCGCGCGCTCGGCATCGGCATGGTCTACCAGCACTTCACGCTGGCGCCCGGCATGAGCGTCGCCGAGAACCTGCTGCTGGCCGGCAGCCGCACGCCGGCTTTGATCGACTGGACGAAGGAGCGGCGCGCGCTCGCCGACTTCCTGAAGACGACGCCGTTCGCGCTCGACCTCGACGCCACGCCAGCCTCGCTGTCGGCGGGCGAGAAACAGAAGCTCGAACTGCTCAAGCAGCTGTACCTGAAGCCGCGCCTGCTGATCCTCGACGAGCCGACTTCCGTGCTGACGCCGCAGGAGGCCGACGAGGTGCTGGCCTACGTGCGCGAGGTGGCGCGGCGCGGCGAATGCACGGTGCTGATGATCACGCACAAGTTTCGCGAGGTGACGGCCTATGCCGACGCGGTGACCGTGCTGCGGCGCGGCCGCAAGGTCACGTCGACCACCGTGGGCGCGACCTCGCCGCTGGAGATGGCGCAGGCCATGATCGGCGACGAGGCCGCAGGCAGTGCACGCGACGTCGCCGCCGGCAGCCGCGAGGCGCGTGCACCGGTGGCCGACGACGCGCCGAAGGCGCTGGTCGTCGCCGGCCTGAGCGCACTCGGCGACCGCGGCACGCTGGCCGTGCGCGAGATCGGCTTCCACGTGCGCGCGGGCGAGATCCTCGGCGTGGCTGGCGTCTCCGGCAACGGCCAGCGCGAGCTGCTCGAAGCCATCGTCGGCCAGCGGCCACGCCTGGCCGGCGAGGTCTTCGTCGGCGGCAAAGCCTATGCGGCGCAACGCCACGAGAACCATGCGCTGGGACTGCGCGCGCTGCCCGAAGAGCCACTGCGCAGCGCCAGCGTGGCCGAACTCAGCGTCTCGCACAACATGGCGCTGCGCGACTTCGACCAGGCGCCGCTGACGCGCCGCTGGCTGCGCTTTGGCACCTGGAGCGAGCGCGCACGGCAGTGGATCGGCGAGTACGGCATCAAGACGCGCGGCGAGCATGCGCCGATCGGCAGCCTGTCCGGCGGCAACGTGCAGCGCGCGGTACTGGCGCGCGAGCTGGCCGGCGACGTCAAGGTGCTGATCGCCGCGAATCCAGTGTTCGGGCTGGACTTCGCCGCCGTCGCCGAGATCCACGCCCGCCTGCTGCAGGTGCGCGCCAAGGGCGGCGCCGTGCTGCTGATCAGCGAGGACCTGGACGAGTTGCTGACGCTGGCCGACCGCATCGTCGTCATGAGCGAAGGCCGCATCGTCTTCGAAGCGCCGGCCGACCAGATCGATCGCCGCACCGTCGGCGCGCACATGGGCGGCGGCCACCACGAAGAGCCGGTGGCCAAGGCCGCATGAGATGACCATGCTGATTCCCGCCACGCCCTTCCCCTACCCCTTCGCGCCCGGAGCGACGGCGCTGGTGGTCATCGACATGCAGCGCGACTTCATCGAGCCCGGCGGCTTCGGCGCCTCGCTCGGCAACGACGTCTCGCGTCTGCTGCCGGCCATCGCGCCGATCGCCGCGCTGCTGGCGGCCTGGCGCGCGCGCGGCTGGCCGGTGATCCACACGCGCGAGGCACACAAGCCCGACCTGTCCGACTGCCCGCCGGCCAAGCGCGAACGCGGCGCGCCGTCGCTGCGCATCGGCGAGCCCGGCCCGATGGGCCGCCTGCTGATCGCCGGCGAGCCCGGCACCGCGATCATCGACGCGCTCGCGCCGGCGCCGGGCGAGACGGTCATCGACAAACCCGGCAAGGGCATGTTCTGGGCCACCGGGCTGCACGAGCTGTTGAGCGCTCGAGGCATCACGCACCTGGTGTTCACCGGCGTGACGACCGAGGTCTGCGTGCAGACCTCGATGCGCGAGGCCAACGACCGCGGCTACGACTGCCTGATCGTCGAGGACGCGACCGAGAGCTACTTCCCCGAGTTCAAGGCCAGCGCGCTGGCGATGCTGACCGCGCAAGGCGCGATCGTCGGCTGGAGCGCGCGCTCCGCGACGCTGATCGAGCACCTGCCGTGAGGGAGGGCAGCAAACGACACGAGTTCATTCAACCCCAACAGGGGTTTTCATGACGACAAGGACTTTCAATCGCGCTGTTGAGCGCGGCACGCCGGCCAACGTCGTCAGCGCGCGCGTGATTTGAGCGCAGGCGCCGGCAGCGCCTTCACCAGGCCGGTCAGCATCTGCCGCGCTTCGCGCGTCAGCGGCGTCGGCGGTTTGGTGGCGGACTGGGCCAGGCAGAGCACGCTCGGCAGCTCGGGCTGCACGATGCGGCGCACCACCAGTTCGGCCGCGCGGCCGGAGGCGCCGACAGCGCTGGCGTTGAGCACCGCATTGCCCATGCGCGCGCAGACGAGGTCGATGATCGCCGGGATGCTCGAGACCTCGCAGGTGATGTCCAGCGGCACCCCGGCCAACGAGGCCTGCGACTCGAGCAGCTTGCGCAGCGACTGGTGGCGCTCGGGCAGGATCAGCGGCAGCGCGGACAACTCGCGCAGCGCCACGGTGGCCGGCGCCGCCTTGCGTCCGCGCACGGCCGGCTGCACCAGGCACAGCGGCTCGCGCAGCAACGGCGTGATCTCCAATGCCGATGACGGCTCCGGGTTGTAGACCAGGCCGAGGTCGGCACGGCCGCTGGCGATCCACTCGGCGATGTAGGCACTCAGGCCTTCGACGATCGTCACGCGGGCGCGCGGCAACTGCGCGCGAAAGCCTTCGATCAGCGGCAGCGTCAGGCGCCGGCCGATCGAAGGCGGCAGGCCGATCGTCACCTGCCCCACCGGCGCATCGCGCTGCGCGCCGAGGTCGGCGCGCGCCTGCGCCACCTGCTGCAGGATCTGCACACCGTGCTCGAACAGGCGCCGCCCGGCCGGCGTGAGGTTGACGCCGCGGCCGTTGCGCAGCAGCAGCGTTTCACGCAGATCGGTTTCGAGCAGGCGCACCTGGCGCGACAGCGCCGGCTGCGCAATGTCGAGCACGCGCGCGGCCTTGCTGAAGCTGCCCAGCTCGGAGACGCGGACGAAGCTTTCCAGCTGGCGCAGGTTCACTCCTTTGACCGTTCGCCCCGAGCCTCTCGATGGGCCCGCTGAGGCTTCGGCAAGCTCAGCCCGAACGAGCACTGGGCGGAGTACTCATTGCTTCTCGATCTTGGCCTGCACGATGACGTCGGACCAGCGCTTGATTTCGGCTGGCGAGCAACTGCCGCATCTGTTCCGGCGTACCGCCTTGCGCGCGCACGCCGAGGGCCTGCAGTTGCGACTGCACCGACGGCACGGCGAGCGCCTGCAAGGCGGCACGCTGCAAGCGATCGATGACCGCACGCGGCGTCTTCGCCGGTGCGGCCAGCGCATTCCACGACGCCACGTTGTAGCTGGCCAGGCCCGACTCCTTGACCGTCGGCACGTCGGGCAGGCTCGCAAAGCGCCGGTCCGACGTCACCGCCAGCGCGCGCAGCACCTTGGCCTGCACCTGGCCGAGCATCGGACCCAGGATTTCGAAGCCGACGTCGATCTCGCCCGCGCGCAGCGCCGTGATGACGGCCGGCGTGCCCTTGTACGGCACGATCACGGCGTCGATGCCGGAGAGCGACTTGAAGTATTCGGCCGCCAGGTTCTGCGTGCTGCCGGCCGCGATGGTGCCGATCGTCAGCTTGCCCGGCTGCGCCCGCGCGCGGGTCAGCAGGTGGGCGACCGTCTTCAACGGCGAGTCGGCAACGACGAACAGCGCCAGGTCGAAAAACCCGAGCGTGCTGATCGGCGCGAAGTCGTTCTGCGCATCGAACGGCAGCTTGCGAAACAGCCCGGCGCTGACCGCATTGGCGTTGCTCATCAGCAGCAGCGTCAGGCCATCGGGCGCGGCGCGCGCCACCTGTTGCGAGCCGACGATGGCACCGGCGCTAGGCTTGTTGTCGACGACGATCGTCTGCTTCAGCGACGCACTCATCTCCTTGGCCACGGCGCGTGCGGTCAGGTCGGCAATGCCACCGGGGGCGAACGGCACGACCAGCGTGATCGGCCGCTCGGAACCCGGCGGCTGGGCGGCGGCGGGCAGCGCCGCGCCCAGCGCCACGGCGAGGACCGTGCGCCGGCCGGGATCGAAATCTTGTGGGAATGTCATCACTTGCACCTCGGTCTCGATTCATTCTAGAAGTGCCATCACCCGCGCGAACCTTGATCCAGGGCAAGGCTGCGAGTGCGGCGGGCGAGCATCCTGCGGCCATGGACCCTTCTGCCATCCGCGTCATCCAGGCCGAGCACCAGGCGCTGGCGGCGATGCTGCGCTCGCTGGTGATGCTGATCGACCGTGGGCGCGACGAGCGCAAGGCACCGCCCTTCGACGTGCTGCGCGCGATGCTGTTCTACATCGACGAGTTCCCCGAGCGGCTGCACCATCCGAAGGAAAGCGACCTGCTGTTTCCCAAGGTGCGCGCCCGCCGGCCCGACCTGGCCGCCGTGTTCGACGGCCTCGACCAAGACCACGCGCGCGGAGAGTCTTCGGTGCGCGACCTGCAGCACCGCCTGCTGGCGTACGAGTTGCTCGGCGAGCCGCGGCGCGAGGCCTTCGAAGCGGCTGCGCGGCACTACGTGGAGCAATACCTGCGGCACATGTCGCTGGAAGAATCGACCGTGCTGCCGGCGGCGCGCGAATCGTTGACGCCGGAAGACTGGCACGATTTGAACGCTGCCTTCGAGGCCAACCGCGACCCTCTGGCCGGACACGATCCGAGCGGCGAGTACGCGCCGCTGTTCCGCAAGATCGTGAACACGGCACCCGCGCCCATCGGCTTGGGCTGAAGGCCCGGGCTGCGGGTGCGCCGAGCCGCCCGCAGCTTTACCTTGCTTCACGTCAGCGCCCGCGGCGGCAGGCCGTTGTGAGGAGACTTCCACTGCGTGAGGTTTCCCATGGGCCGTCTTTCTGTCGCAGCCACTGCGCCTGCCGCATCCACACGAAAGACCGTGGTGCGTGCCTTTGCATTCGTGACGTTGGCCGCCACCCTCGGCGGCTGCATCGTCGTGCCGGCTCATCGTGGATATGGCGGTTACGGCGGCCACCCTTCCGGGCCTGGCTACGCCGGCGGCCCCGACGATGGGGTCGCCGTCGCACCGCCGCCAGTGCAGTACGAAGTGGTCGGCGTCGCACCCCATCCGGGCTGGTTCTGGATCAGCGGCTTCTGGACCTGGCGGGCCAACCGCCATGTCTGGGTCGGCGGCCGCTGGGACGCGCCGCGCCCGGGCTACCGCTGGCAGCCGCACCGCTGGGAGCCCATCTCATCGGGCCGGGGCTGGCGCGAGAGGCCGGGCGGCTGGCATCGGTAGGCGGTCGATCAGGCCGCTGCAGGACCGCGCAAGCGCGAGCCTCCCGGCAGCGGCACCGCACGGTGCAAGACGTCCTCGGCCAGCCACGCGGCCGAGCGGCGCGCACGTTCGGCCACCACCGGCAGCGGCATCTGCGTGTAGTCGTCGTTGAAGACTTCGAAGCTGTAGTCGCCGCGGTAGCCCATGCCGTCGAGTTCGATGACGAGGCGGCGCAACTCCTCGCTGTGCACGCCTTCGCCGGGAAAGACGCGGAAATGGCGTGCGGTTTCGATGCGCTCTTCGACCGTGCGGATCTCCTGCCACATGAAGTCGGCCAACTGCACGAGGAAGATCTTGTCCGGGTCCACGTCCTGCAGCGCTTCGGTCGGCGTGCGCGTGGCAAAGCTGTGGAAGGAATCGACGCCAATGCCGAG
The DNA here is from genome assembly GCA_963738425.1 of uncultured beta proteobacterium. Classification (GTDB taxonomy): domain Bacteria; phylum Pseudomonadota; class Gammaproteobacteria; order Burkholderiales; family Burkholderiaceae_C; genus CADEEN01. The sequence continues at coordinate 88,387 of CAVTWT010000034.1, read as the reverse complement.
GTTCGGTGCGTTGGCAGCTTCGACAACCCGCCAGGCACCGACACAGTCATTGATGTGCCGGCCCCACGACAGGCCTTCGAATGCCACCTTGATGCCATGCGGCAGCGCCATCATCGCCAGCTTGCGCAGGTCGCGTGCGATGGCGTCTTCATCGGCCGTCGCATGGCGGCTGGTCGATGAGCAGGCCAGCAGGATCGGGCTGCCGAGCGCGGCGCACATCTCGATCATCGAGCGGGCGATGTCGATCTTGTAGTCATGAAGATGACCCGACAGGCCCTCGAAGTCGCGCAGCACCTGAAAGCCGGTGACACGCAAGCCGCTGTCCCGCACTTCCTCGACAGCAGCATGCCAGCCGTCCGGGTGACCGACAAGATCGCGGGCCGCGAACATCACCTGGCTGAAGCCGGCCTCCTTGATCGCACGCAGCTTGGCCGCCAGCGGCCCGGCCAGCGAGATCGTGTCCATGCCGAAGTCGGCGATGTATTCAGCAGATCTCATCGCCTTAGTTTCCTTCACCGCAGAGGCGCAGAGGACGCAGAGGTTCGCGGAGGAAAACCCATGAGGTCGCATTTCTCTGCGGACCTCTGCGAACTCTGCGCCTCTGCGGTGAAGGAGATTTCATGACATGTCACCCGTGGTGCACCAGCTCGAACATGACGCCGCCGAGCTGCGGCCGCGTCAGCGCGCCGCGCACTTCGGTGTGCAGCGTGTCGGTCTCGACGAAGTCGATGCCGCGGCTGCGCAATGCCTTCACGGCGGCCTGCACATCGGGCGCGCCGAAGGCCACACGCTGCAGGCGCTCGCCGGTGTCGTCGACGACCAGCGAGTCGGGTTCGATCAACTGCAGATAGAACGTGCCGCAGGGGCTGGCCAGCACGCTGCCACGCGGCAGGATGCCGAAGCGCTTCTCGGCCGGCACTTCGACAAAGCCGAACAGCGAGCCATAGAAAGCGCACCAGTCGGCGCTGCGATCGGCGCCGACGTATTGCACAACGCCGAACCAGTGCAGGCCGGCCACTGCGGGCACGACCGGATCGACCGTCGGCACCGGAATGAAATCAACGTCGTAGATCGAAAACTCGCGCCAGCGGTCGATGAAGTAGATGCGGCTGGCGCCGGCGCCATGCACCCCCGGGATGTGCAGTTCCATCGGCTGCACCTTCACCGGCACCGGCCAGCCACCGAGCTCGACCACGCGCTGCCAGGCCGCGCCGGCATCACGCACGCGCAGCGCCACGGCGGCGATCTGCGGCGTGTCGCCATCCGCGGGCGACACGCCATGGGCGTTGACGACGATGTTCATGCCGCCCTGGCGGTAGAGCATGACCTCGCGCGAGCGGTGGCGCGCAACCGGCCGGAAGCCGATCGACTCCAGCACCTGCCCCAGCGCCTGCGGGCGTGGCGTCGTGTATTCGATGAACTCGATGCCTTCGATGCCGAGCGGGTTGCTGGCTTCGACAATCGCTTCGCGATCCAGAGACGACATCGTTGTGTCCTATGAAGTTCGTTGCGCCACCAGCCGGCGGAAATGGGCATCCATGCGAACTGCATCGGCCGCGCGGCCGGTGAACAGCTCGAACGCACCGAGCGCCTGCCCGACCGCCATGGTGCCACCATCGACGATGCGGCAGCCGAGCGCGCGCGCGGCCTTGAGCAACGCGGTTTCGAGCGGGAAGTAGACGATCTCCGAGACGAACAGCCCGGGCCGCAGAAGCTCGGCCGCCAGCGGCAGGCCGGGCAGCTTGTCCATGCCGGTCGGCGTGGCATGCACCAGGCCTGTTGCGCCGCCACCGCCCTGCAGCGCCGCCGCGGCATCGGTGCTTCCACTCACGCGCGAGCCGCCGTACTGCTTGTTCAGTTCGGCGGCGAGTGCATCAGCGCGGGCGCCATCGCTGTCCACCACCACCAGCGCGTCGGCTTTCATGCGGCAGATCGAATGGGCGATCGCCGAGCCCGCGCCACCGGCGCCGAGCAGCACCACGCGCGACAAGTCTGCGTTCGGCAAGCTGCGCTCGAAGCCCCAGCGCCAGCCGGAGCCGTCGGTGTTGTGGCCGGTGGCCTTGCCGTCGCGGAAGACGACGGTGTTCACGGCGCCCATCGCGCGCGCTTCGTCACTCAGATCGTCAAGCAGCGGAATCACCGCCTGCTTGCACGGGTAGGTGATGTTCAGGCCGGCGAAGCCCATGGTCTTCGCCGCCGCGATCAGCGTGGGCAAGGCTTCGGTGCCCTGCCCGGCCTTGTCGAGATCGATCAGCTGGTAGTGCAGGCGCAGGCCCTGGGCCTGCGCCTCCTCCTCCTGCATCGCAGGTGTCAGCGAGCGCTGGATGCCGGCGCCGATCAGGCCGCAGAGCAGCTTGTCTGCAGGTGTCGTCATCGCACGCGCTCCTGGCCGCCCGCTCTCACTTGCGCAGCTTGGCCAGCTCGGCCTGCACTTCGCTGACCGTGGCTTCGCCGACGGTCGCCGAGTACTTGGCGATCACCGGCTTCATCTTCTCGCGAAGCTTGGCCACTTCGGCTGGCGGGAAGGTCGTCACCGTCATGCCGTTCTTCTTCAGCAGCTCGAGGTTGGCGGCCACCGCGGCACGCGACTGTTCGCGCTGGAACTTGGTGGCTTCCGCCGCCGCGTCTTCGATGACCTTCTTCTCGGCAGCCGAGTACGTGTCCCAGACCTTCTTGCTGAAGATCACCGACTGCGGGTTGTACTGGTGGTTGGTGATGGCCATGAACTTCTGGACTTCCCAGAACTTGTTGGCGGCGATCACTGCCACCGGGTTCTCCTGGCCGTCGATGGCCTTGCTCTCCAGGCCGCCATAGACCTCGGGGAAAGGCATCGGCGTCGGGTTCGCGCCCAGCGCCTTGACCCAATCGACGTTGATTGGGTTCGGGATCACACGCAGCTTCAGGCCGTCGATGTCTTCGACCTTGTTCAGCGCGCGCTTGCTGTTGGTGATGTGGCGATAGCCGAGTTCCCAATAGGCCACGCCAACGACGCCCTTTTCTTCGAGCAGCTTGTGCATCTTCTTGCCGACCGGGCCGTCGACGATGGCGTCCGATTCCTTCTCATTGGCGAAGAGGAAGGGGAAGTCAAAAATGGCCAGCTCTTTGGCCAGGCTGGCCAGGATGCCGGAGTTCATCACCGACATCTCGACCGTGCCGCCCTGGATCGAGGTCGTGATCGCCTGGTCGCTGCCGAGCGTCGCGCCGAAGAACAGGTTGACCTTCATCTTGCCGCCCGACTTGGCTTGCACCAGCTCGGCGAACTTCTTCATGCCGGCAGCGGCCGGATGGGTTTCAGGGCCGTTGAGGCCGAACTTGATGGCGCGCTCTTTGATGTCTTGCGCAAAGGTGGTGCCTGCGGCAGCCAGTGCGGCCACGGCGACGAGGGACTTGAGGAAGATACGCTTCATTGGGTTTGTCTCCTGGGATCAGGTTGGGGTTGGGAAATCAATAGAACATCTTGAGCGGCCAGAGCACGATCTGCGGGAACACCACGAGCAGGAAGAGCACGGTGAACTGGGCGATCATGAAAGGGATCACACCGCGCGTGACCTCGTCCATCTTCATCTTGCCGACGCCGGCGACGACGTTGAGCACCGTGCCCACGGGCGGCGTCACGAGGCCGATGGCGTTGTTCATGATGAACAGCACGCCGAAGTACACCGGGTCGATGCCTGCGGCCTTGACCAGCGGCATCAACACGGGCGTGAGGATCAGGATCGTCGGCGTCATGTCCATTGCCGTGCCGACGGCAATGACGATCAGCATGATGATGAACATCAACAGCATCGGCTGGTCGAGGAAGGGCTGCAGCAGCGCGATCAGTTCCTGAGGCAGTTGCGCCACCGTGATCAGCCAGGCGCTGACCATCGCTGCGGCGACCAGGAACATGATGACCGCGGTGGTCTTGGCCGCCGAGACGAAGACTTCGTAGAGCTGCGACAGCTTCATCTCGCGATAGACCACCGTGGCGACGAACAGCGCGTACACGGCAGCGACCACCGCCGCTTCGGTCGGTGTGAACACGCCCATCTTCAAGCCGACCAGGACGATGAACGGCAGCACCAGGGCCCAGGTCGATTCGCGGAACGCCTTCCACTTTTCGGCGCCGGTGGCCTTGGCAGGCGGGGTGACGTTCTCCTTCTTCGCAACGAGGAACCAGGCAATGGCGATGGCCACACCCATCAGCAGGCCGGGCACGATGCCGGCCAGGAAGAGCTTGGTGATCGAGACGTTGGCCGCGACGCCGAAGATGACGAAGGCGATCGATGGCGGAATGATCGGCGCGATGATGCCGGCGCAGGCGATCAGGCCGCCGGACTTGGCCTTGTCATGGCCGGCGGCAACCATCATTGGCAGCAACAACGCGGCCAGCGCGGCCGTATCAGCCACCGCTGAGCCTGACAGCGCGGCCATCATCACCGCGGCCAGGATCACCACATAGCCCAACCCGCCGCGCCAGTGGCCGACGAGCGCCAATGCCAGGTTGACGATGCGCCGCGACAGGCCGCCGACGTTCATGATCTCGCCAGCCAGCATGAAGAACGGCACGGCCAGCAGCGGGAAGCTGTTGGCGCCTTCGATCAGGTTCTGGGCCAGGATCTGGGCGTCGAAGTTGCCCATGTAGACCATCAGCGCGACGCCGCACAGCAGCAGCGAGTAGGCGATCGGCACGCCCAGCGCCATCGCGGCGAGCAGGGAGCCGAGGAAGACGGCGACAGTCATTTCGTGGTCTCCGCGTCTTGCTTGATGTGAGCCAGGTCTTCGGACTCCTGGACGGTGACCAGTTCATCCTCGCGCAGCTTGCCCGTGGCCAGACGGCCGAGCTTGAGCAGATGGAACAGCGCGGCTGACACCGCGAACACCAGTCCGGCGATCGGCAGCATGGCCATCGACCAACCGGTCACCGGCGCTTCGACGTCCCAGCTGATGCGCGTTTGCGCCAGGCTGCCGGAAAAGATCAGCCAGGTGCAATAGAGCATGCCGGTCTCGGCGATGGCCAGGCAGACCTTCTTGCCGGTGGGGCCGAGGCGGCCGACCAGCATGTCGGTGCCGAGGTGGCCGTTCTCCTTGATGGCGACGATGGCGCCGAGGAAGGTCATCCAGACGAAGGCCCAGCGCGACAGCTCTTCCGACACCGTGATGCCGGAGTTGAAGCCGTAGCGCAGCACGACGTTGCCGAACACCATGACCACCATCACTGCGAGCAAGGCCACGAGCAGCAGCTCGAGAAGCTTGCAGTAGGCCTTGGTGGCCTTGTCGATCAAGTCCATGCGTTGTCTCCTTGGAGCCAGGAACCGAATAATGTACGAACTGGTTAGTTTTTTTATCCGTGGAAACCCCAATGACGGTCTTTGCGCCCCGCGCGCGGGACGTTACTACTTGCGCGCGAAACGCACCACCATTTCGATGATGCTGTCGCGGCGCGCGGTCAGCGCCGCCGGCGACTCCATGTCGCGCTGGAAGATCCAGCTGAAGGTGTGCCGGTTGGCAACGTTGAACACGGCCAGCGCACTGATCGACATGTGCAGATCGACCGCATCGATACCGGCCCTGAACAGGCCGCCCTTCTGCCCGCGCTCGATGACGCGGCGCAGGCCGTCAATGGCCGGCACGTTGAGTTTGCGGATCGACTTGCTCTGGGCCAGGTACTGTGCACGTTCGATGTTTTCACTCTGTACGAGCCGCGCGAACTCGGGGTGTCCCCACTGGTAGTCCAGCGTGTGCCCGACCAGCTTGCGCAGCGCATCTTCGGGCGGAAGATCGTCGAGATGGGCCTCGGCTTCCATCGCTCGCATGCGGCGGTACGACTCCTCCAGCACCGCCAGGTACAAGCCCTCCTTGCTGCCGAAGTAGTAATAAATCATGCGCTTGCTGGTGCGCATGGCCTCGGCGATGGCATCGATGCGGGCACCGGCCAGGCCCTTGTCCGCGAACTCGCGCGTGGCGACTTCGAGGATGTCGGCCATCGTGCGCTCAGGGTCATTGGTGCGCGGCGCGGCCTTGGTCTTGGCGGCCTTGCGCGCCGCCACAGAATGTACTGTTCGGTTCATTTGCGCAGTGTAGGCCGACAGGCCCTGGCGCTGCAACCGCCCTACCGACTCAGCATTCGACGATGTTCACCGCCAAGCCACCGCGCGCCGTTTCCTTGTACTTGGTCATCATGTCTGCGCCTGTTTCGCGCATCGTCTTGATGACCTTGTCGAGGCTGACATGGTGCGTGCCATCGCCGCGCAGCGCCATGCGCGCGGCGTTGATCGCCTTCACCGACGCGATCGCATTGCGCTCGATGCACGGGATCTGCACCAGGCCACCGACCGGGTCGCAGGTCAGGCCGAGGTGATGCTCCATGCCGATCTCGGCGGCGTTCTCCACCTGCTCCGGCGTGCCGCCCATGACCGCGCACAGCGCGCCCGCAGCCATGCTGCAGGCCACGCCGACCTCGCCCTGGCAGCCCACTTCGGCGCCGCTGATGCTGGCGTTTTCCTTGTACAGGATGCCAATGGCCGCGGCGGTGAGCAGGAAGTCGATGACGCCCTTGTCGGTAGCGCCCAGGTCGGCGCCGGGCCGCCCCAAGCCGACCACGCCCCCCTCGGGGGGGCCGACGCGCAGCGTCGTGGGGGGCGGGTTCACGAAGCGCGTGTAGTAGTGCAAGACGGCGGGCACGATGCCGGCCGCGCCGTTGGTTGGCGCCGTGACCACGCGGCCACCGGCGGCGTTTTCTTCGTTGACCGCCAAGGCGTACAGATTCACCCAGTCCAGAACCTGCAGCGGATCGCGCAGGGCCGCCTCCGGATGAGCGATCAGGTCGCGGTGCAACTGGGCCGCGCGCCGCTTGACCTTGAAGCCGCCGGGCAGCACGCCATCCGTCGCGCAGCCGCGCGTGACGCAGTCCTGCATCACGCGCCAGAGGCGGTGCAGGCCGGCATCGATCTCGGCGTCGCTGCGCCAATGGCGCTCGTTGCGGCGCATGATTTCTGCAATCGAGCAGCGGTGCGTCAGCGTCTGCTGCAGCAGATCGTCGCCGCTGTGAAACGGGTGCGGCAGCACCGTGGTGTCGGGGGCAATCACTTTTTGCTTGCTGCCGTCGGCCGCCACTTCGTCACTGACGACGAAGCCACCACCCACCGAGTAGTAGGCGCGGTTGGCAAGCTCATGCCCTTCGGCGTCGAAGGCTTCGAAGCGCATGCCGTTGGCGTGAAACGGCAGCGTCTCCCGGCGGTGGAAGATGAGGTCGGCCTTGTCGTCGAAACCAACGCTGCGGCCGCCGTGCAGCACCAGCCGGCCACCGCTGCGGATGGATTCGAGCAACGCCGGAATCGCCTCGACATCCACCGTGTCGGGCTCGTGCCCGGCCAAGCCCAGCAGCACCGCCTTGTCGCTGCCGTGGCCCTTGCCGGTGGCGCCCAGCGAGCCGTAAAGCTGCGAGCGCACGCGCGCGGTCCGATCCAGCAAGCCGTCGTGCGCCAGCCGCAGCGCGAACAAGCGCGCAGCGCGCATCGGACCGACCGTATGCGAGCTGCTCGGACCGATGCCGATCTTGAAGAGGTCGAAGACGCTGATGGCCACGGGTCGCCTCGGTTGTGCCCTGTTCGGGCTCGACATTATCGGCCGCGAGCCAGGGCCTGTTAACGCTACCGGAGGGTTCGCGTGACTCGCCCTACAACATGAACCGGCTGCGCAGCAAGCGCGACGCGATGCGTGGATCGTCGGCATCGGTGACCAGGCACAACTCGACCGTGCGGCCGGCGAGGCGCGCGGCGATGCCTTCGACCTTCTCGCTGCCTGGCAACGCAAGCAGCGTTTGCACCTCGCTCCGGGCCGACATCACGCCGACCGCGCTGCCGACACAGGCGCCGTCGGCGACGCTGTCGTCAGTGGCTTCGGCCACGGCGGTGAAGACCCAGCGGCCGTCGGGCAGCGCCGCGCCGTCGGTGAAGGTCAGCGGCACGCCCTTGACTGTGCCGAGCCGGTGCCGGCGAATGCGCTGCGGCGCCGGTGCGGGGCCAACGCCATGAAGCCAGCGCAGCACCTTGGCGAGCGTGTAGTGCAGCGAGGCATTGGGCGATCCGCCTTGATGGCCGCGCTGCAGCAACACGAACTCGCGCTGCGAGATGAACGCGCCTTCGATGTTCAAGCCGTCGAATCGTTGGCCGCAGCGGCTCGTACAAGGCGGCAAGATCGAGCCGCCGCGCTGGCGGCAACGGTTCGCCGTTGGCATCGAGCGCGATGCAGGCGGCGCGGCAGCGCTGGGGCCGAGAACCCGAGCCGAGCGTCAACAGCGCACCGTGCGGCCAGCCGCGGCTGTCGGGCAGCAGGAGCAGCGTCTCGGTGTCAGGCTTGCTCTGTTTGCGGGCCTTCTTGCCCGACGGCAGCTTGCCTTCGAACAACGGCACCATGTGCCCCGGCGTGTCGGCGTCGCTGAATACGCCCAAGGCGTTCTCGTCATCGCCGACGACATAGGCACGGCCGTGCGCGCAGACCAGCCCGCTGGCCGCGCTGAGGTGCCGCTGCCCCGGCGTGTGGGTATGCCCGTCGAGAGACAGATCGCGCAGGTGCTCGATGTTCAACATCGCGCGCCCGGCGGGATCGATCAACTACTCGACGCTGTTGCAGCTCGGGGCACAGACCATCTCGGCCCGGCCCAGCACGCGCTTGGACTTCAGTTGCGCTGCCTGCCGGTGCCGGCCGCACAGAAAACACGAGCGCGTATGGCCCGTGCCTGTGAACGGCGATCCGGACACCTTGGCCGCGTAGCGCAGGCCGTTTTCCGAGACTTTGGTTGATGGGGTCGCTTTGCTCATAACCGTATTGTCGCAGGCTCGCGGCCCCGGGTCAGCAGCCACAGATTTTGGGGGGTGCAGGTGCCGGCTCGCGGACGAACAAGCCACAGGCAGTCCGTTGTCAGGCAGCGCCTACGCTGGATGGGCCTGCGGTCCGACGGCGCGCAGCGAGCGGCGCGAGCACGATCGGCGGCATGACCACACACCCTGACTGGATGCTCTTCGCTTCACGCTGCTCGGCCGTGTGTGATCGGCTGGCGCCTTTCGCGCCCGGCATGGTGGCAGCGGCCGGTGTCCTGGCCCTGCTGCTGGCCTTCCAGCAGGTGGTCGCCTCCGGTGTGGAGAACAGTCAGGCCCGCCATCGCGCGAGCGCAGAGCGTGCCGACGCGGTGTGGCGCTGCAATGCCGTGCGCAGCGCTGCGCAACGCGCTGGCTGTCTCACGCAACTCGATGGCGTGACGCGGTGAACCGCTCTGTCAGCTCGACGATCAACACCATGGTGACCCTAATGACCAAGCTTCAAAAATGTGCTTCACGCTCGTCGTGGCCGCTGTTGGCGCTGACGGCTGCCCTGGGAGCGTCACCCGCGCTGGCTGCCGGCAAGCCCAGTGCCGCGGCCGCCTCCGAAGCGCAGTACCAGCGCGACGCGGCCGTCTGCCTGTCGCGCGGCTACAAGGGTGCGAGAAACGAGTGCCTCAGTGACGCGAGCACGGCCCGCGCCAGCCGCGAGCCAGTGACCATCGACCCCGACCCGGGGCGCTATGCGCGCAACGCGCTCAAGCGTTGCGAGGCGCTGACCGAGCCCGACCGCGGCGACTGCGTGGCCCGCATGCAGGGCAAAGGCACGACCACGGGCAGCGTCGCCGGTGGTGGCATCTATCGCGAACTGGTGACGCGTGAGGTGGTCGTCGTGCCCGCGGCACCAGCATCAGCCGCGAGCCAGTAGCGGCACAGCGCCGCATGGCGGAAGTCGGTCGCATCTCCAACGGCTATTCGCGTTTCGCGAAAGCGACCGCCCATTTCTGTGGCCGGCCGCGCGTCTTCGTGCTCGCCGTCGCCGTGATCGCGGTCTGGATCGTCACCGGCCCGCTGTTCGGCTTCAGCGACACCTGGCAACTGGTCATCAACACCGGCACGACGATCGTCACCTTCCTGATGGTGTTCCTGATTCAGAACACCCAGAACCGCGACACCGAAGCGATCCAGATCAAACTCGACGAATTGATCCGGGCCACCCAAGGCGCGCACAACGCCCTGCTCGATCTCGAAGAGCTCGAGGGTGATCAGCTCGACGCCTTCCAAGCCCGCTATCAGTCGTTGGCGACGGCGGCTCGGGTGCGATTGAGCAGTGGGCTGGCCGACACCGGTACGCCTGACACGTGAGGATGAGGGCCAGCGCGGCGGTTGCCGATCACAGGGCTGCTGTCTGTGGTGCGCCGCTCCGGCGGTGTGGCGTCGGACAGCGCGTCGCCGAGCATGATGTGCAACTGATCCAGCGCATCGACACACTCGAGCACGCTCGCCCTCACCGCTTGCGGTGTGTCGTTGAAGCCGGGCCTGATCATCTCTCCGGCCGTGAGCCGGAGCCTGGCCTTGACGGCGCCGAGCAGCGCGCCCCACTCGTCGATCGAAATCCTGGCCGCCGGTTGCGGCGGCGTGTCGACACCGTACAGCGCAAAGCGTTCGTCCTGCCGATCAGCCTCGACAAAGGCCTGCTTGATGCCTTCGAGCTGTTTCGCGAAAACAGCCAGTGCTTCGGTCTGGGCGGGCGTTGAATGGCGTGTCACGTTACCTCTGGGTCAAGGGCACACTTGTATGTAACGCACTTGCGTCGCCAGCGTCTGTACGGCAGCGCACCATGACGCTGCGGCGCCGCTCAACCGAGCACGTCGGCATAGGCACGCCGATCATTGCCATAGCAGGCGCAGGCCGTGGCTTCGAGCCCGGCGCGGTCGCGCACCAGCATTTCGCCGCGGTGGTATTCGATCAGGCCGCTGCGCTGCATCGCGCTGGCCGCGGCGGTGATGCCGACGCGGCGCACGCCGAGCATGTAGGCCAGGAATTCATGGGTGACGTGGAAGCGCTCGGCGTGAGCGCGGTCCTGGCTCATCAGCAGCCAGCGCGCCAGCCGCGGGCCGATCTCGTGGAAGCGCAGGCAGGCGGCCGAGCCGGCCAGCTGCGCCATCAGCACGTACAGGTAGCGGTTGAGCAGGCGCTGCAAGGCCGCGCTGCGGGCCAGCTCGGCGCGAAAAGCCGCGGCACCGATGCGCCAGGCCGCGCCGTGCCCTTGTACGACCGCATGCAAGGGCACGGTGGCCACGCCCAGCGCCAGTTGCGCGCCCAGCATGCCCTCGCGGCCGATCATGCCGACTTCGAGCGCCGGCTTGCCGTCGATCGGCGCCACCATCGAGATGAAGGCGTCGACCGGGAAAGTAGACATGCCGCGTCGGCTTGCCGGGCTCGCAGAGCACCTCGCCCAGCACCAATTGCACAGGCTCGCTTGCGGCAAGCAGCGCCGCGCGGTCTTTGCGCGGCAGGCGCTCGATGAGTTGGTTCTGGGCGGTGGCCATTGCGGCTCGTGGTGAGGTCGTCGGCCCCTGCGCCAAAGCAGGTGGACAAGCAAGCACGGGTATGACTCCGTCGCGCTGCGGTTCGAACTGAATGTGCACACCCGGCGCGGCGCTGTCGGTGGGCCAGCGCACACAACGCCGTTTACAAAGCCACGGCCTTGAAGAGGGCGGCCGCGGGCTTGTGCGTGTTGACCCTGGCACGCTGCACGCGTGCGCCATCGGGCCGCGCTGCAGCCACCGGAAGCGCCTGACCGGAGTCGGCCAAGGCTTTGGCCTCGACAGCGCTCGCCTGCTCGAGGCAGAACTCCTTCACGTCGCGATTGATGCCCCTGCATATTTCCCGAGACACCGAGTAGTCAGCCTCGGCGCGGGCTTCCAACATCTTGTGGCGATGTCCCGCGTTGCCGTTGTTGCCGTACTCGAGTTCGGCACGCGCCACCTTCTTGCGCGCCACGGCTTGCTCGTAGCAGAGATCCCGGGCCGGAGCCGCCACCAACGCGCACGCCGCCTTGCCGGCTTGGTAGTCGGTGCTGATGCGGACGTTGGCCGTCTGGTAGGCGGGCTCGGCCAAGTATGCGGCCTGCAGCAGCGGGAACACCACGACGGCAACGAGCAGGGACTTGAGCATGAAAGCCGGCCTCAAAGCAAATCGCTCGGCGGCCGCAATGCCAAGAGGTCCTTGGCTTGTTGGACATGCCGTGCACGCTCGTCATTGAGGCTCGCATGCAATTGCGCCAGCGCCTCGGCGCACTCCCTCACGCCGGCCTGGGTCGGCAGTTCGGCACTGTGCGCTGCCAATTGCTCCAGCCGGGTGCACACGGCATTGAACAACTCGTCCCAATAGCAGGCCAGCGCATCCGGCGACGAAGCCCAGCGCTCGTGGTTCCACAAGCTGGCCACCGAATCACCGGCCACGCGCTCCAGCGCGGTGGGGAGCCTCACCAACGGTGTCCCTTGCAGCGGATTCAGCATGCTTACAGCTCCAGGCAAAAAAAAGCACCCCGCACACTTCAGTTGCGGCGCGCTCCGCAAAGAGCTTCTAAACCGCCAAGGAGCCTCTGTCTGTTCGTTGGCGCACACAACAAACCCGCTCATCGGCGGGCGCACCGTGTGACGCAGCACATCCACAGTGCTCGTTGCGGTGCCAACCGTCGGTGCGCTGGCGAACAGGCGATCGGCGGCGTTGTGTGCTGCAGCGAACAGACGCCCGCCCTGCCGGCTGCGTAGGCTTGGCTTTGCCGTCGCCAACCGGCACCGGCTCAACCGATCACGTTGGCGAGAACGACATGCCCTCGCCACCCTCAGGAGTCAAACCATGAACCTACGCACCCCACTCGCCGCCGCGATCGCCGCCGCCGCCTTGCTCAGCACCGCCGGCTGCGCCGTCACCCGCGGCCAGGAAACCGTCGGCGCCTACATCGACGACGCCACGATCACGACGCAGATCAAGAGCCGCTTCGTCGAGAACAAGGTCGTCGATGCGGCCAGCATCCAGGTCGAGACGCTCAACGGCACCGTGATGCTCTCCGGCTTCGCCAAGAGCGCCGCCGAAAAGGCCACCGCCGAAACCATTGCGCGCGGCGTCAACGGCGTCAAGTCGGTTCGCAACGAGCTGTCGATCCGCCTATGATCCCGCACGATCGCCCGACAGGCGAAATGAGCGCAGTGCGAAGCACGGAGGTGACCTGATGAACACGACCCGGATCGTGGCGATCGTCCTGATCGTCGCCGGCGTTCTTGCCTTGGCCTACGGTGGCTTCAGCTACAACAAGGAGTCGGTCGGCGCCAAGCTCGGACCGATCGAGCTGAAGGTCACCGAGAAGAAGACCGTCAACGTGCCAATGTGGGCCGGCGTCGGCGCCATCGTGGTCGGCGGGGTGCTGCTGGTGCTGGGCGGGCGCAAGAGCTAGGCGCGTGGCGACGAGCCCCTGAACCTGCCGATGACGCCGGCTCCTGAACGCGAGCCGACGTTGCACGAGCGGCGCGTGCTGCTGGTGCTGCTGTTGGCCGTGTCGGCAGCGCTGGCGTGGATCCTGCTGCCGTTCTACGGCACGATCCTGTGGGGCGCGATCGTTGCGCTGCTGTTCGCGCCGCTGTACCAGCGCTTGCTGCCGCGCCTGGCGCAGCGCCGCACCCCGGCGGCGTTGCTGACCCTGCTGGTGGTTTTGGTGATGGTGGTTCTTCCGCTGGCGCTGATCGCCGCCGCGCTGGCCCGCGAGGCCAGCGGCGTCTACGAGCAGCTGCAGTCGGGCGAGCTGAACGCGACGCGCTACTTTCGCGGCGTCTTCGACGCCCTGCCCGACTGGGTCACGGCCTGGCTGGATCGCTTCGGTCTGGTCGACTTCAACACGCTGCAGCGGCGCCTGACGGAGGCGCTGGCGCGCGGCAGCCAGGTCATTGCCACGCAGGCCCTGGGCATCGGCCAGATCACTGTCGAGTTCGTCGTCGACCTGTTCATCACACTCTACCTGGCCTTCTTCCTGATCCGTGACGGCGACGCGCTGGCGCACACGCTGCGCCACGCCGTACCGCTGGCCGCAGCACACCGCAGGGAACTGGTCGGCAAGTTCACCGTGGTGATCCGCGCCACCGTCAAAGGCAATCTGCTGGTGGCTGCGCTGCAGGGCCTGCTCGGCGGCCTGGCGTTCTGGTTTCTCGGCGTCAAGGGCGCGCTGCTGTGGGGCGTGGTGATGGCCTTCCTGTCGCTGCTGCCGGCCGTCGGCGCGGCGCTGGTGTGGCTGCCGGTGGCCTTGTACTTCCTGCTCACCGGCGAGCTCTGGCAAGGCGCAGCGCTGGTGGCCTGGGGCGTGCTCGTCATCGGCCTCGTGGACAACGTGTTGCGGCCGATCCTGGTCGGCAAGGACACGCGCCTGCCCGACTACGTGGTGCTGATGACGACGCTCGGCGGCATGGTGGTCTTCGGCATCAACGGTTTCGTGCTCGGCCCGGCGATCGCAGCGATGTTCGTTGCGGTGTGGCACCTCTACGGCGACACGCGGTCAGCCGATCCCGGCTGACCTGGCTCACACGACCGACTCGCCCTGCGCCGACAAGGCTGCGCTGTGGCAGGCGATCTGCTCTTCTTCCTGCGATGCCATCACCCACACTTCGGCGCGGCCGACGCCAAGCCAGCCCAACCCGGCACAGATCTTCTCGCGCACCACGGCGTCGTTGACGCCGATGCCGCCGCTGAAGATCAGCCTGTCGATGCCCCCGAGCGCCGCGCCCATGGCCGCGATCTGCTTGAGCACGGCGTAGCAGAACATCTCGATCGCCAGCGCGGCGTCGGCGTTGGAGGCAGCCGCCTCGTGCAGCCGCCGCATGTCGCCGCTGAGGCCCGAGATGCCGAGCAGCCCGGACCGTCGATCGATCATGTCTTCGAGCGCCGCGGCATCGAGTCGCCGTTCGCGCATCAGATGGATGAGCACCCCCGGGTCGAGGTCGCCGCTGCGCGTGCCCATGATCACGCCACCGCTGGGCGTCAGGCCCATGCTGGTGTCGATCGAGCGTCCGTCCTCGATGGCGGTGATGCTGGCGCCGTTGCCGAGGTGGGCCACGACCAAGCGGCGCGGCAGACCCGCCCCCAACTGGCGCACGATGGATTCGAGCGCGAGGCCGTGGAATCCGTAGCGCTGGATGCCCTGCGCTTGCAGCGCCTTGTCGATCGGCAGCACGCGGGCCACGTCGGGCATCGTGTTGTGAAAGCAGGTGTCGAAACACGCCACCTGCGGGATGCCGGGAAAGTGCAGGCCGGCCCAGCGGATCAACGCCAGCGCAGCGGGTGTGTGCAGCGGCGCAAACGCCACCGCGGCGTCGAGCTGGTGCAGCAGCGCCGCGTCGATGAGGCTGTGCTTGCGCAGCGTGGGGCCGCCGTGGACGACGCGATGGCCGATAACGTCCGGCGACGGCAGGCCAGGCTGGGCCAGCAACGCGGCGACGCGGGCCATCGCCACCTCGGGATCGGCGCCGTCAACGGTTTCGCCGCACAGCGCTTCGCAACCGTCGTCGGCCACACGGAACAAGCCGAACTTGAACGACGACGAGCCGCTGTTCAGCGCGAGAACGTGGCGCGGCTTCAGCAATGGGCTCTCACGGCGTCCAGCGCCAATCGCGAACCTCCGGCAGATCGTCGCCATGTTCGCCGATGTAGAGCTTGTGGCGTTGCATGGTCGTGTCGTAACGCGCAGTCTCTGCCGCCACTTGATCGGCCAGACGCGGAATGCGCCGGATGGCGTCGAGCGCAAGTTGAAAGCGGTCGAGGTTGTTCAACACCACCATGTCGAACGGCGTCGTCGTGGTGCCCTCTTCCTTGTAGCCGCGCACATGGATATTGTCGTGATTGCGCCGCCGGTAGGTCAGCTTGTGGATGATCGCGGGGTAGCCGTGGAAGGCGAAGATCACCGGCTTGTCCGTGGTGAACAGGGCATCGAACTCATGGTCCGCCAGGCCGTGCGGATGTTCGGACGGCGGCTGCAGCACCATCAGATCGACGACGTTGACGACGCGGATGCGGATGCCGGGCACGTAGCGGCGCAGCAACGACACGGCAGCCAGGGTCTCCAGCGTCGGCACGTCGCCGGCGCAGGCCATCACCACATCGGGCTCGATGCCCTTGTCGGTGCTGGCCCAGTCCCAGATGCCGGCGCCGGCTGTGCAGTGACGCACCGCTGCGTCGATGCCGAGCCACTGCGGCGCGGGCTGCTTGCCGGCAATGATCAGGTTGACGTAGTTGCGGCTGCGCAGGCAGTGGTCGGCGACCGACAGCAGCGTATTGGCGTCGGGCGGCAGGTAGATGCGCACGACATCGGCCTTCTTGCTCGCCACGTGATCGATGAAGCCCGGGTCCTGGTGCGAGAAGCCGTTGTGGTCCTGGCGCCAGACATGCGACGTCAGCAGGTAGTTCAGCGACGCGATCGGCTGGCGCCAGGGAATCTGGTTGCAGACCTTGAGCCACTTGGCGTGCTGGTTGAACATCGAACCGACGATGTGGATGAAGGCCTCGTAGCACGAGAACAAGCCGTGGCGGCCGGTGAGCAGGTAGCCCTCGAGCCAGCCTTGGCACAGGTGCTCGCTCAACACTTCCATCACGCGGCCGTCGGCGGCGAGGTGGTTGTCGCCGTCCTGCACGCCGTCCATCCACTGCTTGGCGGTCACTTCGAACACCGGGTCCAGCCGGTTCGATGCCGTCTCATCGGGGCCGACGATGCGGAAGTTGGCCGCAGGCAGATTCAGCTTCATCACGTCGCGCAGGAAGCGGCCGAGCACGCGCGTCGCTTCCGCGTCGACGCTGCCGGGTGCCGGCACCGCGACCGCGTACTCGTGAAAGCGCGGCAGCGCCAGCGCTTGCAACAGCGCGCCGCCATTGGCGTGCGGGTTCGACCCCATGCGGCGCTGGCCGGTCGGCGCGAGGGCAGCCAGCTCCTCGCGCAAGCAGCCGTGTTCGTCGAACAGCTCGCGCGGACGGTAGCTCGTCAGCCAGTCTTCGAGCTGCTTCACATGAGCGGGAGTCTTGAAGTCGGCGATCGGCACCTGGTGCGAACGCCAAGTGCCTTCGACCGCTTGGCCATCGACGAACTTCGGCCCGGTCCAGCCCTTGGGCGTGCGCAAGACGATCATCGGCCAACGCGGTCGCGCGGGGGTCTGGCCGACCACGCGCGCGGTCTTCTGAATCTCGCGGATCTTCGCCAGCACCACATCGAGCGTGTGCGCCAGCGCCTGGTGCACCTGCATCGGGTCATCGCCCTCGACGAAATGCGGCTCGTGGCCGTAGCCGCGCATCAGATCGGTCAGCTCGTCGCGGCTGATGCGCGCCAGCACGGTCGGGTTGGCGATCTTGTAGCCGTTCAGATGCAGGATCGGCAACACCGCGCCGTCACGCGCCGGATTGAGGAACTTGTTGGAGTGCCAGCTCGCCGCCAGCGCACCGGTCTCGGCCTCGCCGTCGCCGACGACGCAGGCGACGATCAGGTCCGGGTTGTCGAACGCCGCGCCGTAAGCGTGGGCCAGCGAGTAGCCGAGCTCGCCGCCTTCATGGATCGAGCCCGGCACCTCGGGCGAGACGTGGCTGGGAATGCCGTTCGGCCACGAGAACTGTCGAAACAGGCGCCGCAGGCCGTCGCGGTTGCGCTCGATCGCCGGGTAGGTCTCGGTGTACGTGCCTTCGAGATAGCTGTGCGCCACGATGCCCGGCCCGCCGTGACCGGGGCCGATGACGTACATCAAACTCAGGTCGTTGTCCTTGATCAGCCGGTTCAGGTGGACATAGATCAGGTTCAAGCCCGGCGTGGTGCCCCAATGGCCGAGCAGCCGCGGCTTGATGTGAGCCAGCGTCAACGGCGTGTCGAGCAGCGGGTTGTCCTGCAGGTAGATCTGGCCGACAGCCAAGTAGTTGGAGGCGCGCCAATAGGCGTGCATCTTCTGCAGCGTCTCGGGGCTCAGTGCAGCGGGCATGGTGGACAGTGTCGAGCGCAGGGCCGGCCGATGCACTGATGCATCTCAAGGCGGCCGCGTGGAACGAAAGCGCCGTGCGCGATCGACCAGACTCAGCATCTCGCCGGCGGCGTGCAGCGTCAATCGATGCCGCGTGAACCCGGGCCGAGGCGAGATATGAACCGCCATCTCTCGCGCCAGCATCAGCTGCTGCTCCGGCGCGTCCGCGAGCAGCGCAATGACAAGGTTCTCGAGCGCGATGATCCGAATGCGAAGCTGTGCGCACTCTGTGGCCGCCCACGGTGTCACACCGCCGCCTAAACCGGCAGGTGCTGTGCGCAAACGGCGCGTCGTTGTCATGATCTGCCGCAGCTTGCCGCGCTATTTCTTGTTGTCCTTGCCACGGTCGTTGTCATCTCGGCGCTCCTTGTCACGGCCTTTGGCCTTCCCGTTGCCCGGCCCCGGGCCGGCTCTGCTGGCGCACGACAGGGTCGCGTGGCTGGTAGCGGTAGTTGCGGTTGTGCAGTGGCTGCTGCTCTTCGGCGCGCGGATAGCGCTCACCCGAGTAGCGGCGCTGGTACGTCGGCAGCGGCGCCGGCGCAGGCGCACGGCGACGGTCCCAACGATCCCACCCGCTTCGCTCCTGCGACCACTGGGGACCCCAGTGCTCACCCCAGCGAGGTGGCGCATCGGGCCGCCAGCCGCGAAAGTAGCCGGGCGGGTTGCGGTAGTAGCGCACCGGCACCCGCAGCACGTACAGCGGCACGGCTTGCGGCGCCACCGGACGCCAGGGGCCGTCGTACCAGGAACTGGCGTACCACTCGTCCCGCTGGTAGACCCAGTACAAGCCGTCGTAGAAGAACAGGTTCACCTCCTGCCGCGGGGCGTAGTACACCGGATAGCTCGGCACGCGCACGAATGCCGGGTAGCGTGGCATGTTGATGCCGATACTCACGCCGGGCACCGCGATCTGGACGCTGACTTCGGCCGCGGTTGAACCCGCGGCGGCGAACGACAGGGCCAATGCGATGGCCGCGCGGCGAAAGGCGGGCATGGAATTTTTCATGTCGCATCGTGTCCCGAAGCCGCCGCGATGTCTGTGCACTAGCGTACATAGCTGTCAGTGCACGCCCCACGCACGCACAATCACTTTGCGCAACTCGCTGGCCCACAGCACGCCGCTGGCCATGGCCACGCACAGCGCCCACTGGTCGAACGAGAGTGGCACCGTGCCGAAAGCGGTGTTGAGCCAGCCGACATGCACCACCGCCACTTGCAGCAGCACGGCCAATGCGATCGAACCCCACAACCAGCGGTTGACGAACGGGTTGACGAACGCACTGCGATGGTCCGAGCGCGCATTGAAGCAATTGAACAACTGCGCCAGCACCAGTACCGTGAACCCCGCCGTGCGTGCGTTGTCGAGTGTGTGCGTGCCTTCGATCAGGCCGCCCGGCAGGTAGAGGTCGATCGTCAGCAGCGTCACCGCCGCCATCACCGCGCCGATCTGGATGACGCCGGACCACATGCGCGCATCGATCACACGCTCATCGCGGCGCCGCGGCGGGCGTGACATGACATCGCCGGTGCTCGGATCGACGCCCATCGCCAGCGCCGGCCCCGAGTCGGTGACGAGGTTGATCCACAGGATCTGCGTGGCCAGCAGCGGCAGCACCAACGCGTGGCCGGCCCCCGCGTCGCCGCCGGCCAGACCAAGCACACCCGCGCCAACGACGCCGAAGAACACCGTCAGCACCTCGCCCATGTTCGAAGACAGCAGGTAGCGCAGGAACTTGCGGATGTTGTCGAACAGTGCGCGGCCCTCGCGCACCGCGTGCACGATGGTGGCGAAGTTGTCGTCGGCCAGGATCATCTTGGCCGCCTCCTTCGTCACTTCGGTGCCGGTGATGCCCATGGCCACGCCGATGTCGGCCGCCTTCAACGCCGGCGCGTCGTTGACGCCGTCGCCCGTCATCGCGACGACCTGGCCATCGGCCTGCAGCGCCGCGACGATGCGCAGCTTGTGCACCGGCGCGACGCGGGCAAAGACCGAGACCTTGCGCACGGCGCCGTTGAACGCTGCCGCGTCGAGCGCCTCGAGTTCGGCGCCGCTGAGCGCGGCAGCGCCTGCTTCGGTGATGCCGAGGTCGGCCGCAATGCGCGCCGCCGTCCTTGGGTGGTCTCCCGTGATCATGATGACGCGGATGCCGGCCCGGCGTGCCTCCTGAATCGCCAACGCAGCTTCCGGTCGCGGCGGGTCGATCATGCCGACGGTGCCGACGAAGATCAGATCGCGCTCGATCGCATCGTGGCTTCGTGTTTCCTCACCCGCTTCGAGCGGGCGATAGGCCACGGCCAGCGTGCGCAGCGCCGCGTCGGTGAGGCCATCCACATCGGCCAGCGCGCGGGCGCGCAGCGCGTCATCGAGCGCCACCACGTCCATGCCCACGCGCGCCCGCGTGCAGTGCGACAGCAGCACGTCGGGCGCACCCTTGGTGACGATGACGAGGGCATCGCCCTGCTCATGGTCGCGCTCGATGCTCGACATCATCTTGCGTTCGGACGTGAAAGGAATCTCGGCCACACGCTCGAAGCGCCGCTGGCGGCGCTCTGTCACACCGAGCTTGCGCTCGGCTACCAGGAAGGCTGCTTCGGTCGGGTCACCGTGAATCTCCCAGCCGCCATCGGTGGCTTGCCGCAGATCGGCATTGCCGGCCAGGCTGCCGCCGCCGAGGACGACCACCTGCTCGGCGTGCAAGGGCCCGCTTTCGAGCGCAGCCCCCTGGTGTTCGACCTGCCCCTCGGGCGCGTAGCCGACACCGGTGACCTGCGTGCCGCCCGAAAGCGTCATCACGCGCTCGATCGTCATCTCCGAACGCGTCAACGTGCCGGTCTTGTCGGAGCAGATCACCGAGGCCGAGCCCAGCGTCTCCACCGACGACAGGTGCTTGACGATCGCGTGGTGCCCGGCCATGCGCTGCACACCGAGCGCCAGCACCACTGACAGGATCGCAGGCAAGCCCCTCGGGCACGGCCGCCACCGCCAGCGACACGCCGAGCAGCAGCACGCGCGTCACGTCGCTGGCGCTGCGGATGTCGGACAGCGCGAACAGCGTGCCCATCACCACCACCGCGATGATGACGACGGCGATGCCGAGCATGCGGCCGATGCGCGCCACCTCCAACGCGAGCGGTGTCGGCTCATCGACCGTGGCTTCGAGCAGCGTGGCGATCGCGCCCATCTCGGTGTCCATCGCGGTCGCAGTGATCACGGCGCGCGCGCTGCCCTGGACGACGGCCGTGCCCTTGAAGACCATGTTCAAGCGGTCGCCGAGCGGTGCCGAGGCGGCCAGCGTCGCTGCGTCCTTCAGCACCGCCTCGCTCTCACCCGTGAGCGAGGCTTCCTGCACGCGCAGTGCCGTCGCTTCAACCAGTCGGGCGTCGGCGCCAACGGCGTCGCCCTCGCCAAGCAGCAGCAGATCGCCGCGCACCAGCTCGGCGCTGGGCACGCGCAGCGCCACACCGTCGCGCAGCACCGCCGAGGTGGCCTCGGTCATGCGCGCCAGTGCGGCCACTGCGTCGCGGGCCTTGGCTTCCTGCATGAAGCCCAGCGCACCGTTGAGCAGCACGACGGCCGCGATCACCAACGCATCGACCGGCCAGCCGCTGCGGCCCTCGAGCCACCACGCGGCAAGCGCGATCGCGATCGCGGCCAGCAGCAGGTAGATCAGAGGGTCTTGAAAGTGGGCGAGGATGCGGCGCCAAGTCGGCAGCGGCGGCGCGCCGCGCAAGACATTGCGGCCATCTTGGGCAAGCCGCTCGTCGGCTTCAGCGGCGCTCAGGCCGCGCTCGAGATCTGCACCGAGGGCGTGCGCGACGTCGGCGGCGTCGGTGACGGAGGGATCAGCGAGGCAGCCGGTGGTCACCTTGGCACCCGTCACCGGCTCATCACGAACTGTGCAATCTGCGACATCACTTCGTCGTCATGCCCGACCCAGGTGTGTCCGCCTTCATCGAAACCGATGAACGTCGCCCCGGCAATCTGGACTGCCGTGTACTGTGCGCTGGCATAGGTACCACAGCGGTCGTCGCGCGCGCTGACGACGAGCGTCGGTGTGCGCATGGACGCCAACGGCACCAAGTGCACCAAAGCGCTGACGCGATCGGGGTGACGCAGGGCCATCTGCGGTGCCGATGGCGCGCCCGCCGAGCCGCCGACGACCAGAACTGCCGCGCCGGCGATGACGAGCGCACGGTGCCGCGTCACCGCGAGAACTCGTAGGCGAGCGAGGTGACCGAGCCGTGGAAGTACGGCTTGCGTCCCTGCGGATGCTGCCAGGCGGCCTCACCGGCCATAGGCAGCAGCATGCCGTGCTGCGCCTGGTAGTTGGACAAGGTGCATACCCAGGGCAGCATGACCAGGTCCTTGCCCACGCCGGCGCCTCGCGCCTCGGCGCGCACTGACGCGATCAGGCCGGCTTCGTCGAATCCGAAGAGCAAGCTCAGTGCGAGCGGGCCATCGACGACGGTGGCGTTGGCCGATGCGTTGTCCACCGCTGTCCATTGCGTGCCTTGGCTCGGCAACAGCGCCGTTGGATACCAGGCCGCCTCAGCGAACCAGCGCATGAACTCGCCGCGGGCGATCTCGCCGCCACCCTGCGCGTTGGCCACAGTGAACAGGCCCAGCACCGCCGCGCGCAGCTGCCCTTCGCCGGCGAAGTATCTGTCGACCACGCGCACGGTCATGCCAGGCAGCATGGCCACCTTGGCGTCCCACAGGAAGCCCGGGCGACGGGTGATGACCCGCTGCGTCGAAGTGAACGGCTTCCACTGTTCTCCCGTGGGAGACAGGTTGAACGTGCCCACGAGGTCGATGGTGGCCGCTGTGACGATCGGCTGGCCGTCCTTCAACACCGCGCGAAAGTAGCGTTGGACCGGTGCAGGCAGGCCTTCGAGTTCGCTTGCGTCGTAGCGGGCCGTGGACGACAAACGCTCCTCGTTGTCGATGCGAGTCGATTCGAGCCGACCCGTCAGCGCACGTGTCGCGGCAGCCCATTGCCGGGAACCGTATGCCGCGAGCCCGACCACGAGGGCCGCAACCGAGCACAGCGTCAAACCGAGCCACAGCCACCACGTCATGCGACTTCCTTGTTGAGGGCCACGTCCGGTCAGGTGAGCACAGCCTGAACCGGACGACGCAGCGACCGCGGCAAGGTCGGTCCACGACCGAAGCGCACCACCAGGTCGGGCCGCTGACCGGCCAGGCCGATGGCAGCCGCAAAGTCGGGCCGAAGCGATGGCACTTCAACCGGCTGGTTCAGCATGGCATTGCGGATGCCCAGCGCAGTGGCTTGCAGCGCGAAACGCTCGTAGCAGCGGCCCACGTCCACCCAGTGCGCCTTGTCGGCCACCTGGCCGACGAACACCGCGATGCCGGCGGAACTGCGAACCTGGCGCGCGATCTTGTCGTTCTCGCCTTGGGTCGTGAAGAACCAGCCGAAGGCCAGCTCGCCCAGCCAACGGGGAATCGCCGGGTTGCCCGACGACACACTGAACAGGCCGTCTTTGGTGCGAACCGCATCGGCGCCGTTGAAGCGAATCCAGGCTTTGAGTTCGTTGATGAACGCCGGGTCTGCCATCTGGGCCGCGTTGCCCTGGATCACGTGATCGCGCACGCGCTCCATCGCCAGACGTTCGGTGAGCAGCAGCACGCGCACCCCGCTCGAGGTGCCTGCACGCTCCAGCAGGCCAAGTTCCTCGTTCGACACGGCTTGGCCGTCGTAGTCGCCGCGCGTGCACTGCCGCGACGCGATCGCCTCGTACAAGGGTGTGACCTGGGCGGGTGTGGCTGACAGTGTCAAGCGCGCGCCGTCGCGGCTCGCGTCGAAACTGGCCTCGGCCTTCAGCCCGTGGGCCAGTGCCGCCTGGATCAGGTTCTCGGCAGCGCAGCCGAGCGACACGAAGACATGGTGATCGTCCGGGTCGACGGCGGGGCAACGTCGCGACAGGTCCGGCAGGATCGTGATCGCCTGGCCCTCGAGCATGAACTGCCAGCACTGCGTGTTGTGGCTCGACGGTGCCAGCGTTGCGCAGCG
This sequence comes from uncultured beta proteobacterium, assembly GCA_963738425.1. Lineage (GTDB taxonomy): Bacteria > Pseudomonadota > Gammaproteobacteria > Burkholderiales > Burkholderiaceae_C > CADEEN01. The sequence continues at coordinate 64,513 of CAVTWT010000034.1, read as the reverse complement.
GACCAATTCGCGGCCGAGCGCTACCGAGTCGAGACCGTCCACGCCGCCGAGATGCCAGGTTCGATTCGCGACCTCGTCGTAGCGCTCCCCTGGGTCCTCCACAGAACATCCCGACACTGCACAGGCACCGCCGAACAGGCCCGGTGCGGATGCGGCGAAACGTCTGCGCGTCAACATGAGCAACTCAACACACGCCGCCGCAAGGGGTGCGGCGCTGCATCAGACAGCCGCACCGAACAACGATCCCACGCCGGCAGTGATGGCCATCGCGAGCGCGCCCCAGAAGGTGACGCGCACCGCGCTGGCCACGACGTTGGCACCGCCGGTGCGTGCCGCGACCACGCCCAGCAGCGCCAGGAAGGCCAGCGACATCGTCGAGACCCAGACCATCAGGTGGCGCCCCGACGCCAGCCAGACCACGGCCAGCGGCAGCGCGGCGCCGACGGCGAAGCTCGCCGCCGACGCCAGTGCGGCCTGCACCGGCTTGGCCGCGAGCGTCGTCGAGATGCCGAGTTCGTCGCGCGCGTGTGTGCCGATCGCGTCGTGCGCCGTCAACTGCTCGGCCACCTGCTGCGCCAGCGCGGGCGCGAGACCGCGCCCGACATAGATCGCCGTCAGTTCGCGCTTCTCGGCGGCAGGGTCGTTGGCCAGCTCGGCGCGCTCGCGCGCGAGGTCGGCCTTCTCGGTGTCGGCCTGCGAGTGCACCGACACGTATTCGCCAGCGGCCATCGACATCGCACCGGCCACCAGCCCGGCGACGCCGGTCAGCAAGACGTTGCCGGGCTCGGCGCTGGCTGCGGCAACCCCGACCACCAGGCTGGCCGTCGAGACGATGCCGTCATTGGCGCCGAGCACGGCGGCGCGCAGCCAGCCGATGCGGTCGCTGCGATGCCATTCGGGATGGCTGCTACGTGGCATCGATGATCACTTTCAAGGCTTGCGTGATCGACGCATTGGCGAAGGTCACCATCGCCGTCACGATATACAGCCAGTCCCGCCTCGGCTTGAGCGATGTCAAGATGGCGGGGCACCGCTCGGGCAGCATCGAGCCAACGCGGGCCGGGTTGATGGCTGGCGGTCTTCGCGTCCACAGCCCGCTACAGCCGCCCCGTCAGCACAAGCACGAGCAGGATCACCACCACCAGGCCCAACACACCGCTCGGGCCGTAACCCCAGCCCTTGCTGTGCGGCCAAGTGGGAATGACGCCGACGAGCATCAGAATCAGAACAATCAGCAAGATGGTTCCCAAACCCATGTGGTTCTCCTGGAGTCATGGTGTCGTTGCAGTCTAGGAGCCGGCAGCGCCGGACACTGTTCGCTAGCGCACGCAGCCAACGCGACAACCCGGTGTACTGTCCAGATCAGAGCGCCCCCTCCTCTGCAGTCCTCTGAAAGCACACGCCATGGAATTCAAGGACTACTACAAGGTGCTCGGTGTCGAGCCCACTGCCAGCGACGACGAGATCAAGAAGGCTTTTCGCCGCCTCGCGCGCAAGCACCATCCGGACATCAGCAAGGCGGCCGACGCATCGGCGCGCATGCAGGAGTTGAACGAAGCCCAGGAAGTGCTGCGCGACAAGGAAAAGCGTGCCGCCTACGACCGCGTCAGGCAGGGCTCAGCGAGTGGTCAGGCGTTCGAGCCGCCGCCGGGCTGGGACAGCGGCTTCGAGTTCAGCGGCGCGCCCGACGGCTTCGGCGACGCGGCCGACCACAGCGCGTTCTTCGAGGCCTTGTTCGGCGCCGCGCGCCGCGGCAGCGCGCCGGGCCGGGCGACACGGGGGCAAGACCACCACGCCAAGATCGTCGTGCCGCTCGAAGATACGTTCCACGGCGCGACGCGCGAGATCACGTTGCACAGCCCGGAGATGGATGCGGCGGGCAACGTGGCGCTGCGCGAGCGCACGCTGCAAGTCGGCATCCCGAAGGGCATTCGCGCCGGGCAACAGTTGCGTCTGGCTGGCCAAGGCTCGCCGGGCCTCGGCAACGGTCCGCGCGGCGACCTCTACCTGGAGATTGCGTTCGCGCCGCACGCCCTGTGGCGGGTCGATGGCCGCGACCTGTACTTCACGCTGCGCGTGGCGCCGTGGGAGGCCGCGCTCGGCACCGCCATCAACGTGCCTACGCCCGACGGCACGGTCGAGATGACCGTGCCCGCCGGCTCGCAGAGCGGCCGCAAGCTGCGCATCCGCGGCCGCGGCATCCCCGGCAGCAAGCCGGGAGATGTGTACGTGACCTTGCAAGTGGTGCTGCCACCGGCAGCCGACGACAAGGCCCGCGCTGCGTACCGCCAGATGGCCTCCGACCTCGCCTTCGATCCGCGAGCCCCCCAAGGAGTCGACACATGAACACGACCTCACTCGCCGTTGGTGTCTGCGTCGCTGACGACCATGCGCTGGAGCTCGAAGCCTTCGCGGCGGCCTGCGGCACCGAGACCGAGTTCGTGCGCGTCTTGGTCGATGAGGGATTGCTGCAACCGGTCGCCATGCAGCCGGCCTGGCGCTTCGGCGGCGAAGAACTCGCGCGCGTGCGCCGCATCCGTCGCCTGCAGCGCGACTTCGAGGCCAACCTGCAAAGCGTGGCCGTGATGCTCGAGCTGATGGATGAAATCGAGCACCTGCGCGCGGCACTGCACCGCGAGGGTGTGGACGCGACATGAGCGCGTGGTCGTTCAGCGATCGTGCGACCCCGAACGGACGGCAGTGCAATGCGGTCTGGAGAGCCACACACGCGGGGTGCGCGCGGCGTGGGCTCAGATCGCGAGCTTTGCCGGCAGCAGCCGGTCGTACTCTTTCTTGACCACGGCATAACACTCGCAGGTCGCGCCTTCGAGGGCGGGTCGGTCAAGCACCGTGATGCGGCCGCGGGCGTAGCGGATCATCCCGGCCTTTTGCAGCTTCAGCGCGCCCTCGGTGACACCTTCGCGGCGCACGCCGAGCATGTTGGCGATCAGCTCCTGCGTCATCACCAACTCGTTGCCCCGCAAGCGGTCCAGGCTCAGCAGCAGCCAGCGGCAGAGCTGCTGGTCGAGCGAGTGGTGGCGGTTGCAGACGGCCGTCTGCGCCATCTGCGTGATCAGCGCCTGCGTGTAGCGCAGCAACAGGTGCAGCACCGGGCCGGCGCGGTCGAACTCGTCTTTCATGACCTGCGCGCGCAGCCGAAAGCCCTGCCCGGCGCTCTGCACCACGGCGCGGCTGGGCGTGGACAGGCCGCCCATGAACAGCGAAACACCGACCACGCCTTCCATGCCGACGACGGCAATCTCGGCTGACGCGCCGTCTTCCATCACGTAGAGCAGCGAGACGATGGCTGTGGTGGGGAAGTAGACGTAGCCGAGGGTGTCGCCGGACTCGTAGAGCACGTGGCCGAGCGTCAGCGTCACCGGTTCGAGATGCGGCTGCCAGCGCTGCCACTCTGCCTCGGGCAGCGCGGCAAGCAGCTGGTTGGCTCGCGGGTTGGGGGAAGTGGTCATCGGCACGTGCCTCGTGGAGTGCGGATTCGGCGAGCGATCGATGCCATGCGGATGCATCGCTTTGTCCAACCCAACTATAGGCGCACCGCGCCGCAGCTTCGGTTCGCTAGCGAACAGATTAGTGGGTGCGCAACGTCATCCGGGTGTTGTTACTCGGGCCACGGACTCAAACGCCGCGCCGCACCATCATTGTCTTGATCTTGCCGATGGCCGCCGCGGGCAGCAGGTTCTTCGGGCAGACATCGACGCAGTTCAGGATTGAGCGGCAACGGAAGACGCGGTACGGGTCTTCAAGGTTGTCCAGGCGCTCGGCGGTGGCGGTGTCGCGGCTGTCCACCAGGAATCGATAGGCCTGCAGCAGGCCGGCCGGGCCGACATATTTGTCCGGGTTCCACCAGTAGCTCGGGCAGGCCGATGAACAGCAGGCGCAGAGGATGCATTCGTACAAGCCGTTGAGCTCGTCGCGCTGCTCGGGCGACTGCAGCCGCTCGCGCGCGGGCGGCGGCTCGTCGTTGACGAGGTAGGGCTTGATCGAGTGGTACTGCTTGAAAAACTGCGTCATGTCGACGATCAGGTCGCGGATGACGGGCAGCCCGGGCAGCGGCTTGAGCACCACCGTGGTCGGCAGCGTGCGCATGTTGGTGATGCAGGCCAGGCCGTTCTTGCCGTTGATGTTCATCGCGTCCGAGCCGCAGATGCCTTCGCGGCACGAGCGGCGAAAGGCCAGGCTCTGGTCGATGGTTTTCAAGCGCAGCAGCACGTCGAGCAGCATGCGGTCTCTGCCCTGCACTTCCATCTCGATGACTTGCATGCGCGGCTTGGCGTCGCTATCGGGGTCGTAGCGGTAGATGTGGAAGGCGTGGTTCATCGAGTCGCCGAAGGCATCAGCTGCACGATGGTGAGGCGCGTGCCCGGCGCGGCCGCGCGCTGCATGAGATCGACGGCGGCCTGCGGCGACTGGACCTTCGGCCCGATCGCGAACGACAGCGCTGCCGGCTCCGCCGACACACGCACACTGCGCGCCCTGACGCCGCGCACGCTGCGCGCCGCTGCTTTGAGCCGCGCGGCATCGAGCGGCCCGCCGACTTCGCAGAACACCACGACGTCGCCGCTGGCCGCGGCGTGACGGACCACCGCGTGGTCGTACGTCGCCGCGACCTTGTCTTCGGCACACGCACCGCACGCCAGGCTCGCGCTGCACAGCATGCTGCTCAGCACAGCGACCACCGCCGCGCGCGCCGCCGTCATCAGGCAACCTCCGCGCTTGCGGCGCTCCGGTATGAGCGCTTCGGAGCGGCCGAGCGCGCTCATGGTTTCTTCACGTTCTGGTCGGCCCACTTGAAGTAGGCCAGGTACTGCTTGATCTCGGCGTCGCTCAAGCCCTGGTTGGGCATCGGAATCTTCCACTTCTCGAGCATCGCCTTGGCCTTGGCGTCGGTCTGCATCATCTGCTCGGGCGACTTCAACCAGCGCGTCAGCCACGCGTCGTCGTTGCGCTTCGTGGTGCCGTACAGATCGGGGCCGAGCTTGTCGCCGCCGCCGATCGAATGGCAGGCCAGACACTTCGATTCGAACGCGAGCTTGCCCGCCACCGCCTGCGCGTCGGTGGGTGTGGCCGTGGCCGGGATGTTGTGGTGCTCCGGGTCGCCCGCCGACTCGCCCGCCGCGATGACGCCCACCGCGCCCTGCGCCGCGTTGGCGAAATGGTGATCGACCATCACGTAGCTGCCGGCCTCGGGGATGATGAATTCGACGATGGCGCCGCTCGACGAACCGAGCAGCACGGTCTGCATGCCGCGAAACTGGTTGTCGGGGTTGCCGTCGAACCAGACGCGGTCGAAGATCGTGCCGACGACGTGGAAGCTCGAGGTGTTGGACGGGCCGGCGTTCAACACGAACAGCCGCACGCGCTCGCCAGGCTTGGATTGCAGCGGCACATCGACCATGCCGTTGTAGCGGCCGTTGAAGACCGTGTACGTCGGTAACTTGCTGCGCAGCCGGTCGCCGTCGAGCACATGCAGCGCCTGGCCATCGACCTTGCGTTTGCTCGGGTCGGGCTTGGTGTAGAACTCGCTTTGCACGACCGTGTATTCACGATCGACCTTCGTCGGGTAACCCGCGCGTGGCTCGACGATCATCATCCCGTACATGCCCGAGGCGATGTGCTCCAGCACCATCGGCGTGCCGCAGTGGTACATGAAGACGCCGGGATAGTGCAGCGTGAATTCGAACGAGATCGTCTGCCCCGGCGCGATCGAGCGGTACTTGTCCTGCGGCGACACCATCGCCGAGTGGAAGTCCATCGAATGCATCATCGGCGCGGCCGTCATGCGCAAGCCCGGCACCGGCTCGTCGGAGCGGTTGCTCATCGTGAACTTGATGCGGTCGCCAGCACGCGCGCGCACCACCGGTCCCGGCACGGTGTCGCCGAAGGTCCAGGCGCTGAACTTCACACCGGGTGCGATCTCGATGATCTTGTGCGTGGTGTCGAGGCGGATCTCCTTCACCGGCGCGGCCACCAGCGGCTTGACCGTGGCGTCCATGCTGAGCGAATCGCCGCTGGCGAACGGGCCGCTGTGGCGCTCGTTGGACAGCACCGCGGGTGGCGCCTTGAAGTCCATCTTCGCGGTGTCGTAGGGGTCGTCCGCTGCCACAGCGGTGGGCGCCGAGGCGGCCGCCGGCACGCCCTGAGTTCGGTCACCACAGGCAGCCAGGCCCAGCGCGATCGCGACTGCGATTGCGGCGGGTAGCCCTGTTCGATCAGCGTTGCGCATCGCAGGCCAGCGACGCCGCATCGGATCGTCGGGCAGCGCAGTGCGGCCCGGACAGGCGCCGGCCGGGTTCTCGATGAACGACCGCGCAACGAAGGTGGCTTCGTTCTTGTCGAGACCGATTTCGTACGGGTGCATCGAGCTCATGGCGTCTCCAGTTCTTTGCAAAAATCGCTGCACGACTTCCAGCAGACAGATTTGCTTCGAAACGGCGCGAGCGTCCGGTGTCGCACCGGGAGTGACAAAGCTCAGCGTAGGACGTTTGCGCCCGAGCCTCTGTGCGCTGGCGAACCATGGCGATGCCTCAGCGCATGATTCGCGGCCACAGGATGCTGATTCGAGCAGCAAGGTCGCGATGGCCTGCCCGGCAGGACTCGAACCTGCGACCCCCAGCTTAGAAGGCTGGTGCTCTATCCAGTTGAGCTACGGGCAGTGACTGCGGGCACGCAAGAGGGGTGGTCGGGGTGGCGGGATTCGAACTCGCGACCTACTGGTCCCAAACCAGTTGCGCTACCAGGCTGCGCTACACCCCGACGAAGCTGCGATTCTAACTGTCCACTCTTTCGGCGAGCGGAATGTCGGGGGCTGGCAGCGCCAACTGCCGTGACACCGCCTGGCATTGGCGGATGTGTTGCTCGCAGACGTACTTCAGCGCGCCGAAGGTCAGCATCGCCGAAACCGCCTGCCCGGCGATCGGCACGAACTTGGCGGCCTGCTGCGTCGTCAGACGTACGCCGACGACCTTGAGCACCTGGATCACCAGCTCGCGCGTGACCATGCGGCCGACCAGCATGCCGCTGCCGGCGCTGAGGGTCTTGTAGACGACGAGCTTGCGGTCAGGCGCGAGTTGTTCGATCTGGTCGGGCGTCAAGCCGAAGGCGCGGTTGATCTCGGGCAGCAGCTTGACCAGCACGCCGACGTCGGTGAGCCAGTCCAGGCCTGGGATGGGCACCATCGCTACGCCGGCGGCAAACATTGCGCGCTGCGTGACCAGCCTGCGGCATTGGCGCGCGATGGCCTCAGTGGGGTCTTCCACGGGCGCGGCCGCGACGCGTTTCTTTGCGATCATTGGTGCCCCCCGACGCCCGAGTACAGCCGTCGATCCCCCGAAGGGATGTTCGCTCGCTTGGGGCGGCCCGGCGCTGCGCTCACGACGGCGCCTTGTCGAGCACGATCACACCGTCGGCATCGGCGACGACCCAGTCGCCCGGCCGTACCGTCACGCCCTGCAAGCGCACGAACCCATTGCGCCGACCCTCGCCCCGCTTTTCGCTGCGCTTGGGGTGCAGCGCCAGCGCGCGCACGCCGATCGGCAAGGCGGCCATCTCGGCCTGGTCACGCACGCAGCCGTCGACAACGATGCCGGCCCAACCGTTCTTCGCGCCGATCGCCGCCAGGTTGCCGCCGACCAGTGCACAGCGCACCGAGCCGCCGGCATCGATCACCAGCACACGGCCGTTGCCCGCTTCTTCCAGCGCAACGCGCACCAGCGAGTTGTCTTCGAAGCACTGCAGCGTCGCGGCAGCGCCTTGAAACGCTTCAACACCGCCAAAGGCGCGAAACAGCGGCGGCAGGACGCGCAGCGCGGCATCGCCCTCATGCGCGTCGCACAGATCACAGGTGGAAGGAACGCTCATGCGCAGTCGCCTTTCTTGCTTGGTTCATGTGCACGGGAAGCTTGACCTGGCGTTGAACGCGGCAACCGATAATCGGCCGACGCATCCGGCACCCACACCATGAGTTTGACCTATCGCCTGGCCCTCAGCACCCTGTTGGTAATTTTCTCCCTGTCGCCGCTGGCGCAGGAGGCTCCGCAGCTGAACCTGCCGGTGGTGCAGTTGCAAGCCGGCATGCACAACATCCGCGCCCAGGTGGCCGCCACGGTGGACCAGCGCGCCACCGGCCTGATGCACCGCCGCGAGATGCCACAGCACGAGGGCATGCTGTTCATCTTCGAGCAGCCCTCGGTGCAGTGTTTCTGGATGAAAAACACGCTGCTGCCACTGTCGATCGCGTTTGTCGCCGACGACGGCACGGTGGTCAACATCGACGACATGAAACCGCAGACGCTAGACAGCCATTGCTCGACCAAGCCGGTGCGTTATGTGCTGGAGATGAACCAGGGCTGGTTCGCCAAGCGCGGCGTCAAGGCCGGCGCCAAACTCGCTGGCGAGCTGTTCAAGGCGTCGAAGTAGAAACTGCAAACAACAAAGCCCGCTGGAGCGGGCTTTGGGGCGGGCTTTGTGATGAGCCGAAACGGATCAGCCGAAATTGTTTTCGGCGAAGGTCCAGTTCACCAGCTTGTCGACGAAGGTCTCGACGAACTTCGGACGCAGGTTGCGGTAGTCGATGTAGTAGGCGTGCTCCCACACATCGACCGTCAGCAGGGCCTTGTCGGCGGTGGTGAGCGGCGTGCCGGCAGCGCCGGTGTTGACGATGTCGACGCTGCCGTCGGCCTTCTTGACGAGCCAGGTCCAGCCCGAGCCGAAGTTGCCGACAGCGCTCTTGATGAAGGCTTCGCGGAATGCGGCATAGCTGCCCCACTTCGTCTTGATCGCAGCCGCCAGAGCGCCACCGGGCTCGCCGCCACCATTGGGCTTCATGCAGTTCCAGAAGAAGGTGTGGTTCCAGATTTGCGCGGCGTTGTTGTAGACGCCGCCGGAGGCCTTCTTGACGATGTCTTCGAGCGCCATCGCTTCGAACTCGGTGCCCTTCTGCAGGTTGTTCAGGTTCACGACATACGCGTTGTGATGCTTGCCGTGATGGAACTCCAGCGTTTCCTTGCTGTAGTGAGGCGCCAGCGAGTCGATCGGAAACGGCAGCGGAGGCAGGGTGTGTTCCATGAGCGTGTCCTGTGGTGTTTGACGGGAAGGCGCAGATTCTAGGCATGCGCGCTGAGCACCCTGCCAGCCGGGTCATTCGCCTTCGACACGGACAGTGGCCTGGCCGTCGTGCCAGCGCAGTGAAAGTGGCTGACCCGCGCTCACGCTGTGCGCGGACACCACCGCGTGCTGTTGCTCGTCGAGCACGAAGGCGTAGCCACGCGCCAGCACGCGTGTCGGGTCGAGCGAGCCGAGGCGCCCGCCGAGTGCGGCCAGGCGCGATTGCTCGGCGTGCAAGCGCCCGGTCGTCACGCGTTGCAGCCGCTCTCGAAGCCGCGTCGCTGATGCCGAGAGCCTCTCGATCGCACGGGCCAGTGCCCGTTCGCGGCGGAACGCCAGCGCCTGCAACTGCTGCTGCGCCCGCGACACGGCCTGCCCCGGCCGCGCCAGCTGCAACGCCAGGCGATCCAGCCGCTGCGCCTGCATCTCGAGGCGGCGCGCGACGCTGCGCTGCATGTGGCGCGCCGTCTGGGCCAGCACGCCCAGCAGAGCATCACGCTCCGGCGCGACCAGTTCGGCGGCGGCCGTCGGCGTGGCCGCGCGCAGGTCGGCCGCAAAGTCGCACAGCGTGACGTCGGTTTCGTGGCCGACGCCGCTGACCACGGGCATCGGCATCGCCGCCACAGCGCGCACGACGCGCTCGTCATTGAAGGCCCACAGGTCTTCGATCGAACCGCCGCCGCGAGCAACGATCAACACATCGACTTCGTGGCGCTGCGCGGCAGCATTCAACGCCGACAGCAGCGCGGCGGGCGCTTCATTGCCTTGCACCAGCGAGGGATAGAGCACCACCCGCACCTGCGGCGCGCGCCGCGCCAGTGTCGTCAGCATGTCGTGCAGCGCCGCGCCGGCCAACGATGTGACGATGCCGATTCGCGGCGCAAACGCCGGCAGCTCGCGCTTCTTCGACGCATCGAACAAGCCCTCGCCCTCGAGCTTGGCTTTCAAGCGCAGAAACTGCTCGTAGAGTGAGCCGGCACCGAGGGCGCGCATCGACTCGACGACGAACTGCATCTCGCCGCGCGGCTCGTACACCGCGACGCGGCCCCGCAATTCGACCTGTTGGCCGTCGCGCGGCGTGAAGTCGAGCAGCGACGCGGCGCGGCGGAACATCGCGCAGCGCACCGAGGCCGCCGCTCCCTCAGCGTCCTTCAGCGTGAAATAGCAGTGCCCGCTGGCGGCTCGCGTGAAGCCCGACAGCTCGCCCTGCACGGTGCAGGCGCCGAAGCGCGCGGCGAGCGTGTCACTGATGGCAACGAGCAGCGCCGCGACGCTCCAGGCGCGCACACCCGGCGCAGCGGCCGCGGTGTCAGCCACGGCCCGCTCCGGCGTCGGTCCACGTCAAGTGCTCCACAGCTGCACATGGAAGGGGCGCGCTGTCGTACAACCCCCCGCAAAGCGAGGGTGCTTGGTGCAAGTTATTGATTTTGAATAAGTTTTTCATGCTCGTTGTTTGGGCAATCTGTTGCAGACCCAGTCGCCATGCGATCTTGCGCCGTCTGCGCCCTGCTTACCCACACAGTTGTCCACAGTCTCGGTGGATGAAGCGCGTGCCGACGCGAACTCGGTCATCTCATCGGCACCGATCGCACGCGCGGTGACGGCCACCGCACACCGACTGGGACCATAATCGCGCGCTTTGCGGCCACTGGCAGTGGCCTGCTGTAGGCACTTTAGCGTCGTCGTCAACCTCACCCACGGGAAGCGCGCCCTTGTTTTCGATCATTCAAGCGGCCGGCTGGCCAATCTACCCGCTCATCCTCTTGTCGATCGTCGGCCTGGCGCTGGTCATCGAGCGCTCGCTGATGTTGCGCCGCGGGCGCGTCGCGCCGGACAAGCTGCTCGATGAAGTGGTGGCGCTGACACGCACGAGCCTGCCGTCGGCCGATGTCATCAACAAGCTCGCCGGCAGCTCGTCGCTCGGGGGCGTGCTCGCTGCCGGCCTGCGCGCCGTCGTGGCAGAACCGCGCCTGGGCGAGGACACGTTGCGCCTGGTCTTCGAGAACGCCGGCCGCGTGATGGTGCACCGGCTCGAGCGCTACCTGAACACGCTCGGCACGGTGGCCACAGCAGCGCCGTTGATGGGCCTGTTCGGCACCGTCGTTGGCATGATCGAGATCTTCGGCTCACAAGCCCCCACCGGCGGCACGAACCCGGCGCAGCTCGCACAAGGCATCTCGATCGCGCTGTACAACACTGCCTTTGGCCTGCTGATCGCAATTCCGGCTCTGATGTTCTACCGCTACTTCCGCGGCCGCGTCGATGAGTACACCGTCGACATGGAACAGGCCGCCGAGCGCCTGGTGCCGCACCTGATGCGCTTTGCGGTGCGCAAGTCCGCAGGCGCCGCCGGAGCGGGAACATGAACTTTCGCAAGCCGCGGTCCGAAGAACCGGAGATCAACCTGATTCCGTTCATCGACGTGCTGCTGGTGGTGCTGATCTTCCTGATGCTGTCGACCACGTACTCGAAGTTCACCGAGCTGCAGCTCACGCTGCCATCGGCCGAAGCCGACAAGCTGCGCGAGCGCCCGGCAGAGATCATCGTCTCGGTGGCCGCCGATGGACGCTATGCCGTCAACCGCCAGGCCGTCGAGGGCCGCAACGTCGACAAGCTGAGTGCAGCGTTGCAGGCCGCCGCGAAGGATCAGAAGGATCCGGTGGTCATCGTTTCGGCCGACGCCACTGCGGCACACCAGTCGGTGATCAACGTGCTCGACGCTGCGCGCCGCGCCGGCTTGCCGCGGCTGACCTTTGCCGCGCAGACGGGCGACGGCTCGGCGCCGCGCTGACGACACCGTCGGCCCTACCCTTGGCGGGCATCCCCGACCAACGCGCTGGCAACCGCTTTGCCGACACGCTGCAAGCGGCGTGGTGGCAGACGCACCCGAACGCGCTGGCGCGACGCTTGCGCCCATTGGCCTGGCTCTACGCAGCTCTGGCACGGCTGCACAAGGCCGTGACGTGGCCGCGCCGGCTCGACGTGCCGGTGATCGTGGTCGGCAACCTCGTTGTCGGCGGCGCTGGCAAGACGCCGACCGTGATCGCGCTAGTGCGGCTGCTGCGCGCCTATGGCTGGACGCCAGGGGTGGTCTCGCGCGGCTATGGCCGCCACACATCGGGCGTGCTGGCGGTTCACGGCGGCAGCGCCGCCAGCGACTGCGGTGACGAGCCGCTGCTGATCCACCTGCGCACCGAAGCGCCGGTGGTCGTCGGACGCGACCGAGTGGCGGCCGCGCGCGCCTTGCGCCGCGCGCATCCGACGGTGGACATCGTGATCTCCGACGACGGCCTGCAGCACCACCGGCTGGCGCGCGATGCGCAGGTCATCGTCTTCGACGAGCGCGGCGCTGGCAATGGCCTGCTGCTGCCGGCGGGGCCGCTGCGCGAGCCGCTGCCAGACAAAGTGCCGCCCAACACACTGATTCTCTACAACGCCTGGCAACCGCCGCTGACGCTGCCCGGCTGGATGGGGACGCGCCACCTGACGGGCGTCTTGAGCCTGGACGACTGGCGCTGCGGCCATGCGCCGCTGGCGGACAGCTGGGCCGCGCTGCGCGGCCGCCCGCTGGTGGCCGCCGCCGGCATCGCGTCGCCGCAGCGCTTTTTCGCGCAGCTGCGCGACCAGGGCCTGACATTCACCGCGCTGGCGCTGCCTGACCACCACGACTTCGTGGAGCTGCCCTGGCCGCGCGGCACTCCGGACGTGGTGCTGACCGAGAAGGATGCGGTCAAGCTTGCAGGCCTGTCGTTCGGCCGTACGCACGTCTGGGTCGCGCCGCTAGACTTGGAGTTCGACCTCGGCTTTGCCGCGGCGATCAAGCGCCTGTTCCCGAACCCACCGAGCCGCACCACGTCATGGCCGCCATTGACCACCGTCTGATCGAACTGCTTGTCTGTCCGCTGTGCAAGGGCAAGCTGGTGATGCTGCGCGACGCCGAGCAGCGGCCCACCGCGCTGGCCTGCCACGCCGACCGGCTGGCCTTCCCGATCCGCGATGGCATTCCGGTAATGCTCGAAGGCGAAGCCTCCCCGTACGACCCTGAGTCATGAGCTATACCGTCATCGTGCCGGCGCGGCTGGCCTCGACGCGCCTGCCCGACAAACCGCTGGCCGACATCGCTGGCGCGCCGATGGTCGTGCGTGTCGCGCTGCGCGCGGCGTTGTCGGGCGCGCGCGAAGTGGTCGTCGCGACAGACCATGGCTCAATCATGGACGCCTGCGCGCAGCACGGCGTGCGCGCGCTGATGACGCGAGTGGACCATGCCAGCGGCAGCGACCGGCTCGCCGAAGCCTGCACCTTGCTGGGCCTGGACGACGACGCCGTGGTCGTCAACGTGCAAGGCGACGAGCCGCTGATCGAGCCGGCGCTGATCGATGCCTGCGCTGCATTGCTCGGCCAGCGCAGCGACTGCGTGATGTCCACCGTCGCCCACGCGATCCATGACCTCGCCGACTACCTGAACCCGAACGTCGTCAAGGTGGTGCTCGATGCCCAGGCACGCGCCCTGCTCTTTTCGCGCGCACCGCTGCCGTGGTGGCGCGACGGCAGCGCGAAAGGCAGTGCCGCCCTGCCGCAGGAACCTGCAGCCTTGCGCCACGTCGGCCTGTACGCCTACCGCGCTGGCTTCCTGCGCCGCTTCCCCACGCTGGCGATGGCGCCGCTCGAGCGCACGGAAGCGCTGGAGCAGTTGCGCGTGCTGTGGCACGGCGAGCGCATCGCGGTGCATGTCACCGAGCGCGCGCCCGGACCGGGCGTAGATACCCTTGAAGACCTGCAGCGCGTCAGGCAGTTGTATGCCCAGCCGCGATAATCAGTTTCACCACACCACAGACCAGAGCGAGGGGACGCAATGAGACTGATCCTGTTGGGAGCGCCCGGCGCGGGCAAGGGCACGCAGGCCGCCTTCCTGTGCAAGCACTACAGCATTCCGCAAGTCTCCACAGGTGACATGCTGCGCGCTGCCGTCAAGGCCGGCACGCCGCTCGGCGTGGCAGCGAAGAAGGTGATGGATTCGGGCGCGCTGGTTTCCGACGACATCATCATCGGCCTGGTCAAGGAACGCATCGCCATGCCCGACTGCGCCAACGGTTTCCTGTTCGACGGCTTCCCGCGCACGATCGCACAGGCCGAAGCCATGAAGGCGGCAGGCGTCAAGCTCGACGCCGTGTTGGAGATCGACGTGCCCGACGAAGCCATCATCGAGCGCATGAGCGGTCGGCTGTTTCATATCGCCTCGGGCCGCAGCTACCACGTCAAGTTCAACCCGCCGAAGGTCGCCGGCAAGGACGACGCCACCGGCGAGCCGCTGATCCAGCGCGACGACGACAAGGTCGAAACCGTGCGCAAGCGCCTCGAGGTCTATCAGAACCAGACGCGGCCGCTGGTGGCGTACTACGCGAAGTGGTCGGCGTCCGGCGATGCCGCCGCGCCGCGCTGCTGCAAGATCGACGGTACCGGCACGGTTGATCAGATCACATCCCGCGCGCTGGCCGCGTTGAACTGAAGAGGAGCCCACGCATGGACATCGCAGGCAAGGTCTTCATCGTCACCGGCAGCGCTTCGGGTCTGGGCGAAGGCACCGCACGCATGCTGGCCAAGGAGGGCGGCATGGTCGTTGATTGCCGACGTGCAGGCCGACAAGGGCCAGGCGCTGGCCAAGGAGATCGGCGGTGCCTTCGTCAAATGCGACGTCACGCAGGAAGCCGACGCACAAGCTGCGGTGGCGCAGGCCGTGTCGATGGGCAAGCTGATGGGCCTGGTCAACTGCGCCGGCATCGCCATCGGCGCGAAGACCGTCGGCAAGGAAGGCGCGCATCCGCTGGCGCAATTTGCCAAGGTCATCAACATCAACCTGATCGGCAGCTTCAACATGATCCGCATCGCCGCCGAAGCGATGTGCAAGAACGCGCCGGAAGCCACCGGCGAGCGCGGCGTGATGATCTCGACGGCCAGTGTGGCCGCCTACGACGGCCAGATCGGCCAAGCCGCGTACGCCGCGAGCAAAGGCGGCGTCGTCGGCATGACGCTGCCGATCGCGCGCGATCTGGCTCGCAACGGCGTGCGCAACATGACGATCGCGCCCGGCATCTTCGGTACGCCGATGCTGTTCGGCATGCCACAGGAAGTCCAGGACGCGCTGGCCGCCAGCGTGCCCTTCCCGTCGCGCCTGGGCACGCCGCAGGACTACGCGAAGCTGGTCAAGCACATCGTCGAAAACGACATGTTGAACGGCGAAGTCATCCGCCTGGACGGGGCGATTCGGCTGGCGCCGAAGTAGCCGCGCAACGTTCCTGCCTTCGCATCGACGAAGGCGCCCGGCCCTCACAAACAAAAACGCCCTCGCTTTCGCGAGGGCGTTTTTCATCTGTCAGCCTCTATCAGAACTGATAACCAGCGCGGAAGTAGAACGTGCGGCCGGTCGGATCAGCAAAGCGCGGATCGTAGTTGGCCTGGAACACCTCACCCTGGTTGGAGTAAGGCGGGTCGCGGTCGGTCAGGTTTCTCACGCCCAAGGTCAGGCTCAAACCCTTTGTGGCGGCCCAGTTCACGTAGGCGTCCGCCGTCGTGTACGGGCTGACCTTGTTCGACGGATCCTGATCGATGTAGCCGCTCTTGTTCTTGATCACGCCACCGAAGGTCCAGTTGCCCACGTTCCAGATGGCCGAAGCCGCGTGCTGCCAACGGAAGATCGGCGCCACGCCGACATACACGCCGACGTTCTGGTTCCACGGGCCACCGACGAAATCCTGGTACTCGTACTTCGCGACGTAAGTGGAGTTCAGGCCCAGAGTCAGCCGGCCGGAAGAAGCCAGACCCTGACGGTAGGTGACGCTCAGGTCCACGCCGTTGGTGTTGGTGCCACCGAGGTTCTGCTGGCGCAGGTCGAGGAAGCCGCAATCGGAACCCGGGCACGAGAAGCCGTCGATCGACAGATCGCCGGTGCTGTTGCGGTTGATGTACTGGCCAAACGTTACCGCGTCACCCAGCACCGTGGTCTCGGACAGCGCGGCGATGGTGTTCTTCAAGCGGATCCACCACAGATCGGCACCGATCGACAGGTTGTCGGTGGGCTCGAAGATGAGGCCGAACGTGAGGTTCTTCGACTCTTCCGGCTTCAGGTCGGTGTTGCCACCGGTCAGGCGCTGGAACTGCACGTTGCAGTTCAGTGCGGTCGATTTGCCTGGAATGGCGGTGGTGCCATCGGGGCAGTTGACCGGGTCGCTGACCGTGCCGGTGTTGGTGTACGACTGTGCTGCGTTCAACTCGTACAGCGACGGTGCGCGGAACCCGGTCGAGTAGGAGCTACGAAGCAGCACGCTCTTGCTCGGCTGGAAGCGCACGGTGAACTTCGGGTTCGTCGTGTTGCCGAAGTCGCTGTACTTGTCATAGCGCAGAGCCGCCGACACTTCAAGCGCCTTGGTGATCGGCACGTTCAGCTCCGCAAACCCGGCCGACACGTTGCGGTTGCCTTCGGCACGCGACTCCGGATCGACGCCCGTGCTGGCCACGAGCAGTGCAGCCACGGGTGGGTTCGCAGTAGACAGGAAGTCCTCGCGCCGGAACTCGACACCGGCGGCCAGTGCCGACTTGCGGCCTGCGCCGAACCAGTCACCCAGTTCGCGGCTGCCCTTGGCGTCCACCGTGCCGACTTTGCCTTTGTGGTTTTGCAGATTGCCACCGAGCAGCGCAGCGCTGATCGCCGCGTCGCCTGCCGCATCCTGCGCGCCGAACGGGTTGATCACGCCGTTGAGCATGCCCAACGTGATCTGGTTGCCATCGCTGTAGCCGACGACGGTCTCCTTGATCTTGTTCTCGTTGTAGCTGACGCCTGCCTGGTAGTCCCACGCGCCGAGCACACCATCGACCTGCGCCAACACCCGCTGCTGGTCATTGGTCGAGATGTTGGTGCGCTGGCCACCGGCGAAGGCACGCCACTTCACGGTGATGAAGCCAGGCTGCAGCACGACGCCCGGGCGCGGCGTCATGTTCGCTTGAACGAACGCAGGATCGTACGGAACGTCCATGTCGATCGCGCCAGGATTGCCCGGGAAGTACGGGTTCGGCGAACCATCGGGGCGAAGGGGATTCATCCAGAGCGTGCCGTAGGGCACGGGCGCGATGCGCGTGGTCGCCTTGTTGCGCGTGCCGAACCACTCCACCGTCAGGTTGTGGTTCGAACCCAGCGCCAACGTGCCGCGCAACATGCCGGAGGTGCGATCCGTCTTGGCGGTGTAGTCGACGAACTCGGATGTCTTGATGAGGCATGACGTGCCATCACCGGACGGCGTGAGGTACGTCGGGTTGGTGCAGTCCGGTGCCGACGGATTGGCGGTCACTGAGCCGTCTTGGAAGTAGTTCGCGGGGAACGGCGTCGGCGACAAGCCGCCGGGGAAGCGCGCGTTGAACGGACGCTCCTGGCCCCCGATCGGTTGCGTCTGGTTGATGTCCAGGAAGCCAAAGACGTTGAAGCCTTGCTTGCCCAGGTCACCGAAGCCATAACCGATGTTGGCCTGCTTGCTCTTGCCGCCGCTCTCCTGCGGAATGTCCATGCCCACGGTGATGGCACCGCCCTGGAAGTCCTTGCGGGTGATGAAGTTGATCACGCCGCCGATGGCGTCGGTGCCGTACAGCGACGACGCGCCATCACGAAGCACTTCGATGCGCTCGATCGCGGCAAACGGAATCATGTTCAAGTCGGGGGCCGAGCCGTCGATCGCGTTGTTGGCGATGCGGCGGCTGTTGAGCAGGACCAGTGTCTTGCTGGCGCCAATGCCGCGCAGATCGGCAAACGAAGCGCCGCCGGTACCCGCGCCGACTTGCTGGCTGGAACTCTGCGTCATCTGGACCGTACTCAACGAGCTCATGATCTGCTCGACGCTCGTGATGCCTTGCGCCTTGAGATCCTGCATCTTCAGGATCGTGATCGGCACCGCGGTCTCGGCGTCGACGCGCTTGATGGCGGAACCCGTGATCTCGATGCGCTGCGCTTCCTGGGCCTGACCCACGGTTGGCAGCATCAGCGTGCCGCCGAGGGCGAGCAGCACGCCAGTGCTGATTTTCGTTCGCTTGAACATGAACTCTCCTGAACAGATAGGTTGATCGATGAACCCTGCCGCAAAGCGGCCGCCGGGCGGTCTCGTAAACCACCGGCGACCTGTCTCCAGGGCATGTAAACGAATTGTCACTGTCGTGCACGAGCAGACCGGCCCGGGAAAGTCCGGAGTGGCCAGTTCGCTGCCGGCACGTATCCGTGACCGGCGGCGCCACGAGCGCCGCCGTTTCGCCCTGCTATAGCCCGCAAACGCGCCTCAGCACCGGGCAAGCCGCACTGTTTCGCGGCGGCAGCAGCCCTCGGCGGTGCCCATCTGCATCGCGCTGCCCTAGGGACATGCCCCTAGCGGGGTGTCACGTTTGCGTTGGCTCGGTGCAACAAACGACAGCGATCGTCACGCAACAGCCCGCAGGCGCGGCACCGCAGCCAGGAGCGTGCGTGTGTAAGCGTGCACGGGGGAGCGCAACACTTGTTCGCTCGGGCCTTGTTCGACGATGCGGCCGGCCTGCATCACCGCCACCTCGTCGGCGATGTACTCCACCACGCCGATGTTGTGCGTGATGAAGAGGTACGACAGGCCGAGTTCGCGCTGCAGGCTCTCGAGCAGGTTGAGGATCTGCGCCTGCACGCTGACGTCCAGCGCTGAAGTCGGCTCGTCGCAGACGATCAACTTGGGCTGCACAGCGAGCGCGCGCGCAATGGCGATGCGCTGGCGTTGGCCACCGCTGAACTCATGGGGATAGCGATCCAGCGACTCGCGGCGCAGGCCCACCTGGTCGGCGAGTTGTTCGAGGCGCGTGCGCCGTGCCGCGGCATTCATTTCGGGACGCAGCGCAACCAACCCTTCTTCAAGCACTTCGAAAACCCGCATGCGCGGGTTCAGCGATGCATACGGATCCTGGAAGATGATCTGGATGTCGCGCCGCGCGTTCTTCAAGGCTTCGTCGTTGAGGTCGAAGAGATTGCGTCCCTGCAGCAGCGCCTGGCCCTCGATCACGGCTTGCGTGCGCAGCAACTGCACGATCGCTTTGCCCGTGGTCGTCTTGCCGCAGCCGGACTCACCGACCAGCGCCAGCGTGGAGCCCGCACGGATGTCGAACGACACGCCGCCGACCGCATCGAAGTAGCCCGCCGTGCGCTGGAAGAAACCTCTGCGGATCGGAAAGCGCACGCGCAGGTCTTTGACTTCCAGAAAGGCCTTTCCCGGCACCGCATCGACGGCCAGCGTGTCCTTCGCGATCTCAGACCGAACGGTCGCGGGGACCACCGTGGTTCGCGAAGCGCCCTTCGCATACAGCAGGCAGCGCACGCTGTGCGTCGGCGTCAATGCATCGAGCGTCGGCAAGGTGTTGCCGCAATGAGGCATCACGCTCGCGCAGCGCGGTGCGAAACGGCAGCCGGCGAACGTCTGCGTCAACGCCGGCACCGTGCCGCCAATGGCCGTCAGCGGCTCGCCGCGGCGAGCGGCGTCGGGCAGCGCCCGCAGCAGCGCTTGCGCATAGGGGTGTTTCGGCGCCCTGAAGAACTCCGCCGCGGTAGCCACTTCGATGATCTGCCCGGCGTACATCAGCGCCACACGCTGCGCCATGCCGGAGACGACGGCCAGGTCATGCGTGATCAGCAACAAGCCCATGCCCTGCTCTCTCTGCAGATCGCGCAGCAGGTCGAGGATCTGCTTCTGGATCGTGACGTCGAGCGCCGTCGTCGGCTCATCGGCGACGAGGAAGTCGGGCTCGGTGGCCAGCGTCATCGCGATCATCACGCGCTGCTTCTGGCCGCCACTCATGCGAAACGGGTACTCGTCGATACGGCGCTCGGGCTCGGGAATGCCGACGCGTTTCAACCAGTCGATGGCTTTGGCCCGTGCCGCCTCGCCCCGCAGATCGGTGTGGGTTTCGATCGCTTCGACGATCTGGTCGCCGACCTTCATCACCGGGTTCAGGCTCGTCGAAGGCTCCTGAAAGATCATGCCGATGCGGCCGCCGCGCACGTCGCGCATGGCCCGCTCCGACAAGCCGAGCGTGTCGGTGCCTTCGAGCTCGACGCGGCCGGCGAGCACACGGCCGTTTTCGGGCAGCAGCCGCATCAGCGCCAGCGCCGTCATGCTCTTGCCGCAACCGCTCTCGCCGACCAGTGCGAAGGTCTCGCCGCGGTGCATCGACAGGCGCAGGCCATCGATCGCGCGCACGAGGCCCGAATCGCTGTCGAGACCGACTTCAAGGTCTTGAATCTCCAACATGCTGGTCACTGCAGTACCTTCGCGCTGCGCGCTGCGGTGCGAGCGCCTTCGGGCGGCCGGGCGGCGCTCATGCGGGCCTCTTGACGACGAGACGCGCACGGAACACGCGGGCTCGCGGATCGAACGCATCGCGCACGCCATCCGCGAACAGGTTGGCCGCCAGCACCAGCGTCACCATGAAGCCGAAGGCTGCGGCAAAACTCCACCAGACCAGCGGATCGCGGCTCATCTCGCTGCGCGCCAGGTTGATCATGCCGCCGAAGCTGCTCATCGACGGATCGACGCCGACGCCGACGTAGGTCAGCACCGCTTCGTAGAGGATGAGATCGGAGAAGCCGAGCACCGTCGTGATCAGCACCAGGTGCATCACGTTCGGCACGATGTGCCGCGACATGATGCGCGCGTGGCTGACGCCGAAGGCGGTGGCCGCCTGCACGTAGTCGAGTTCGCGCAGCTTCAACGTCTCGCCGCGGATCAGTCGGCACAGTGTGGACCAGCCGGTGATGCCGAGGATCACGCACAGCAGGAAGATCTTGAGGTCGGATCGCTCGACTCCGGTTTCGAACATCTCCGGGTTCTTGTCGAGGAACACCTGCACCATCAGGATGCAGGCAGCGATCAGCAGCACATTCGGCACAGAACTGAGTGTTGTGTAGGCGTACTGGATCGCTTCATCGACCCAGCCTCTGAAGTAGCCTGCCAGCACGCCCAGGACGAGCGCGAACGGCAATGTGGCGATGGTGGACAGCACGCCGATGACGAAGGCCGTGCGAACGCTCTTCAAGGCCTGCACGAGGACGTCGTTGCCGGTGCGGTCGGTGCCCAGCACGTGGTAGTGCCCCATCAGGGCGATCACGACGCCACCCAGCAACGACAGCACGAGCAAGGTGGCCAGCATTGCGCGAACGGGATAGGTCGTGCGATCGGCGGCAATGTCACGCAAGGCGGAAGCCACACCGCCGTGCGCCCGGGTGAGCAACAGGGCGGCGAGCCATGCCATGAGCGCCGCGGCAACCACGCCAGCCAACGCACCGAAAACCGCGCGCAAGATCACGTCGTGCGCCCACTCGCGATCGGGCTCCTTCAAATGCACACCGCCATGCTTCAGCCGCGGAAAGTCGCGCACCGATTGGCCATTGACCTCGATCGACTCTTTCGTGTGCCCATGCGTGGCCAGCGGGCTGGAGTAGGTCGTCTCGCGCATGCCGATCTGGCGCGCCAGCACCACGTCGAGCAAGGATTCGGTGTTCGTGTCGTAGAACACTGCCGTGCTGCCGGCGCTGGGCGCCAGGGCGCGCCTGAAGTGCACGCTGTCGAGCATCGTCACCAGCGTGAACAACAGCAATACCACGCCCGCCGAGAGGGCGGCATGGTCGTGCGCGACCTTGCGCCAGGTGGCCAGCAGGTTGGCATCGCGGCGCACGTGCAGCACATAGCCGACGAGCGCCGCGAACATCGCCCACAGCGCCACGTCGGTCCAGAGAATGACGAACTTGAATCCCATTCGCGACGCCCGTCAGGCCAGCCTCACCCGGGGATCGACCCAGGTGTAGACGATGTCGATCAGCGCCTGGCTGGCGATGTAGAGCAGCGCACTGAGAAAGACCATCGTGCGCACGATGGCAAAGTCCTGCCCGGTGATGGCCTCGATGACGAACGCGCCCAGGCCCGGTATGCCGAAGAAGCTCTCGAACACGAGGCTGCCGAGGAAGACGTACGGCAAGTACGAGCCGGCGCTGGTGATGATCGGGATCAGCGCGTTGCGCAGCACGTGGCGGAACAGCACCACCTGTTCGGACAATCCCTTGGCGCGTGCGGTGCGCACATAGTCCTTGCCGACTTCTTCCAGGAACAGCGCCCGGTACAGCCGCGCTTCACCGCCCAGGCGCGCCAGCAGCGACAGCAGGATCGGCAGGATCAGGAACTTCACTGCGTCGAGCCCCGGTGCGTAGCCGTTGATCGGCACGAGCCTGAACAGCCGCGAGAAGAAGTACTGCCCGACGATGATGTAGAACAGCGACGAGATCGACAACATCAACACGCACAGCACCACGCCCCAGAAGTCGACGCGCGTGTGACGGAAGAAGACCAGCATCAAAGCAAACGCTGTGCTCGCGATCACCTGCAGGATGAACAGCGGCAGCGCCAACTGCAGGCTGACCCACATGCGCGTCTTGACCTCGTGCCCGATGTTCACCGCCTGGCGCGCGTCGGAGCGGCCGAAGTCGAGCGTGAACAGCGAGACCGAGCGCTCCCAGAAGATGGTCCTGGTGACCCGCGCACCGCCCTCCTCCTTGACGTTCCAGTACAGCGGTTTGTCGTAGCCGCGCTCGGCTTTCCATTTGTCGATCTGCTCCTGCGTGACGCGCTTGCCACCGATGTTCAAGCGCGCCATGTCGTCGGGCGTGTTGACGGTGAAGAACAGGAAGAAGGTCAGCAGGTTGACGCCGAGCAGGATCAGCAGGCCGTAACCGAGGCGTCTGAGGATGTGGTTGAGCATCGGCAACGGTCTCAGATGGCAGCGGTCGCCGTCGAAACGGCGCGCGCCGTCGCGCGCTCGCGGGCGGCAAAGCTGCGACGCGCCAGCATGACCAGGCCCGCGCCCATCGCCGCGAGCAAGACCAGCGGCCACCAGACCGGCTTGTTCCACTCCGCCTGCTTCTGCACCCGCAGGGCCGTGTCGAGACGGTAGTAGCGCCCCATGTCGCGGATCATGATGCCGGGCTTGGCGTTGTGGACCCAGGCCTGGTTGGCGGTGGCGACATAGGGCCAGTAGCCCCAGGCCCACGGCGAATCCTCACGCACGATGCGCACCATCTCGTCGATCACCTTCTGTTTCGGCGGCCCGTCGTCGAGCGTCTGCAGTTGGCGGTAAAGCTTGTCGTACTCCGCGTTCTCGTAGTTGGCGGCGTTCTCGCCTTCGTGCAGCGACTTGCTGTTCGGGCCGTAAAGCAGGAACAGGAAGTTCTCCGCGTCAGGGTAGTCGCCGAGCCAACCCCACCAGAAAATCTGGTGCTTGCCCTTGAGCACTTTCTCCTGGAATTGGTTGTAGTCGGTGGCGCGCACCTCGAGCTGCACACCGATCTTGGCGAACTGCTTGACCATCCAATCGTTCTCGGCACGTGAACTCCGGCGTCAACACACGCTGGAAGTCGTAATTCAGGACCAGCGGCTTGCCGCTCTTGGCCTCCCGACCGTTCGGGTAGCCGGCCTCGGCGAGCAACTGCTTGGCATCATCGATCGAGCGCCGCACCACCTCGCCGTTGACCACCCTGTGTGTCACCGGGTTGTGGCCGCCGGGCTGGCCCTCTCGCGAACCGAACACGCCTTTCGGCACCGGGCCGTGCGCCGGCTCCCCGCCTTTGCTCCGGAAGATGCGGCCGTAGCCTTCTTCCCAGTCAATGGCAATGGACAAGGCTTGGCGCAGCTTGCGGTTTTTCACCTGCTGCTCGGCCGTGTCACCTTTGCCAAGCACTGGGTCGAGCCAGTTGAAGCCCAAGTACCAGTTGTTGATGTCGGTCGTCTGCGGGAACTGGAAGCCACGCGACTCGTACAGCGCCTTCACGCGGTCTGAGTCCTCGATGTCGACGCGGAAGTCCACGCCCCACTCCGGCCGCTCGATTTCCGGCACATCGAGATAGCCTTGCTTGAACATCTCCTTGCGCGGCACCTTCTCCTTGACGATGGTTGAGACGATGGTGTCGATGAAAGGCATCGTCTTGCCGCAGTCAATCAGGAAACCCGCGGCCTTGTCCTCGGCAGATCCCTCGCACGGGAACGGCTCGCCACGGAAGTTCGGATTGCGCTTCATCACATGCCGGCGGTCCTGCACGTACTCGGTCATCATGTACGGCCCCGTGCCGACAGGCCATTGGTTGAGCGACAGGCTGTTCTCCGACATGCCCGCCTGCGCATAGAACGCATCAGCCTCCCAGGGCAGCGGCGAGGTGAATGTCATCGCCAACCAGTACTTCCACTGCGGGTACTTGCCTTTGATGCGGATGCGCAGGGTGTACTTGTCGATCGCCTTGACGCCATCGAGCGGCCACTTGCGGAAGTCGAGGAAAGGCTTGTCGCCGGCATCCTCGGGCAGGCCGGCGAGCAGCTTCTTGTTCTCTTCGGCGATCAGCTTGCGGTACTCCTTCAGGCCGATCACGTACTCGGAGAAGATGCCGAAGATCGGCGTCTCGATGCGTGGCGTGGCGTGGCGCTTGAAGGCGTACTCGTAGTCCTCGGCCGTCAGTTCCCGCGTGCCTTGATGTTCGAACTCGAAGGGCGAGCGCTTGCCGCCGAGTTGTTCGCGCGTCAGCGCGTGGTAGCGGTACCGGCCCTGCTCATCCCTGGCCAGCGCCGGGTGCGGCGCGAACTGAAGGCCAGGTTTGATCTTGATGTCGTGCACGCTCTCGGCGATCTGCTCGACCGCTGCATCCTCAGGCAGCCGCTTGCCGTCCTTGTCGAGGTAGTACGGCTGCACGACCTCGACCGCTGTCTTGGGGATCAGCTCGTAGGGCCGCTTGAGGTAGTGGTAGGCGTAGAGCGGCTCGTAGAGTCTGGTAGGTGTAGACCGACTCCGGGTTGCTGTACGAGGCCACCGGATCGAGGTAGCGCGGCGAGCGCTCGTCGAAGGTGTTGAAAAGCGTGTTCTCGCGCTCGGCGCCATTGGGCCACGGGCTGTTGTTGCATGCTGAGGCCACCAGCACCAGCAGTGCTACACCGATCAACCGCCCGATGCGGCTGTTGCCGCCAACCCATGCGCGCATGCGCGTTGCTCCTCGCAGAAACCAAATCGCCCCACGCGTCGGCCGCTCGTGACAGCCGACAACGCAAGGCGCATTCAGATTCTAGCGGTGCGTTCTGCGACCACCGAGCAGTGGTTTCACCAGCCGATGAAAGCCTCGCGCCCTTGCGTCGCCAGCGTAGCGCGGGCGCCGATGGGCAACATCACGGTGGTTGGCACATGACCATGCGGCAGGCCGGTGAGGATCGGCGTCTTGGTGACGCTGCGCAAATGCGCCACGACCGTCTTCAGGTTGAAGCCGCGGTCCAGCGGCGACGGTTTCCAGGCGCTGAACTCACCGAGCACGACAGCGCGTTGCGCATCGAGCACGCCCGCCTGATGCAGGTGCAGCAGATGCCGCTCGACACGGTACGGATGTTCGTTCACGTCTTCGACGAACAGGATGCCGCGTCTGATCTTCGGCATGTGCGCCGTGCCGAGCAGGCTGACCAGCATCGTGAGGTTGCCGCCCCACAGCGTGCCTTTGACGTCCAGGCCCTCGAATCCCGCTTCGGTGCGAAAGCCGATGGCCTCGAGCTCGCCGCGCATCGCTTCGCAGAAGCAGTCGCGGGTGACCTCGTCGACACCACCATCGGCATCGGCGCGGCCGAAATGGTCTGCCGCCAACGGGCCTGCCCAGGTCACTGGCGAGGCGCCGCGCGTGTGCGCCAGCAACCCCAGCTGCAAAGCCGTGAGATCGCTGTGGCCGACCCAGCGTGTGCCGCGCTCGACGCTCTTGGCGAGCAACGTCCAGTCGATGCGACCCAACAGCCGCGTCAGGCCATAGCCGCCGCGCGTGGCCAGCGCCACCGACGGAGCAGCCCTTGCAACACGGTGCAGTGCGGCCAGCCGCGTGGCATCGTCGCCGGCGAAACGCTGGTGGCGTGCGAACGCGGATTCATCGATAGAGCTTGCAAAGCCCAGGCTCTTCAGGCGTTTGGCCGCCAGGCGCACCGCCGCCGGCTTGGCGATGACACCGGCCGGCGAAAAACAAACGAGCGACAAGGCGTCGCCGCCGCTCACCCCCAGGCCCCGAAGTCGGACTCGATCACCTCGGGCACCGGCAGCAGCTCGGCATTGGGCGAGGCATCACGCGCCGCCTTGATCGCGGCCCGCCGCTCGACGAAGAAATCACGCAGCATCGTGCCGGCGGCATCGGCGAGCAGCCCGCCTTGCACATGGGTGTGGTGGTTGAGCTGGGGGTTGTCGAACAGGTTCAGCACCGACCCCACCGCGCCGGTTTTCGGGTCAGCTGCAGCGAACACGATGCGACCGATGCGGGCGTGCATCAGCGCCATCGCGCACATCGCGCAGGGCTCCAGCGTGACGTAGATAGTGCAGCCCGGCAGCCGGTAGTTGCCGAGCAGTTGCGCTGCATGACGGATGGCCACGATCTCGGCGTGCGCCGTCGGGTCGTTGGTGGTGATCGGGCGGTTGTAGCCGGTGGCGATGACCTGGGGCACGCCGTCGGCCATGTGCGTGATCACCGCACCGACGGGCACCTCGCCGACCAGCTGCGCGTTGAGCGCCTGATCGAGCGCCAAACGCATCGCATACTCGTCCTGCGCTGCGCTGGGCGCATCCGGCAAGATGATTGCTGCGGGGGTGTTCATTGGTTCGCCTGCTGCGCCGCGCGATCCGCACCCTGCTGCAACGCCGCCGCAGCGGCATCGCGCACGTTGTTCTGGATGGCCTTGGCTTGCGCTGGCACCGTCGCGCCCTCAACAGGAGCGGCTGTCGCGCCCGGCAGGCCGGCGGCTCGCGTGGCGGCTTGGCCGCTCAGGCCCAACGCCTCGAACTGCTTCTTGCCCAACGTACCGACGATCGCCAGCACGACCAGCAAGGACATCACGCCGAAAACCAGCCGCATGGAACTGTCTCCTGTCCTCTTCCTCGATCACTCCCACTCGATCGTCGCCGGTGGTTTGCTTGATACATCGTAGGTTACGCGGTTGATTCCCCGCACTTCGTTGATGATCCGCCCGCTCGTCCGTTTCAGCAAGCCGTATGGCAGCTCGGCCCAGTCGGCCGTCATGAAGTCGCTGGTCTGCACGGCACGCAGCGCGACCACGTAGTCGTAGGTGCGGCCATCACCCATGACGCCGACGCTCTTGACCGGCAGGAACACGGCGAAAGCCTGGCTGACCAGGTCGTACCAGTTCCGGCCGGACGTCGGATCCACGCAGTTGCGCAGCTCTTCGATGAAGATCGCGTCGGCACGGCGCAGCAGATCGGCGAACTCGGCCTTGACTTCACCGAGGATGCGCACGCCCAGGCCGGGGCCTGGGAACGGATGGCGATAGACCATCTCCGGCGGCAGACCCAGCGCCACGCCGAGCTCGCGCACTTCGTCCTTGAACAGGTCGCGCAGCGGTTCGAGCAGCTTCAGGCCCAGCGTCTCGGGCAGACCGCCGACGTTGTGATGGCTCTTGATCGTCGTCGCCTTCTTCGTGCGCGCGGCGCCGGATTCGATGACGTCCGGGTAGATCGTGCCTTGGGCCAACCACTTCGCATTGGACAGCTTTTTCGCTTCGGCCTGGAAGACCTCGACGAACTCGCGGCCGATGATCTTGCGCTTGGCCTCGGGATCGGCACACGCCTTGGAGCGCGCCGAGGAACTGCTCGCTCGCATCGACATGCACGACCTTGGCATGCAAGCGGCCGACGAACATCTCCATCACCATCGCGCCTTCGTTCAGGCGCAGCAGGCCGTGATCGACGAAGACGCAGGTCAGCTGGTCGCCGATCGCACGGTGGATCAATGCCGCAGCGACGCTCGAATCGACGCCGCCGGACAGGCCGAGGATGACCTCCTCATCACCGACCTGCTTGCGGATCAAGGCCACCGCTTCGGCGATGTGGTCGCGCATCACCCAATCGGGCCTGGCCTTGCAGATGTTCAGCACGAAACGCTCGAGCAGCGCCTTGCCTTGCACCGTGTGCGTGACCTCGGGATGGAACTGCACGGCGTAGTAGCCACGTGCTTCGTCGGCCATGCCGGCAATCGGGCAGCTCGGCGTCGAAGCCATCAGCTTGAAGCCCGGCGGCAATTCGGTGACCTTGTCGCCGTGGCTCATCCAGACCTTGAGCATGCCGTGGCCTTCGGGCGTCGCGAAGTCCTGCAAGCCTTCGAGCAGGCGGGTGTGGCCGCGCGCGCGGACCTCGGCATAACCGAACTCGCGGTGCGTGCTGGCCTCGACCTTGCCGCCCTGCTGCACCGCCATCGTGAACATGCCGTAGCAGATGCCGAGCACCGGCACGCCAAGTTCCCACACCGCCGCGGGTGCGCGCAGGTCGTGCTCTTCGTAGGTGCTGGCGTGGCTGCCCGACAGCACGATGCCTTTCGGATTGAACTCGCGGATGAAGGCGTCGCTCACGTCATTCGGATGGATCTCGCAATAGACATGCGCTTCGCGGATGCGGCGGGCGATGAGCTGCGTGACTTGCGAGCCGAAGTCGAGGATGAGGATCTTGTCGTGCGTCATGGCATGGGGCTGGGAATCAGAACGGGAGGCTTCGCGAAATGGCGCCAGGCGAGTGCGAGCGACGCCGCTTGCAGCAACGCGCAGAAATACATCGGCGCGCCGATTCGCCAGTCGCCTTGCGGGAAGTGTGAGACGACGCCGATCAGCGGCGCACCGATCAGCGGCGCGGCCACCGCCATCAGGCTGTTGAGCGCGCTGACCGAGCCCATCGTCTGGCCCTGGCTGCGCGCATCGGCAGACGACGAGACGAGGCTCTGCACCGTGGCCGAGACGGTGCCGCCGAGCAGGTTGACGAAGATCACCGCGTACATCATCCAGCCTTCGCTGGCCAGGCCCCAGCACAGGAAGGCCAGGCTCGACGAGGCCAGACCCCACAACGCGAGACGCTGCGGCCCGAGCCAACGCAACAGGCGGCCGAGCAGCACGCCTTGCACCAGCGCCGATACGATGCCGACCGCAAACAAGGACCAGCCATTCTCGGTGGGGCCCCAACCGAACTTGAAGGTCGTGTACAGAACCCACGTCGTGTAGAGCGTGAACTGCGCCAGCCCGCTGACAGCGATCACGCCCACCAGCAAGCCCACGCCTTTCAATTCCGCCAGCGATTTGAGGGATGTGACAGGATTGACCCGGCGCCAATCGAAGGCCCGGCGCTGCGTCGTCGGCAACGACTCGGGCAGCACGAACACGCCATAGGCCAGGTTGAGCAGTGCCAGCGCACCGGCCGCAAAGAACGGCAGATGCAGGTCGAAGCCGCCGAGCAAGCCGCCCATGACCGGGCCGAGGATGAAGCCGATGCCGAACATGGCGCCGAGCAGCCCGAAGCGGCGCGCCCGCTCCTCTGGCGGCGTGATATCAGCCACGTAGGCGTTGGCGACCGCGGCGTTGGCCTGCAAGGCGCCGCCCACCAGCCGCACCGCGATCAAC
This sequence comes from uncultured beta proteobacterium, assembly GCA_963738425.1. Classification (GTDB taxonomy): domain Bacteria; phylum Pseudomonadota; class Gammaproteobacteria; order Burkholderiales; family Burkholderiaceae_C; genus CADEEN01. Next base: position 34,907 of record CAVTWT010000034.1, on the reverse strand, counting down.
ATCCACAGCGCCGTCGCCAGCGCGGTGGCAAAGAAGTTGAGCGCCAGTCCACAGAAGCCGAGCAACAGCACCGGGCGGCGGCCGTAGCGATCGGACAGCGCCCCCAGGATCGGCGCGCCGAAGAAGTTGGCGAGGCCGAAGGCGAATGCGACGGCGCCGTACCAGAACGACTGCTCGGCCGGATTGGCAGTGAACTTCCCCACCAGCGGCGGCAACACCGGCACGATCAGGCCGATCGCCATCATGTCGATCAGCACTGTGATCAGGATAAAAGACATGGCCGCCTTCCTTGCGGGAGGGCGGCCATGCGATTCGGAAGCAGCAGGCGTCGTCATTCGCGCTTCATTCGGTCCTGTAGTTCGGCGCTTCCTTGGTGATCTGCACGTCGTGAACGTGGCTCTCGCGCACACCGGCCGACGTGATCTCGACGAACTCGGCCTGCGTCTGCATGTCGGCGATCGTCGCGCAGCCGCAGTAGTGCATCGAAGCCCGCAGGCCGCCGGCCATCTGGAAGATGATGCCGACGACTGAGCCCTTGTACGGCACCTGGCCTTCGATGCCCTCGGGCACGAGCTTGGTGGTGTTCGGGTTGTTGCCGCCGCTGTCGTCGCCGGTTTGCTGGAAGTAGCGGTCGGCGCTGCCCTTTTGCATGGCGCCGATCGAGCCCATGCCACGATAGCTCTTGTAGCTGCGGCCCTGGTAGAGGATGGTTTCGCCCGGCGCTTCGTCGGTGCCGGCAAAGGCGCTGCCCATCATCACGGAGTCGGCGCCGGCAACGATCGCCTTCGCAACGTCACCGGAGTAGCGCACACCGCCGTCGGCGATCAGCGGCACGCCGCTGCCCTTGAGCGCTTTGGCGACGTTGTCGATGGCCATGATCTGCGGCACGCCGACGCCGGTGACGATGCGCGTCGTGCAGATCGAGCCGGGGCCGATGCCGACCTTGACCGCATCGGCCCCGGCCTCGACCAGCGCCAACGCCGCAGCGCCGGTGGCGATGTTGCCGCCGATGACATCGATCTGCGGGAAGTTGCGCTTGACCCAGCGCACACGCTCGATCACACCAGCGCTGTGGCCGTGCGCGGTGTCGACGACGATCGCATCGACACCCGCCGCCGCCAGCGCTTCGACGCGCTCTTCGGTGCCCTCGCCAACGCCGACCGCCGCACCGACGCGCAGCTTGCCGTGCTGATCGCGCGCCGCATTCGGAAAGCTCGTCTGCTTGGTGATGTCCTTGACCGTCATCAGGCCACGCAGCTCGAAAGCGTCGTTGACGACGAGCACGCGTTCGAGCTTGTGCCGGTGCATCAGCGCTTTGCCTTCATCGAGGGTCGCGCCTTCACGCACCGTGATCAGGCGCTCGCGCGGCGTCATGATCTCGCGCACCGGCACGTCCATGCGAGTCTCGAAGCGCAGGTCGCGGTTGGTGACGATGCCGACCACTGTCTTGCCTTCCAACACCGGAAAGCCCGAGATGCCGTGCTGCTGCGCCAGCGCCATCACTTCGCGCACCGGCATGTCAGGCCCGACGGTGATCGGATCGCGCAGCACGCCGGACTCGTAGCGCTTGACGCGTGCCACTTCCTTGGCCTGCTGCTGCGCCGTCAGGTTCTTGTGAACGATGCCGATGCCGCCCTCTTGCGCGATGGCAATCGCCAGGCGCGCTTCGGTGACGGTGTCCATCGCCGCTGAAACCAGCGGGAGGTTCAGAGTGATGCGGCGTGACAGGCGGGTGGCCAGGCTGGTGTCGCGCGGCAGGACTTGGGAGAAGGCCGGCACCAACAACACGTCGTCGAAGGTGAGCGCTTTGCCGAGGAGGCGCATGATGGGAGATCTCTCCAGACTCAAAAACGAATTATACGGAGCGTGAATTTCACCCCTGCCGTTACCGGGGCGCCGACACTACACTGGCAAGAGTTCACACACGGACCTGCGCACCATGAAGCGTTCCCTTCTGCCGCTCATCCTGGGCACCTTGGCCACCGCGCTGTTGTGCGTGAGCATGGCGAATGCGCAGTCGGTGCCGTGGAAGTACCGCGATGCGCAAGGCCGCATCGTCGTCAGCGATCTGCCGCCGCCGGCCGGTGTCCCGGACAAGGACATCATCGAGCGTCCGACGACCGTCGTGCGTCGCGCGCCGCAGGCTCAGCCAGCAGCGGCTTCGGTACCGGCCAGCGGAGCGGCCGCGGCCCTGGCCCAGCGCAATGACCCCGAGCTCGAAGCGCGCCGCAAGAAAGCCGCCGATGAGCAGGAACTGAAGCAGAAGGCGCAGCTGGACAAGGACAACGCACAGCGTGCCGAGAACTGTGCGCGAGCGAAGAGCCATCTGTCGGCTCTCAACGATGGGATGCGCATCGCGCGCACCAACGACAAGGGCGAGCGAGAGATTCTCGATGACAAGGGCCGCGCCGAAGAAATGCAGCGCTCGCGCCAGGTCATCGCCAGCGACTGCAAGTAGCGCCTTCGCGTTCTAGCGCTTCGCTCGCAGCTGCGTGATCGTCGCCCGCGGCGAAATCACTTCCGCATCCAGCGTCACGTGAATCAGCGTCGGCGTGTCCGACGCCAGCGCCGCCTGCAGGGCCGGCTCGAACTGCGCCGTGTCTTGCACGCGGTGCGCACGCCAGCCGTAGGCCAGCGCCAGCGCAGCAAAGTCAGGGTTGCGCAAATCGCTGCCTGAGACACGCGCAGGATAAGCGCGCTCCTGGTGCATGCGGATCGTGCCGTAGGTGCCGTTGTCGATGACGATGCTGATCAACTTGCCAGCGCCCTCGCCTGCCCCGAACATGCGAGCCGTGGCCAGTTCCTGACCGGTCATCAGAAAGTCGCCGTCGCCGGCCAGATTGACCACCGTGCGGTCGGGGTACAGCAGCGACGCCGCCACCGCCGCTGGCACGCCATAGCCCATCGAACCGGAGGTCGGCGCCAGTTGCGTGCGGCCGTGCTGATGCAGCGGCAGGTAGGGCGTGAAGCGGTGCAGCCAGGCGCTGAAATTGCCGGCGCCGTTGGTGTAGACCGTGTTCTCGGGCACGAGGCGGTTCAAGGTCTTCACCAACTGCGTCATGTCCAGCGGCTCGACCGCAGCGGCCACCAGATTGCCTTCGTAGTCGGCCCGCGCGGCCGCCGTCCATGCAGCCCAAGGCACCTGCGCCGGCGCGGCCAGAGTTTCCAATGCCTGGCCGGCGAGCGACAGCGAGCACTGCAGCATCAAGTCGGCGGCATAGACGCGGCCCAACTCTTCTGCACCCGGATGGAGATGCACCAGCGTTTGCGCTGGCCGTGGCACGGCGAGGTGCTCATAGCCGCCGGTCGTCATCTCGCCCAGGCGCACGCCGATGGCCAGAATCAGATCGGCCTCGCGCACACGCGCTGCGAGTTTCGGATTGATGCCGATGCCGACATCGCCCGCGTACTGCGGATGGCGATTGTCGAAACAGTCCTGAAAGCGAAAGCCGCAGGCCACCGGCAACTGCCAGCTCTCGGCAAAGCGTTGCAGCGCGCGTGCGCTTTCGGCGCTCCACAGCGGGCCACCCGCAATGACCAGCGGCTTCTGCGCGGCCAGCAGGCGCTCGCGCAAATTGCGCAATCCGCCGGGCGCCGGCCAGGTCTGCGCCGGCACGATCCGTGGCAACACAGGCGCCGCGGTCGCTGTGGTCAGCATGTCTTCCGGCAGCACCAGTACGACCGGGCCGGGCCGGCCCTGCATCGCGGTGTGGAAAGCACGGGCCACGTACTCCGGCAGGCGGTCTGCGTGCTGCACCTCGCCGACCCACTTGGCCATGCCCAGCGTGCCGGGGCCGAAGACCTGCCGGTAGTCGAGCTCCTGAAAGGCTTCGCGGTCACGCTGATCGGACGCGACCTGGCCGACGAACAGCACCATCGGCGTCGAGTCCTGGAACGCGGTGTGCAAACCGATCGCAGCGTTGCTGGCGCCGGGGCCGCGGGTCACGAAGCACACCCCTGGCCAGTTCGACAACTTGCCCTGCGCCTCGGCCATGAAGGCAGCGCCGCCTTCATGGCGGCAGGTGATGAAGCGAATGCGGTTGGCGTGCGCATGAAAGCCATCGAGCACGGCCAGGTAGCTTTCGCCCGGCACACCGAAAACGGTATCGATGCCTTGAGCGATCAGCGCTTCGACCAGCGCATGACCGGCCAGGCGGGTTGCCGCGCCGCTCATGCCGCCACCCGCCGCGACGTCAGCGCCACGCGCAGCCCCACCAGCGACGCCGATGCGATGCCCAAAGCCAGCGCCAGGGCAGCACCGTAGAACACGCCATCTGGCCGGCCACCGTCGAGGATGGCACCGAAGACCGGCGCGGCCAACGCAAAGCCTATGTCGAGCCCCGAATAAACCGTGCCATAGACGCGGCCGGTCGCGCCCGGCGGCGAGGCACGCTTGATCAGCATGTCGCGCGACGGCCCGGCCAGCCCGGCGCCAAATCCGGCCAGCGCCGTTGCCAGCATCGCCAGCGTGGCCGGCAGTACGCCGCTGCCGACGATTGCCAGCAGCAGCGCCGCCACCGCCAGGCAGACACCGATCACGCGCTCCAGGTGCGTCGCGCGCACGGCAAGAAAGCCACCGGTGAGGATGCCAAGCGCCCCGGCCACCATGTAGCCGGTGACGACGTAAGCGGTGGTCGACAAGGGCAACTCGTACATCTTCGACAGCGCCGGGCCTGCGAAGCTCTGGATGGCCGACAGCGCACAGGTCGAAAAGAAGAAGAACGAAAAGCACAACCACACCGATGGCAGGCGCAAGAACGAGAACGTGCCGGGTTCGGTGCCCGTGGCGCTTGCAACGGGTCGGCTCGCCACCGCACTGTCGTCAATCACCGCGCGCTGCCAGATCAACAGCGCCAGCATCAGCAAGGCCCACGCTGCGCTGGCTGCGAGCGCCCAGCGCCAGGAGCCCGTCGCGTGCACGATCGACAACAGGAACACCGGCGCCACCGCCCAGCCGAGGTTGCCACTGATGCCATGCACCGAAAACGCGTGGCCCAGGCGAGGCGGGGAGACGCGCTTGTTGAGGATGGTGAAGTCCACCGGATGAAACGGCGAATTGCCCAGCCCGGCCAGCGCTGCGGCCAGCAGCAGGCCGTCGAGCCCTTGCGCCGCGGAGGCGAGCACGCCTGACGCCACAAAGCAGGCCATCGCAGCGAACAGCACCGGCCGCGCACCGGTCCGGTCGACGAGGAACCCGGCCAGCGCCTGCCCAATGCCCGAAACGACGAAAAACACCGTCACCACCAGGCCAAGCTGCGCGTAGCTGACGCCGAAGTCGCGCACGAACAGCGGGAACAACGGCGGCAGCAGCATGTGGAAGAAGTGAGAGGTGCCGTGCGCCAAACCCACCAGGCCGATGGTCTTGACGTCGTCGCGCCTCGACGGCGAAGGCAGCGCAGCAGAGCCTGTGTTCATGCTTGAATGGTATCGGCAGGACAAACAGCCTTGCAGCGCAAGTGCAAGGCAGTGAGCTTGAGTGTCAAAGCGTGACTGTAGTAACCGCCGAGGCACCTCCCTGCTTGACCGTTGCTTGTGGGAACGCAAGCCTTGGCCGTGACCCTAAGCTGCGACCGGCGTTCATCGATCGCGACTGGAGCTGCCTGTGTTGAAGTCCTTGTTCGGAGAACTCGTGCCCACCCCGCTGAAGCCGGGTGGCCCGATGCCGGAGTTTGCGGCCACCGCGGTGCTTGAAAGCACCGACACGCGGGTCGCAGATGACGGCCGCATGCTCGAGCGGCACCATCAGGACCTGTTCTTCTCCGGCTCGCCAGCAGCGGCGATGCGCGAACACCTGGCGCAGGCCCGCAATGCCGACGACGTGCGCACGATCACGCTGCTCGACCCGGTGCGCCTGTGGGCCCCGGGCGTCATCAAGGCCTTGTCCGATGCCACCGGCCAGCCGGTCGAACGGCTGCACCTGCGCGAACAGGCCACGTTGTCGATCCTGGCCACACTGGAGCGCACGATCGTGCCGCGGCGCGGCGATGCCTCGCTGAAGATCTACCACGCCGACCTGCGCGTCTCCGAAGGCGAGAACCTGGCGATCCCGTTCGTGCTGATGGAGCGCAGCCAGATGGCGGCGGTCATCGTCGGGCCGATGGTGCCCGGCGAAGTCGAAGCGATGCTGGTCGCACTGCAGCGAGCCGTCGCCGAGCCCACCTGGAAGTGCGAATCGCTGCTTTTCCTGCTGCCGCCGTCGGCGCTGTGGATCGCCAGCAAGATCGCCGCGCTCGACTGGCCTTCGAACCTGCATGTCGAAGTGCTCGACGAGCCGCTGACCGGCACCTCGTCGGTCTGGAATGCGTTGCTGGCCGCCTGGGACCGCCAGCAGACGCCGCAGGAACAGGCGGCTGACCCGGCGGCCATTGATGCCCGCAACGTCGCCCGGCAGCTGCGCATGTTGATGATGACCGACGGCGTGCAAGGCGCGGCGCTGGCCGACGCCACGGACGGCGATCTGCTGGCGGGCGAGTCGCGCGACAACGCGGTCGATTTGAAGCGTGCCGCCGCGGCCTTGGCGCCGGTGCTGCGCGCTCACCGCAAGGCGCATGAAGACATGGGGATGGTCGGCTCGCTCGAAGAGTTCAGTGTGACTGCCGGCGCGGCGCACCACCTCGTGCGCCCGCTGGCGCGCCGGCCGCACCAGTTCCTGTTCGCGCGGCTCGAACGCCAGCATGCGAATCTGGCGTTGCTGCGGTTCAAGCTGGCCGAGGCAGAACGCGGGCTCGGGTAAGGCTTTCACCCGGCGGCTACCATCGGCGCTGCGCACCAGCGACCACGCCGCCATGAGCCAAGTTCTCTTCGACTACACACGCCAGGACGCCACGGGCGCGAGCAAGACCGCGCACGCCTGGGCGCGTGTGCCGGCCACGCCCACCCCGGGCGAACGCGCCACCACCAAGGCGCGCGCCAAGGCGCTGCTGCAGCAACACAACGCCGTGCTCGTAGCCCACTATTACGTCGACGGCGATCTGCAGGATCTGGCGCAGGAAACCGGCGGCTGCGTGGCCGATTCGCTCGAGATGGCGCGCTTCGGCCGTGACCATGCCGCGCAGACGCTGGTCGTGGCCGGCGTGCGATTCATGGGCGAAAGCGCGAAGATCCTCTCGCCGCACAAGCGCGTGCTGATGCCCGATCTGGAAGCCACCTGCTCGCTCGACCTGGGCTGCCCGCCGGACGAGTTCGCGGCGTTCTGCGACGCGCACCCGGAGCGCAAGGTCGTCGTCTATGCCAACACCAGCGCCGCGGTCAAGGCACGCGCCGACTGGATGGTGACGAGCTCGTGCGCGCTGGCCATCGTGCGCCACCTGCACGAGCAAGGCGAAAAGGTGCTGTGGGCGCCTGACAAGCACCTCGGCCGCTACATCCAGGAGCAGACCGGTGCCGACATGCTGATGTGGAACGGCGCCTGCATCGTCCATGACGAGTTCAAAGGCGTGGAGCTGGAACTGCTGCGCAAGGAGCATCCAGACGCGACGGTGCTGGTGCATCCCGAGTCGCCGCAAGCGGTGGTCGCACAAGCCGATCTGGTCGGCTCCACCTCCCAGTTGTTGAAGGCCGTCGTTGACGGCAAGGCCCGCGAGTACATCGTCGCCACCGACAACGGCATGTTCCACCGCATGCAGCAACTCGCACCAGGCAAGACGCTGATCGAAGCGCCGACCGCCGGCAAGAGCGCCACGTGCAAGAGCTGCGCGCATTGCCCATGGATGGCGATGAATGCGACGCAGGGTCTGATCGCTTGCCTCGAAACCGGCAGCGGCGAAATCCAGGTGCCTGAGCCGATCCGCTCGCAGGCGCTGGGTTGCATCGATCGCATGCTGGCTTTCGTTGCGGCGAATCCGTCGGCGATCGCGCAGCCGCAACCTGGCGGCTTCGTCAGGAACCTCGGCAGCGCCTGATCACTTCGGATCGCGGATCAACACCGTCGGGAAGCTCACCGGCAAGGTGCGTGGGTAGTCGCGGCTGAAGTGCAGGCCGCGGCTCTCATGCCGTGACAGCGCCGAGCGCACGATCAGCTCTGCGCATTCGACGAGGTTGCGCAGCTCGAGCAGATCGCGCGTGACACGGAAGTTGGCGTAGTACTCGTCGATCTCGCTTTTCAGCAAGTCGATGCGGTGCAGCGCGCGTTCCAGGCGCTTGGTGGTGCGCACGATGCCAACGTAGTTCCACATCATCAAGCGCAGCTCGTCCCAGTTGTGCGAAATCACGACCTGCTCGTCGGCGTTCTCGACCTGGCTTTCGTCCCACGGCGGCAGCGCCGCGCTCGGCGACGGGGCTGCCGCGATGATGGCCTGCGCACAGGAGTGGCCGAGGACGACACACTCGAGCAGTGAGTTGCTGGCCAGCCGGTTGGCGCCGTGCAGCCCGGTGTAGGTCGTCTCCCCCACGGCATACAGGCCAGGAAGGTCGGTGCGGCCTTCGAGGTCGGTGACGACGCCGCCGCACGTGTAGTGCGCTGCGGGCACGACCGGGATCGGTTGCCTGGCGATGTCGATGCCGAGCTTGGCGCAACGCGCGTGGATGGTCGGAAAGTGCTCCTTGAGAAATGCCTCGCCAAGGTGGGTCGCATCGAGCCACACATGGTCCAGGCCGTGCTTCTTCATCTCGAAGTCGATCGCCCGGGCCACGATGTCGCGCGGCGCCAGCTCTTCGCGCGGATCATGTGCTTTCATGAAGCGCGTGCCCCCGGGGTCACCCGGCCGAACGCCCGGCAGCTTCAGATGCGCACCCTCGCCGCGCAAGGCTTCGGTGATCAGGAAGCTGCGCTCTTGCGGGTGGTACAGGCAGGTCGGGTGGAACTGGATGAACTCCATGTTGCCTACCCGGCAACCGGCCCGCCAGGCCATCGCAATGCCGTCACCGGTGGCGGTGTCCGGGTTGCTGGTGTAACGATAGACCTTGCCGACGCCGCCGGTTGACAGCACCACGTGCGACGCCGCCAGCGTTTCGACACGCCCGCTGTCGATGTCCAGCGCATAGACGCCGTGGCAGCGCGGGCTCTCGTCACCCATGACATGCCGCGAGGTGATCAGATCCACCGCCATCCAGCGCTCGCGCAGCGTGACGTTGGGATGGGCCTTGGCTTTGGCCAGCAATGCATCGTGGATCGCGCGGCCGGTGGCATCGGCCGCGTGGGCAATGCGCCGCACCGCATGACCGCCTTCGCGCGTCAGGTGCAGGCCGAGCGGCCCGTCCGGGTCGGCCGAGAACGGCACCCCCTCGCCCATCAGCCACTCCACCGCGCGGGCGCTGCGCTCGGCGATGAAACGCGCGGTGTGCTCGTCGACGAGCCCGGCCCCGGCGTCCTGCGTGTCGCGCACATGCGATTCGATGCTGTCGTCACTGCCCAGCACGCCGACGATGCCGCCTTGCGCCCAAGCGGTCGCGGCCTCATCGAGGTTGCGTTTGGCCAACACCACGACGGGTTGTTCTTGTGCGAGGCGCAAGGCCACAGTCAGGCCTGCCAGGCCCGCGCCGATGACCACCGTGGGCGCGGTCTTTGGGGTTTGATGACTCTTGCGCATGTCAACTCATTCTAGGGAGCCGGCCCGAAGCGCTGCGGCTTACACTGGTCTCGGAGTTTTCCCACGCCCGTCCACACCACTGCAGCTGCTCTGTCTCGTATGGTCAAGACGCTTCACCAGATGTCCGGCTTCGATGCCTCGGCGCACCCGGGGCCGGAGTTCGAAGAAGAACAGGCGTGGGAGGCCACGCGCCAGCAAACGGGCGTGGCCACGCAGGTCATGCAGGACCCGACGGCAGACTCACCGCGGGCGCACCAACAGGTCGGGCGTCGCGTCAGTGACGCGCAATGGGAGCTCTTCGTCGCCTGCGAGGCCGCCGAAGCGCTGCAGCAGCAGTTCGAGGCGATGCAGCCCGAATACGTGGTGATGCACGATATCGGCAGCCATTCGTCGCGCCGCATGCTGCAGGGTCTGGCGGCAGCCATGCAGCGGCCGGTCCACCAACTGCACATCCGCCGCCAAGGCGTCGGCATGCCGCTGGCGCGTCTCGAATTCGTCGAATTGCCCGTCGGCCCGGACCAGCCACCGCTGCGCCTTTACACCACCGAGGCGGACGCCGACACCGCGCAACGGCGCCGTCTGGCGCGCACCCTGCTGTCGCACAGCCGCTTGGGCGTCGTCATGGTCAGCGATCTGCCGCCGCACGCCCTGGCCACCGCGTTGATGCCGCTGCGCGACGCCATCGTCGAGGAGCCATGGCACAACCAGGAGCTGCTGATGCTGCCGCTGTCGGGCGCATCGTCACTCGCCGGACAGGCCGCGCATCTGGCCCGCGGCTCGAAGATCAAGATTCGCACGACGCCAGTGGTGACGCGGCCAGCCGAGGCCTGGAGCTACCTGCGAGCCTCGTGGAACAAGCTGCGCGAGCAATTGTCGGAAGAGGCGATCCACATCCCCGAGATCTTCGATCTGGTGCCGGCGACACCACCCACACCGGCGCCCGCGGCCGGCGTCGCCCGCACGCCGCTGCCGATGCAGCCGATGCCCGAAGTCCGCACTTCGGCAGCTGCGCCTGCCCCGGCGGTGGCCGACCCGGTGCTGACGACCTACCTGCGCAAGTGCGGCGAGTTGAAGGGCATGGTCAGTTGCTGCATCTTCGAGCTGGCCACGCAGCGCACGATCGGCCACACCGGCGCGCGGCCTGGCCCGGCCGGCCTGGCGGCGCACGGCGCGTCGTTGATGGCCTCGATGGCCGAAGCCGCCCACGCCTTGAACCTCGGCGACGCTGCGCCCGACGCCGCCATCACGCTCGGCAGCCACCACGTTCTGCTGCGCACCGTGCCCGCGCGCCGTGGCTTGGCGATGCACGCGGTTCTCGACAAGTCGCTGTCGAACCTGACGCTGGTTCGGTTGCAACTGCAGCGTCTGGACCTGCTGCTCGAAGAGAACGCATCCCCCCCTCGTTAGCCGCTCTGCCCAGCAACCGCCGCGCGGAACTGGCTTTGCCAAGCCGCTGGCGGGCCTTGCAGGCCGCGCGCTTGCTGTGCTCGCGCTCCTCGCCAGACACGAACAGTCCAGTGGACTGTTCATGTCCGGGCTCGGCCCCCTTGAGGGGGAGGCGGCGAAGCCGCTTCGGGGGTGAGCCTAGTGCACGACGCGCGTGAAGACGAACTGGTCGCCGTCCACATCCACTGGCACCACGTCCTTCGGCCCGAACCTGCCTTCCAGGATCAGCTTGGCCACCGGGTTCTCGATGCGCTGCTGGATCGCGCGCTTCAGCGGCCGCGCGCCGAACACCGGGTCGAAGCCAACCTTGGCCAACGCCGCCAGCGCCTGCACTGACACGTCGAGCTTCAGGTCCATCTTCGCCATCCGCGCTTCGAGCGTCTTCAGCTGAATCTTCGCGATCGACTCGATGTGCTTGGCATCGAGCGCGTGGAAGACCACCGCTTCGTCGATGCGGTTCAGGAACTCAGGGCGGAAATGGCTCTTTACTTCGGCCCAGACCGCGTCGCGGATCAGCTCGCTGTCTTGCCCGGCCATCTGCATGATCATGTGCGAGCCGAGGTTGCTCGTCATCACGATCACCGTGTTCTTGAAATCCACGGTCCGGCCCTGGCCGTCGGTCAGGCGCCCGTCGTCGAGCACTTGCAGCAGCACGTTGAAAACGTCCGGATGCGCCTTCTCGACTTCATCGAGCAGCAGCACGCAATAGGGCTTGCGGCGCACGGCTTCGGTCAGCGTACCGCCTTCGTCGTAGCCGACGTAGCCCGGCGGCGCGCCGATCAAGCGGCTCACCGAATGCTTCTCCATGAACTCGCTCATGTCGACGCGCACCATGTGGTCCTCGCTGTCGAACAGGAAGCCGGCCAGGGCCTTGCACAGTTCGGTCTTGCCGACGCCCGTGGGGCCGAGGAAGAGGAAGCTGCCATACGGCCGGTTCGGATCCGACAGGCCGGCACGTGAGCGGCGGATGGCATTGGCCACGGCAGTGATGGCTTCGTCCTGGCCGACCACGCGCTCGTGCAGCTTGGTCTCCATCTGCAAGAGCTTGTCGCGCTCGCCCTGCATCAGCTTGGACACCGGAATGCCGGTCGAGCGAGAGACCACTTCGGCGATCTCTTCGGCGCCGACCATCGTGCGCAGCAGTTGCGGCTTGCCAGCGCCTTTCTTGCCGGTTTCCTTGGCCTGCGCTTCCTTCAGCCGCTTCTCCAGCTCGGGCAGCTTGCCGTATTGCAGTTCGGCGACCTTGTCGAAGTTGCCCTTGCGCGTCGACTCGTCGATCTGGTGGCGAATGCGGTCGATCTCTTCCTTGACCTGCGCGCTACCCTGCGCGGTGGCCTTCTCGCTCTTCCAGATTTCCTCGAGGTCAGCGGCCTCGCGCTCGAGCTTGACGATCTCTTCCTCGATCAGGCCCATGCGCTTGATCGACGCTTCATCCTTCTCCTTGCGCACCGCCTCGCGCTCGATCTTCAACTGGATCAGCCGGCGGTCGAGCTTGTCCATCGCCTCGGGCTTGGAGTCGATCTCGATCTTGATCTTGGCCGCGGCTTCGTCGATCAGGTCGATCGCCTTGTCGGGCAGGAAGCGGTCGGTGATGTAGCGGTGCGAGAGCTCGGCCGCGGCAACGATCGCCGGGTCGGTGATCTCGACGCCATGGTGAACCTCGTACTTTTCCTGCAAGCCGCGCAGGATGGCAATCGTCGCTTCCACCGTCGGCTCACCGACCAGCACTTTCTGAAAGCGCCGCTCCAGCGCGGCATCCTTCTCGACGTACTTGCGGTACTCGTTGAGCGTCGTCGCGCCGATGCAATGCAACTCGCCGCGCGCGAGTGCGGGCTTCAGCATGTTGCCGGCGTCGATCGCGCCTTCAGCTTTGCCGGCACCGACCATCGTGTGCAACTCGTCGATGAAGAGAATGATGCGGCCTTCATCGGCGGCAACTTCCTTCAGCACCGCCTTCAGGCGCTCTTCGAACTCACCGCGGAACTTGGCGCCGGCGAGTAACCCCGCCATGTCGAGCGAGAGCACGCGCTTGTCCTTCAGCGTTTCGGGCACCTCGCCCTCGACGATGCGCTGCGCCAGGCCTTCGACGATCGCTGTCTTGCCGACACCCGGCTCGCCGATCAGCACCGGGTTGTTCTTGGTGCGCCGCTGCAACACCTGGATGGCGCGGCGGATTTCGTCGTCGCGGCCGATCACCGGATCGAGCTTGCCGGCGCGCGCGCGCTCGGTCAAGTCGAGCGTGTACTTCTTCAGCGCCTCGCGCTGGCCTTCGGACTCGGCAGAGTCGACGCTCGCGCCGCCGCGGATCGCAGTGATCGCGCCTTCGAGCGCTTTGCGTGTGAGCCCGTGGCCGCGCACGATGCCGCCGAGGTCGGTCTTGGCATCCGCGAGCGCGAGCAGAAACATTTCGCTGGCGATGAACTGGTCGCCGCGCTTGCCGGCTTCCTTTTCCGCGGCTTGCAAGAGCGCGACGAGATCGCGCCCCGGCTGCACCACTTGGCCTTGGCCCTGCACTTGCGGCAGGCCGCCGACGGCGGTGTCAAGCGCTGTCTTCAGCGCCGCGGTGTTGGCACCGGCACGGTCGAGCAGTGCCTTCGGGCCGTCGGGCTGCGCCAGCATCGCCGCCAGCACATGCGCCGGCTCGATGTAGGGGTTGTCGCGCGCCACGGCCAGGCTCTGCGCCTCGGCCAGCGCCTGCTGGAATGCGGTGGTGAGTTTGTCGATGCGCATGGGGGTCTCTCGCTGGATTCAACTCCTCCGGACGTGGGGCGCATGGTGGCCAATTCAAGGGTCGCCGGCTTGCTGCAGATCAATCGCCAGGTCGGTCTTGCGCACCTTGCCCAGCGCCGTTTTCGGCAAAGCGTCGAGCACGACGATGCGGCGCGGGTGCTTGAAGCGGGCCAGCGTGACCGCAAACGCCGCTTGCAGACGCTCGGTGTCCACGGTCATGCCAGGGCGCGCCACAAGGGCCAGCACCGCCACTTCGCCCCACTGTGCGTCGGGTACACCGACCACGGCCGCCTCGGCCACGGTCGCGTCGGCGAGCGCGATGTTCTCGATCTCCGCCGGGTGGATGTTCTCGCCGCCGGAGATGATCAACTCCTTGGCGCGGCCGACGATTTCGTAGTAGCCGCCGGCATCGACCCGCGCCAAGTCACCGGTGCGGAACCAGCCCTCTGCAAAGGCCTCGTCGTTCGGGCGGCGGTGGTAGCCGCGGGCCAGGTTCGGCGCCCTCACCTGCACTTCACCATTGACCAGACGCACCTGCACGCCGAGCGCCGGCTTGCCGACCGAGCCCACATGCGCCAGCGCGTCGCCGGGCCGCAGCACCAGCGTCACCGGCCCGGTTTCGGTGGCGCCGTAAACCTGCGCCACCGGCACGCCGCGCGCATGGAATGCTTCGATCAGCGATCGCGGCACGATCTGCGAGCCGCAGTTGATGAAATGCAGCGACGACAAGTCGGCCTCGGGCCAGCGCGGATGTTCGATCAGCGCTCGCATTGCCGCCGGCACGAGCAGGCTCGTCGTCGGCCGCCACGCGGCCACGTCGTCGAACCACGCAGCGGCATCGAACCGCGGCTGCAATCGCACCGTGCCGCCGGCGGCCAGCGTCGGCAGCACCTGGATGCAAAGGCCACCGACATGAAACAGCGGCAGCACCGCCAGCGTGCGCGTGCTGGCACCGAAGCCTTGCGCGTCGATGGCAGCGGCGATGTTGGCCACCATCGCCGCCTGCGTGTGCAAGGCGCCCTTGGGCGCGCCTGTCGTGCCGCTGGTGTAGACCAGCAGCAGGTCGTCATGGGCGGTGTGGGGCGGCCCCTGCGAAGGCGCAACCCCGTCGAGAGCGCCAAAAGCCGCATCGGCATGCCACGCTGTGAGCCCGGCATGAGTGGCGATCGTTCGCAATTCGTGCGCCGCAAGCCGCCAGTTCAGCGGCACGAACCGCGCATGCAGCTTCGCGCAGGCGAACAGGGCCGCCAGCATGGGCACGCTGTTCAGGCCGAGCCAGCCGAACGCCATCCCTCGCGAGACGCCTTGTGCAGCCAGTCGCTGGCGCCAGTCATCGATCTCGCGGTGCAGCGCGTCGTAGCTCCACGTGCGCCCACCCGCCTCCAGCGCCGGAGTGCTGCCATGCGGCAACCGCTCCAACAGGGCGCTCATCTCATTCAATCACTTCGTCGCGTTCGCCGGATTCGTACAGGCACTCGCGTCCCAGCCGGTCAATGCACAGCTCGGCTGTCCACGGCAGCATCAGCGAGCCGCAGCGCGAATCGCGGTACAGGCGTTCGAGCGGCAGCGACTTCAGCATCGACTGGCCACCGCAGGTGCGCACCGCCAGCTGACAGATCTCGTTGGCGTTCTCCATGATCGTGTAGTGCGCGGCATACAGGCGCAGGCGAGCGTCCTTGTCCGGATCGACGCGAGCTTCGCGGGCCGTCTGCAAAAACAGCGCGCGCGTCTGTTCGAGCATCACGCGCATCTGCGCCACCGCGATCTGCTTGGTCGTGTACATGCGGCGCTTCACCGGCGGCGTGCCCGGCACCTCGCCGCGCAGGTAAGACACGGTGAAGTCGTAGGCTGCCTGCGCGATGCCCATGTAGGTCGGCGACAGCGTGGCGAACATGTGTGGGTAACGTGAAGCCGCCTGAAAGTACAAGCCCTCGGGCATCAACCGCGCGTCATCACTGACCTGCACGTTGTCGAAGGTCAGCGTGCGGCTGACCGTGCCGCGCATGCCCAGCGGATCCCACTCGCCGCTGACCGCCACGCCCTCGGCGTCGGCCGGCACCGCGAGGTAGAGCGAGTCGCGCATCGTGCCGGCCTCGCCGTCTTCGCGCTCCAAGGTGCACAGCACCCCGTAGTAGTCGGCCGCACCGGACAGCGAGGCAAAGATCTTCTTGCCGACGACGCGGTAGCCACCCTCGACCTTGATCGCACGCGTGCCCCAAGGCGCCTTGCCGGCCGCGGCCGCGCCGCCTTCGGAGAACGGCTGCGAGTAGACCTTGCCTTGCTCGACGATGCGCGCGAAGTGGATCGCGCGGATGCGTTCGTGATCGGCACGCTGTTCAGCGGTCATGTCCAGCGCGTCAGCGATCGCGCCGGCCCACAGCGTCGAGCAGACGTGCATGTTGAACGACAACGCGGTCGATCCACAGTGCCGGCCCAACTCGGCGGCCACCATGACGTAGGTCGTGAAATCGGCACCGAAGCCGCCGTGAGCTCTCGGCACGCAGATGCCGAGCAGGCCCGCGTCACGCAGATCCGCGTAGTTGTCGAATGGAAAACTCGCCTCGCGGTCCCAGTGCGCGGCGCGGCCGGCAAATTTTTCTCGGCCCAGTGACGAGGCCAGCGCAAGCAGTTCGCGTTGCTGCTGAGTCAGTACCGACGTGTCGCCGGCGATTGAAGACAGGTCGGCCATCGCGAGCCTCACAAGTGGGAAAGCAGAAAAGAAACGAGCATCGGGTTGACGAGCTTGGGCGCCTCCATGTGCGCCAGATGACCCACGCCAGGCAGGCAGCGGTACTTGGCGCCCTCGATCCGCGCCGCCATGTTGGACATCACCGACGGCGGCGCGTTGCGGTCGTCTTCGCCGGCCAGGCACAGCACCGGGATATGGATGTCGGCCAATGCCGCGCGACGGTCGAAGCCGAGGATCGCATGCAATGCACTGCGGTAGGTGGCTTCGGGAACCGCACTCATCAGCAGCGCTGCACGCGCCACCACGTCGTGTGCCGCATTCGCCGAGGCCATGCCCTTGACCAGGCCCGGCGCCAACTTGGCCATGCCCTTGCCGGCGTCCAGCGGCGCGAGGCGCTGCGCCAGGTACTCCTGCTGCCAGGCGCCGTCGGCCCGGCCGAACGCCGGCGAGGTGGCGAGCAGCACCATCGCATCGATCTCCTGCGGCGCGCTGGCAACCAGATCCAGCGCCACCATGCCGCCCATGCTGTGGCCCACCACGGCCACGCGCGCTGCGCAGTGGCGCTTCAAGGACCACAGTGTCTCCAGCACCAGCGACGACATGTCCTGCATGTTGTAGTGGGCCGGCAGGGGCGAGAGGCCGTAGCCCGGAAGGTCGACGGCGATGGCGCAAAACCCGGCTTCTGCCAATGCCCTGCCCGTTCCGGAGAGCGCGTCACTCCACGACTCGCGGCTGCCGCCAACGCCGTGCAGCAGCACGACCAGCCGCTCGTTGTCTTCGATCGAGCCCCAGTGCTGGTACGCCAGTGGCGCGTCCGTGACCAGTGTCGGCGTGGTCATGTCACCAACTGCCCTTCCTTCACCACGGCCTGCCCATCGAGCTCGACGGTGCAGCCACGCAGCGGCAAATCGAAATGCCCCGCGGTGTGGCGCCCTGCCACCTCGTTGGCGCCGGTGGAATACAAGAAGTTGCCGGCAAAGGCGCGCAGCTCGGTGCCGTTGAAATCGCTCTTGTCGTAGAACGCCATCGCGTCCCAGCGCGCCCGCCGGTTCAACCCCCAGCCAACATGCGACACGGCGTACGCCGCGCGGTCGCCCCACGCGGCGAAGTAACCGCGCATCAACTCGGCGTCCGGCGAGTCGCCGATGATGCCGTCAACATGGTCGTCCTCGATCTGCAGGCGTACGGCATCGGCCAGGTAGCGCTTGAAGGTGAGGTTGACGTCGCCGCGGTCGAGCACCAGCGTGCCGTTGACACAGCCGGCCGCCGGGAACGCGAGCGCCAGGCCGCCGGGCCAATGCGTCAGCGTGCCGGGCTTGCTGGTGAAGCCCCAGACACCACCGATGCGGGCGCCGGCCAGGTCGATGTGCAAGTCGGTGCCGGCGCGCGAGAACACGCTCATGCGCCGCGCGGCCTTCAAGCGCCGCATCGCATCGCGCACGACTGCTTCGTCCTCTGCGCGAGGCAGGCAGCGCTCGAGAATTTCCGGGTGCTCGTTGCTGACGACGAGGACGCGTGCGCCGCCAGCCAGGATCACCGGCAACTCGGCCGCATGCTGCACGCCTTCGACGGTGCAATCGACGACCACCGCGCAGCGCGCGAGCGATTGCACGGCAGCGTCTTGTCCACCGAGCGCGGTCGATGCACCGGTCGAACGCACAGGCACCGCATTCGCGGCCGGTGTCGGCACGGTCAACACGAACGAGCGCGCACCCAGTTGCTGCAACGCCAACGAAGCCAGCTGCACCAGCACCGGCCGCGACTGCGTCTCGGCCAGCACCGCGCACGCATCGCCGGACTTGACGCCACATCGGCCGAGCACGTCGGCGAATGCGGCGAGCCACCGTGCTTCGAGCATCACAACACCTCACCAAGCAGGTGGTAGTGACCACCGTGATACACCAGCGGCGGCACGGTCTGGTGCTGCATCTTCAGCACACGGCCGATGTACAGGCGGTGATCGCCGGCGGTTTGCTGCGACAGGCGTTCGCATTCGAGCACCGCCGCGCTGCCGCCGAGCACCGGCAGACGATGCAAGCCGTCGTGCCACTGCCCTTCGTCGAACTTCTGGCCGACCGGCGAGGCGAAGCGGCGCGAAACATCGACCTGCCCTTCAGCGAGCACATTGATCGCGAAATGCGTTGCCGCGTCGAACGCCGCCAGACTCGGGCTGGCCAGTCGCAGCGACCACAGGACGAGTGGCGGATCGAGCGACAGTGCATTGAACGAATTCACGGTGAGGCCGAAGGCCACCCCATCGGCACCGCGACAGGTGACCACCGTCACCCCGGTGGCAAAGGCGCCCAGCGCCGTGCGCAGGCTGCGGGAGTCGATGGCGCCGGCGGAGGCCACGTTTCGTGGGTCAGTCACGCGTGAACTATACGGGTGCCCGGGGCACACGGCGTGCCCGGAGCCCGCGTGCACACGGCGTGCCTAGAATTTGCTGCATGCACATCCGCCAGGTCTCGTTGCAGTACCACGCCGAAGCCGACCGCCTGCTGCTGCGCGTGCGCACATCCGACGATCACCTGTTTGCGGTCTGGATGACGCGGCGCTTGTGCCTGCGCCTGTGGCCGCACCTGTCGGCGATGGTGCGCCAGGCCGGCACGGCAACGGCCGTCGCGCTGGCCACGCCGCAGGCCACACCGACGCCCGAGGCCGCCGCGATGCTGGCCGACTCGGCGCGAGAGCGCGCCCTGCAGCAAGCCGATTTCTCGCAGCCCTTTCAGACCGCGGCGGCGCAGCAACCGTTCGGCCCCGAGCCGATGCTCGCCCACACGGTCCAGTTGACGCCGCAAGACAGCGGCAAGCTGCAGTTGTCGATCAGCGACGCGCAAAAGCGCAACGTGCAACTCGTGCTCGACGCAGCGCTGGGGACCGCGGTGCATGAGTTGATGGCGGCCGCGCTGCGTCAGGCCGACTGGGGATTCGCGATCGAAGCCGCGCCGGCCAGCACCGGGGTTGCTGCCCGCGTGCTCAACTGATCGCGGCGCGTACCGTCCACAGGCCGAGTGCCGTCAGCGCCAGCGACCCCGCCAGGTGGGCCGCAGCGGTGGCCAATGCCCAGCCAGGTTCGCCGCGCTCCAACGAGAGCACGACTTCGGCCGAGAAGGTCGAGAACGTCGTCAGGCCACCGAGCACGCCGGTGATGCAGAACAGGCGCCCCAGTGGCGACAGGTCGCTGCGCCAAGTGAAGAATGCAATCGCCACGCCGACGAGGTAGCCGCCGATCAGATTGGCAGCCAACGTGCCCAGCGGCAGCGGTGGCAGCCATCGGTTGAGGGCTTCGTTGAGGCCGTAGCGCGCACAGGCGCCCAGCCCGGCGCCGACAAACACGGCGAACAAAGCAGCAGCGGTGCTCACCGCGCGGGCAAGGCTGCCTCGGCGTTGGCGCTGGCGAGGCCCCAACGCTTCAGCGCCGCGTCATCCGTCACGCGCGCGTCGACCCACTCGGCACTGCCGTCGGGCCGATGCTCCTTCTTCCAGAACGGTGCCTGCGTCTTCAGGTAGTCCATGAGGAACTCGCAGGCCGCAAACGCTTCGCCGCGGTGCGATGACGTGACGACGACGAGCACGATCTGCTCACCCGGTTCGAGCGGCCCGACGCGGTGCACGACTCGCGCGCCGAGGATCGTGAAGCGCCGCAGTGCCTCGTCGATCATCGCCTCGATCGACGCCTCGGTCATGCCGGGGTAGTGCTCGAGCTCCATGCGTGTCGTGTCTGCCGGGCCGGCGCCCGCACTGCGGTCTCGCACCGTGCCGATGAAACTCGCCACCGCGCCGACCCGTGCATCGCCTGCCCGCAAGGCGGCGACTTCGCGCGCCACGTCGAAGTCTTCGTGCTGGATGCGCACCCGCGCCGCCCCGTTCATGCTTGATTCAGCGGAGTTCACCGCTGCGGCGCAGCGCAGCGCACTGCGGATTGTTGCGCTGCGCGGCCCGCGTGCACTGCTCCTGCATGCAGTACAGGTACGCGAACTGCGTGCGGTTGCCGCACAAGCCTTCAGCGGCCACGGGACGCGGGGTCGCTTTGCTGGCGGCGACGACGGGTTTGTCGCTGCGCTTGGCGACCGCCTTGGGCGCCGCGGTCTTGGGAACGGCCTTGACCGGAGCCTTGACTGCCGCCTTGGGTGCGGCAGCGATGTTCGGTGCGGCGACAGCCGTGGCGGCCGTGGCAACAGGCGCTGCAGGTTCTGCGGCCGTTGTCACAACCGGTGGCGCCGCGGTCTCCGTCTTCACTTCGACCGCTGGCGCTGCGGGGCGGACGGGCTCCTCGCGCGCTGAAGGGGAAGTGATGGGCGCCACCGCGACCGCACTGGCTGGCCGCGGCGTGACTTGTGCCGTGGTGGGAGCCGCCGCGGGCATGACCACCACCGGCGCGGGCGGCGACGCCGGCAACGCCAGATTCGATGGCGGCTTCTGGCTCCACCAGACCAGCGCCACGATGGCGGTGGCCACGGCAGCAACGACGGCCATCGTGACGCCTCGCCGCTTCGGCCGCGCCACGACATCGGCTGCGCGGCGGCCCGCCATCGCTGCCGCGTCCAGCGTCGGCTCGGCGCGCACCGGTGAGCGCACAACCCGCGGCTCGGCCGGCGGGCTCGGCTCGAACGGTTCCATGACGATCTGCGTGTCGACGTTGTCGCGCAGCGGCACCGGGCCACTCATGCCTTCGAGCGTTTCCCACTGCGAGTCGCGGTCGGGCACCTCGCCGACCCACAGCGGCGCCGGGCCGGTGGTGGCGACGAAGGCGCCATGGCCTTGCGGGTGCAGGATGTGGCGCACGTCGTTGGCGCGCTGCGGACGCGCCGGGGCAGCCAGCGCAAGCGAGGCCACGATGGCCTGCACGAAGGCATCGCGCAACGCCGGCGAATCACCGCCGCCGAGCGGCACGTCGGCCAGCAGCGCCGCCGGGTCCCACTCAGCGCTGGCCAGCCGTTCCTCGGCCCGCGGCGGCGCAGCGCCGGTGGCGGCAAAACACATCGTCGCCGCCAGCATGTACAGGTCGGCCGAGGCGTTGATGCGCTCGTAGCGCGTGCTCTGCTGCTGCTCGAGCGCAGCCCAGGGGCTCATCGTCATCTCGCCGAGTTCCATGGCCACGCCGTCCATGCCCAACAGCACCGGCGCGTTGTCATCCGCCTTCATCAGGATCTGGTCGGGCTGCACCAGGCCATGCACGAAGCCGGCCTTGTGCAAGGCCTCGATCGCGTCGAGCAGCTTGTCGTACAGGCGCACCAGGCCGCCCACGGTGGGTGCGTCGGCGCGCTCCAGGCGCTGCTCTTCGAGCGTCTGCGCCTCGATGAACGGCATCAGCCGGTAGACGGTGCGGTTGGCGTTGATGACGCCGAACACCTTGACCACACCGGGGTGGTCGATCACCGCCAGCGCACGCGCGTCCTGCACAAAGGCCTCGCAGACCACCGACAGCGCGATCGCGTCACCGGCCTGCCGCGCACGAACGGCGCCGTCAGGCTGGCGGATCGCCAGCGCCCGCGGAAAACACTCCAGCAACACCAGCGGCTGGTGGTGGCCCGACTCCCGCACGCGGTAGGCGAAACCATGCGGCCCCTGGTGCAGCACCTGCTCGACGACGAAACGGTCGATGCGAACACCCACTGGCAACGGCACCACCGGGCCCACAGGCGTGGACGCGACTTGAGGAAACGGCAGAGGAGTCGTCATCGAGAACAGGACCAGAAAGCGCGGCGCAGAGGCTGCAAGCGTAGCTGATCGCGAAACCGTTCAGCCGCCGGTAACCGGAGGAAAAAATGCCAGCTCGGCGTCGTCATGCAGGACCTGGTCTTCATCAGCCATCTGGCGGTCGAGTGCGCAACGCAGCGCGCGCCCGCGAGCCAGCATCTGCGCATGCGCGCCGCCCCGCGCGATCAGCACGTCGCGCGCGCTGGCGACGGTGGCGCCGCCGGGCAGCTCGAGCGTCTCGCCAGGCCCGAGGGCTTCACGCAGAGAGGCAAAGTAGCGCAGCTGGATCAACATGTCGTTGCGCTCAAAGCAGGGAGGCCATCGGCAGGTAGCGCACCGTATCTCCCTGAACGATCGACTGCGACGGTGGGTTGTCCACCAACCCGTCGGCCCAGACCGCCGAGGTCAGCACACCCGAGCTCTGGTTCGCAAACAGATCGACCCCGCCCTGCGCGTTGCGGCGCACGCGCAGGAACTCGCGGCGCTTGTCGGGGCGTGGCCAGTCGAAGTCGGCGCGCATCGGAAGGGCCTGAGGCAGCGCGGCATCGGCCCCCTGCAACGCGCGCAACACGGGCGCCACGGCCAGCAGGAAGGTCACGAAGCTCGACACCGGGTTGCCGGGCAGGCCGATGAAGAGCGCCTCCGTGTCGTGCTGGCGACGCACGGCCCCGAACGCCAGCGGCTTGCCGGGCTTCATCGCAACTTGCCAGAGCTCGATGCGACCCTCGGCGCTGACAGCGGGGCGAATGTGGTCTTCTTCGCCCACCGAAACGCCGCCCGAGGTCAGGATCAAGTCGTTGTGCTGCGCCGCGCTGCGCAGCGCTTCGCGCGTGGCATCGAGCCGGTCGGGCACGATGCCGAGGTCCGTCACGTCGCAGCCGCCGGCTTGCAGCAGGCCACGCAGTGTGTAGCGATTCGAGTTGTAGATCGCACCCGGCGGCAGGTCCTGCGGCGCCACGCTGCCCGGCATGACGAGTTCATCGCCGGTGGAAAACAGGGCGACGCGCGGACGGCGAACGACGGCGAGCGTGGCCGCGCCAACGGTGGCCGCCAGCCCTTGCGCTTGTGGCGTGATCCGGGCGCCGCGCACCAGCACCGTCGCCCCGACGCGCACGTCTTCGCCGCGCAGGCGGATCCACTGGCCTGACTGCGGCACGGCGTTGATGCGCACGGCGTTGTCGCCAACGGCTTCGCACTGCTCCTGCATGACGATGGCATCGGCGCCCGCAGGCACCTGCGCTCCGGTGAAGATGCGCGCAGCCGTGCCCTCAACGAGCGGCGCACCGACATGCCCTGCTGGAATGCGTTGCGACAGCGGCAGGACGGTACCGGCCTGTCGCACGTCAGCCGCGCGCACCGCATAGCCGTCCATCGACGTGTTGTCCTGCGGCGGCACGTCGATCAACGAGACCACGTCTTGCGCCAGCACGCGGCCGAGAGCATCGAACGTCGCGATGGTTTCGGTCTCTCTGATGCGTGCCGCGTGCGCGCCTTCGACCAGGCGTGCGAGCGCGTCGTCCAGACTCAGCAGGGGACGGGGGCCGTTGCCGCCGGGCCGCCCCAAGGCACCGGCGCTCCCCTCGCGGGACGCGAGCGAAGCGAGCTTGGGGTCGTCAGCGCTAGGCATGGGCTTCGATGTAGCGCTTGATCGCGTCAACATCCGCTGCCACAACCGTGAACCGCTTCGGCAGCGCCTCGATGCCAACGAAACCCGCCGGCCGCTCGGGCTCGCGGCCCAAGGCTTCGCGGATCGTTGCCGCGAACTTCGCCGGCAGCGCGGTTTCGAGCACAAGCATCGGCACGCCGGCGCGCTGATGTTCACGCGCCACCTTGAGGCCGTCGGCGGTGTGGGTGTCGATGACGAGCTGGCTTCGCTCCCAGGTGCTGCGGATCGTCGCCAAGCGATCGGCATGGGTGCTGCACCCGGAGACAAAACCGAACTCGGCAATGCGTGCGTGCTCCTGCGGCGCCAGCGAGAAGTGTGGTTGCGTGAAGAGCTGCTTGATCCGCGCGCCGTCACGCCCGAGCAGATCGAACACGAAACGCTCGAAGTTGCTCGCCTTCGAAATGTCCATCGAGGGGCTCGAGGTCTCGTGCGTCTGCTGAGCTGCGCGCGGGCGGTAGGTGCCGGTGCGGAAGAACTCGTCGAGCACGTCGTTCTCGTTGGTCGCGCAGACCAGCCGCCCGATCGGCAGCCCCATCATGCGCGCGACATGGCCAGCGCAGATGTTGCCGAAGTTGCCGCTCGGCACGGCGAAGTCCACCTGCTCGTCATTCTTCGCCGTGGCTTGGAACCAGGCAGCAAAGTAGTACACCACCTGCGCCACCAGCCGCGCCCAGTTGATCGAGTTGACCGTGCCGATGTGATGGGCGCGCTTGAACGCCAGATCATTGCCAACCGCCTTGACGATGTCCTGGCAATCATCGAACACGCCCTCAACAGCGAGGTTGTGGATGTTGGCGTCTTGCAGGCTGAACATCTGTGCCTGCTGGAACGGGCTCATGCGGCCATGGGGGCTGAGCATGAACACCTTGATGCCGCGCTTGCCGCGCATCGCATACTCGGCTGCGCTGCCGGTGTCGCCCGAGGTCGCGCCGAGGATGTTCAGCGATTGCCCGCGGCGCGCCAGCTCGTATTCGAACAGCGCGCCGAGCAGTTGCATCGCCATGTCCTTGAAGGCGAGCGTCGGGCCGTTGCTGAGCGCGACCAGCGAGATGCCGTCGCCCACCGGCTTCAGCGGCGTGATCGCATCCGTGCCGAAAATCGCCTTCGAATAGACACGGCGGCAGATGGCGCGCAGGTCGTCGGCCGGGATGTCATCGATATAGAGCGACAGGATCTCGAACGCGAGGTCGGCGTAGGGCAAGGCTCGCCACTGCGCGAGCCTTGCCGCGTTGACCTTCGGGTACGCCACCGGCAGGTACAACCCACCATCCGGCGCCAAGCCTTCCAACAAGATGTCGCAGAAGGCTCGCTCGGTGCTGTCGCCGCGCGTCGAGATGTACCTCAAGCCAACTCTTCCTTGCGGATGGCAACGATCGGCGCCAACACCGTCGGCAGCGCCTGCATCTTCGCCAGCGCCTGGCGCATGCGGCCTTCGACGGTGTCATGCGTCAGGATGATGAGGTCCGTCTGGCGCTCACCTTCAGCCGACTCGCGCTGCAGCACGGCGTCTATCGAAATCTCGTGCTCGGCCAGAATCGTCGTGATGCGCGACAGCACGCCGGCTTCGTCGGCTACGACCAAGCGCAGGTAGAAGGCCGTCACCACCTGCTCGATCGGCAGGATCGGCGTGTCCGACATCGCATCGGGCTGGAAGGCGAGGTGCGGCACGCGATGGTCGGGATCTGCGGTGGCCAGACGCGTGATATCGACCAGGTCCGCAACGACAGCACTCGCCGTCGGCTCAGCGCCCGCTCCCTTGCCGTAGTACAGCGTCGTGCCCACTGCGTCGGCCTGCACCAGCACCGCGTTCATCGCCCCTTCGACATTGGCAATCAGGCGCTTTGAAGGAATCAGCGTCGGATGGACCCGCAGCTCGATGCCCTTGTCTCTGCGCCGTGTGATGCCGAGCAGCTTGATGCGGTAGCCGAGTTGCTCGGCATAGCGGATGTCCACCGCCTGCAGCTTGGTGATGCCTTCGACATGCGCCTTGTCGAACTGCACCGGCACGCCGAAAGCGATCGCTGAGAGGATCGTTGCCTTGTGCGCCGCGTCCACGCCTTCGATGTCGAAGGTCGGGTCAGCCTCGGCATAGCCCAGGCGTTGCGCTTCCTTGAGAACGGTTGCGAAGTCCGAACCCTTGGCGCGCATTTCCGACAGGATGAAATTCGTCGTGCCGTTGATGATGCCGGCCACCCACTCGATGCGGTTGGCGGTGAGGCCCTCGCGCAGCGCCTTGATGATCGGGATACCCCCGGCCACCGCGGCTTCGAACGCCACCATCACGCGCTGCTTCTGCGCCGCGGCGAAGATCTCGTTGCCGTGCACCGCGAGCAGCGCCTTGTTGGCGGTGACGACATGCTTGCCGGCGGCAATCGCTTCGAGCACCAGCGTCTTGGCAATGCCGTAGCCGCCGATCAGCTCGACGACGATGTCGATCGAGGGGTCGGCGATGACCGCGCGCGCATCGGCCACCACCCTGGCACGGCCGGCAACGATCTTCTCGGCGCGAGCCGTGTCGAGATCGGCCACCGCGGCGATCTCGATGCCGCGGCCGGCGCGGCGACGGATCTCTTCCTGGTTGCGCGACAGCACGGCGAACGTGCCGCTGCCGACGGTGCCGATGCCCAGAAGGCCCACTTGGATCGGGTTCATTGATGTCTTTTGCGGTAGTGATCGAGGAAGCGCGCGATGCGGCCGATCGCGTCGCCGAGATCGTCGGTGTGCGGCAGGAAGACGACGCGAAAGTGCTGGTTGTCAGGCACGTTGAAGCCCGAGCCCTGCACGATCAGCACCTTTTCTTCGGCCAGCAATTCATAGGCGAACTGCTGATCGTCGGCCACGGGGTACAGCTTCGGGTCGAGGCGCGGGAACATGTACAGCGCCGCCTTCGGCTTGACGACGCTGACGCCCGGGATCTGCGTCAACAGCTCGTACGCCAGATCGCGCTGGCGACACAGGCGGCCACCCGGCGCGACCAGATCGTTGATGCTCTGGTAGCCGCCCAGGGCGGTCTGGATCGCCAGTTGCCCGGGCGTGTTGGCGCACAGGCGCATCGAGGCCAGCATGTTCAGGCCTTCGATGTAGTCGCGTGCATGGCGCTTGTCGCCCGAGACCACCATCCAGCCGGCGCGGTAGCCGCACGAGCGGTAGTTCTTCGACAGGCCGTTGAAGGTCACCGTCAACACGTCGTCGGATAACGATGCAATGCTCGTGTGCTGCTCGCCGTCGTACAGCGTCTTGTCGTAGATCTCGTCGGCGACGACGATCAACTGGTGCTGGCGCGCGACTTCGACGATCTCGCGCAGCAACTCCACCGGGTAGAGCGCGCCGGTCGGGTTGTTCGGGTTGATGACGACGATGGCCTTGGTGCGCGGCGTCACCTTCTTCTTGATGTCGGCGATGTCCGGCAACCAGCCCGAACCCTCGTCGCAGTGGTAATGCACCGGCGTGCCGCCGGACAGCGACACCACCGCGGTGTAGAGCGGGTAGTCCGGCGACGGAATCAGCACCTCGTCGCCGGCGTCGAGCAGCGCGTTCATGCTCATGGCGATCAGCTCAGAGGCGCCGTTGCCCAGGTACACGTCATCGACGGTCACGCCGGTCACATGCTTCTGCTGCGTGTAGTGCACCACCGCCTTGCGCGGCGCGAACAGGCCCTTGCTGTCGGTGTAACCCGCTGCGACCTGCGACCCCAGGTTGCGGATCATGTCCTGCACGATCTCATCGGGCGGCTCCAAGCCAAAGGCAGCGATGTTGCCGATGTTGAGCTTGATGATCTTGTGGCCCTCTTCCTCCATCTGGCGTGCCTTGTCGAGCACCGGCCCACGGATGTCGTAGCCCACGTTGGCGAGCTTGCTGGATTTGAGAACGGGCTTCACGGCAGTGTTGTTGCAGTGCAGAAAATAGAATTGGACCATGAAATTCCAGCCAGACACCTTCGCCGGGACCAACGCCATCTCGCGCCACGAGGGTGGCGCCGTGTGGGTGAACAACCAGCGCTTCGAAGGCAGCCTGCTCGTGCCGTGGAAAGGCCAAGTGCGGGCTTGGTCGGCGCCGAGTCCCACAGCCCTCACGGCCGAGCACTTCAGCGAAGTGTTGGCGCTCAAACCGGAGCTGGTGATTTTCGGCAGCGGAGCCCGGCTGCGCTTCATTTCTGCGGCGCTCTACCGCAGCCTCATCGACGCCCGCATCGGCCTGGAAACGATGGACAGCGCGGCGGCCTGCCGCACCTACAACGTACTCGCTGCCGAGGGCCGCTCGGTCGTCGCGGCACTGCTGCCGGCACTGGCGGATTGAATCTGCCCCTCGTGCCCCCACCTGTCGCCCAAGAGGCGCAGGCAGCGGCGGCCCGCTCCATCGTAGCCTCTATTGGTAGCCTTTATAATCAAGCTCGCGCTTGCAGCCGCAGGCAACACGAGCTTTCAGCCCGCCCCTCATGACGCCAGCCATCAACAAGCCCCTGCCCGAGTTTGAAGCCGTCGCCACTGGCGGACTGAAGATCGGCCCCGACACCTTCCACGGCCAAGCGGTCGTGCTGTACTTCTACCCGAAGGACCACACCCCAGGCTGCACCACGGAAGCAATGCAATTCCGCGATCGCTACAAGGACTTCGTCAAGGCCGGTGCCTTGATCCTCGGCGTGTCGCGCGACAACATGGCCTCGCATGAAAAGTTCAAGGCCAACCTCGAACTGCCCTTCGAGTTGATCGCCGATACCGAAGAAAAGCTCTGCCACATGTTCGGCGTGGTCAAGAACAAGATCATGTACGGCAAGAAGGTCAAGGGCATCGAGCGCAGCACTTTCCTGATCGACGCTACCGGCACCCTGCGCGGCGAATGGCGCGGCATCAAGGTCGCCGGACATGTGGACGAAGTCCTCAAAGCGGTGAAGCTTTTGAAGAAAGCCGCCTGAGCGACAGGGCCATAATCATTGCGTGAGTCGCTCCACGACGCCACCCCGCTGAAAGCCGCACAGCTTGCTGTGCGGCTTTTTGTTTTCTGACTGACAGATCGAGAAACGATGCCACTGCCCAAGCCCCCTGCACGCAAAGCCGCCCTTCTCGCCCCCGCCGACTACGAATCCCAGGCCGCGCCCAAGCCGGCGCGCCGCGACAACCCCAAGAGCAGCAGCAACACCGAGACTGAAGCCGGCCCCGGTGTGCTCGACCTGTTCGACAGCAGTCAGGCCGAGGCTGCTGCGCCGCTGCGGCCGGTGGCCGCCCTGCCGACGCGCCTGTTGGCGCCGCAGCCCAAACCGCGCAAGCCGCGCGGCACGGGCCCAGCCAAGCTGTTCGTGCTCGACACCAATGTCCTGATGCACGACCCGACCTGCCTCTTCCGCTTCGAAGAGCACGACGTCTACCTGCCGATGATCACGCTCGAAGAACTCGACGGCCACAAGAAAGGCATGAGCGAGGTCTCACGCAACGTGCGCCAGGTCAGCCGGGAACTCGACGCACTGGCGGCACAAGGCTTTGCGGACCCGAAAGAAGGCATACCGCTGGCCAAGACCGGCAAGCGCGAAGCCGGCGGCAAGCTGTTCTTCCAGACGACCTTCCTCGACGCCAAGCTGCCCGATGGCCTGCCGCAGGGCAAGGCCGACAACCAGATCCTCGGCGTCGTGATCAGCCTGCGCGAAGAACACAAGAAAGGCGATGGCCGCGAAGTGGTGCTGGTGTCGAAGGACATCAACATGCGCATCAAGGCGCGCGCACTCGGCCTGGCGGCCGAGGACTACTTCAACGACAAGACCCTCGAAGACGGCGATCTGCTCTACACCGGCGTGCTGCCGCTGCCGCCGGACTTCTGGGACCGCCATGGCAAGACGATGGAGAGCTGGCAGCAAGGCGGCCACACCTTCTATCGCATCGCCGGGCCGATGGTGCCGGTGCTGATGGTCAACCAGTTCGTCTATCTCGAAACGCCGGGCGCGGCGCCGCTGTACGCACGTGTCACCGAGATCACCGGCAAGACGGCGCTGCTGAAGACGCTGAAGGACTACACCCACCAGAAGAACGCCGTCTGGGGCGTGACCGCACGCAACCGCGAACAGAACTTCGCGCTCAATCTCTTGATGGATCCGGAGTGCGATTTCGTGACGCTGACCGGCACGGCGGGCACCGGCAAGACGCTGCTCACGCTGGCGGCTGGTTTATCGCAGGTGCTCGACGACCGCCGCTACGCCGAGATCCTCGTCACGCGCGTGACGGTGCCGATTGGCGAAGACATCGGCTTCCTGCCCGGCAGCGAAGAGGAAAAAATGGGCCCATGGATGGGCGCGCTCGACGACAACCTGGAGGTGCTCGCGCGCAGCGACTCGAGCGCCGGTGACTGGGGCCGCGCTGCGACGAACGACCTGGTGCGCAGCAAGATCAAGATCAAGAGCCTGAACTTCATGCGCGGGCGCACGTTCCTGAACAAGTTCGTCATCATCGACGAGGCGCAGAACCTGACGCCCAAGCAGATGAAGACGCTGATCACACGCGCCGGCCCCGGCACCAAGATCATCTGCCTGGGCAACCTGGCGCAGATCGACACGCCTTACCTCACTGAAGGCTCATCGGGGCTGACGTTCGCCGTCGATCGCTTCAAGGGCTGGCCGCACAGCGGCCACCTGACGCTGGCACGCGGCGAGCGCTCCCGCCTGGCGGACTTTGCGAGCGAGGTTCTTTAGGCCTCGTCAGCCCCGGACCAGATCGTGCCAGGCGCGCCGAAACGCCTCGGCGCGGGCCTGCACGACCTGCACGCTCTGACCTGGCGCATACAAGGCAGAGCCGAGACCGAAGCCTGCCGCTCCCACCTCATGGTAGGCGCGCATGCCTTCGGGCGTGATGCCGCCGACGGGCAGGAGCGCGGTGCCCCGCGGCAGGACGGCGCGCATCGACTTCAGCGCTGCCGGCGAGACGAGCTCGGCCGGGAACAATTTCAACGCGTCGGCCCCGGCAGCAAGCGCCGCAAAGGCCTCGGTGGGTGTGGCCACGCCGGGCACGCAGACGAGGCCCGCCGCCTTGGCCGCACGAATGACGACGACATCGGCATGCGGCATGACGATCAACTCGCCCCCGGCGGCCTGGACCTCGGCCACGGCTTCGACACCCAGCACCGTGCCCGCGCCGACGAGTGCGTCGCTGGGGAGTTCACGCCGCAGCGTGGCGATGCTCGCCAGCGGATCAGGCGAATTCAGCGGCACTTCGATGAGCCGGAAGCCGGCGTCGTAGAGCACGCGTCCGATCGGCGCTGCCTCGGCCGGCGTGAGCCCGCGCAGGATGGCCACCAGCGGCAGCTGGGCGCAGGCGGCGGCGAATCGGTCCTGGAGTCCTGTGGTCATGGGTTGATCAGATTGGCTGCACAGGCCAGGGCCCAGAGCCCGGCCGGCGCGGTGTTGTCGAGCACGGCATCGATGGTGATGCCGAAGTGGCGCAACGCCTGAGCGTAGCGTGCGCAGAGGGCGGGCTCGCCGACGAGCACCAGCGGTGCAGTGCGGTCATGCGCATCGAGCGCGTGAACCAGCTCGTGCCCGATGAGCAAGCCCGAGAGGTAGTCGGCCAGTCCGCTGCGCGGCAGGCGATCGGTCAAGCCGAGCGTGCGTGCCGCGAACAGTTGGTGCAGCAAGCCGCCATCGGCGCGCGCAGCGTCGAGGCCGCGGGTGAAGGCGCCGGCATCGTGCTCGTCGCCTGGCGTCATCAGCCGTCCAAGGATCGATTGCGTGCGCAGCAACGCAAACAGCTCGCCGGTCATCGCGGTGGCGACAGCGACGATGCAGCCATCTTCGACCCGCACCCACTTCGAATGCGTGCCGGGCAGCAGGAAGGTGGCGCCGGCAGCCCATGCCGGCTGCTGCAGCAAGGCACCAGCGACCTGCGTTTCTTCGCCACGCATCACGTCGGGCGCACCTTGTGCGGGTTCGAAGAGCACGCCCGGCGCAATCAGCACTTCAGGCCCGGCGCCGCTGGCGACGCGCGCGCCGTGCGCGGCGAGCGCACGCGCATCGACCGGGCAGCGTGCATACGGCGCTTCACGCCAGCCTTGCGCGCTGCCGACCATGCCGCAGGCGACAACGGGCAGCGCCGGCCAGCGCCGCAACCATTCACCCGCGATCGCGGCGAAGACACGCTCGAACTCGTCGGCACGACCGTTAAGGCTCTGCACACCGTCGCGTGAGTGGCGCGTCTCGACGGCATGGCCATCAGTCATCAGAAAAGCACGCAGGCTCGACGTACCCCAGTCGAGACCGATCAGAGAAGGGGCTGCGTCGCTCACCATTCGGCCACGCTGCCATCGGCGTGGCGCCACAGCGGGTTGTGCCAATCGGGGGCGTTTCGGCTGGCATGCACGACGCGCGCCTCGTCGATCTCGACACCCAGACCGGGCTTCGCCAGCACGCCCATGTGGCCGTCGATGACGCGGAAGTCGTCCTTGTTGACGACGTAGTCGAGCAGCTCGGCGCCGCGGTTGTAGTGGATGCCCATGCTCTGCTCCTGCAGCATCGCGTTCTACGCGACGAAGTCGAGCTGCAGGCAGGCCGCGAGCGCCACCGGCCCCAGCGGGCAATGCGGCGCCAGCGCCACGTCGTAGGCCTCGGCCATCGCCGCGATCTTGTGGCATTCGGTGATGCCGCCGGCATGCGACAGATCCGGCTGCAGGATGGCGATGCCACCGCCTTCGAGCACGCGCTTGAACTCGAAGCGCGAGTACATGCGCTCGCCGGCGGCGAGCGGGATCGAGGTGCTCGCTGCGAGCCGCGGGTAGTGCTCGGCCTGCTCGGCCAGCACCGGCTCCTCGACGAACAGCGGCCGCAGCGGCTCCAGCGCTTTCAGCAGGGGCTTGGCCATCGGCATGGCGACGCGGCCGTGGAAGTCGAGGCCGAAATCGATGCGCGTGCCGAACGTCGAGCGGATCTGCTCGACCACGCCGACGGCGCGGTCGATCGCGCGCACCGAGTCGAGCATCGCCATCTCCTCGCAGCCGTTCAACTTGAAGGTGTCGAAGCCGCCTTCCATCAGGCGGTGGATGTTGTCCACCACCTCGCCCGGCCGGTCGCCGCCGACCCAGCTGTAGACCTTCATGCGGTCGCGCACGCGGCCGCCGAGCAACTCGTGTACCGGAACGCCGCGCGCCTTGCCCAGGATGTCCCACAGCGCCTGGTCGATGCCGGCGATGGCGCTCATCAGCACCGCGCCGCCGCGGTAGAAGTGCCCGCGGTACATCGACTGCCAGTGGTCGTTGATGCGCAGCGGGTCCTGGCCGATCAGCGTTTCGCCGAGTTCGTGCACCGCCGTCTCGACGGTGCGGGCGCGGCCTTCGAGCACCGGCTCGCCCCAACCGCTGATGCCCTCGTCGGTCTCGATCTTGAGGAACATCCAACGCGGGGCCACGCGGTAGGTGGCCAGCGAGGTGATCTTCATGTCGCGCCGTTCAGGCAACGCGGGCCGCGGCGCGCCGGCGTGCCGCGGGCGCAGACGCCTTCGCCGCCGCGGCCTTGCGCATGGGCAGCAGGTCCTTCAGGTCCTGCTCGGCGCTCTCGATCAAGCGGATCGCGGCCCGCTCGGCGCCGGCCGCGTCGCCGCGCTCGATGGCCACGCACACCGCCTCGTGCATCGGCAGCGACTGCGCCGGGCCGCCGGGCTTCTTCGTCACGATCTCGAAGCTGGCTTCGAGCATCGCCGCCATCGCCCCGGTCATCTGGCGCACGTACTGGTTGCCGCAGGCCGAGAGGATGGTGGTGTGGAAGGCCAGATCGGCCTCGACATAGTCGCCCTTGCCGGCGACGGCGCGCGCCATCGCCATGTAGGCCGCGCGCAGCGCACGCCGCTCCTCGGCGCTGGCGCGTTCGGCGGCCAGCCGCACGGCGGCAGGCTCGACGATGCGGCGCAGTTCCATCAGGTCGCGCGCCATCGTGTCGTCGAAGTCGACGGTGCCGGCGCGCCAGCGGATCACTTGCGGATCGAACAGGTTCCAGCGTGTCGGCTCCAGCGCCAGCGTGCCGACGCGGCGGCTGACTTCGAGCATGCCCTTGGCCACCAGCGACTTGATCGCTTCGCGGATGACGATGCGCGAGAAACCGAAGCGCTGGCCCAGCTCGGGCTCCGACGGCAGCACTGCACCCGGTGGGTAGCGGCCTGAGCAGAGGTCGCGGCCGAGTTGCTCGACCACCTGCTCGTGGAAGGTGGCACGGGGGGCGGCAGATCGGGTGCTCATGGATTTTTATATCACGTATGACGTTTGCAGCGCAACCGGGTTTTTGTCAATACGGCTCCACCAAGACTTCACCCACGAGAATGAGGGTTTTCACGAATCACGCAAACATCATACGTCATATAAATTGACACCATGCAAACGCCTTCCAGCCGCACCCTGTTCGACCTTTCCGGCCGCACCGCGCTCGTCACCGGCTCGACGCGCGGCATCGGCTTCGCCCTCGCCCGCGGCCTGGCCGAGTCCGGCGCGCAGATCATCGTCAACAGCCGGCAGCAGAGTGCGGTCGATGAAGCCGTGGCGAAGCTGCGAGAACTCGGCATCACGGCGTTGGGCGCTGCGTTCGACGTTGCCGACGAAGCGGCGGTGGTCGCCGCCTTCGAAGGCTTCGACAAGCAGGGCCTCGAGATCGGCATCCTGATCAACAACGCCGGCATCCAGCACCGCAAGCCGATGCTCGAACTCGAGCTGGCCGACTGGCAGCGCGTGATCGACACCAATCTCACCGCAGCCTTCCTGGTTGGACGCGAGGCAGCGCGGCGCATGGTGGCGCGCAACCGCGGCGGCAAGATCATCAACATCGGCTCGCTCACCAGCGCCGCGGCGCGCGCCACGGTCGCGCCCTACACCGTGGCCAAGGCCGGCATCAAGCTGCTGTCCAAGGCGATGGCCGCGGAATGGGCGAAACACGACATCCAGGCCAACTCGATCGGCCCGGGCTACATCCTGACCGACATGAACGAGGCCCTGGTCAACAACAAGGAATTCGACGCCTGGGTCAAGGCCAGCAACCCGGCGCAGCGCTGGGGCAAGCCGGAAGAGCTGGTGGGTGCGGCCGTATTCCTTTCGTCCGCTGCGTCGAACTACGTCAACGGGCAGATCATTTACGTTGACGGCGGCTGGCTGTCGGTCCTTTAGAACATGGCGACGACGATCACCGACGTTCGCGTCGTCC
>CAVTWT010000033.1:0-103748 GCA_963738425.1 uncultured beta proteobacterium | reverse complement strand
TGTCGTTCGAGCCGGTGCTCGAAGCGGCGATCGTCGTCGGTGCGCTGACGGTCGACGCCGCACGCGGCAGCGACGGGCCGTTCGATCCGCGCATCCATGCGCTTCGCGGCCAGCCGGGGCAGATCGACGTCGCGCGCTACTACCGCAAGCTGCTCGAAGGCTCGGCGATCCGCGCTTCGCACCGCGAGGGCGACGACCGCGTGCAGGATCCGTACAGCTTGCGCTGCCAGCCGCAAGTCGTGGGTGCGTGTCTCGATCAGTTGCGCCACGCAGCACTCGTGCTCGTGCGCGAAGCGAATGCGGTGACCGACAACCCGCTGGTCTTTCCCGACGATGGGGCCATGATCTCTGGCGGTAACTTCCACGCCGAGCCCGTCGCGCTGGCCTGCGACGCGATGGCGGTGGCGATCGCCGAGGTCGGCGCGATCGCCGAGCGGCGCATCGCGATGCTGATCGACGCCGGTGTGTCGGGCCTGCCGCCGTTCCTGACGGCCGATGCGGGTCTGAACAGCGGCTTCATGATTGCGCACGTGACGGCGGCGGCACTGACCAGCGAGAACAAGTCGATGGCGCATCCAGCGAGCGTCGATTCACTGCCGACGAGCGCGAACCAGGAAGACCATGTTTCGATGGCCACGTTCGCCGCGCGCCGCCTGCAGCCGATGATTGCCAACACGGCGCACATCCTGGGCATCGAGTTGCTCGCTGCGGCGCAGGGCATCGAGTTTCTGCGCCCGCTGACGAGTTCGGCGCCGATCGAGGCTGCGCACGCGCTGCTGCGCCAGCACTGCCCGAGCATCGAGCGCGACCGCTATATGGCGCCCGAGATCGAACGCGCCACCGCCCTCGTCACCGACGGCCGCCTGGCGCGGCTCTTGCACACCTTGCCCGACCTGCCGGCGCTGTGGACTCCGGCCTGACTTTCAACCCACCCAGGAGAAACCCCTTGAAGAAGAGCCTCATTGCCATCGCCGCCGCCCTTGTCGCTTTCGCGGCGCAGGCCCAGGAAACCAAGGTCACCGTCGCCATCTCGGGCTGGACCGGCTTTGCGCCGCTGACCCTGGCCAAGGAAGCGGGCCTGTTCAAGAAGCAGGGCCTGGATGTGACGATCAAGAAGATCCCGCAGAAAGATCGCCACCTCGCCATCGCTTCGGGCGACGTGCAATGTGCGGCGACCACGGTCGAGACCTGGATCGCCTGGAACGCCGCCGGCGTGGCGACGACGCAGATCTTCCAGCTCGACAAAAGCTACGGCGCCGACGGCATGGTGGTCAAGCCGGCCATCGGTTCGATCAAGGACCTGAAGGGCAAGACGATGGCCGCCGATGCGCCCGGCACCGCCACCTACTTCACGCTCGCGTGGATGCTGAAGAAGAACGGCCTGTCGATGAAGGACGTGAAGGTGGTGAACCTGTCGCCGCAGGCCGCGGCCAACGCGATGATCGCCGGCAACACCGACATCGACGGCGGCATGACCTACGAGCCCTTCCTCAGCGCGGTGCGCGCCAAGCCCGAGGCCGGCAAGATCATCGCGACCACGCTCGACTATCCGATGATCATGGACACCTTCGGCTGCACGCCCAAGTTCCTGGCCGACAACCCGAAGGCGGCGCAGGGCTTGGCCAATGGCTACTTCGAGGCACTGGAGATGATCCAGAAGGAGCCGAAGAAGAGCTTCGAGATCATGGGCGCTGACGTCAAGCAGAGCGCCGAGGCCTTCGAAGGCAGCGCGAAATTCCTGCGCTGGCAAGACAAGGCCGCGAACCAGAAGTTCTTCGCCGGCGAGCACGCCGCGTTCAGCAAGGAAGCGGCTGACCTGCTGCTCGAGGCCGGGATCATCAAGCAGATCCCCGACCTGACCAAGCTCGCCGACACGCGCTTCATCAAATAGGGGCACGCTCATGAGTACCACCGTCAGTGCCGTGCCGGCCGCCGTGCCGGCGTTACCGCAGCCTGCCCGCCGCAGCGGCGGCCTGCTCGGCATGAAGCCGCTGACCGCGGTCGCGCCTAGCACGCGCACGATGCTTGGCATCGCCTTCTTCGTGCTCTTCTTCGCTGTCTGGGCCGTGGTGACTTTCGGTGGTCTGGTGCCCAAGACGTTTCTCGCCAACCCGCTGCAGATGCTGGCCAGCGGCTGGGATCTGATCGTCAACCAGGGCTTCCTCAAGGACATCGGCATGACGGTGTGGCGGGTCGTCGGCGGCTTCCTGATCGCCGCCGCGATCGCGCTGCCGCTGGGCGTGATGATGGGCGCGTACAAGCCGATCGAGGCCTTCTTCGAGCCCTTCGTCAGCTTTGCGCGCTACCTGCCGGCGTCGGCGTTTATTCCGCTGCTGATCCTGTGGGCTGGCATCGGCGAAGCACAGAAGCTGGCGGTGATCTTCATCGGCAGCTTCTTCCAGTTGGTGCTGATGATCGCGGTGACGGTGGGCAACACGCGGCGCGATCTGGTCGAGGCGGCGTACACGCTGGGCAGCAGCGACGCCAGCCTGATCAAGCGCGTGCTGATTCCCGGCGCCGCGCCCGAGATCGCCGAGACGCTGCGCATGGTGCTGGGCTGGGCCTGGACTTATGTCATCGTTGCCGAACTGATCGGCGCGTCGAGCGGCATCGGCCACATGATCACCGACAGCCAGGCGCTGCTGGCCACTGACCAGATCATATTCGGCATCATCGTCATCGGCCTGATCGGGTTGGTGAGCGACTTCCTGTTCAAGTGGGCCAACCGCAAGTTGTTCCCTTGGGCGCAACTTGGGCGTTGAACGTCATGAGCAGCAAACCCATTCTGACGGTGCGCGGGGTCGAGCGCCGTTTCGACAAGACGCTGGCGCTGCAGGCCACCGACCTGGACGTCGCCGAGAACGACTTCATCACCATCCTCGGGCCCAGCGGCTGCGGCAAGAGCACGCTGCTGCGCATCGTCGCCGGCCTCGATCGCCAGACCGGCGGCGAAGTGCTGCTCGACGGCCAGCGCATCGAAGGCCCCGGCGCCGACCGCGGCGTCGTGTTCCAGAGCTACACGCTCTTTCCCTGGTTGACGGTGCGCGACAATGTCTGCTTCGGCCTCGTCGAGCGCGGCCTGCCGCGCCCGCAGCAGCTCGAGATCGCCGATGCGTTCCTGAACAAGGTGGGGCTGCGCGGCTTCGAGCACCACTACCCGAAGCAGCTTTCGGGCGGCATGCAGCAGCGCGTGGCGATTGCGCGTGCGCTCGCCAACGGCCCGCGCATGTTGCTGATGGACGAGCCCTTCGGCGCGCTCGACCACCAGACGCGCGAGCTGATGCAGGAGCTGCTGCTCGGCATCTGGGAGCAGGAGCGCAAGACGGTGCTGTTCGTCACCCACGACATCGACGAGGCGGTGTTCATGGGCAACCGCGTGGTCGTGATGAGCGCGCGCCCCGGGCGCATCAAGCTCGACCGCCGCGTTGACATCCCGCACCCGCGCCACTACTCGGTGAAGACGACGCCAGCGTTTGCCGAACTCAAGGCCGAGCTGACCGAGCAGGTGCGGCTGGAGGTGCGTGCCGCGGCGGCGATGGCGTCCGCGTGACCGCGAGCGGCTGCATCTTCATCACCCACCCGGACGTACGGATCGACCCTGCGCAGCCGGTGGTCCGTTGGCCGTTGTCCGAGCGCGGCATTGAACGCATGCGTACCGGTCTGAGTCAAGCCTGGGTTCGCGACGTGACGGCCGTGCACTGCTCCACCGAGCAGAAGGCGATCGACGGCGCCACCATCCTCGCCGCACACCTCGGCCTGGGATACGCCACGCACGAGGACCTGGGTGAGAACGACCGCTCGGCGACCGGCTACCTGCCGCCAGCCGAATTCGAGCGCACCGCCGACGCGTTTTTCGCCGAGCCGCAGGCTTCGGTGCGCGGCTGGGAGCGCGCGGTCGATGCACAGCGGCGCATCGTCGCTGCCGTTGAACGCATCGCGCATGCTCACACCGTCGGCGGGCTGGTCGCCATCGTCTCGCACGGCGCCGTGGGTGCGCTGCTGCAGTGCCATCTCGCCGGCGCGCCGATCGCGCGTTGCTGGGACCAGCCCGCGAGCGGCGGCGGCAACTGGTTTTGCTTCACGCTCGAGCCCCGCGCGCTGCGCTCGAGGTGGACCGCATTGGACGCGCCAGCCGATGCATCGTGAACGGCGCTACAAGCCCTCCGCGCGAACGATCTCCGCGGCCATCGGCTTGTACGTGACGTACTCGTAAAGCTTCCAGCGGCCTTCATCGATGCGCCAGCGCGCGATCGCAGGGTTGGTTTCGTAAACGGCGGCATATTTATCGCCCGTGCGGGGCAACGCGTATTGCACGACATGCATCACCGCGGTGGCGCTGCCGCCGGGTTTGTAGTGGATGCGCAGCGGCTGCCATTTGAAGTCGAATCCGGCGATCGCACTCTCGAAGGCGCGCCGCGACCGTTCACGCGTGATCATCTGACGCTCAGGATCGGTGTGCAGATAGGTCTCGTGGTAGTGCAGGTCGGCGGTGGTCAGCACCGTCCACGCGGCCACGTCACGATCGTTCCAGGCGCGCTCGTAACGTGCCATCGCCTCGCGCAACGCAGCGTCGCCCGGCGCGGCCTGCGCCAGAACGAGGCTGCAGCAAGATGAAGCGACAACAGTCAGGGCGGTGCGGCGCTTCATGGTCAGCGCCCGCGGTTGGCCGTTGTCGGGTCGAGAACGGCCGTGATCGGCGTGATCCGGGTCGCCGGGAAGCCCGACTTCGCGGCGTGCTCGCGGATCAGCGACTCGCTGGTGGCCTGATAGACGCAATAGACCTTGTCGCCGGCCACATAGCTGTGGACCCACTGGATGTCGGGACCGAGGTCGCGCAACACGGCGTTGGACTTGGCTGCGCCATTGCGGAATTCCTCGGCGCTGGTCTTGCTGGCGCCCGGCATGTCGCGCTCGATCAGGAAGCGTTGCGGCGCGGGGGTCTGTTGCGGTTGTTGCGACCACGCCGGCGCTGTGACCAGTGCCAGCGCAACCAGGGAAACGGCAAAGTTTCGATTCATGGGGGATGGCTCCAGGTTGCTCGGCTTGCGTTGTGCCCGCCGATGAACGCAAGATCGTCGACACGGCGCGCGAAGTCCCGAAATCACGCCGAAATCAGAGCGAAATCTGTGCAACGCGAACCCGATGCCGATCTGCGCCACGCCCAGCAGCTGGCTTGGCCCGGTTTCGCCCTCGATTTGGCACGTGGCGAGTTGCTCGACGCCGCCGGCCATCCGACCGAACTGCGTGCCCAGGCGCTCAAGGTGTTGTTGGTGCTGGGCGAGCAGGCCGGCCAGGTGGTCGGCAAGGACGAGCTGATGCGCCGCGTGTGGGGCGAGGTCGTCGTGACCGAGGATTCGCTGGTGCAGGCGGTGGGTGACATCCGCCGCGTGCTCGGTGACGCCAGGCACGAGCGCGTGCGCACGGTGCCGCGGCGCGGCTACCTGCTCGTCGGCGGCGAGCCGCCGATCGTCGCCGCCGCGTCGGCGCCGACGACGGCGACCGCCGCGATGGCATCCCCGCACGCCACGCCACGCCTGCGCTTCGCCTCCTGGGTCGGTGTGGCCTGTCTTGTGCTGGCCGTGTTCGCAGCCGGCTGGATGGCGGCGCGCACCGGTGGCCTTGTGCCGGCCATGCCGCGCTCGCTCGCCGTCCTGCCGTTCGAGAGCGACGGTGGCGCCGAGGACTGGTTCGCCGCCGGCGTGACCAGCGATCTGACGGCGCTGGTGAGCGGTTGGCCAGCGACCACGGTCATCGGGCGTGGCAGCACTGCGGCCTACAAGGGCAAGGACGCCGACCCACGCGTTGTGGGGCGTGAGTTGAGCGTGGCGCACATCGTCATGGGCCACGCACGGCGCGACGGCGACCAGGTGCGGTTGTCGGTATCGCTCATCGAAACCGCCTCGGGCCGCACGGTCTGGTCGGAGCTGCGCGATGTGCCGCGCACCGACATCGGCGCGCTGATCGGCGATGTGGCGGGCGGCATCGCCCGCACCCTGATCGTCGAGTGGGGCGATGCGGTGGCCGCCACGAGCGCGCGCCGTGGGCTGCAACCACAGGAGGCGCTGGCCGATGACTTGGCAATGCAGGGCATGGCCGAGCTGCTGCGCGGCGTTTCGCGCGAGAACTGGGAACGCGCACGACAACTGTTCGAGCAGGCCGTGGCGCTCGATCCAGCGTCGCGTCGCGGGCTTGCCGGCGTGACGCTGTCCAACGTCAACCTCGTGCTCTGGATGTGGAGCGATGACCCGACGCGCGACGTGGCCCGTGCGAAGCAGGCGCTGACCCAACTCGACCTGATCGCGCCCGACCTGTTGATGACCCGGCTGGCGCACGCCAGCATGGCCTACACGCGCCACGACTGGTCGGGGCTGGTGGCGATCGCCGACCACCTGGTGAGTCACCATCCGAACGAGCCAACGGCCTACCACCACCGCTGCGGCGGGCTGCTGCGCCTGGCGCGCTTCGAGGAGGCCATCGGCGCCTGTCAGCGGGCGATTGGCATCAGCCCGCGCGACTCGCGCGTGCCAACGTGGCAGGGTTTGATGGGGTTCAACCTGTTGCAGCTGGGCCGCTATGCCGAGGCCGAGCAGACGCTGCGCGCCTCGACGACGGGTAACCCGCGCGTGCCGATGTACTTCGTGTTGCTGGCTGTGGCACTGGCCGAGCAGGGGCGGCACGACGAAGGCGCGCGCACGATGCAGGAGGCGATGACGCGCCATCCTGAGTTCCGCCGCAGCACGATCAAAGGCTACTGGATTGCCACCGACACGCGCTTTCTCGCCGGCCGCGACCGCGTCGTCGCGCGCGCAGCTGAACTCGGGTTGCCGCCGTGAGACAGTGCAACCCGCACGCGTCGCATGCAGAATCGCCACGGCAAGCGCGAGCAGGTGCTGGCGAGCGCGCTGCCTTCCCCATTTTCGGCACCGGGAGACCACGATGTTGTTGAAGTCG
This sequence comes from uncultured beta proteobacterium, assembly GCA_963738425.1. Classification (GTDB taxonomy): domain Bacteria; phylum Pseudomonadota; class Gammaproteobacteria; order Burkholderiales; family Burkholderiaceae_C; genus CADEEN01. The sequence continues at coordinate 96,797 of CAVTWT010000033.1, read as the reverse complement.
ACTTGGGCGGCCGCCGCGGCGGCCGCCATCCTGGGTGCGTGTGCACAGCAGTCTTTGCAGCAGCCCGCCGCACCGGCAGCCACCGCCGCGGTGCGCATGAGTGCGAGCACGCCGACGCTTGGCGGCGGCTACAGGAAGGTCGCTTCGGCTGCGGGCGCGGCCGTCTACTTCTTGAATTTGAAGGACGGCGACAACGTCACCAGCCCGGTGCTGGTGCAGTTCGGGCTGCGGGGCGTGGGCGTTGCGCCGGCCGGCGTCGAGAAGGAGAACACCGGTCATCACCACCTGTTGATCGATGTCGCCGAAGTCGATGTCAACAATGCGCTGCCGATGACTGACAACATCCGCCACTTCGGTGGCGGCCAGACCGAGGTGCGCATCGAGTTGAAGCCCGGAACACACACGTTGCAGTTGCTGCTGGCCGACCACAACCACATCCCGCACCATCCGGTCGTCCTCAGCGAGCGCATCACCGTCACGGTGAAGTAGCGCTCAACGCGGCTACTTCGGGTACAGCACCATCTGCGTGCAGCGGAAGAGGGCGATCGTCTTTCCCGACTCACGGTGCGTGACGGTGGCATCCCAGACCTGTGTCGTGCGTCCGATGTGTGCAGGCGTGGCAATGCACTCGATGACGCCGTCTCGTGCCGTGCCGAGGTGGTTGGACTTGAGCTCGATGGTCGTGAAGCCGCTTGCGCCTTGAGGCAAGGTCTTGATGCAGCCGTAGCCTGCGCAGGTGTCGGCCAGCGTTACTACCGTGCCAGCGTGCAGGAAGCCGTTGGGTGCAAGCAGGTTTTGCATCACTTCGAGCGACGCGCGCACGCGCTCGGCGTTGACTTCGAGGATCTCGATGCCGAGATGGTTGGGCAGGAAGGTCGTGCCGAGGCGTTGGAAATGTGCAAGGTCTGACATGACATCAATGATAGGCAGGTGAGCTCAGCGCCGTGGCTCCATCGCGCTGCGGCGATGGCCGCCACGCAGCACAGCGCGCAGCGGCATCGTCAGGCGGTGGCTCGCCGCCGAGCAGAGCGCGATGAACCTGTCCAGCGGCCACTGCAGCAAGCGGTAGAGCAAGAGGTGAAGTACCGAATTGATGGCGAAGATCGCGACGAACAGCCACGCGCCGGCTTCGCGCGGCAGCACGTAGGGGACCAGACCGTAAATGAACAAGATGAGCCAACCGTGCAGCAGCAACAGCGGCATCGAGTGCCGGCCGACATAGGCCAGGAAGCGGCCCACGGACAACGTGGCGGCGCGCTGCGACAGCCACAGCAGGCCGACGACAGCAACGCCTTCCTGCAGGAAATACATCGGCATGAAGCCGTAGCCGCCGACCATCGGCTGGGCCACGAAGCTGGTGTCACAGGCCAGGCACACACCGTCTCGCCACAGCGCCGGGCGGTTGATCAGCGGCAGGGCCAGACCCGCAATCACCGACAGCACGCCCACGGCGTGCGGCACCCGCCACGCCGGCGCGATGCGTGTGCCCAACCAGAACAGCACGAGCGCCGCGGGCCAGTTGCGCCACTCGTAGAGGTTGTCAGGAAGCCCGAACCAGCGGCCCGCCACCACGAATGTCGCTGCGCACGCCAACGCCACGACGAAGGACTGCCAGCCCTTGGCCAGCGCGAAGGCGAACAGGCGGGTGACGGCCAGCACGACGAAGAACCAGGCGACGAAGGTCGAATAGCCGGTGCCCTCGATGACCGGCCGCGCGATCTCGACGACGAGGTCCAAGGCGGACTTCCTGGGGGTCGATAGCGCTTGCAGGATCAGCACGCCCAGGGTGTGTGAGAACAGCGCCACGAGCAGCAGCAACAGCGAGCGCTGAATCACGAGGGGCCAAGCCTTGTCCGCCAGAGACCGGCTGGTCATGCCCGCCAGCGCAAAGTAAAGCACGACATGCGGCGCCAGTGCCTTGATCTGCCATTGAGCCTGGCGCGCGAGCTCGCCGTTGCCGAGGTGATCAAGCGCCGCGTACAGCGCATGGATGTGGAACACACCCAGCAGCAGCAAGCCGCGCCCGACTTCGACCGGCGCTGCAGGGCGCGGCGTCATGCTCATGTCTTCACTGCCGGGCCGCTGGAGTGGATTGGTGGAGACGAGGAGGATCGAACTCCTGACCTTCGCATTGCGAACGCGACGCTCTCCCAGCTGAGCTACGCCCCCGAACCATTTTGAAGTCTAGCACCGCGCGCTGATCCGTCCTCGCCGCCCGGGCCGTTGGGTTTACGATCCGCGCCCATGAAACCCAGACTCGACGACCCGGCGTGGCTCGACGCCCAGTACAACAACCGCGTTCGCGTGGCCGACTCGATGGCGCAACTGGCCAAGTGGGCCGAGGCGTCGACGCTGGCGCGCGAGCGCAGCCCGAGCAAGATCCTCGATCTGCGCTACGGCGACGGGCCGAACGAGACGCTCGACGTGTTCCCCGCCGCGGCCCCGAATGCGCCGGTGATGATCTACGTTCACGGCGGCTACTGGCGTGCGCTCGACAAGAGCGATTTTTCCTTCGTGGCACCGTCCTTCGTCGCCGATGGGGCGATGGTCGTCGTGCCGAACTACGCGCTGTGTCCGGCCGTGAGCGTCGAAGACATCGCGCTGCAAATGGTCAAGGCTGTGGCCTGGACCTGGCACCACGCCGCAGCGCACGGTGGCAATCCGGCGCGCATCGCGCTGGTCGGCCATTCAGCGGGTGCGCACCTGGCGGCGATGCTGCTGTCGTGCCGCTGGAAGCAGGTTGACGAGGCGCTACCACTGCAGCCGCTGGCCGGCGCGCTGGCGATCTCGGGGCTCTATGACCTGGAGCCCATCCGCCATACCGAATTCCTTCAAACCGATCTCAAGCTGACCCCGGCGCAGGTCAATCGCCTGTCGCCGGCGTTTTTCCCGCGACCGAAAGCCGGCAAGCTGTACGCCGTCGTCGGTGCCGACGAGAGCGACGAGTTCATCCGCCACAACCAGCTGATCCGCGATCAATGGGGTCCGACGGCGGTGCCGGTCTGTGAAACGGTGCCGCGCAAGAACCACTTCACCGTGCTCGAAAACCTGGTGGACCCGCAGGGTCGCCTGCACGACCTGGCGCTGCGCCTGCTCGAGTTGCGCTGACTCAAGGCAGGCACTGGCTATGGCTTGCATTGATGCATTGCATTGGCCCGGCCTCGAGCGAAAAGAGTAAGGTGCGGATTCCCGGAGGTATCGCCGGATTCGTTGTTGACCATTCCTAGGAGCGCAAGACCATGGCACTGAAAGGTTCGAAGACCGAGCAAAACCTGAAGGACGCCTTCGCAGGCGAGTCTCAGGCCAACCGCCGCTATCTGTATTTCGCAAACAAGGCCGACATCGAGGGACAGAACGACGTCGCCGCGCTGTTCCGTTCCACCGCCGAAGGCGAGACCGGCCACGCGCACGGCCACCTCGAATTCCTCGAGCATGGGTCGGGTGATCCAGCCACCGGTCTGCCGATCGGCAACAGCCGGCAGAACCTGCAGGCCGCCGTGGCCGGCGAGACGCACGAGTACACCGACATGTACCCGGGCATGGCCAAGCAGGCGCGCGAAGAGAAGTTCGACGAAATCGCCGACTGGTTCGAGACGCTGGCAAAGGCCGAGCGCTCGCACGCCAATCGCTACCAGAAGGCCCTCGACGCACTGGTCGATTGAGGCTGTTCAACCATCAAGGACAAGGGGCTGCAAGGCCCCTTGTTTCCGTCTAATGCAAGAAGGAAATCTCCAGGCGCCGACGCGTCACCCTGTCGAGTGGAAGAACCCGCTCTTCTACGACGAGGCCGACACGCTGAAGGAGATGGAGCGCGTCTTCGACATCTGCCATGGCTGCCGCCGCTGCGTCAGCCTGTGCCAGAGTTTCCCGACGCTGTTCGATCTGGTGGACGCCACCGACGACGGCGAGGTCCACGGCATCAAGAAGGAAGCCTACTGGAGCGTCGTCGACCAGTGCTACCTGTGCGACCTCTGCTACATGACGAAGTGCCCGTACACGCCGCCGCACCCGTGGAACCTCGACTTCCCGCACTTGATGCTGCGCGCCAAGGCGATCAAGTTCAAGAAAGGCCAGGTCACGGCCGGTGAAAAGTTTCTGGCCTCGACCGATGTGCACGGCAGCTTTGCCGGTATCCCGGTCGTCGTGCAGACGGTCAATGCGATCAACAAGACGAAGTTCGCGCGCAAGCAGATGGACAGCATGCTCGGGGTGCACCCCGACGCGTGGATGCCCGAGCTGGCGACGAAGCGCTTCCGCTGGAGTGCGAAGAAACACGGCAGCATGACCACGGTCACCAACGGCGAGCGCACGCCCGGCCGCGTGGCCGTCTACTCGACCTGCTACATCAACTACAACGAGCCGGGCATCGGGCACGACCTGATCAAGCTGCTCGAGCACAACCAGATTCCATACACCATCGTCGACAAGGAGAGCTGCTGCGGCATGCCCAAGTTCGAGCTGGGCGATTTGGACGCGGTGGAGAAACACAAGAACGCCAACATCCCGGTGCTGGCGAAGTACGCCAAGGATGGCTTTGCGATCCTGACGGCGATTCCGAGCTGCACGTTGATGTTCAAGCAGGAACTGCCGCTGCTGTTCCCCAACGAGCCGGATGTGAAGCTGGTCCAGGACGCGATGTGGGACCCGTTCGAGTATTTCATTGCGCGCCACAAGGACGGTTTGCTGAAGACCGACTTCAAGACTGCGCTCGGCAAGGTCAGCTATCACATCCCCTGTCATGGCCGCGTGCAGAACATCGGCAAGAAGACCGAAGAGATGTTCAAGCTGGTCGGCAGCAAGGTCACCGTGCAACTGAATACCGTCGAGCGTTGCTCCGGCCACGCCGGCACCTACGGTGTGAAGACGCCGTACCACGCCGTGGCGATGAAGATCGGCAAGCCGGTGTTCCGGGCGATGGCCAAGGACGAGCCGGACTTCATCAGCAGCGATTGCGCGCTGGCGGGCCACCACATTGCCCAGGGCATGCAGCAGGCCGGCACGCCAGCCAAGGCCTTGCAGCACCCGCTTAGCCTGATGCGACGTGCTTACGGATTGGAGTAACCATTGACCATGACGATCGACCGCAGCAGTCTGATGACGCTCGAGGCCTATGCCAAGCAGCGCAAGGCGATCCGCACCGAGGCCATTGCGCACCGCAAGCTGCGCAGCGTCGCTCTCGGCGACCATGTGACGCTGCAGTTCGAAGACGAGCAGACGATCCGCCGCCAGATCCAGGAGATGCTGCACATCGAAAAGATCTTCGACGAGGACGGCATCCAGAGCGAGATCGACGCCTATGCAGCCTTGGTGCCGGATGGCAGCAACTGGAAAGCGACGATGTTGATCGAGTACCCCGATCCGCATGAGCGCAAGCGAGAGCTGTCGCGGCTGATCGGCGTCGAGGACCGTGTGTTCGTCGAGGTTGAAGGCCATGCGCGCGTTTACGCGATTGCCGATGAAGACCTGGATCGCGAGACCGACGAGAAGACTTCGGCTGTGCATTTCGTGCGCTTCGAGTTCAGCAGTGCGCAGCGGCAAGCCATCCGCGCAGGCGCGGCGGTCAAGCTCGGTTGCGATCACCGCAACTACCCGTCGCACCTGCAGATTTCACCGGAGACGCTGGCTGCACTCGCTGGAGACTTGCGCGGCTAGACTGGCCGCATGAACCTGTCTCCGATCGTCGCCGGCCTCTGGCGACTGCGCGAGTGGAAGCTCGACACGCCCGGCCTCGTGCGCTGGATCGAGCAGGCGCTCGAGTTGGGCATCACCAGCTTCGACCACGCCGACATCTACGGCGGCTACAGCGTCGAGGCCGCGTTCGGCGACGCATTGGCGGCATCACCGAGCCTGCGCGACAGGATGCAGATCGTGACCAAGTGCGGCATCAAGCTGATGTCGCCGGCGCGGCCGTCGCACATGATCAAGAGCTATGACAGCTCGCGTGAGCATGTGACAGCGTCGGTGGAGAACTCGCTGCGCGCGCTGCGCACGGACCGCATCGACCTGCTGCTGATCCACCGGCCCGACTGGCTTGTCGATCCGGATGCGTTGGCCGACACCTTCGCTGCGTTGCGAGCGTCGGGCAAGGTCCTGCACTTCGGTGTGTCGAATCACTCGCCGTCGCAGTTCGCCTTGCTGCACAAGCGCGTTCCGCTCTTCACCCACCAGATCGAGTTTTCGCCACTGCAGATGGGCGCGCTGGCCGATGGCACCTTGGAGCAGGCGGTCGATCTGAAGACGCGACCGATGATCTGGTCGCCGCTGGCCGGCGGGCGCTTGCTGAGCACGGCCGACGCGCAAGCGCAGCGGGTGCGCGGCGTGCTCGAAACGCTCGGCCGCGCGCAAGGGGTGTCCGCGGTGACGATGGCCTATGCATGGATTCGCCGCCACCCGTCGCGGCCGATCCCGATCACCGGCTCGGGCCGCATCGAGGCACTGCGCGAAGCCGTGGCCGCGCTGAACGTTCAACTCACAGCAGAAGACTGGACCCTTGTCTGGCGGGCCAGCACGAACCGCGAGGTCGCATGAACATCGACAAAGAACTCAGTCCCTTCGGCCTGATCGGCCTGGCCGTGATGGGCCAGAACCTGGCGCTCAATGTCGAGAGCCGCGGTTTCCAGGTCAGCGTCTTCAACCGCAGCCCCGAGGCGACGCGCGAGTTCGTGGCGGCTCACGCCGGCAAGCGTCTGATCGGTCACGAGACCTTGAGCGCCTTTGTCGCCAGCCTGAAGCGGCCGCGCACGGTGATGCTGATGGTCAAAGCCGGCGCGCCAGTGGATGCGGTGATCGAACAAATGTTGCCGTTGCTGGATGCGGGCGACATCGTCATCGACGGCGGCAACAGCCTGTACACCGACACCGAGCGCCGGTCTGCAGCGCTGGCGGCCAAGGGCTTGCGCTTCGTCGGTGCCGGCGTGTCGGGCGGCGAGGAGGGTGCGCGCAAGGGGCCGGCGATCATGCCGGGCGGGCCGGCCAGCACCTGGCAGGTGCTGCGGCCGATCTTCGAGAGCATCGCCGCCAAGGTCGACGGCCAGCCGTGTGTGATGCACATCGGTGAAGGCGGCGCCGGCCACTACGTGAAGATGGTGCACAACGGCATCGAGTACGGCGACATGCAACTCATTTGCGAGGCCTACGCGCTGTTCAAGGCCGCAGGCATGAGTGCCGACGCGATGGCCGATGTGTTCGCACAGTGGAACGCCGGCGACCTGCAAAGCTACCTGATCCAGATCACGGCGGAGATCTTCAAGCAACGTGATGTCGAGACAGGCCAGTCGATCGTCGATGTGATCCTCGACAAGGCTGGGCAGAAAGGCACCGGCCAGTGGACGCTGATCAATGCCGCCGAGAACGCGGTCGTCGTCAGCACGATCAATGCCGCGGTGGAAGCGCGCGTGCTGTCCTCGATGAAGGCTGCACGCGTGGCCGCCAGTTCGCAACTGCAAGGTCCGTCGGGTGGTGTGAAGGCGCCGCACGCCGAGTTGATCGCCAAGGTGCACGACGCCCTCTACGCGTCGAAGATCGTCAGCTACGCACAGGGCTTCGACCTGATGCGCGCCATGAGCGAGAAGAAATCGTGGCAGCTCGACTTCGCTGGCATCGCCAGCATCTGGCGCGGCGGTTGCATCATCCGTGCGCGTTTTCTGAGCCACATCACCGAGGCGTATCGGAGTGAGCCGCAGTTGCCGAACCTGATGCTGGCCCCGTTCTTTCGCGAGGTGTTGAACCGCAGCCAGGCCGCGTGGCGCGAAGTGGTGGCGTTGGCCGTCACGCACGGTATTGCCGTGCCCGCCATGGGCGCGTCCTTGTCGTACTACGACGCGTACCGCAGCGCGCGACTGCCGGCCAACCTGCTGCAGGCGCAGCGCGATTTTTTTGGCGCACACACCTACGAGCGGACCGACAAGCCCGCGGGCCAAGCCTTCCATACCGACTGGCCGGAAGTCATCGGCTGACTCCCCTTGGTTCGGACCATTGGTTGTGCCAATCACGCCCATTCGATTAACAAAAACTACCGCACGACATGTATTGATAGAGTTGCGACATCGATTGATTCCCTCATCCACAAGGAAACCCGATGTCCCTCATCAACACCACCGTTCAGCCCTTCAAGGCGCAAGCATTTCACAACGGCAAGTTCATCGAAGTCAGCAACGAGACGATCAAGGGCCGCTGGTCAGCCTTCGTCTTCATGCCGGCGGCCTTCACATTCAACTGCCCGACCGAAGTCGAAGATTGCGCCGACCGCTACGCCGAGTTCAAGAAGCTCGAGACCGAGGTCTACATCATCACCACCGACACGCACTTCGCACACAAGGTCTGGCACGAGACGTCGCCGGCTGTCGGCAAGGCCAAGTTCCCGCTCGTCGGCGACCCGACGCACACGCTGACGCGCATGTTCGGCGTGCACATCGAAGAAGAAGGCCTCGCGCTGCGCGGCAGCTTCGTCATCGATCCCAACGGCGTCATCAAGACCGCCGAGATCCACGACAACGCCATTGCGCGTGACGCCGGCGAGCTGATCCGCAAGGTCAAGGCCGCGCAGTACGTCGCCAAGAACCCGGGGCAGGTCTGTCCGGCGAAGTGGAACGATGGCGCAAAGACGTTGACGCCGTCGCTCGACCTCGTTGGCAAGATCTGAGGAGGGCCGCGCGATGCTCGACGACTCGCTGAAGTCCCAACTTGGCGGCTACCTGCAGCGCCTGCAGCAGGACGTGCACCTGATCGCGTCGCTGGACGACAGCGAGGCGGCGGGCCAGATGCGCACGCTGCTGTCGGAGATCACCGAACTGTCTCCGCGCGTGATCGCGCGCTTCGACGGCACGGCCGAGCGCCGGCCGTCGTTCCAAGTCACGCGCGCCGGGGCCAACATGGGCGTGGTCTTCGCGGCGGTGCCGCTGGGTCACGAGTTCACGTCGCTGGTGCTGGCGCTGCTGCAGGCCGGAGGCCACCCGCCGAAAATAGAGGCCGAGGTCATCGAGCAGATCAAGCACCTCGAAGGCGATTTCGTCTTCGAGACCTGGATGAGCCTGACGTGCCACAACTGTCCGGACGTGGTGCAGGCGTTCAACCTGATGGCGGTATTGAATCCGCGCATCAAGCACGTGGCCATCGACGGCGGCCTGTTTCAGGACGAGGTCGAGGCGCGCCAGATCATGGCGGTGCCCGCGGTGTTCTTGAACGGCCAGCCGTTCGGGTCCGGCCGCATGGAACTTGCGGACATTCTGGCCAAGGTCGATACCGGCGCGGCAGCACGCGACGCGGCGCGGTTGCGGAAGCAGGAGCCGTTCGACGTGCTCGTCGTCGGCGGCGGCCCGGCCGGCGCCGCGGCGGCGGTCTATGCCGCGCGCAAGGGCATCCGCACCGGCATCGTCGCCGAGCGCTTCGGTGGTCAGACGCTGGACACGATGGGCATCGAGAACTTCATCTCGGTGACGGAGACACAAGGTCCGAAGTTCGCCGCTGCGCTCGAAGCGCATGTGCGCGCGTACGACGTCGAAATGATGAATGGCCAGCGTGTTGAAGCGCTCGAGCCTGCGGCTCAACCGGGTGGCTATGCCACGGTGCGCCTGTCCAACGGCGCCGAGTTGAAGTCGCGCTCGGTCGTGCTCGCAACGGGTGCGCGATGGCGCAACATCGGCGTGCCCGGCGAACAGGAATACAAGAACAAGGGCGTGGCCTACTGCCCGCATTGCGACGGGCCGCTGTTCAAGGGCAAGAAGGTGGCGGTCATCGGCGGCGGCAACTCTGGCGTCGAAGCGGCCATCGACTTGGCCGGCCTGGTGGAACACGTCACGCTGATCGAGTTCGCGGCGGAGCTCAAGGCTGACGCCGTGCTCGTGGCCAAGCTGCGCAGCCTGCGCAACGTGGCGGTGCATGTCAACGCGCAAACGCAAGAGATCACGGGCGATGGCCACAAGGTCAACGGCCTGCGCTATCGCGACCGCGCGAGTGGCGTCGAGCAATCGATCGACCTTGCTGGCGTGTTCGTGCAGATCGGGCTCGTGCCCAACACCGAGTGGCTCAAAGGCACGGTGGCGCTCAACCGATTTGGCGAGATCGAAGTCGATGCTCGCGGCGCGACCAACCTGCACGGCATTTTTGCCGCCGGCGACGCAACGACCGTGCCCTACAAGCAAATCATTGTTGCCAGCGGAGAGGGCTCGAAGGCTGCGCTGTCAGCGTTCGATCACCTGATCCGCACGCCGGAACCGCAAGAGGCGCTGGCACTGGCGGCTTGAGCGAACGCTCTCGCGGGGAGGCCGCGGGGCCGCCGGATAATCCAGGCGATGCAAGGCCTTCACCTCACCGCCGACCTGCGTGACTGCGCTGGAGCATCGCCGTTGCTGACTGACATCGACGCGTTGCGCGCGCTGTGCCTGGCTGCGGTGACTGACGCTGGCTTGCTCGCGGTGAGGGAGTTGTTCCACCGCTTCGATCCGCATGCCGACCGGCAGAGCGGCATCACCGGCGTCGTGTTGCTCGCCGAGTCGCATCTGGCCGTGCACACCTGGCCGGAGATCGGCGGCGTGACGATCGATGCCTACGTGTGCAATTTCAGCGCCGACAACTCGGCGCGTGCGCAGCAGTTGATGGACACGCTTGTTGCCGCCTTTGCGCCGGCGCGGCTGTCGCGGCAGCGACTCGAGCGCTCACGCCCCGCGTAGCGCCTTCGCGGCGGCGCGGCCTGCTGCATCGCCGGCAGTGAAGGCCTCTTCGAACACCGAGTAGCCCGCCAGATCGGCATGCGCCCAATGCAGCCGCGGTGTGCGGCCTTCGCGCAGCGCCTGCAACGCGGCGTGGCCGCGCACGCCGGGCAGCGGGATGCTCATTGCGTGACCGTGGCGGGTGAGGTCGATGCGTTTGAGCTTCAGTGGCAGGTCAGGGTGCGTCGTTGCCAGGTCGTCGACCATGGCACCTGCCCAATGCTGCCAGGGCTGATCGAGCAGCGACATGCGCTGCGTCGACAGCAAAGGCCGGTAGGCCGTCAGCACCGTCGCGCCGGGCAGCGGCGACAAGCTCTGGTGCTGCGCATTCACATAGCCCAGGCCCGCACTGCCATAGCTGACGTTGTCCCACGATGGCGCCGCGCCGGGACGGTCGAGCAAGGCTTTGTCCAGATGCAGGTTGGCGACGAGCCAAGGTGCATAGCGCAGCATCGAGGCGGCCTGCGTCAACGCGTCGGGCGGCTCGGCAACGATGCGCGCGGCCACGAAGAGTGGCAACGCCATGACCACCTGCGCAGCCGTCCAGCGCTCGGTGCGCTGTTCGCGCTCGTTCCACAGATCGACGACGACGCCGTGGCGCTCGACTGCAACGCGTGTGGCGACGCAGCCCGCATGCCAGCGCTCGCCGAGTGGCGCGGCCAGGCGCCGGGCCAGATGGGCATTGCCGTCGGGCCAGGTCAGCACACCCTCGCGTTCGCCCTCGGCATCGCCCGGCGCATGAAAGCCATGTCGACTCGCAAAGTAGTGCAGCCCGGCCCAGGCCGAGACGGTACCGGCGTCGGCGCCGTAGTCATCGCGGCAGCAGTAATCGAGGTACCAGCGCAGGCGCGCGTCGTCGAGGCCTTCGCGGGCCAGCCATTCTGAGAAGGTGACGGCGTCGAGTGCCGCGTGCGCGGCCGTCCACGGCGCGCGCTGCGTTGGCATGGCAAAACCGAGTTCTTGTGCGGTCGCGATGCGTTGGGCGAAGCGCTGGTACTGAGCGAGCGTGGTCGAGCCGGCATCGGCTGGCGGCAGCAAGCCGTCGTGCCAGGCGCCGTCGAAGAACAATCGTTCCTGCGGGCTGTGGCACAACTGCCGCTCGTCATAGACCGTGCGGCCGAGTTCGTGGCGTGCCACCCCGATCTCGTGCAGCCACTCGCTCACTTCACGCGCTGCTGCGCCGGGAACTGGCAGGTAGTGCGCGCCGAGCGGGCAGGGCACACCAGCAAGGAGATGGCCGCGGCTGTTGCCGCCGGGCGCGTCGTGCAGGTCGAACAACGCGACGTCGTCGATGCCGGCGCGCATCGACGCTCGCGCAGCCGCCAGGCCGCCGATGCCGGCACCGAGGATCAGCAGGCCCGTTCTGCGTTGCGGCGAGGGTATGGGCAATGGCGCTGAATCGCGCAGGCGATGGCCGAGTGCTGAGGCATCGCCGACCCAGCCGCCTGTCCACGACGGTGCGTCGGTCTTGCCGCAAGCAGCCAACACCGAGGCCGATGCCGCAATGAACTCGCGCCGCGTTGTCACTGGTGCACGCGGCCCCATTCTTCTTCGAACACATGCACCAGACGTTGGTCCGACAGCCGGTTCGGCTCGGCAGGGACGCGCGACATGTCTGGCGGAAACTGGAACATCGACGGCAAGCCCTCGCGCGTCAGGAAGCGCAGCCCATCGGGCGGCGACGACACGTCCGTGCGCACCGGCCGCCGGCCCGCCATCACAAAACCCCATTCGCCGAAGCTCGGCACATGCGCGTGGTAGGGCGTGGCGGTCAGGCCCACGTCCTCGATCGTTGTCACCACGGTCCAGAAGCTGCGCCGCGCGATCAGCGGCGACGTCGTCTGCACGACAGCAAAGCCGCCGGCGGCCAGGTGCTGGTCGACGAGCCGGTAGAAGGTCGTGCTGTAGAGCTTGCCGATCGAGAAGTTGGTGGGGTCGGGGAAGTCGATGACGATGACGTCGAAGACCTCGCGGTTCGTATCCAGCCAGGTGAACGCGTCGGCGTTGATCGTCGTGAGCTTGGGCGACGACAGCGCGTTGCCGTTGAGCGCAGCGAGCATCGGCTTGTCCTTGAACAGCCGCGTCATGTGCGGGTCGAGTTCGACCAGCGTCACCTGCTCGACGCTCGGGTGCTTCAAGACCTCGCGCACCGCCATGCCGTCGCCGCCGCCGAGCACGAGCACGCGCTTCGGTGCGCCGTGCGCGAGCATCGCCGGATGCACCAGCGCTTCGTGATAGCGGTACTCGTCGCGCGAGTGGAACTGCAGGTTGCCGTTCAAGAACAGGCGCACTCCCGCCGGGCCGGCGGTGACGACGACACGCTGGTAGTCGCTCGACTCGCGCACGATCACGTTGTCGCCATAGAAGCGGTCTTCGGCCCAGGTGGTCAGGCGATCGGCGCCGAACATCGACGCTGCGAGCAACACGATCACCGCGAACGTTGCCACCGCCTGCCAGTGCCAGCGCCGCAGCTCGGCACGGAAGATCAACAGCGTCCATGCCGCCACGAGCGCGTTGAGCAGGCCGAAGAACATGCCTGTGCGCAGCAGCCCGAGGTGGGGCACGAGCAACAGCGGAAAGGCGACCGCGACGACCAAGGCACCGAGGTAATCGAAGGTCAGCACCTGCGAGACCAGCTCTTTCAACGCATAGCGCTCGCTGAAGTGGCGCTTCAGGATGCGCATGACGAGCGGGATCTCCAGGCCGACCAGCATGCCGACGATCAGCACCAGCGTGTACAGCAGCACGCGAAAGGCGCCGGTGCCCGATGCCGGCAGGCTGCCATGGGCCACGAACAGTGCGGCCGGCAGCAGGCCGCCGACGACGGCCAGCAGCAACTCGATCTTCAGGAACTGCGCGACGAGCTGTCGCTCGATCAGCCGCGACAGCCACGAGCCGATGCCCATCGCAAACAGGTAGACGCCGATGACGGTCGAGAACTGCAGCACCGAGTCGCCGAGCAGGTAGCTCGCCAGCGCACCGGCCGCGAGCTCGTAGACCAGGCCGCAAGCCGCGATGACGAAGACGGCCGCGAGCAGCGCGACTTCTCCGGGCGCAATGCGGCTGTCGGCCTGACCGGGGACGATGGCGTTCACGCTGAAACTTGGTTGGCGTACCAAGAGCCCTTGCCAAGCGAACGCCGCGGATCGGGCTTTGACTGGCCGCTGGCGTTGCCCCCTTGAGGGGGAGCGGCGAAGCCGCTTCGGGGGTGGGCCACAGCTAACCGATGATGGCGGCGGCCACGATCAAGCCGATCGCAATCGCCTTTGCGCCGATGACGATCGCCAGAGCCACGTTCTTCTTCTCGACGATCTCGCCCCACAGGTCATACGGTGTCAGCTTGTCGATGATGATGAAGCTGATCCAGAAGACCAGCACGCCGATCAGCGCGTAGAGGATCGAGCCGAAGACTGCTGCGGGCTTGAGCCATTCGAGTCCCATCATGTTGACGCTCCTTGTTGAAATGAATGTGGTGCGGCGCTACTTGTGGCCACCGCCGCTGGACCAACCGCCATACGAACCACCGCTGCGCACGCCGCTGCCGCCGCTGCGTTTGCATTGCTGGTACTCAGCGCTCGATGCGCCGAAGGTGTTGCGAACGTCGTCGCAATCGTCGCTGCACGCGTCCACCATGACGATCAGGATGAACAACGCGACGACGATCCAGACGAGTGTCGGTGTGCCCTTGACGCTGGTCTTGCCCAAGGCGTTGGACAACAGCGAGCTGTCCGCAGGGAAACCAGGCTGCGATGCGATCGGCACGCCAAAGGCTTTGGCCAGCACCGCCGCGTCGAGCGCTTCGCCCGCCGACCAGGTGACTTCATCGCCAGTCTGCTCGCGCGACATCCGCTTGCGCGAGCCCGCGCCGCTGCCGTGGTAGTCGGTGACGAGCGCGCGCTCGTCGCGGTTGACGCGCCAGTAGAACTCGCCCTGCACCCAGGTCACCTTGGCGGTGTAGGTGTAGCGGCTGGTGTAGCTGGCGCCTTCCCATTGCGCTTGTCCGCCGCGGACTTGCGGTGCGCCGGTCAGCGGCCGCACCCAACTCCAGCCGTCTTCGGCATCGACGATGAAGGCGAAGCCCGCCTTCTGATTGAAGACCAGGTCTCGCGCCAGTAGGTGGTTTCGTCGTCACTGTCTTGCGGGATGTCGCAGCGCTCGACCATGCCGACCACGGTCCATGGCAGGGGGCCTTCGCGGCCCAGCGTGAGCACGGCGGTCGCGCCGAGCGGCAGTGTCGGTTCGGCGCCGTCGTGTCCCGAGTTGTTTTGTGTGTAGTGGGCGAGGGCGCCGCCGACCTTGTCGGATAGATCGACCACCGCCTTGCACTGGTGGCAGGCGATCGATTGCGTGCTGGCGAGTTTGATCTCGAGCGACGTGCCGCAGCTCGGACACTCGATGTTGCGTGCGCCGAGAGTCTTCTCTGTTGATTCGCGCAAGCCGCTCAAGGCCAGGTCGGCGAGCAACACACCGCGGCCGATCGACCAGTGCACGGTGCCCGGCGTACCGTAGTCGAGCGTGCCGACTTCGCCTTGCGGGTTGCGAAGATCGGCGACGACGAAGGCGCCTTGCAAGCGTGGCGCGAACGGCAGCTCGCCGAGCGCGCCGATCAGGCGCGCGGTCGTGACGGCAGCGACGTCCCAGCCGCGGCCGGCCAGGACACGCCGCTCGCCGACGCGCAGTTCCTCGGCGCTCGGCGGCGCTTCGGCGAGTTCGGCCTCGAAGCCGAAAACGTAGGCGCCGTTGTCTTCTGAGAGCCAGCCGCTGCGCCCGTTGTCGAACAGTGCGTGCCACTCGTTCCACGTGCCGTCGGCATAGGTGTACTGCAGCCGGCCGACGAGCGTGAAGGCCAGACCTTGGAAGGTGCCCGCCGCGCCGAGCTGCAGCGGCGAGTGGTCGTCGAACAATTCCGACGACACGCCGATGCGCTGCAAGGCCTCGCCGTCGCGCACCAGCGTGCTGCGGCAGAAGCTGCAGACCGCGCTGGCCGACGCGGCCGAGCGGAACTCCACCGGCGCGCCGCAAGTCGGGCACGCCGCTCGATAGGCGCGTTGCGGCTGCGACGTGACCAAGCTAGACGAGCTTCTTCAGCAGCTCGGCCTTCTTGGTATTGAACTCGTCGTCGGTGAGGATGCCCTTGCTCTTCAGCTCGGCGAGCTTTTCGATCGTCGCCATCACCTCGTCGGGCTTGACGCCAACCGAAGCGGCTGCGGCGGCGGCTGCCGCGGCACCGCCCCCTTGCAGCCCCTGATTGAGTTGCTGCGCCATCACCTGGCCGAGCGCCACCCCGGCGCCCAGGCCCATCGCATCGCCGACCACGCCACCGCCGCCGGCCGCTGCGCCCTTGGCGAACTCCGGAATTGCCTGGCCGGTCTGGTACTGCATGAACTTGCCCATGTCATTGCCGACCATGCCCATGCCGATCTTCTGGTCGAGGACTTTCTGCAGTTCTTCGGGCAGGCTGACGTTCTGTACCGTCACGGTTTCGAGCGCGAGGCCGATCTTGGCGAACGCTGGCCCCGTGACCTCACGCAACTGCTGCGCGAACTCGACCTGGTTCGCGGCCAAGTCGAGGAAGGGCACGCCACTGGCGGCCACCGCGTCGCTGATGTGCTGCAGCATCAGCCCGCGCAGCTGGCCGTCGAGGTCTTCGACCGTGTAGCGGTCGCGAGTGCCCGAGATCTCGGTGTGGAACAGCTTCGGATCCGCAACGCGGTAGGCGTAGTTGCCGAAGGCGCGCAGGCGCACGGCACCGAAGTCCTTGTCGCGGATCGTCACCGGCTGCGTCGTGCCCCAGCGGCGGTCGATCTGCTGGCGCGTGCTGAAGAAGTACACATCGCTCTTGAAGGGCGACTGGAACAGCTTGTCCCAGTTCTTCAGGTAGGTCAGCACCGGCAGGGTCTGCGTCGTCAGCTTGTACATGCCGGGGCCGAAGACATCGGCGACCTTGCCCTCATTGACGAACACAGCCATCTGGCTTTCGCGCACGGTCAACGAGCCGCCATACTGGATTTCATTGCCGGCCATCGGGTAGCGCCAGGCCAGCGTGCCGTCGCCGGACTCCGTCCATTCCAGGATGTCGATGAACTGTTTCTTGATGAAGTCCATCAGGGCCATGGCAGTTCCTCCTTGAAGCGGCTGAAAGTGCGGACGATGATACGGCGCATGGCGACCGTTTTCTTCACGCCGCAGTTGCAGCGTTTCACCACCACGCCGGAAGTGCAAACCGGCGCGGCGACGCTGCGCGAGGCGCTCGAAGCAGCGTTTGCCATCAACCCGAAATTGCGCGGCTATGTGCTCGACGACCAGGGGCACCTGCGCGCCAACGTGGTCTGCTTCATCGACGGCCGCCGCTGTACCGAGCGCGTCGAGCTCGCTGACCGCCTTGACGCCAACAGTCGCGTTCACGTGCTGCAAGCACTCTCCGGAGGATGACCCGATGAGCACCAATGACCGCGCCTGGGTGGCGACGAAGAAGGGCCTGTTCGAGTTGCGTCGCCGCGGTAACGCGTGGGCCATCGAGCATGTGAGCTTCCTCGGCGAGCCGGTCAGCATCGTTCTGCCGCCAGCCGACGGGGAGTCGCGCATGCTGGCCTCGCTGACCACGGGACACTACGGCACCAAGCTGTGGGCCAGCGATGATGCCGGTCGTGCATGGTCCGAGGTCGCGGCGCCGACTTATCCGAAGCAACCCGAGGGTGTCGAAGGGCCGGAGTGGAAGCTGGTGCTGATCTGGTCGCTGGAGCGAGCCGGCGGCAGCCTGTGGGCCGGCACGCTGCCCGGCGGCTTGTTTCAATCGAGTGACGACGGTCGCTCCTGGCAACTTGTCGAGTCACTCTGGAACCGCAAGGAGCGCCTCGGCTGGTTCGGCGGCGGCTATCCGGTGCCGGGGATCCATTCGATCTGCGCGCATCCGCAACGCGACAGCGAAATGCTGATCGGCATCAGTTGCGGTGGCGCCTGGACGACACGCGACGGCGGCGCGAACTGGGAGATCACCGCCAAAGGCATGCGTGCCAACTTCATGCCGCCAGAGATGGCCGACGACCAGAACATCCAGGACGCCCACCGCATCGTGCGCTGCGCAGCCGCACCCGATGTGCTCTGGTGCCAGCACCATGGCGGCATCTGGCGCTCGACAGACAACGCGGCGAGCTGGCACGAGATCACGACGGCGCCGGTGTCGAACTTCGGTTTTGCCGTGGCTGTGCACCCGAGCGACCCCGACACGGCCTGGTTCGCGCCGGCCGAGGCCGATCAAAAGCGCGTACCGGTGGGCGCCGCGATGATCGTCAACCGCACGCGCGATGGCGGCAAGACGTTCGAGACTTTGCGCGATGGCTTGCCGCAGCAGCATGCCTACGACCTCGTCTACCGTCACGGTCTGGCGGTGGCCGACGACGGGCAAACCCTGATGATGACGAGCACCAGCGGCGGCCTGTGGGCCAGCGGCGACGGCGGCGACCACTGGCAGACCGTCAGCTCGTCACTGCCACCTGCGGTCGCCGTGAGATTCGGCTGACGAATCTGTTGCGCCGTGACACATCACTCCCTGAATGCGGGGATGCGAAGACAGGCCCAGCTCTTGAAAAATGCCTGTCATGCATCTGGTTCATTCTGTCCGCACCTCAACACCGCACAGGGAGCGTGCCATGCCCAAAGTCATCGCAGTCGGAAGCCATTCGTCCACCGCCTGGCTGGCCCGTCTGGCCGAGTTGTTCCTGGCTCGACTGGGTTGGATCGCAGGGCGCGTGCCGGCTGGTGTCACGCCGACGCTCGGCACCTCGCGCTGGTGGCGCTGAAGCCGAACTCAAAAGAAAAGGCCCCGCACTGCGGGGCCTTTTCTTTTGGGTGCGATGCGGATTACTTGACCGACAGGACCCACGCAGCAAGCTGCTTGGCTTCGGCCTCGCTGACTTGTGGGTTGGCCGGCATCGGCACCTGACCCCAGGCGCCTGAGCCGCCCTTGACGATCTTCTGCGCCAGCTTGTCGGCAGCGTCTTTCTGGCCGGCGTACTTGGCCGCGACTTCCTTGTAGCCGGGTCCGATCAGCTTCTTGTCCGTCGCATGGCAAGCCATGCAGTTCTTCTTCTGCGCCAGATCGGCGCTGGCGAGGGCGGGCAGGGACACCAGCGAAGCAATCGTGGCGCCGAGGATCAACACAGTTTTCATGACTTCCTTCCGTTGGGGGCCGTCGGCCGATGAGGTCAGCGCACGAGCGCTACGTTACAGTTTGCTGCAACGCGATTCTAGGCAAAGCCGTTGACCACGGCCGGCCGGGATGGGCGCTCCAAGGAGGTTGGCCATGTGGTTCATCATCGTCGGTGTCTTGCTGATCGTGCTCAAGTTCGCGGACGTCGCTCCGGTGGGCGCCATGTCGTGGTGGTGGGTCTTGTCGCCGTTTGCGCTGGCGGCGGCATGGTGGGCCTATGCCGACGCCTCTGGCATGACCAAGCGACGTGAGATGGACAAGCTCGAAGACAGGAAGAAAGAGCGCCGCCAGAAGTCGATGGATGCGCTGGGGATCGACCGCAACCGTCAGAAACGTGAAGACAGCGCAGAGCGTGCGCGGCGCCTGGCTGCCAACCGGGTCGAAGGCGCGCGCGCCGAGAAACGCGAGAAGAACGAAAAAGTGGTGCGCGACAGCGTCTTCGACAGCAAACACAGCACCAGCTTCGGCGACTCGCTCGACGGTGCACCGAAGAAAAAGCGCTGACCCTTCGACGGGCTCAGGGTGAGCGGGGGGCGAAGCTGTCGAGTACAGCGCCGCGGCTGGCGCTCGCAGCATTGAACGCGAACTTGGCGAGCACACCGCGCGTGTAGCGCGGTTTGGGCGCTGTCCAGGCCGCACGGCGGCGAGCGAGTTCATCGTCGCTGATGTTCAAGCTCAACAACAGACGGTGCGCGTCGATCGTGATCGAGTCGCCTTCGTGCACCAGCGCGATCGCGCCGCCCTCATAAGCTTCCGGCGCGACATGTCCGACCACCATGCCCCAGGTGCCACCTGAAAAACGGCCGTCGGTGACCAGGCCCACGCTTTCACCCAGGCCCTGGCCGATCAGAGCTCCCGTCGGCGCCAGCATCTCAGGCATGCCCGGCCCGCCCTTCGGGCCGAGGTAACGCAAGACCATCACGTCGCCAGCCTTGATCTTCTTGGCCATGATGGCGGCGAGCGCGCTTTGCTCGTCATCGAACACACGCGCCGGGCCAGTGATGACCGGGTTCTTCAAGCCGGTGATCTTGGCGACGCAGCCTTCCGGGGCGAGATTGCCGCGCAGGATCGCCAGATGGCCTTCGGCGTACATCGGGTCGTTGACCGGTTTGATCACATGCTGGTCGGAGCGCAGCGGCGGCACATCGGCCAGCGTCTGCGCCACGGTCTTGCCGCTGATCGTCATGCAGTCGCCGTGCAGCAGGCCCGCCTCCAGCAGCACCTTCATCACCGCCGGAATGCCGCCGGCCTGGTGAAGATCCACTGCAAGGTACTGGCCGCTCGGTTTCAAGTCGCACAGCACGGGCACCTTCTTGCGCATGCGCTCGAAGTCGTCGATCGTCCACTCGACTTCAGCCGCGTGCGCGATCGCCAGGAAGTGCAGCACGGCATTGGTCGAGCCGCCGGTGGCCATGATCACGGCGACCGCGTTCTCGATCGCCTTCTTGGTGACGATGTCGCGCGGCTTCAAGTCGCGCTTGACGGCATCGACCAGCACCTGCGCCGCGCGCGCCGTGCTCGCCACTTTTTCTTCATGCACGTTGGCTTCGGTGGACGAGTAGGGCAGGCTCATGCCGAGCGCTTCGAAGGCCGAGCTCATCGTGTTGGCGGTGTACATGCCGCCGCAGCTGCCGGACCCAGGGATCGCGCGCTTCTCGATCTCGCAGAAGTCTTCTTCGCTCATATTGCCGGCGCTGAACTGGCCGACCGCTTCGAAGACGCTGACGATGTTCAGGTCCTTGCCCTTGTAGCGGCCGGGCAGGATGGTGCCGCCGTAAACGTAGATGGCCGGCACGTTGGCGCGCAGGATGCCCATCATGCCGCCGGGCATGTTCTTGTCGCAGCCGCCGATGACGAGCACCCCGTCCATCCACTGCCCGCCGACGCAGGTCTCGACGCAATCGGCAATGACCTCGCGCGAGACCAGCGAGTACTTCATGCCTTCGGTGCCCATCGCCATACCGTCGGAAATCGTCGGCGTGCCGAAGACCTGCGGGTTCGCACCCGCGGCCTTGATCGCATCGACGGCGGCGTCGGCCAGCTTCTGCAAACCCGAGTTGCACGGCGTGATCGTCGAGTGGCCGTTGGCCACGCCGATCATCGGCTTGACGAAGTCGCTGCTCTCGTAACCCATCGCGTAATACATGGAGCGGTTGGGCGCGCGGGCGACGCCCTGGGTGATGTTCTTCGAGCGGCGGTTGGCTTCTGTCATGGTCGTCTCCAGATGGCTGCGAGGCAGTATGCCGAGCAGGCGTATCGTCCGTCCAATATATTTGTCTGGTGGGATTGATATGAATGAAACGCCATTGATCCAGCTGCGAGCGCTGCGCCAGTTCGTCGCTGTGGCCGAGGAACTGCATTTCGGCCGCGCCGCGGCGCGCCTGTCGATGACGCAGCCACCACTGACGCAGGCTATTCAGGCGTTGGAGCAACGTCTGGGCGCGCTGCTCTTCGAGCGCACGCGACGCAGCGTGCGTTTGTCGGCCAGCGGTGCGGCGCTGCTCGAGGTTGCGCGCCGCTTGCTTGCGGATGCTGCGGCGCTGCCTGCCTTCGTGGAGCGGGCGGTGCGCGGCGACAGCGGGCACCTGCGCCTGGCCTTCGTGTCGAGCGTGGCTTATGGGCCACTGCCACTGTGGCTGCGAAGCTTTCGCGA
Source organism: uncultured beta proteobacterium (assembly GCA_963738425.1). Lineage (GTDB taxonomy): Bacteria > Pseudomonadota > Gammaproteobacteria > Burkholderiales > Burkholderiaceae_C > CADEEN01. Next base: position 75,229 of record CAVTWT010000033.1, on the reverse strand, counting down.
AGCCCATCCCGGCGTACGACTCGAGCTGCGCGAGGCTACGCTGGACGTGCAGATCGCGGCCTTCGCTGCCGGCGAAATCGATGCCGGGTTCGTCCTGCACGCGCGCGATGCTGCGCCGGCGGGCTTCGAGTCGCAGCGGGTCCTCGATGAAGCGATGTGGCTGGCGCTGCCCGAGGGCTCGGCCGCGGCGGCTCGGTCACGTGTTCGCGCCATCGACTTGCGAGACATGCCCTTGCTCACGTTTCCGCGCGCTGTCACGCCGACTTTGCACGACGCGATCTTCGCCGCGCAGCGCGCCCTCGGCTGGACGCCCGATGTCGCGCAAGAAGCCATCCAGATGCAGACCTTGGTGAACCTGGTGTCGGCCGGCATGGGCGTGGCCTGGGTGCCCGAGTCGGTGACGAAGCTGCAACGGCCGGGTGTTGTCTACCGGCACGTCGTCGGCTGCAAGTTGCGCGCGCAGACGAGCCTGGTCTGGAGCGCACCGGCGGCGCCTGTGGTGCAACGCTTCGTTGCGCATGTGCGCGCGCGGCCCACGCTGACGAAGCGGCGACAATCGCGCGTCGCTTGATGGAGTTCATCGATGCTCGTGCATCCGCAGTTCAACCCGATCGCTTTGCAGCTCGGCCCGGTGGGCATTCACTGGTACGGCCTGATGTACGTCGTCGCCTTCGTGCTCTTCCTGTGGCTGGGCACACTGCGCACGCGCCAGCCGCACTGGGCGCAGGCGGGATGGACCAAGCGTGACGTCGAAGACCTGCTGTTCTTCGGCGTCATCGGCGTCATCATCGGTGGGCGGTTGGGCTACGTGCTGTTCTACAAGCCTGGCTACTACGCCGCGCACCCGCTCGAAGCGCTGATGGTGTGGAAGGGTGGCATGGCGTTCCACGGCGGCCTGCTCGGCGTCATTGCCGCGCTGGCGCTGTTTGCACGGCGTCGCGGCCGTGCGTTTCTCGCCGTCACCGACTTGATCGCACCGTGCGTGCCGACCGGCCTGGCTGCAGGCCGCCTGGGCAACTTCATCAATGGCGAGTTGTGGGGCCGTGCGGCCGACCCGTCGCTGCCTTGGGCGATGGTCTTTCCGCAGTCGGGGCAAACGTTTGCGCGCCATCCGTCGCAGCTCTACCAGATGCTGCTCGAAGGGCTGCTGCTGTTCATTGTCTTGTGGCTGTATGCGAAAAAGCCGCGCGGGCTCGGCCAGGTCTCGGGCGCGTTCCTGATCGGCTACGGGCTGCTGCGCTTCATTGCCGAGTTCTTCCGCCAGCCCGACAGCTTCCTGGGCTTTCTCTCGCTCGGCATGACCATGGGCCAGTGGCTGTGCGTGCCGATGGTGCTGGCCGGTGTCTGGCTGTGGCTGCGCGGCGCACGGCTCGGAGTCCGGTGATGCGGCAGATCTTCCTCGACACCGAAACCACTGGCCTGTCGCCCGACAACGGTGACCGCCTGATCGAAGTCGGCTGCCTCGAGATGGTCAACCGGCGTCTGACCGGCAATCATCTGCACCTGTACTTCAATCCCGGGCGGCCGAGCAGCGAAGAGGCCCTCAAGGTGCACGGCATCACCGACGCCTTTCTTGCCGACAAGCCGCGTTTTGCCGACGTCGCCGATCAGTTGCTGACCTATGTGGCTGGCGCCGAAATCATCATCCACAACGCCGCGTTCGACGTCGGCTTCCTCGACGCCGAGTTGAAGCGTGTCCAGCGCGACGTCTTTCGCAAGCACGTGGCCAAGGTCACTGACTCGCTGCTGATGGCCCGCGAGATGTTCCCCGGCAAGTCGAACTCGCTCGATGCGCTGTGCCGGCGTTTGGAGGTGGACAACTCGACCCGCACGCTGCACGGGGCGCTGCTCGACGCTGGCTTGCTGGCCGAGGTCTACATCCGCCTGACGCGCGGGCAGGATTCGCTGGTCATCGAAGCCGGCGCGGCGGCCGGCGCGAGCGGCGCGGCGGATGCCGAAGCCCTGGCGCCCTTGAGCACCTTCGCGCTGCGCGCGGTGGCCGTGAGCGACGAAGAGCGCGCTGCGCACGACGCCGTGCTGGCCGATCTCGACAAGGCCAGTGGCGGCAAGACCGTGTGGCGTCGCATGGCATAATTTGCCCCTTCGTTGGGGCGGTTAGCTCAGCGGTAGAGCACTGCCTTCACACGGCAGGGGTCGCAGGTTCGAACCCTGCACCGCCCACCACGTATCGTTTGCTGAATCAAACGCCTTGCGGCGCCTTCGGGCGCCTTTTTTTGTGTTGGACCAGAATTGCCAACGTTGATCCCACAGGCGCCTAGCTTTGAGTTCCAAGAGGTTGCCCATTGCCGGGATGGTGCTCATGGTTACACGTGAGAGGACCCTGAGGCGCGTGGAACAGGGCCGCGATCCGTCGGCGGCGCGTGGGTTTCGGGAGGAGAACGTTCGATGAGCAAGTCAATGAACATCGATCAGATGCCGATCAGCAAGCTGGGCCTGGCGCACTACATGCGCAACTACGACGAGTTCCTCGGCCCGTTGCGCCAGGGATCGTTGCGTCTGCTGGAGCTGGGCATTGCCGAGGGCGATTCGTTGCGCAAGTGGGCACAGTGGATGCCCAACGCCAGAGTCGTCGGCTTGGACATACGGCCGCGCATCCCCGGTCTGGACAGTGATCGCATCGTCACCTACCAGGGCGAGCAGCAGGACAAGGCGTTGCTCGACCGCATCGGACGCGAGCAGGCACCGCAGGGCTTCGACGTCATCGTTGACGACGCATCGCATGTCGGCCAGTTGACGCGCATGTCGTTCTGGCATCTCTTCGAACACCACCTCAAGCCCGGCGGCCTGTACTTCATCGAGGATTGGGGCACAGGCTATTGGCCGCAGTACGTGGATGGGCGAAAGTACCGCCCCCGCGAGCCCAGTTTTCTGCCGCGTGAGCGGCTGTTCAACGCGCTGGCCGGCAGCGAAGTGGTGCGCGGGCAGAGCTTCCTGCGCAAGGTGGTGGGTTGGACGCGCTGGCGCTCGGCGCAGCGCAGCTTTCCCAGCCACCAGCGCGGCATGGTCGGCTTCGTCAAGGAGCTGGTGGACGAGTGCGGCATGCGGGACATCACGCACGAGCACTTCGGCATCGGCAGTCCCAGGTCCTCGCGTTTCGAGTGGGTGCGCTTCTCGCTCGGGCACGCCATCGTCAAAAAGCCGGTCGCCAGCGGCAACGAGGCGGTGCCGTGACACTTCGGGCCGTGTAGCGAGAGTCCAACCCTGCACCGCCCACCACGGTTCGATGCGAGACGCCACCTTCGGGTGGCGTTTGTGTTTGCGGTGACGGCCTTCACTTGTCGCCGCAGCGACAGAGCGGCGTTTCGCGCGCGGCCTAGAATCGAACGATCGTTCGCACGCCTGACTCGAAGGGAACCTGCCATGAGTGCCAGCTATGCGGTGCACGGCCCGGTGGCCGTCATCACGCTTGACAACCCCCCCGTCAATGGCCTGGGCTACGACACAAGGCGCGGCATTGCTGAAGGCATGCAGCGGGCCAACGCCGATACCGCCATCAAGGCGATCGTGCTGACCGGTGCGGGCAAGGCGTTTTCTGGCGGTGCGGATATCAAGGAGTTCAACTCGCCGAAGGCGATTGCCGAGCCGAACCTGCTGTCGCTGATCCGTCTGCTCGACAACTCGGCCAAGCCGACCGTTGCCGCGATCAACGGCGCCGCGATGGGTGGCGGGCTCGAGCTGGCGCTGGGTTGCCACTACCGCGTGGCCGCGCCGAAGGTGCCGATCGCGTTGCCAGAGGTCAAGCTCGGTCTCGTGCCGGGCGCCGGTGGCACGCAGCGGCTGCCGCGCGTGCTCGGTGTCGAGACGGCGCTGAACATGATCGTCAGCGGCGAGCCGGTGATGAGCGAGCTGCTGGCGTCGCAACCGGGGCAGAAGCTGTTCGACAAGATCATCGACGGCGATCTGCTCGCCGGTGCGCTGGCCTTTGCCGCCGAGGTGGCTGATGCCCGGCCGCTGCGGCGTGTGCGTGACATGCCGCTGACCCACCCCAATCCGGATGCCTACTTCCAGTTCGCCCGCAACACCGTCAAGGCGATGGCGAAGAATTTCCCCGCGCCGGCGAAGTGCGTCGATTGCGTCGAGCAGGCGATGAAGTTGAAGTTCGACGACGGCATGCGCAACGAGCGCGAAACCTTCATGGCGCTGATGGGGACGCCCGAGTCGCGTTCGCTGCGCCATGCATTCTTCGCCGAGCGCGCAGCGAGCAAGATTGCCGATGTGCCGGACGACACGCCGCAGCGCAAGATCGACAGGGTGGCCGTCATCGGCGCCGGCACGATGGGTGGCGGCATCGCGATGAACTTCCTGAACGCGGGCATCGCGGTGACGATGCTGGAGATGAAGCAGGACGCGCTCGACCGCGGCCTGGGCGTCATCCGCAAGAACTACGAAGCGCAGGTCAAGAAGGGCAAGTTGAAGCAGGACAAGTACGACGGCCGCATGGCGCTGCTGACGACGACGCTGTCCTACGGAGACATCAAGGACGCCGATCTGGTGATCGAAGCGGTGTTCGAAGAGATGGGCGTCAAGGAGAAAGTGTTCAAGACGCTCGATGAGGTGATGAAGCCGGGCGCGATCCTCGCTTCCAACACCTCGACGCTGGACGTGAACAGGATAGCGTCGTTCACGAAGCGGCCGCAGGACGTGGTCGGCATGCACTTCTTCAGCCCGGCCAACGTCATGAAGCTGCTCGAAGTGGTGCGCGGCGAGAAGACCGGCACAGACGTGCTGGCCACCGTGATGGCCATTGCCAAGAAGATCAAGAAGACGGCAGTGGTCTCTGGCGTCTGCGACGGCTTCATCGGCAACCGCATGATCGAACAGTACTCACGCCAGGCCGGCTTTCTGCTCGAAGAAGGCTGCACGCCGGCGCAGGTCGATCGCGCGGTCGAGAAGTTCGGCTTCGCGATGGGGCCGTTCCGCATGGGCGATCTGGCGGGCAACGACATCGGCTGGGCGATCCGCAAGCGCCGCTATGTCGAGAAACCGAACCTGCGCTACAGCAAGACCGCGGACCTGCTCTGCGAGCTCGGTCGCTTCGGCCAGAAGACGGGCGCGGGCTGGTACGACTACCAGGCGGGCAAGCGCGACGCGATCCCGTCCAAGCTGGTCGAAGAGATGATCGCCAAACACCGCGGCGACATCGGCATCGCGCCGCGCAAGATCGGCGACGACGAGATCGTGCACCGCCTGGTCTATTCGCTCGTCAACGAAGGCGCGAAGATTCTCGAAGAAGGCATCGCGGCCAAGGCCAGTGACATCGACATGGTGTACCTCACCGGCTACGGCTTCCCGCTGTGGCGCGGCGGGCCCATGCGCTATGCGGACGAGCAGGGCCTGTTCAACGTCGTGCAGACGATGCAGCACTTCGCCGGCAACCCGCATGACGACGCAGCGTTCTGGCAGCCGGCGCCGTTGTTGGCGAAGCTGGCGGCGGAAGGCAAGTCGTTCACTTGAAGAAATGCAAGTCCCATTCACCGCAGAGTCGCAGAGGCCGCAGAGTTGACGCAGAGGAACTCAACAGAAAGTTTTCTCTGCGAACCTCTGCGTTCTCGGCGACTCTGCGGTGAGTGAAACTCCTGGAGCCCATTCATGACCCAAGCCCTCATCGTCTCCACCGCCCGCACACCACTCGCCAAGAGCTGGAAGGGTTCCTTCAACATGACCCACGGCGCCACGCTCGGCGGCCACGTCATCAGGGCCGCCGTCGAGCGCGCGGGCATCGACCCGGGCGCGATCGAAGACGTGCTGATGGGCTGCGCGAACCCCGAGGGTGCGACCGGCTGGAACATCGCGCGCCAAGCGGCACTCGCTGCGGGCATGCCGGTCAGCGTGGCCGGCGCCACCGTCAACCGCTTCTGTTCGAGCGGCCTGCAGACCATCGCCTTGGCTGCGCAGCGCATCATCGCCGGCGAGGGTGAGGTTTACGTGGCTGGCGGTGTCGAGAGCATCTCCTGCGTGCAGCAGGAGATGAACCTGCACATGTTCAAGGATCCCAACCTCGATGCGAAGAAGCCCGAGATCTACTGGAACATGATGCAGACCGCCGAGCAGGTGGCCAAGCGCTACGGCGTGCCCCGGGAGCGCATGGACCGCTTCGGCGCCGAGAGCCAGCAGAAGGCCTGCGCGGCGCAGGAGAAGGGCCTGTTCAACGCCGAGATCGCGCCGATCACCGTCACCGCCGGTGTGGCCGACGCGGTGATGGGCCTGCGCAGCAAGCAGGTCACGGTCAGCGCCGACGAGGGTCTGCGCCCCGGCACCACCTACGACAGCATCAAGGACATCCGCACCGCGGTGCCCGGCGGCGTCATCACCGCTGGCAACGCCAGCCAGTTCAGCGACGGCGCGGGGGCGTGCACGGTCGTCAGCGAAACCTATGCGCAGCAGAAGGGCCTGAAACCGATCGGCCGTTTTCTCGGCTTTGCCGTCGCCGGTTGCGAGCCCGACGAGATGGGCATCGGCCCGGTGTTCGCGGTGCCCAAGGTCTTGAAGCGCCTGGGCCTGATGGCCAGCGACATCGACTTGTGGGAACTCAACGAGGCGTTCGCGGTGCAGGTGCTCTACAGCGCCGACAAGATCGGCATCCCCTACGAGCGCCTCAACGTCAATGGCGGCGCCATCGCCATAGGCCACCCCTACGGCATGAGCGGCCAGCGCCTGACGGGCCATGCGTTGATCGAAGGCAAGCGCCGCGGCGCCAAGCGCGTCTGCGTGACGATGTGCATCGGCGGCGGCATGGGAGCGGCGGGCGTGTTCGAGGTGCTGTGACACCGGACTTGCCCACGTTGCGCGCGTTCTTCGCCAGCTCGCCGTTCATGGTCGATCTGGGCATCGAGCCCGTGGACGGCAGCGGCGGCCGCGTCGTGACGGCGCTCACGCTTGCACCGCGCCACCTTCAGCACACCGGCGTCGTGCATGCAGGCGTCATCGGCGCGATGGCCGACCACACGATGGGTGCGGCAGCGCAAACGATGGCGCTCGATGGCCATTGGGTATTGACCGCGGAGTACAAGACGAGCTTGCTGCGCGCAGCGCGCGGCCAGCGGCTGGAGTGCGTCGGCGTCGTCATCAAGCCGGGTCGCCAGGTCAGCTTCACCGAAGCCGAAGTGTTTGCCATCGACGGCGACCGGCGCACGCTGGTCGCAAAGGCCTCGGCGACGATGGCCGTGGTGAAGGCGTGAGGAAAACGCTCGACTTCCTGCTCTACGACTGGCTGCAAGTCCAGTCACTGAGCGCACGTTCGCGATTTGCCGAACATTCGCGCGAGACCTTCGACTCTGTGCTCGACACCTGCGAGCGCATCGCGCGCGACAAGTTCGCGCCGTTCAATCGTCTGGTCGACACCGAGGAGCCCCGCGTCGAGGACGGGCGCGTGATCCTGCCGCAGGCAACACACGACGCGTGGCACGCCTACGCCGAGTCCGGCATGCTGGCGGCCGCGCAGAGCGAAGCGTGGGGCGGCATGAATTTGCCCTATGTCGTTGATGCGGCCGCCAACGCGTTCTTCGCGCGCGCATCGGTCAGCATCAGCGCCGCACTGCTGACGGTGGGCAACGCGAACCTGCTGCTCGCGCACGGCACGCCGAAGCAGAAAGAAGTCTTCGCGCGCGCGGAGTTCGAAGGCCGCTGGGCCGGCACGATGTGCCTGTCCGAGCCGCAGGCCGGTTCGAGCTTGTCGGATGTGGTCACGCGCGCCGTGCTCGACGACGATAGCGACGCACTCGGCCCACGCTACCGACTGACCGGCCACAAGATGTGGATCTCTGCCGGCGAGCACGAGATCACCGAGAACATCATCCACCTCGTGCTGGCGAAGATCCCGGGGCCGGACGGCAAGCTGGTGCCGGGCACTCGGGGCATCTCGCTGTTCATCGTGCCCAAGCAACTGGTGGACAGGCACGGGCGGCTCACCGGTGAGCGCAACGACGTGGCGCTCGCCGGCCTGAACCACAAGTGCGGCTGGCGCGGCACCACCAACACGCTGCTGAACTTCGGCGAACGCGGGGGCGCCATCGGGTACCTCGTTGGCCAGCCCGGCGAGGGTTTGAAGTGCATGTTCCACATGATGAACGAGGCCCGCATCGGCATCGGCATGGCAGCGACGATGCTCGGCATGGCGGGTTACGAAGCGGCGTTGGCGTATGCAAAGCAGCGACCGCAGGGACGGCCGATCACCGGCGATGGAAAAGACGCATCGCAGCCGCAGGTGCCGATCATCGAGCACGCCGACGTGAAGCGCATGCTGCTGGCGCAGAAGGCGTATGCCGAAGGCGCTCTCGCCTTGCAGCTTTACTGTGCACGTCTGGTCGACGAACAGCACACTGGTGACGAGGCCGGCGCGCGTGAAGCCGTGCTGCTGCTTGAGCTGCTGACGCCGATCGCCAAGAGCTGGCCGAGCGAGTGGTGTCTGGAAGGCAACTCGCTGGCGATCCAGGTTCATGGCGGCTACGGCTACACACGCGATTTCCCGGTCGAGCAGTACTGGCGCGACCAGCGCCTGAACATGATTCACGAGGGCACGCATGGCATCCAGGCGCTCGATCTGCTCGGACGCAAGGTGACGATGGACGGCGGTGCAGGCTTGAAGCTACTCGCGTCACGGGTCAGCGCGACGATTGAGCGCGCGGGGCATGTGCCGGGCTTTACGACGCAGGCCAATGCGCTGGCGGCTGCCTTGCAATCTCTCGGCGCCGCCACAAAGGCTGCCTGGGCCACCGGCGTTGCGGAAGAAGCACTGGCCAATGCCACGCCCTACCTGCAGGCCTTTGGGCACACGGTGCTGGCGTGGCTCTGGCTCGACGTCGCGCTGGCCACCGCAGCACGCGAAGATGATCAAGCGCAAGGCCAACGCGCCGCAATGCGCTATTTCTTCAGCTACGAATTGCCGAAGACCGGCGCGTGGCTGGCTGTCGTATCGTCTCGTGATCCAACCTGCCGCAACATGCACGAAGAGTGGTTCTGATCAACATGCCGACGCAACGCATCGAAACGCTGATCTGGGTGCTGATTTACGGCGGCCTGATCTGCATGAGCCTGGGCTGGTTCATCACGCCGAGGCAAGGGCCATGGGGCGAGCTGATGATCACCGGCGGCATCATCGCCACCATCGTCGGCGTTGTGCTGATCTTTGTTCGCTCGAAAATGAAGCCATAAGGACCTACGAAAGCCAACCATGAGCACGCCTGTCCAACAACTCTTCAACCTCGCCGGCAAGACAGCGCTTGTCACCGGCGGCTCTCGAGGGCTTGGCTTGCAGATCGCCGAGAGTCTCGGTGAGGCCGGCGCCAAGGTGCTGCTGACATCGCGCAAGGCCAGTGATCTCGAAGAAGCCGCCGCGCACCTGCAGGACAAAGGCATCGACACGCGCTGGATTGCGGCCGACGCCAGCGAGCCGGCCGAGGTGCAGCGTGTCGTTGGCGAGGCGATGGAGCGCCTGGGCGCGATCGACATCCTGGTCAACAACGCCGGCGCGACCTGGGGCGCACCGATGGCCGATCACCCGCTCGAAGCCTGGGACAAGGTGATGAACCTCAACATCCGCAGCCTGTTCCTGTTCGCGCAGGCGGTCGGCAAGGCGAGCATGCTGCCCAGGAAGAGCGGGCGCATCCTCAACATCGCCTCGGTGGCAGGCTTGGCGGGCTCGCTGGAGATGTCCTTCATCGCCTATGCGACGAGCAAGGGCGCTGTGGTCAACTTCACGCGTCAGCTGGCGGGGGAGTGGGGGCCGTTCGGCATCAACGTCAATGCGCTGGCACCGGGCTTTTTCCCGAGCAAGATGACCAAGGGGACGCTCGCGGCCCATGGCGAAGACAAGCTCGCGGCTTCGGCGCCATTGCGCCGCATCGGTGACGACGATGACCTGAAGGGGGCGGCGCTGTTGTTCTGCTCGGCGGCGGGCAAGCACATCACCGGTCAGATCCTGGCCGTCGATGGCGGTCTCTCAGCGGTACATCAGGGGGCGTGATGAGCACGCCGGGCCGCCCCAAGTGCGAATGCTCCCGCTCGGCGGGAACGGCATGGGCCCACAAAGGGCCCCTTTGTGGCCCGTGCCGCAGGGTGCACTCATGAGCACACGACTGCAGTTCCCACTGACCATCCCTTTTGTCGAGGAACTCGGGCTCGAGTTGCACCGTTTCGAGAACGGGCATGCCGAAGTGCAAGTCGATCTCGAAGCGGCACACCTGAATTCCTGGGAAGTCGCGCACGGCGGCGTGTTGATGACCATGCTCGACGTGGCCATGGCTCACGCAGCGCGCAGCGTGCACGCCAAGGAGCCGGGCAATGGCCCTGGCTTGGTCACGATCGAGATGAAGACCAGCTTCATGCGGCCCGCCGAAGGCCGGCTGACCGCCAAGGCCACGCTGCTCCACCGCAGTACGACGATGGCCTTTTGCGAAGGCTCGGTGTTCGACGAAGACCGCCGGCTCTGTGCCCATGCCACCGCCACGTTCAAGTACCTGCGCAAGCTGCCGACCAAGGGCCGCGCTGCCAAGGTCCTGCAACGCAAGGACGATGCGTGATCCAGGCGCGATGGTCGTGGCACCGATTCGCTGAACTCGGTGTCGACAACCTGTACGACGCGTTGCAGTTGCGCTGCCGTGTCTTCGTGCTGGAGCAGGGGCCCTACCTCGACCCGGATGGGGTGGACCGGCAGTCGTGGCACCTGCTCGGCCGCGACGCTGCAGGTGCGCTCGTCAGCTACCTGCGCGTTGTCGATCCCGGCGTGAAGTACGAAGAACCTTCGATCGGCCGCGTCATCACCGCGCCCGAAGCGCGGGGCAACGGCAGCGGCCGCGCGCTGATGGCCGAAGGTGTGGCCGGCTGCGCTCGCCAGTGGCCCGGCCGCGCGGTGCGCATCAGTGCGCAGGCGCACCTCGAACGCTTCTACAACGGCTTCGGATTCGTGCGTGTCGGCGAAAACTACATCGAAGACACCATCCCGCATGTCGAGATGTTGAGGCCTGCGGCATGAACACGCATGAGGTGGTGAATCAAGCAGCGCCCTGGGTCGGCGGCAATCTGTTCGAGTCCAACCGCCCGCTGCGAGACGCGCTGGCCTGCCACGCGCCCGGGCTCGACACCGCGCGTCTGTCCGCGCTCGGCGCGCTCGCCGGCAGCGCCGAGATGCAAGAGCATGCGCGCCTGGCCAACGCCCACAAGCCGCAACTGCACACGCACGACGTGCAGGGCCGGCGGATCGATCAAATTGAGTTCCACCCGAGCTACCACGCGCTGCTCGGCACGGCCCTGCGCTTCGGGTTGCACGGCACGCCATGGACGCAGGGAGCGCAGTCGCATGTCGAACGTGCAGCAGGCTTCATGCTGTTCACCGAACTCGAGCCGTCGGTGCTGTGCCCGGTATCGATGAGCTACGCCGTCACGCCGGCCTTGCGCGCCAACGCGGCGATCGCGCAAGCGTGGACACCGAAGCTTGCCGCCACCACCTATGACCCGCGCTTCATGCCGTTCGAAGCCAAGAGCGCCGTGACGATGGGCATGGGCATGACGGAGAAGCAGGGCGGCTCCGACGTGCGCGCCAACACGACGCGCGCCGAGTTCGACGCCGACACCGCGTGGGGCCGCGCGTACCAACTCACCGGCCACAAGTGGTTCTTCTCGGCGCCGATGTGCGACGCCTTTCTCGTGCTCGCTCAGGTTGATGCGGGTCTGAGTTGCTTCTTCGTGCCGCGATTCCTGCCCGATGGCAGTGTCAACCCGATCCGCATCCAGCGCCTGAAAGACAAGCTCGGCAACCACGCCAACGCCAGCAGCGAGGTCGAGTTCGGCGGCGACGTGACGGGCTGGCTGGTCGGCGACGAAGGCCGCGGTGTGCCGCAGATCCTGGCGATGGGCGCTTTGACGCGGCTCGATTGCGCGGTCGGCACGGCCGGACTGATGCGCGCTGCACTGTCGATCGCGATTCACCACACGCGACAGCGCCAAGCCTTCGGCAAGAAACTCGCCGCGCAGCCGCTGATGCAGAACGTGCTCGCCGACATGGCGCTGGAGAGCGAAGCGGCGACGGCGCTCGCATTGCGCCTGGCCAAGGCGATCGATGCCACTGAGAACGGCGGTCCGGCGCCGGGCCGCCCCAAGCCGGACGCGCCCCCTCGGGGGGCCGACGCCGCAGGCGTCTTGGGGGCCAGCCTCGAGCATGAAGCGGTGATGCGCCGCGTCCTCACGCCCATCGCCAAGTTCTGGATCTGCAAGCGCGGCGCGATGTTCGCGCAGGAGGCGATGGAATGCCTCGGCGGCAACGGCTATGTCGAAGCGGGGGGCGAGGGCGTGATGGCGCGCCTCTACCGCGAGATGCCGCTGAACTCCATCTGGGAAGGGGCAGGCAACATCATGGCGCTCGACCTGCTGCGCGCACTGCGCGGCGGCGATGTGGCCGCGGCGATCGATGCTGAACTTGCACCGGCGCGCGGCGAGCATGCCGCCTTCGATCGCCTGGCCGCGACCTTGTCCGGCCGGCTCGACGGGGGCACCGACGAGGCCGAAGCGCGCATGCTGGCGCGCGACGTTGCGCTACTCGTGCAAGCTTCGTTGCTGCGCCGGCACGCCACCGATGCAGTGTTCGCTGCCTTCTGCGCGTCACGCCTGCAGCAGGGCGCAGATGTGTTTGGCCTTCTGCGTGCGGACACACCGTTCGACACCCTCATCAACCGAGCGCTTCCATCATGAAATCGTTCAAAGGTCGCACGGCGGTCATCACCGGTGCGGGTTCGGGCTTCGGCCTTGAAGCGGCGCGCATCGCCGCACGCGAAGGCATGAACGTCGTCCTGGCCGACGTGCAGGTCGATGCGCTGGAGCGCGCGCAGGATGAAATCCAGGCGCTCGGCGCGCAGGTGCTGCCGTACCGGCTCGATGTCTCCAAGGCGGTCGAGGTGGAAGCCTTGGCCAAGGCCACGGTCGATCGTTTCGGTGCGCCACACTTCGTTTTCAACAACGCCGGCGTCGGCTTCGGCGGCCTGATCTGGGAGCACAGTGCGCAGGATTGGGAGTGGGTGATGGGCGTCAACGTGATGGGCGTTGCGCATGGCGTGCGTGTCTTCACGCCGCTGATGCTCGAGGCCGCGCAGCGCGACACCAGCTACGAGGGCCACATCGTCAACACCGCATCGATGGCCGGCCTGCTGAATCCGCCGAACATGGGCGCCTACAACGTCAGCAAGCATGCGGTGGTCAGCCTCACCGAGACGCTGTACCAGGACCTGTGCCTGGTCACCGACCAGATCAGCGCCTCGGTGCTGTGCCCCTTCTTCGTGCCGACCGGCATCCACCAGAGCCACCGCAACCGGCCAAGCGATCTGAGCGTGTCCGTCGCCAAGGCGACCAAGAGCCAGCGCATCGCCCAGGCCATGACCGGCAAGGCTGTCGAGTCGGGCAAGGTCAGTGCAGCGCAGGTCGCGGGCCTGGTCTTCGATGCGATGCGCAAGAAGCGCTTCTACATCTACAGCCACCCGAAGGCCCTGGCATCGGTGCAGACGCGGCTGGAAGACATCATGCTCGCGCGCAACCCGACCGACCCTTTCGCCGACAAGCCGGAGATCGGCGCCGAGCTGCGCGCGGCGCTGCGAGCCGACGAGTGACAACGCTGCTCGACGAGTTGTGCGCGCTGGAAGTGGAGCTGCACCAGGGCGCCACGCGCGCCGACCGCGTGCGGATGAACGCCTTGCTGCATGCCGACTTCGTCGAGTTCGGCCGCTCCGGCACGGTGTGGACGCGCGCGGCCACGCTCGACGAGTTCGGCAGTCCTGGCGCTGCTGCGGCGCCGCGCATTCATGCCGACCATTTCGAGTTGCAGCGTCTGGGTGTGGAACTCGCGCTCCTGACCTACCGCAGCGCGCATGTGGCGGCCCATGGCGCGCTCGACCGGCACACGCTGCGCAGCTCGCTATGGCACCGCACGGCGCAAGGCTGGCAACTGCGCTTCCACCAAGGCACGCCGGTCACGCCATGACGGCGCACCCACCACTTCCCGGCCGCCGCGATCAGATCGAAGCCTTCTGGCTCGAGTACCAGCGCGCCGGCAGCGTGCAGGTGGAAGGGTTCTCGGCCACCGCCTTCGGCCATACGCGCGCGGTCGCCGACGAACTGGCAGCGCTGATCCGCAGCGGCGACAAGCGCGCCCACGCCACGCTGGAGCGCGACTTCGAGGCCGAGGGTGACGATCTGCCGCGACCGGGCGAGCATGTCGTCGTGCTCGATGGCCGCGGCACGCCGCAGGCCATCGTGCGCCTGACGCATGTCGAGCGGCGCTACTTCAACGACATCGACGACGAGTTCGCCTTCGAGTGCGGCGAGGGCGACCGGACGCTGGCCTGGTGGCTCGTCGCCTACCGCCAGGAGTTCGCCGAGCGTGCCGAGGCTCAGGGTTTTCAGGTGGGTGAGAAGGCTGTTCTCATTCTGGAATACTTCGAACTCGTCTGGCCGCAATGAAAGCAACCATGAAAACCTCGCTGGCACTGTTCTTCGCACTGACGTTCTCACTGGCGGCAACGTCGCCGTTTGCGCAAACCTCCGTCTGCCCCGACAAGAACCTCAACTACTGGCAAGCCTTTCCGCCGGGTGGCGAATCGGACATCTCGGCGCGCCACCAGCAGGTGGTGCTGAAAAAGAAGTGCCCGGCCATCGACACCATCGTGCAGTACAAGGCCGGCGGCGGCGGCGCCATCCTGTGGAGCAGCGCCAACACGCTGCCCGCTGATGGTGTCAACGTCTACGGCATCAACCTGCCGCACGTCGTGCTGCAGCCGCTCGAAGGCCAGGTGCAGTACAAGACCGAGGATCTGTCGCCGGTGTTCTGGTACCACTACACGCCCGACGCGCTGGTGGTGCCCGAGGCCAGCCCGTTGAAGAGCTTTGCCGATTTCATCAAGGCCGCGCAGGCCGACGCCGGCAAGCTGAACCTCGGTGGCTCCGCGCTCAACTCGGCCAACCACGCCGCGCACGAGCGCCTGAACAACGCCTTCAAGGTCAAGACCACCTACGTGCCCTACAAGGGCACCGGGGACCTGGCCAACGCGGTGCTCGGCTCGCAGATCGACGGCGCGATGACCTATACCGCGTTCGCCATCAACAACAAGACGCGCGTGCGAGCGCTGGCGGTCGCGATGGACAAGCGCCACCCGCTGCTGCCGGACGTGCCGACCTTCAAGGAATTGGGTGTCGATTGGGTCGACGGCGCGATGCGTGGCGTTGCGGTGCCCAGAGACACGCCGGCCGCGACGAAGAAAAAACTCTCCGACCTGTTCGCGCAACTCAACGCCGACGCGGAGATGAAAGAACTCGCGGCCAAGAGCGGCTTCGAGCTGATCAACGTCGGCGTCGATCAGATGGACGCGTTCATGAAGGAGCGCGCGAAAGTCTATGGCGAGACGGCGAAAATGATGGGGCTGGGCGTCAAGAAGTAGCGCCGGTCTATTTCAGCAGCCCAGCGTCACCGCCTGCAGCGGCCGCGCGCCGCTCTGGTCGGTGACGACGAAGGCCACGCGGCGTGACTTCGACGTTGCTGGCGGCAGGTCGAGCGCGAACGATTGGCTTTGCGCGCCGGTACTCCACTCGGCCACGGGCCGGTACAGCGTCACCACATGGTCGTGCGCCAGCGTCTCTCCGGCGTTTTCACCGGACTTGACGCGGCTTTGGTGGCCGTCTTCGAGCACAGCCCAGAAGCCTGCGAGTCGCTGCTGCGACGCGGCCGCACCGACACTCGCGCGCACCGTGTTTCCCTCGCGCGCCAGCGCCACGCTGATCGCGCTGGCGGGCAGGCGTTGCAGCGACGCGCCGGACCAGCCGCGCAGGTCGCGACCGTTCAGCACCACCTGCGGCGTGTACACGTGCGACGCGCCGGCCACACGCTGCAATAGGTGTTGCCGCTCGGTGGTGGCGGCATTGGCAAAACGATCTGGCCAGCCGAGCTTGTCCCAGTAGTTGACATGGAAGGCGAGCGCGAGCACATCGCTGCGACCTTTGAGTTTCGACGCCCATCGGTCGGCCGGCGGGCAGGACGAGCAGCCTTCGCTGGTGTAGAGCTCCACCACGGCGGGCGGCTGCGCCGTACTTTGAGCGCTGCACGATGCGGCGGTCTGGGCCAGGGCGGGTGTCGACACTGCGGCGGCGAGGATCAGCAAGGCAGTCTTCATGCGGGGACTCCGGTGTGAACCCAACTCAGTCGTCCGGCGCACAGAATCCTGACATGCAAAGCCGATGAGATGGAAGCTGGTGCGGGCGGACAACGTATCACCAAGGCCCGAATCATCACGAGGAGATCACGCCATGACACCACGACACCTCGCTCTCGCTGGCGGCGCCGCGCTGTTGCTCGCCGGCTGCGCCTCGCAACCGCCGACCGCGCCCGATGTGCTGGCGCGCGCATCGCAGGCCATGGGCGCCGCGCAGTTGAAGTCGATCCGCTACGTGGGCGAGGGCGAGGGCTTCACCTTCGGTCAGGCCTATCTGCCCAACGGCCCGTGGCCGAAAGTGGCCTATCACGCGGTGGCGCGCACGGTGGACTACGAAGCCGGTGCGATGCGCGACGAGATCGTGCTGTCGCGCGCCGAGCCGCGCGGCGGCGGCGGCTACCCGATCAGCGGCCAGCAGCGCAACGACCAGTTCATCTCGGGCGAGATCGCCTGGAACGTCGTCGGCGGCAATGTGGCGCCGGGTTCGCGCTTCGTCGCCGACCGCGTGCACCAGTTGTGGATCACGCCGCATGGTGTGCTCAAGGCGGCGCAGCGCCACAACGCCAGCGTGCGCGCGGGCGAGGGCGGTGCGCAGGTGCTGTCGTTCACGCAACCCGGGCGCTTGAGCGCAGCTGTGACGATCGACACTGACGGGCTGGTGACGCAGGTTGATTCGGTTTTCCCTGATGCGGTGATGGGCGACACGCAGCAGCGCACCACCTACAGCGGCTACCGTGATTTCAATGGCGTCAAGTTCCCGACGCGCGTGCGCCAGAGCAGCGGCGGCCACCCGGTGCTGGACCTGACGGTGAAGGAGGTCATGCCCAACGCGCCGGTGGCCGCGCTCGCGGTGCCCGACGCCGCGCGCAACCAGGGCGAGCGTGTCGTGTCAGAGAAGGTGGCCGACGGCGTCTGGTTCATCGCCGGGGGCTCGCACAACAGTGTGGCCATCGAGATGACCGATCACCTGATCCTCGTCGAGACACCGCTGGGCGACGCGCGCACGCAGGCCGTGATCGACCATGTGAAGGGCCTCTTGCCGGGCAAGCCGATCCGCTATGCCATCAACAGCCACCAGCACTTCGACCACTCGGGCGGCGTGCGTGCGGCGGTGGCCGAGGGCGCGACCATCGTCACCCAGGCGGCCAACGTGCCGTATTTCGAGCGCGTGCTGGCGCAGCCCAATGCCGTGCGTCCGGATCGCCTGGCGCAAGCGGCCAAGACCGCGCGTCTGCAGGGCGTGGCCGACAAGGCGGTGATGAGCGACGCCACGCGCAGCGTCGAGCTGCACCGCATCGCCGGCAGCATCCACACCGACAGCTTCCTGATGGTCTATCTGCCCAAGGAGAAGCTGCTGATCGAGGCCGACGCCTACACGCCGCTGCCGCCGAACACGCCGCCACCGGCCACGCCGAACCCGAACAACGTCAACCTGATCGACAACATCGAGCGTCTGAAGCTCGCCGTCGATCGCATCCTGCCCTTGCACGGTCGTGTCGTGCCGGTGGGCGACCTGTACACCACGGCAGGCCGGGCGAAGTGACGCGCTGAGCCAACAGCGTCGCTGACGGCGGCGCAGTCTGCGCTGTACCAAAGTTGCGTGCCGGTGGTCGCGCCTGGAGCGATGGCGCGCCAGCAGGGGACGACCCGCGCGCTAACCCGTGGCCACGTTGATGCAACGCACCACCGCCAGGCGTGAAACCACTTGTTGCAACTGGGCGACCTCGCGCCCATCGTGCCGCACCGCGCAGCAGTGCGGACGCGCGGACTCACGATTCCCTTACGAGGAGAAAGAGATGACATTGCTGATTGCTTTAACGCTGTCGATCGGCCTGCTGGCCGTGGTGGCGACGTGGTTGTTCCTGGGGCCGCTGGCGGCGATGAACCTGCAGATCTGGCAAGCCTTCGTGGCCTGGGCCAGCCACTTCCACAACGGTGGCAAAACCGACGGCGTGGTGAAGACGGTGGTCTGCATGTCCTTCGGCGCCGTGGTCGGCATGGCGTCGGTGATGTTGGCCGGCCAGCTTGGTGGCCTCGGCGCGTTCGCGGCACCGGTGGCCGTGGGCATCGGTGCGGCCGTGATCGTGCTGGCAGCGCACATCCCGCTGCTGTCCACGATTCCGTCGTGCGTCTATGGCTTTGCCTGCGTGGCCGGCCTGATCCTGCTCGGCAAGGACATGACACCGATGAAGGCCATCGTGCCGACGATCGCCTCGATCGTCATCGGTGCGGGCTTCGGCTGGGTGTCTGAGTTCATCGCCGGCAAGCTCGTCAAGTCGCCGGCCGCCTGACCGCAGCGCTTCGCGACAATCCCCTTCATACGCGCCGGCTGGCGCGCGTGAAGGGGATTTTCTTTGAGCCTGTCGCTTGCAGCAGAGAACTGCGTCGCTGTCATCGGCGGTGGCCCGGCGGGATTGATGGCGGCCGAAGCGCTGGCCGAAAGTGGCCTGCCCGTGCACCTGTTCGATGCCATGCCATCGGTCGGCCGCAAGTTCCTGCTCGCCGGCAAGGGCGGCCTGAACTTGACGCACAGTGAGCCGCTTCCAACTTTTGTGCAACGCTATGGCCAGCGCACGGCGCAGGCGGCGGCCTGGCTCGATGTGTTGTCGCCCGGCGCATTGCGCGAGTGGGCGTCACGACTTGGCGTCGCAACTTTCGTCGGCAGCTCTGGCCGCGTCTTTCCTCAGGACTTGAAAGCCGCGCCGCTGTTGCGTGCATGGCTGCATCGGCTGCGTGAGCAGGGCGTCGTTTTCCACATGCGCCACCGCTGGTGCGGCTGGGGCAGCAATGGCGCCTTGCAATTTGAATCGCCGCAAGGCCAGGTCAGCGTACAGCCGCGCGCGGTGGTGCTCGCACTCGGCGGCGCGACCTGGCCGCAGCTCGGTTCCGACGGCGCCTGGGTGCCATGGCTGCAAGAGGCGGGCGCGCAGGTCGCGCCGCTTGTGCCAGCGAATTGTGGCTTCGACACCGCGCCAGCGTGGAGCGAGCATCTGCGCACGCGATTTGCGGGCGCGCCGATCAAGCCGGTGGTGCTTCGCTTCGAGGGCTTCGAGCGCCAAGGCGAGTTCGTGCTCAGCGAGTACGGCGTCGAAGGCAGCTTGGTCTATTCGGCCAGTGCGCTGGTCCGCGACGCGATTTCCGCGCACGGCCACGCCACGATCACGCTCGATCTGTTGCCTGCCTTCGATGCCATGCGCGTCGCTCGCGACGTGGCGCATCCGCGCGGCTCCCGCAGCCTGGGCTCGCACTTGAAGAGCCGCCTCGGTCTGGAAGGCGCCAAGGTCGCGTTGCTGCACGAACTGCTGCCGCGCGAGGTGATTGCCGACGCGGCGCGACTCGCCGCCGCCCTCAAGGCCCTGCCGATCACGTTGACCGCGCCGCGCCCGATCGCCGAAGCGATCAGCACCGCCGGCGGCGTCACACTCGAATCGCTCGACGACCACCTGATGCTGCGCACGCGTCCTGGCGTGTTCTGCGCGGGCGAGATGCTCGACTGGGAAGCGCCGACGGGCGGCTACCTGCTGCAAGCGTCGATGGCCAGCGGGCGCGTCGCCGGCCAGGGTGTTCGGGCTTGGCTCAGCGGCGGCTGAGCACCGAGACGGTTCAGCAGCGATCCACCTGGCACGAGAAGCACCCCGGCTTGGCGTTGTGCAGCTGCAGGTAGGCCACCTTGTCATCGGCGAACAAGCGCAAGATCACAGGGTGCAGCTCGATCCCCTTGTGCACGCTGGCATCGACCATCATGCCCGCTGCGTCGTAGGCCCGCACCGAGATCAGCCGCCGCGTCACGTACGGCGGCAGCGTGCCCGGCGTCAGACGCTGTTGCAGCGCACCGCGGCGCACGAAGATTGGACCGGCGCTGCGATACGGCGAGTCCGCACGGTGGTGCTCGAACGGCAGCAACAGCATCTCCTCGCCGACCTCGGCGTCTTCGAGGCTGACGCGGCACGGGTAGCCCGGATTCACGTTGGCCACGCGCCGCACCGCGCCGTGTGCGGCCAGCGCCTCGTCGGACAGACCGAACCAGGGTGCGAACAGTTCGTGAGACAAGCCGGTGATCTGGAACGAGTGGGTCATGGCAGCTCCTGAAAGGTTGGATGGCATGCCGCGATGATGGGCGCACGCCCGGCCGGAAACCGGCCGGAATCGGACCTCGAATTGACTCTGCAGCGCGGCGCGCTCAGGGCGCAGCGGCGTCCTGCTGAGCGCGCAGCCGCGCGTGGTGGTAGGCCGCTTGCGGCACATGCAGCAGATCGGCGATGCGCCACATCACGTGCCGCTCGTGCGCGCTCAGGTGGCCATCGGCGTAAGCCACGCGCCACATGTGCTCGATCATCTGCAGCTTGCGCGGCATGTCGAAGCGCTCGTTGATGCGCGACGTGAAGGCGTAGAGATCGGTTGCCGCATGCGCCGTGCTCTCGGCGAGTTCGGCCAGGCGCGCGGCTTCGTCCACTGTCAGCTGGAACTTGCTGCGCAGCGCGGCCAGAACGGCGAAGCGTTCATCATCGTGGAACGTCGAGTCCGAACGCATGACCTCGACCAGCATCACCGCAGTGGCCAGTTGCAGCAGGTGTTCGTCGTCGGCGTCGGCGGCGCCGGGTGGTGGTGGCTGCAGCGCGGCGAGCAGGTTCTGGAGGGTTCTGAGCATCGTTGCGCGAATCAGCACAGGCCCGCTAGTGCGAGAAGCCCTGGAGGGCGTAGGCCAGGACCAGGTAGATGAGCACGGGAGGCGCTATCGCAACGACCGCGAAGAGGCAGATCCGCAGAACGGTCGAGCGGGTCTTGCGAATGCGCCAGTACGCGAACCAGGTCAAAGCCGAGGGCAGTCCGAAGAAGAACAGGAAGGTCCCAATCCGACCCGGCAGCGAAACCCCTGCTTCTGATGATTGGAGCGCGTAGTAGAACACTGCAACAATCAATTGGACTAAGACAGCAAGGAAGAGAAAGGGCCAGGCTTTTGTCATTGCGTGAACAGGCGGGTGGTTGGGTTCGGGCGATTCTCAGAACTGAAACAACGATAACCCCAAGCCCAGCGTCGTCTGCCGATGGTTGTAGTCGAGCAGCGTCTCGCCATAGCCGCTGAAGACCTGCACGTACCAGCGCAGGCCGGCGGGCTCGTCGCTGTCCACCGGGTAGGTCAGGTCAAGCTGCAGCGAGCCGCGGTTGAGGGCGCGCAGGTTGGTGCGCCAGGCCAGCGACGCCGTCGCGGTGCCGGGCAGCCAGGTCGCCTGCAGTTCGCCGCGGCCGATGTAGTTGGTGAGGTCGGGGTTGTCGTCGTCGCTGCGCGATTCGTCCACGCGCCGGTGAAGTTTCCATTGCAGGCCGAAATCGCCGCGCTCGAAGCCAGCGCCGAAGTAGACGCGGTTCCAGCTGCGCGACAGTGGCACGGCCTGGCCGTTCGATTGGTGCGCGAAGCCAGCCTGCACCATGCGCCATTGCCAGCCGAACGGCAGCGCACGCAAGCCTTCCGGCACCGGCACGACGTAGATCGCCTCGGGCTGGTAGTCGCTGCTGCGAAACGGCGCCGACTCCTGCGAGTTCCACAGCTGCCACAGCGAGCGTTGCGTGTAGGCCAGCCAGAGGTCGGCGTCGGGCAACAACACGTCGCTCGCCGCCTTGGCGCGCAGCGACACCTGCAGCTTGGCTTCGAGCGGGCGGTAGCGGTCGTTGGGCGCGAGCGCGGCGCGCGTCGGGCTGCTCGGGGTGCGGTTCAGGTCGTTGGTGAAGTGCACCGGCAGCAGGAAGTTGGGCAGGTGCGTGCGCACGACGAACTTGCGCCGCTTGTCGGCGGCGTCGAGCTCCCACAGGCGCGACATGATTGAGCTGCTGCCCGCGGACGTGGCGGCGGGCGCAGGCACTGTCGCTGCAGGGCTGCTGGCGGCGGTCGTCGGCGCCGCCGGTGTGGCGTCCGGGTCAGGCTTGAACAGCCGGTCGTAACAAGCGAGGCGCTTTGCAGGGTCGGGCTCGGTGGCGCAGCGGGTGCCGTCTTGCGCCGAGGCAGCGTGCGTGAACAGTGCGATGGCCAGCAGGCCGAGGCGGGGACGATGGGGCCGGAGCGATTGCATGAGGCGCAGCATGCCATTGCTGCGCCTCTAGCGCCAAACCCCTCCTGCAGCGGCGGCGTGTACTCAAGAGTGCTCTGTGCTGACGTCCATGCTCTGGGCAACGCGTACACCGCAATCACAAGAAAGCCCGGAAGCGAGCACGCGCGAGCTTATAGACAATCGCACATGCAACTCCAGGAGCAGCGATGACCGACCCCACCACCACGACACCCGTGGCCTTCATCACCGGCGGCGCGCGCGGCATCGGCCTGGCCATCGGCCGCTGGTTCCTCGCGCACGGTCATGCGGTGGCGCTGATCGACATCGACGCCGAGACGCTGTCACGCACCGAGCGCGCGCTGGCTGAAGAAGACGGTTCGGCCGACCGCATCCTGGCCGTGCAGTGCGATGTGTCGAAGCCCGAGCAAGTGAGCAATGCGGTGGCGATGGTCGATTCGCGCTTTGGCCGCATCGACGCGCTGGTCAACAACGCCGGCGTGGCCGTCTTCAAGCCGATCCTGCAGACCAGCTACGAAGAGTTCCGCCACGTGCTCGGCACCAACCTCGATGGCGCTTTCCTGTGCACGCAGGCTGTGGCGCCGATCATGCTGCGTGGCATTGCCGCGGGTCAGCGCGGCGGCGCGGTGGTCAACATCGCTTCGATCTCCGGCCTGCGCGCTTCGACGCTGCGCGTGGCCTACGGCACCAGCAAGGGAGCGCTGATCCACCTCACCAAGCAGCAGGCGATCGAGCTCGGCAACGCCGGCATCCGCGTCAATGCCATCGCGCCCGGGCCGGTGGACACCGAGATGGCCAAGCTCGTGCACAGCGTGGCCATCCGCAGCGACTACCACGACGTGATCCCGCTCAACCGCTACGGCACGGTGGAAGAGATTGCCAACGCGGTCGGCTTCCTGTGCAGCGCGCAGGCGGCCTACATCAACGGCCAGGTGCTGGCGGTGGATGGCGGCTTCGATGCCAGCGGTGTCGGCTTGCCGACGCTGCGCCAAGCTGATCCACTTCACGACGGGATCAACAGGCCCTCGTGCACGGCAACGCGCTCCAGAGCGTCTTCGAACAGCGCGCGCGACGTGCTTGCAACGCCGCGCAGGAAGCCGTGCAACTGTGCGTCGGCGTGGCTGCTATTTGCGCATTCGGCGCTGTACGCTTCGAAGTGCGAGAGCTGCATCAACAGCTCGGCCACGTGCTGCGGGCACTCGCAGGCGATGGTCGACGACAGGCCGGCAAAGTCGGTGAGTTGAGCGTCGTCCCAACGCCGCGGGCGCGCCGCCTCGTCGTTAGGCATGTTTGCGGCAGGTGCGGTCGCGGTGGCGCGGGCGCCGACGCTGCGCAGCCACTGGCCGAGCGCGGTGTCGCCTTGCGGTTCGCGCAGGAGCGCCACGTTGTCCGCCGCCAGTTGCTCGCACACCGGCTCGGAGGCAAAGCGGTAAAGCAAGGCCATGGGCATGTCGCGCAAGTCTCGGGGCCGAATTTGCGCCGCGGGCCGCGCGTCGTGCACGAGCAGCGCATCGAACGGGCTGTGCTGCAACGCCGCTGCGGCCTTCTGCACGGTGGCATAGACGCCGCTGACTTCCATCGAGCGGCCCAGCGCCAGGCGCACGCTGGCCCTTTGCAGGCGCTTGGCCAATGCCGCACCGACGACGCCCAGCCGCCACGGCCGCTCGGGCGCTTTTGCCGCATGCCCGCGCGGTCCGGCCACCGTGCTCGCATGCGTGTTGGCCACGGCCTGCAACTGTGTCCAGTCGAGCGACGCCAGGTTGCCGATGGCATGGCCGAGTTCAGTGAGCTGCTTCATCAGGCCCAGGCGCTGCACCTCGGCCGCTGAATAGAGTCGCTGACCGCTCGGCGTCAGCGCCGGGCGGCTGACGTTGTAGCGGCGCTCCCAGATGCGCAGTGTGGCCACGGGCATGCGCACCATGCGCGCGACGGCGCCACTGCGGTAGCGGGGTTCGTCGGCGGGCAGGGCGGGTTTGAGTGCAGGCGGATCGCCGCGCGCTGTTTTGATGGCCATGAGTAGTGGTGAGTCGGAAATGAATCCGAGTATTGCACTTGATGGGAGGGAAATGACGATGATGAGTCGGAGGTGACGCAGAAAACCCTAGCATGCGGGCCATGAACACGTTCGGTGCAGAGTCCAAAGTGGCGGTGATCGGTGCAGGCATGGCAGGCGCAGCGCTGGCGCAAGCGCTGATGGACGCAGGCGCGACGGTGCATGTGTTCGACAAGTCGCGTGGCCCCGGCGGTCGCATGGCCACACGGCGTTGTGCGTGGATGGACGCCCAGCGCAACTCGCGCATCACGGCGTTTGATCACGGCGTGCCGTGCTTCAGTGCCAGGGACGCTGCGTTTCGCGTCGCGGTGGCGCAAGCGGTGCATGCCGGTTGGGTCACGACGTGGCAGCCGCGCCTGCATCCCCAGAGCCTGCCGCACCCAGACGACGAGCAGGACAGCGCGCACTTCGTCGCGGCGCCCGACATGACGCAGTGGTGTCGCCATCTGGTGCAGGGCGCGATCCCGCGCTGGGAACAATCGGTGCAGAGGCTGCGCCGTACGCCGCGCGGCTGGGTTGTCGAGAGCAGCGACCTGCTGTGGGCCGATGTCTTCGACGCGGTGGTGCTGGCCTTGCCGCCCGCCCAAGCGGCGCCCTTGCTCGCGCCCCACCAGCGCGAGTGGGCACAGCGCGCGAGCCTGGCCGTGATGCAGCCGTGCTGGACGCTGATGGGCGTCAGCGACGCCATTGCCAACATCCGCGCCTGGGACATGGCGCGTCCCGAGCCCGGGGCGCTCGCCATGGTGGCGCGCAACGAGTCCCGCCCCGGCCGTGAAGCCAGGCGCGACGAGGTGTATTGGGTGGTGCACGCCAAGGCCGGCTGGAGCCGCGCCCACATTGATCAGGAGCCGGCGTGGATTGCCTCGGCGATGCAGCAGGCGCTGGCCGAATGGCTCGGCGCGCCGTTGCGCTGGCAGCACGCCGTGGCGCATCGCTGGCGCTATGCGATGCCGCAGGTCGGCCGGCACCCGGCCGCACCGAGCGGCTGGTGGGATGACCGCCTGCGTCTGGGCGTCTGCGGCGACTTTCTCGGCGGCGGGGGTGTCGAGGGCGCATGGCGCTCCGCGCAGGCACTCTCGCAGGCCATGCAGGGCACCGCCGAGCCGGCGGTTGCCGAAGACACAGCGCTGGCCAAAGAAGAGTTTGATCTTTGAACGACTCACCCATTGCTTTCAACACTGACAAGGACTTCCCATGACGATGCACCGACGTTTGTTCCTCATGACCCTGGCCGCCGGCAGTGCCGGCTTTGCGATTCAAGCCAACGCACAGGCGCTGCTGGACGAGAAGGACGCGCAGGCAGCCGCCTTGGGTTATGTGGCCGACGCTGCGCGCACAGACACCAAGAAGTACCCCAAGTTCGCTGCAGGTCAAAACTGCGCCAACTGCGCGCTTTACCAGGGCAAGGCGGCAGACAAGGCCGCCGGCTGCCCCTTGTTCGCGGGCAAGCAGGTCGCCGGCGCAGGCTGGTGCAGCGCCTGGGCCAAAAAGGCGGGCTGACGCCGAAGCGTGTATGGATGAAGCCTCATCCGCACTGAAGCCCGATGGCGTTCCCGCTGTCACAGTGCTCTACGACGGCGCATGCCCGCTGTGCCGACGCGAAATTGCGCTCTACCGTGGGCTGCGCAGTGAGCGGGCTGTGTGCTTCGTCGATGTCAGCGACGCGTCGTTCGTTGCCTGCGGAGACGACGCGCGAGCAGTTGCTGGCGCGCTTTCACGTGCAGCGTGCCGACGGCACGCTCGTCAGCGGCGCCGCTGCGTTCCTGACCTTGTGGGCGCATTTGCCCGGCTGGCGCTGGCTGGCACGGGCAGGGCGGCTGCCGGGCATGACGTGGGTGATGGAGCGGGTCTATCACCTGTTCCTGCGCTGGCGCCCGGCGCTGCAACGGGTGGCGCACCGGCTGGGCGACGCAGGCGCCCCGCCCGTGCTCACCCGCCGCGTGCTGGCCGATCTTCGCTCTGACCACGCCGGTGAAACAGGCGCCGTGGCGATCTACCGCGGCATCCTTTTTGTCACCCGCGACAGCGGGTTGCGCGCCTTTGCGCAGCGCCACCTGCACACCGAGCAGCAACACCTCGATCAGCTGGAAACCTGGCTGCCGTCGTCGGAGCGCAGCCGTTTGCTGCCGGCTTGGCGGGCCGCGGGCTGGGCCACCGGTGCGCTGCCCGCGCTTTTCGGCCCGCCTGCGGTGTACGCCACGATCGCCGCGGTGGAGACCTTCGTCGACCGCCACTACGCCGAACAGATCGCGCACCTGCAAATCGCGCCCGGCCCACCGGGCCTGCGCGACACGCTGGCGGCATGCCAAGCCGACGAGTGCACGCACCTGCGATGAAGCGGCCGCTATCGGCGCCAGCGCGCGCCGGTGCGGCGCTGCGCATGTGGTGCCGCTTGGTCGGTGCCGGGTTCGTCCGCCGCTGTGGCGCTCGCGCGTCGGTTCTGAGGGCGCACGAAGCAGCCGCCCCACATCGGATACACTCCTGCCGCGCGCCGTGCGTCTGCTCTCTGACCCGGCGCCTGTTGTTTGACAGGGTTCCCGACCAAAAAGGCATCGGCGCACCCAGACGACAAGACCGTCATCTTCGGTCAACGTCGGTCAGCCTCTTCCTTCGGTGAGCCCCACTTTCAGCCCTTCTCTCCACTTTCCGGGCTGATGCAAACGACCTGTCTTTAGCCAGCGACCTTCTGTTTGGGTTGCAGCGCTGCAGGACCTATTTCCCGTATTCCGCGCACCGCGCCACCGTGCCGCCTGCGCTTTTCATGATCATCACCACGAACCGCGAAAAGACGTTCTCGGTGGGCAAGTACCTCGTGTCACCGCTCACCACGCTCACACCAGCCGGCACCTACGCGCCGTCGGTATCCATCCGCAGCGGCCAAGGCCGCGCCACGCATGACCGCGTGGTCCGCTTCGTTGCGCGCTTCGGCACCCGTGCCGACGCCTGTCGCTACGCCGCACAACAGGGCTTGAATTGGCTGCGCGACGGCGCGCCTCGGCCCCCGTCCCCCATCACCGTCTGACTGCCCACAGGAGCGCATTTGGCCAAGGAAGAACTGATCGAAATGAACGGCAAGGTCGAAGAAGTCCTGCCGGACTCACGCTACCGCGTGTCGCTGGAGAACGGCCACATCCTGGTCGCCTACACCTCCGGGCGCATGCGCAAGCACCACATCCGCATCCTCGCGGGCGACCGCGTGGCCCTCGAACTTTCCCCCTATGACTTGAGCAAAGGCCGCATCACTTTCCGTCACCTCGAACCGCGAGCCGGCGGCGCCCCCCGGCCCAACACTCCCCGTCGCCCCACGCGTTAGAGCGTGTGGCGATTGAACGAACTCCATGATTTCACCCCCGCGCGCTGCGGTCTCTAAACCCACCCGGTGCGCAACTTCTCTTGCTTGAAAGGCAAACCATGATCTCCAAACTCTACGTCGGCAACCTGGCCTACTCGGTCAACGACGACAGCCTTCGCCAGAACTTCGCCGAATTCGGCGACGTGTCTTCGGCCAAGGTCATGATGGACCGCGACACCGGCCGCTCGAAGGGCTTCGGCTTCGTCGAGATGGGTTCGGTCGAAGCCGCGCAAGCCGCCATCCGCGGCATGCATGGCAAGACCATCGACGGCCGTGCGCTCGTCGTCAACGAAGCCCGCCCGCGCGAAGAGCGCCCGGGTGGCTTCGGCGGTGGCGGTGGCGGTGGCCGCCGCTATTGAGCTGAATCTCCTTTGAGATGAACAACGGGCCTTTCGGGGCCCGTTGTTTTTGGCGCGCCGCTAAAGTGTTGTGTCCGATTTTTGGAAAGCGACGCCATGAAATATCGCAACCTCGGCAAGAGCCCGCTGCAAGTTTCCGAGCTGTGCCTGGGCACGATGATGTTTGCCGACCAGACCGACCTTACCGAAGCGCGCCGCATCACCGCGCATGCACGCGACAACGGCGTCAACTTCATCGACACCGCCGACGTGTATTCACTCGGCAAGTCCGAGAGCATGGTCGGCGAGCTGCTCAAGGGCCAGCGCCACGATTGGGTGCTGGCCACCAAGTGCGGCAACAAGATGAGCGAGCGGCCGAACGAACAGCAGTACTCACGCCCCTGGGTGCTGCGCGAGTGCGAGGCCAGCCTGCAGCGCCTGGGCATGGACCACGTCGACATCTACTACCTGCACCGCGACTTCAATGGCATGGACCTCGAAGAGCCGCTTCGCGCCATCGACACGCTCTTGCGCGACGGCAAGATCCGTTACTGGGGCGTCTCCAATTTTCGCGGCTGGCGCATCGCCGAGATGGTGTATCTGGCTCGGCAACTGGGCATGCCCGGCCCCGTGGTCTGCCAGCCGTACTACAACCTGCTCAACCGCCAGCCCGAGGTCGAGGTGCTGGAGGCCTGCCGCCACTTCGGCATCGGCGTCGTGCCGTACAGCCCGATCGCGCGCGGTGTGCTCTCGGGCAAGTACACGCCTGGCAGCAAGCCTGGCGAAGGCACGCGCGCCGGGCGTGGCGACCAGCGCATGATGCAGACCGAGTTCCGCGACGAGTCGCTCGCCATTGCGCAGCAGCTGAAAGGCCATTGCGAGAAGAAGGGCGTGGCGCTGTCGCACTTCGCGACCGCCTGGGTGCTGGCCAACAGCGCGGTCAGCGCCGTGATCGCCGGGCCGCGCACGTTCGAGCAATGGACCGACTACTTTTGCGCCCTCGATGTGACGATCGACGCTACGGACGAGGCGCTCGTCGATTCGCTGGTCGCGCCGGGCCATCCGTCGACACCGGGCTACACCGATCCGGCTTATCCGCTGGCCGGGCGGATCACCGCCTGACGCACCATGAGCACGAGGACCCTGCGATGACCATCACCATCACCCGCGACCGCTCGAACAAGATGAAGCACACCGCCACGGTGCGCCACCATGCGATCGCGCTCGACGAGCCCGCGGCCAACGGCGGCGAAGACCTCGGTGTCGGCCCGCACGATCTCTACGACAGCGCACTCGGCGCGTGCAAGGCCCTGACTGTGCTCTGGTATGCGCAGCGCAAGCAGATCCCGGTGGAGGACATCCAGGTCACCGTCGAGCGCGACGACAGCGAGGAGCGCAAGGGCGTCTACCGGCTGCGCACGACCCTTGCCTTGAGCGGGCCGCTGAGCGACGCGCAACGCCAGGAATTGCTCGCCGTGGCCGGCAAGTGCCCCGTACACAAGCTGATGACGCAGGCGACGACGGAAGTGGTGACGGAACTCGCGCCGGCGGCGGTGTAGCGGCGCGCCTCAGCGCTGCGGCGCCGCGCCGAACGGGTGCTGCAAGACCCACAGCAGGTAGACCACGAACACCAGCGCCGAGCCCACGAACAGCGCCAACTGCGCCAGCGGCGGCAGCACCGGTGCCAGGGCGAACAGCAAAGAGAACGGCGCTGCGCCGATTACCGTCGCGAGCGTGCTCTCAGCGAGTGTGGTGCGCGGGCTGAACAGGCCGAGCGCGTAAGACAGCACGTCCACCGGGAACGTCATGCGCAATAGCACCAGCGAGGCCAGGCGCTGACGCGGGTGGATCAGGCGCTCGATGTCGGCATGGCGCTGCACCGAAGGAAAGTGGCGCAGGATGAAGTCGCGTGCATGCCGCCCCAACACGAACGACAGTGCCGAACCGGCGGTCCAGCCCAGCAGCAAGAGCGCAGCCGTCCACCACGGCCCCCAGGCCAGGACGGCCAGCGGCACCAGCGGCAGGTTGGTCATCGCCGGCATCAGCACCGCCAGCGCCGACGAGACGACGAAGACGGCGACGCCCAAGGCTCCATGCGCCGCGAGTGCGGCCTCGATCGGCGCGGCGTACCAGCGCGCGACCGCCACGCCGGCAGCGAACAGGACCAGCACCCACAGCCCGGTGCGAATGGAAGGCCACCACTGCGACCAGGTCAGGGCGCGGCGCAGAGGTGGGGAGGGTGCCGACATGGTGGCGTGGGGGGCATCCATGCTACGACGCGCGATGCGTTCACTCGGTGGGCCGGCGCTCGAAGCTCTCGAACACGGCAACCGGCGCCGAGCTGACCGTCACCCGATCGACGCGCGCCAACGGCGGCCCCTCGTGCAGCCAGGCCTGCATGCGCGCCACCGTGTCGGCGGGGCCTTGCAGCATCACCTCCACGGAGTCGTCGCGCCGGTTGCGAACGAAGCCCGTGAGCCCGAGCGTGCGGGCACGTTGCACGCAGCCCTCGCGAAAGCCGACGCCTTGCACGCGACCCTCAACGCGCAGCAGCCGGCTGACAACGTCGCCATCATGTGTCACGAGACAAGTCCAAACAATGATGTGTGCATCCCTGTGACAAACTCCAGGCCCCTGAATTTCTGACTCCTTCTGACCTTGACGACGTTGTTCCAGCCGCCTGTGCGGCAAGAAGTTCCGCCTCGGCAAACTGCCGAATCGAAGATCACCCACCAACTCGCGACCGAGCTTAAGGTTCGCCCGGCTCAGATCGAAGTGGCCATTGCGCTGCTCGACGGCGGCGCCACGGTACCGTTCATTGCCCGCTACCGCAAGGAGGCCACAGACGGCCTGGACGACGTTCACTTGCGTGAACTCGAAGCGCGGCTGGCCTATCTGCGCGAGCTGGAGGAGCGCCGCGCGGCGGTGGTCAAGAGCGTGGCAGAGCAGGGCAAGTTGACTGCTGACTTGGCGGCGGCCTTCGATGCCGCGCCGACGAAGCAGGAGCTCGAAGACCTGTACGCGCCGTTCAAGATCAAGCGCCGCACCAAAGGCTTGATCGCACGCGAAGCCGGGCTGGAGCCGCTGGCCGAAAAGCTGTTTGCCGATCCGTCGTTCGATCCGATGATTGAAGCGGCTGCGTTCATCAACGCCGACGCCGGTTTTGCCGATGCACCCGCGGTGCTCGATGGCGTGCGCGATGTGCTGGCCGAGCGCTGGGCGGAGGAGCCGGCGCTCGTCGGCGCGTTGCGAGAGTGGTTGTGGGCTTCAGCCTTGTTCGTCTCCAAGCTCGCTTCCTCACGAGTAGGCAAAGACGAGAGCGTGCCCGACGTGGCCAAGTTCCGCGACTACTTCGACTACAGCGAGCCGATCGCGCGCGTGCCGTCGCACCGCGCGTTGGCGGTCTTCCGCGGTCGTTCGCTGGAGATGCTCGATGCGCGTCTCGCGCTCGATGAAGTGGTGGAGCCTGGCAAAGCATCGCTGGCCGAAGGCCGCATCGCCAGCCACCTCGGCTGGCGCCACGCCAGTCGCAAGAGCGATGACCTGATTCGCAGATGTGTTGCGTGGACATGGAAGGTCAAGCTGTCACTGAGTCTCGAGCGCGATCTGTTCGCGCGATTGCGTGAAGCGGCGGAAGCCACGGCGATCAAGGTCTTTGCCGACAACCTGCGCGACCTGCTGCTCGCCGCACCCGCCGGCAAGCGCGTGACGATGGGCCTGGACCCCGGCATCCGCACCGGCGTCAAGGTGGCAGTCGTGCACGACACCGGGCGCGTGTTGGACGTGGCCACGGTTTTCCCACACGAACCGCGCCGCGATTGGGACGGTGCGTTGCACACGCTGGCCAAGCTCGTTGCCACGCATGGTGTGTCGCTGATCGCCATCGGCAACGGCACCGCGAGCCGCGAGACCGATCAGCTGGCGGACGATCTGATCAAGCGGATCCATGCCGCCGCGCCGGAGCATCAGATTCAGAAGGTCGTCGTCAGTGAAGCCGGAGCGTCGGTGTACTCGGCCAGCGAGTTCGCGAGCAAGGAGCTGCCCGAACTCGATGTCAGCCTGCGTGGCGCGGTCAGCATTGCTCGGCGTGTGCAGGACCCGCTGGCCGAACTGGTGAAGATCGAGCCGAAGAGCATCGGCGTCGGCCAGTACCAGCACGACATCGATCAGCATGGCTTGGCGAAGAGCCTCGACGCCGTTGTCGAAGACTGCGTCAACGCCGTCGGTGTCGATTTGAACACCGCGTCGGTGCCGCTGCTGACGCGCGTCTCGGGCCTCTCGCCGAGCGTCGCTGCGGCGATCGTGCGCTGGCGCGATGCCAACGGCGCTTTCAGGCGCAGGGGGCAACTGCTCGATGTGCCCGGCCTCGGCCCGAAGACCTTCGAGCAGGCGGCGGGTTTCCTGCGCATCCGCGATGGCGACGACCCGCTCGATGCGTCCGGTGTGCACCCCGAAACCTACCCCGTGGTGCAGAAGCTGCTCGCCGTGACCGGCAAGCCGCTCGATGCGCTGATGGGCCGCAGCGATGTCTTGAAGACCTTGAAGCCCGAAGCCTTTGCCGACGAACGCTTCGGCGCGATCACCATCAAGGACATCCTGATCGAACTCGACAAGCCGGGTCGTGACCCGCGGCCCGATTTCAAGGTGGCGCGCTTCAACGACGGCGTGCAGGACTTGAAGGATCTCAAGCCCGGCATGCTGCTCGAAGGGACTGTCACCAACGTCGCCCAGTTCGGCGCCTTTGTCGACGTCGGCGTGCACCAGGACGGCCTGGTGCATGTGAGCCAGCTCGCCAACCGCTTCGTCAAAGATGCGCACGAGGTCGTGAAGACCGGTGACATCGTCAAGGTGCGCGTGGTCGAAGTCGATCTGGCGCGCGGGCGCATTGCGTTGACGATGAAGCTCGATGCGGCGCCTGCAAGCGGTGGCGGCGGCTACAAACCGGTGGCGCGTGACGAGCGCGCGCCGCGTGGCCAGCGTGGCCCCGAGCAGCCGCAGCAGAACGCGATGGCTGCGGCGTTTGCCAAGCTGCGCGGCTGAGCGTACGAGCGGCGGGCCGGAAACAGCGACGGTGTCGAAAACCCCTGACGACTACCCGCCGATGCCCTTGCGGCGGCGTGTCCTCGTGCTGCTGCTGGCCGTCGTGACGGCGCTGACCATCGTGCTGATGCTGCTCTACCGGCCGGGTGACCCGAAGCGCGATGCGATCCGCGCTGCACGCGAGAAGTCTGCAGCAGCGGCCAGCGGAGCTGCATCCGGTGTGGGCGCAAAGGCAGAGGTGATCCTGCTGCCGCCAGCTGCTTCGTCACCGCGGTAGTCAGTCCGGCACGACGAACGGCCCCGTCACTTCGTAGGTGATGCCCTGACCGCCGCGCCCACTGGGTGCCCATTGCGAGCTGAAGTACAGGCGCGTGCCGTCGGGGCTGAAAGCCGGGCCGGTGAGTTCGCTGCGCGCGTGCCCGGTGACTTGCAACAGCGGCGCGACCCTGCCGTCGGTGGTGAGGGCAACGATCTGCTGGTCGCCTCCGTCTTCCGCGACCAGCACGTCGCCGGCCGCGTTGCAGAGCACATTGTCGACGCCGCTGAGCTCGCCGCCGCCGGGCATCGTGTCGTCGTAGAGCACCGTGAGGGTTGAGCGGGCGGTGTCGTAGCGCCAGACGCGGTTGTCGCCTTTGGTGGCGAAGAACACCGCGCCGTCGTGAATCCACAACCCTTCGCCGCCATCGAACACCGCTGCGACGGGGCGCGGCCTGCCGGGCAACCAGTCGATCCACGACACGCCGTAGCGTTCTGCCGTGCTGCCATCGGGTGGCGGGAAGGCCGCACCGCCGATCACCATCAGCTGCAAACGACCGTCTTCGAGCGCGCCACGCGCTGCATTCGCAGGCCAGTCGGTGCTGCTCGGCACGAAGCGGAAGAACGCACCGCGGGGCATGTCTTCGGTGAGGTAGAGGTGGTGGTTGGCGGCATCGACGGCCACGGCTTCATGGTTGAACGTGCCGAGGGCAGGCAGAACCTTGGCGGGTGCGCTGCCGTCGATGGCGCACTCCCAGACGCGGCCGTTGGGCACTTCCTCGCAGGTCAGCCAGCTGCCCCACGGCGTCGGGCCACCAGCGCAGTTGCGTGATGTGCCGCTGCAGATGGCGTACTGGGCGACGAGATTGGCGTTGCGATCGAAGCGCAATGCGCCGACGCCGCCTCGGCCCTTGTCCACTTCGCTGTTGCTCGCATACACCCAACCGCCATCGGCCTGTGCGAACACGGCGCCGCCGTCGGGCGCGTTGTGCCATGCGTAGCCCGATGACGCGCCGTGCAGGCCGGCGCCGGCGCGCGCGACGACGCGCGAGACAAAGCCGGCTGGCAGGCGCAGCCCGTTGGCGTCTTCCTTCAGCAGCGCGCCGACCTTGGCCAGGTTGCTCTTGCGGCCCGCAGGGGGTGAGGGTGGTGGGGCGACAGACGGCTCACGCATGCACGACACCAACCCTGGTGCCCATGCCAGCACCGAGGCATGTGTCAACGCACGCCGCAGAAAAGCGCGTCGTGGGGTCTCGTTCTGGCTCGTGCGGTCAAGTGATGCTGTCACTGCAAAAAGTCTATCGCGCTGGCATGCCGCTGTACGAGTTCGGCCGGAGGTCTTTGCGGCGGGTCGTGGCCATGTGCGCGCCACAAGAAAAAGGGGCCGCTTGCGCGGCCCCGATGTGTAGACACGGTCGATCAGCGGATACGCAATGCATCCGCCTCCTTGCCGTCGTTGCGGCGGTACATCATCAGCAGGCCGAGTTCGCTGCTCAGCGTGTCGGGCCGCGTCGCCTCCGTCACGCCGAGCGTGGCCGACGTCGTCGCCGGCACGGCGCCGAACGGCTCTCCGACCACGCCGAAGCGCGCTTGGCCTGGCGTGAAGCGCATGCCTTCGATCGCATCGGTCAGGTTCCCGCTGAAGTAGTTGTCGAACGCGTAGACGCTGAAGTTCATGGTTGCGCCGGCTGCCAGCGTGACCCCGCCTGGAATGTTCAACGGCACGGTGAAGATCACGTTGCCCGAGTTCAGGTCGGCATCGGTGAAGAAGAAGGCGCTGACCACTCCGGCGGCGAAATCCTGGACAAAGACCACGTTCTGCCCGGACACCCCGAAGCCACCGTTCTCGGAGTTGAACACGACGAAATCGGGCACGCCATCGCCGTTCGAGTCGATCTCGATGTCGAACTCGGCCGGATAGTTCGGATGCGCACGCCGACGGTTCGTGTTGATCGCGAACTCGGCAACATCGAACGGCAAACCTGTCTGCGCCGCCGTCAGTTGACGCACGCCGACCGAGCGCAGATCGACCACCGCCGCGTTTTCACCCGGGCCGGGCAACTCGCTGCGCGGGATCTTCTTGCTGACGCCAGCCAGCGAGAAGATATCGAACTCGCTGTCGTTCAGGCCGCGGTTGCGCACTTTCACCGAGTGGCTGCCATTGCCGTGATGGATCACGTCGGCCTCCGCCAGCGCCGCCTTGCGTGGCAACACGTGCCACGGCACCGAGATCTTCTCGCTGCCGGAGGTCAAGGTGATGTAGCCGTCGTACTCGGGTCCGTTCAGCGCCGCACCATTGCCGCCCTGCGAACCGCCGTTGAGCGTCCACGCGGGCAGCTTGGTCGGATCGATGATGAGCTTGACGTCGAGCGCTTCGATCCCGTGGTCCGACACACGCAGCCGCGGCTTGACGACCACGCGAACGGCGCCGCTGGCCTGGTCGTTGGCATAGCGGAAGGTCGGCGTGACGGTGTACAGCTTCTCGCTGTGCGACAGGTTGTGCACATGCAAGGTCTGCTCGACCGTCATTGGCTTGGCGACTTCGAGCGCACCGA
Organism: uncultured beta proteobacterium; assembly: GCA_963738425.1. Lineage (GTDB taxonomy): Bacteria > Pseudomonadota > Gammaproteobacteria > Burkholderiales > Burkholderiaceae_C > CADEEN01. Next base: position 39,372 of record CAVTWT010000033.1, on the reverse strand, counting down.
ACGACAACGAGGCTGAATTCGTCTTGCGGTTGAAAGCGGTGGTCTTCATCGCGATCGCGCGGTCGACACGCAATTCGCCGGCGCCAACGCGCGAGATCGGCGCCAGTTCGCCCGGCAGCAGCGCCGGGTTGGTGTAGACCGTGGTTTCCGCGCTGTTCATCAGCATCGCCTTGATCTGTGCCGGCGAACGATGCGGGAACTCGCCGACCAGCAGTGCCGCCGCGCCGGCCACCATCGGCGATGCGCCCGAGGTGCCGCCGAACGCCGTTTCACCGGTGCCGGTGCCGGCCTGGGCGGAAATCGAGGCACCAGGTGCGCCGATCTCGGGCTTGATGGTCTGGAAGCTGATCGAAGGGCCACGTGACGAGGTGCTCGCCACGCCACCAACGAGCGCAATGGCAGCAGCCGGGGAGAGCGAGACGTTGACCGTCTGCCCACCCGTCAATTGCGCCTTGATGGCATTGGACAGCGATTGCTGGATCACCAGCGAAGGCACGAACGTCGTGCCACCGCCGAACGAGAAGCTGACCGCGTCACCCGCGGCCACCAGACCGATCAATACGCCTGTGGCGCCGGCCTTGGCTGCGCGATCGACCTTCAGGCTGACCGAGCAGCCGCCGCGGTCGATCAAGGCGATCTTGCCTGTTGGCGGGGCCAGGTAGGCGTCGTCCGGGCTGCCCGCAGCAACGCTGCCAGCCGGACAGCCACGCCCGACTCGCACCACGTCGCCGGTGACGCCGGAACTGACGGGCGCGAAGTCGAGGGTCGCGGTGTTGCCGTACACCCCGGCAATCGCAGCCGGTGCGTTCACCAGGAGCGGGATGGCAGAAGCGCTCGGCACCTCGGTCTGCGCCACGCTGATCACGCCCGGGGCAATCGACGGCGAGCCGACGATGTAGGGCTTGTTGCCGCCATTGCCAGCCGACGTGACGACGACGACGCCGAGCTTGACGGCGTTGCTGGCGGCCAGGCTCAGATCATCTTCAATCTGTCCGTAGTTCGATCCCAGCGACATGTTGATCACGTCAACTGCATCGCTCGTGTCGCCGTCGCCGTTCGGGTCGAGTGCATAGTCCATGGCCTTGAGCAAGGCGATGCCGTTGCACGACGTCGCGACCGCACTGCAGACTTTCACCGCCACCAGCTTGGCGCCGGGCGCCATGCCCTTGTGCAGGCCATCGAGGCTCTTGCCGGCGATGATGTCGGCGACATGCGTGCCATGGCCCTGGAAGTCGATCGGATCCGGGTCTTCGCTGCGGCAATCGACGCCCGGCGCGCAATTCGGCCAGGCCTCGCCGACGAAGTCGAAACCGCCAACGACCTTGGCGGTGGGGAACACGCCATCGAGCGTGGTGTTCTTCGGGTCCGCCGGGGCGGCACCGTAGGCCGCTGCATACGCTGCCGCCGTGCCGGCGCCGCCGAGGTTGCGGTGGGTGTAGTCGATGCCCGAATCGAGCACCGCGACCGTCACGCCGCTGCCGTCGCGCCCGCTGCTGTGAACGGCTGCGCCGCCCACGTACGGCACGGTTTCCGACAGCGTCATCTCGTAGTTCAGCACCGGCCGCACCTTGGCCACGCCCTGCATCGCAGCCAGCTGAGAAAGCTGCGAGGCGTCGATGCGCACGGCGACCGCGTTGTGCGCGGTCTGCACGCGTCCGAGTTCCTTGCCGCCGAGAGAGGCGAGCCGCTGGGCCATGTCGCCTTGCGCTTCGTGCACGCGGCGGCGATGGTCGGAGGTGGCCTGACGCAACGCGGGCGAGGCCTTGGCTGCAGCGCTGTCGGTGGCCGCAAGACCGCTCGCTTCGGCGAGCGCTGCGCGCTGGCCTGCGACAGAGGCTTGCTCGAGCGACACCCAGACGTCGACCGGGCCGCGCGCGCCGCGAAGGCGGGCATCGAGCCTCGAACGTTGGCTTGTCGTTCCTGCGGCAGGCACACGATACTTGCTGCCGACAGCCGAGGTCGCCGCAAGTGCCGACTGCCTGGACTCGAGCTGCAGACGTCGCCTCCGGCGACTCCGTGCCGCCGCCGCAAGCCGCGAGCAGACAGGCTGCCGCGCTGAGCGCAACGGCATTAGTGATTCGTCCCACGTTCACCTCCAGTGATTCAGGTTGTTGTCGGCGCTTGTTGAGCGCCGCTCCGATTGCCAGGCGATGCCGAGCGGGGATGGCCCGACCGCATCGTTGGTGACAAGCGGGCGATGTTGGTCTGGGTGATCGAAGGGCGTCAACGGGGTTAGCGCCCGAGTGCCGATCAGGGCATTGGTTTGGGGGGGTGCAATGTGTCAACCGGCCGCACACGCACCACGCCAGGGATCGCTCGCAGCAAGTCGAGCTGCGCCGGCGTCGCGCGAACCAGGATGGCGTTGCGGGCATGGCGCACTCGCGCCACCTCGACGATGCCCAGTTTGCGCAGCTGCTCGCCGACGCGGTCTTGTTGCGATGCCACTCGATGTGCTTGTCGAGCGGCCGCGGCGGCGTCAACAGCGTCCGCCGCGACCGGTTCGCTGAGATCGATCCAGGCCTCGGCGGCCGCCCTGTCGCTCGATGCGCGGGTGTCGACTGCCGTGTTCAGCGCCCCCATCGCTGCGCCGATCAACCAAAGGCGGCGCGTGGCGAGCCGCTTGCCATGGCCAACGAATCCCACGGCGAGCGATCAGTCGTTTTGGCGCCGCGGCAGCCCGATCACCGTGCCCTCGCGTCTTGCATCGGCAGCGCCGAACTGCTTGCCGCTGCGCGGGTCCACCACCACGGCCTGCACCGAGCCGATCTCGGCATTGCCGACGGTGTAGCCGAGCGCGCGCAGGCCATCGACCGCCGCCTGCGGGTACGCGGCTTCGACCGTGACACTGCTCGTCGCGCTTGTCACCGACAGGCGCGGTGCATTGATCGCGTCCTGCAGCGTCATCTTGTGGTCGAGCAGGTTCAGCGTGACGTTGAGCACCGAGTTGATGATCGTCGAGCCGCCGGGCGATCCGTAAGCGATCAGCAGTTCGCCGTCGGGCGAGAAGATCATCGCCGGCGTCATGCTGCTGCGCGGGCGCTTGGCCGGCTGCACGTCGTTGTAGCCGGCGCCGGTCGTGAACGGGTTCGTCGTCGGCGCGGTGTTGAAGTCCGTCAGCTCGTTGTTGAGCAGGAAGCCGTGGCTCTTCTTCGTGCCATCGTCCTGCGTGTAGCCGGCGAAGACGCCGATGCCATGCGATGACTCGATGGTGTTGGTGTACGAGACCATGTTGCCCCAGCGGTCCACCACGGAGAAGTGCGTCGTCGTCTCCCCCGGGCCGGTGACGGGCTCGGCCACTGCCAGGCGCTTACCGGTCTGCAGGCCAGCGGTCTCATAGGGGCGCGGATCGCCCGGCAGTGGATTCGGATCGATGCGGCCACCCGGCACGATGGCCGCGCCGCGCGTGCCGACGTAGCTGTTGTCGAGCAGGCCGCGCTGCGGCACCGGCACGAAGTCGGCGTCGCCCATCCAGATCGAGCGGTCGGCAAACGCCAGGCGCATCGCATCGGCCATGACGTTGGACGTCTTGACGCTGCCGAAGCCGTAGCCTTGGCTGGCATCGCCGAGCGGAAAGCGCTCGAGCATCTTCAGCATCTGCAGCAGCGTCAGGCCGCCAGAGGAGGGCGGCGACATCGCCTTGATGATGTAGCCGCGGTAGGTGCCTTGCGTCGGTTCACGCAGCGCCGGCTTGTAGGCCGCCAGGTCTTCATAAGTCATGCTGCCGCCTTTGCCCGGGGTCAACACCGCGTTGAGCAGGCCCGGCTTGGCGAACTTCTGGCCTTCGACGATGCCCTTGGCAATGTCGCAGCCCTTCTCGGGCAGGTAGAGGTAGAAACAATCGGCGCCGTGGCGCGCGATCAGGCGCAGCGTATCGGCGAGGGGCTTGTTCTGGACCAGCGTGCCGGCGACCGGCGCGCTGCCGTTCGGACAGAACACCGCAGCCGCCTCGGGTGAGTTCTGCGAGCGTGCGTTGCAACTCACCAGGGCGTAGCGCGGCGTCGCCGCAAAACCGTCGTCGGCCAGGCTGATCGCCGGCTGAACCACGTCCGACAGATCGAGCCGGCCGAAGCGGCGCAGCGCCAGCTCGCTGCCGCGCACCATGCCCGGCACGCCGACGGCCACACCTTGCAGCGATGCGTTGGGCACACCGACGAACATGTTCGGCGTGGCACCCGCTGGCGCTTTCTCGCGCGTGTCGATGACGAAGGTTCGTCCACGCTGGCCGCGGTGCTTGGCACGGTCGTCTTCATCGTCATGCCAGCGGCCGTGCCCATGGCCGTGTCCACCGCGGTCGGCGAGGTGGATCATCATGAAGCCACCGCCGCCAATGCCTGCCGACTGCGGCTCGACGACGTTCAACGCGTAGGCGATGGCCACTGCGGCATCGACCGCGTTGCCTCCAAGCTCCAGGATGCGCGCGCCGGCCTCGGCGCCATAGGGGTTGGCAACCGCCACCACGCCTTTGCGAAAGCCCGGGCCGGTCCACGGCGGGGACTTGCCTTTGGACGTGGCAACGCCTGCAGCCTCGTGATGACGATCGCCTTCGTCAGCCTGCGCTGCGCCGAGCAGGCCACAGGTCAACAGCGCGGCGAGACAGGCGGATGCAGGGCGGTGCAGTGCAAAGAAGCACGAGAGCATGACGGGTCTCCTTTTTGTGAGAGCACCATCTTGTTCCAGCGCGCTGGAATTCACAATAAGGCGCAGCGCGCCGATCAAGCGGGATCGAAGACGTCCTCGGTTGACAACGTACGTTGCACAGCGTCGCGTGCCCGTTGGCGCACCGCTTCATCGATCATGCGAGCCGGGCGCTGATCGCGCACCGTGCGCACGGGTTTGCGTGCGCTGTCACCGGCGAGCATCAGCGAGGGCAGCTGGATGGCTGGCAGCGCGGAGTACAGATCCTTCTGCTGCTCGAGCGAGATCGGCAGCTCGGGCGTCACCGCGTAGCGCGGCGTCAGCGTGACGAACAGCGCCACCGCCGCGCTGCCCAAGGCCAGACTGAAGCGCTGTGCGCCTTGCGAGTGCCAGCCGCGCACTGGCGCAAAGACACGTGGTGGTGTGGCCATGGGCGTCAGCAGCGGCACCAGATCGGCAAAGCCGCGCTGCTCGATCGCGCGGCGCAGCGTCAACGGTGGCCGGTGCTCCTCGGGCACCCACAACATGCGACCGCGGCGCAGTGCCGCGCCGACGCTGGGGTGGCTGCTCAGCACGGCCAGTGGCACGGCCAATAGCAGCGCGGCCAGCAGCGGCGCGAGGTGCGGCGCCGACAACGCGTCTGTCGGCAAGGCGAGCACGGCCAACAGTGCCGCCGGTGCGGCGAGCAGGCCGATGCGGCGCAGCGCATCGATCCAGCCGATCGCGGTCGCATCGCGCGGCGGCGATTTCCACTCCAGGCGCAACCCGGTCAGCGTGCCCATCACGAAAGCCGTGTGAGCCAGCATGCGCACCGGCGCTTGCAAGGCAGAGACGATCAGCTCGAACAGCGCACTCGCGACCAGCCGCAGGCGGCCTCCGTAGTCGGCATGCTCGCCCTTGAGCCACACGCTGGCCACGCCGAGTGCGCGCGGCGTCAGCAGCAGGACCAGCGTCAGCACCCACAGCGCGCCGCCATGGGTGACCGATTCCGCGTCGGCGCTGACGATGGCGCCCAGGGCGACGAACAGCAGCCACAACGGCGCCATCAGGTACGACAGCGCGCCGACGGCGAACATCGCCCGGTGCGCAGGACGCCAGCCGGGCTCGGCGATGAGTTGCGCGTTCTGCAGGTTGCCCTGGCACCAGCGGCGGTCGCGCTGCAGCTCGTCGAGCAGGTTTGGCGGCAGTTGCTCCCAGCTGCCTTCCAACTGCGGTGCCAGCCAGACTTCCCAACCGGCGCGGCGCATCATCGCCGCCTCGACGAAGTCGTGCGACAGGATCTCGCCGGACAAACCACCGCGGCCCACGATGGGCGCCAGCGCGCAATGGCGCATGAAGGGCTCGACACGCAGGATCGCGTTGTGGCCCCAGTAGTGCGCTTCGCCCAACTGCCAGTACGCCATGCCGAGCGCGAACAGCCGGCCCGTCACGCGCGTGGCGAACTGCTGTACGCGCGCGTGCAGCGTGTTGTGGCCGTAGGCCTGCGGCAGCGTCTGCACGATGCCGGCGCGCGGGTTCTGCTCCATCAAGCGCACCAGCGACACCAGCGCATCGCCGTGCATCGTGCTGTCGGCATCGAGCACGACCATGTAGCGGTAGTTGCCGCCCCAGCGGCGGCAGAAGTCGGCGACGTTGCCGGCCTTGCGCTTGGTGCGGCGGCGGCGCCAGCGGTAGAAGACGCGGCCGCCGGCATCGATGTCGTTGTCGCCGAGCAGCGTGCGCAGGCGTTCCCAGGCGCGCACTTCAGCGTCGCGCACAGCGGGGTCGGAGCTGTCGGACAGCAGGTAGAAGTCGAACAGCTTGAGTGCGCCGGTGGCGGCGAGGGACTCGCAGGTGGCACGAAGGCCGGCGAAGACGGTCGAGATGTCCTCGTTGCAGATTGGCATGATCACCGCGGTGCGGGCGCGGGCATCGATCGGCAAGTGATCGTCTTTCAACCGCAGCGCATGGCGGTCGCCGCGCAACAACACCAGCGCGCCCATCAGCGCCGTGGCCAGACCGGCGCCGACCCACGCCAGCATCAGCACGCCGAGCGCGGCGTACAGCATCCAGGCGATACCAGCGTCGGGTGGCGCGGTGTCAATGACCAGCGCGGTGGCCATGCACGCCAGCAGTGCGATCACCAGCAGCAGGACGCGGCGGCGGCGCTGCGCCGCAAACACCCAGGCCGGCGGGCTGTTCAGATTCCAGAAGAACTGCAAGCCGGGCAACAGCGCGACCAGGCTGCCGCGCAGCAGGCCGAACCAGGGGCGGGCGCGCATCGGCGTGCGCATCACGGGTGGCGCTGTCGGTGCCGTCACTGGCAGGGGAATTCTGTTGTTCATTGCAAGGTCTCTGGACATCTCAATCAGGGGCCATCACGTACGACCAGGTTTCGGAGAGCGTGTTCGTGCCCTGGCGCAAGAAAACACGAAGCTCCACCGCTTGTTTCGCATCGACACGGTCGAATTCCAAGGTCGCTCGCCAGCCATTGCGCGCCGGGTTGGGGTAGGCATGCACGCGAACGAGGCGGCCGTTGGGCGACGTGGTGGCCACCGCTTCAACCGCCGCTTGCAGGTTTTGGGCCTGCGCAGTGGACGGCAGTGCCGGGCCGGCGAAATCGATCAGCATCTTGTGGCGCTGCTTGGGCTGCGGGAATTTGGTGTAGCCGTAGCCGGTGCGTGTTTGCGTGACATGCGCTCCCGGGGGCAAGCGCTGTGCCTGGCCTTGCCAGTGCACGCGCCACGACAGTTCGAGCGGCGTGCCCGGCTGCGGTGCAGCAGCAGGCACCCAATACGCGGCGATGTTGTCGTGCGTCTCGTCGGGCGTGCGGAACTGCAGCAACTCGACGCGGCCGGCGCCCCAGTCGCCCAGCGGCTCGACCCAGGCGCTCGGCCGCAGCTCGTAGCGGGCTTCGACGTCTTCATAGCTGGCGAAGGCGCGGTCGCGCTGCATCAAGCCAAAGCCACGCGGCGAGCGCAGCGTGAACGAGGTGACGAAGGGCGCGGCCGGGTTGGTCAGCGGGCGCCACAGCCATTCGCCGTCTGCGGTTTCGATCTGCAGACCGTCGGAGTCGTGAACCTCGGGGCGGAAGTCGGGGGTTGCCGCGGGCTGGTTGTCGCCGTGCAGGTACATGCTGGTCAGCGGCGCCACGCCGAACGTCTTACACGCCGGCGCGCAAGAACAGCTTCGCGCGCACATCGACCGTGCTCGTCCGCGCCTGGCTTCAGCACGAAGCGGTAGGCGCCGGTGACCCGTGGGCTGTCGAGCAGCGCGTGAAAGACGAACTCGGTGGCGCCAGGCTTGGGCGTTTCGAACCAGTAGGCGGTGAAGTCTGGAAACTCTTCGCCGTTGGCGCCGCCGACGGTGTCGATCGCCAGCGCGCGTGCCGAGAGGCCGTAGCGCTGGCCCTGGCCGAGGGCGCGGAAGTAGTTGCTGCCGAGAAAGGCCGCAACCTCGTCGCGCTTGCCGGGCTCGTTGAGCGGGTAGGTGAGCTTCCAGCCGGCGATCAGCGCGGCGGCGTCCGGCGGGTCGGGCGGCAGCACGCCGTCGTTGTCAAAGATCGACGCCGGCAACTTGAGCGGACGCACGGTGCCGTCGGTGACTTCATGCAGCACCAGCGCGCGCACCACGTACTCGCCGGCGACGGGGAAGAAGTGCATCTCGAACGGCGAGCCGCTGCCGCGCCACAGCGCCTGCGGCTGACGAAACTGGATGCGGCGCACGGCGTCGTAGTCGAGCGCAGCACGGCGCGCATCGACCACCGGTGGCTTGCGGTAGGGCGATTGCGCCAAGGTCTGGGCTTGCAAGGCCACGTCGTCGAATCCAAAAGCTGCCGCGCGTGCGGAGGCTGCGCCAGCGATCAGCGCGCAGGCGACAAGCGCCCACACCCAGGCCCGCAGGGGGCGAGGGTTGAATGGGGCGCAAGGGAAGTCATGGACTACAGCCGTTGGCATTGCGTCAATTTTCTCCTGTCCGTGAGTTTCTTCACGGCGGATGGAGAAGTGACCGATCGCAACAGTTGTGGTAGCGCAGTCAATGGCGTAGGAAACGGCTGACGCTGGGCTGCCGAGGCATCATCGGCGCATGTCGGAAATCCACGCGCTGCAGATCCTCGCTGGCCCTCGCGCACGAGCCCATCTGCGCGAGCGTGGCTTGAGAAGCGAAGATGTTCGTGTGATCCCGGCGGCAGCCGGCGGACCGAAAGGGCTGGCACTCAATCCGCTCGACCGCTTCATCTTCGGGCATTGGTTGCCTGCTTCGGTGCAGACGGTGCATCTGATGGGTGCATCGATCGGCGCGTGGCGCATGGCCACGGCCTGTGTGGCCGATCCCGACAACGCCTTGCGCGAGCTGGCCGAGGGCTACATCGATCAGTCCTATCCGCACCAGGCAGGCAAGTTCCCGAAGTCGCGCGACGTTTCGCGCGTGTTCGCCGAGGTGCTCGATGCAGGCCTGGGCGCGCACGTCGCGCAGATCCTGTCGCACCCGCGCTTTCGTCTGCACGTCATCACCAGCCGGGGCCGACACATCATGCGGCGCGAAGGCAGGTTCTCCACCCCTCTGGGCTACCTCGGCGCCTTTGCAACCAACCTCGTCAGCCGCCGCGCGGTCGGCGGATGGCTGGAGCGCGTGATGTTTTCCGACGCCCGCGAGCCGCTGCCGTTTGCGCTGCACGACTTTCGAACCCGGCAGGTCACGCTCGATGCGGCCAACCTCTTGCCGAGCATTCTGGCCAGCGGCTCGATCCCGTTCTGGCTCGACGCAGTGCACGACATCCCAGGCGCGCCGCGCGGCGCCTATTGGGACGGCGGCATCACCGACTACCACCTGCACCTCGACTACGGGCAGATGAGCGAAGGCCTGGTGCTGTACCCGCACTTCCAACCGACCGTCGTGCCGGGTTGGCTAGACAAGTCGCTGACGCGCCGGCACGCCGCCACCGCGCGCCTGTCCAACGTCGTGTTGCTGATCCCGAACCCGGCCTGGGTGAAGCAGGTGATGCCCAACGGCAAGCTGCCCGACCGCGGCGACTTCAAGACCTACGGCGAGCGGGTGAAAGATCGGCAGCGCGACTGGCGGCGCGCCGTCGCCGAGTGCGAGCGCCTGGCCGACGAGTTCGAGGCGCTGGTTCGGCAGCCGTCGATCGATGCCTTGCCTTTGGTGTGAGGAGTTTCATTCACCGCAGAGGGGCGGAGGACGCTGAGGTACGCAGAGGAATAGCCAGATGGGATTTCGTTTCTCTGCGTACCTCTGCGCTATCTGCGGCTCTGCGGTGAATGAGGTTGGATTTCAGTTCCAGCGCGACGTGTGGATCACGTTGCGCACGATCGGGTAGATGTGGCGCTGCCAGCGCCGGCCGCTGAAAACGCCGTAGTGGCCGACGCCCGGCTGCACGTAGTGCGTGCGCAGGAAGGGCTTGACCTTGGTGCACAGGTCCTGCGCCGCCAGCGTCTGCCCAGGCGCGCAGATGTCGTCGCGTTCGCCTTCGATCGTGACCAGCGCGGTGCGCTTGATGGCCGACGGGTCGACGCGGCGGCCGTTCAGTACCAGCTCGCCGCGCGGCAATGCGTACTCCTGGAAGATCTGCTTCACCGTCTCGAGGTAGAACTCGGCCGGCAGATCGGCCACCGCCATGTACTCCTCGTAGAAGGTGCGTGTCGTGTTCGCCTTCTCGCGCTCCTGCGACACCAGGTGCAGGTAGTAGTCGCGAAAGGCGTTGACATGCCGCTCGCGGTTCATGCTCATGAAGGCTGAGAGTTGCACGAAGCCGGGGTAGACCCGCCGGCCCGCGCCGCGGTGGCGCAGCGGCACGCGGCTGATCAGGTTCTTCTCGAACCACTCGATCGGCTTGCCGTTGGCTAGCGTGTTGACGCTGGTCGGCGAGATGCGGCAGTCGATTGGGCCGGCCATCAGCGTCAGGCTGGCGGGCGTGGCCGGGTGGCCGTCTTCGGACATCAGCGCGGTGGCGGCCAGCGTGGCCACGCAGGGCTGGCAGATCGCCATCAGGTGAGCGCCGGGGCCCATGGCTTCGAGAGAACGCATCACCGTGGCCGTGTATTCGGCCAGGCCGTAAGGGCCGGCGGTCAGCGGCACGTCACGCGCGTTGTGCCAGTCGGTGACGTGCACGTCGTGGTCGGGCAGCATCGTGCGCACGGTGTCGCGCAGCAGTGTGGCGAAGTGGCCCGACATCGGCGCCACGATCAGCACCTTCGGCTGCTCGGCGGCCAGCGAGGGCTTGGCGAAGCGGCGCAGGGTGCAGAAGGGCTCGACGTGCACTTCCTGCTCCACCACCGGCACCGTCGCGCCCTCGACCAGCACGCTGTGCAAGCCCCAGGCGGGCCGCCGGTGCGTCACTTCGGCCAGGCGCATGACCTCGCAGGCCGCGGCCAACTGGCGCTGGGGCGCATGCCCCCCGAAGCCGAACGTGGGGTCCTCAAGCAGCGGCGTTGCCGCACGCGCGAGGGTGCGCGTTGGCCACATGAGGTCACTGTGGGCCTGGTAGCTTTGATAGAGCATGAACGACATTGAGCAACTTGCGAGCCAGCTTCATGTGGCACAGCGCTTGCAGACTCGCAGCCATGCCCACCTCCAAAGCCAAGCCGCAGGCCAAATCCGCGCGCGCCACGCTCACGCTGTCGAGCAAGAACTACTCGTCTTGGTCGCTGCGCGGTTGGCTGCTGGCGCGCTTTGCCGGGCTGGACTTCGACGAGGTGATGGTTTCGCCCGATGACGCCGGTGCACGCAAGGAGCTCTTGCTGCTGGCGCCGTCGATCCTCGTGCCCTGCCTGGTGCACGACGGCGCGAAGAACTGGAACGTGATGGCGATCGCGTACTACCTGCACGAGATCCGGCCGCAGGCCGGGCTGATGCCGGCCGACCGCATCGCGCGCGCGCATTGCCGCTCGGTCAGCGGCGAGATGAACTCGGGCTTTGCCAACCTGCGCTCGGCGCTGCCGATGAACCTCAAGGCGACGCACCCGAACTTCAAGATCTGGGCCGGCGCACAGCCCGACATCGACCGCATCGTCGAGATCTGGACGGAGTGCCTTGCCGCCTACGGCGGGCCGTTCCTGTTCGGCAAGAAGCGCACGATGGCCGACGCCATGTACGCGCCGGTGGTCACGCGCTTCCTGACCTACGGCGTCAAGCTGCCCAAGCCTTGCGCCGAGTACTGCAAGACGATCATGGCGATGCCCGAGATGAAGGAGTGGGTCGCTGCGGCGAAGGCCGAGCCGGAGGAGATCGAAGAACTCGACATGGAGTTCTGATCGATCTCCGCGATCACCACTTCGCGGCCGCGGGCACGTCGCACGGCGCTGGCATGTCGATGCTCTTGAAGTCCGCCGGGCCGACGATCTCGAGGTACTCCATGTCGGGCGAGTAGTCGAACAGGTAGTGCACGATGCCCGGGCGCTGATGCACGCAGTCGCCGGCCGCCACCAACGTCTCCTGGTCGCCGTACATGAACTTGGCCCAGCCCTTGGTCATGATCACGATGTGGAAATCCGCCTCATGGCGGTGCCATCCGGTGCCCTTTTCTGGGGCCTGATTCGCCTTCACGAGCTGTGCGATGACGCGGCCGGCGGTGGCGGCTTCGATGCCCAGGTCCTTGTAGAGGAAGAAATCGCGCAGACCGTCGCTGCGCCAGTCGGTGTCGCCGGGTTTGTGATGCGAGAACTTGGTGGTCGTGATGTCGAGCATGGGAGCCTCCGCACGGTTGCTGTCTGTTCGGCGCCGTATGCATAAGGCGTTCCAACGCGATGGGTGGGTCAGCCCGCGCTGACGGACGCTCGAAGGACGCCTCGCCATGACAGTGCGATCACTTTCGCTGCGCTACGGATGCTTCCATGAACAACCACCCCAAGCGGCTGGCCTTGCTGGTCCTGCCTTTGCTGGTCGCCGCCTGCGGCACGCTGCTGGCGCCGCGCCTGCCGCCGCCCGACCCTTGGGTGCCGACGCAGCCCATCCCCGATCCGGGCGAGCAGTCGCCGCTGGTACCCGCAGAACTGATCGCTCTTTGCAGCGCAGTGGGACACCAGTCCCATTGCGCGCAGGGCTGGCTGGCGGTTGAATGGCCGCCATGACAAGCGCCGCTGACTCCCCTCGCGCGCAGCTCTCGCTGCATGGCTACCCCAGCATCACGATCGGTGGGCGGCGCGCCGCGCTGCAGCTCAAACACGGCCTCGCGCTGCTGGCCTATCTGAGCGACCAGGCGCGGCCTGTTGGCCGCGACGTGCTTGGCGGCGCTGCTGTGGCCCGACGCCGCGCCGGGGCTGGCGCGCGGCCGCCTGCGCCGGCTCGCGCATGAAGTCAACGGCGTACTCGGCACCGGGCTGATCGACGCCAATCCCGACGCGCTCTGGCTGGCCGCCAATGTCGACAGCGACCTGCGGTGCACAGGCGCGGCGATGGCGGCCGCCGACTTGGACGCGTTGCTCGACCCGCGCGCGGCCGACGTGCTGGCCGGCTTCACACTCGGCAGCGAGGCCTTCGACGACTGGGCGGACGCGCGCAGCCGCGAACAGCGCGCGGCGCTGATGCGCGCGCTGGAACGCGGCATCGAGCGTGCGCTCGACGACGGTCAGGCCGACGCCGCCGAGCAGGCCAGCGAAGCGCTGCTGCGCCTTGAGCCTTGCGCCGAGGCCGGGCATGTGGCGCGCCTGCTGGGCCGCGCCGAGCGCGGCGACGCGGCCGGCGTCGAGACGGCGTACTTCGAAGGCGCGCAGGCCTGGCGCGACGAGCTGGGCGCGCGGCCGTCGGCGCGTGTCGAAGCGGCCTATGCGCGGGCGCTCGGCCTGTTGCAGGCCCGCGAGCGCCCCGTGGACATCGCTTTTGCGCCGACCGCACACGGCCAGGTGGCGCATCTGTGCTGGGGCGACGCTGCCAACGCGGGCCAGGACGGCGAGGCCATCGTCGTCATGTGGTGTCTGATGACCAACATCGAGGTCGGCCTCGACGAGCCGCGTGTCCGTGCGGTGCTCGACCGGCTGGCGCGCCGGCACCGTGTGATCATGATCGACCGCCGCGGCATGGGCCTGTCGGAGCGCGTCGGCGTCGCGCCCGACGCCGCCAGTGCCACCGAGGACGTGAGTGCCGTGCTCGACCACCTGGGCCTGCGCCGCGCCTGGCTGTTCGGTGCCTCGGCCGGCGGCACGATGGCACTCGACATGGCGCTGCGCCGCCCGGACCGGGTGGCGGGCCTGCTGCTGTTCGGCACCTCGGCCAGCGGCCGCTGGACCCCGGAAACGCCGTGGGCGTTGAACCCCCGTGTGCAGGACGCCTGGCTCGAGCGCCTGTGCGATCCGGCGCACTACGACGAAGGCCTGCGCCGCTTCGCCCCTTCCGCCGCCGACGACCCGCGCGTGCGTGCCTGGTACGCGCGCATGCTGCGCAACGCGGCGTCGCGCGTTGGCGTCGCCGCGCTGTTGCGCGCCTTCCAGGCGCTCGACCTGCGGTCGCGCCTGGGCGCCGTGCGCGTGCCGACGTTGGTGATGCAGCGCCGTGGCGACCGTGTGGTGCCGCTGGCAGCCGGCGAGCAACTGGCGAGCCGCATTCCCGGCGCCGAGATCGAGCGGCTCGACGGTGACGACCATTTCCTCTGGCATGGCGACAGTGGTGCCGTGGTGCGCTCCATCGAGCGCTTCGTCACCCGGCATCGCGCGGTCGCGGCCGGCGAAGCGATGGCGGCCTGACGCAGCGGACGCTGAGCGGACGGTCGCAGCGCACGATCACGGCTTCACTTTCATGGAGCTTCCGATGACGACCCAAGACAACCTCGGCCATACACTCTCCGGCGCCGATGCCCGATCGCTCGACCTGTACGAACAGGCTTGCCATGAATTCCGCTGCCTCGTTGGCGATCCGGTGACCACCGCGCAACGAGCTCTTGCCATCAGCCCCGAATTCACGATGGCCCATGTGCTGGTGGCCTGGCTGATGCTGCTCGGCACCGAACCCGGCGGCCTGGCACCGGCGCGCGCCGCGCTGGAGACGGCGCGCGAATTGCCGGCCGACGAGCGTGAATCGATGCATCTGCAGGCCATCGAGCAAGTCATCAACGGCCACTGGCATGCCGCGGGTGCCGTGCTCGAAGACCTGTCGATCCGCTGGCCGCGTGACGCGCTGGCACTGCAGGCCGGCCATCAGATCGACTTCTTCACCGGCCACTCGCGCATGCTGCGCGACCGCATCGCGCGCGCCGCGTCGTCGTGGCATGCCGGCATGCCCGGCTACCACGCCGTGCTCGGCATGCATGCGTTCGGCCTCGAAGAAACCGGCGACTACACGCGTGCCGAGGCCCTCGGCCGGCGCGCGGTGGAACTCGAGTCGAAAGACAGCTGGGCCTGGCATGCCGTGGCACATGTGATGGAAATGCAGAACCGGCGCCGCGACGGCGTGGCCTGGCTCGGCAACGCCAGCGCCACGTGGAGCGACGGTAGCTTTCTGGCCGTGCACAACTGGTGGCACCTGGCGCTGTTCCACCTCGGCCTCGATCAGATCGACGAAGTGATGAAGATCGTCGACGCACGCGTACTCGGCACGGCATCACCGATCGTGCTCGAGATGATCGATGCGTCGGCGATGCTGTGGCGGCTCGAACTGCGCGGCATCGATGTCGGTGACCGCTGGAACGCCTTGGCCGAGCGCTGGACCGCGGTCTCGCAGCAAAGCACCTATGCCTTCAACGATCTGCACGCGATGCTGGCCTTCGTCGGTGCCGGTCGCGGCGACGATGCGCAGCGCTTGCTGGCGGCACAGGAAGTGGCGCTGCCGGTGGAGGGCGACAACGCGATGTTCCTGCGCGACGTGGGTCTGGACGCCACACGCGCGATCCATGCCTTCGGCGCCGGCCGCTACGCCGAGGCGGTGCAACGCCTGCGCCCCTTGCGCAGCAACGCCCACCGCTTCGGCGGCAGCCATGCGCAACGCGATCTGATCGACCTGACGTTGATCGAAGCGGCGGCGCGCAGCGGTCAGTCCTTGCTGGCTGAAGCGCTGCGGCGCGAGCGAGCCGAGCGCGTGCACTGAGTGCATCGCTGGCTTCGGCGGGCTAGCGGCGTGACTGGAGAGGTTCGGGTTCAGCGCGCCGTTTCTGGCGTGCTGACAAAACCGATCTTGGCCAGGCCGGCCTTGGACGCATCGGCGAGCGTTTCGGCGATGGCGGCGTAACGCGTCTCGCGGTCGGCGCGCAGGTGCACTTCGGGCTGCGGGTTGCGCTTGGCCTCGGTGGCGAAGCGCGCGGCGGCCTCGGTGCGCGTCAAGGGCTCGCCGTTCCAGAAGCGCGCGCCCGTGGCATCGACAGCGAACTCGATCTTGTCGGGCTTCAACTGATTGGGCTGCGAGGTCGCGCGCGGCAGTTCGAGCTTGACCGCGTGCGTGAGCAGTGGCGCGGTGACGATGAAGATGACGAGCAGCACCAGCATGACGTCGATCAGCGGCACCATGTTGATGTCGGCCATCGGCGCGGCCGTGCCCTTGCGGTCGAAGGAGGCGAAGGCCATGTCAGGCTGCCTGGGTGCGCAGCGCACGCACGTTGGCCGCTTCCGTGCCTTGGCCCGTGCGCAGCGACTGGCCCATCGAGAGGAAGGTCAGCAACTCGAAGGCGAAGGCATCGAGCTTGGCGTTCAAGACGCGGTTGCCGCGCGTGAAGGCGTTGTAGGCCACGACCGCGGGGATCGCGACGGCCAGGCCGATGCCCGTCATGATCAGCGCCTCGCCGACCGGGCCGGCCACCTTGTCGAGCGTGCCGGCGCCGCTCATGCCGATCGCCACCAGCGCGTGGTAGACGCCCCAGACGGTGCCGAACAGGCCGACGAAGGGCGCGGTGGCGCCGATCGTCGCCAGCGTCGTCAGGCCGCCTTCGAGGCGCGTCGTCTCTTCGTCGAGCACCTTCTTGATCGTCCGCGTCACGAACTCCTGCGCGCTGCCGGCCTCGGCGAGCTTGGCGGCGCCGTACTTGGCGTGGTGCGCCTGCGCATGCATCGCATGCGCGGTGAGGTGCGAGAACGGATCGCGTGCGCCGTGCGTGGTGATCTCGGCGCCGACTTCGTCGAGCGAGCGCGCGTTCCAGAAGAAGGAGAGGAAACGATCGCAGCGGCGGCTGCGCACGACCTGCGACAGCCCTTTGATGGCGATCAGCCCCCAGGACGCGACCGACATCGCCACGAGGATGATGAGCAGCGTGCGGCCGACGGCATCCATCTGGGCGACGAAGTGGGAAAAGCCGAGTCCGGCCTGGGCGGTTTCGTTCATGGAGAGATCAACCTTCGAGTTCAAAGACGAGGGGCATCAGCACCCAGAACGGCTGCGGCACGCCGTTCTCGGTGTAGGGCTTGAAGCGGGTGGCGCGCACGGTGGCGAGCGCGGCTTCGTCCAGGCCGGCAAAGCCGGACGAGCGTGTGAGTTGCATCTGCTGCGGCAGGCCGCGCGCATCGACCAGCACGCGCACCATCACGCGCCCCTGCTCGGCGCGGCGGCGCGCTGCTTGCGGATAGCTGAGCACCGGCGGCGTCAGGTAATCGACCGCGGTGGCCGGGATGGTCTTGGGCTCCGGCGGCGGTGCAGCCGGCGGCGGCGCGGGAGGTGACGGCGGTGCGATCGCGATCACCGGCTCGGGTGCAGGCGGCTCCGGCGGCGGCGGTGGCACCACGAAGACCGGCGGCGTGGGCGAGGGCGACGGCGCCGCGACGATCAGCGGTTTGGGCGGCGGCGGTTTGAGCACCGGTGGTGGTGGTGGCGGCGGTGGTACCGGCGGCGCGGGCGGTGCGATCAGGTCGACGACGATCGGCGCGATCTCGCCCACTGCGAGCCGCACCGACTCGATCTGCAGGAGTGCCCATCCAGCAGCAAGGTGGGCGCCGAGCATGCCCGCCACCACGCCACGGCGTGCCCACGGGGTCAGCGGTTCGGCGCCGTCGAGGGGCAACACGGGTGGCAGACCGGTTGTGTTCACGACGCTCCCATCGGCGTCGAATGAACAGCGGTGGTGGCGTTGACCGCCGCGGTGGTCTTGGCGGGCTCAGCCGGTGGCACGAGCCAGAAGACGAGGCCGCTGACGCCGCCGATCAAAGCCACCGCCAGCAGGTCGTAGGTCCAATGCACTTTTGCTTTGGGCATGGCATCAGTGCAGTGAGTTGGGGGCGTCGGCCTGCGCGGGCCGCGTCGGGTCGATCGCGGCGCCGTTGTCCCCCGGCTGCGCGTGGGCGAGCAGCACCCAACGCTGGTGGACCTTGCCGATGACCTGGCGCATTCCGGGTCCGATGTCCGGGTGCTCGCGCAGGAAGAAGAGGTTCGAGGCGATCTTGCGCGCCATCAGCTGGCGCTGCAGTTCTGCGCTGGCATTGGTGCTGGGCTCGGGCGCGGCCCAGCAGGTCATCAGTGCCAGCGTGCCGGCGATCAGGCCACCGGCGCAGGGCAGCGCGGCGGCGGGGGTGTCTTCGAAAGCGTTGGTGTGCATGCCAGTCCTGTCTTTGGCCCCGCAAAGTGCAGGGCCGGTGGGCGACATGGCTGGCGTGTGGCTGGCAGTCGGGTTGAAAAAACGCGGGCTACTTGGTCAGGATCAGCTTGCCGAGCGCGGTGCGGCGCAGTCGATAGATTTGGTCGAGGTGGGTGATTTCGATCTCTTGCGCCGAGCCGAGCAGCGTCTGGCTGTCGATGCGTCGCGGTGGCGCGCGTGGCTTTGTCGGGGCCTCACTGGGCAGCGCGGTGGACCGCCCGCGCGTGGCGCTGTCGCGCTGCATCAGGTCGGGCCAGCAGGTTGCGGAGCCAAGGCCATCGGCGTCAGGCGAGAGGGGCTGCGGCTGAGCCAAGACATGCCAACGCTGCCAGCCTGCTTCTGGCGTTGCGCATCGAAGGCATGGCGAGCGCAGTCACCACAGGCGCCGCAGGCCGTGCCGACGCTCAAATGGTCCTGCAGTTCGTCGAATGAGGCGCAGCCCTCACGCACGGCGTGGGCAATGTCGCGATCGGAGACCCGGTGGCAGAGGCAAACAATCATCGTGGCGGCATACTAATGCGAACTATTCGCATTTGCAAGCCGTTTGACCCTACCGAGCGACCTTTTCAGCTCACGGGCTCGATCTGCGACTGCAGGTAGTTCTGCTCCCCGACCTTGTTCACCAGCTCGAGCTGGGTCTCGAGAAAGTCGATGTGTTCCTCGGTGTCGTCGAGGATGTGCTGCAGCACAGCCCGCGACACGTAGTCGCGAGAGGTTTCGCATTGCGCGATGCCGTCCTTGATCGTCGCCTGCGCGGCGCGCTCCATCGTCAGATCACAGCCCAGCGCTTCAATCAGCGTTTCGCCGATCAGCAGCTTGCCCAGATCCTGCAGGTTGGGCAGGCCGTCGAGCGTGAGGATGCGCTCCATCAGCGCGTCGGCATGCTTCATCTCGCCGATCGACTCCTCGTACTCCTTCTTCGCCATGCGGCCGAAGCCCCAGTGCTTGAACATGCGGTAGTGCAGGAAGTACTGGTTGACGGCGGTCAGCTCGTTGCGCAGTTGAGCCTGAAGGCAGCGGATGACCTGGGGATCGCCTTGCATGTGGATCCTTTCTGGGAGTGTTGAAGATGCTGCGCTAACCGAGCAGCGAGTACGGCCCGCCGCGGTCGAGCGCGCGCTTGTAGGCCGGCCGCTCGTGGATGCGCTCGAGAAAGCCGCTGAGGTTGGGGAAATTCGACTTCAGTGCGCCGCGCGACGACGCCGCCTCGATCGGAAAACTCATCATCACGTCGGCGGCGCTGAACGCGCGGCCGGTGAACCAGGTGCGCGACGCCAGTTCCTGCTCCATGAACATGAGCTGGCGCTTGAGGTCGGGCTTGACGAAGCCGTCGAGCACCTTGTCGGCAATCGCCTTGGCGATCGGCCTGGCGAAGAAGGGCATCGGTGCCTTCTTGATGCGGTTGAAGACCAGCGCCATCACCAGCGGCGGCATCGCCGAGCCCTCGGCGAAGTGCAGCCAGTAGGTGTAGCGGTGGCGCTCGGGTGTGCCGGCGGCAGGGCGCAGCGCATCCCCGGCCTGCTCGACGAGGTACTCGACGATGGCGCCGGTTTCGGCCACGGTGACCTTGCCGTCGGTGATCACCGGCGACTTGCCCAGCGGGTGGATGGCCTGCAACTCCGGTGGCGCGAGCGACGTGCTCTTGTTGCGCTCGTAGCGCTTGACTTCATACGGCAGGCGCAGCTCTTCGAGCAGCCACAGCACGCGCTGCGAGCGCGAGTGTTCGAGGTGGTGGACGGTGATCATGCGTTTCTTTCAATTCAGCGGCCACCAGCGGCTTGCGAGTTGTTCCAGCGTCGTCGCGTCGCCGGCCGGCAGGCGCTCCAGGTACCAGCGCAGGTTGCTGTAGCGATGCAGCAGCGCGTGGGCCATGAAGCGGCATTGCAGCGCTGCGTCGAGCGCATGCGGTGCGTACCCATAGGCCAGCAGCACGCGGCGCAGTGTGCGCGCGTCGCCACAGGCCACGAACAGGCCAACGGAAGCGAACTCGTACTCGGCCGCGCCCAGCATCGCCGGCTCGAAGTCGAACAGGCCGGTCAGGCCGGCACCGTCGGTCATGAGGTGCTCGCGCATGACCTCGGTGTGCAGCAGCACGCGGCGCGAAGGCAACGGCGGCATCCAGCGTTGCAGGAAGGCCGGAATCTGTTCGAGCCAGTGCGCATCGAGCCGGCGCTTCGATTGACGCTCCTGGGCGCTGTCGCGCTGCGCGGCGACGAAGCCGTCCCAGCGCGGCGGCAGGTCTTGCAGTGGCTGCGGTGTCGATGGCGTGCAGTGCGGCGATCGCTTCACCGAGCGTGTCGGCAGTGCGGTCGCGTTCGGACAAGGTCAACGCCGGCCAGGCGTCGACAAGACGCTGGCCTTCAAGTTGCGACATCAGCAGATACGGCCAGCCGTCGTGGCTGTCGGCCGCAATCAGTTGCGGCGTCGGGATCGGCAGCGCGTCTTGCACGGCGGCGAGCACGCGAGCCTCGACCGCCGCATGCTCCTGCTCGGTGGGCGGGAAGAGCTTGAGCACATGCCGCGTGCCCACGGCATAGACCGGCAGCGAGCCGCTGTCGTAACGCGTGCGTGCTTCGTGCGCCAGGCCGTGGCGCGACAGCAGGGCGGTCACCCCGGCTTCGAGCGCGCGCTCGTCGTCGATCAGGGCGTCCCAGCCGGCGTCGTCGTGTGCGGTCGGCAAGGCCATCTCAGTGGCGCCCGGCCGTCCGAAGCCGCTGAGTGCCCCCTTGGGGGGCCGCGAGCAAATGCGAGCTTGGGGGCTTCATATCACGCGGTCAACAACTTGTTCACCAGTTCAGGTGTGGTCGAGGCGCCGTACTTGCGCATCAGGCGCGCACGGTACACGTCGACGGTGCGCGGGCTGATGGCCAGCCGCTGACCGACACGCTTGGACGTGAGGCCCTCGATCAGCAGCGCGGCGATCTCGCGCTCGCGCGGGGTCAGCGCCGCCGAGACCTTGCGCCGCGCCGACAGGTCTTCGAAGCTCCAGATGCCGTCGGCGTGCGGCCGTTTCGGGTCGAGTGCGCGGCCCGAGACATGGCACCAGAACAGCTCGCCGGACAAGCGTTTCATGATGCGCTCGTCGGCATAAAAGCCCTTGCGATCGAGGCTGGCGACGATGCGCGCGCCGGTGCGTTCGAACTCTTCGTGCGTCGGATAAAGCAGCTCGAAGCTGCGGCCCGCGAACTGGCTGTCGTGCTCGGCGCCGAACATCGCCAGCAACTGCTGGTTGCAGGCCACCATCAAGCGGTCGCGCGAAATGACCAGGCCGATCGGTGCCTGCTCGAACGCGGTGCGGTAGTCGGTGGCGTTCATGATGTCTAGTTGATTCTACGTAACGACTACGTAATGGGCTAAGTAGTACGCTCGCGCCTTCTCTCAGGAGACCCACGGATGAAAAAGATCTACCCGAGCGCCAAGGCGGCGCTCGACGGCGTCGTCAAGGACGGGCAGTTGATGGCGGTCGGCGGCTTCGGCTTGTGCGGCATCCCCGAGGCGCTGATCGACGCCCTGCGCGACAGCGGCGTGAAGAACCTGACCGTGATCTCCAACAACGCCGGCGTCGATGGATTCGGCCTCGGCAAGCTGCTCGAGACGCGCCAGATCAAACGCATGATCTCGAGCTACGTCGGCGAGAACAAGGAGTTCGAGCGTCAGTATCTGGCCGGTGAACTCGAGCTCGAGTTCACGCCGCAGGGCACGCTGGCCGAGAAGCTGCGCG
This sequence comes from uncultured beta proteobacterium, assembly GCA_963738425.1. Lineage (GTDB taxonomy): Bacteria > Pseudomonadota > Gammaproteobacteria > Burkholderiales > Burkholderiaceae_C > CADEEN01. The sequence continues at coordinate 17,539 of CAVTWT010000033.1, read as the reverse complement.
CCGGTGGCGCCGGCATCCCGGCCTTCTTCACCGCCACCGGCGTCGGCACGATCGTGGCCGAGGGCAAGGAGTTGCGCGAGTTCGATGGCCGCACGTATGTGATGGAGCGTTCGCTGGTGCCCGATGTGTCGCTGGTCAAAGCCGACGTTGCCGACAAGAGCGGCAACCTGCGCTTCCGGCTGACCGCGCGCAACTTCAACCCGGCCGCGGCGATGGCCGGCAAGCTCTGCATCGTCGAGGTCGAGAAGATCGTCGAGGTCGGCGAACTGGCGCCGGACGACATTCACCTGCCGGGCATCTACGTGCACCGCATCGTGCACAACGCCACCCCCGAGAAGCGCATCGAGAAGCGCACCACGCGGCCCGCCTGAGGAGCAACACCATGGCATGGACTCAAGACCAGATGGCGGCCAAGGCGGCCGGCGAACTGAAGGACGGCTACTACGTCAACCTCGGCATCGGCATCCCGACGCTGGTGGCCAACTTCGTGCCCAAGGACATCGAGGTGTGGCTGCAGAGCGAGAACGGCATGATGGGCATCGGCCCGTTTCCGACCGACGCCGAGGTCGATGCCGACCTCATCAATGCCGGCAAGCAGACGGTGACGACGATCGCCGGCAGCAGCATCTTCGGCAGCCACGACAGCTTCGCGATGATCCGCGGCGGCAAGATCAACCTGTCGATCCTGGGTGCGATGCAGGTCAGTGAGAAGGGCGACCTGGCCAACTGGATGATCCCCGGCAAGATGGTCAAGGGCATGGGCGGCGCCATGGACCTGGTGGCCGGCGTGCCGCGCTGCATCGTGGTCATGGAACATGTGGCCAAGAAGAAGGACGGTACGACCGACCTGAAGATCCTGCCGCAGTGCACCTTGCCGCTCACCGGCGTCGGCGTGGTCGACCGCATCATCACCGACCTGGCGGTGATGGACGTGACACCGCAAGGCCTGAAGGTGATCGAGATGGCGCCGGGCGTGACGCGCGAAGAGCTTCAAAGCAAGACAGGCGTGCCGCTGCACTGAACGCGCGCGGCGTGCCAGCCACGCCGGTTCACGCGCAGTACCATCGATCCATGCGTGCGGGTCGGCTCGGACAAGTACTTCGGCTACTGCCGATGTCGTCGCTGCTTGTCGTTGCCGCCTGCGGCGGCGGCGGAGAGGCTCTGTCACCGGCCCAGCAAGAGCCGCCGCCCGTGGTGGCCGAGCCCGTTGGCGCAGGGCGTCTCGAATCGGCGACGCAGCTCAACCGCATCGCTGTCGCCGACATCAACGAGGGGCTGCAAGCGCCGGGCAGCCGCAGCCCACCGCTGACGCCGCTCTACGACGTCATCAACCACCGGTTGACTTACCGGACGATCGATGCGCGAGGCAACGACATCGTCGCATCGGGGCTGGTCAGTGTGCCGGCCAAGGCGGCGGGCGCGAAGAGCCCGGTTCTCGCCTACCAGCACGGCACGATCGTCAAGGACGCCGAGGCGCCGAGCAACCACGCCACGGCCGACGAGGCGGCCGTCGTCTTGGCGTCGCTGGGCTACATCGTGGTGACTGCGGACTATGTTGGCTATGGCGCCTCCAAAGGGGCGCCGCATCCTTACCTGCTGTCGGCGCCTTCTGCAGCCGCCGTGGTCGACTTGCTGACAGCGGCAGCAACATGGCGATCGCGCAATGGGATCGTCGACAACGGACAGCTCTTTCTGGCTGGCTATTCCGAAGGGGGCTACGCCACCCTGGCTGCGCATCGGGCGCTGCAGTCCGCGGGCAGCCCGCAGCTGGCCTACTTGCAGGCCGTCGTTGCCGGTGCAGGTCCGTACCACGTCGGTGTGGCGCTCGATGAATTGTTGCGCCGCGTCTGCGAGGAAGATCCGGCCCTCGGTTTGCTGGTCAGTCCGGGCGTGCTGCGGCATCTCGGTTCGACCGTTCGACGCGAGGTGCGGGACCAGCTGCTGAAGCGGCTGCTCGAAGACGACGCCGACGTCGTCTTCGACACCACCTTGATCGACAACTACCTGGCCGACGACAGCGCGGCCGTTGAACGCCTCTCCAATGTGCACGACTGGGTGCCAGCGGCGCCGGTCCGGCTGTTCCATGGCCGCGATGACCAGACGGTGCCCTATGTCAGTTCGACGCACACGCTGCAGACGATGCGCTCGCGCGGTGCCAGAGACGTGAGCCTGACCGACTGTGCGGCGGCGCCGTCCGGCCACATCGGCTGCGTGCCACCGTTCCTGGCTTTCGTGCTCGGCGAATTCGCGTCGCGGGTGCGTGACCTGTAGCGCGATCGGTCGCGCACTTCAGCCGCGCAACGCCCGCGCGACCTCCGGTACCAGCGCCGGGCCGCGGTAGATCAAGCCGGTGTAGATCTGCACCAGGTTCGCGCCGGCCTTGATCTTCGAGCGCGCGTCGTCGCCGCTCATGACACCGCCGACGCCGATGATCGGGAAAGTGCTGCCGAGTGCGGTGCGCAGCAGGCGGATGACGCGATTGCTGCCAGCCAGCAGCGGCGCGCCAGACAGGCCTCCCGTCTCCTGCCCATTGGGCAGGTGGTTGACGCCGTGGCGCGAGACCGTGGTGTTGGTGGCGATGACGCCGTCGATGCCGTGGCGTTGCAGCGTCGCCGCGATCAGCTTGACCTCTTCTTCGTCGAGGTCGGGCGCGATCTTGACGAAGATCGGCTTCGGCCCGTAGTCGCGGGCCAGCTCGGCGCGGCGCTCCATCAGGCGTTGCAGCAGCCACTGCAGTTGCTCGTCGCTTTGCAGGCTGCGCAGGTTCTGCGTGTTCGGGCTCGAGATGTTGACGGTGACGTAGTCGGCGTACGGGTAGACGCCGCGCATGCAGGCCAGGTAGTCGTCGGCGGCCTTGTTGATCGGCGTGGCGGCGTTCTTGCCGATGTTCAACCCAAGCAAGCCGCCATGAGCGCGGAAGCTCTTGGCGCGCTGCACATGGCCGATGAAGGCATCGAGGCCGTCGTTGTTGAAGCCCAGGCGGTTGACCAGCGCCTTGGCCTCGGTGACGCGGAAGATGCGGGGCTTGGGGTTGCCCGGCTGCGCCAGCGGCGTCACCGTGCCGACCTCGATGAAGCCGAAGCCCATCGCGCCGAGGCCGTCGATGGCGCGGCCGCCCTTGTCCAGACCGGCCGCGAGACCCACGCGGTTGGGGAAATTCAGGCCGGCGATGTTGACCGGGTCGGCAATGCGCGGCTGCTGCCAGAAGGATTGCGCCGGGGTGTTCTGCAGGTGCTCCAGCGCTGCCAGCGTCAGGTCATGCGCACGTTCTGCATCGAGGCCGAAGAGAAAAGGGCGGGTGAGGGCGTAGGGCACCAACGACATGTCAGCGCCGCCCGGCCGCCCGAAGGAGCTGACGCTCCCCTCGGGGGACGCGAACGCAGTGAGTTAGGGGCACCATAATCGGCCGCCATTCTCGCAGCCGTTCGCAAGAACGCCCGTCACCCACCTCTGCTCGTTTTCACGATGACGCAAGATGAATTGAAGACCCTGGTCGGCCGCGCCGCGCTCGATTTCGTCGTTCCCGGCAGCGTTGTCGGGGTGGGAACCGGCTCCACCGTCAACAAGTTCATCGATGCCCTGGCCGGTCAGCGTGCACGCATCGTCGGCGCCGTGTCGAGTTCGCAGCAGAGCACCGAGCGCCTGCGCGCCCATGGCATCGCCGTCTTCGATGCCAACGAGATCGACCGTATTCCGGTCTACATCGACGGCGCCGACGAGATCGACCGCCGCGGTTTCATGATCAAGGGTGGCGGCGCGGCGCTCACGCGCGAGAAGATCGTCGCCGACCTCGCCGAGCGCTTCATCTGCATCGCCGACGAGAGCAAGCAGGTCGATGTCCTCGGCCGCTTTGCGCTGCCGGTGGAGATCATCGAGATGGCGCACCAGCGCATCGTGCGCCGCTTCGCCGACATCGGCGGCCGGGCCGTCTGGCGCGAGGGCGTCGTCACCGACAACGGCCACCCGCTGCTCGACGTGCACGGCTTGCAGATCACCGACCCGTTGGCGATGGAAGCCGAGATCAACCAGTGGCCCGGTGTGATTGCGGTCGGCCTGTTTGCCCGTCACCGGGCCAGCGTGTGTCTGCTCGGCACCGCGGAGGGCGTCAAGCGCGTCGATTACGCATGAAGTCGGACATCCAGATTGCACAGGCCGCGCTGCCGCGGCCCATCGTCGAGATCGCGGCCACGCTGGGCATCCCCGAGCATGCGATCGAGCCGTATGGCCGCACCAAGGCCAAGGTGTCGCTGGACTTCGTGCACGCGCTGGCCGATCGGCAAGATCGCCACAATGGCAAGCTGGTGCTGGTCACCGCGATCAGCCCGACGCCCGCCGGCGAGGGCAAGACGACGACGACGGTCGGCCTGGGTGATGCGCTCAACCACATCGGCAAGCAATGCGTGGTCTGCCTGCGCGAGCCTTCGCTCGGGCCGGTGTTCGGCATGAAGGGCGGTGCGGCCGGCGGCGGCCGTGCGCAGGTGGTGCCGATGGAGGACATCAACCTGCATTTCACCGGCGACTTCAACGCCATTGCGCTGGCCAACAACCTGCTGGCTGCGATGATCGACAACCACATCCACCACGGCAATGAACTCGGCTTCGACGTGCGCCGCGTCACCTGGAAGCGCGTCATGGACATGAACGACCGGGCGCTGCGCGACACCACCGTTGCGCTCGGCGGCCCGGGCAACGGCTATCCGCGCGAGGACGGCTTCGACATCGTCGTGGCATCGGAGGTGATGGCGATCTTCTGTCTGGCCACTTCGCTGCAGGACCTGAAGCATCGGCTGGGCAACATCGTCTGCGGCAGCACGCGCGAGGGCCACCCGATCCGCGCCCGCGACCTGAAGGCCCATGGCGCGATGACGGCGCTGCTCAAGGACGCGCTGGCGCCCAACCTCGTGCAGACGCTCGAACACACGCCGGCCTTCATCCACGGCGGGCCGTTCGCCAACATCGCGCATGGCTGCAACTCGGTGCTGGCGACGAAGACGGCATTGAAGCTGGCCGACTACGTCGTCACCGAAGCCGGCTTCGGTGCCGACCTCGGCGCCGAAAAATTCATCGACATCAAGTGCCGCAAGAGCGGGTTGCGGCCGGATGCGGTGGTGCTGGTGGCGACGATCCGCGCGCTGAAGTTCCATGGCGGCGTGGACGTGAAGGACCTCGCGCAGCCCGATCTGGCCGCGCTCGAACAGGGCATCACCAACCTCGAGCGCCATGTCAACAACATCCGCAACCACTTCGGGCTGTCGTGTGTGGTCGCCATCAACCACCGCACCGAAGACACCGACGCCGAAGTCAATCTGTTGATGGCCAAGCTGGCGCACCACGGCGCCAAGGTCGTGCTGGCACGCCACTGGGCCGAAGGCGGCGCTGGCGCTGCGGACCTGGCGCGCGAAGTGGTGCGCCTGTGCGAAGTGCCGGGCGACTTCAAGTTCGTCTACGAAGACAGTGCGACGCTGTGGGACAAGATGAAGGCGATCGCGACCAAGATCTACGGTGCCGCCGACATCGCGGCCGACAGCAAGGTGCGCGCGCAGATCGTCCGGCTGCAAGCCGATGGCTACGGCCACTACCCGGTGTGCGTGGCCAAGACGCAGTACTCGTTCTCGACCGATCCGCTGCTGCGCGGTGCGCCCACGGGGCATGTGATCCAGATCCGCGAGGTGCGGCTGGCGGCCGGTGCCGAGTTCGTGGTCATGGTCTGCGGCGACATCATGACGATGCCGGGGCTGCCGAAGGTGCCGGCGGCCTGCAACATCGACGTCGGCGACGACGGCCGCATCACCGGCTTGTTCTGAGCAGTCATGGTGCCCCCATACCTGCCGCTTCGCGTCAGGCCCCCCGAGGGGGCCTCAAGAAAGCTCGGGAGCGGCCCAGCGCTTCCTTGAGAAACGGGCCGGGTCGATCGCATCGACCAGATCGGCTTCGAGCGGCCACGGGGCACCGCAGATCTGCGCGGCGATCAGCTCGCCGCCGAGCGCGGCGGTGGTCAGGCCGCGCGAGCCGAGGGCCGTGTGCAGGTACAGGCCGGGCTGGCGCGCCAGCAGGCGCGGTGAGTCGCGGCGCAGCGGCAACGGCGCCGCGAGGTCGGGCGCCAGGCCGAGCAGCGGCAGGCGGTCGCGCGTGACGACGCGCCAGGCGGTGCGGCCGTGCAGCACCGCGCCTTCTCGTGCCACATTGAAGCCGAGCAAGTGCTGCGCGCGGTGGAGGTTCAGCGCGTGGTCGGCATCCCGCACCTCTTGATCTTCGTCGCCGGGTTGGCTGGTGGCGCCGAGCAGCAACCCGCCGCCGTTGGGCAGCGGCAGCACGTAGCCGCCGCTGGCGATCGGCAGGCGCGGCATCAACACGCTGTCTGACGCCGCCAGCCATGTCACCTGGCCGCGCACGCGATCGGCCCAGGCGCGCGGCAACTGCGCCAGGCGCAGGGCGTCGTCGGCGTTGGCGAGCACGAGCACGGGCGCTTCGGCGATCACACGTGCAGATCGGTCGAGCACACGCCAACCGTCAGCACTGCGTTCGATCGAATGCACGTGCGCATCGCCTCGCCAGTTGACGCCGAGTGTGGCCAGCGCGTCCTGAACCAGCGCTGTCGGGTTTGCCCAGCCGCCTTGCGCGAACAGCCAGGCCGATTGTGTGAGCGGCACGCCAGCGCACTGTGAGGCCTGCGCGGCGTCGAGTGCTTGCACATAGGCCGCCGGCAGATGCTGCGTGCCGAGTTGGGCCTGCATCGCGGTCACATCGTGCGTGCCGTTCAGTCGTAGCAAGCCATCGCTCGCGCCGGCCTGCGATTCGCGAACCCAGTCAGCGGCGGCAAAGCTCGCCGCACGGTGCCAGCGCGTGTGCTTGGTATCGTCGACGCCGACCGTGCCGTGAAACAGGCCGGCCGGGTTGCCCGAAGCTTGGGTGGCAGGCTGAGCTTGCGCGTCGAGCACTGTGCAAGGCACCCCCTGGTGGGCCAGCGCGCGCGCGGTCGCCGCTCCGGCAATGCCGGCGCCGATGACGATGGCGTGGCTCGGCGCTGCGGCCGGCAGCACACGGCCGGGCGGCGCGACCGGCGTGAAGCGCGGTGCGTAGTGCGCCAACGTGATCTCGCGTTTCGCCCCTGGGCCCGGCGCAGTTTGCACGTCGAAGCCGGCGGCGGCCAAGCCGTCGCGCACCATGCGCGCCGCGCTCCACGTGGCCGCAGTGGCGCCGGGCGCAGCGAGCCGAGCCAAGGACTTGAAAAGCGCCGGCGACCACATGGCTTCGTTGTGCGTCGGCGCGAAGCCATCGAGATAGAACGCATCGACGCGTGCGATCAGTTCGCGTGCGAGCGTGGGCGCGTCGCCGAGGCAGAGCAGCAGCTGCACGCGGCCGGAATCGAATGCGAGGCGGTGAAGGTTCGGCGTCAACGGCGGCCACGCTTCGATGAGCGCTTGGGCCAGCGATGGAAACGGCGAGCCAGCCAATGCATGCGCCAGGTCTTCGTGCGCCGGCGGGTGTTTCTCCAGCGACACGAAGTGCAGCCGGTCGCAGCGCTGCGGGTCGTCTCGCCACGCGGCCCACGTCGCGAGGAAGTTGTTGCCCAGCCCGAAGCCGGTTTCGAGAATCGTGAAGCGACCCCGGCCACGCCAACGGTCGGGCAGGCCGTTGCCGGCGAGAAAAACGGCGCGCGCTTGTTCGAGCGCGCCCGCACTCGAAGGTGCTCGCCGAGCGACCGGGGGTGATAGATGTCGTCGAACGCTGGCGAGCGCGGTGTTCCTTGCGAGAAGTCGATGACGGCCGGAACGATCGGCTCGGTCTTCACACTCTCGATTCCAGCCACGCCAAGAGCGGTGCGCGCACGCTGGTCAGGCTGCGGTATGCCAGCACCGCGTCGCTCATCGACGCGATGGCGGCGTGCAAGCGCGCGGCCTTGTCCGGCGTGTCGATGCCGTCGGCCAGCGGCTGCGTGTCGACACCGATCGTGAACACTGCTTGTTTGATATCCGGCAGCGGGATGAAAGTCTGGCGCTCGGTGCGCCACCAGGCCAGGGGCGCGGCGGCATCAGCGAACGCATCGACAGACCATGGCGCCGGATCGGCCAACGCCGGATGCGCGTTGAGGCGAGGCTGGCGCGTGACGTTCCAGACAAAACGCTCCCAGCGTTCGGCACTGCAGACCATGCGTGTCAGGTGTTCTCCGGCGCGCACGAGCAGGGCGTTGTCGGCGACCGGGCCGTGGACCTCGGCAAAGTGGCGCCCGACCTTGCGCTCCGGCGCCCAGTGCGAGGGCAGACAGGCGGCGATCCACGGGATCGTCGCGTTGGCGCCGTCGACGATGGCGAAGTCTTCGGCGAATGCCAGGCACAGCAACCCGGCCAGTCGCCAGCCGATCGGCAGTCCGGCGAGGCAGCGCGCGATCTCGTCACCGAGGCCAAACACGCCGGCGTGCAGTTGTTGCGGCTCGTCGTCGGCCACTGCCACGCCGAGGTGGTGCGCGATGGCGCGCTTCCCATCCCAGGCGAAAGCGCCAGCGTGTTCCTGCGCGGCGTGAGCTGCCAGCGCGTGCAGCGCCACCGTGGCATCGAAGTCCGGCTGAACGGCCAGTGCATGCGACGCATGCGCGGACAACACGGCGATCTTCTCGCGCTGATGCCGCGAGCCGGGGGCCAATGGAGTGAGCTGCACCGCGCCGGCTTCGAGGCGACGCAGTCCGGGTTGCATGCGAAACGGCGCCTGCACAGCGGCCTCGAAATCGAAACTCACGACAACGACCCCACGACTTGAAGCGCGGCTGTTTGCCGCCATGATGCGAGGCTGAATCTCATCTGCAGGAGTGTGCCTTGTCCTTCGATGCTTCTTGGCTGGCCTGGGCCGGCGCGATCCTGCTGATCGTCGTCGGCGTTGCCGGCACGGTGCTGCCGGTGATGCCGGGCACGGTGTTCGTCATCGCCGGCATTGTCTGGGGTGCGTGGCTCGACGACTTCACGCGCGTGCCGGTGTGGGTGGTGGTGGTGTGTGCGGTCCTCGGCGTGATCGCCTTCGCCACCGACTACGTGGCCGCAGCGGTGGGTGCCAAGCGCGTGCGCGCCAGCGGCTGGGCGGTGGGCGGTGCGGTCATCGGCACGGTGCTGGGCATCCTCGCCGGCTTCATCGGCGTGCTCTTCCTGCCGCTGGTCGGTGCCGTGCTGGGCGAATGGTTCGCGCAGCGCAAGAAGACCGCAGAGCATCTGGTGGACGACAAGGACCACCACACGCGGGCGATGAAGGTCGGTGTGGCGACGTGGGTCGGCATGATCGTCGGCACCGCGGTCAAGCTGGCGCTGACCTTCATGATGGTGGGCGCCTTCGCCGTGGCGTACTGGTTTTAGAAGGAAACAGGGCGCCCGAAGGCGCCCTGCTCGGTGGGGCCGAAGGCCTCACACCCGTTTCTTGTACTCATGCGTGCGCGTGTCGATCTCGACCTTGTCGCCGTTGCCGACGAACAGCGGCACCGAAATCTCGAAGCCGGTGCCGACGAGCTTTGCGGGCTTCATGACCTTGCCCGAGGTGTCGCCCTTGACGGCAGGCTCGGTCTCGATCTCGCGCACGACAGTCGTCGGCAACTCGACCGAGATCGCCTTGCCGTCGTAGAACACGACTTCGACGGCCATGTTGTCTTCGAGGTACTGGATCGCGTCGCCCATGTTCTCGGCCTCGACCTCGAACTGGTTGTACTCGCTGTCCATGAAGACGTACATCGGGTCGGCGAAGTAGGTGTAGGTGCACTCCTTGTGATCGAGCTTGATCTGCTCCATCTTGTCGTCGGCCTTGAAGACCACTTCGGCGCCGGAGCCATTGAGCAGGTTCTTCATCTTCAGGCGCACGGTGGCGGAGTTGCGGCCGCCGCGGCTGTACTCGGTGCGCAGCACGACCATCGGGTCCTTGCCTTGCATGATGACGTTGCCGGCGCGGATTTCTTGAGCGATCTTCATGGAAAATTCCGTAAGGGTTCAGTGTGAGATTCGGGAGCGCTACAGCCAGTGTTGCCGCTGCGCCGAGCCCGCGATTCTACCGTTTCGAGGTGACGAACCGGAGGAGCTGGCTGGTGAGGTCGCTCTGACCCTGCAAGCTGCCGCGCCATTGCTGGCACGCCATGCGCCAGGCGATGGGCTCAGGCAGCGCGGCGGGCCAAGGACCGAGGCCGTTCCAGGCTTGCCAGAGCGTCTGCAATGCAGCGTCCGCAGGCAGTCGATTCAACATGGCCTTGAGCTTGCGCTCGTGCACGCCGTCGCTCTGCTTGTAGATGTGCCAGACGAACGGCGCACCGGCCCACATCGCACGCACGATCGAGTCTTCGCCGCGGGCGAAGTTGAGGTCGCAGGCGTGCAGCAGCCGGTCGTAGTCGAGCTGCGTCAGCCAGGGCAGGGTGTGGGCGCGCAGGTTTCGCTGCGGGCGGCCTTCGAGGGCCTTGAGCGCGGGCGCCTGGCTCGCGCCGGCGGTGATCAGCAGCAGCGTCGGCCGGTCGTCGAGCAGGTCGAACAGGTCGGCAAAGGGCGCGTCGGCATAGGCGAACAGGCTGACGCAGCGCTCTCCCGGATGCGGCAGCACGTCGAGTTCGGTCCAAGGCGGCGTGCCTGGGTTCAGCGCGTGCGGCTCGCGCAACAGGCCGCCGCTGCCAGGGGTGAAGCCGGGGTAGAAGAACCACTTCGTCAACGCCCCGAACGACGAGGGCTGGGGCGACGGCAGGCCGTGGTTGCGCTCGACATAGTCCTCCGCACTCAGGTATTCCAGATTGATCCACACCGGCGCGCGCTGGGCCATCGCATCGACGAAGGAGGGCGGCGGGTCGCAGCCGAAGGCTTCGATCACGACGTCGCCGGGTTCCACCTCGGGCAGCGGTTCGAGCCAGCGCAACACCGTCACGCCGGGCGTGGTGCGGTCATGGTCCGGCGCCAGCCAGTGCAGCGCGATCGGGTCATCGACCCACAGGCGCACCGTCTCCCCTCGTGAGGCGAGGTCGGCGGCAAGCCGCCAGCAGACGCCGAGGTCGCCATGGTTGTCGATGACGCGGCAAAAGAGGTCCCACTGCATACCGATATTCTTACGCCATGAGCGAAGTCGATCCCAACCGCGACCGTTTGCTGGCCGATGTGGCCGCGCTGCCGCTGCGCCCGGGCGTCTATCGCTTCTTCGATGAAGCCGGTGCGGTGCTCTACGTCGGCAAGGCGCGCAGCCTGAAAAAGCGCGTCTCGAGCTACTTCCAGAAAGACCATGGCGGCACCCGCATCGGCGTCATGGTGGGCCGCATCGCGCGGCTGGAAACGACGGTGGTGCGCAGCGAGGCCGAGGCGCTGCTGCTCGAGAACAACCTCATCAAGGCGCTGGCACCGAAATTCAACATCGTCTTTCGCGATGACAAGAGCTACCCGTACCTGAAGCTCGTCAGCGGAACGTTTCCGCGCGTCGCCTACTACCGCGGCGCGGTCGACAAGCGGCACCGCTATTTCGGCCCCTACCCGAGCGCTTGGGCGGTCAAGGATTCGATCCAGCTGATCCAGAAAGTCTTTCGCCTGCGCACCTGCGAAGACACGGTGTTTTCCAACCGCTCGCGGCCGTGCCTGCTCTACCAGATCAAGCGCTGCTCGGGGCCGTGCGTGAAGCTGGTGACGGCCGAGGCCTATGCGCGCGACGTCGCCGACACCGAGCGCTTCCTGCGCGGCGACACGCAGGAGGTGCTCGATGAGCTGCAGCAGCGCATGATGGGCCACGCGCAGTCGCTCGAGTATGAGCAGGCGGCGGCGGTGCGCGACCAGATCGGCTCGCTGTCGCGCGTGCTGCACCAGCAGTCGGTGGACGAGAGCAGCCTGGGCGCGAACAGCCGCGATGTCGATGTGCTGGCGGTGCGTGTCAAGGGCGGCCGTGCCTGCGTCAACCTGGCGATGGTGCGCGGTGGCCGGCATCTCGGTGACCGCGCGTACTTTCCAACGCATGTCGATGACGCCGCAGCCGTCGCCGAGGGCATGGAGCCCGAGGTCGCCGTGCTCGAAGCCTTCATCGCGCAGCACTATGTCGACGGTTTCGTGCCGCCGCAGCTGGTGACGAGCCACGCCGTCGATGCGGCCCTGCTCGATGCCGTGGCCGAGCACAGCGGCGTCAAGCTCAGCGCGCAGCACCAGCCGCGCGAGCAGCGCCGCATCTGGCTCGAAATGGCGGCCAACGGCGCCGACTTGGCGCTGGCGCGCCTGCTTGCCGAAGAGGGCTCGCAGCGCGAACGCACACGCGCGCTGGCCGAGGCGCTGAACCTCGATGTGCCCGACTTGGACACGCTGCGCATCGAATGTTTCGATATCAGCCACACCGCAGGCGAGGCCACTCAGGCAAGCTGCGTCGTCTTCGAACACCACCAGATGCAGTCCGCGCAATACCGCCGCTACAACATCGACGGCATCACCGGCGGCGACGACTACGCCGCGATGCGTCAGGTGCTGACGCGCCGCTACGCCAAGCTGGCCGAGGCGCTGGCGGCCGGTGGCGACAGCGTGCGCCTGCCGGATCTGGTCTTCGTCGATGGCGGCCGCGGCCAGGTGGCAATGGCGCGCGAGGTCTTTGCCGAACTCGGCCTCGATCTGTCGCTGATCGTCGGCGTCGAAAAAGGCGAGGGCCGCAAGGTCGGCCTCGAAGAGCTGGTGTTCGCCGACGGCCGCGACAAGGTGGCGCTCGGCCACGACTCGGCGGCGCTGATGCTGGTGGCGCAGATCCGCGACGAGGCGCACCGCTTCGCCATCACCGGCATGCGCGCCAAGCGGGCCAGCGTGCGCACCGGCGGCAGCAAACTCGAAGACATTCCGGGCGTCGGCCCGAAGAAGAGGGCACGGCTGCTGCAACGCTTTGGCGGTGTGCGCGGTGTCACCCATGCGAGCGTCGACGACCTGGCCAGCGTCGATGGCATCTCGAGACCCTTGGCCGAGGAGATTTATCGTGTCTTGCACTGACGCTCGATTCCGAAACCGCGGCAAGGCCGTGTTCGCCGTGCTGCTCGCTGCGGCGCTGCTGGGCGCCTGTTCGTCGCGCCGCCCTTCGTCACCGGATGCCCCCATGCAATTTCCCTCTTTTGGATCGGGCGCCTCGCAGGCGCGCGCCTGGGACGACTACCGGGTCGATGTCGGCCGCCGCATCATTGCGGCCAACCCCACCGGCACCTACACCGGCCTCGTGCCCGAGCCGCTGCTGGCGATCCCGGTGCTCGAGATCGATCTCAACCGCGATGGCAGCGTGCGCAACATCCGGGTGCAGCGCCAGCCGAGCCAGGCCACCGACACGGTGCAGCTGGCGATCGACGCGGTGCGGCGTGCCGGGCCGTTCGGCGACGTATCGCACCTGCCGCAGCCGTGGCGCATCAGTGAGGTCTTTCTGTTCCGCGACGACCGCAAGTTCAAGCCGCGTTCGTTGGACTACTAGGACTTGTTCACATTGAGGGGAGGGGTCAACTGAGCGCGTCCGTGAAACAAGGACAACACTTCGATCACACAGGCTCTCAGCGCTCAGACGTCTCGCCAGAGGCGTCGCGGTCAAGCGAAAGCGTCGCGACGTAGTCGCCCTGCGCAATGGACTTGCCGGCGAGTGCTGGGGGGTCCAGGCGCACCAAGCGCAAGGCAATGTGCGGCCCGTTAACGGTGGGCGCGTTCGGCGCCGTGTGCAGTTCGCGCGTCAACCGCGCGCCGCCAGTCTTCTGTAGCCAAACCCGGACGGTGGCATCGCCTGCCCAGACGCACTGCTCACCCCTGGGACAGCGTGAGTCGGCAGGCACGCCTTCGAACCCGATCTCCCATGCACCACCCTTGGTCCGCACAGACTCGCCGACTCTCAGACTGAATGCCTGGCCCGATTCGGCGCGGGCGGGTTGTGCAGGAGGGGCCAAGCTGCAGGCAGTGCACACCAAAAACGCGACGATCTTTACGACAACAGATTTCATCGACCAGTTCTCCTGCAGCCATTTGCGAAGGCAGCTTGCGGCATGACATCCGTTGCAGCACGGGCCGCGCCTCCCGCGCCTTTTCTTTGCCCAACGTGGAGTTGTCTCTGCACCTGCCTCTCACCCCCCCAAAGGGGCGGGGTCGATGTGGGGGATGCCGCGGCTTCTGCCCGTTGGTGGCGGTGACAACGAGGCGGTCGGTGTTAACGAGAGTAGCGCGTCCACGTACCCGCCCATAGTCTCGGTTGCGTCCTGTCGGGGGTGCCCTTTCTCTGCAGTGCGATCCCTCAATTTTCGTTCAATGTGGCCGCAGCGCCGCACGAGGAGCGTTCATGTACCGAACAAACTGGCTTGTATCGGCGGTCCTGCTGTCGGTCGCATCCGCGGCGCATGCACAAGGCGCCGGCAATGGCAAGCGCGAAGCGATCGACCCCGACGGCGTCGCCCGCCTGGTTGCTGACAGTGGCGGTGGCGCTCAGGTGAGCGTGCATGGCGCGACGGGCGCGGCCAGGTTCGTGCGCGTGGCCCCTGGCGGCAAGCTCGGCCATCAGCGGGCGGCGGCGCGCCCGATCACCGATGACGCCAAGAAGAGCCGCTCCGCCGGTTTTCTGGCCGACTATGCCGGCGTCTTCGGGATCAACAGCGTCGCTGGCGAACTCGGCGAGGCGCGCGTCGCAAGAGACCAGCAGGGCGGCACGCACGTCACGCGCAAGCAGGTCTATCAGGGCGTGCCGGTCTTCGGCGCCGAACTGAAGGCCCATTTCGACGCTGCGCACGAGCTGACCGCCGTTAACGGCACCTTTATTCCGGGCATTGCCCTCAGCCCCTGGCCGACGCGTTCGGCCGACGAAGCCGGCAGGGCTGCGGTTGCCAGGGTGCGGGCCGACAACGCCCGAGCGGCAGCGCTGGTGGCGTCCCGGCCGACGTTGCTCATCTACCGTGAGGGCCTGGCCAAGGGCGTCGCGGGCGCGAACCATCTGGCGTGGCAGATCGAGGTCGGCAACGGCGTCGACGTGCGCGAGTTCGTTTACATCGACGCACACACCGGCAAGTACATTGACCAGATCACCGGCATCCATGACGGCAAGTTCCGGCGTGCCTACGACGCCGCCGGCACGACGGCGCCGGGCGCGAACTACCCGGCATCGCCGTTCTGGGTCGAAGGCAGTCCTTTCCCGACCGGTACCACCGAAGCCGACAACATGATCCAGGCCTCCGGCGAGATCTACGACCTGTTCAAGAACGCCTTCGGGCGCGACTCCTACGACGGCGCCGGCGCCACCATGGACTCGATCTTTAATCGCGGCAACGGTTGTCCGAATGCGTCGTGGAACGGGACCTTCATTTCGTTCTGCCCGGGGACCACGACCGATGACGTGACCGCGCACGAGTGGGGCCATGCTTACACAGAGTACACCTCCAACCTGATCTACGCCTGGCAGCCCGGCGCGCTCAACGAGTCTTACTCCGACATCTGGGGCGAGACGATCGATCGCCTGAACGGCCGCGGCGGAGACACGCCCAACGCTGCGCGCTCAGCCAATTCTTGCTCTGTGTTCACACCAAAGCCGCCTTCGGTCACCATCAATTCTCCGGCCGCGATTGCTGGGCTGAAGGATGCCGGCACGGCGACCTTCGGGCCGACCACGTTCGCCCTGACTGGAGATGTCGTCGTCGTCAACGACGGGGTCGGTGTTGCGAATGACGGCTGCCAGACGCCGTTTGTCAACGCGGCCACCGTTGCCGGCAAGATCGCGTTCATCGATCGCGGAACCTGCGGCTTCGCAGTCAAGGCCAAGAACGCTCAGTTGAACGGTGCGGTCGCCGTCATCATCGGCAACAACACCGGTGGCACGGCGGTCGCCAACATGGCGGGCGTCGATGCCACGATCACGATTCCGTCGCTGTCGGTCACGCAGAACGACGGCACCGCGATCAAGGCGCAGACAGCAACGGTCAATGCATCGCTGTCTCGCGGCGGCACCGGCACCGACAGTTCGGTGGCCTGGCTGGTGGGTGAGGATTCCACCGCCTTCAGCGGCGCCATCCGGGACATGTTCAACCCCACTTGCTATGGCAACCCAGGCAAGGTTTCAGACAAGCAGTATTTCTGCGGGACCGGTGACAGCGGCGGCGTGCACCTCAACTCGGGCGTTCCCAACCACGCGTATGCGCTGATGGTCGATGGCGGCTCCTACAACGGCCAGGCCATCACGGCCATCGGCCTGACCAAAGCGGCCCACATCCACTACCGGGCGCAAAGCGTCTACCTCGGCCCGGCCAGCGACTTTGCCGACCACGCCGATGCACTCGAACAGTCTTGTGCCGACCTCAGCGGCGCGAATCTGTCAGACCTGCTGACCGGGGCGCCGTCGGGCCAGGTGATCGGCGCCTCCGACTGCGCACAAGTCGGCAAGGCCGTCCTCGCCGTCGAGATGCGGACGCCGCCGGCCCAGTGCGGCTTCCAGCCGATGCTGGCCAAGGAGCCGCCGCCGCTGTGCGAGACCGGCAGCTTGCGCAGCTTGTTTGCGAGCAACTTCGAAAACGGCGGCTCGACCGCCGACCGCTGGACGGTGAGTCATACGGCGGTGACGGCCGACTTCACGCCGCGTGATTGGACGGTGTCCGGCAAGCTGCCCGGAGGGCGCCCCGGCCGCGCGCTGTTCGGCATCGACTTCACGGGCGGCACCTGCGCGCCTGGGGGAGACCAGTCGGGCGTGCAGGAGATCGTGAGTCCGGAAATCACCATCCCCGCGGCAGTCGCGGCGCCCCGCGTTACGTTCGACCACTGGGTGTCGACCGAGGCGGGCTTTGACGGTGGCAATCTGAAGATCAGTGTCAACGGCGGTGCGTGGCAATTGGTCAAGGCTGCGGACTTCATCTACAACCCCTACAACAGCACGCTGGCGACGGCCGCTCAGGGCAATACCAACCCCATGGCAGGTCAGGCTGCGTTCACCGGTTCAGATGGCGGTTCCGTCGAAGGTTCGTGGGGTCGTTCGATCGTCAACCTGGCACCGTACGCGAAATCGAAGGACAAGGTTCGCCTGCGTTTCGATATGGGCAACGATGGCTGCGGCGGTACCTTCGGCTGGTATGTCGACGATCTGATGGTCTATAGCTGCCGCCCGTAGGCGCCCGCTGAATCAGGCTCGCGCCCGGCGCAAACAGGGGACGCCCGCCAAGCGTCCCCATCTTATTGCGAACGGCAGCCGGCGCACCGTGCGGGCGGTTTCGTGCTGCGGGTCTGTAAGCGACGAGGAGGCAGGGCGTCAGGTAACAGGACCTGTCCTCCGGGTTGTGTGAAATCTTGGCGCTGCGACAGTGCGCACGAGCCGGGCGACTTGGTGTCCACCGTCTTCGCGCAACGAACGCCTTCAAGTGCAGCAGAGGGACTGCCACCAAGACGGACCACACGGGCGCACCGAATCTCCCCTTGCGCCTGCTGATCGATAGCGCCTGCGCGGGCAACGAAACGCCAACTCACACTCGACCTGGGCTTGATCCCGGGTGTGCCGCCGCCCAAAATCAAGCGCGACGCCTGAAAGGATGCGTTTGTTGAAGCACGTCCTGGCAGCCTTGTGACACGGCCGCAGAAGGCACCGGCTAACATCGGTT
>CAVTWT010000032.1:0-112515 GCA_963738425.1 uncultured beta proteobacterium | reverse complement strand
TAGACGGCCAGTGCGCGGCGTGTACTAAGCTGCGCCCCTGCACCCGAGGAGAAACCCATCATGCTGATCGGCGTACCGCTTGAGACGGCGCCGGGCGAGACCCGCGTGGCCGTCACCCCCGAGACGGCCAAAAAACTCAAAACCCAGGGCCACACGGTGCGCGTGCAGTCGCATGCCGGCGCTGCGGCGCATTTCACCGACGAGGCCTACACAGCGGCGGGCGCGGAAGTCACCGACCTCGCGGGCGCCTTCGGCGCCGATCTGGTGTTGAAGGTGCGCAGCCCATCGCTCGACGAGCTGCCGCGCATGAAAACCGGCGCCGTGCTGGTCGGCATGTTGAACCCGTTCGACAAGGACGGCCTGACGCGCCTGGCCGCCGCCGGCCTGACCAGCTTCGCGCTCGAAGCGGCGCCGCGCACGACGCGCGCGCAGAGCATGGACGTGCTGTCGAGCCAGGCCAACATTGCTGGCTACAAGGCGGTGATGATCGGCGCCAGCCAGTACCAGCGTCTGATGCCGATGCTGATGACGGCCGCCGGCACGATCAAGGCCGGGCGCGTGGTGATCCTCGGCGTCGGCGTTGCCGGCCTGCAGGCCATTGCCACCGCCAAGCGCTTGGGCGCCGTGATCGAAGCGTCCGACGTGCGGCCTTCGGTGAAGGAGCAGGTCGAGTCGCTCGGTGGCAAGTTCATCGACGTGTCGTATGAAACGGCCGAAGAAAAAGAAGCCGCCGAGGGCGTCGGCGGCTATGCGAAGCCGATGCCGCCGTCGTGGCTGGAGCGGCAAAAGGTCGAAGTGGCCAAGCGTGTGGCACAGGCTGACATCGTCATCTCGACGGCCCTGATCCCCGGCCGTGCCGCGCCGACGCTGATCACCGAAGCGATGGTGCAGTCGATGAAGCCGGGCTCGGTGATCGTCGACATGGCCGCCCCGGCCGGTGGCAATTGCCCGCTCACCGAAGCCGGCAAGACCGTCGTCAAGCATGGCGTGACGATCGTCGGCGAGACCAACATCCCGGCACTCGTCGCTACCGACAGCAGTGCGCTGTACGCGCGCAACGTGCTCGACTTCCTGAAGCTGATCCTCACCAAGGAAGCGGCACTGGTGATTCCCACCGACGACGACATCGTCACTGCGTGCATGGTCACGCAGGGCGGAAAAGTATTGAGGAGCTGACATGGATGCCGTCTCCCCCACCGTTTTCAACCTCATCATCTTCGTGCTCGCCATCTACGTCGGCTACCACGTCGTCTGGACCGTGACACCAGCGCTGCACACGCCGCTGATGGCGGTGACCAACGCGCTGTCGGCGGTGGTCATCGTCGGCGCGATGCTCGCCGCGGCGCTGACCGAAACCTGGCTCGGCAAGTCGATGGGTGTGCTCGCGGTCGCCCTGGCCGCGGTCAACATCTTCGGCGGTTTCCTCGTCACGCGGCGCATGCTGGAAATGTTCAAGAAGAAGGAAAAGAAGGCGCCTGCCGAGGTGAAGAAATGAGCCTCAACCTCGTTGCCCTGCTGTACCTCATCGCCAGCGTCTGCTTCATTCAGGCGCTCAAAGGCCTGTCGCACCCGACGACGTCGATCCGCGGCAACCTGTTCGGCATGGTCGGCATGGCCATCGCCGCGTTCACGACCGCCGCGCTGATCGTCAAGCTTGCCGGCTCGGGGCTGGGCATGGTCTGGGTGCTGCTCGGCCTGGTGGTCGGCGGCGGCGTCGGCGCGATCATGGCCAAGCGCGTCGAGATGACGAAGATGCCCGAGCTGGTGGCGTTCTTCCACAGCATGATCGGTTTGGCGGCGGTCTTCATCGCGGTGGCCGCCGTGGCGGAACCGTGGGCGTTTGCGATCACCGAAAAAGGCGGAGCGATCCCCGGCGGCAACCGCGTCGAACTGGCGCTCGGCGCCTTCATCGGCGCGATCACGTTCACCGGCTCGGTCATCGCCTTCGGCAAGCTCTCCGGCAAGTACAAGTTCCGCCTGTTCCAGGGCGCGCCGGTGCAGTTCCCCGGCCAGCACTACCTGAACCTCGCCCTCGGCCTCGCGGCGGCGTTCTTCATCTTCGGCTTCTGGCATTCGCAGAGCTGGATGGACATCGTGCTCGTCATCGCCCTCGGCTTCCTGCTCGGCGTGCTGCTGATCATCCCGATCGGCGGCGCCGACATGCCGGTGGTGGTGTCGATGCTCAACAGCTACTCGGGCTGGGCGGCGGCGGGCATCGGCTTCTCGCTGAACAACTCGATGCTGATCATCGCCGGCTCGCTGGTGGGAAGTTCGGGCGCGATCCTGAGCTACATCATGTGCAAGGCGATGAACCGCTCGTTCTTCAACGTCATCCTCGGCGGTTTTGGCGGTGAAGCGACGCACAGCCGCGGCCGGCAGCGCCGAGAAGCGCCCGGTGAAGAGCGGCAGCGCCGACGACGCGGCCTTCGTGCTCGGCAACGCCGAGACGGTGGTCATCGTGCCGGGCTACGGCCTGGCGGTGGCGCGCGCGCAGCACGCGGTCAAGGAGCTGGCCGAGAAGCTGATCCACAAGGGCATCACCGTCAAGTACGCGATCCACCCGGTGGCCGGCCGCATGCCGGGCCACATGAACGTGCTGCTGGCCGAAGCCGAGGTGCCGTACGACCAGGTCTTCGAGATGGAAGACATCAACGGCGAGTTCGGCCAGGTCGACGTGGCCATCATCCTCGGCGCCAACGACGTGGTGAATCCGGCCGCGATGACCAAGGGCAGCCCGATCTACGGCATGCCGATCCTGGAGGCCTACAAGGCCAAGACCGTGATCGTCAACAAGCGCTCGATGGCGGCGGGCTACGCCGGCCTGGACAACGAGCTGTTCTACATGGACAAGACGATGATGGTCTTCGGCGATGCGAAGAAGGTCGTCGAGGACATGGTGAAGGCGGTCGAGTAGGGCCTGCGCTCGCATGCCCGGCGCCGCCCGCTACTCGCAAGCCCGCGCCAAGCTCGCCGATTGCGAGCGGCATGGCGCCGGTTCGGGCGCCGAGCTGATCCTCGTCGAGGGCGACTCGGCGCAGGACTCGGTGCTCGCGGTGCGCGACGCGCGCACGCAGGCCGTGTTGCCGCTGCAGGGCAAACCGCTCAATGCGTGGGGGCGACGCAGAGACAAGGTCGAGCAGCACGTGTTGTTCCAGCAACTGGCCCAGGCGCTGGGCTTGCCGAGCCCCACCGCGCTGCCCGCAGGCGGCATGGCCGCGCTGCGCTACGAGCGCATCGTGCTGCTGTTCGACCCCGACGCCGACGGCATCCACATCGGCGCGCTGGTGCAGCTCTACTTTGCGCGCTGGCTGCCGGAGATGGTCGAGGCCGGGCTGCTGTGTCTGTGCCGCGCGCCGATGTACGAGCTGGTCGATGTCGACGGCGTGGTCCATCACGCGCTGACGCCGGACCATCGGCAGCGCATCGAACAGTCGTTGCGCGACGACGGCGGATGCGCCGCTGCCGATGGTGCGCGCGTTGCGCGGCATCGGCGGTTTTGCGCCGGAGACCTTGCGCCGCCTGTGCGTCGATCCGGCCACGCGCCTGGCGCGCATCCTGACGCCGGCCGACGTGCAGCACGCCGTTGACCTGTTCGGCAACGGCGTCTGAGTCAGGCCGGGCGGCCAGTGCACCCGGCAGCCCTCACTTCGTGGGTGTCAGGTCATGGTCGAAGCCATCGGGCGCCCATCCGTCGTTGCGCCGGGCCATCCGGACGCCGCCGCTGCCGTCGAGCTTGATCACGTAGCGGAACGCTGCGCAGCCGTGCAGCGGCGGTGTGACCGTGATCGTGATGGTCTCGGCGCTGCGCACCACTTCGGCCGGCAGGTCGCCGGCGCTGATGCACGGGTCGGGGCGAGCAGCCGCCGTGATCATGCGAAACGTCCCTTTGCCATCTTTCTCGTCCTTCAACGAGATCGTCGAGGTGCGGAATTTGGTCTTGTCGTAGGTACCGCTGTTGGGATCCTTGATGTAGGACTTGTAGTTCCACGACTCTTGCGCCTGCGCGGCCGTGACCGCGAATGCCGCGGCTGCGGCAAGCAGGAACAGAGAGTGAAAGCGGGAGAGTCGGGTTGTCATGGCGTTCCTTTCGTTGAAGGGTCGATGAATGAAATGGCGCTTGGCCGGCGCCGACGGCTCATCGATCGGGCACCTCGGTGCCGATCTTCAGAAGGCGGGTCAGGTCGAGATCGCGCACCGGCTTGAAGTCGGTGTCGCTGCCGATGACGGTTGGCCGATCGGCGCCCTTGACGCGGAAGTAGTAGCGGTCCTGCGCCGAGGCTTCGAAGGTTTCGCCGGTGTTCGGGTCCTGCAGACGCACGGTGCCGCCGAGGCTGTCGCGCACGCCGCGCTGGCGTGCTTCGTCGGACTGCCAGCGTTGGGCGATGGTCTTTTGCTGCAAGTCCTGCGACCAGCGCAGGTAGGCCTGGTACTGCCCGCTCATGCGGCTCTGGTGGCTGGCCTCGCCTGCCGCCCATTGCGGGTTCTCGCGCGCGCTGGTCAGCATGCGGGCCATCGCACCGGCCGCGGTGGCGGCACTGTCGGCAGGGGCGACGAAGCCGTGCACGCCGTCGGCCCACCACGTGCTGCCGACGTTGGCCCCGGCCATGCCGCTGCCGCCGAAGGTGGTCATCGTCAGCACACCGATGCGGCCATCGCGCAACTTGAATTCGACATCGGCCGCGCTGGCTGCCGCGGCGCCGCGTTGCAGCAAGGGGTTGCGTCGCGCAATCTCCGCCAAGTCGGGCCGTTGTCGCGTCGCGGTGACCTGCGCGCCGAACCGGCTGCGCACGAGTTGCGCGCCGTACGCCTCGGCACTCTGGAAGCGC
Source organism: uncultured beta proteobacterium (assembly GCA_963738425.1). GTDB lineage: Bacteria > Pseudomonadota > Gammaproteobacteria > Burkholderiales > Burkholderiaceae_C > CADEEN01. Next base: position 107,689 of record CAVTWT010000032.1, on the reverse strand, counting down.
AGGATCATCTGGCCGTCGGGCCCGCCCTGGCCCATGACCTGGCCCTCGCGGTAGCCGAGCGACGTGATCGTCGGGTTGGGCTCGATGAACATGCGCGGCACCGTCATGTCGCCGCTGAACAGATGCATAGCGCCGTCCGGGCTGGTGCTGCTGAAAGCCAAGCGCACGTTCCACGTGCTGCGGCGCAGGCCGCCTTCGGTGCGCCAGCCGGCCGGCAAGTCGGCCGAGAACGCCTGCTCGAACGGGTCGATCCAGCGCACGAATTGCAGCGCAGGCTGCGAGCGCTGCGGTCCGGCACCGCTGCCACCTCGGTCGCCACGTGCGCCATCCGGGCCAGCAGCACCGCCGAAACGAACGCTGTCGAGAATGCGCGTCAACTCGGGCAGGCGCTGCGCGAAATCGCTGCGGGCCGCAGCAGCGACGAACAGCGTGGCCGTATCGCCATGCCTCACCGCGATCACGCTGGCGCGGCCCTGAAAGACGTTGCTGCCGTAGTCGAACGCCGCATGCGCCACCTGCGGGCCTCGGCCTTCGGCCTTCAGCATGCGCACGTTGTAGAGGCCGGGTTCGGTGGCCGCGTAGTGCTGTTGCAGCCACTGCGCGAGGTCCGCACGCGCCGGCACGAGGCGCGCCCTGACCAGGGCCGCCGCGGTGCCGCGCGAGTCGGTCACTGCGATCTCGCCCGCATCGCCGGCCTGGACCTGCCATGTCGCCGGTTTCTGCAGCGAGAAGCCGGCGCGGTCACGGTGCAACGTCCAGGCATCGTCGGACTTGGCATGGACCATGGTGGTGGCACTCAAAAAGGCGGTGCTCAGTGCCACGGCCATGCCTGCAAACCCAACGCGAGCACGCGGTGCGGCGGCGCTGGTCACGGCGCGATCGCCGCGATGCCCAGCGTGCCCAACACGGCGTTGGCCGCTGGCAGGTTCAGCCGCACCGTGCTGCGCGTGATGTTGGACGCGTTGCGGTAGCCGAAGAACACGGTGCCGCCGCGCTCGACGAAGACGCGCTCGAAGCTAAGGCGTTGCGCAATCGCGGGCAGGTTGTTGAAGGTCATCGCGCGGCCGTCGCCCAGCGTCTGGATCGAATAGCTGCCGGTCCCGACCTCCGCGCAGTTGCGCGTGCTGCCGGTGCTGGTCCGCACGTAGCAGCTGAAGTACTTGACGCCACTGCCGCCGGTGAAGGCCACGCGCAGGTTGGCGCTGGTGGTGAAGTAGTTGGCCGTGCCTGCCGGAGGCGTCGTGCCGCCACTGACCGTGCCCAGCGAGACGCTCGTTGCGGCCCACCAGACGTTGGGGTTCAGGCTCGTGCCACTGGCATCGCTGCCTGGGTTGACCGTGCAGGGCGTGCCGGTGTTGACGCTGACCAGCTGCTCGAGCGTGCCGACGTTGGAGGCCGTGATCGCGCTGTTGAAGGCCGCGTAGCAGGCCAGCGTGTTGTTGTTGCGCGCATCGCCGCCGACTGCCGCCGAGGTGCCGAACGTGCCGACCGGGTTGGTCACGTCATAGGCCAGGGCGTTGAAGGTCGGCAGCGTGTTCTGGTAGAACAGTTGCGAGCCGGCCGGGAACGTGACATTGCCGAGAAGACCGAGGTCGGTCGGCCCCCAGTTCGCGTAGGCGACCCCGTTGTCGTCGCCCGGGAAGGTGCGGATCTGCCCGGTGATCACGCTGGCCAGCGTCCGGCCGGTGATGTCGAGCACGGTGCGCGAGCTGGTGCCTCGTTCGTAGCCATCGCAGTAGTCGTAGGCGCTGCGGCCCTGCGAGTCGCGCTGCGTCTGCGTGCTGCGCAAGCCGAGCGGGCAGTCCCGCCACAGGCTGCCGTTCCAGTGCATGTCGCCTCTGCGCGCCTGCAGCGTGCCGAAGCCCCAGGTGCTGATGACGCCCGCAGTAGCAGCTTTGTGCGTGTCGTAGAAGCGCACCAGGCCTTGCGCGTCGGGCGTGTTGTCGATGACGTCGGCCGCCATGTATCGCAGCGTCCAGTTGTTGGCGTCGGTGTAGGCAAAGCCGCGCAACGTGGCGGCAGCGGCGGGCGTGGCCAGCGGCGGGGTGTCGGCCAACTTGGCTGCCGCGACCGCAGCCAGCGCGGTGGCAGCGTCGAGCGCGGGCTGATTCGCCACCAGGTCCTGCGCCGCCACAAGCAGTGCGGCCTGCACGTTGGGCGCTGCGGTCACGGCCGCGGAGGCCGCGGTTGCCGCCAGCGACGGTAGTGCGGCGCGCAGCGCATTGGCCGTTGCCTGGTCGATGTCGGCCTGCGTCACGGTGCCGCCGGTGCCGTCGGGCTGGCCGAGCCGCGGTGCCATCGCGGCTGCCAGTGCGATCTGGGTTTGCACCGCCAGCCGTGCCAGCATCGCGGCTTGCCGGGGGCCTGGCGCGTTACCTGCAAAGTCGGCCAACGGCGAAAAATTCAAGCCGGCCTGAGCCTGGATGTAGGCCGCGGCATCGGCGGCGGTGGCGCCGGTGGCCTGCATCTGACCAAGCACCATCGTCGTCAGGGGGCTGACGAAGATGCTTTGCACGCCGGTGTTGCCGGTGGCCGGCGCCTTGAACGTGAGCGCGCTTCCGACCGCGGCGTTGGTGTCGAGGTCGATCGCTGTCGCCGGCACGTTGACGATGACGGCATGCTGGCCAGCGTCCGGCGTCGGCACATTGATCGTGAAGCTGCCATTGGCCGGCGTGGCTGCCGAGGTCGGCTCGCCGGTGTCGCAGGCGCCGTTGTCGTTCAGGTCATAGCAGGCCGTCGCGCCCTGCAGCGGGCCGTCGGCGACAGCACCGCTAATGGCCACGGTGGCTGGCGGCGGCGCATCGATCGGCGGCTCGGCGTCGCTGTCGTTGCTGCCACCGCAGCCAGGCAGCGCCAGGGCCAGCACGGCGACAGTGGCGAACCAGGCGCCGAGATGTTGGGGGTTGTTCATGCTCGTCCTCCGTCTTGTTCAAAGACCCGATGGGCCGGTGAAGCGAAGGATGGGTGAGCACCGTTAGGCGAACGCTAGCGGCAGACCGCGTGAACCGTTAGCAGCTCCCTAGAGGAAACCCGAAAACGGAAACCCGAAAACGCGCCGTGCGATGAAGAGGCGCGGCGCCTCAGTCTTATGCGCGTGCAGCGAGCGCCAGCGCGACCGCCTGAGACAGCGGGAGCTGCTCGCCGTCGCGCGTCAGGGCGTCGATGCGCGCCGCTGCGAGCTGCCTGGCCGCCAGCCTCTGGACGAGCCGCATGTAGTGGCGATCGTCAGCGCTGAGTTCACCGAAGCGGCTGCGCCAGAACGAGGCCGCGAAGGCCATCAGGCGCGCGGCCGCTTCGGGCTGCCGCAGGTGAGCGAGCGCGCGCGGCAAGTTCCAAAGGCCGTAGGCAAGGTCCAACGATGCCATGCCCTTCCAAGCAGTGCGAATGCACTGCTGGTAGTCGGCAACGGCCAGTGCCCACTGGCGCAAGCCGCTATACGCATTGCCACGGACGTTGAGCGATTGGTTCAACCGCCGCCAGTCCTGCAGTTCGAATGCACTGGCGATGATCGGCTGCAGTTGCTCCACCGCATCGTGGTGGCGATTGGCATTTTGCGCACAGACCGCGAGGTTGTAGCGGCCGCTGTTGATGGCGTGCTGATTGCCGGCTTGTTGCCAAAGATCAATCGCCTTGCGGTGCAGGCGTTCACCGCAGACCGGGTCGTGGTGATGCGCAATGGTGACGTACGCGCGCTGCGCCGACAGGCTGGCGCGCAGCTCGAGGTCCGTGCCGGGCGCTGCCAAGCAATCGGCCTCGGCCAGCAGCGGCTCGACCTCGGCCGCCCGATGTCGGACGCGCCAGCGCACGCGCGCCAGCGAGTACAGCGCCCGCGCACGTTGATCGTTGTCGAGGCCAGGGCAAGCCGCGCCGAGTTCGGCATGGCGCAGGGCTGCCGCGGCCTGGCCCGCCGTGAACAACATCGGCCCAAGCCGGCTGTGGCCGCACGCGCGCAGCACTGGGTCGGTGCAAGCCTCGACCGCGGCCTGCACATGCATCAGGCCTTCGGCTGGCAACTCGACTTCTTCGAAACAGCGGCGCAGGGCGAGCAGCAATTCGATCGCGTCGGACGGTGCATCGTCCTCGACAGCGCTGGCCAGCGCAGCGAGCAGGTTCGGCATCTCGCCGCGCACCGCCGCCAGCGGCGGCGTGAGGGGCAGGCTGTCGGCCCACTGCAGAGTCCAGGCCCGCAAGCGGCGCCGCCAGTGACGGGCCGCCGCGGCGTCGTGCCGGGCCGCAACGACCTCGCGGATCGGCGGGTAGAGGCTGAAGCGATCTTCGTCGTCGCCGCCCGCGTGGCGGTGGACAAGCGAATGGGCGATCAGGTCGTCGAGCAGCAGCCGCGTGTCGAACGACTCTTCGCTCGCCACTGCCGCTGCCGCCTCGGCCGAGAAGCTGCCGGTAAAGACCGTCAGCGCGGCCAGCAGGCGGGCAGGGTCGGCGTCGAGCTGGTCCAGGCTCCAGGCGATCACGCGCTGCATCGACGCATGCCGCTGGTCCGACGCGCCGCGGGCGCCGCTGCGCTGCAGCAGGTCCAGGTGCGGCGTCCCCGAGCCGTGCAGGCGCAGCAACATGTCTGCCGGTGAGATGCTGCGCACCCGAGACGCCGCCAGCTCGATGGCCAAGGGCATGCCCTGCAGCGCACACACCAGTTCGACAATGGCCGCGACATTGCGCGCGCCGAGATGGAAATCGGCGCGCACTGCGCGCGCGCGCTCGACGAACAAGGCGACCGCCGGGTTGCCGGCCGCGCTCTCCAGCTCGGCATCGATCGCGGGCAGGCGCAGGGCCTGCACAGCGAACTCAAGCTCGCCATCGAGGCCGAGCGCGCGCCGCGAAGTGACCACCAAGTGCAGCGCCGGCAAGGCCGACAGCAGATGGCCCACCACGCCGCCGGCCTCGCCGACCAGTTGTTCGAAATTGTCCAGAACGAGCAGCGCCCGGCGCCCGGCCAGCGCGGCGACCAGCGCATCGCGCGGCGCATCGGCGCCTGGCGCGATGTGCAGCGTTGTCAGCAAGACATCGAGCGCCTGCGCCCGCGTCGTGCAGGCTGCCAGCGGAATGAAGGCGATCAGATCGAACGGCTCGAACGGCTCCGACGCCGGCAAAGGCCAGGCGGCGTGTTCGCGCAACGAGTGCGAGACCTCGACGGCCAGGCGCGATTTGCCGGCGCCGCCCGGTCCGATCAGTGTGACCAGTCGCCGCGCGAGCACGAGGCTGCGCAGCAGCGACCCTTGTTCGTCGGCGCCAAACATGCGCGTCAGGTAGTGGGGCAGTGCCACGCGGGCGGCAGGCACGCGCGTCTCGAGAAGGGGCTGGTCCGGCTCGTCGACACGCGGTGCGCCCAGGGCATCGCGATGCGCAGGCAATCGGTCGAACAATCCCACCAAGCGCTGGCGCTCGTCGTCGATCCACTCATCGTAAAAGCCGGGCAGCAGTTCGCCGCGGTACAGCGTGCGCGCCGCAGCGACTCGGTCGGTGCGAACCGCCTGCTCGAACTCGGTGACGTCGCAGACCAGCATGCCATTGACGACCCGGACCTGCGTGCGATCGGCCAGCAACACCGCTTGCGCTGGCGCGCGCGAGGCCGGCTCGAGGATGCTCTTCAAGGTCGACAGTGCCTGGCGCAAGCGATTGCGCCCGACATCCAAGGCCACGCCCGGCCACAGCAGTTCGATCAGCTCTTCACGGCCATGCGCGCGCTGCGGCGCCAAGGCCAGGCGGGCCAGCAGGCTGGTGATGGCGCGGCTGGGTAGACGCGTCAAGTGCTGCACGCCATCGGTGAGCCGCAAACCGCCCAACAACTCGACACGCCACAGGGCCTGTGCAGGACCGGGCGGCGGCGCAATCGCCACGTCGCGCGCGCCAGCAGGACGGGTGGGCGGCGGCAGCGCGTTCATCGGCTTGTGCAGGGGTCGGCAATTCTAGGAATGCCTCTGCTGCGGTCACACCACCGGGTTCGGGGGCCGTTGCCGCGCGCGCCCGGTCGGCGCCGGCGCGGATGCGTCAGACAAAGCCGCGCGCGGGGTCGTCAGGGGGCCGCTGCAACCAGTTCAGCGGCGACCACGCCGCGCGGCCGCTGACGATGTGCAGCGAATAGGCCAGGCGCGATTGCGCCGAGCGGTTGGGCGCGCTGGCGTGCGGCAACAGGCCGTCGAAGACCACCAGCGTGCCAGCTTTCACTTCGAGTGGACGGATCGCCTCGCCGCTCGGCCACGGCGTGCTGTCGATCGGCTCGGTGACGAAGCCATCGCCGCACCGCACGTAGCGCTCGCGCAGTGGCTCGCGCCGCCGCGCCACCCACAGGCAACCGTTGTCGAGCGTCGCGTCTTCGAGCGCCCACCAGAAGCCAACCACGCCGGGCACGCCCCCAAGGTCGCCATGCGGCGACCGGCCGCCGGAGGGGGCTGCGGAATCTTGGGAGCGGCCCGCGTTTCCTTCGGCTCGGTGATCAGAAAGCTCGCGTCCTGGTGCCAGACCACCTCGCCGCCGATGCGCGGCTGCTTGAAGATCAACATCGATTGCATCAGCAGCGGGTCGATGACGCCGAGGTCGACCGCAATCGCGGCCAGGCGCGGGTCGCGCGAGAAGCGGCTGAAGACCTCGTCGCGGTCGTGCAGCGCATGGCCGATCTTGTTGATCGCGCGCGCCTTGTCCACCACCAGCTTGCCCTCGGCGTCGAAGGCCTCTTCCTCGAAGAAGCAGTGCACCTGGTCCGCCGAGGCCGCGAGCGCGCGCTGGCTCACCTGGGCGCGGTCGCGCGACGAGAACACGGCACGTTCGGCGGCGTTGGGCTCGAAGGCATCGACGATCTCCGCTGCACGACGTTTCACTCCATCGATGGCCTCGGCCGAAGCAAAGTCGGGCCACACCATGACACCTTCGTGACGCCAAGCGTCGAGCTGATCGCGGGTAAGTACGGTTGGCATGGCCGTTGCGAAAAGACGGTGTTGCAGGGGCTGGATCATCGCGCCGATTCGCATGATGATGCGCAGCCTGTTTGTCACGCACCAACTGGAGGAGCCATGCACCGCTTGAACGCCCGTCGTTTGCCTTCGCACCATCATGTAGTCGCTGCCGCTGTGCTGGCAGCCTTCGGCGGCGCGGCCAGCGCGCAAACGCCGGCGCCGGACACGGGCCAACTGCAGACCATCACCGTCACCGCCGAGCGCCGCACGGAGAACGTGCAGCAGGTGCCCAACTCGGTGAGCGTGCTCTCGTCGGAGCTGCTCGACGTGCTCAACACCAGCGGCCAGGACGTGCGCATGCTGTCGGGCCGCGTGCCGAGCCTGAACATCGAGTCGTCGTTCGGCCGCGCCTTTCCGCGCTTCTACATCCGCGGATATGGCAACACCGACTTCCGCCTGAACGCATCGCAGCCGGTGTCGCTGGTCTATGACGACGTGGTCCAGGAAAACCCGATCCTGAAGGGCTTCCCGGCCTTCGACCTGGCGCGCGTCGAAGTGCTGCGCGGGCCACAGGGCTCGCTGTTCGGCCGCAACACGCCGGCGGGAGTTGTCAAGTTTGAATCCAACCGACCGGTCAAGGGCAAGTTCGAGGGCTACGGCAGCATCTCGGCCGGCACGTTCTCGACGGTCAACCTCGAAGGCGCGCTCAACGTGCCGACGAGCGCCGATTCGGCGCTGCGCGTGTCGCTGATGAGCCAGACGCGCAGCGACTGGGTCGAGAACACCTTCGACGCCGGTCCGACGCAGGACCTCGAAGGCTACCGGGACAGCGCCGTGCGCCTGCAATGGATGACGGAGCCGACGAAGGATTTCAGCGCGCTCGCCAACGTCCATGCACGCGACTACGACGGTTCGGCGCGGCTGTTCCGCGCCAACATCATCCGCACCGGCAGCAACGAGCTGGTGTCCGGCTTCGACGAGCGCAAGATCTCGATCGACGGCAAGAACGAAAGCGAGTTGCAGAACTACGGCGGCAACCTGCGCTTGCGCTGGGCCGTCGCACCGGGCCTGGCGCTGAACTCCATTACCGGCTACGAGCAAGTGCGAACCTACAGCCGAGGCGATATCGACGGCGGATTCGGCGCCGCGTTCCTGCCGCCGGGCGCCTCCGGCCCGGGCGTCATCCCCTTCGCTTCGGAGACGGCAGACGGCATGCCCAAGCACAGTCAGTGGACGCAGGAGCTGCGCCTGGAGTCCGACACCAAGGGCCCCATTGACTGGCAGGCCGGCGTATTCCTGTTCAAGGAAGACTACAAGGTTGAAAGCTTCAGCTACGACTCGCTGGCCGCCAATGCGCAGGACGGTTATCAGCGCATCCGGCAGAAGAACGATGCCTGGGCGGTGTTCGGCGCGCTGAGCTATACCGTCAGCCCCGCGCTGAAGCTGCGCGGCGGCCTGCGCTACACCGTCGACAAGAAGAAGCTGACCGTCGAGGCCTACGAGCAGAGCGGCTTCGCGCCTTGCATCGCGCCGTCGATCCCGCTGCCCGACGCAGGCCCGCTCAAGTGCACCCTGGCACAGCTGGCAGGGCTCGAGCCAGACGGCAACCTGTCGGCATCGCCCGAGGACAAGAAGGTGAGCTGGGACTTGGCGGGCAACTATGCGCTGTCAAAGGACATCAACCTGTACGCGCGCGCCGCCACGGGGTTCCGCGGCAGCAGCGTGCAAAGCGCGGGCGCCTTCAACAGCAAGTCGCTGGCGGGCGCGGAAACCAATACCTCGTTCGAAGCCGGCATCAAGGCCGACCTGCTCGACCGCCGGGCTCGACTGAACTTCGGCGTCTTCAGCTACCGCGTCAAGGACTTGCAGCTCACCGCCGTGGGCGGCGCGGGGAACGGCAACATCCTGCTCAATGCCGACAAGGCCACCGGCAGCGGCTTCGAGATGGATCTGCAGGCGCTGCTGACGAACAACCTGATGGCCTCGATGGGCATCGGCTACAACGACACGAAGATCAAGGACCCGAACCTGCTGGTCGCGTACTGCGCGCAGTGCACGGTGACCGACCCGACCGTCACGGTGACGACACCGACGGGTCCGGCACAGCGCGCGCGCATCGACGGCAACCCGCTGCCGCAGGCGCCCAAGACCACGGTCAACTTCACGCTGCGCTATTCGCAGCCGACGCCAAGCGGCGAGTGGTACGTGCTGACCGACTGGGTCTACCGCAGCAAGATCAACTTCTTCCTCTACGAGTCGCGCGAGTTCACCGGCAAGGCCCTGACCGAAGGCGGCGTGCGCGTCGGCTACGTCTGGGGCAATGGCAAATACGAAGCGGCGCTGTTCGGCCGCAACATCACCGACCAGATCCGCGTCGTCGGTGGCATCGACTTCAACAACAACACCGGCTTCATCAACGAGCCGCGGACCTGGGGCGCCCAGTTCAAGGCGAGTTTCTGAAGGCTGCGCTTGCTGTTGCTGTTGCTGCGCTGCTGCTGGCCGCCGGGCCAGCCGCAGCGCAGCCGGCCGTGATCTACGAACTCGGCGGCAAGTTCGACAAGTCGTTCAACCAGGCGGCGTTTGATGGTGCGCAACGCTGGCAGCAGCGCGCCGGCAAGCCCTATCTGGAATTCGAGATCCAGAACGCGGCGCAGCGTGAGCAGGCCGCCGAACGTTTCGCCCAGCGTGGCGCGAGCCCGATCGTCGGCATCGGCTTTCCGCAAGCGGCCAGCATCGAGAAGGTGGCCAAAGCGCATCCGCGTCTGCGCTTTGCGATCGTCGATGCCGTGGTGAACCTGCCCAACGTGCAGAGCTTCGTCTATCGCGAACATGAAGGCAGCTTCCTGGCCGGCATGCTCGCCGCAATGGCCAGCAAGAGCGGCAAGGTCGGGTTTGTCGGCGGCATGGACGTGCCGCTGGTGCGCCGGTTCGCCTGCGGCTACGAGCAGGGCGCGCGCCATGCCAACCCGAAGATCGTCGTCCTGACCAGCCTGATCGGCACCACGCCCGCCGCCTGGACCGACCCAGCGCGCGGCGCCGAGCTGACGAAAGCGCAGATCACGCAGGGCGTGGACGTGGTCTTTTCCGCCGCCGGCACGAGCGGCCTGGGCATCATGCAGGCGGCCAAGGACGCGCGCATCCTGGCCATCGGCGTCGACAGCAACCAGAACGGCCTGCACCCCGGCACGATGCTGACGTCGATGGTCAAACGCGTCGACCTCGCGGTGCTGCAGGCGTTCGAAGGCGTGACCCCCGGCGTCACCGCGCTGGGCTTGAAGGAAGGCGGCGTCGATCTGGCGATGGACGAACACAACGCCACGCTGGTCACGCCGGCGATGCGCACGCGGCTGGATGCGGCGCGCGCCGACATCGTCGGCGGCAGGCTGAAGGTGATCGACTACACGGTGGCGATGGCCTGCCGATAGCGTCTTACCCGCGCTATCGAATCCCCTGATGCTGCTCCGGGGGCACGCTCGCAGAATCCTCGCTCAAGCCCCGGGAAAGTGCGCGATGGAAAAAATCTGGCTCAAACACTACCCCGCCGGCGTGCCGGCGGAGGTGAAGACCGATGTTTATCCCTCGCTGATCGCGCTGCTCGAAGAGAGCTTCAAGAAGTACCGCGATCTGCCCGCGTACAAGTTCATGGGCAAGACGATCAGCTTCGGCCAGGTCGACGACCTGTCGCGGGCTTTCGCGGCCTACCTGCAGGGCCTCGGCCTCGCGCGCGGCGACCGCGTGGCGATCATGATGCCCAACGTGCCGCAGTACCCGGTGGCGGTGGCCGGCATCCTGCGCGCGGGTTATGTGGTGGTCAACGTCAACCCGCTGTACACGCCACGCGAGCTGGAGCATCAGCTCAAGGATTCAGGCGCCAAGGCGATCGTCATCGTCGAAAACTTCGCCGGCACCCTGCAGCAGGTGATCGACGCGGTGCCGACGAAGAAGATCGTGCTGGCAGCGATGGGCGACATGCTCGGCTTCTTCAAGGGCCTGCTCGTCAACCACGTCGTGCGCAAGGTCAAGAAGATGGTGCCGGCCTTCAACCTGCCCGGCGCCGTGCGCTTCAACGACGCCATTGCGCAGGGCCGCAGCAAGGCCTACACCGCGCCGCAGATCGGACCTGACGACATTGCGGTGCTGCAGTACACCGGCGGCACCACCGGCGTCAGCAAGGGCGCGGTGCTGCTGCACCGCAACCTGATCGCCAACCTGCTACAGGCCGAGGCCTGGTACCAGCCGGCGCTGAAGAAGATTCCGCCCGGCGAGCAGATCGTCACCGTGTGCGCGCTGCCGCTGTATCACATCTTCGGCTTCAACACGAACATGATGCTCTCCATGCGCATGGGCGGCTGCAACATCCTGATCGCCAATCCGCGCGACATCGGGGGCACGTTGAAGGAGCTGGCCAAGCACAAGTTCCACAGCTTCCCGGCGGTCAACACGCTGTTCAACGCGATGGCCAACCATGCCGATTTTTCGAACGTCGATTGGTCGTCGCTGAAGATCAGCGTCGGCGGCGGCATGGCCGTGCAGAGCGCGACGGCCAAGCTGTGGTTGGAAAAAACCGGCTGCCCGATCGTCGAGGGCTACGGCCTGTCCGAGACCAGCCCGTCGGCGACCTGCAACCCGGTCGACAGCACCGCCTACAGCGGCAACATCGGCCTGCCGATGCCCGGCACCGAGCTGGCGCTGCTCGACGACGATGGCAACGAGGTGCCCATGGGCACGCCGGGCGAGATCGCGATCCGCGGCGCTCAGGTGATGGCCGGCTATTGGCAGCGCCCCGATGAAACCGCGAAGGTGATGACGGCCAATGGCTTCTTTCGCACCGGCGACATCGGCACCGTCGATGAGCGCGGCTACTTCAAGATCGTCGATCGCAAGAAAGACATGATCCTGGTCAGCGGCTTCAACGTCTATCCGAACGAGGTCGAAGACGTGATCACGCAGATGCCCGGCGTGCTCGAATGTGCAGCGGTCGGCGTGCCCGACGAGAAGGCCGGCGAGGCCGTGAAAGTGGTGATCGTCAAGAAGGACGACAAGGTCACCGCCGCCGACGTCAAGGCGTATTGCGAAGCCAACCTGACCGGCTACAAGCGGCCGCGCATCATCGAGTTCCGCGCCGACTTGCCGAAGTCGCCGGTGGGCAAGATCCTGCGCCGCGAGTTGCGGGACGCGCCGACGAAGTAAGCTGCATGCATGGGGACGAAACGCATCGCGATCGTCAGCGCGATGCGCGAGGAGTTGCAGGCGCTGCACGAAGACTTGGCCGGTGAGCGCATCGAGCGCGTGGCGGGTCGCGACTTTCACCTCGGCACGATGCACGGCAGCACCGCGGTGCTCGTACTGTCGGGCATCGGCAAGGTGGCGGCGGCAACGACAACCGCGCTGCTGCTCGATCGATTCGAGGTCGATGCGGTGCTCTTCACCGGCGTCGCTGGCGGCTTGGGTGAGGGCGTGAATGTCGGTGACGTGGTGATTGGCGATGCGCTCTTGCAGCACGACCTTGATGCCTCGCCGATCTTTCCGCGCTGGGAAGTGCCGCTGACAGGCCAGTCGCGCTTCGCGGCCGATGCGCGATGGAGCGACACCCTGGCGCGCGCCGCACGGTCTTCCGGTCACACGGTCCACTGCGGACTGATCGTCAGCGGCGACCGCTTCGTCTCGACATCTGCCGAGAGCGCCGCCTTGCGCGCCGCCTTGCCCGACGCGCTGGCCGTCGAGATGGAAGGTGCGGCCGTGGCGCAGGTCTGCCACGATTTCGCGCGGCCGTTTGCAGTGATGCGCACCATCTCCGACCGCGCCGACGACAGTGCGCATGGCGACTTCTCGCGTTTTGTCGCTGACGTCGCGAGCGGCCTGACGCGCAGCATCGTGCGCGCGGCGCTGAACGAAAGGCCTGCGTAGTGCCGCCGCGCCTGTTCGTCAGCGAGCCGCTGCGCGCCGACGCCACGCTCGCACTGCCCGAGGCCGCCGCTCGTCACGCCCAGGTGCTGCGCCTGCAGCCTGGCAGCGAGGTCACGCTGTTCGACGGCCATGGCGGCGAATGGACGGCGCGGATCGAGGCGATGGGCAAGCGCGAGGTCACGGCCACGGCGCTGCGGCACCAGGCGATCGAGCGCGAGCTGCCTTGCCGGATCACGCTGGCGCTGGCCATGCCGAGCGGCGAGCGCATGGATTTCGTCGTCGAGAAAGCCACCGAGCTGGGGGCAGCCCGCATCGTGCCGCTGACCTCCGAGCGCTCGGTGCTGCGCTTGTCGGGTGAGCGTGCCGAGAAGCGCCGCGCGCATTGGCAAGCGATTGCCGTCGCCGCCTGCGAGCAGTGCGGCCGCAACCGCGTGCCCGAGGTGCAGGCGCCGCAGCCGCTGGCGGCGTGGCTCGGCGCGCTGGCTTCAGCCGAGCAGCGCGCCGCGACCGAGCAGCGCTGGTTGCTCGGCTGGCGTGATGCCGAGCCGTGGTCCACCGTCGAGCGCCCCGTCGGTCATCACGCTCAGCGGCCCTGAAGGCGGCTTCACCGCTGACGAAGAGGCGCTGGCGCTTGCGCGCGGCTTCGTCACGGTGGCGCTCGGCGCGCGTGTGCTGCGCGCCGACACGGCGCCGCTGGCCGCGATGGCAGCGCTGTCGCTGCACACCGTCACACGCTGAAAACCTGAGCACGTTATCCTCGGCGCCAGTCAGCGTTGCCGGAGTTCGTCGATGAAAGTCCTTCGCCCCAGCATCTGTTTCGCCGCGGTCATCACTGCCGTCATCGCGACAGCCCCGGCCGTAGCCGAGAGCGTGGCGTCGTCGGCGGCGAGCACCGCGTCGTTCGCCGCCAGCAGTGCGTCGAACTCGCTCGAAGCGTCGAGCGGCAGTTCCTCCAAAGGCACGACGGCAGCCGCCGGCGACTACCGCATCGAGGCCGTCACCGTCGCTGCCGACCGGCCGGGCATGGTGCGGCTGGCGCTGCAGCCCGCAGCGAGCGACGGCCAGCGCGGGGTCTTCGTGAGGGACGAGCGACAGCCCTTCGTGCTGGTGCTGCCGCAACGCACTGCCGACCAACAGAGCCTTGTGCGCGGCGACACGGTGAGCGTGCGCGAACGCGCTTACGGCTTCGAGTTCGCGCGCGCCGACACGCGACAGCCCTTCTTCCTGGTGCTGGCCGATGCGTGGCATCGCGAACTCGACGCGCGTCCTCTGGGCACGGCGGCACGCTCGCTCTGATCAGATCCCTCCTCGCCCTGCTGTTGTCGATCTGCGCCGCAACAGCGCATGCCGGCGCAGCCTCGGGCCGCTTCTGTGATCTGCAATCGCCGCTGACGGCGACGCAACAGGACCGCTTGCTGAGCTTTGCAGCCATCGCCAAGCGTGAACTCGAATCGTCCGGACATCGCCTGGCCATCGTCGCCCGCTCGGGCCTGAACCTGGCGCGCTTCGGCATCCGCTATTCGCATGCCGGCATCAGCCTCGCGGCCAGCCCGAACGGGCCGTGGTCGGTGCGCCAGCTCTACTACGCCTGCGACGAAGGCCAGCCGCGCCTCTATGACCAGGGCCTGGCGGGCTACCTGTTCGGCACCGACGACCCGTCGCTTGGCTACCTGTCGGTCGTCCTGCTGCCGCCACCCGCCGCGGCGCCGCTCGAACGCGCCGCGCTCGACACGCCGCGCGCGCTGGCGCTGCTGGGTGCCAGCTACAGCGCCAATGCCCACGCGTTTTCGACGCGCTACCAGAACTGCAACCAGTGGCTGATCGAGCTGCTCGCCGGGGCGTGGGGCGCAGGTGAAGGCGGCCGCGAGTCCGCGCAGCGCTGGCTGGCGGCGCAAGGCTATGCGCCGCAGCCCGTGGAGGTGAACTCGCGCGCGCTGATGTTCGCCGCCGCCTTCGTGCCCTGGCTGCGCACCGACGATCACCCGAGCGAGGACCTGCAGGCGATGCGCTTTCGCACCAGCCTGCCGGCGTCGATCGACGCCTTCGTGCGCGCGCAGGTGCCGGGCGCCGAACGCATCGAGTTGTGTCACGACTCGGCGAAGGTGGTGATCCGCCGCGGTTGGAGGCCGATCGCCGATGGCTGCGTGGCGGCGGAAGGGGACCGCGTTGTCGCGCTCGACAGCGTTACGGCTTCTGCTCGGACGGACTGAGCTGATCGACTTTCTTCCGGGCTTCGTCGACGTCGCGCGTCAACTCCGCCAAATAGCGCGAGCGCTCCTCGGCGGACCATTCGTCGTTGGAGAACGAAGCCAGCGCATGCTTGCCACTGACGTGCACCGCTCCGTTCAGGCGCGGCATCAGTGCGCGGTCGGGGTGTCCTTCTTCGCGCAGGCGAAAGGCGACGACGTCGCGCAGCGTCAGCGGCATCGCCGGTTGCGCGTCGCGCAACAGCTTGCCGAACAGCGACAGGCGGAACTCGGTGTCGCCACGGCCGACCTCGTCGTTGAAGGTCAGCAGCGCCACCGGCTGGCCATCGGCGTCGTCGATGCGGCCGGTGACGACATAGCGTCCGGGCTCGCGCACGGCGGCACCGAGGTAGAAATCCAGCGAGCCGCCTTCGGCCACATCGCGCACACGGCCGCTCCATGCCGCCGGCGCTTCGGGCGTGACGTAGATGTCGAAGTAGGTGAAGCCGCGCTCGCCACGCCCTTCCAGGAAGACCTCGAGGCGGATTTGGCCGGCCAGTTTGGCAAAGCCTTGCGTGGCGGGACGCAGCACCGCCGTGAGCTCAAGATCACCGGCTTCGCGATCGCCGTTGCTGCCTTCGTCGTTGAAGCCCACTGGCAATACCGGGTACTGCGACGCCACCGTCGGCGGCGTGACCTCCCGCGCCGCCGCGCTCAGCACGCGCAGTGGCAGCGCCTGACCTTGCTCGTCGACCAGCGCCACGGTGAAGCGCACGCTCTCGTCACCCTGCACAAAGACACGCTCCTGCGTCGTGCGCAGGCGCACGCCGTCGGCCGCCTGGCCTTTCGGCTCGCGCAGCGGGTGCTCTTCGACCACCGGCTCGTTGGGGTACATCTGGTCGGCCTGCTCGTTGGCCGGACGTGAGTTGTGCGGGTAGCGTGTGGTCCCGGCATAGGTGTCGAGCGCTTGCTCGGCGCGTTCGAGGCGGCGCTGCCAGAGCGCAAGCTGCGCCTCGCGACTTTGTTGGCCGGCGGCGCTGAAGGGCGCGGCGGCGCTGCGCGGCGGCGCGTTCGTTGCGGTGGTGCGGACGGGCGCCACCACGACATCAGCGTCGGCCTTCGCGTCGGCCTGCCACGCGACCACCCACCAGCCGATCAGGCCGCCGACCACCACCGCCGCGGGCGCGCCCCAGCGCAGCCACTGCCAGCGGCGTCGGAAGAACAGGACGGGACTGACGCGCCTACCTTGCATTGGCTTCCATGTCGGCGCGCACCTTGCCGACGATGCCGGCCCATTGGCCCTGGTTGTAGTGGTTGACGCTCTCGCCGTCGTCGCGGAACTTCACCGAGTGGTTCGCCCACTTGGCGCGGCCGCCCTGGTTGGTGCCGCTGCCGAGAGTGAGGTCGTTGCAGAACCAGTCGGACGGGTTGCAGTACGACGACCCCGACGTCCCGGAGACACCACCGGCCGAGTGATAGGCCACCACCTCGTCGTCCTGTCCCGGCAGCAGGAACGAGTACAGCGTGCCCTTGGCGCCGGCGAACATGTAGAAGATGCTGCCACGCGTGTTGTTGTGGTTGTAGAGAGCGCGCGCGGTGCTGGTCTTCAGGTCTGACACCAGCGGTTCGGACAGCGCCCACTCGCCCGCGTTGGCGAGCTCGCTGCCGCCCCCCGCGCCACCGGCGACGTTGACCCACTTGATGTTCCAGCCGGTCTGTGTCGTGCCGTCGCTGTTGCTGCATTGGCCTTGGGTATTGGGCGTCGGGTTCTTCTTGGCGCGTTGCGAACCACCGAAGAAATCGAGCGCGTAGCCGATCTGCAGGTTGCCGGCGCTGTGCGCGGCGACGTAGCACCAGTTGGGTCCGGTGCAATAGCAATCGAGCGCGTCGCGGATCAAATGGTTTTGATCGGCGACGCGGTTGTAGCCATCCCAGTTGGCCGCCTTCTTGTTGACGCCGGCGTTGACGGTGCCGGGGCCGAAGTAGCTGAAGTCGTTGTGGTTGCCGAGCTGGCCACCGCCGGTGCGGCCGTTGATCCAGACCGAGTAGTTGGTGGCCTGCACGCCGACCGCGGCCAGCACGCCGATCAGCAGCGTGACGCCGAGTACCGCCTTGATGCCGAGCCTCATGAGCTTGTCTCCTGGGTCGTTGAAGGGTCAAATCAGTTTAGAAACCGCTTGTAGGCGCCGCCCGCGTGCTTACCCGCCCCGCGCTTGGCGGACGCAGCCGGTGCACCCACAATGGCCTTTCCCCTCACAAAAGACGACCAGGAGTTCTCGATGGGCCTTCTCGATTCAGTGCTCGGCAGCATGCTCGGCGGCGGGCAGCAGCAGCAAGGTGGCGCGGGCGCGCTGATCAACATCGTGGCCGGCATGCTGGCCAACCAGGGCGGTGGGGGAGGTGGCGCTGCGGCGGGTGGCCTCGGCGGCCTGGCCGGTCTGGCCGAGCAGTTCCAGCGCAGCGGCATGGGCGACGTCATGAGCTCATGGATCGGCAAGGGCGAGAACCTGCCGATCGGGCCGGACGCGCTGGGCAGCGTGCTCGGCGGCGACATCCTCGGTCAACTGACGCAGAGCACCGGCATGAACCAGGGCGACATCCTGGGCCAGCTGTCGCAGATGCTGCCGCAGATGGTCGACCGGGCCACCCCGGAAGGCCAGATTCCCGACGGCGGCCTGGGCGACATCGGCGCCATCCTGGCTCGCTTCGGCGAGCCGCAGCGCTAGGCGTCGCGGCCGGGCGCGCGCGTCACGGAGACGGTGGCGGCCGCGCCGAGCCGGCCACCATGTCGAAGCGGAACAGCCGGCACTCGATCGGCCCGTTCCACAGCGGCACGCGGCGGCTTTCCTTGAGGCGCATCAGCGACGGCAACTTCATCTCCGGCGCCAGCACCCAGGCGGTCCAACCGGCGTAATGCCGTTTCCAGTGCGAGGCCAGGGCGGCAAAGAATTCGGCCGGGGTGCCACCGGCTTCGATGGCCTGTCGGCCCGAGCCTTGGCCCTTGGCGTCGATGCGCTCGCCGTACGGCGGGTTGAGCACCAGCGTGCCGCTGGGCGTGGGCGGTGTGCGCTGCAAGGCATCCGCGGTCTTGAATTCGATCGATCGCGCCACGCCCGCGCGCTCGGCGTTGCGCGTCGCGAAGTCGGTCATGCGAAAGCTGACGTCGCCGGCGAAGATCGGCACCGCGCTCGCATGCACGCGCGCGCGCGCCGCATCGCGCATCTCACGCCACGCCGTCTGGTGCGCGCGCCACGGCATCAGGCGCTCGAAGGCAAAGCGCCGGTTGCCACCGGGCGCGATGCCGCAGGCGATCTGCGCGGCTTCGATGGCGATCGTGCCGGCGCCGCAGAACGGGTCGAACAGCGGGCCGTCTTCGGCGCGGCCCTGCCAGCCGGCGGCGGCGAGCATCGCCGCGGCCAGCGTCTCTTTCAGCGGCGCTTCGCCTTTCAGCGCACCCGCATCACGCCAGCCGCGTTTGAAAAGAGCCTCGCCCGAGGTGTCGGCGTACACCGTGGCGTGCGTGGCGGTGAGGTGCAGCGACAACGGCAGATCGGGCTGGCGCGTGTCAACGCTCGGCCGCTCGCCGGTGGCGTCACGCAGCACATCGCAGACCGCGTCCTTGATGCGCAGCGTGGCGAAGTTCAGGCTTTGCAGCGGCGAGCGCTGCGCCGTGGTGTCGACGCGCAGCGTCTGCTGCGGCGTGATCCAGCGTTGCCAGTCGACCGTGCGCGCGAGTTCATAGAGTTCGAGTTCGTTGCGGTACGGCCCGTGCGCCACGGGCCACAACACGCGCTGGGCGAGTCGGCTCTCGAGGTTCAGGCGCATCGCCGTCGCTTCGTCGCCGCGCACGGTGACGCCGCCGCGTTGTTCGCTCACCGAAGTCTCGGCGCCGAGCAGGCGTTTGCACTCGTCGCCGAGCAGCGCTTCGACACCTTGTGCGCAAGGCAGGAACAGATTGACGATCATGTCCGGCGCCGGGCAGCCCCAAGCCGGACGCTCCCCAAGGGCCACGAAGGGGCCCGTGCCGGGCCCTGGGGGGCGACGCGAAGCGTCTTGGGGGCCGTCATAACGCTCGCCGCAAATTCGCGGGGGCGATCTTCAACGCCTCGCGGTACTTGGCCACCGTGCGCCGCGCGACCTGGATGCCTTGTTCGCCGAGCATCTCGGACAACTGGTTGTCCGACAGTGGCTTGTCGGCGCTCTCCTGCGAGACGAGTTGCTTGATCAGCGCCCGCACTGCCGTCGACGATGCATTGCCGCCGGCCTCGGTGGCCAGGCCTGAGCCGAAGAAATACTTGAGCTCGAAAGTGCCGAGAGGCGTCGCCATGTACTTGGCGGTGGTCACGCGCGAGATCGTGCTCTCGTGCAGACCCAACTCATCGGCGATCTCGCGCAGCACCAGCGGCCGCATCGCGATCTCGCCGTGCGTGAAGAACCCCTTCTGCCGCTCGACGATGGCCTGCGACACGCGGGCGATGGTGTCGAAGCGCTGCTGCACGTTCTTGACGAACCAGCGCGCCTCCTGCAGCCGCGCCGCGAGTGGCGAGCCGCTGTTGCCACGGCCGCCCTTGATCGCCTGCGCATAGAGGTCGTTGATGCGCAGCTTGGGCATCACGTCCGGATTGAGCACGACTCGCCAGTTGCGGCCGGCCTTCTGCACGATCACGTCGGGCACCACCGGCGCACCTTCGGAGCGGCCGAAGGGCCGGCCCGGTTTGGGCTCGCACTTCACGATCATGGCCTGGGCGGCCTTGAGCAACTCATCATCGGCGCCAGTGGCTGCAGCGAGTTTCTTGAAGTCGCGGCGCGCCAGCAGGTCGAGGTGCTGCTTGCAGATGATGATCGCCACCGCCTGCGCTTCGCAGCGTTCGCACGCGCGCAGTTGCAGCGTCAGGCATTCGGGCAGATCGCGCGCGCCGATGCCGATGGGTTCCAGGCTCTGCAGCCACTTGAGTGCGACTTGCAGGCGCTCCTGCAGCAGTTCGCGCTGGTCTTCGTCGGCGTCGTCCGTCGAGGATGCCGGCGGCGATGTCTTCGAGCGAGTCGGCGAGGTAGCCGTCTTCGTTCAGCGACTCGATCAGCACATGGATCGCCGCTCGCTCCTCGGGCGACAGGCGCATGCCGGCGAGCTGCCCGAGCAGGTGTTCGGCGAGTGTCGGCCCGTGCGCATTGCGCTCCTGCGGCTCGAAGTCGTCGTCGCCGCTGCTCGCGCTGCCGCTGCCGGTCAGCGACGGCAACTCGCGCACGCCATCGAAGTCATCGCCTTCGGTGCCGTTGGCCCAGTCTTCGCGTTCGGTGGTGCCGAACTCGGCCGCATCGACCGGCGCCTGCGTGTCGTCGCGGCCTTCGTCCGAAGCCACGTACTCGTCGCGCTGCGGCGCGCTGTACTCGGGCTGCGGCGGCTCGTCGATCGTCGGCGTTTCCTCTTCGGCTTCGAGGAATGGGTTCTGTTCGAGCATCTGCTCGACTTCCTGGTGCAGCTCGAGCGTGGAGAGTTGCAGCAGCCGGATCGACTGCTGGAGCTGCGGCGTCAGCGCGAGATGCTGCGACAGCCTGACCTGCAATGAGGGCTTCATGATCAGCAGCCCTACATGCGGAAGTGTTCGCCGAGATAGACCTTGCGAACGTCGGGATTGGCAACGATCTCTTCGGGCGTGCCTTCGGCGAGCACATTGCCTTCGCTGATGATGTAGGCGCGGTCGCAGATGCCGAGCGTTTCGCGCACGTTGTGGTCGGTGATCAGCACACCGATGCCGCGCGCCTTGAGAAAACCGATGATGCGCTGGATCTCGATCACCGCGATCGGGTCGACGCCGGCAAACGGCTCGTCGAGAAGAATGAAGCGCGGCTGCGTCGCCAACGCGCGCGCAATCTCGACGCGCCGCCGCTCGCCGCCCGACAACGCCGGCGCCGGGCTGGTGCGCAGCTTCTCGATCGACAGATCGGCCAGCAGGCCATCGAGCAGCTTGCCAATTTGCGCCGCCGGCAGTGCGCGGCCGTCGGCGCCTTGCTGCAATTCCAGCACCGCGCGAATGTTCTCTTCGACGGTGAGCTTGCGAAAGATCGACGCTTCCTGCGGCAGGTACGACAGGCCCAGGCGCGAGCGCTGGTGGATCGGCTTGCCCTGTACGGGCGCACCGTCGATCGTGATCTCGCCGGCATCGGCGCGCACCAGGCCGACGACCATGTAGAAGGTCGTCGTCTTGCCGGCGCCGTTGGGGCCGAGCAGGCCGACGACTTCACCCGCGGCTACCGCCAGATGCACGTCCTTGACCACCGTGCGCGCGCCGTAGGTCTTCTTCAGGCCGCGCGCTTCGAGACGGCTGGCGCTCGTGGTGCTGGTGGGCAGCACAGACACCGGCGCTTCGGCCGCAGACACGGGCACGGCGCTCATTTCGGCGCGGAGGCTGGGGCGTCGGGCTTCTCCGCCCGCGGCGCGAGCACGACCTTGATGCGCCCGTTGCCCGCCGCCGAGGCCGCACCGGCGGCGGCCGCCGGTGCGCCCTGCACGCTGAACGTTTCATTGCCGTTGTCGTAGGTGATCACGGCACCGGTGATCTCGTCGGCGGGCACCCCGCCGCGCAAGCGCCGCACCTGTGCATTGCCGGCAAAGCGGACCACATCGCCGCGGCTGTCGTACTCGATGCGCTCGGCCACACCTTCGATGGTTTCGTCGACGCCGTCGCGCTTCTGCTTGAAGCTGGCCGGCTTGCCGCCGTTGCCCATCGCGGTCGCGCTGCGGTGACCGTCGGCGCGCTCGCGCACCTCGACACGCTCGGCACGGATCGCCATCGTGCCCTGCGAGACGACGACATTGCCGTTGAAGACGACGACCTGCTTGACCAGGTCGAGCGTGCCCGGCTGGTCGGCCTCGATCGTCAGCGGCTTGCTGCGATCGGCCTTTTCGGCGTGAGCGCCCGGCAGGGCGGCGGCGAAAAGCAGGAGCGCGAGAGCAAAAGAGGGTTTCATGGCGGCACAGAACTTGCAGATCATTCTAGCCGTGGCAACGCAACCCCAGGGCATCTGCCCTGGGGTTGCGACTGCGAAATCGTGACGACGCCGGGCGGCGTCGCTGGAATCAGGCGGGCTTCCTGGCCCGCTGAATCAACTGGTCGGCCACGGCCAGCGCACGCTCATGTGTCCCTGCCAAGGAACCCGCCGTGAACCAGCGGCCGTGGATGCCGAGCGTCGGCACGCCGTCGATCTTGTAGGCCTCGGCCAGTTGCTTGCCCTGGCGCAGCTTGGTCGCCACGCCGAAGGACTTGTAGGCGTCGAGGAACTTGGCATCGTCGCCGCCCGCACCCTTGACGAAGGCGGCGATGTCGGCCTCCTTGTCGAGCTTTTGCCGCTGCACGTGAATCGCGGCAAAGATGCGCTTGTGCATCGCCTCGACCTGGCCGGTCGCTTCGAGGGCGTAGAAGATCTTGGCCAAGCCTTCCCAGGTCGCGTTGAACGCGGCCGGCACGCGCCGGAACGCCACATCGGCCGGCAGCTTCTTGATCCACGGCTCGAGCAGCGGCTCGAAGCTATAGCAGTGTGGGCAGCCATAGGAGAAAAACTCGACGACCTCGACCTTGCCGGCCGGAGCGGCCACCGGCGCGGGCGCCGGCAGGCGAACGAAGTCCTTGCCCTCGACAGGCGTCGGCCCGCCCTGAGCGCGCGCGCCGGTGACGGCCAGCAGTGCGGCGGCGACGCCAGTTCGGTTCAGATCGCGACGATTGATCATGTTCTGCAGTTCCTGTTGTGTTCTCGAAAGCCGTCAGCGCTCCACGCGCACCAGCGCCGCTTCGACGCCATTGCCGGACAAACGTTCCTGAATGGCGTCGGCATCTTCCTTGCGCTCGTAAGGCCCCAGACGTACCCGGTACATCGTCCGGCCCGACTGTTCGCGCTCACTCACTTTGGCGCTCATGCCCATCAGGCCAATGCGGGCGCGTTGCTGTTCGGCGTCTTCCGGTTTGCCATAAGCGCCCACTTGCACGAAATAGGTGAACGGGTCGGCGCCCGGTTTGGTGGACTTGGGCATGGGCGCGGTGGCTGTCGTCGTCGGCGTCGGCGCCGGTTTGGCCGCGGTCACTGGTGCGGGCGATTGACCGGACAGGATGGCGGCCGGGTCGCGTTTGGGTGCTGTCGTCGCCGTGGCCGCCGGCGCGGGCGCAATGCCCGGCGGCAGCGAAGCGCTGGCTGCGGCGCCCGGCGGCTTGATCGGCGTCGCCGGCTTGGTGGCCAGCGGCGCGTTCGGATCCCAGTTCTTGTTGCGTTCGGTCTCGGCGGCGTCCTGCTCGGCGGTGCGCTGCGGCACCTTGTTGACGAAGGGCACCGGCACCTTGGTCACATACAGCGCCACACCGATGGCCAGCGCCAAGCCGACCAGCAGGCCGACGATCAATCCAAGGGCGAAGCCGCCGCGTTGCTGCGAAGTCATGTCGTGGAGATCTCTTCTTCAGAAGGGGTTTCGCGGTCCATGCGCTCCGGCGCACTGACGCCGAGCACGGCCAGCGAGTTCTTGAGCACCTGCGCCGTGGCGGTCAACAGCGCCATGCGCGCGCGCGCCAGCGCCGCATCATCAACCAGAAAACGCTCGGCCGCGTAGTAGCTGTGGAAGGCCGCGGCCAGCGATCGGGCGTAGAAGGCCACGTCGTGCGGGGCCAGGTTGGCCGCGGCGCGTGTGAGCATCGACGGATAGTCGGCCAGCGCGAGCATCAGCGCTGCTTCGGTGGGGGCGGTGAGGAGCGACCGGTCGGCTTCGGCCAGGGCCGTGGTGTCGCCCTTTTTCTCGCGCCACATCGCCAGCACCGAGCAGATGCGTGCATGCGCGTACTGCACGTAAAACACAGGGTTCTCGTCGTTTTGCGCGAGGGCCAGATCGACGTCGAAGGTGTACTCGGTATCGGCCTTGCGGCTGATGAGAAAGAAGCGCACCGCGTCGCGGCTGGTCCAGTCGATCAGGTCGCGCAGCGTCACGTAGCCACCAGCGCGCTTGCTGATCTTGACCTCGGCGCCGCCCTTCATCACGGTGACCATCTTGTTGAGCACATAGTCCGGGAAGCCTGCCGGGATGCCGAGACCGGACGCTTGCAGGCCAGCCCTGACGCGCGCGATCGTGCCGTGATGGTCGGTGCCCTGACAGTTGATGCACTTGGTGTAGCCGCGATTCCACTTCTCGATGTGATACGCCACGTCGGGCAGGAAGTAGGTGAACGTGCCGTCGGACTTGCGCATCACGCGGTCCTTGTCGTCGCCGTACTCGGTGGTCTTCAACCACAGCGCGCCATCGGCTTCGTAGGTGTGGCCCGATTTCATCAGGCGCGCGACGGTGGACTCGACCTTGCCGTCGCGGTACAGGCTCGATTCGAGAAAGTAGTGGTCGAACTTCAAGCCGAAGGCCTGCAAGTCGAGATCCTGCTCATGGCGAAGGTAGGCCACGGCGAACTGGCGGATGCCGTCGAGATCGTTCGGATCGCCCGAGGCCGTGAACTCGCGGTCGTCGGCCTTGACGGTCTTCCGGGCCAGGAAGTCGACGGCGATGTCGGCGATGTACTCGCCTTGGTACGCCGCTTCGGGCCACGCTGCGTCGCCAGGCTTGTGACCGTCGATGCGCGCCTTGACCGAAGCCGCCAGCGTGGCGATCTGCACGCCGGCGTCGTTGTAGTAGAACTCACGTGTGACCTGCCAGCCCTGCGTCGCGAACAGGCTGCACAGCGCGTCGCCGAGTGCGGCCTGGCGCGCGTGGCCCAGGTGCAGCGGGCCGGTCGGGTTGGCCGAAACGAACTCGACCATCACATGCTGGCCGTTGGGCGGCTGAACGCCGTAGCGCGCGCCGGCGTCCATCACCTCAGCCACCACGGCCTGCTTGGCGGCTGGCGACAAACGCAGGTTGATGAAGCCGGGGCCTGCGATCTCGAGAGCGCTCACCCAGCGCTGCACCGCGGGCTGCTTGTGCAACGCCGCGACCAGGCGCTCGGCCAGTCCGCGCGGCGCCGTCTTGCTCTGCTTGGCCAACGGCATCGCCGCAGTGATGGCCAGGTCGCCATGCGCGGCTTGCTTCGGCGACTCGAAAACGGGGGTCAGACCATGGCCCGGCACCGTCTCGTCGAGCGCCTGGGCCAGGGCCGCGAGAAGTTCTTGCTGGGCCTGCAACATGACGACGATTCTAGAAGCGGGCAGCGCTCGGCGTGCCGAAGGTCACGCCCGCTTGTAAGCACAGGCATCGGCGCCAGCGACGCAACACTATGCTCGACCTCCATGTCCGCAGACACCTCAGTTCCAGGCCGATTGCCGCGCCAGATCGGCAAGTACAAGGTGCTGGGCCGTCTGGGCGAGGGCGCGACGAGCGAGGTCTTCCACGCCCGCGACGAGTTCCGCGGCCGTGACGTCGCCATCAAGTGCCTGCGCGTGCCCGCGCGTGCGCAGGGCAGCAGCGATGACGACGACGGCCACTACTTCAAGCGCTTCTTCGCCGCCGAAGCCGATCTCGTCGGCCGCCTCGAACATCCGAACGTGGTCCAGATCTTCGACGCCGTGCCCGACCCGGAGTTGCCGTACCTCGTCATGGAATACGTGCCGGGCACGACGCTGAAAACGTTCTGCCGGCCGGACTCGCTGCTGTCGCTCGAGCAGGTCGTCGAAATCGGTTTCAAGTGCGCGATGGCTCTGGGCTATGTGTCGCGCCAGGGCCTGATCCACCGCGACGTCAAGCCGGCCAACGTGCTCGCCGTGATGGACCGCGACACCGTGGTCGATGTCAAGCTCACCGATTTCGGCAGCGTGCTGCAGCTCGACGCCGAGCGAACGGCAGTTCACCGTGTCGGCTCGCTGGCCTACATCTCGCCCGAGCAGCTCGACGGCGGCGAGATCGATGCGCGCGCCGACATGTACTCGCTGGCCGCGGTGCTCTACCACCTGATCGCCGGCCGGCCGCCGTTCGACGCACCGACGCAGGCTGCGCTGATGCACCAGGTCTTCAACGAGCAGCCGCAACCGCTGGCCAGCCTGCGCGACGGCGTGCCGGCGAGCCTCGAAGCCTTGCTGCAGCGCGCGCTGGAAAAGAACCCGGCCGACCGCCCGGGCAACTGGGACGACTTTGCGCAGAGCCTGGCCGGCGTGATCGCCCGGCGCGAGGTGCCGCGCGGCAAGTTGCAAGGCGTGCTCGACTCCGAGCGCTTCAACCTGCTGCGCGGGCTCGACTTTTTCAGCGCCTTCGGCGACGTCGAGCTCTGGGAAGTCGTGCACCGCGCGAAGTGGCAGCGCTTCAACTTCGGCCACGCGCTCTACAAGAAGGGCCAGGAAGGGCGCAACTTCTACCTTGTCGCGCAGGGTAGCGTCGAGGTCTTTCGCGACGGCAACAAGGTCGCCGAGCTCGGCAAGGGGGCCTCGGTCGGCGAGATGGCCTACCTCGCGCCGAGCCCCGAGCTGCGTGTGCACCAAGCCGATGTGATCGTGTCGCAGACCTGCACCACGATCTCGTTCAACCCGGAGGCGATGGCGCAACTGTCGGCAGGCACTCGTCACCGCTTCGACGACGCGTTCATCAAGGTGCTGGTCAAGCGCCTGCACGCTGCGCACGAAGCGCTCGACCATCCGCGCCGGATCCTGTAGACGATTGCTAGACGCCTTGCGTTAGGTCTGCTCCAATCCGCGGCGGCGAAATCCCGCCCATTTATTTGTTCATAGAACAAAGGAGCTCCGATGAAACACCTGATCACCGCCCTGGCACTGGCCTTTGCCGCCAGCGGCTCGTTTGCCGCCAGTCACGCCGCTGCCGCGCCGATGAAGGACAAGACACCACAACAAGAAAAGATGGCGACGTGCAACAAGGACGCCGAAGGCAAGAAGGGCGATGAGCGCAAGGCCTTCATGAAGAGCTGCCTGGGCGCCAAACCGGCTGCGGGCGGCAATCAGCGCGAAAAGATGAAGATGTGCAACAAGGACGCCACGGGCAAGGCAGGCGACGAGCGCAAGGCCTTCATGAAGGACTGCCTCAGCAAGAAAGCCTGAGCTTTCGGCTGCCACCCATCGAAAAGCCCGGCGCTCGCCGGGCTTTTTCGTTTCAGGCGGCCGCCTTCCAGTACTTGGGTTCACCCCAGGCCTGCTTGAGGAAATCAACCCACAGGCGCACGCGCAGCGGCAGGTGCTTGGCGTGCGCGAACACGGCGTAGATGCCGTTGGGCGGCGCAGCGAATTCATCGAGCACGCTGACCAGGCGGCCGGCCGTGATGTCGGCATCGACCTCCCAGGTGCTGCGCCAGGCGATGCCCAGGCCGAGCAGGCACCACTCGTGCAGCACCTGGCCGTCGCTGCAATCGAGCCGGCCGCTCGGCCGCAGGTGCGTGACCGCACCGTCGACGACGAAGGCCCAGCCGCGCGTCTGGCTGGCGTCTGACGACAGCGCCAGGCACTCGTGGCGGTGCAGGTCGGCCGGCGTGGCCGGTGTACCAGCCCGTTTGAGGTAGGCCGGTGTGGCGACGCACTGGCGGCGGTTGTCGGCCAGACGCATGCCGACCAGGCTCGAATCGGGCATGTCGCCGACGCGCACCGCGCAATCGAAGTTCTCGCTGACGATGTCGATCACGCGGTCCGACAGGTTCAGCGACAGGTGCACGTCCGGGTGCTGGGCGATGAACTTCGGCACCATCGGCGCCACATGACGGCGGCCAAAACCGGCCGGCGCCGTCACACGCAAGTAACCACTGGCTTTCGCGCCACCTGCACTGACACTGGCTTCAGCGCTGGCCAGATCCTGCAACAACCGCTGGCAGTCGTCGAGAAAGGCGCTGCCTTCGTGGGTCAGCGTGATGCGCCGCGTGGTCCGCATCATCAGCTTCACGCCCAGGCGCTCTTCGAGCGCATCGACGCGCCGGCCGATCACCGCCGGGGCCACACCCTCGGCCTTCGCCGCGGCCGTCAGGCTGCCCTTGGCGGCCACGCCGACGAAAGATTCGATCTGCTTGAGCTTGTCCATGTGAGACTGCGTGCGTGCCTTACCAAGCGACCGCCGCGGATCTGGCTCAGCCAGGCCGCTGGCGGTGCCCCTTGAGGGGTAGCGGCCGGAGGCCGCTTCGGGGTGGGCCTAATTCTGCATTGCGCAGCAGCAATGCCTGCCGTTTGCAACGCTTAATCGCTGCCCAAGTTCCGAATAAAGTTCATGGTCATGTCTGATGCCGCGTCCACACCCACGCCCAAGGCCGTCCTGTTCGACGCCTACGGCACGCTGTTCGACGTGCACAGCCTGATCGACACAGCCGAAAACCTGTTCCCCGGACGCGGGCACAAGCTGGTCTTGTTGTGGCGCGACAAGCAGATCGAGTACTCGCGGCTACTGACGATGAGCAACCGCTACGCCTCGTTCTGGGACATCACCTGCAACGCGCTGCGCTATTCAGTGCTGCGCTTCGAGCTGCCGGTGGACCCGGCCAGCGAGGCCAAGCTGCTGGCGCAGTACCGCATGCTCAAACCGTTCCCCGAGAACCGGGCGGTGCTGGCGCACCTGAAGCGGCTGGGCATCACGGCCGGCATCCTGTCCAACGGCGACCCGCCGATGCTTGAAGCCGCGGTTCAAAGCGCTGGCTTCACCCACCTGTTGAACCCGATCCTGTCGGTCGACACGGTGCGGCGCTTCAAGACCGACTCCGCCGCCTATGCGCTCGGCCCGAAGGCGCTGGGCCTGCCGGCCAAGGACATCCTGTTCGTCTCGAGCAATTGCTGGGACGCTCTGGGCGCCACCTGGCATGGCTACACGACGCTGTGGATCAACCGCGACGGCGTGCCGCTGGACCAGCTCGGCGTCGAGCCCACGCGCAGCGGCGCCAGCCTGCGCGAAGTCCTTTCCTTTTTCATCTCCGACCCCGAAAGACCATGACCGAACGCATCGCCGCCGGCCGCCTGCAGGTGGCCTCTGTCCTCCATCGTTTCATCGAAGACGAGGTGCTGCCCGGCAGCGGCCTCGACCGCGACACCTTCTGGCGCGGCTTCGACGTGCTGGCCCACGACCTCGCCCCGAAGAACGCTGCGCTGCTGGCCGAGCGGGACCGACTGCAGGCCGAACTCGACGCCTGGCATCGCGCCAACCCCGGGCCGATCGGCGACATGCCCGCCTACCGCGCCTTCCTCAAGCGCATCGGCTACCTCGTCGAGCCCTCGGGCCTGGTGCACTGCCAGACGGCCAACGTCGACGACGAACTGGCCCGCCAGGCCGGGCCGCAGCTGGTGGTGCCGATCACCAACGCGCGCTACGCGCTCAATGCCGCCAACGCGCGCTGGGGCTCGCTCTACGACGCGCTGTACGGCACCGACGTGATCCCGGAGTCCGGCGGCGCGGAGAAAGGCCGCGGCTACAACCCGGCGCGCGGGCAGAAGGTGATCGAGTACGCGCGCGCCGTGCTCGACCAGGCCGCGCCGCTGGCCACCGGCTCGCATCGCGACGCCACTGCCTACCGTGTCGAGAGCGGCCGGCTCGTGGTCGCGACGAAGGACGGGTCGACCCGCGGCCTGGCTGACGCCGCCGGCTTCGTCGGCTATCAGGGCGACGCCGCGGCGCCGTCGGCGCTGCTGCTGCGCCATCACGGTCTGCACCTCGAGGTGCGCATCGACCGCAACCACCCGATCGGGCGCACCGACGCGGCCGGCGTCGCGGACCTCGTGCTCGAAGCCGCCCTGTCGACCATCCTCGACCTCGAGGACTCGATCGCCGCCGTCGATGCCGACGACAAGGTGCTCGCCTACCGAAATTGGCTGGGCATCCTGCGCGGCACACTGACCGAGGAGGTCGCCAAGGGCGGCAAGTCATTCACGCGCGCGCTCGAACCCGACCGCGTTTACACCGGTGCCGACGGCCGCCCTGTCACGTTGCATGGCCGCTCGCTGCTGTTCGTGCGCAACGTAGGCCACCTGATGACGAACCCGGCGGTGCTGCTCGGCGACGGCAGCGAGATCCCGGAAGGCATCCTCGACGCCGTCGTGACGACGACGATCGCGCTGCACGACCTGAAGCGCCTGGGCACGCGGGGACTGCACAACACGCGCACCGGCAGCGTGTACATCGTCAAGCCGAAGATGCACGGCCCCGCCGAGGTGGCGTTCGCGGCCGAACTCTTCGGCCGCGTCGAGGCCATGCTCGGGCTGACGGAGAACACCGTCAAGCTCGGCATCATGGACGAGGAGCGGCGCACCAGCGTCAACCTGCGGGCCTGCATCGAGGCTGCGCAGCACCGCGTGGCCTTCATCAACACCGGCTTCCTCGACCGCACGGGCGATGAGATGCACACCGCGATGTACGCCGGGCCGATGGTGCGCAAGCCGCGCATGAAGATGGCGACCTGGCTGCGCGCCTACGAGTTCAACAACGTGCAGATCGGCCTGGCCTGCGGGCTGCGCGGACGCGCCCAGATCGGCAAGGGCATGTGGGCGATGCCGGACCTGATGGCCGACATGATGAAGGAGAAGATCGCGCATCCGCAGGCCGGCGCCAACACCGCGTGGGTGCCCAGCCCCACCGCCGCCACGCTGCACGCGCTGCACTACCACCAGGTCGACGTCGCCACGCTGCAGGAAAGCATGGAAGCGTTTGCCCTCGGCCCGAAAGCGGCGATGGTGGAAGAGAAGCTGCTGGACGCGATCCTGCAGGTGCCGGTGGCGCTGCTGCCGTTCTGGACGCCGCCCGAGGTGCAGCAGGAACTCGACAACAACGTGCAGGGCATCCTCGGCTACGTCGTGCGCTGGATTGACCAGGGCGTGGGCTGTTCGAAGGTGCCCGACATCCACAACGTCGGCCTGATGGAAGACCGGGCGACGCTGCGCATCTGCTCGCAGCACATCGCCAACTGGCTGCACCATGGCGTCGTCACCGAAGCGCAGGTGCGCGCGACCTTCGAGCGCATGGCCGCAGTGGTGGACATGCAGAACGCCGGCGATGCGGCCTACAAGAACATGGCCGGCAACTTCAAGACGTCGGCGGCCTATCAAGCCGCGTGCGATCTGGTGTGGAAGGGCAAGGAGCAACCCAGCGGTTACACCGAGCCCCTGCTGCACGCGTGGCGGCTCAAGGTGAAGGCCCACGCCGCCTGAGTCGCAGCAATAGGTGCTGCCGCCGCTGATTCAGGTCGGCGTCGGCGTACCCGCCATGCGGTCGTAGCGCAGGAAGTACTGGCGCGCCAGAGCGATCAGTTGGTGCTCGCTGGGATGGTCAACCGCCTCATAGCCGACGATCCGCTTGGCCGTCTGCGGGCGATGCTTGTCGGCGTAGTGCTTGAAGTCGGCGAGGGCCGTTTTCGAGCCGGTGATCAACACCTCGGCGATGTCGTCCAGCGCGTCGCACACACGGCCGAAGAACTCATGCTCGCTGCGCACCTGGCTGCCGTGCTGCTTCGTGTAGTGGTTGTGCGCCTTGACCTTCTGCGCCTGCACATGCTCGGCATCGAATTGCAGAACCTGCGCTTGGTTGTGGTCAACCAGGACAACGGCGTGGAACAGAGTCATCTTCAAGCCTTTCGGTACATGGCGCGTTAGGCGTCAGGACAACATGATCGGCTGCGCCGTCATCGTGGCGGTTGACTAGGCGCAAGGACGTCGCATGCTGGGCGCCCGTCGTCGCTGCCTACAATCGCCGCCCGATGTCAACGATCCCTTCCTCCTGCGATGTGCTCGTCGTCGGCGCTGGCCCCGCGGGCAGCGCCTGCGCGCAGCAGTTGGCGCGTGCCGGCTTCAAGCCGCTGCTGGTCGATCAGCATGAGTTCCCACGCGACAAGGTCTGCGGCGACGGCCTGATCCCCGACGCGCACACGGCCTTCGGCCGCATGGGCGTCTACCAGGAGGTGATGAAGCATGCACGCCGCCTGCCGCACCTCGCCTGTATCGCGCCACGCGGCGGCCGCGTCGATGTGCCGGGCCGCCTGGCCGTGCTGCCGCGCGCGGTGCTCGACGACATCCTGCGCCGCGCGGCGATGGACGACGGCGCGCAGTGGTGCGCTCCGGCGCGCTTCGAAGCGCCGCTGGTCGATGGCCAGCAGCGCGTCTACGGCGCGCGCCTGAAGATCGGCGATCAGATGCACGACGTGCAGGCTCAGTGGGTGGTCCTGGCCACCGGCGCCGTGCCGACCGCGCTGATGGCTGCCGGCCTGTGCGAGCGGCGCACGCCCAGCGGCGTGGCCATGCGCACCTATGTGCGCAACCCGAAGATGGCCGGGCGCATCACCGGCCTCGAAGTGCTGTGGCACAAGAAACTGTCCAAGGGTTACGGCTGGATCTTTCCTTGCCCCGATGGCGTTTACAACATCGGCGTCGGTCTGGCGCACAGCCACACTGCGAAAGGCGATGATGGCCGCGAGGCCATGGCCGAAGTCAACCTGCGCGAGATGTTCGAGCGCTTTTGCGCCGTCTATCCGGTGGCGAAGGAGCTGATGGCCTCCGGCGAACAGCTGGGCCCGCTGAAGGGCGCGCCACTGCGCTGCTCGCTCGAAGGTGCGCGCTTCTCGCGCCCCGGCCTGCTGGTCACCGGCGAAGCGGCCGGCGCGACCTATGCGTTCACCGGCGAGGGCATCGGCAAGGCACTCGAGACGGGCATCCTCGCCGCCGAAACCATCAGCGTGGCACGCGACACGATGATGACCGACGCGCAGGCGCGGGCGCATTACGAGGCGCACTTGATGGAGCTGAAGCCGCGCTTCGATCTGTACGAGCGCGCCAACGGGGTCAATGCCTATCCCTGGCTGGCCGACCTGGTGATCTCTCGGGCCAAGAAGAGCCCGCGCATCCTTCGACGCATGAGTGCGGTGCTCGAAGAAAAGGGCAACCCGGGCAATCTGATTTCGGTGCGCGGCATCCTTCGCCTGTTCATCCCGATTCCTTAGCACTGTGTGTCAGTTGCTCGGCATGAACGCCAACGTCCCGACGGACGTGTGCTTCAGCTTCGAAGGCCTGGCACGGCGCGCCGATGAGCACAAGGACGGCTTCGGCATCGCCTTCTTCGAAGACAAGGGACTGCGCACCCTGGTCGATCACCACAGCGCGCGCGAGTCGCCGGTGGCCGAGCTGGTGCGGCGCTACCCGATCAAGAGCGACAACGTCATCGCCCACATCCGCAAGGCCACGCAGGGCCGCGTCGCGCTGGAGAACACGCACCCGTTCGTGCGTGAGCTTTGGGGCCGCTACTGGGTGTTCGCGCACAACGGCGACCTGAAGGGCTTCAACCCGCGCCTGCACGCGGCGTTCAAACCCGTCGGCGACACCGACAGCGAGCGCGCCTTCTGCTGGCTGATGCAGGAGCTGGCCAAGTCACATGCCAGCGTGCCGACGATCCGTGAATTGACGATCACGCTGCGTGAGCTGCTGCCGCAGCCGGCCGCGCACGGCACGTTCAACCTGCTGTTGTCCAACGGCCAGGCGCTGTGGGCGCATTGCAGTACAAAGTTGCACTGCATCGAACGCGCCCATCCGTTCGGTCAGGCGACGCTGGCCGACGACGACGTGACGGTGGACTTTGGTGCGCACACCACACCGAACGACCGAGTGGCGGTGGTCGCCACCGAGCCGATGACGGCCAACGAACGCTGGATGGCGATGGCGCCCGGCGAGGTGCGGGTGTTCGTCGGTGGGCGCGCGGTCGGCTGACCGGTCTGCCAAGCTGAAACCCCTGAAACCAAGGGTGTCCACAAGTGCGGGATACCAACCTGTTCACACGTCGATAGCGCAGCCGCGCGTAGCCTGCACCCTCTCGAACACCGGAGTCGCTGCATGCGCTTGATCCTCAATACGCCTCTCACACTGACCTTGGCCGCGGCCGCCGGCGCCACGCTGATCGCCGCCTGCGGCGGCGGTGGTGGCGGCAGCGACGCCACCGGCACTCTGCGCCTGTCGCTCACCGACGCGCCAGCCTGTGGCTACGACAACGTCTGGGTCACGGTGGAGAAGGTGCGCGTGCACCGCAGCGACAGCGCCGCCGAGAACGACGGCGGTTGGTCCGAGGTCGTGCTGGCCGCGCCGCAACGCATCGACCTGCTCGAGTACACCAACGGCAACCTGCTGCCGCTCGGCGAAACCCAGCTGCCGTCCGGCACCTACACGCAGATGCGGTTGGTGCTGGCGGCCAACGGCAGCACGGCGCCATATGCCAACGCCATCCGGCCCAGCGGCGGCAACGAGACCGCGCTCGACACACCCAGCGGCCAGCAAAGCGGCCTCAAGTTCAATGTCAACATGGTCGTGCCGGCGAACCAGGTGGCCAACTTCGTGCTTGATTTCGACGCCTGCCGCTCGTTCGTCCGCGCCGGCAACTCCGGCAAGTACCTGTTGAAGCCGGTGATCAGCGTCATCCCGGTGTTGTCGGACGCCGGCCAGCGCATCGTCGGATTTGTCGATCCGAGCCTGGCCAACGGCAACACGCTGGTCTCGGCGCAGCAGGGTGGGACCATCATCAAATCCACACCGCCGCAGACCGACGGCCGCTTTGTGCTCTACCCGGTGCCGGAGGGCACCTACGACCTGGTCATCACCGCGCCCGGCCGCGCCAACGCGGTGATGACCGGCGTGCCGGTGGTGGCCAGCGCCATCACCACCGTCGGCAGCGCTGGCGCGGCGCTGAACACGCCGCTTTCTCCCAGCAGCTACGCCGCCAAGGGCACGGTCACGATCAACCCGGCGCCGGCGTCGATCGACGCCGCGATCCGCGCGCTGCAGGCAGTGTCCGGCGGGCCGACGATCCAGGCTGCGGCGGCCGTCGCCGACGCCGCGAGCGGAACCTACAGCATGACCTTGCCGACTGCGGTCCCGGCCTCGGCGGCCTATGCGGCCAGCGCGGCGAGCTACAGCTTTGCCGGCGCGGCCTCGGGCGCGGGGCAATACACGCTGTCAGCCACGGCCGCGGGCACGGTCGTGCCCAAGACCGCGCTGATCACGCTGAGCAACGCCGACGTCACCACCGACTTCGTCTTCCCCTGAGCAGGTGACACGCCGCCCACCTCGGCGGCTCGCGCAGCGCAAGGGCCGGGCAGTATGCTTGCCCGGCCTTTTTCTTCTTGTGGCGCCACCATGTCCGCATTGCCCGTCCCGCGCTTCGACACCTTCTACCGCTACGACGAACTCTCGCAACTGCTGCACGACTACGCCGCCGCGGCGCCGGGCCTGGTGCGAGTCGCATCGATCGGCAAGAGCCACGAGGGCCGCGACATCTGGGTGGCCACGGTCACCAACTTCTCCACCGGTGACGACACCGACAAGCCGGCCTTCTGGGCCGACGGCAACATCCACGCCGCCGAGCTCACGGCCAGCACGACCTGCCTGTACTACCTGCACCAGCTGATCATCAAGTTCGGCAGCGACCGCGACATCACGCAGTTGCTCGACACCCGCGTCGTCTACCTGTGCCCGCGCTTGAACCCCGACGGCGCCGAGCTCGCGCTGGCCGACAAGCCGCGTCACATCCGCTCGTCAACGCGGCTGTATCCGTTCGACGAAGACACGGTCGAAGGCCTGACGATCGAAGACGTGGACGGCGACGGCCGCATGCTGACGATGCGCGTGCCCGACCCGCACGGCCCGTACAAGAAGCACCCACAGGAGCCGCGGCTGATGGTGGCGCGCGAGCCTGGCGAGTTCGGCGGTGAGTATTTCCGCCTGATGCCCGAAGGCACGCTGCTCAACTGGGACGGCCTCACGGTCAGCGTCAACCGCGATGCCGAGGGCCTGGACCTCAACCGCAACTTCCCGACCAACTGGCGCGGAGAACACGAGCAGCTCGGCGCCGGACCGTACCCGACGAGCGAGCCCGAAGTGCGGGCGATGGTCGACTTTATCGTCAAGCACCCGAACATCGGCGCGGCGATCAGCTACCACACGCACAGCGGCGTCATCCTGCGGCCGATGGGCAGCAAGAGCGACGACGACATGACGCCCGAAGACCTGTGGAGCATCAAGCGCTTCTCGGCGCTCGGCGAAAAACTCACCGGCTACCCGGCCATCAGCATCTGGCACGAGTTCAAGTACCACCCGAAGGACGTCATCACCGGCACGCAGGACTGGCTCTATGAGCACCTCGGCGCGCTGTTCTGGGTGGTCGAACTCTGGTCGCCGAACAAAGAGGCGGGCATCACCGACTACAAGTGGATCGACTGGTACCGCGAGCACCCGGTCGATGACGACATGAAGTTGCTGGCATGGAGCGACAAGCATTGCAACCGCCAGGCGTATGTCGATTGGCAGCCGTTCAAGCACCCGCAGTTGGGCGCGGTCGAGATCGGCGGCTGGGACAAGATGAACTATTGGCGCAACCCGCCGCCGCACCTGCGCGAGCGCGAGGCGGCGCGCTTTCCAGCGTGGATGACGCAGATCGCGCTGTCGCTGCCGAAGCTCGAGATGCTGCGCACCGAAGTGCGCGCCCTGGGCAACGACACCTGGCGCATCCGCTTTGCGGTTGCCAACAGCGGCTACCTGCCAGCCTACGTGACCAAGCTCGCGCTCGAACGCAAGGTCGTGCGCGGCGTGATGTTCGAGATCCACCTGCCCGAGCACCCGGACGTGTCATTGATCAACGGCAGGCACCGCTTCGAAGGGCCGCAGCTCGAAGGGCACGCGCCGAAGAACAGTCAGCAGGCGTTCCTGCCGTCACGCGAAGTCACCGCCGATCGCGCGGTGGCGGAGTGGGTGGTGAAGGGGCCGAAGGGGATGCGGATCGGCCTGACCGCGAGGGCGGATCGGGCGGGGGCGGTGAGGGCCGAGGTGACGCTGGATTGAGGCGACGGACCGGCCGTCACTACAAGGCTTGATTCAACTCAACCAGCTGGGTGCGGACCGCGCGAGCATCTGCCGATCCACTTCGCCGGTGAACGGCGTCACGGAATCGGACACCCCACTGGAGTCGCCATGAGCATGTTCGCCTCCCACAAGCTGTCGTACCTGTTGGCAGCCACTTTGCTCTGGCTGACGCAGAGTGCAGTGGCGTCCACCACCTTCCTGCTTGATCTACGCGGTCAGGGCATTCACGAAGTCAATGCCTGGGAGTGCTACCCGTCGTCATGCTCGTACGATGATCCACGAGTGCAGCCGGTCCACTTCGACTGGACCGGGCTGGTGACCTTGGTCACCAGCAGTGGAGCTGATGGCGTCTACATGGACAGCGACATCCTGTCGCTGAGCGTCGATTCGCAGTCAAACCACATCCCGGACTTTGATGATCCGTGGCGTTCCAGCGCACTAACGGCAGTGGTTTCGGGCGGACAGATCGTCTCGCTCTACGCCTACTTCGAGGACTCGCCGGTGAACCTCTGGCTCACGGGCATGACGGCCACCTACAACCAACCGGATTTGCACCATGTCGGGCGGACTAACGCCACTGCCATCGTCACCAACGTGCCGGAGCCGTCAACCTGGGCACTGATGGCGCTCGGTTTGTGCGCGGTGGCCTTCGCAGGGCGTCGGCGGTGCACTGCCGAGTGAAGCGGTGGCACGCAGTCAGTCTCCCATCTGCACCGCCGTCCCGCTGACCGCCACCATCATCATCCCGTTGGCCTCGCCGAGCACTTCGTAGTCGAAGTCGATGCCGACGACACCATTGGCGCCAAGTTCGCGCGCCGCAGCTTTCATGTCGTCAAGCGCCGCATCACGCGCACCGGACAGCGCTCGCTCATAGCCGCCGGCGCGGCCACCGACCACGTCGCGGACCGACGAGAACAGGTCGCGAAAGATGTTGGCGCCGATGATCGCTTCGCCGTTGACGATGCCGAGGTATTTCTCGATGCGGGGTCCGCCGTCACCCGCGCTTGGCACGATCGTCGCGAGAAAGAAGCCGTCGTCATTTTTCGAGAACCAGCCCATGTGTTGATCTCCGGGAGTTGGGAAGCAGCGCCGCCGCGCCAGTGTGCGCCTCAGTTGCGTTGGGGTGTACCGCCGCTGCTTTTCACCGCCGCCGCACGGCCCTCGCGCTCGACTTGCTCGATGTAGTCGCTCCAGCGCAGCGCGTCGTAGTCTTTGCTCGCGCCGTAGCGGCGCAGTTGCTGGATGTGGTGCCCGCAGCGAAGTTCACTCGTGTCAACGGCGCTACTGCCGCCGCCCTGCTTGCGCGCCTCGGCTTGCATGCAGGCGATGTACGGCGCGACGAGCGTGCGCCGTGCGTCGTCCTTCTCTGCAGCGCTCGGCGTGCGCGCGGGCGGCGGTGGCGGCAGCGTGGCGCAACCCGCTGCGAGTGCCGCTGCGATCAACGATGCCGCGCGCAGCACGCGCTTCATGCGGCGCGACGCTGGACGAGCGTGTCGTGCAACGCCATGCCGACGAGCATCGCCGGCACGAACCACAGCGCAGGCCCGAAACCACTGGACAGCGCAACGATTGCAGGGCCGGGGCAGAAGCCGGCCAAGCCCCAGCCGATACCGAACAGCACACCGCCGCCGATCAGGCGCGCGTCGATGGCATTGACCTTCGGCACCTCGATCGGCTCACCGCTCCAGCTCCTGCGTCCTGCGGCAGCGCGCCGCTTGGCGAACGTGAACGCGCCGATCGCCACCGCGATCGCGCCGCCCATGACGAAGGCCAGGCTCGGGTCCCAGCGCCAAAACAGATCGAGAAAGCCTTGCACCTTGGCCGGGTCGGTCATGCCGCTCATCAGCAGGCCGATGCCGAAGACCAGGCCGGCCAGCAAGGCGATCAGCGCGGCCATCGGTCAGCCGCCGATCGCGTGTCGCAGCACGAACACGGTGACGACGCCCGCGCCCATGAAGGCCAGCACGTTGACCAGCGAACGCAGCGACAAGCTCGACAACCCACAGACGCCGTGGCCGCTGGTACAGCCGTTACCCATGCGCACACCGATGCCAACCACCAGGCCGGCAATGATCAACAGCGCCGGCCCGGCGCTGCTGGTGGCTGCCGGCAGCGGCGCGAACAGGCGCCACACCCAGGGCGCCGCCAGCAGCCCGCCGATGAAGGCCCACCGGATTGCATTGCGCCCAGGTGCGCGGCCGAGGACGAGGCTTTGCAGCGCACCGCCGACGATGCCCGCGATGCCGGCGACGCGGCCGGCGCCGAGGATCAGCAGCGCCGACGCCAAGCCGATCAGCGCGCCGCCGAGCAGTGCCGGCGCGTATTCAAGCAGCGCCACGTCGAGAGTCATGCGGCTATTGCTGCCAAATGACTTTCTTGCGTGAGCCCGACCACGCTTCGTAGTTCGGCCCGTAGACCTCTTCGATGCGGTTCCTCTTGACCTTGAAGGTCGGCGTGATGAAGCCGTTGTCGACGCTCCACGGTTCGGTGACGACGACGACGCAGTCGAGCTGCTCGTGCGGGTCGAGCTTCTCGTTGATCGCCGCCAGGTGCTGCGTCAGCTCGCTCTCGATCTCCTTGCGGCCGTCGGCGCTCTTGGCCTTGTTGATGCCGTCGAGGTTCAGCATCGCGATGCCCAGCGGCTGGCCGAGGTTGGCGCCGGTGACGGCGCAGGCCTCGATGTAGGTGTGCATCACCAGCCGGTCCTCGATCGGCGCCGGCGCCACGTACTTGCCCTTGCTGGTCTTGAACAGGTCCTTGACGCGGCCCGTGATCTTCAGGTTGCCTTCGGCGTCGAGCGCGCCCTTGTCGCCGGTCTTCAACCAGCCGTCGTCAGTGAACGCGGCCTTGGACTCCTCGGGCTCCTTGTAGTAGCCCTGCATGTTCCACGAGCACTTGACTTGGATCTCGCCGTTGGCCGGGTCGAGCCGGCATTGCACGCCGTCATAGGGCAGGCCGACCGTGCCGGGCCGCGACTTGCCCGGCAGCGTGCCGTGGCTGACGCCGCAGTTCTCGGTCATGCCGTAGCCCTCGATCAGGTCCAGTCCCAGCTTCGTGTACCACTGCAGCAGCGCCGGCGGCATCGGCGCGGCGCCGCCGGCGGCGAAGGTGCACTTGTCCAGGCCCAGGGCCTTGAGGATCTTCTTGCGCACCAAACCGCCGATGATCGGGATCGACAGCAGGCGGTTCAACTTGGCCGGCGGCATCTTGGCGTTGATGCCCTGCTGGAACTTGACCCACAGCCGCGGCACCGAGAAGAAGGTGGTGGGCTGGGCGCGTTGCAGGTCGAGCGTGAAGGTGTCCAGACTTTCGGCGAAGTAGATCTGCATGCCGACAGCCAGCAGGCCATGCTCGACCAGCACGCGCTCGACGATGTGCGACAGCGGCAGGTAGCTCAGCATGCGCGCGCTGTTGTCAAGCGGCACGCGCTTCAGGCCCGCCGTGAGTGCTGCGGCGAAGTTGCCGAAGCTGTGCATCACGCCCTTGGGCATGCCGGTCGTGCCCGAGGTGTAGATGATGGTGGCCATCTCGTCGGCCGGGCGCACCGGGCTGTCGGTCATCGGCGCGGTCTTGGCGATGATGTCGTCCCAGCTCGCGTAGTGCTTCTTCGCGTCGTCGGGCGCCAGCGGATGCGCGATGCACGACATACCCGCCGGAATGCCGGGCTTCATGCCGGCCCAGCCGTCGAGCTTGCCGACGAAGAGCAGCTTCGCTTCGCTGTGCTCCAGGATCTGGCGGATGGTGTCGGCCGCCAGCGTTGGGTACAGCGGCACCGAGACATGGCCGGCCATCCAGATCGCCCAGTCGGTGAACATCCAGTGCGCGGTGTTCTTCGAAATCAGCGCGATGTTGCTCTTCGGCGGCAGGTTGAGGCTCTTCAGGTGCGCGGCCATGCGCCGCGTCTCGTCCAGCGCCTCCTTCCAGGTCCAGGTGCGGACCTGTCCTCCTTTGGCCGCGCCCTCGTAGGGCTGGGTGAAGACCATGCGCTCGGGCGTGGTCTTTTCCCAGTGGTACAGGCGTTGCAGCGCCAGGGCTGAAGGCTCGACTTGGCTCATGGGCTTGTCTCCGTCGGGAATGATTTGGTGTGGGGCGCAGCGTAGCGCGTCACCGGGCATGCCAGCAGCGGGCTTTCCCAAGCCTGGACTGGAGCTACGCCTCTAGGCCAGGCCCGGGTTGCCCTGCGTGCCGATCAGCCGCGGCGTGTTCACAGCGCGTGGTGCGACCGTCTTCTGCGCTCTCAGCCACGGTTCGACCAATTCCCACACCGGCTTCAGGCCCATCGTGCGCGCGCCTTCGGCCACCGGCGCCCAGCCGGCCACCTTGTAGAGCTTGTCGGCGTCGATCGGCTGGCCTTTGAGTCGCAGGTCGCTGATGCGCGAGCCCATCGTCGCGCCGGGCTCGATGGCGTAAGTCAGGCCACCGACGCGCACCATGTCGCCGCCCTGCTGGTAGTACGGGTCGGGGTTGAAGAGGTTGTCGGCCACGTCTTCGAGCACGGTCTTGATCATGGCGCCGCTCATGTCGTTCAGCGTCGCATACGAATACGTGGTCGCGGTCTGATCCATCAGATGTTCGCGCGTGATCGGCGCGCCGGGCAACAGGCTCGTGCCCCAGCGGAAGCCGGGCGAAAATGCGATCGGCGCGTCCTGCGTGGCCATCAGCGCGTCGAGCAGCAACTGGTCCCAGCTGCCGTTGAAGTTGCCGCGCCGGTAAAGCGTGCCGTCGGTGGTGGCCAGCACTTCTTTCAACTGCGCCTCATGCGGCGCACGCAGCCTGGTGATGAGCGCGCTCATCTCGCGGTCGGCCGGCAACAACTGCGAAAACACCGGCTGCAGCGTGTAGCGGAAATCGGCGACGCGCTTGCCCTTGATCTGCAGGTCGAGCACGCCGAGGAACTTGCCGTTGCTGCCGGCGTTGCTGACGATGGTCTGCCACGGCCCTTTTCTCACCACCACCGGCCGCGGCACGCCATCGTGCGTGTGGCCACCGAGGATGGCATCGATGCCACTGACGCGCGTCGCCAGTTTCAGATCGACGTCCATGCCGTTGTGTGACAGCAGCACGACCGCGTGTGCGCCCTTGGCGCGCACTTCATCAACCAATTTCTGCAACTCTTCTTCGCGGATGCCGAAGCTCCAGGCCGGTGTGAAGTAGCGCGGGTTGGCGATCGGCGTGTAGGGAAAGGCCTGGCCGATCACCGCCACCGGGTGGCCGTTGATCGTCCGCATCACATGAGCCTTGAAGACTTCGTCGTTGAAGTCGGTGGTGCGCACGTTCTGCGCCAGGAACTCGATGCCGGCCGGCTTGAGCTCTTTCTCCACCACCTCGTGCACGCGCTCGGCGCCGAGGGTGAACTCCCAGTGCCCGGTCATCAGGTTGACGCCGAGCAGCTTGGCCGCGTCGACCATGTCCTGGCCGCGCGTCCACAGCGCCGTCGCGGAGCCCTGCCAGGTGTCGCCGCCGTCAAGCAGCAGTGCGCCAGGGCGCGAAGCCTTCATGCGTTTGACGAGTGTGGCCAGGTGCGCGAAGCCGCCGACCTTGCCGTAGCGTTTGGCGGCGCGCTCGAAATCGAGCGCGGTGAAGGCATAGGCCTCGGGCGAGCCGGCGGCGATGCGCGCGTCTTTGAGCAGCGCGTTGCCCACCAGGTGCGGCAGCTTGCCGCGTTGACCGGCGATGCCGAGGTTGACGCTCGGCTCGCGGAAATACATCGGCAGCAACTGCGCGTGGCAGTCGGTCATGTGCAGCAGGCTGACGCTGTCGCTGCGTGTGAAGGCCAGCGGCAGGTCGTAGGGCGAAGCGGCCTGCGCAGGGCCGCTGCGGCCGAGCGTAAATCCCGCGGCCGCCGCCGCGCCGAGCACGTTGAAAAACTCGCGCTTGTTCACGCTGCGCGTCTCCTCGATTGATTGGGCGCGACTCTAACCGCCGCGAATGAAGGCGTCGTAAGCGGTCTTGGCGATCAGCAGGGCGACGACCACGATGAAGACGTTGCGCACGAAGCCCGCGCCATGTTTCAACGCCAGGCGCGTGCCCGCCAAGCTACCGGCGATGTTGGCCACGGCAATGACCAGCGCCAGGTGCCACCAGACATGGCCCTTCCACGCGAACAGCACGAGTGCGGCGGCGTTGGTCGCCGTGTTGAGCATCTTCGCGCTCGCACTCGCGTGCAGGAAGTCGTAGCCGAGTGCGCGCACGAACAGAAAGACGAAAAAGCTGCCGGTGCCAGGGCCGAAGAAGCCGTCGTAGAAGCCGATCGTGGCGCCGATCGCCGAGGCCACGGCCGCCTCGCGTGCGCCTTCGAAGCGCGGCCTGTGGTGGCGGCCCAGCTCCTTGCGCAGCAGCGTGTAGATCAGCACCGCGCCGAGCACGAAGGGCAGCGCGCGCTTCAAGCCATCGGCGTTGATCTGCGTCACCGCCCAGGCGCCGCCAAAGCTGCCGACGAGCGCGGCCGCCACTGCCGGCAACAACGAAGCCCAGCGCAGTTGCACGCGCTTGGCGAACTGCCACGTCGCCCACGCGGTGCCCCAGACCGCACCGCCCTTGTTGGTGCCGAGCAGCGTCGCCGGCACGGCCTGCGGATAGACCGCGAACAGCGCCGGCACCAGCACCAG
The DNA here is from genome assembly GCA_963738425.1 of uncultured beta proteobacterium. Lineage (GTDB taxonomy): Bacteria > Pseudomonadota > Gammaproteobacteria > Burkholderiales > Burkholderiaceae_C > CADEEN01. The sequence goes on along the minus strand of CAVTWT010000032.1, from coordinate 64,342 downwards.
GCCGCCGCCACCGACGATGGCATCGACAAAGCCGGCGAGCGCTGCCGCGGCCGCGACGATCAACAGTTCCGACATGCGGTGATTCTCACCGCGAGGTCTTGTGCTTTACGCCGAGGGAGAGCGCTTATGCGGCGACATCGGAGTGGGCCGCGATGTCCACCACCCGCACCGGCGAGAAACGCAGCACGAAGCGCGCGCCCTGGCCGGCTTGCCCGTGCGCGCTGATGCTGCCGCCGTGGCGCTCGACGATGCGGCGCACGATCGACAGGCCCAGGCCCGTGCCCTGGAACTGATCGCTGCGGTGCAGGCGCACGAAGGGCTGGAACAGCGTGTCGGCGCGCGCTGCATCGAAGCCGGCGCCGTTGTCCTGAATGTAGAACGCGCCCTCCTGCGCCGCTTCGCGCCCGAACTCGATCCGCGGCGCGACGACGTCGCGCGTGAACTTGGCGGCGTTGCCGAGCAGGTTGGTCAGCACGACGCGCGCCAGCGGTGCGCTGCAGTGGGCGACGAGCCCAGGCTCGATGCGCCACTCCACGGGCGCGGCGCGCTCGACCCACGGCAGCTCGGCGATCACCGATTCGGCCAGTGCGCTCAAGTCCACCGGTTCGAGCAGGAGCGCCGTCGAGGTCGAACGCGCCAGTTCGAGCAGCGCGGTCACAGTGTGCGACATCTCGCGTGCCGACTGGCCCGCCAGACGGAGCCACTCGCGTTCACCGCCCTCCAGGCGCTCCCAGGCCGCGCTCTTGATCAGGTCGGTCAGGCCGACGACCTGGCTGATCGGCGTGCGCAGCTCGTGGGCGAGCTGGCGCGCAAAGGCTTCGAGATCGCGGTTGTTCTGTTCGAGTTCGGCGGTGCGCACGGCGACCAGCCGTTCGAGCTGCTCGTTGCGCGTCAACAGCAAGCGCTCGGCGCGTTTTTTCAGCGTGATGTCGCGGCCGACGCCGTGGTAGCCGAGGAACTGCTGCTTGGCGTCGAAGCGCGGCAGGCCGCTGACGGAGACCCAGCGCAGCGGCTGGCCGGCCTGGCGCAGCGCAAACTCGAAGCCGCGGAAGGGCCGCCGAGCGTAGAGGTCGGCGCGGTGGGCCTCCCACTCACCGGGGCTCGCACCATCGGGAAAGGCCTCCCAGCGGGTGCGGCCGATGACCTGGTCGATGCGCTTGCCAACGATCTGTCGCGCCACCGGCCCGACTTCGTCGATGCGGTGCGCGTCGTCGGTCTGCCAGTACCAGTCGGCCGCCAGCTCAGCCATCATGGCGTGGCGGCGTTCGCTGTCGGCCAGGCGCAAATAGGCGATGCGCTCGTCGGTGACGTCGCGGCCGACGCCTTCGTAGCCGGTGTACTGGCCCTCGTCGTCGAGGTGGGCGCGGCCGTTGAGCGCCACCCATACCGGCGAGCGGCCGCGGCGGCGCACTTCGATGACGACGTCGCGCAAGGCCTTGCGCTGCGCCGTGCGTTCGCGCACCAGCGCCCAGCCACCTTCCGGAGGCTGAAACAGCGGCACCGCGTCGAGCCTGTGCCCGATCAGATCGGCCGGCTGCACGCCGAGCTTGACCAGCGACGCAAGGTCCTGCGAGACCCAGGTCAGCTGCAGGTCGCGGTCGGTCTCCCAATGCCAGTCGGCCGACAAGCGCATGCGCGCCTGCCAGCGCTGCTCGCGCGCGCCCAAGGCCACTTCGACCTCGTGCGCCTGGTGGTCGAACTGCGACGGCGCCGGCAGGGTTCCCGTCGACTCGCGACCCGAGGCCCCGCTCAACTGGCCCCAAACCGAAATCGCGCTGGTGGACTCGGCACGCACCGCGCGCAGCGCTCCGGCGACGTCGCCGCCACGCAGGCGTTCGGCAAAGGCGCCGAGCGCCTGCGATTCCCGGCTCGCGAATCGTCCACCAGCCGCCGCACCAGCCACAACGCCAGGCCACCCAGCAGAACCGCCGCCGCCACGCCCACCGCGCCCCAGGCCGGGTTGCGCTCCGGTGCGCGCCAGGCCAGCGCGGCGGCGACACCGACCAGCAGCACGACGACGAACACGGCGGCCAAGGCCACGCCCGGCCGCGCCGCGAAACCGTGGCGCACCGATCCGTCAGCCGCCTTGGCGAGGCCGCTGTCTGCTTGTTCTGCTGTCTTGCGCGCGGCCGGCGCGACAGGTTCGGACATGCGGTGGAGTCTAGGGACGAGGCGATAGGCCCTGCATCGTCAGGTCTTACTAGGCAACACCGTGCGCTGTGGTGCCATTGCTACTGCGACAGCAGCCGGGCATCACGCAGCCACTGCGCCGCGCGCTCGGCGATCATCAGCGTCGGCGCGTTGGTGTTGCCGCTGGTGATGGTCGGCATGGCGCTAGCGTCGGCGACGACGAGGCCGTGCACACCGCGCACGCGCAGGCGCGCGTCGAGCACGGCCTGCGCATCGCGAGCGTCCCCCATGCGGCAGGTGCCCACCGGGTGGAAGATCGTCGTGCCGATGTCGCCGGCCAGGCGCGACAGCGCCTCGTCGGTCTCGAATTCGACGCCGGGCTTCAACTCGCGCGGCGCATACGCGGCCAGCGCCGGCTGGGCGGCGATGTGCCGCGTCAGGCGCAGCGATTGCGCGGCGACGAGGCGGTCGCCGTCGGTGCTGAGGTAGTTCGGCGCGATCTTCGGGGCGTCATCGGCGCGCGGCGAGGCAATGCGCACGCTGCCGCGGGCCTCGGGGTTCAGGTTGCAGACACTGGCCGTGAAGGCCGGGTAGGGGTGCAACGGCTCACCGAAGGCGTCGAGCGACAGCGGCTGAACGTGGTATTCGAGGTTGGGCCACTCGCGCTCCGGCGACGAGCGCGCAAACGCGCCGAGCTGCGATGGCGCCATGCTCATCGGCCCGCGTTGCGTCAGCGCGTATTGCAACGCAATGCGCGCCTTGCCCGGCCACGTGCTGGCCAGCGTGTTGAGCGTGCCGCTTCGCGGCAGGCCAGAAACACCAAACACCGCGCGGATCTGCAAGTGGTCTTGCAGGTTCTCGCCAACGCCCGGCAGATCGTGCAGCACCTCGACGCCGTGTTGGTGCAGCAGGGCTGCCCGGCCAATGCCCGAGAGCTGCAGCAGCTGCGGCGTGCCGATCGCGCCGGCCGCCATGACCACCGCACGCGCCGCGCGCAGCGTGTGAGCGCCATCGAGCGTGCGCAGCTCGACGCCCACAGCTTGCAGCGCGCCGTCGCCGCGCCGCTCGACCACCAGCCGCGTCACCATCGCGCCGGTGCGAATTTCGAGGTTTCGGCGCTTCTGCACCGGCCGCAGGAACGCCTTGCTCGCGTTCCAGCGCACGCCGCGTTTCTGATTGACCTCGAAGTAGCCGACGCCTTCGTTGTTGCCGCGGTTGAAGTCATCGCTGGCCGGGATGCCGGCCTGCTGGGCGGCGAGCGCAAAGGCATCGAGCAAGGGCCAGGACAAGCGCTGCTTCTCGACGCGCCACTCGTTGTGTGCGCCATGCAGCGCATCGCCACCGCGCCAGTGGTCTTCGTGCTGCTTGAAAAATGGCAGGCAGGCGTCCCAGCGCCAAGCCTCGTCGCCGAGCATCGAAGCCCAGCCATCGTAGTCACGCGACTGGCCGCGCATGTAGATCATGCCGTTGATGCTCGAACAGCCGCCGAGCACCTTGCCGCGCGGGTAACGCAACACGCGACCGTTGAGCCCAGCGTCGGGCTCGGTCTTGTACAGCCAGTCGGTGCGCGGATTGCCGATGCAATACAGATAACCGACCGGAATGTGGATCCACGCGTAGTCATCTCGGCCACCGGCTTCGAGCAGCAGCACGCGCGTGTTCGCGTCGGCCGAGAGGCGATTGGCGAGCAGGCAGCCGGCGGTGCCGGCGCCGACAACGATGTAGTCCCAGGTGGGAGCGTCGCTCATGCATCGGATGCTAAGCGCTGGTCGCGGTGACGCAGGCTCTCGGTCAGCGCGTACCAGTCAACGCGCCGCGTCAACACCATCGAACCAGCCAGCACGGAGAACAGCAACGCCGAGCCGATCGCCATTGCCCATTGCTCCATGCGCAACAGCGTCCACAGCAGGCCGTACAGCAGGGCGACTCCAGCGCCGAATGCCAGACCCGCGCGCACACTGCCGAGCATGTGGCGGGCATAGAACGCCAGCAGCGCAACGCAGGCGGCGCTGGCGGCCGCATAGGCCTGGCCGAAGGCGATGTGCTCCGACAAGCTGAGCAACAGCAGGAAGAACAGCGCCAAAGCCAAGCCAACCAGCGCGTACTGCACTGGGTGCACGCGGCGGCTTGACAAGACTTCCGTCAGCGCAACGGCCGCAAAGGTCAGGACGATGAAGAGCATGGCGTACTTGGTGGCGCGGTCGGTCAGCGAGTAGGGATTCACCGGGTCGATGAAGGCGACGTCGATCGTGTCCAGGCAGCGTGCGCCCTTGGCGTCGGTTGGCGGCGGGGCAGCATAGACCGCACTGTCTCCATCACCCATACTCACTCGGTCGTGCACCGCGCACAGCGACTGGCTGCGAGCCACGTCGGCTGCGGCCGGGCTGGCCAGCGACGAGACTGTCCAGCGCGCGTTGAAGCCACTGGCCTCGACGGTGCGCGACGCCGGCAGGAAACGCCCGCCGAACGATGGGTGCGGCCAGTTGGAGCGCATCGTCCAGTTCACGTCGTCGGCCGCCGGCACGAGCGACAGGCGCGCAGTGCCGACAAGCTCGATCGCCACCGATACCTCGAGCGCCTGCTCGGCCTGGTCCGAACGCGCGGCACCGAGCGGCGCATTCAAGCCCAGCCGATGGACGCTGTGCCCGGTGCCGGGGCGGACCTCGGCCGGTACGCCGTCGATCATGATCGTCGCCGAACGGATGCCACGCGGATCGGACAACGCCACCAGCACGGAGGCCGGCTCGCAATTCAGGCGCGAGCCCTTGTGCTCACGCGGCGGCTGAAGCTCGGCCAGCCCCTTCCAGCGCGCAACGAGCGTGGTCGTGCCTGCATAGCCGTTGACCTTGAACAGGCCTCGATAGCGCGCCTCGGCGGTGGCTTGGCTTTCTGCGGCCAAGACCTTCGGCGCGCTGTGCAGCGTCACGGCGCGCTTGTCAGTGACGGTGCGGCGCTGTGTGCCTTCACCCTCGACGGTGTCCCACTCCTCCGTGCACTGGCGCTGCAGCAGCGGCCCCACCAGCGTCTGCGCCGACGACAGTGACTGCGTGACGCTCTGCAGCGCTTCGGCTTGGCGCATGCGGCGTTCGTCCACCAGCCAGTCGATGCGCATCAGCACGCCAGCGAGCACAAACATGATCAGGCCGATCGCAGCCGCCTTGGCCAACAGCGGAAATCTCATCGTGGGCTCCCAAGAGGGTCTTGTTGAAGCCCGCCACTGTTGCGGCGCTCTGTGCGCCAGCGATGAAGTCTGCGTGAAGTGGAGGTGCTACCGCGCGATGTGCGACGCCAGCACCGGGAACAGCTTCGTCAGCCCATCGGCCAGCAACTCGACGGCCATCGCGGCGAGGATCAGGCCCATCAGCCGCGTCATGACGTTGATGCCGGTGCGGCCGAGCACCTTGGCGATGCGGCCGGAGGCGCGGAAGGTGATGTAGGTGGCCAGGCCGATGACGACACCGTAGCCGACCAGCACCGCCTGCTCCCAGACGTGACGCGTCTTTTCGGCGTAAATGACCATCGTCGAGATCGTCGCCGGGCCGGTCAGCAGCGGGATGGTCAGCGGCACGATTGCGATGCTGGCGCCGGCGTCGGCTTTCTGGTTGCCTTCGTCGAGGTCCATCGGCTTGGCTTCGGCCGGTTGCGCGTTGAGCATCTGCAGCGAGCTGATGAGCAGCAACGTGCCGCCGCCGACTTGGAACGAGGCGATGCTGATGCCGAAGAACTCGATGATCTTCAGGCCCGCGACGGCGCTGACGGCGATGACGATGAAGGCGGCAAACGACGACACCGAGATCGTGCGCAGCCGTTGTTCGCGCGTGAAGTTCTGCGTGAAGGCGATGAAAAAGGGCACGACGCCGATCGGGTTGACGATGGCCAGCAGCGCGATCAGCGGCTTGAGAAGATCCATCGCTTGATCCTACCGGCTGAGTTCGCGCAGATAGCGCAAGCCGGCCGCCGTGCGAGGGCCGTACCACGACAGCAGTTCGCCATCGACCAGACGGACGCGCGCTTGCGGGCACAGGGCCTGCGCTTGCGCCACGTGCTCCGCAGTGAACGCATACGGCTCGCTGGACAGCAGCACTTCACGCACGCCTGCTAGCCACGGCTCATCGCCCTGCAAAGTGGGGTAGCGCGCCGCGCCGTGCTCGCCGCCTTCCTGCGCCGGTTGCGTCTGCCAACCAATGCGTGCCAGCAGGCGCGCGATGTAGGTGTCGCGGGCGACGGTCATCCACGGTTCGCGCCAGATCAGGTAGAGCACGGGCGCGGCCGCGTGGGCCTGCGTCGCGGCCAGTTCCGCCCGCAGCTCGGCGCGCAGCCGACTCGGCCCGCTCGGCCACGCCGGGCATCGGCGCGAAGGCCTCTGCGATCTGCGCAATCAGCCCGTCCACATCCTCCGGCCCGCAAGGGTGCGTCACGATGACTTGCGGCACGAAGGCGCGCAGCGCTTCAGCCGTCTCCATTCGGTTCTCATCGACATTGACGATGGCATGCGTCGGTGCCAGCCGCCGCAGCTTGGCGAGGTTCACGTCTTTGGTGCCACCGACCTTGGGCACCGCTTTCACGCCGTCGATGGGTTGCGTGCAATAGCCGGTGCGGGCGACGACCCACGGGCCGAGGCCCAGCGCAAACAGCAGTTCGGTGATGCTGGGCACGAGGCTGGCGATGCGTACGGTCATGGGCCAGCGCATGCTACGGGTGAACCCGTAAACGAGCGCTGGGCGCCGGCGGAGCCCGCTCCGGCTGGTCAGAAAACAACATTTTTCTTGCCCCATATGCACGCCGGCTTGCCATTCCTGAATAATCGGCTTTCCCTGTCTGGAGGCGGCGCCTTTGCTTGAGTTCTTCGAGCCGGCTCAAAGCTCCACCTAGGTTTCTTTGTGTTTGGATAAGGAGCTTGCCGAATGGGCAACAAGTTGTACGTAGGCAACCTGGCCTACAGCGTCCGCGACGAATCGCTGCAGTCCTCTTTTGGACAATTTGGAACCGTCACGTCCGCCAAGGTCATGATGGATCGTGAAACCGGTCGCTCGAAAGGCTTCGGCTTTGTCGAGATGGGCAGCGATGCCGAGGCGCAAGCCGCGATCAACGGCATGAACGGTCAGCCGCTCGAAGGCCGGCCGATCGTTGTCAACGAGGCCCGTCCGCGCGAAGAGCGTCCGGGCGGCTTCGGCGGCGGCGGTGGTGGCCGTAGCGGTGGCGGCGGCGGTTATGGCGGCGGTGGTAGTGGAGGTGGCGGCGGCTACGGTGGTGGTGGCGGCGGCGGTGGCCGCAGCCCCTACGGCGGTGGCGGCGGTGGTGGCCGCAGCGGCGGTGGTGGTGGCTACGGCGGTGGCGGCGGTGGCCGCAGCGGTGGCGGCGGCTACGGCGGTGGTGGTGGCAGCGGTGGCGGCAGCTACGGTGGCGGCGGTGGTCGCGGCCAGGGCTACTGAGCCCTTTCGCTCCTGCTCAGAAAAAAGGCGCCCGCGGGCGCCTTTTGTTTTGCTGCCGCCGTTGTCAGTGCACGGTCAAAGCACCAAGGCCGCCTTGACGAAGACTTCGTCTTTGCGCAGCTTGCCGGGTTCGATGGTGGCCCGCGTCGCGCCGACGCTGACATTGCGGCCGAGGCCGACGCGGTGCTGGAACACCAGCGACAGGGTGCGCGTGTCGTCGCGGGCCGCGGCAATGCCGAGCGCTGCGTCGGCAGCCCGGCGATAGCGCCCGGCCTGCCAGACAGCGCGCACCGAGTCGCGCGCCGTCAGGTGCAGCACGCCGAGCCAGCGCGCCGCGCTGTCGGTCAGCACGCGCTGGCCGCCGCGGTCGATGAAGCCGGCTTGCAGTTTTTGCTCCGACTCGACGCCAAAGCCGCCGATCTGGCCGCGCACGGTGGCTTCGATGAAACCGTCGGCGCCGCGGCCGAGCCGATCGGCCTCGACGTCGACTCGGTCGCCGGCATTGATCTCGATCGTCAGCCGCGTGAACCAGGGCGCCGGGTTCCAGCCGAACTGCGCGCCAACGCCGCGTGTCGGGTGAAGGCGCCCGCCGGGTCGCACCCGCTCGGCGTCGACGCGCAACTGCGCCCAGCCTTCACTGTTGCGCGGCCCCGCAAACCAGATGCCCGGGTGCCAGCGCCGCTCGACGTATTGGCCACCCGCGATCCCGGCTGCCGCGTCGCCGCGCGTCATGACCTGTTCGGTCCACAGATAGGTCTCGAACTCGTGGGCATCGAAGCCGAGCGCACTGACCTCGCCCCAGCGCCGGATCACCTCCCCTTCGAAGCGGCGCACGCCGGCTTGATCGACGAAGCCGTTGTCGTTGCGAAAGCGCGGCGCGATATCGTCGAAGTCGGCATTGACGATCCAGTGGTCGGTGCGGCGGTTCCAGCGCAACTCGAGCCAGTGGCCGTTCTCCGCGGCAGTGCGCGTGGCCTGGCCTTGAGCATCGAAGCCGGCGGTCGTGCGCGAGCCGACGAGCCGAGCGCGCAGCTGGTCTTGCGCGCTCGGCGACCAGTACAGGTCGGCGCCGGCCATGGTGTTGCGGCCGCGCGCGCCATAGTCGCGATCGCTCAACAGGGCGCCGCCGGTGACATCGCCGACGTGGCGGCGTGCGCGCAACAGCGTGGCCTGCGAGGCCCCGTCCTGCGCAAACACGCCGGTGCCGAAGGCGCCCGGCCGCAGCACCAGGCCGCCGCCTTCGTCGCGCAGCGTCAACGCCGTGGCATCGGCCTTGGGCGCTCGCCACGTGGCGCGCAGGCCGTAGCGCGGGTCGGTGACCGAGCGCGAGTAGAAGCCGGCGATCGGCTGGTCGATGATGTCGGTGCTCTCCAGGAAGAACGGCCGCTTCTCCGGCACCGACAGCGCGAAGCGCGTATTGCCGGCGAGCTGCGGCGCATCGAGTTCGACCTGCGAGAAAGTCGGGGTTCAGCGTCGCGTCGAGCACCCAGTCGGCGCGCGGCCGCCATTTGATGTCGGCGCCGAGCGAGGCCTTGTTTTCTTCATTCACCAGGACCGCAGCGCTGCGGTCGCGCGTGCCGCGCAGCGTCAGCTCGGGGCGCAGCATCAGCAGGCTGTGCTGGCGCGCGCGTTCGGCTGCCGCTTCGAGGCCTTCGATGACTTGCATCTCGGCGATGAACGACATGCCGTCCTTGGTCAGCGGCGCCGACAGCAGCAGCGTGCTCGAAGCGCGCGGCACGCTGCGCGCGACCATCAAACGCCATGGCGCGCCGCCGTCGTGCGGGTAGCGCAGCGCAATGAAGGGCAGGCGAACTTCGACGCTGTAGCCATCGGTCAGTCGCGCCGCGGCTGCGTCGACATCGAAGTCGGGCGCGAAATCTTCGCTGTCGCCGGCGGCGATGTACATGCCGTCGGCAATCACACCCGCCGCGTTGACGCGCACGAATTGTGCTGCGCGCCGATCGCCGACCGCATCGACGATCACAGCGATGAAGTCCTGATCGCGCTTGACTTGGTCGCGGCGCGTCAGCGGCGCGCGGATGTCCTGCGGCGACGGGTCGTAGGCACGCACACCGATGACCAGCGCGTCGGCCTGCGCCACCACCTGCACCGTGGTCCGGTAGCCGGTGGGCGGCGGTTGCCTGTCGGTCGGCAGGAATTGCACGAAGCGCTCGTGCAGCGGCGCACGCTGCCACACCGGCTCGTCGAGCCGGCCATCGAGCGCGAGCTTCTCGCCGGCGTCGAGCGCGAGCGCTCTGGGCTGCGCCAACGACGACGTAGCCCAGGCAGCGAGAAAGAAGACCAGCGATGCAGCAACAACGCATCGCAACAGCGTCCAGATCGGATGCATTCGAAGATTCCCATGCGCGGCCTGCGTTTGCGACGCAGCCGGCGCGTTGACTCAAGGGGGCGGCCTCACACGCCTTGGCGCGGGCCGCATCGGGGGCGGCAAGAAGCCGCTAGCCGAGGATGTCCTTCGTTGTCATGGGAACGTCTCCTTGCAGCGCCACGCGCTGGCGTTGGGAAGCTGCGCAATGTAGCGGCCGTTCTTGATCGCCGCAAGCGGGGTGTCGCCTATCGAGCACAGCCTCGCGTCGCGCCTATTCGCCGCGCCGCTTCTTGCGCCCGCGCCCGGCGAGCAGCTTGTCGAACAGCGGGTTGGGCAGCAGTCGCATCAGCTTGGCGACGACGCCCATCTGCCACGGGATGACGCGGTAGCTGGTGCCGGCGGCGATGGCGCGAAACGCGCGCTCGGCGAAGTCGTCGGCCTGCAGCATGAAGGGCATGCCGTAGCGGTTGCCGGCAGTCAACGGTGTGGCCACGTAGCCGGGCACGATCGTGACCACGCGCACACCCGAGCCACGGCATTCGCCGCGCAGGCTTTCGCAGTAGGCGACGACTGCGGCTTTGCTGGCGCAGTAGGCGCCGTGGCCGGGCAGGCCGCGGATCGCGGCCACGCTGGCCACACCGACCAGCGTGCCCGACCCGCGCTGCCGCATCGCCGCAAGGAACGGATGGAAGGTGGCCGCGAGGCCGACGTTGTTGATGGCCAGCGTGTCGGCGAGCACGTCCAGGTCGTCGCGGATCTCGGTATCGATGCCGACGCTGATGCCGGCGTTGGCGATGACCACGTCGGGCACGCCCAGCTCAGCGATGCAGCGTTGCCCCACGCCGACGATGCTGTCGATCTGCTGCACGTCGGCCGCGTAGGCGATGCAGCGTTCGGGGCCGAGGCCTTGCGAACGTGCCCAGCCCTCGATCTCACCGACGCGGCGTGCGGCCAGCGCCAGGCGCCAACCGGCTTTGGCATAGCGCGCGGCCAATGCCTGGCCGATGCCGCTCGATGCGCCGGTGATGAAGGCCAACGGCGCGCTCATCGCCGCGCTGGATTTTCGAACTTCGCGCGCAACGGTCCGCCGAGCTTCGCCGTCCGCGAGAGGTTGTCGTACTCGAGCGAGGCCACGCGCAGCTCGCTCGTGCCCTGGCGCAACAGCACCGGCAGGTGCGACTGCACGCGCTCGGTGTCGAGGAAGGCGTGGAGGAACTCGCTCTCGAATTCGATCGCGGCGTCCGCTGCGGTGGCTTCACGCCGAACACGCGCACCGCCCTGCAACTGGACCTGCGTGGCGTCGCCGTTGCTGACCGCCAAGCGTGCACTGGCGATGGTGACGCTGCCGTCCGAAGCCGTGGCGCGGATCGTCGGCTGGTCGATTTCCATCGTGTCGGTGTCGGGGTAGTGGCGCATCCGCACGCCCTGCACCTGCACGCGCAGCGCGCCGTTGGCGGCAAAGCGCTGCAGCGTGAAGCCTTGCATCGTGTAGTCCGGCTCGTGGCGCAGCGGCGCGGCCTCGCGCGGCGCATCAGGCCGCGGCGTGTTGCTGACCAGCCACCAGGTGGCCAGCGCCAGCAGCCCCATCAGGATCAGCGGCAGGTAGGCCGAGACGAACTGCCCGACACGCCACCAGAACGGCTGGGACGGTCGCGGCGGCGGGTTCTGCGGGCCCGACGCCGGCAGCGGGTCGAGCGGTTGCAGCAGGCTTTCGAGGTCGAGGGCCATCGCGCTCAGGCCGGCGCCGGGCCGTTCCCAAGCGTCGGCCTGAGCCTCCCCTCGGGGGAGTGCGAGCGCAGCGAGTGAGGGGTCGTCATGTTCAGGCCGGCGCCGGGCCGCTCTCAAGCGTCGGCCTGAGCCTTCCCTCGGGGGAGTGCGAGCGCAGCGAGCGAGGGGCTGTCATGTCAGCGTGAGTCCAGGGTCGTCAAGTGACCTTGCAGCAAAGAGGCGTAGCGCCCGCTGGCCATCAGCAGCAGGTCGCAGCACTCGCGCGCGGCCCCTTGGCCACCGCGTGCGCTGGTGATGTGATGCGCCACGGCGCGCACCTCGGCATGGGCATTCGGCGGCGCGCATGCGAACCCGGCCTGAGCGAACAGCGGCAGGTCAGGCCAGTCGTCGCCCATCACGGCGACGTCGGCCCAATCGACCGCCAGCGTCTGCAGCAGCTCGTTGGCCGCCGCGAGTTTGTCGGCGACACCGAAGCGCATGTGCTGCAGACCAAGATCGGCGACCCGGCGACGCACCGCCAGCGAATCGCGCCCGGTGATGATGATCGGCGCGATGCCGCCTTGCGTGAGCAGCTTCAGGCCCTGGCCGTCGAGCGCATGAAAGGCTTTGAAACCCTCGCCATGCTCGCCGATGTAGAGGCTGCCGTCGGTGAGCACGCCATCGACGTCGAAGATCGCGGCCTTGATGCCGAGGCCACGGCCCTGGGCTCTGAGCAGCAACTCGGGCGCAAACGACAGCGCCGGCATCAGATCACCTTCGCGCGCATCAAGTCGTTCGAGTTGAACGCGCCGACGAGCACACCGGTCTCGTCGACGACGAGCATGCAGTTGATCTTGAACTGCTCCATCAAGTCCGCGGCTTCGGCGGCCAGGCGGTCGGCGCGGATTGCACGCGGGTTGGCGTGCATCACTTCGCTGGCCTGGATGGTGCGCAGGTCGATGCCTTTTTCGATCAGGCGGCGCAAGTCGCCATCGGTGAAGACGCCGATCGGCCGTCCCGCCGCATCGATGACCGCCGTTGCGCCCATGCCCTTGCCGCCCATCTCGCGCAGCATCTCGGTGAAGGCGGTGTCGGGCGTGACACGCGGCACCTTGTCGTCCTTGCGCATCAGGTCGCGCACATGGACCAGCAGCTTGCGGCCGAGCGCGCCGCCGGGGTGCGAGCGCGCGAAGTCGCCCTCTTCGAAACCGCGGGCGTCGAGCAAGGCCACGGCAAGCGCGTCGCCGAGCGCCATCTGCGCCGTCGTGCTTGCCGTCGGCGCGAGGTTGAGCGGGCAGGCTTCCTGTTCGACGGTGGACAGCAGCACGGCGTCGGCATGCTCGCCGAGTGTCGATTGCAGCTTGCCGGTGATCGCGATCAGCGGCACGTGCGCGCGCTTGAACACCGGCAGCAGCACGTTCAACTCGTCGCTCTCACCCGAGTTGGAAATCGCGATGACGACGTCGGCCGCGGTGACCATGCCAAGGTCGCCATGGCTGGCTTCGGCCGGGTGCACGAACATCGCTGGCGTGCCGGTCGAGGCCAGCGTGGCAGCGATCTTGCGGCCGACATGGCCACTCTTGCCCATGCCCATCACGACGACGCGGCCGCGGCTGGCCAGGATGATCCGCACCGCCTGCGTGAAGGAGGGCGACAGCCGCGCCTTCGCGCCGATCAGCGCCTGTGCTTCGATGTCGAGCGTGCGCGCCGCCAGCGCAAGCGCGCGGTCGGCGTCGAATGGAGCGGCTTCCGGCATGAAATCTCGTGTTCTACTGACGAGCGATTCTAGGCTTCAGGCATGCGCCCTTTCGATCGACGCTGATGGCCTCCACCCTCGAACTCGTCCTGCTCTATCTGGTGGCCGCTGTGCTCGGCGTGGTCGTCTGCCGCTCGCTGAAGCTGCCGCCGATGCTCGGCTACCTCGTCGTCGGCGTGTTGATCGGCCCCAATGCGCTCGCGTTGGCGAAGGACTCGGCGGCGGTGCAGTACCTGGCCGAGTTCGGCGTCGTCTTCCTGATGTTCGTCATCGGTCTCGAATTCAACCTGCCGAAGCTGCGCGCGATGCGCTCGCTGGTCTTTGGTCTCGGCTTGTCGCAAGTCACGCTGACCATCGCCGGCGCCGTCATCGGCAACGGCCTGCTGATCTGGCTGTTCGCCTTCACGTCGCGGCCGTGGGAGCTCGGCTATGCCGGCGCACTGGTGCTGGGCAGTGCGTTTGCCATGTCGTCGACGGCGATCGTCGTCAAACTGATGGCCGAGCGGCTCGAACTCGAGTCCGACCACGGCAAGCGTGTCATGGGCGTGCTGCTGTTCCAGGACCTGGCCGTCGTGCCACTGCTGGTGTTGATTCCGGCGCTCGGCCAATCGGGCGGCGAGATGGCGGCCTCGCTCGGCTGGGCCGTGGTGAAGGCCACCGCGCTGCTGGCGCTGCTGCTGACCGGCGGCCAGCAGGCGATGCGCTGGTGGCTGACGCTGGTGGCGCGGCGCAAGAGCGAAGAGCTGTTCGTGCTGAACCTCTTGCTGGTCACACTCGGCCTGGCCTGGCTGACCGAACACGCCGGGCTGTCATTGGCGCTCGGCGCTTTTGTGGCCGGCATGCTGGTCGCCGAAACCGAATACAAGCACCAGGTCGAGACCGACATCCGGCCGTTTCACGACGTGCTGCTTGGCCTGTTCTTCATCACCATCGGCATGAAGCTCGATTGGCGGCCGGTGGCGGACCAGTGGTTCCTGGTGTTTCTGCTGACGCTGGCGCCGGTGTTCGCCAAGTTCATGCTCGTCGCGCTGCTGGCGCGCGGCTTCGGCGCGACGGAGGGCACCGCCTTGCGCACCGGTTTGTATCTGGCGCAGGCCGGCGAGTTCGGCTTCGTGCTGCTGACGCTCGGCGCCGACGGCGGCCTCGTCGCACCGCAGTGGATGAGCCCGGTGCTGGCGAGCATGGTGCTGTCGATGATCGCCACGCCCTTCATCGTCATGTACAGCAACCGCATCGTCGGGCGCTTGAGTTCATCGGACTGGCTGATGCAGTCGGTGGCGCTGACGTCGATCGCCAAGAAGTCGATCGCCACCGAAGCCCACGTCATCATTTGCGGCTACGGCCGCAGCGGCCAGAACCTGGCGCGTCTGTTGGATGGCGAACGCATCGCCTACATGGCTCTCGACCTCGACCCCGATCGCGTGCGCCAAGCCGCTGCCGCCGGCCAGAGCGTCGTCTTCGGCGACGCCGCGCGGCTGCGCAGCCTGATGGCGGCCGGCCTGGCCCGCGCCAGCGCGGTGGTGGTGACCTACCCCGACACGGCCTCGGCGCTGAAGATCCTGCAAGTAGTGCGATCGCACGCGCCGCAAGTGCCGGTGGTGGTGCGCACGGTCGACGACGGCGACCTCGACAAGCTCAAGGCCGCCGGGGCCACCGAGGTCGTGCCCGAGGCGATCGAAGGCTCGCTGATGCTGGCCAGCCAGACGCTGGCGCTGGTCGGCGTGCCGATGCGGCGCGTCATCCGCATCGCACGCGATGCGCGTGATGCGCGCTACAGCCTGCTGCGCGGCTATTTCCATGGCGCCGACGACGACACGGTCGAAGAGTTGCAGCAGGCGCGCCTGACCAGCGTCACGCTGCCCACCGCCGCGCCTTGCCTCGGCCGGCCACTGGCCGATCAGGCACTGCACGCGGTCGGCGTGCAGGTGGTTTCGGTGCGACGCGCCAGCGGGCCGGTACAAGAGGCCAACGACGCCTTGTTGCTCGAAGCCGGTGACACTTTGGTACTGTCGGGGCTGCCGGAGGCTTTGGCCCTGGCCGAGCAGAAGCTGTTGCACGCCTAGAGCCGACGATGAAGCTGCCGCGCCGCCATGTCCTCGTCGCTGCGGCCGCGCTGTCCGCCCATGCACGCGGCGGCGACGTCGGCGGGCCGGTGCTGCTGATGCGCCACGCGCAGACGGACGCGGGCATCGGCGATCCGCCGGGCTTCGTGCTGGAGCGCTGCGCGACGCAGCGCAACCTCTCAGCTGAAGGCCGCGCGCAGGCGCGATCGTTCGGCGCGCGCCTGTCTGCACTCGGCCTGAGGCCGACAGCGATCCGATCGAGCCGCTGGTGCCGCTGCCTGCACACGGCCGACGAGATCCAGAGCGGCCTGGGGATTGCTGGCGCGGCCGTCGAGCCGTGGCCGGCGCTCGACTCGTTCTTCGATGCACGCGAGCGCGAGCCGAAGCAGAGCGCGATGTTGCGCCAGCGCGTGAAAGCTTTGCGCGGCCCCGCATTCGAACTCTGGGTATCGCACCAAGTCAACATCATCGCGTTCGTCGGCGCCGCAACACAGATGGGCCAGGCGGTGTGGATCAAAGCGCGCACCGATGGCAGCATCGCGGCCTCGCCGTTCGAGGCGTGAGGAGCCGCACGATGTACGCCAAGCCCAGCGCCATCACCGACCCGTCGGCCTACATCCGCGAGCACATTCGCAGCGTGCCCGACTGGCCCGAGCCCGGCGTGCTGTTCCGCGACATCACGCCGCTGCTGGCCGACCCCAAGGTCTTCCGCGTGCTGATCGACCAGTTCGTGCACCGCTACTTCGACACGCACCCGGACGCCGTGGCCGGCCTGGATGCACGCGGCTTCATCATCGGCGCGGTGCTGGCGCATGAGCTCAATGTCGGCTTCATCCCGATCCGCAAGAAGGGCAAGCTGCCGTTCAAGACGGTCGAAGAAAGCTACGAACTCGAGTACGGCAGCGCCACGGTGGAGATCCATGCCGACGCGGTGCGCCCCGGCGAGCGTGTGCTGCTGCTCGATGACCTGATCGCCACCGGCGGCACGATGATGGCCGGCCACCGCCTGCTCGAACGCCTCGGCGCGACCGTCATCGAAGGTGCAGCGATCGTCGACTTGCCCGAGCTGGGCGGTTCACAGAAACTGCGAGCGGCCGGGCTGCCGATCTTCACCCTGGTCAACTTCGAAGGTCACTGACCAAGCGGCCGTGAGGCCGCTTCGGGGGTGGGTCAACTCACCGCCTGACCCAACTCGATGTTGGCCCGCATGCGCACGCCCATCAGCGCAGCCGCGGCGCGCACGAGTTCGAGCGTCAATGCGGCATTGCGCGCGGCCAGCTCCTCGTAGCGCGGGCCGCGTAACGCCCAGACGACGCAGTTGCCCATCGCTTCGACATTGGCCATGCGTGGCTGATCGCTGAACAGGCCGGCCTCACCGACGACGGAACCCGGGCGCAGGATCGACAACCGTGCTGCCGGTCTTCGGCGGCTGCACGAAGACCTGCAGCGTCCCGCTTTCGAGCAGGTACATGGTGCGATCGTGATCGCCCTGCTTGACCAGCAGATCGCCGCTGCGCACCTCATGCCGCGTCAGGAAGGCTTCAAAGGTGCGCCATTGCTCGGGGTTGAAGCGCGGTTTGAACGCGTCGGGCGCATTGAGCGATTGGATGGCGTCGCGAAGGGTTTGGAGTGACATGGTCGTCGCGCAATCAGAGCAACCGCATGGTGGCAGGCCAAGCGTTCGCCTTCAACCGCGCAAGCGCGGGGTCAAGGCGCTCATTTGCCAATACAGAAGCGAGTGATCCCTGGGAAGGCCGCATGAATGCTGGCGACGCGCGCGCGCCGCTTGTTCCTTGGACTCGAACTTGGACTTTCCAGTCGATTCCCTAGGGACAGCCGAACAGCAACCTGAACTCACGACGAATCAGTCTTGAGGTGCACATGCCAGCGAGCACCTTGTTGAGTAGGTCAGGACTGCAAGCTGGTTGTTGCGGCCAGACCCCGCCGTTGACCATTTGCGAGACGTGCGACTCCGAATCAATGGAAGCGTAGCGGTAGGCCACGAATGTTGGCTGATTCACAAATGGGTGCTCGCCAGGGGTCAGTGTGCAAGCAGGGTCGTGTGGCACCCCGGGGCACACCGTCGAGAAACTGACGGTGATAACTTGCGGGTGAGGTCCGTAGTTGGCGAAAACCGCTGGCCCGCCTACCACGACAAACAAGTGCAACTTGTCCCCACTCGGGCGAAGAAAAGCTGCGCCCTGATGAGGTAGCCACGCCATGAAGCTATGTTTGGGCGGCTAGCTTTGCTTGATCGCGAATCCGGTCGCAAAGATCACTTGCAGCGGCTTCATTGAATCCAAGCACGGAGAGCAATCTGTCGTAGGGGATGGGACAACTCGACCCATCTGGAAACTCCCATTCAGGACAGTTCTTGTGGGTGTACTCGACCAGCTCCCAGCGGCCAAAGTGCCCAAATCGCGACCAGACATCTCCGAGAACGTCTAGGTCGCTATCACTCAGACCAAGCAAGTCTTGCTCTGGAGTCCGAATCATGCTGGGGTCGCGGAGTGCAACAGCGTTGTCGGCCCGGTCCGAAATCCACTTCTCCCAAGTACCCTCGGCTTCACGTACAGCGCCGTTGATGTGATTGAGAGTGGTCGAAAGCACGGGGCCGTGATCCATCGACACTAGCCTGTCTCCGGTGATGGGCTCACCGAACCGCAGCAGCGACTCTCGCTCTGCCAAATACATCAGCTTCATCAGCTTAATGAGCGGCAACCGGCCTCCCGCTCGAAAGAGCAGATACGCAGCGGCCTCAGCAGCACGACGTTCGTCGAAGTTCGTCATCGCCAACCGTTTCTCATCCCGATGAATGTACTGTATGAAAGCACAGTGCGCAATACTTCAATCCGCCTCTTGACTACGACTCACAAATGTGATTATGGGGCTCGGGCGGGCGGCTCTCAAGGCCTTTCTAGGTGTTTCCCTTTCCGAACGTCGGGCACAAGTCAACGCCTGTCAGGCCCGTTTGTGGTCGAGCCGGTTTGAGCCTCATTCGTTTAGGGCCAAATCGCTGAGCAGTGAGTTGGCCTTGGCCTCCGAGCGGTGGCCCGGAACTCACTCCACCGCACCACGCCGGGCTGCCGCCAGCAAGTCACCCGGGTCGTTTCGACACAACATCTCGTAAACCACATCCACAAACACCCGCCGCGCCCCCTCGTCGCTAAGCAGCCGCGTCGCCAGCGTCTGGTGCGTGCTCATCGCGTCGAAGATCGCCTGCACCGCCGCCGCCGGCAGGTTGGCCTTCATTGCCTGCTCCTTCGAGTTGTTCTCCACCTGGGCCATGACCACGGTGTTGCCGCGCAGCTTCTCGGTCACATGCACCGCCAGGGCCACCTGATCGGTGTCGCTGATGTCCTTGCCTAGCGCGTCGTTCAGGCGCTTCACCAAGTCCGACAGCATCGCCGTCTCGCGGTCGCGGGCCTCGCGCAGCGCGTTGTCGGTGATCGGCTCAAGCATCGGGTACTTGCCGTCCGGCGTCAGGCCGGTCAGCTTGCCCTTTTCCTTGATCTTGAAGTGCGTCAGGGCGAGGTCCGACAGGTCCACCTGCTCCAGCGTGATGCCCTTGAGCCGCTTGCGCAGCAGCCGGGCGAAGCTGGCGAAGCCTTCGAGCACCGGGTCGCCGAAGTCCACCAGTTGTGCCACGTACTCGTAGGTCCGGACGAACTTCGCCAGCCCCTCGCTGAACACGATCAACTTGTCGCGCTCCGTGGTCAGCTCCGAGCGGTTGGCGTCTGCCGTGTCCATCGCAGCCTCGTCGTTCGCTTCCCGCGCGTCGCGCCACTTGCGCTCCCACGCCTCGATCGCCTCGGTCAACTGCTTCAACTTGCTATTGAAGCGGTCGGTCGGCGCCTGCGTCAGGCTGTAGAGCTTCTGGTGGGTCACGGCCGGGTCCACCACCGCCTCGGCAAAGGCACGCACCTCGGCCTGCTCGTACAGCAGCGTCGCGTCGAGCATGGCCTTGATGTCGTACACGACGTTGGCGTCCTGCACGTCCGACACCTGGGCGTCGCGGAAGAAGGTCTTGAACGCCTTCACGATCTCGTCGGCCTCGTTGGCGAAGTCGATGACGAAGGTCTTCTTCTCCCGTCCCGGCACGATGCGGTTCAGGCGCGAGAGGGTCTGCACCGCCTCCACGCCCGACACCTTCTTGTCCAGGTACATCGCCACCAGCTTGGGCTGGTCGAAGCCGGTCTGGAACTTGTTGGCGACGATCATCACCCGGTAGTCGTTGGTGTCGAACGCCTTGCGCATTTCGCGGCCGTGCAGGGTCGGGTTCAGGTTGGTCTCGTTGAACTCGTGGGCGGCCGGGAAGCCGTCTTCCTGGGCATCCTTGTTCGACACGTCGCCCGAGAACGCCACCATCGCATGCACGTCGTCGTAGCCGCGCTCCTTGCAGTAGCGTTGCAGCGCAAGGTGGTACTTCACCGCAGCGGCGCGGCTGGGCGTCACTACCATCGCCTTGGCTTGGCCGCCGAGCAGGTGTGCCACGTTGGCGCGGAAGTGCTCGACGATCAACTGCACTTTCTGGCCGATGTTCGTCGGGTGCAGGCTCAGCCACTTCGCCAGCGCCCGGCCGGCGCTCTTCTTGTCCACGCGTCGGTCACCGGACTCGGTAAACGTCGTGCCCATGCGAAGCGCCGTGACGAAGCTCGTGTAGTTGAGCAGCACGTCGAGGATGAAGCCCTCTTCGATGGCCTGCTGCATCGTGTACAGGTGAAAAGCGTCGGGCGGGTTGTCCTTGCTCGCCGGAAGCGCCGGGTTGCGCGGCCGGCCGAACAGGCTCTTGGTGCTGTGCTTGGGTGTCGCCGTGAACGCGAAGTAGCTGGCGTTGCCCTGCTTGCCGGCCATCTGCCGTGACGCCTGCCAGATCGACAGGCGCTCGTCGGCGCCGAGCCTCTCCCACTCCTCCTCGCTCTGACCCGTGAGCACGTAGCGCAGGTCGTCGGCCGTGCTGCCCCCGGTGCTGCTGTGCGCCTCGTCGATCACCACCGCGAAGCGCCGGTCGCGCAGGCTCTGCTCGGCCAAGATCAGCTTCTGCGCGTGCGGGAAGGTCTGCATGGTGCAGACGATGATCGGCGTGCCCGCCAGCATCGCCTCGGCCAGTTGCTGGCTCTTGGGCAGGCTCGACGTTTCGCGGTCGATCGCCCGCACTACGCCAGTCTGGTGTTCGATCTGCGCGATGGCGTCCTGCAACTGCTTGTCGAGCACCGTGCGGTCGGTGACGACGATGACGCTGTGAAAGTACGGCTCGCCATCGGGCCGGCGAATGCGGATCAGCTCGTGCGCGGTCCACGAGATGGTGTTGGTCTTGCCCGATCCTGCGCTGTGCTGGATCAGGTAGGGCCGGCCCACGCCCTCGGCGCGCACCCCATCGACCATCGCGGTGACGCCCTCCCACTGGTGGAAGCGCGGGAACACCATCGTCTCCTTGAACTGCGTCTTGCCCTGCGCGTCCTGCACATCCCTGCGTTCGAGCAGTACGAAGCGGTGGAAGATGCGCAGCCACTGATCGCGCGTCAGCACACGCTGCCAGAGGTAGGCCACCGGGTAGGTGCCGCCAGCGCCCGGCGGGTTGCCGGCGGCGCCGTCGTTGCCGCGGTTGAAGGGCAGGAACCATGTCGCCGGTCCGTCGAGCCGCGTCGCCATGCGGATGTCGCTGTCGCTCATGGCGAAATGCACGACGGCGCCGCGGCGGAAGGCCAGCAGCGGTTCCATGCGCCCGGTGCTCGCGCTACGCGGCGGCCGGTCGTCGCGGTACTGCTGCATCGCCGCCTCCACCGACTGCGTGAAGTCGGTCTTCAGCTCCACGGTCGCCACCGGCAGGCCGTTGATGAAGAAGGCGAGATCGATGCGGTCGGCCTTGTCGAGCGAGTAGGCGAGCTGCGGCACCACGCGCAGGCGGTTGGCGGCGTAGCGCGCGATCACGGTGGCGTTGCGGTCGTCCTCGGGCAGCGGCTGGCTCATCGTCAGGGTGCCGGCACCGGCCACCGCGAAGCCGCGGCGCAGCACTTCCACCGTGCCGCCGTCCTTGTTCTCCAGCGTCTTGACGAGGCGGTCGAGCACCGCGGCCTCGGTGCCGGCGCCGTTCATCGCTTCGAGCTTGACCCAGGCTTGGGGTTGGCTGTCGCGCAGCCAGCCAGTCACGTCTTCGGGGTAGAGCGCTCGCGTGCGATCGTAGGCGGCCGTGTCGCCGACGAGCCAGCCGGCGGCGGCGAGCTGCTCGACGATGTGCCGCTCCAGCTCGCACTCGTGGTGAATCTTGCTCACGCGGGCTCCAGGGCGGTGCCGGTCGGCTGCTCCATGCGCAGGTCGATCTGGCCGGTGACGGCAGCGGTGATGAGGGCGGCGCGGCGTTCGCGCAGGAGTCGTATCGAGCCATTGGACTGCGCAACCAAGCGATCGAGCGTCATGGTCTGCGAGTTCAAGTGCGCAACGATTGCTTCCTGTTCAGGGACGGGTGGCACCAGTATCTTGAACTTGCGAATGGCTTCGACGCTGAGATTCATCTGGCTCGTCTCGTTGCCCGTGTCCCGGACAAAGTGGTAGGCAGCGATGAAAAAGTACCGCCCGAACTCTGGCTTGACGGCGCCGGAAAAGTGAATCGCTGCACATGCTTGGTTGTAGGCCGCTGCCACGTCTAGCAGCGCTACGCGACCTCTAGTGACGCCCTGCCCATACATCGCCATCAGCAAAGTCCCCGGCTGCGCCAGTCGTGTTGAACGACGCGCGGAGTCCCTCGGGGCTAATCGATTCCTCCGAGCAGGAGATCGGCAAGTAGTTGATCTCGCCGGTCTTCACCCACGGGATGCCGCCACCCCAGTACGAAGAGGTGTCCCGGTCGGGAGTTGCTCCACTATCAACCTCGGCAACGTACCCGAGCGCCACGACGCGCCAGTGCTCGGGAACATGACCGAGCCACTCGACCCCGGTTGGCGTTAGGGCTACATCTGACCTCATGCCACGGGCGATGGCGTGTTGGATCAATGCCAGCCGCTTCTCTCGGAGTAGTTCGATGAAGCGGGTCTTCTTCTCGATCAGTGCGTCAATGCGGGCGGCTTCTCTGCCGATCCAGCCAACGATAAGGCGCTGCTCTTCGAGCGTGGGCGGCAGCGCAACGATGCGCGAAGACGCCAGCCCTAGGTTCAGACGAGAGCGTGTTGAACCTGTGGCCATTGCGCCGCACTCGGCCTCTGCCGACGAGGCCAGTTGCAGCGCTACAAACGCAGGATCAGCCCTGGACCGATCAAGCCGAAAGCGGTAGCAGTCAGCCTTGACTATCGCAAGCCCAAGCGAAGGTGGCGCGGTGCACGCTCTTCCCAACGGGTTGTTTTCGTCGCCCAGGCCCGCAATCAGCACGTCGCCGGGCTCCACCCAATGGCCGTCGCCGATCTCGGACCTGACGTAGTGCTCGTCGAGAAACGCAGCATCGTCGCCGCGGAACTCGGCTGAGCCGACGTTCTGCAACCTGATGACCCGAACGCCACTCTCGACGTAGTTCTCGCTCTTGATCGAGCTGCCAAACGGACCATCGCAGCGCAGCACGGTGATGCGCGCGAGGGAAAGCGTGCTCCAGTGCGATGGCACCGTTCGCATCCATGCCAGAGAAGTCGCCTTGCGCTCTGTTGCTCCGGCGAGTCGCTTCAAGCAGTCACCTCGCCCAGCAGCGCCGCAATCTCCGCCTCCACCGCCATCAACTCCGCGTCAATCGCCTCCAACGGCCGCGGCGGCACGTATTTGTAGAAGTAGCGGTTGAAGTTGATCTCGTAGCCGACAATGCCCGCGCGACCGTCCTTCTCGTCGCGCTTGTCCTCGTCGATCCAGGCGTCGGGCACATGCGGCAGCACTTCGCGCACGAAGTAGTCACGGATGTCCTGCTTGAGTGGCACGTTCTCGAACTCGCGCAGCTCGGCGTCGGCCATCGGCTTGCCGTTCACGTCGTGCACCGGCTGCGCGGCCGGGTCGCGGGTGCCGAAGGCATCGAGCACGGCCTTGTGCGCACCCTTAGCCAGCTTCTTGACCTTGGCCGCCGCATCGAGCAGGCCGCCCAGGCTGTCGAAAGCGCCACGGCTCTGCAATGCGGCGAAGCGCTCGACCTGTTCGGCGCCCTTGGCCGCGGCGTAGGCCGCGAGCCCTTCCGCCGTGACCTCGAAGCGCATGCGCAGCGGGCGCTCCACGGTAATGCGCCGGTAGCCGAAGTCGGTGGTGTCGAACAGCTTGCTCTGCTCGCCGTCTGCCGGCATCTCGTCGTGCCAGCGCGCGATGGCGTCGATCTGCGCCTGCGCGATCTGCTTGCGCTTGCTGCCCAGGCTCTTGCGCATCGGGCTGTGCTGCGCGCTGGCGTCGATGAGCTGCACCTTGCCCTTGCGCTCGGGCGCCTTGTGGTTCGACAGCAGCCACACATAGGTGCCGATGCCGGTGTTGTAGAACAGGTCGGTAGGCAGCGCGACGATGGCTTCGAGCCAGTCGTTCTCCAGAATCCAGCGCCGGATTTCGCTCTCGCCCGAGCCGGCACCGCCGTTGAAGAGCGGCGAGCCCGAGAGCACGATGCCGAAGCGCGAGCCGCCCAGCTCGACCGCCTTGCGTTTGGACAGCAGGTGCATCAGGAACAGCAGCGAGCCGTCGCCCACGCGCGGCAGGCCGGGTCCGAAGCGGCCGGCGTAGCCGTACTCCTTGTGCTCGGCGATCACGGCCTTCTGCACCATCTCCCATTTCACGCCGAAAGGCGGGTTGGCGAGGCAGTAATCGAAGCGTTCCTGGCGCAACTGGTCGTCGGCGAGCGTGTTGCCGAGCTTCAGGTTGCGCACGTCGTAGCCTTGGATGAGCTTGTCGGCCACGCAGATGGCGTAGGTTTCGGGGTTGAGTTCCTGCGCGTGCGGGACGATGCGCGCATCCGGGTTCCACTCGGCCACCTGCTCAATGGCCGACGACAGGAAGCCGCCGGTGCCGGCGGCGCAGTCGTACACGGTGCGGACAACGCCCTTGCCGTTGAGCGCGTCGTGGTCGGTGGCGAAGACGAGCGTCGTGACCAACCGCACCACGTCGCGCGGGGTGAAGTATTCGCCCGCGTCGTCGTTGGCGGCCTCGGCAAACTTGCGGATCAGGTGCTCGAACACCAAGCCCATCTCGGCGTTGGATAGGCGCTTGGGGTGCAGGTCGATGCCGGCAAACTTTTGCGTCACGAGGTAGAGCAGGTTGGCTTGTTCCAGCTTGACCAGCCAGTTGTCGAAGCCGAAGTGGTCGAAGATTTGCCGCGCGTTGGCCGAGAAGCGCGTCAGGTACTCCTCCAGGTTGGCGCGCGTGCTGGTGGAGCCGAGCGTGGCGAGCGTGAACTGCGAGGTGTTGTAGAAGCTTGCGCCGGCCACGTTGGGCAGCACGAGGTCGAGATCGACGCCGCTGCCGGCCAGCTTCTTGTGCTGAGCGAGCACTGCATCGCGGGTGGGTTCGAGCACGCACTCCAGACGACGCAGCACCGTGAAGGGCAGGATGATGCGGCCGTAGAGCGACGGCTTGAACGGGCCGCGCAACGTGTCGGCCACGTTCCAGATGAAGTCGGCGAGGTTTTGCTGCTGGGTCATTGGGCAATCGGCACGCGGCGGGTGGGCGCCCAGTGTCGCAGCGCGGCCAACGGGCTCACCGGCGCTGCTGCTTCTCGGCTTCGGCCACGAGGGCCGACGCCTTCATGCCCAGCGCGCGAGCGAGCTTGGTGATGGTGGAGATCGTCGGCTGGTTCCGCCCCGTCTCGATCAGCGAGATGAAGTTGCGCTGCACGTCAGCCTCCAAGGCCAGTTGCTCCTGAGTCAACCCTGACGCAAGTCGGACGCGGCGCAACGCCGCGCCAAACGGCAACTCGAATCGACCGGAGGAGTTTCCCACCATATTGGGTGGAATCTCTCGGCTTCGGCCGGCGAAGTCTTCCCGATATGTGGTGCAAGCCCGCTATGCTCGTTGCGATGGTGACCATCCATGATCTGACCGATGACGACGATCGCCTGCTCGAGCTTTGCTGGGCTCTGGACAGTAAGAGCCAGAGTGACTTGCTGCGGCAGGCAGCCGCTGCTGTCTGCTACGCGCGGGCCAAAGTGGAGGCGGCACGCCACGAGCAGGAGCTGGTCCTTTCGCCAGATGCAGTCACGACCGCGGAGCTGAGTGCGTGCATGCCGTCGCTGCCTGGAGGTTGGCCTGTTGACTGCGATGACTTCCACTTCGAGGTCAACAACTTTGTGCTCAGCCGCCTATCGGGCCGAGAGACAGAAATCGTCCTTGCGGTATCGGACCACGACAAGGCCCATGCCGAGTTACTTGCTGGTTGGGCGCTCGAACATGCTCGACGGATCGCCAGGAACTACTTCACCCCGGAGTTCGAAGTAGGCGAAGACGAGTACGTCTCCGTTGATTCAATGAAGCAATTCATCGAAGACTGGCGAGACGCCTTCATGCTGCGGATTACCAAACCTACAGCACTACACAATCGATGACCGTGCGCCGGTCGCGTCAATCCGTCAGCTGATGGTCTGAAGACACGCGCAGACGGTCTGTCGAGCATTGCTACCCGGCGTCTGTTGCTGCGCCGGGAGCGTTGGCCATCACGGACTTGATGCCGGTGTAAGCCGAGCTGCGATGCGCGTACATCTGGCTCTGGCCTATGACTTCACCATTCTTGGCGATCAGCACGAAGTAGCTCTTGCCGTTTTTTGCGGTGCGCGTCTCGAAGCTCTCTCGATTGACGGCGTTCTTCTTGACGGAAGCGATGCCGCTGACCGCCGCGGCGCGGGTGCCGTAGGCTTCGCTCGTCAGCACCACCTGCTGGTTTTTGGCGTGCAGTGTGAAGTGGAACTTGCCGCTCTTGCCTTGGGACAGCTTGAACATAGGACTTCCTCGGTTGTTGTGCGGTACCGAGCCGAGCGTGGTTGCCGCACGCGATCGACACGGCGGTGCGGAAGATAGCAGGGTCAGTTGTCGCACCGCGGCGTGAGCGGTCACGGTGGCCTGTTTTGTGTGCTTCTGGCCGTGGTTTGGACGTAGCGAGATTGCGCTGGCTTAACTCTCAGGCCGCGCGCTTGTTTTTCACTTTGACAGGATTTAACACTTTGCCCATAGGGCATCAAGGTAACGCGGCGGCAAGGATTGACCGCCGCGTTGCTTTCCTATGCGCTCAACCGCATCACGCGGCCACCGAGACGGATACGTCCACGAACACCTTCACGGTCGCGGGCAGCTTTGCGTAGTCGTCCTCGCCGACGATCTCACCGATCTTCTTGAGGATGCTGCCCATCCGCTTCAACTCTTTGTCGCTCAGGTTGACCTTCGCCAAGTGCTCGTCGGCGCGACGCGAATGCACGTCGGCGGCCGTTTGCCACTTCGACAGCTCTTTCACCTTGTCGTCGGCTTCGAGCGCTGCGATCTTGCGGATCGCCGCGTCCAGCTCGGCCTGCGTCTCATCGAGCAGTTGCGAGACGGTCACGTCGCCGTGTGCGTCGGCCGCGATCACGTCGGCCTTCTCCTGCGCGGTGAGTCCAGGCGACGGCGAAGTGGAAGGGCCTT
The DNA here is from genome assembly GCA_963738425.1 of uncultured beta proteobacterium. Classification (GTDB taxonomy): domain Bacteria; phylum Pseudomonadota; class Gammaproteobacteria; order Burkholderiales; family Burkholderiaceae_C; genus CADEEN01. Next base: position 37,378 of record CAVTWT010000032.1, on the reverse strand, counting down.
CCACTTTCGGCGGCAGCTCCGCGGAGTTGCCGCCGGTTTCCGGGAGCTTCAGCTTGTCAATATTGACAGCGCCGACCTCGGGAGGCGGCTCGGTCCGGGCTGGGGGCGGTGCGTCGCGCTCCTGCATGATGTTCGACACGAGTTGGTACGACACGCCGCACAACTTGGCGATGTCGCGCAGCGACTGCTTCGACCATTCGTTGTCGTCCAACACGATGCTCACGGCTTTGCGCTTGTCCTCGTTGGTCCGCGGGAGGCCATGCTTAGAGTTGGCGCTCAAGGCGTACAGCACCGCGTCGCGCAGCGAGCCGGCTCGCACGTCCGCAGGGATCGATGCGCGGCCCCTGCGCGTGTAGGCGAGGAATCGGTGAAAGCCATCGGCCATCCAGTTGTCGGTGCCGTCATAGAACACGATGATGGGCGGGAAGTCAAAGCCCTCTTCTTCCAGTTCCGTGGCGTACTGCGCCACAGTCGCTTCGTTATGGCCGACGCGGGCCTGCGTGCCGCCGTCGATGCGGATGGTGGCGAGGTTGATCTTCTTTGTCGTCGTCATGGCGTTTGAAACTTGAAGAGGCTGCATCGCTGCAAAAGGTTGGGATTCGCGTTGAACCAATGGGCCGTCGTCGTGCGGCTTGCGCGCAAGACTGATGCGCGCCGCCTCCTCGGCTTCGTCAGGAGCAAGGCCGCCGTCGTGCTCCATGATCGCTGCGCGCTCCTCGAAGGCTTCCACGTCGCGCTCGTCGTACACGTTGCCGTCGCTCATCTCACGCCTCCAGCCGCCTGCAACTGCACGTCAGCGGGCGGCGTGTGTGCACCGCCAACAGAGCATAGGGTTCGGTTCGGTTGGGTGTGAGGCTGCACGAGCGCGGCGGCAGTTGCGATCCGTTCGGCTCGCGTTCGGCGGCGCCCTGTCGCCGTCGAGAAGCGCTGCAACCCGAACTCGGCGCTGACCTCCTCATGAAACAGATCAAGCATCTGGCACAGCTGAGCCGGCCCGCCGATGGCGTCGCTTCCCTGCAAGCGGCCATCAAACAGCGGCACGATCAGAACGTGCATGTGGGGAGAGTTTTCGTCCAGGTGAACGTCGGCGCTGATGATGTTTGATTCGCCGCCGAACCTCTCGGCCAGAAAGTGCAGCGCTCTCTCGAAGTAGGCGCGAAGGTCAATCGTCACGCCGGCAGGCAGGCTGACGACCACTTCAATTGCCCTCACGGCGTCCTTCCTGATCGTTCCTACGTCTGCCGAAGTAAGCAGCCGGCCATAGAGCCGAGCGACTTCGGCAGCGCTGCCTGGACCCGCCAGGGCGTAGTTCAAATGCGATCGACTTCGATCGATGCGCTCTGCCCCTCGCCAGTGTTTGCCTCCCTCGCGCTTGTTGTGCTTAGCGGCGGCTGGTACCCGGGTCGGGCCTTTCAGCTTCTCGATGCGCAAGAACTGCGAGCGGTCCAACGAGACGGCCGCAATGCCAACGAAGCCTTTATGAGCCTCCATGAACTTGGTTGGGGCGGTGCTCACGCTGCCACCTCCAAGTCGCTGACGTTGAGTCGCGTCTCGTGCAGTTGATTGACCAGCGCTTTGAACTTCGCTTCCGAGAAGCCGGCGATGCTCGCCTGAATCAAGGCAGAAATTTCATGCGAAGGCCACGCCACGGCGCGCGCGCCAAGCGAGACGGGCTTCGTCCATAGGCCCTTAGCGATCCGGTCATACAACCCCGAGCGGGATCGCCCCGACAAGGCGAGTACAGAGGGCAAACGAAGGAGACGGACCGGGTGCCCGGAGAGTTCGGTCTGTTGATGATGTGCGTTCAAAAACTGCTCCTGAACGCCGCCCTGTTCAGGTAGTCGGGGCGGCCATTGCATGAACCGCGAAGGGCATCATCAGATGCACCGCACGGACCTGCGCCGCCTCGATCTCTGCTTTGACCTCGTGCATCCCACGGGAGGATGCCGTTGCTGGCACAACTGGTCTGACTTTTAGCGCTTCGAGACTACTATCCGAGTGCAGGACTTACGCCGGTTCCTCGCGCGATTCGACATCGCGGGCATCCCCGAACGCCATCTCGGTGGCAGTGCTGGAATTATGCACAGTAGTGTCCAGTGTGATACCACTGGCACTGATTCATTCGGAGGTTCTAAGGCTTGCTGATGCGACTTGCTTGAGCCGCATAGCGATTACCGTGTCGGTCGTCATCAACTGCTCCACATAGTCGGCCCAGAACTGCAACATCTCGCGCCGCTGCGGCGCGTACTCGGCGCGGTTATAGACGCCGCGGACGCCGCCGATGGTGTGGTTCAACGCCTTCTCGACGACATCGGAAGCCCAACCTTTCTCGTGCAAGTGCGTCGAGGCTGTGCGGCGAAGATCGTGGATCGTGAACGCCGGCACTGCACAACCTCGAAGTGAAACCTTCAGGGCGTCGTTGATGGAGTTGTGCGCGAACGGCTTGGTCAGGGAGCCGCGTCCCGGCAGCACCAGCTCGCTGCCACCTGCCAGCGCCCTCAAGACTCCGAACTCGGCAAGGGCCTGCCGCGACAGGAACACGATGTGTGGCTTGCCCGTCTTCGAGTTCTCGGCGGGGATGTTCCACTCAGCGCGCTCGAAGTCCACATGCTCCCACCGTGCAAGCAACAACTCCGACTTGCGCACCATCGTCATGAAGATCAGTCGCAGGCCCACCTTGAACTGCCGCCGGATGTTCGACGCGGCAACCGCCTGAAGGAAGAGGCGAATTTCCTCGTTCGATAGAGCACGATCTCGCGCCCTTGCCTTGTGGACGTGGCGCATCGGCAGGGCCAGGACCGGATTGACCCCAATCAGGCCCGCCGTCATTGCATAGTCGAACAGACGCTTCAGCACGCCGCGCATGTCGCCTGCCGCGGCATCGAAGCCTTCATCCTTCTTGCGCCAGATGATCGAGCGCACGTCGTCGGTCGTCACGTCGCCGACGCGCTTCGCACCGATCGCCGGGACGATGGACTTGTCGAAGTACCGGCGGGGCATGGTGATGTCCTTGCGGTCCTTGCTGACCACCTCCCTGAAGAACCGCTCGCCGAACTCGGCGACGGTTGTTCCCTCGGCGCTGGCGACTTTGGTCAACTGCTTCTGCTGCGCCGGTGACTTGCCCATCGCCGCGGCCTGCGCCGCCTCGTCGCGCTTGAGCCGGGCGTTCTTCAGCGTCAAGGCGGGGTACTTGCCAAGCGTCAGCTTCTCCTGCTTGCCGTTGAGCCGGTAGCGAAAGCGCCAAACCAACCCACCGGTCGGAAAGACCTCCACGTAGAGGCCCCGCTCGTCGGCAACGGTGTAGGTCTTCTCGCGGGGCTTGAGCGCCTTCAGCGCGGTGTCGGTAAGTGCCACGTCCATCCTCCTGAGTCCAAGTGGATGGTATCTGAGGGCAAACGGCCTGTCATGGTCACTTACTTGGACACACTTGGCCTCGGTTGTCGGAGGTGCTCTCTGGACGACTAAGGAAGAGAAACTATTTAACAATCAATGGCTTATGTGTATCTTACGGATCGCATTGAACCACCTTGGATGTCACTCTACTTTCCAATACAAAAGCGTCCGAATATTTCTCCGAGCAGTGCGTCGGCACTCCAGCGGCCGGTGATTTCACCGAGCGAGTGGTGCGCCAAGCGCAGTTCTTCGGCCAGCAGGTCGAGCGCGGCGTCGGCGCGCGCGGCCAGGGCCTCGGCGGCGGCCACATGCTCTGCGGTGCGCCGCAGCGCCTGCACATGGCGCGTGCGGGCGATGTAGACGTCGCCTTGCGGGCTGGCGTGCCAACCCGCACGGTCGAGCAGCGCGCGGCGCAATTCGGCCAGGCCGGCGCCGGTGAGCGCAGAAATGCGCAGGCCGTGGGCTGACGCCGTGTCGCTGCACGCGTCACTCTTGTTGAAGACGTGCAGCAGCCGCGCCGGGTTGCCGAGCCGCGCTTCGACCGCCGCCTCGCCAGCGTCGTAGTCGGCATCACCTGCGCGCGTCAGGTCGTGCAGAAAGATCACCGCGTCGGCGTTGTCGATTTCTTTCCAACTGCGCGCGATGCCCAGGCGCTCGACCTCATCGTCAGACTCGCGCAGGCCGGCGGTGTCGACGACATGCACCGGCACGCCTTCGATCTGGATCGTCTGGCCGATCTTGTCGCGCGTGGTGCCAGGCACCGGCGTGACGATCGCCAGCTCGTCGCCGGCCAACGCGTTGAGCAACGAGCTTTTGCCGACATTGGGTTGGCCGGCCAGCACGACGGTCATGCCTTCGGACAGCAGCGCGCCTTGGCGGGTGCGGTCCTGCACACGTTCCAGGTCGGCGGCGATGGCCGCCAGGCGGCCGCGGGCGTCGGCCTTTTCGAGGAAGTCGATCTCTTCTTCGGGGAAGTCGAGCGTGGCTTCGACCAAGGTGCGCAGTTCGACCAAGCGCTGCGCCAGCGCCTCGACCTCGCGCGACAGCGCACCGGCCAGCGAGCGCGTGGCCGAGCGCGCGGCGGCTTCAGTGTTGGCGTCGATCAGGTCGGCAACCGCTTCGGCCTGGGCCAGGTCGAGCTTGCCGTTCAGATAGGCGCGCAGCGTGAACTCGCCGGGTTGTGCGATGCGCAGATGCGGCGCGATCTCGCGGCCCGTGACGGTATCGATCTGCGCCGCGGCTTCCAGGCAGCGCGCGAGCAGCAACTGCAACACCACCGGGCCGCCGTGGGCTTGCAACTCGAGCACGTCTTCGCCGGTGTACGAGTGCGGCGCGGGGAAGAACAGCGCCAAGCCGTGGTCGATCGCCGCGCCGTGAGCATCCGTCAAGGGCCCGTAGTGGGCGACCCGCGGCTTCAGCTCCCGCCCGGTGATCGCCTGCGCCAACGCGGCCAGCGCGCGGCCGGACACGCGCACGATGCCGACTGCGCCACGGCCGGGGGCGGTGGCGACCGCAGCGATCGGGTCTTCGGGGTGCTCGGAAAAGGCAGAAGGCACCGGGCGATTGTCATCGCCCGGTGCCTCCGTCTTGAATGGCGCGGGGGGAGTTGAAAACCGCCTCCCGAGCCGGCCGCTGCGCTCTTGTTGTCGAGCCGCGCCGGGTCATCCCCGCATGCCCAAATACTCGCCGTAACGGGGGTGCCGCGGAACCCCCCGGACGCGGCATCTCCCCCTAGGACGTGAGGTTCACACGCAAGTCCTGATTGCCTTTTTGGGAGTTCATTTGTTGACGCCGAGCTGGCGGTTGATCCACCACTGCTGAGCGATCGACAGGATGTTGTTCGTCAGCCAGTACAGCACCAGGCCGGCGGGGAAGAAGAAGAACATGACGCCGAAGATGAGCGGCATCATCCACATCATCTTGGCCTGCATCGGATCGGCCGGCGCCGGGTTGAGCCAGACCTGGAACAGCGAAGACGCGGTCATCAGCAGCGGCAGGATGAACCACGGGTCGGGGGCCGACAGGTCGGCGATCCAGCCGATCCACGGCGCGTTGCGCATCTCCACCGACGACAGCAGCACCCAGTACAGGGCGATGAAGAACGGCATCTGGGCGACGATCGGCAGACAGCCGCCGAGCGGGTTGACCTTCTCCTCGCGGTAGATGCGCATCATCTCCTGCTGCATCAGCTGCGGCTTGTCCTTGTAGCGCTCGCGCATGTCGGTGATGCGCGGCGCCAGCGCCTTCATCTTGCCCATGGAGCGGTAGGCGCTGGCATTGAGCCAATAGAAGGCGATCTTCAGCAACACGACCAGGGCCACGATCGACCAGCCCCAGTTGCCGAGCACCTTGTGCAACTGGTCGAGCACCCAGTACAGCGGTTTGGCCAGCACGGTGAACCAGCCGTAGTCCTTGACCAGATCCAGGCCCGGCGCCATCGCCTCGAGCTTGTTCTCTTCCTGCGGGCCGGCGAACAAGGTCGCCTCATGGGCCTTGCTGGCGCCAGGGGCCAGCTCACCGAGCGGCAGCACCATCTGCACCGCATACAGATTGGCACTGACCTTCTGCGTGCGGAACTCGCGCGGCGTGCCATTGGGCACCAGCCAGGCCGAGGCAAAGTAGTGCTGCACCATGGCCACCCAGCCATCGTTGGCACTGGTCGCATGGTTGATCTTGCCGTTTTCGATGTCCTTGAAGTCGATCTTTTCGTACTTCTTGGCCTCGGTGAAGACCGCCGGGCCGGTGAAGGTGAAGTACCACTTCGACTCGCCGCGCGCCGGATTGCCGTCGCGTTCGAGGCCGAGATAAAGCTGCGGGTTCACTGTGCCGGCACTGTTGTTGGTCAGCTCGTGCTTGACCCCGATCTGGTAGCTGCCGCGCTTGAAGGTGTAGGTCTTGGCGAGCTTGACGCCGCCCTCTCCCATCGACTCGAAGCGCAGTGCCAGCTCGTTGCCGCCGGCCGCCAGTGCGGTCGGGCCCTCGACGCGCTTCATCGCACTCCAGTGGTTGGGCAGTGTGACGCCCGGCTGCGCGGTGATGAGGCCGCTCTGCGCCTTGTAGACCCGCTCGGCGCTGCGGTCGAAGAGCACGACCTTGCGCTGCCGGTCCTCGGCGTCGGCTTGTTGGAGCAGCTCCAAACGCACCAGGCTGGCGCCGACGCTGTCGAACGTGGCTTTGACGAGGTCGGTGGTGATGACGGTTTCCTCGCCAGCCACGGTGGTGGCTGCCGGCGTGGCGGCCGCTGGTGTGGCTGCCGCTGCGGCAGAGCCCGGCACGGCAGCGGCCGACGGAATGCCTGTTTGCGCTGGGGCTGCGGGTGCCGCACCCGGTGCAGCACCCGGCGGAGCGCTGGCCGCCGCGCGTGGCGGCGTCGGAGAGAACCACGACGGTTGGCCGGTGTGCTTGTTCCAGGCGTCCCACAAGAAGACGAGGGACATGGTGAACACCATCCACAAGAGGGTGCGTCGGATGTCGGTCATGAAGAAAGGCTCTTGTGGTTCGGTGAATGAGAGGTGGGCGGCGGCACCGGGTCGAAGCCACCGTCGCACCAGGGGTGGCAGCGCAGCAAGCGGCGCGTGGCCAAGTAAGCACCTGCTGCTGCACCATGCTGGTCAAGCGCGTCGAGCGCGTAGCGCGAGCAGGTCGGCTCGAAGCGGCAGGCGCTGCCGAGCCAGGGGCTCAGGAAGAAACGGTAGGCGCGGACCGGCGCGGCCAGCAAGCGGCGCGGCCAGAGCACAGGCGGCGGCGGATTGTTCATCGGCGGATGGCCTGTGCGAACAACAGCTCGAGTTCGCCACGCACCGCCCCGCGCAGCGCATCCGAAGCCGCACTGCGGAACTGCTGCGCATTGAAAGCGCCGCGTTGGCGAATCATCACCTGGCGCCCCGCCCACTCAGTGCGGCGACGGCGCATGGCCTCACGCATCTGGCGCTTCACCAAGTTGCGTGTGGCCGCTCGCTTGGCATGCCGCTTCGGCACGACCAAGGCCAAGCCCAGTGGCGAAGCGTCACGACCAGGAGAGTTATCCACAGATTCAGTCATGTCTGGTGCGACGCCAGTGGGTAACTCCAGCAGAACTTGCGCTTTCGGTGCCGCCTGCAAGACAAAGTGCGTCGTCTTTGAGACGGTGGGGGCCGAAAGCAGCGCCTTCAAAGCGTCGCCACCCAGGGCCACCCACGGTGAACCGGGCGAGCGCGGCACGGCCGCAGCCGGCCGCTTCTTCAGACCGCCAGGCGCTTGCGGCCTTTGGCGCGGCGCGCATTGAGCACGGCACGGCCACCGCGGGTCTTCATGCGCACGAGAAAGCCGTGGGTACGGGCGCGGCGCGTCTTCGATGCTTGGTAGGTGCGTTTCATGAGTCAGTCCAGTTGGAGTTGGGAAGGTGCGCGGCCCTTCAGGGAAACCCGCGATTGCATCACGAACAGGATAGCCGGTCAACGACGGCGCCTTCCAAACACCCAGGAATGTCAAGGTCCAGCTCGTCCAAAAACTGTGGATAAACCGCGCCAAAGGCCCTGTCGCTGGACTACACTCGCGCCGCTCCAAAAGAACTTGTCCACAATGAGCGACGACCTCTGGCAGCGCGGTTGCGAACAACTGGCCGCCGAACTGCCTGAACAGCAATTCAACACCTGGATCCGCCCCCTGCCGCCGGCCGACGTGGCCGTCAACGGGCAATCGGCGGTGGTGTCGCTGCGCGTGCCGAATCGCTTCAAGCTCGACTGGATCCGCTCGCAGTACGCCAGCCGGATCGAGGACGTCCTGACTCGGCTGGCTGGTCAGCCGGTGTCGCTGCAGTTGCACTTGGCGCTGGCTCCCTCCAAACCGGCCGCGGTGGTCGCGGCTCCAGCGCTGGTCGGCACGCCGCGCACCGGCGACTCGCCGCGTGCCTCGACGGTGCTTCCGGTGCACCGCCTGAACGCTGCGCTGACTTTCGACTCGCTGGTCGCCGGACGCGCGAATCAGATGGCCCGCACGGCAGCGCTGCACGTGGCCGGCAGCCCTGGCCACATGTACAACCCGCTGTTCATCTACGGCGGTGTGGGCTTGGGCAAGACTCACTTGGTGCACGCCGTCGGCAACGCGCTGTTGAAGGACAACCCGAACGCGCGCGTGCTTTACCTGCATGCCGAACAGTTCATCAGCGACGTGGTCAAGAACTACCAGCGCAAGACCTTCGACGAACTGAAAGCCAAGTACCACTCGTTGGATCTGCTGCTGATCGACGACGTGCAGTTCTTCGCCGGCAAAGACCGCACACAGGAAGAGTTCTTCAACGCCTTCGAGGCGCTGCTGGCCAAGAAGGCGCACATCATCATGACCAGCGACACCTACCCGAAAGGCCTGGTGGACATCGACGAGCGCTTGACGTCGCGCTTCGACTCGGGCTTGACGGTGGCCATCGAGCCGCCGGAGCTGGAGATGCGCGTCGCGATCCTGATCCGCAAGGCGCTGGCCGAGGGCTCGGAGATGCCCGAGGACGTGGCGTTTTTCATCGCCAAGAACGTACGCGCCAACGTGCGTGAGCTCGAAGGCGCGTTGCGCAAGGTGATCGCCTACGCACGCTTTTCGCAGAAAGAGGTGGCGATCGGCCTGGCGCGCGAGGCATTGCGCGATCTGCTGTCGATCCAGAACCGGCAGATCGGCATCGAGAACATCCAGAAGACGGTGGCCGACTTCTACAAGATCAAGGTCGCCGACATGTACAGCAAGAAACGGCCGGCCTCGATCGCCCGGCCGCGGCAGATTGCGATGTATCTGGCCAAGGAGATGACGCAAAAGAGCCTGCCCGAGATCGGCGACAGCTTCGGCGGCCGCGACCACACGACGGTGTTGCATGCGGTGCGCAAGATCGGCGGCGAGCGGACCAAGAACACCGAGCTGAACCAGCAGCTGCACGTGCTCGAGCAAACGCTCAAAGGCTGAAGATGAAAGCTTGTGGACAGTTTGCTGGCAAGTACCCGGTCATCCACAGGCAGAGCCTTGCAGCCCAAGTTGTTGCCTTCGACTCCCGCCTCGCTGCACGCTGTCACGCACAGGGCTTGTCACCAGCCAAGCCCTTGAAATCTCAGGCGAAAATGGCGTTCTCCACAGAAGGCGCTGCCCTCTACTACTACCACCAGTCTTAAAAAGAAGATCTGAAAGGTTGAGAACAACATGATCGTGTTCAAGGCTGCGCAAGAACAGGTGCTGGGCGCGCTGCAATCGGTGGCTGGCATTGTTGAACGCCGGCACACGCTGCCGATCCTGGCCAATGTGCTGATGCGCAAGACGGGCGGGCGCATCGAGTTCACGACGAGTGATCTGGAAATCCAGGTTCGCACCGCGGCCGAGTTGGGCGGCGACGCTGGCAATTTCTCGACGACCGTCGGCGCGCGCAAGCTGATCGACATCCTGCGCACGCTGCCGCCCGATCAGGTCGTGACGTTGTCTGCGAACCAGAACAAGCTGACGCTGCAAGGTGGCAAGAGCCGCTTCACGCTGCAAACGCTGACGGCCGACGATTTCCCGCTCGTCAACGAAGCGGTCGATTTCGGGCCTGGGTTTGCCGTGCCGCAGAAGACGCTGAAGAGCCTGATCAACCAGGTGCACTTCGCGATGGCGGTGCACGACATCCGCTACTACTTGAACGGCATCCTCTTCGTCGCCGAAGGCAAGGTGCTGACGCTGGTGGCCACTGACGGCCACCGCCTTGCTCTCGCACAAGCGACGCTCGATGTGGATATCCCGAAGCAGGACGTGATCCTGCCGCGCAAGACGGTGCTCGAACTGCAGCGCTTGTTGAAGGACGAAGACACGCCGATCGAGATGCGCTTTGCCGGCAACCAGGCCAAGTTCGCCTTCTCTGGCATGGAGTTCGTCACCAAGCTTGTCGAAGGCAAGTTCCCGGACTACAACCGCGTGATTCCGAAGACGCTGAAGAACTCGGTGACGCTTGGCCGCGCGCCGTTGCTGTCGAGCCTGCAGCGCGCCGCGATCCTGACCAGCGAGAAGTTCAAGGCCGTGCGTGTCAACGTCGAGCCTGGCACCTTGCGCTTGACGGCCAGCAACGCTGAGCAGGAAGAGGCCAAGGAAGAACTCGAAGTCGACTACAACGGCGATGCGATCGAGATCGGCTTCAACGTCACCTACCTGATCGATGCGCTGGCCAACAGCAATGCCGAGATGGTCAAACTCGAATTGCAGGACGGCAGTTCGAGTGCGCTGTTTTCGCTGCCCGATCAACCAGGATTTAAGTACGTCGTCATGCCGATGAGGATTTGAGCGACCCTGTTTTCCAACGAGCCGCGAGCGGGCCTGTGTGCCCGCTTCGGCTTTTCTTGACTGTTGCATTGACACGATGACCGACGTTCCGACCCCCAAGCCCAGTGACCCGAACGCGCCGCAAGACGGCTATGGCGCCGACTCGATCCAGATCCTCGAAGGCCTGGAGGCAGTGCGCAAGCGCCCGGGCATGTACATCGGCGACACCTCCGATGGCACGGGCCTGCACCACCTCGTCTTCGAAGTCGTCGACAACTCGATCGACGAATCGCTGGCCGGCCACTGCGACGACATCATCGTCACCATCCACAGCGACAACAGCATCAGCGTCATCGACAACGGCCGCGGCATCCCGACCGGCGTGAAGATGGACGACAAGCACGAGCCCAAGCGCAGTGCTGCCGAGATCGCGCTGACCGAGCTGCATGCCGGCGGCAAGTTCAACCAGAACAGCTACAAGGTTTCGGGTGGCCTGCATGGCGTTGGTGTGAGTTGCGTCAACGCGCTGTCGAAGCAGTTGCGGCTGACGGTACGCCGCGATCACAAGGTTCATTTGCTCGAGTTCAAGAAGGGCATCCCGCAGGATCGCTTGCTCGAACAACGCGACGGCTTCGAAGTCAGCCCGATGAAGGTCATCGGCGAGACCGACAAGCGCGGCACCGAAGTCCACTTCCTGCCCGACGACGAGATCTTTCAGAACATCGATTTCCACTACGACGTGCTGGCCAAGCGCCTGCGCGAGCTTTCGTTCCTGAACAACGGCGTCAAGATCCGCCTGGTCGATGAGCGCAACGCCAAGGAAGACAACTTCGCCTATGTCGGTGGCGTGAAGGGGTTCGTCGAGTTCATCAACCAGGGCAAGAAGGTTCTGCACCCGAACATCTTCCACGCCATCGGCGAGAAGATGAGCGAGCAGAACACGCCGGTCGGCGTCGAAGTGTCGATGCAGTGGAACGACAGCTACAGCGAGAACGTGCTCTGCTTCACCAACAACATCCCGCAGCGCGACGGTGGCACGCACCTGACGGGCCTGCGCGCGGCGATGACGCGCGTCATCAACAAGTACATTGAAGAGCACGAGTTCGCGAAGAAGGCCAAGGTCGAGGTCACCGGCGACGACATGCGCGAAGGCCTGGCCTGCGTCATCAGCGTCAAGGTGCCCGAGCCGAAATTCAGCTCGCAGACGAAAGACAAGCTGGTGTCGTCGGAAGTGCGCGGCCCGGTCGAAGAGATCGTTGCGGCCAAGCTCGCCGAGTGGCTGCAGGAGAACCCGAGCGACGCAAAGATCGTCTGCGGAAAGATCGTCGATGCCGCACGCGCCCGCGAGGCCGCGCGCAAGGCGCGTGAAGCGACGCGCAAGACCGTGCTCGGCAGCATGGGCCTGCCCGGCAAACTCGCCGACTGCCAGGAGAAAGACCCGGCGCTGTGCGAGATCTACATCGTCGAGGGCGACTCCGCCGGCGGCAGTGCCAAGCAAGGCCGTGACCGCAAGTTCCAGGCGATCCTGCCGCTGCGCGGCAAGATCCTGAACGTCGAGAAAGCGCGCTACGAAAAGCTGCTCACGTCCAACGAGATCGTCACGCTGATCACCGCGCTGGGCACCAGCATCGGCAAGGACGATTTCAACCCGGACAAGCTGCGCTACCACCGCATCATCGTCATGACCGACGCCGACGTGGACGGCGCACACATCCGCACGCTGCTGCTGACCTTCTTCTACCGCCAGATGCTGGAGCTGGTCGAGCGTGGCCACATCTACATCGCGCAGCCTCCTCTGTACAAGGTCAAGCACGGCAAGCACGAGCAGTACCTGAAGGATGGCAACGAACTCGACGCCTACCTGATGAAGGTCGCGCTCGACGGCGCGCAGGTGCTGCCCGGTGACGGCAAACCCGCGATCAGCGGCAGCGCGTTGGAAGAGCTGGCGCGGCAGTATGTCGTCGCGCAGAACGTCATCGAGCGCCTGTCGGCATGGATGGACATCGAAGGCCTGAAAGCGATGGCCGACGGCCTGGTGCTCGACCTGGACAACGCGGCAGCAGCGGAGGCAAGCGCCGCCGCGATGCAGGCCGCCTTGCACGACGCCGAAGTGGCGGCCGAGTACGACGCGCGCACCGACAAACATCTGCTGCGCATCAGCCGCCGCCACCACGGCAACGTCAAGTCGAGCGCGGTCACGGCCGACTTCGTGCATGGCGCCGACTACGCGGCCTTGTCGAGCGCCGGCCTGACCTTCAAAGGGCTGCTCGGCGCCGACGCCATCGTGCGCCGCGGCGAAGGCGAGCGCGCGAAAGAAACGCCCACCAGCGATTTCCGCGCCGCGATGGCCTGGCTGATGACGCAGGCCGAAGGGGCGGTCAGCCGCCAGCGCTACAAGGGCCTGGGCGAAATGAACCCCATCCAGTTGTGGGAAACGACGATGGACCCGAACGTGCGCCGTTTGCTCAAAGTGCAGATCGACGACGCCATCGAAGCCGACCGCGTGTTCACAATGCTGATGGGCGACGAGGTCGAGCCACGGCGGGACTTCATCGAGAGCAATGCGTTGAGGGCGGCGAATATCGACGCCTGACGCGGCGTCTACGTCGCCAGCGGCAATCGAAGCGCCTTGACGGCGCGCAACGCAGCGCGCCGCACGGACGCTAGTCTGGAATCCATCCGTTGGACAACAGGAGCGATCGATGGCAAGCAGGCAATTCAAGACGAGCGCGGTGGCGGGCGCAGCGTGCGTTGTGATGGCACTGTCCCTGGCCGGCTGCGGCGGTGGCGGGGGTGGTGGTGACAACGATGCGCCGGGCAGCGTCGACGTGACGGCGGCCAACCAGGACCAGATCGCGCGCGCTGCCGCCATTGCCGCCTACGGGGCCTTTGCGGGCGGAACCCTGCCGGTGGCGGCGACTGCGGCGGGCGGGCACGCACAGGCGTCAGTCTCTGCCGTGGCGTCGCGGGCCGTCGCGCGCGCTTTGCAGGCGCCACGACGCGAAGCGAAGGCAGCCATTCTCGGCCCGATCGTCGAGCCGTGCGCCGTCTCCGGCTCGTCCGCAGTGACGATCGACGACCGTGACGACAACGGCTTTGGCAGTGTGGGCGACCTGCTGAGCGTGACTTTCTCTGCCTGCAGCGACATTGCCGGCGAGACGATGAACGGCACCCTGGCCATGACGCTGACGGCGATCGCCTCCGCGCCGCCGCTGAGCTTCGACGCCGTCGCGACGATGACGGCCCTGAGCCTCACGCTGCCCGGCCACGCGGCGCGCTACGACGGCGACATGACGCTGTCCTACACCGAGATGAGCGCGACGGCGGAGAGGACACGCTCGGTCGTCGGCGACCAACTCGCGGTGCTGGTGACGACGGCCAACTACAGCGATACGTTCACGCTGCGCGCGGGGCACACGATCGTCTCGGTCTACGACGCCGCTGCGCTGCCGCCCGGCGGGAGCGTGCCCGGGCTGACCACGACGACGGCCAACGGCACCGTCGCCTCGGCCACGGTCGGCGGCTACGTGCAGGTGACGACACTGGAGCCGCTGCTGCAATACGACGAGGACACCGTGCCGCGCAGCGGCCATCTCGACGTTGTCGGCAGGAACGGCTCACTGCAACTCACCGTGCTGAGTGCCGGGCAGGTGCGCATCGACCTCGACGCCAATGGCGACGGCTCGTTCGACCAGAGCAAGACCGTCGACTGGGACTGGATCTTCTGACGCTGCCGCGGCGGCGCGCTCACGCCACACGGTCGACGCGCATCGCCAGCAGCACCGAAGTCGTCGTGCGCAGCACGCCGTCGATCTCGCCGATCTCGTCGAGCAGCGCATCGAGGCGTTGCGTGTTCGGGGCACGCAGCACGGCCAGGTAGTCGAACTCGCCGCTGACCGCGGCGAGTTGGCGCAGTTCGGGCAAGCCGGACAGCCGGTCGATCACCGCACGCGCCGCTTTCGGGCTGACGGCCAGGTTGACGAAGGCCTGCACGCCCTGCTCGCCCTCGGTGGCAGCCAGGCGCACCGTGTAGCCGACGATCGCGCCGCCGTTCTCCAGGCGTGCGAGCCGCGCGACGACCGTGGTGCGGGCGACGCCGAGTTGGCGCGCGAGCTCGGCGGTCGAGGCGCGGGCGTTGGCCTGCAGGCGCGCGATCAGCCCGCGGTCCAGAGCGTCGAGGGCGAGTGACATCGATTTCGGCGTAACGAGATGACGAAACGACGGGATTGTGCGCTTCTTCGGCGAAGCAATGCTTTCTTTCGTCCGAGGCTCTGTCTAGAGTTCTGCCACTGCCCTACCCGCGAAAGACGCCCATGAAGATCACCCTGCTCGGCGCCGGCCACATCGGCCAGACCATCGCCCGCCTGCTGCATGGCAGCGGCGACTACCAGGTCAGCGTGCTCGACAAGAACCCCCAGTACCTGAAGGTGCTGGCCGGTGAAGGCATCGCCACCTTGTGCGTGGACAGCGACGACAAGGCGGCGCTGGTGGCGCAACTGCGCGGCAAGGACACGGTAGTCAATGCGCTGCCGTACCACCTGGCGATCACCGCGGCGCAGCTCGCGCTCGAAGCCGGCTGCCACTACTTCGATCTGACCGAGGACGTGACGGCGACGAAGGCGATCAAGCAGATGGCCGCGAATGCCAAGACTGCCTTCATGCCGCAATGCGGCCTGGCACCGGGCTTCATCGGCATCGTCGCCCACCACCTCGCCAAGGGCTTCGACAGCGTGCAGGACGTGCAGATGCGCGTCGGCGCGCTGCCGGCGTTTCCGACCAATGCGCTGAAATACAACCTGACCTGGAGCGTTGACGGCCTGATCAACGAGTACTGCCATCCGTGCGAGGCGATCCACGGTGGCCAGTCGATCAGCGCCTTGCCGCTCGAAGGGCTGGAGCATTTTTCGCTGGATGGCGTTGAGTACGAGGCCTTCAACACCTCGGGCGGGCTGGGCACGCTGTGCGAAACCTGGGCCGGGCAGGTGCGCAACCTGGACTACAAGACGGTGCGCTACCCCGGCCACCGCGACCTGATGCAGTTCCTGCTCGGCGACCTCGGCCTCGCGGCCGATCAGGAGAACCTGAAGGCAATCATGAGGAAGAGCATGCCGGCGACGATGCAGGACGTCGTGCTGGTCTTCGTCACCGTCAGCGGCATGAAGAACGGCGTGCTGCTGCAAGAGGTGTTCGCGCGCAAGATTTTTGCCGAGCGTGATGCGAAGGCGCCGCTGTCGGCGATTCAGATCACGACGGCCGCGGGCATTTGCGCGGCGGTCGATCTGTTCCGCGAGGGCAAGCTGCCGAAGCGCGGTTTCATCCGCCAGGAAGAGGTGGCGCTGCCGGACTTCTTGGCGAACCGCTTCGGTCGGGCGTACCAGCAGTCGCGGCAAGTAGAGTCGATCGCTTGAATTCGGAGCACTTGATGAGCCACTCCACCGCGCAAGTTCATTCGCTGCTGCAACGCCTGGGTGTTGCGAAGGCGCTCTACACAGAAGGCACGCTCGCCGCGCGCTCGCCAGTGGATGGCGTGCAAACGGGCCGCGTCGTCGAAGCCAGCGCTGCCGACATGCACGCCGCGATCGGCCGCGCGCAGAGCGCATTCCTCTCGTGGCGCAACGTGCCAGCGCCCAAGCGCGGCGAACTTGTGCGCCGCTTCGGTGAGGTGCTGCGTACGCACAAGGCCGACCTCGCGGCGCTCGTCAGCCTCGAAGCCGGCAAGATCGCCAGCGAAGGCGCGGGCGAGGTGCAGGAGATGATCGACATCTGCGACTTCGCGGTCGGCCTGTCGCGCCAACTGCACGGCCTGACGATCGCCAGCGAGCGCCCGGGCCACCGCATGATGGAGCAATGGTTGCCGCTCGGCGTCGTCGGCGTGATCTCGGCATTCAACTTTCCGGTGGCGGTGTGGGCGTGGAATGCGGCGCTGGCGCTGGTGGCCGGTGACCCGGTGGTGTGGAAGCCGAGCGAGAAGACGCCGCTGACGGCGTTGGCGACGCAGGCGCTGTTCGACAAGGCGCTCGCTGCGTACCGTGCAGAGGGCCACGCTGCGCCCGACGCGCTGAGCCAGGTGATGAACGGCGGCGCGGCGGCGGGCGAAGTGCTCGTCACCGACCTGCGCGTCGCACTGGTTTCGGCCACGGGCTCGACGCGCATGGGCCGTGCGGTCGGCCCGAAAGTCGCTGCGCGCTTCGGCCGCTGTTTGCTCGAACTCGGCGGCAACAACGCACTGATCGTTTCCGACAAGGCCGACCTGGACCTCGCGGTGCGGGCGATCGCGTTCGGCGCCTGGGGCACCGCGGGTCAGCGCTGCACGACGACGCGGCGTGTGATCGCGCAAGCGTCGGTGCATGACGCGCTCGTTGCCAAGCTCGACAAAGTGCGCGTGCAGTTGAAGATCGGCGACCCGCTGCAAGAGGGCACGCTGGTCGGGCCGTTGATCGACAAGCAGGCGTTCGATGCGATGCAGTCGGCCCTGCAAGACGCGAAGCAACAGGGCGGCACGGTGCGCGGCGGCGAGCGCTCGCTCGCGGCTGAACTTCCGCACGCGTACTACGCCGAGCCCGCACTCGTGACGATGCCCGCGCAAACCGCCGTCGTCTGCCACGAAACCTTCGCGCCGATCCTCTACGTGCTGAAGTACGAACAACTCGACGACGCGATCGCGCTGCACAACGCGGTGCCGCAAGGCCTGTCGAGCGCCATCTTCACCACCGACATCCGCGAGGCCGAGGCCTTCATGAGCGCGGCGGGCAGCGATTGCGGCATCGCCAACGTCAACATCGGCACCTCGGGCGCCGAAATCGGCGGCGCTTTCGGCGGCGAGAAAGAAACCGGTGGCGGCCGCGAATCCGGCTCCGACGCGTGGCGGCAGTACATGCGCCGCGTCACCAACACGGTCAACTACAGCAATGCCTTGCCCTTGGCACAAGGCGTCAAATTCGACGTCTAGCTCAGCGCGCGCCGAAGAAGTGCTTGAAGACGTCTGGCTCCATGATTTCGCGGGAAGCCAGGCCGTTGATGTGCGTGTCGGCCAGCGGTGCCGACGGCAACAGCGGATCGAAGATCGCCGGCATCGTCTCGGTCCAGACCGGGGTGCCGGACGGCTCGTGGCGCAACCGCGCCTGCGCCTGTTGCACCAGCTCGCTGGCAATAGCGTAGGACGCCTGCGGCACCTGGCGGCGCAACAGCACCGAAGGCAGCGACGGCAGCTCTTCCCACTCCACGCTGGCAGCGCTGGCGCGCGAGGCGGTGCGGGGGGTCAGGGGGTGTCGGGTGCTCATGCAGGCCTCCGTAGCAAGTTGATGCAAGTTCTATCGGCCGTTACGGCGCGCCCGTTGCCCCGATAAGACCGACCCGTTCCCCGCATTTCTGGGCTGATGAATCCCTGCGCTCTCTTGCCTGTGCTGCGACCCCCTTGCTTGTGGATAGACCGCGAGCCGCATCTAGGCGATATTCACCTTGTCATGTGGATCCGTCCCCACCGCCAGATGCTGGCTCGTATGCCTTCGATGCGCCCGCAACCGGCGTCGACGCCACCTGCACCCGGCTCGGTGGCGGATATGCAGCAGCAGCGCAAGGCCGCACAGCTGACGCCACCGCCGACCCTGCCGCCGCCGTTGAGCGAGGAAGAGGAAAGGCGGCGCGCTGGCGGCTTCCACGAGTCGAGCTACGAGCTGCGGACCGGCATGGACATCGTTGAGTCCGACTGGCCGGAGGACGTGACGATCCCCGGCGCGCTCGACGGCGACTGAGCCCTCAGGGCCGCGGCGGCTTGCCGATCACGAACCGGTCGATCAACCGCCACGCCGTGATCGGCGCCACACGGTCGGTGCCGAGCATCAGCACCTCGAGGCCGCTGGCCGTGAGCCGCATGCGCAGGAAGCCCTTGTAGTCTTCGATCGCGAGCGAGCCGAAGGCATTGTTCGGCAACTGGCCGAAGACGCCGCTCATCAGCGCCAGGTACAGCCCGAACAGTGCGCCGCCGACGACCACGCCGGCCAGTGCGACAGAGAGCCACAAGCCCAGGCCGCCCGTCAGCGTGGCCACAGGCCCGAGCAAGGCCAGCCACGGCGCCATGCCGTGCGCGGCCAGCCAGTACAGCGCGAAGATGCAGAAGCCATGCGCCATGCCATGCAGCAAGCCACTGCTGACGCGCCAGAACCAGTGCGCTGGGCCTTCCCAGGCGATGCGCAGACAGCCGGCCAGCATCGCCAGGTTGATGCCGGTGGCCAGCGGCGAGAACACCATCGCCCCCAGCCAGCGCGTGGCGGCGTCGGCGAACGCGAGTTGCTGCATCGGCTTGAAGCCGTCGGGCTCGAAGGACAGCGAGAAGACGAACGAGTTGACGTACGCGTTGATGCCGTAGAGCGCGCCGATGGCCAGCGCGAAGGCGAAATTGCTCTGCCAAAGATCCTGCATCGACGCCGACAGGCTCTGCCGCCACGGCGCGCGCGTGAAGCGCAGCGTGAACAGCGCCCACAGGTTGCGCCAGGCCAGCGCGCGCGTGGTCGCAGCGGCGGGCCAGGTGACTTGCGGCGTGAAGGCCAGGCCCTCGCTGCTCTTCCCGCGGCCGACACGAACGCGGTGCGTCAACTCGCTGTCGATCGCGCCGCCCTCGGGTGCGCGGTCGAGCACCTTGCGCGCCGACACGTCGAGGCTGTGCGTCGGGTGCAGAAAGGCGCCGCCGGTGCCGCAGGTGACAAGGTGGCTGTCGCTGCCGGCCGTGCCCAAAGACTCGCGGTGGTAGTGGTGCAGATCGCCGGCCAGACGCATCCGGATGCGCGCGCCACGTGCTTCGAGCAGTGCCTCCAGGCGCTGATAGCGGCGCGGGTAGCCCTCCGGCGCACCGTCGCCCAGATCGCGTGTCCAGTAGGGCTCGGGGTAGATCAGCAGCAGGTCGTCGCCGGGGCGGATGCCGTCATCACGTGTCGTGTCGAGCAAGGCCCTGAAGGCCTCGAACTGCTGGCGGTCGAGGTCACCGGTCAGTGCCCAGTCGAAGCCGAGCACCCAGAAGGCCTGCGGCAGCTTGAGCGCGAAGTAGGTCTGGCGCTGCGGTGTGCGGGCGCCGAGAAAGTCGCCTTTGTCCTGGGCGACGAAGTAGCGGCAGAAGGTGGACGCGCTGTCGAACCAGTCGTGGTTCTGCGGGATCGCGGCGACGATCTTCTGGGCTTCGCCGCCGTTGGCGCGAAAGCGGCTCGCCGGATCGATCGCCATCGTGAAGGGCTCGAAAAAGCGGTACTGATAGACCGGCCCGCTGGCGCCGGGGTAGGCGAGGTCGCCGCCGAGCAGCAGCACGTCGGCTTCGGGGAGCGTGAGCGCTGCGCCTTGTTCATCCTGCAATTCCAGTTGCGCCGCCAGCGCGGCCTGCGCCACCGCGAAGGTGGCGCAGCCGCCGTCGCCGGTGTCGGCGATGAAGTCGATCCACAACTCGCGCTCGCCACGTGCCGACAGATCGATCGGTGCCAGCGCCGGCGAAAAACTTTCGCGCCGGTCGAGGTTGCGCTGGAAGTTCTTCGACTGCACCAGCTCTTCGCCGGCCTGCAGCAGCACCGGCGGCGCGTACCAGGCCACGGGCACGCGTTCGTCAGGCGGGACGTTGGAGCCGAAGCGCTGGGGCATGGGGTGCAGATGATAGGGACGACACGCGCTTCGTCATCCACGCGCGCGTTTCATGCCGCGCTGCCCACGGTTCATCGCAAGGCCCTCGCGGAGCAGCCCGGCACTGCCTAGAGTTCACTCCATCGACACCGACCCACGCCACACAAAGGACCTCGACATGAACACCACCAGCCTTCTGACCCGCGCTGCTTCCTTCAGCTTCGCCGCCGTCGTGACCGTCATGATGCTGGCCGGCGTGGACTCCCTGGCCAAGCAAGAGCCGAACGCCGCGCTGATGGCACGTGCGGCAGCCAGCGCGCAAGCCTGATCCGGCCTCTCACGCCAGCACCAGCCCGGCCGCGAGCCGGGCTTTGTTTTTCTACAGCGTGGCGGCGAGCCGCGTGCCCTGGTCGATCGCCCGTTTGGCGTCGAGCTCGCCGGCTTCGTGGGCGCCGCCGATCAGATGCACCTTCAACCCGCCGGCCTCGAGCGGCGCCTGCAACTCGCGCAGCGGCTCTTGGCCGGCGCAGAGCACGATCGAATCGCAGGCGATGACCTCGCCGCCCTGCCGGCCTTCGCCGTAGGTGACGAACAGGCCGAGCGCGCCGTCATGAGTGCCGATGCGCTCGTAGTGGACGCCCGAGACCATCTGCACGTTTTTCATCTTCAGCGCCGCGCGGTGGATCCAGCCCGTGGTCTTGCCCAGGCCGGCGCCGAGCTTGCCGGCGCGGCGTTGCAGCAGCGTGACCTGGCGGGCAGCCGGTGCAGGCGCGGCGCGGGTGACGCCACCGCGTGTGAGGCTCGGGTCGGTGACGCCCCACTCGCGCTGCCAGGTGGCGAGGTCGAGGGACGGCGATGGATGGTCAGCGTTGTGGACCAGCAGCTCGGCGACGTCGAAGCCGATGCCGCCGGCGCCGATCAGTGCGACGCGCTGGCCGACGGGTTGCCGGCCAAGGATGGCGTCGACGTAGCTCATGACGCCCGGAGTGTCCTGCCCGGGGATCTTCGGGTCACGCGGCAGGACGCCGGTGGCGAGCAGCACGGCATCGTGACGTATCGCCAGCAGCGAGGGCCCACTCACTCGTTCGGTTAGATGCAGCCGAACACCAGCACGCTCGATGCGCTTGCTGAAGTAGCGCAGCGTCTCGCTGAACTCTTCCTTGCCGGGGATGCGCCGCGCCAGGTTGAACTGGCCACCGATCTCGTCCGCGGCGTCGTAGAGGTCGACCTCATGACCCCGTTCAGCCAGGGTCGTCGCTGCGGCCAGCCCGGCCGGGCCGGCGCCGACGACGGCAAAGCGCTTCTTCGCCGACGCCGCGCGGATCAGCAGCGTGGTCTCGTGGCCGGCGCGCGGGTTGACCAAGCAGCTCGCGAGCTGGTTCTTGAAGGTGTGGTCGAGGCAAGCCTGGTTGCAGGCGATGCAGGTGTTGATCTCGTCGGCGCGGCCAGCCGCAGCCTTGGCGACAAACTCGGCGTCGGCCAGGAAAGGGCGCGCCAAGCTGACCATGTCGGCACAGCCGTCAGCCAGCACTGACTCCGCGGTTTCCGGCGTGTTGATGCGGTTGCTGGTGATGACGGGGATCGTCAGTCCCGCCGCGCGCAGATCATCGCGCAGCCTTTTCGTGATGCCGGCAAAGGCGGCGCGCGGTACCGAGGTGGCGATCGTCGGCACCCGCGCTTCGTGCCAGCCGATGCCGGAATTGAGAATCGTGGCGCCGGCCGCCGTGACCGCCTTGGCCAGTTCGATGACCTCGGGCCAGGAGCTGCCGTCCGGGATCAGGTCGATCAGGCTGATGCGGTAGATCAAGATGAAGTCAGCGCCTACTGCCTCACGAACGCGGCGCACGATCTCGACCGCCAGCCGCATGCGATTCGCATAGTCGCCGCCCCAGCGATCGCTGCGATGGTTGGTGTGCGTGACCAGAAACTGGTTGATGAAGTAGCCCTCGCTGCCCATCACCTCGACGCCGTCGTAGCCGGCGTCGCGGGCCAGCTTGGCGCAGCGCACGAAGGCGCGGATCTGGCGCTCGATGCCGCGCTCACTCAGCTCGCGCGGCGTGAACGGCGAGATCGGGCTCTGGATGCGCGACGGCGCCACCGCGAATGGCTGGTAGGCGTAGCGGCCGGTGTGCAGGATCTGCAACGCGATCTTGCCGCCCTCGGCGTGCACGGCATCGGTGACCTCGCGGTGCCGGCGCGCCGCGGCCGGCGTGGCCAGCGTGCCGGCAAACGGTTTCGCCCAGCCTTCGATGTTGGGTGCAAAGCCGCCGGTGACGATCAGCCCGACGCCGCCGCGCGCCCGCTCCGCGTAAAACGCCGCCATCGCCGGGAAATGCTTGCGGCCGTCTTCGAGGCCGGTGTGCATCGAACCCATCAGCACGCGGTTCTTCAGCGTCGTGAAGCCGAGGTCGAGCGGTGCGAGCAAGCGCGGATAAGGGTTTGCCATGGAGGTGTTGGTGTAACGAGACGCGTTGACGAGTCTATGGGCGCGATCCCCCTTCAGGGTGATTGAGACAGCACCACACTCTTTTCATGATCGCGTCATCGCTTCGATCCAACCTCACGCCATCACCTCGGGGTCCCCATCATGTTCATGCAGATCGCTGACCGACTGACTCGCTTCGCACGCCTGCTGCCGCACGCTTCGCTTGAACGCGACGAGCATGCCGACGAGGAGTTGCCGCAGAGCGGCTGGCACGAGTCGAGCTGGGCGTTGACGCGCGGCGTCGATGTCATCGAGCTGTCGGCAGCCGCCGCCGCGACGCTGTTTCCCGACACCCAACCTGCGACCTATTACGACCCCATCGGCGAGATGGAGCCGCTCGCGGCATGATCGACCTTTGCTTGTGGAGCTAGCCGAGATGGTCAAAGCAGTCTGGAACGGAGCCGTCATTGCCGACAGCGACGACACCGTCGTCGTCGAAGGCAACCACTACTTCCCGGAGTCGAGCGTCAAACGCGACTACCTGGCGTTCTCGAACCACCGCACGAGCTGCCCGTGGAAAGGCCAGGCCCGGTACCACAGCCTGCTCGTCAACGGCGAGATGAACCCGGACGCGGTCTGGTACTACCCGGAGCCGAGCGAGGCCGCCGCCAACATCAAGGGCCGCGTGGCCTTCTGGAAAGGCGTGACCGTCAGTTAGGCCAATCTTCCGGCACGGAAGTCCTCGACCGCCTTGAAGATCTCCTGCTGCGTGTTCATCACGAACGGGCCGTACTGAACGATCGGCTCCTTGAGGGGCTTGCCGGCGATCAAGATGGCGCGCGCGCCGTCGCTGCCGGCCGTCAGCCGAACGCCGTCGCCCGTGTTGCGCAGGATCGCCATGCGTTGCACGGGCACCTCTTGCTCACCGACGCGCACGCTACCTCGATAGACATAGACGAAGGCGTTGTGCGATTCGCGCAGGGGCTGCTCGAACGTTGCGCCGGCGTCGAGGTGCAGATCGAGGTACAGCGGCTCGGTGCCGTCACGCTGCACGGCGCCTTGCACGCCGTGCGTCGAGCCCGCGATCACGCGCGCCACCACGCCTTCGCCACGCCACTCAGGCAGCTCGGCGCTCTGGATGTCGCGGTACCACGGCGGATTCATCTTGTCCTTGGCCGGCAGATTGAGCCAGAGCTGGAAGCCCTCCATGCGCCCTTCGCTCTGCTCCGGCAGCTCGCTGTGGATGACACCGCGGCCAGCGGTCATCCATTGCACGCCGCCATCCTTGAGCAAGCCTTCGTTGCCCGCTGAGTCGCGGTGCCGCATGTTGCCGGCAAGCATGTACGTCACAGTCTCGAAACCGCGGTGCGGGTGGTCGGGGAAACCGGCGATGTAGTCGTCGGCCGAGTCGCTGCCGAAGGCGTCGAGCATCAGGAACGGGTCGAGTCGGCGCTGCAGGTCTTGCGTCAGCACACGCGTCAGCTTGACGCCAGCACCGTCGCTGGTGGGTTGGCCGGCGATCAGGCGTTCGACGGGGCGGGGTTGGGTGATGGGGGTGTCCATGGCTTCAATGTAGGCTTGCCGGCGCGCTTTGCCATTCAGGTCGCTTGCATGCCGCCTTCACTGCCGCTGACTGCCACTCACCGCCGCCGGCTGCGCGAGGTCTGGCGCTCGGCCGGCTGGCCGTGCCAGGACATGGTGGAAGTCGAGCTGCTCGCCGCCGGCCTGCTCGAACGGATGCGCGACGCCGACGGCCGCGAGACGCTGCGCGTCACCGATGCCGGCATCGCCGTGCTCGCGGCCACGCTGCAGCGCAACCGCCAGGCGCGCGATGCGCATGAGGCTCTCGTTGCACGCGTCGTGCTCGAGCAGCAGCGCGCCGGGCGCATCGCCTGGCGTGGGCTGTCGCTGCGTGCGCGCATTGCCGATACCGAACGCCCGAAGGGCGAACGCTGGGCGATGGCCATGCCCGATGTGTTTTCGGTGCGCCAGACCAGCGTCGCCGGCTACCTGCAACCCGAGGTGCACGAGATCAAGGTGCGCCGCGCCGACCTGCTCTCCGATCTGCGGCACGAGGCCAAGCGCGCGGCCTACCTCGGCATGGCCGGCGCCTGTTGGTATGTGCTGGCCGAAGGCATCGGCAGCGCCGACGAAATTCCGCCCGACTGCGGCGTCATGGTCGCGCGCGGTGAGAACTTCTCGACCCTCGACGTGTTGCGCAACGCACCGGCGCGGGCGATGCCGTTCGAGACCGGGCTGCCGTTCGCGCTGTGGATGGCCTTGGCGCGCGCCGTTCCCGAGCCTCCGTTGGACGACGCCGCACAGGCTTCGCTCGGCGCGCCGCCACCCTGAGCGATCGTGGCGACCACCGCGCCATCCGCCGCTGGTGGGTTCAGCGGCGCCGCGCCAGGTACCAGAGCAGCATCAGCGAGGCCGCGACAACCGACCATGACCATGATCAACACCTTGCGGTAGCGGTAGAGCCACGACCCGCTGGTCTGCCGGCCCCACTGCTCGAGCTCGCGCGGGATCGGCCCCTGGCCGATGTGCACGCGCAGGTACAGCGGCTTGAAGCCACGGGCCCGCGTCATCGTGAAGCTGGCAAAGGTGTCCTCGCCAGGCGGGACGACCACGTGGTTGGCGACGACCACGTGGCGAAGCTTGGCATAGGCTTGCGCGTCGGTCGTCATGCGGTCAGCGGCCTGCTGGCCGGTGGCCGTGGCGAGCGCCGCGGGAACCGAAGGCATGCCAGCCCAGGCGGCCAGCGCCACCGTGGTCCCTTGCGCCCCGGGCGCCACGTCTTTTTCGGTCACCGGCTGCATATAGCGCGCCCTGAACAGGGCGAAGGTGTCGCGCGGGTCCATCTTGACGCCGTCGAAGAACATCTCGAAAGCGACTTCCGCGTCGTCCTCAGCACCCTGGAGTTCGCCGATGAAGTAGTAGACGAGCCACACCGGCCCGTCGCGGCTGTCGGCGCGGAACGGCTGGCTGCGGCGGCCGAACTTGTCGGCCATCGCCTGGCTGCCGGCCATCGTCACCGTGTCGATTTGCCGAGTCGGGCCGGTCGTGGACTGGGCCGCCGATTCACCTGCCGGCCACAAGGCAAGGGCGCAGCAGACTGCGGCGGCAGCCAAGAGCCGCACCCCAAGGCCTGCGCACGCACCAAGAACCGCGCTCATCGCGCCGGGCCCCTCGACAGCGTCTGGCGGGCCTGCTCCAGCCCGAGCTGCCAAAACCGCAGGCGCGACGCGCACTCGCTACCGCGGAAGCAGGCCTGCTCCGCGTCCTCCATGCACTGAGGCTCCTGCAGTCGCCGACGGTCGATGCGCCTGCCGCTGCGGTCTTCCTCCAGTCGGTCGGCTGCGGTCAGGGCCCGCGAGGCCTCGATGCAGGCCAGCACCAGCTGCTCGTCGACAGGCAAGGGCTGCGGCAATGGATCGAGCGCCACCTTGATCCGCCGCACCTTGTCAGGCCCTGGGACGCCGGAGTCGCCGATCGGCTCGCCCGGCTGCCACCAGGCCAGAACGACTGGGTTGCCGCGCACCGACGGCGCGATGCGCACCCTCGCGTGGCGCTTGTGTTCGATGCGGTTGGTCGGCAGGCTCGCCGGGATCCACGCCTGCAGCGGTGGGTCGCTCAGGAGCTGGACGTGGATGTCCTTGCCGGTGAGGTTCTCCACGATCAGGTAGGCGCCGTCCAGTCGCGCGGTCGGGGCCTCCGGCGCGCGAGCGCAACCCGCAGCGGAGAGCGCCAGCAGCATCAGTGCGGCCTTGCCGACCGAACGCTCGATCACCAGCTCCCTCATGTGCAAAGGATATCGCACGGGGTACCGTCTTCTACGCTGTGCGCACTCGCCGCAGGCGGCGCACAATGGCCCGATGACACGACTTGCGCGTACTTGGCTCGGCACACCGCTGTTGGTGGCGGCGCTGGTGGTTTGCGCCTCGAGCATGCCCGCCAGTGCGGCCGGTCCGGACGTGCCGTCGCGCAACGTGCCCTGGCTGGTGGCAGGCGCCGACGCCGACATCGAGCGCGCGTTCTCGCAGGCCAAGGCGCAGAAGAAGCCCGTGCTGCTGTACTGGGGCGCGAGCTGGTGCCCGCCGTGCAACCAGTTGAAGGCCACGCTGTTCAACCGTCAGGACTTCGCCGCGCAGAGCAAACACTTCGTCGCCGTGTTCGTCGATGGCGACCGGCCGGCCGCGCAAAAGCTCGGTGCGCGCTTCAAGGTCGGTGGCTATCCGACGATGGTGCTGTTCACGCCGGAGGGCAGCGAGATCACGCGCTTGCCCGGCGAAGCCGATGCGCCGCAAGTGCTGTCGCTGCTCGAAGCCGGCCTGTCCGGCGGGCGGCCGATCGCCGCGGTGCTCGCCGATGCGCGCGCCGGCAAGGCGATCAGCGCCAACGAATGGCGCATGCTGGCTTTCCACTCGTGGGAGGTCGATGACAGCGGGCTCGTCGCCGCAGCCGATCGGCCCGGCGTGCTCGCCGAGTTGGCGGCCAAGTCACCACCAGGCGACGGCGAAACGACGACGCGCCTCTGGCTCAAGGCGTTGGCTGCCAGCGACGACGGCAAAGGTCTCAAACCCGACGCCGCACTTGCGCAGCGCGTGGCGCGTGTGCTCGCCGACCCGGCGGCGACACGCACGCAGATGGACGTGATCGCCAACGGCGCGACCGACATGGTCAAGGCGCTGACGGCCGACGACAGCGCCGAGCGCGCACCGCTGGTGGCGCAGTTCGACGCCGCGCTGCAGCGGCTCCAGAACGACGCCACGTTGTCGCGTGGCGATCGCGTGAGCGTGTTGATCGAGCGCGTCGATCTGGCGCGCCTGGGCCAGCCCAAAGACAGCACCACCCCGAAGTTGCCCGCGGCCCTGGTCAACGAAGTGCGCGACCTGTCGTCGCGCATGGACCGCGAGATCAGCGATGGCTACGAGCGCCAGGCCGTGATCACCGCCGTGGCCTATCTGCAAGGCCAGGCGGGCTTGTGGGCCGACAGCGATGCATTGCTGAAATCGAATCTCGCCAAGAGCCATTCGCCGTACTACCTGATGAGCCAGCTCGCGGGCAACGCGAGGAAGCTCGGCAAGAAAGATGATGCGCTGTCGTGGTACCAGCAGGCCTACGACAAGAGCGTCGGCCCGGCGACACGGCTGCAATGGGGTGCGAGCTATGTTGCTGCGCTGATCGATCTGTCGCCGCAGGACGCACCACGCATCGAAAAGGCCGCCGCGCAGATCTTCACCGAGGCGAATAAGGATGCCGGCGCACTGCACGACCGCAGCGCCCGCTCGCTGCAGCGCATCAGCAAGAAGCTCGCGGGCTGGAACGCCGACGGCAAGCAGGCAGCGGCGATCAAGCGCTTGCAGCCGAAGGTCGCGGCGCTGTGCGCCAAGGCCGCAGCCTCCGAGCGCGAAATGTGCCAGGGCTTGCTCAGCAACAAGGGCTGAGCATCGCTGGGCGTTAGCGCGCCAGGCGTGCGCCAGCCGCGCGCAGCGCTCGTGCAATCTCGCGCTGGCTCCGCTGCTCGGCGTGTGCCAGTGGCGTGACGCCCTGATGGTCGGCCAGGTTCGCATCGGCGCCATGCGTCAGCAGCAGGCGCACGATCTCGGTGTGCGCGGGGCCGCCGTTGCCGAGGATGATCGCTTCCAACAGCGCACTCCAGCCGAGGTGGTTGATGTGGTTGACGTCGATGCCCGTCGTCAGCAACACGCGCACCGTGTCGACGTGACCGTGGTGGCAGGCCGGGATCAGCGCCGTGCCGCCGTAGCGATTGAGGCGCTTGAAGTCTGGAGGCGGCGTGGCGCCGAGTGCGGCGCGCACGATGCCGCTGTGGCCGCTCGCGCCTGCGAGCAGGAAGGCGCTGTCGGCGATCTCGTCTTGCGCGTTGACATCGGCGCCGCGTTTGATCAGCAGACGCGCCGCTGCTTCGTGGCCGCCTTGCGTCGCGGCGAGCACTGCATTGCGCCCGCGGGCATCACGCGCGTTGATCGATGCACCCGCATCGAGCAGGCGGCGCAGCGTATCGACATCGCCGCGTTCGGCGGCCGCGATCAGTGCGGGCCGTGCACCTTGCGCACGCACCGCTGCCGGCAGCAGCAGCACCAAAGCGGCACGGCGCCGCTTCACGTCGGCCGCCCGGCGTCGGTCAGCGCCTCGCCGTGCACCATGCGTTCGATGCGCGCCCAGCCCGCCGCGGCTTCGCACATGCGGCAGGGCCGTGAGGTCGAGACGAGTACGCAGCCCGACAAGTCGCGTGTGCCCAGGCGCCTTGCGGCATCGCGGATCGCTTCCATCTCGGCATGCGCGGTCGGGTCGCCGTTGACGACGACGCGGCTGGGGGCTTCGCCGACGATCGCGTCGCCGCGCAAGACCACCGCACCATAGGGCTGATCGCCGCTGTGTTGAGCTTGGGCACGCAACTCGCGCGCACGAGCCATCGCCCGCGCCAGCGCGCTGCTGTCAGCGCGCGACGCGTGCGGCAGCCACGCGGTCGCGACGAGCCAGGGCGCGAGCAGCCGCCGCTTCATCGCCGCCGACTACTTGAGCAGCCCCTCGGCCTTCAGCGCTTCCTGCACCGCCGGCCGTGCGGCCACACGCGCCACATAGGCTGACAAGTTGGCCAGCGGCTTGATGTCGACGCCGACGTACTGGCCCCAGCCGGCGACGGTGAACAGGTAGGCGTCGGCCACGGTGAACGTGTCGCCCATCAGGTACTGCTTGCCGGCGAGCTGGCCATCGACCCAGGCCAGGCGGTCGCCGAGCTTTTTCCGGTAGATCGCCTTGCCGTCTTCGGGGAAGTCTTTGTTGAACAACGGCGAGAAGCCTTTGTGCAACTCGCTGGTGGTGAAGTTCAGCCACTCCATCAGGCGGTAGCGCGCCATCGTGCCGGCGGGCGGCGCGAGCTTCTTGTCGGGCACCTGGTCGGCGATGTACTGCACGATGACCGGGCCTTCGGACAGGCGTTCGCCGTTGTCGAGTTCGAGCAGCGGCACGTAGCCTTTCGGGTTGATCGTGTAGTAGTCGGTACCGTCGGCGAGCTGGTGCGTCTTGGTGCTGGCCAGCACCGGTGTGAAGGGCAGGCCCGACTCGCGCAAGACGATGTGCGGTGACAGGGAGCAGGCGCCGGGGCTGTAGTAGAGCTTCATGGGGTGGTTCTTTAGCGTCAGGGGGACAAACCATAGCTCGATTCGCAATCTCCTGCAGCGCCACCGCGACAATGCGCGCCATGCGAAATTCGACCTTCCTCTTCTGCGCCGGATTGCTCTGCCTGTCGGCGCAGGCCGCAGAACTGAAGCCATGCCGCTTACGGGGTGTCGAGCACGAAGCGCTGTGCGGCGTGGTCCCCCGGCCGCTCGATCCGGCGCGGCCGCAAGGGGTGCAGGTCGATATTCACTTTGCTGTGCTGCCGGCGCTGGCGCGCAACAAGAAGCCCGACCCGGTGTTCTTCTTTGCCGGCGGGCCGGGGCAGAGCGCAATCGAGATTGCATCGACCGTGGGCGCGATGTTGGGCCGCTTCACCAACCGGCGCGACATCGTGCTGATCGACCAGCGCGGCGTTGGAAGAAGCGCGCCGCTGGTCTGCGAGCCCGACGACCCGGCGCGACCGCTGGCCGAGCAGTTCGACATGCAGCGCATGCGCCAGCAGCAGGCGCAATGCTTCGACAAGTTGAAGGCGCTGCCCTATGGCGACTTGCGCTTTTTCACGACGACGATCGCGATGGACGACGCCGAAGCGGTGCGCGCTGCGCTCGGTGCCGAGAAGATCAACCTCGTCGGCGGTTCGTACGGCACGCGCGCGGTGCTCGAGTACCAGCGCCAGTTTCCGCAACGTGTGCGGCGTGCGGTGATCGATGGCGTGGCGCCGCCGGACATGGTATTGCCGGCCTCGTTTTCAGCAGACAACCAGGCTGCGCTCGATGCGCTTTTCGCGGCATGCAAGGCGGACAAGGCTTGTGATGCGCGCGAGCCGCAACTCACCGAGCGCTGGCGGGCGCTGCTGGCGTCGTTGCCGCGCGCGGTGACGCTGGCGCATCCGCTCGCCGGCCGCAGCGAATCGATCGAGCTGACGCGCGAGACGCTGCTGGGCATGGTGCGGGGGCCGCTGTACGCGCCGACGCTTGCCGCCGCGCTGCCGGTGGCGATCGGCGAGGCCACGCGTGGACGCTTCGAGCCGCTGGCCGGCGTGGCGATGTCGTTCGGCGGACGGCGCGGCACGCAGATCGCCGCGGGCATGCACTTCGCGGTGGTGTGCGCCGAAGACTTTCCACGCCTGGACCGCGCCAGCGACAAGCCGGGCACCGACTTCGGCGGCGCCTTTGCGAGCCTCTACGACGAGACCTGCCCGACGGTCGCGCGCGGCAGCGTGCCCGACGCGTTCTACACGGTGCCGCCGGCACCTGCGGCGACGCTGGTGCTGTCCGGCGGCCTCGATCCGGTGACGCCGCCGCGCCACGGCGAGCGCGTGGCCAAGGCGCTGGGCGCGAAGGCCAAACACGTTGTCGTGCCGAACGCCGGCCATGGCGTGATGGGCATCGGCTGCATGCGCGATGTGCTGTACCGCTTTGTCGACGCGGCGAGCGATGACGACGCGTTGAAGGTCGATGCGAGTTGCGTGACAGCGATCCCGCGGCCACCGATGTTCGCGCCGTTCGAGCTGAAGGCGGCCGCCCAGTGATTGAGATCCAGAATCTGTCGAAGCGCTTCACGCAGGGCCGCGGCAAGAAGGCACGCAGCGTGCAGGCGGTGGCCGATGTCAGCTTCAAGGCCGAAGATGGACGCATCACGGGGCTGCTCGGCCCCAACGGCGCCGGCAAGACGACGACGCTGCGCATGGCGGCGGCGCTGATCGTGCCCGACGCGGGACGCATCAGCGTCGATGGCATCGACGTTGCGCAGGCGCCGCAGAAGGCGTTGGCGCGCATGGGCGTGCTGTCCGATGCGCGCGGCCTGTACCCGCGGCTGACGGCGCGCGAGAACATCGTCTACTACGGCCGCCTGCACGGCATGGCAGCCGATGCGGCGTCGGCGCGTGCCGAGTTGCTGGCCGACATGCTCGAGATGAAGCCGCTCCTGGACCGCCGCACCGAAGGTTTTTCGCAGGGCGAACGCATGAAGACGGCGCTGGCGCGCGCGATCATTCACGACCCGCCGAACCTGGTGCTCGACGAGCCGACCAATGGCCTCGACGTGCTGGCCACACGCGCGCTGCGCGAGTCGCTGCGCCGGCTGCGCGACGAGGCAGGCAAGTGCATCGTCTTTTCGACGCACATCATGCAGGAGGTGGAGCGGCTGTGTGACCACGTGATCGTCGTCTCGCATGGCCGTACGGTGGCCGAGGGCACGGTGGCGGCGCTCAACGCGCAGTGCGGGGAGCGTGACTTCGAAGAGACCTTCGTCAAGCTGGCCTTCACGCCTGAAGAGCAGAGGGCCGTTGCATGAACGCTGCCTGGATCGTCTTCAAGAAAGAGTTGATCGACGCGCTGCGCGACCGGCGCACGCTGATGGTCGTGTTGCTGTCGTCGGTCGCGATCGGGCCGATCGTGTTGATCGCGCTGTCTGCGCTGGTCCGAAGGACGGCCTCGACTACGTCCTCAACCTGATCGACACGCCCGGGCCACGTCGACTTCGCCTACGAGGTCTCGCGCTCGCTCGCCGCCTGCCAGGGGGCGCTGCTTGGTGGTGGACGCGAGCCAGGGCGTCGAGGCGCAGACGCTCGCGAACGCCCACCTCGCCTCGGACGCCGGGCTCGAGATCATCCCGGTGCTGAACAAGATCGACCTGCCGGGCGCCGAGCCGGAGCTCGCCAAGGAGCAGATCGAGCAGGTGATCGGGATCGACGCCTCGGACGCCATCCCGGCGTCGGCCAAGCATGGGGATCGGCATCGACGAGATCCTGGAGGCGATCGTCGCACCGGTCCCGCACGCCGCAGGGCAACCCCGACGGGCCCCTTCCGCGGCGCTCGTCTTCGACTCCTGGTTCGACCAGTACCGCGGCGTCGTGGTGCTGGTGCACGTCGTGGACGGCCGGCTCGAGCCGGGCATGAAGGTCCGCCTGATGGCGAGCGGGCGGCGTCGCACGAGGTGGAGCAGCTCGGCGTCTTCACGCCGAAGCCGCTGCCCGTCGACTCGCTCTCGGCGGGCGAGGTCGGCTTCGTGATCGCGGGGATCAAGAAGGTGTCGGACGTCGCGATCGGCGACACGCTCACCGACGAGCGCAAGCCCGCGCTCGAGCCGCTGCCGGGCTTCAAGGAGATCAAGCCGATGGTGTTCGCCGGGCTCTACCCGGTGGACGCCGACCAGTACGCGGAGCTGCGCGACGCGCTCGAGAAGCTGCGGCTCAACGACTCGTCCTTCTTCTACGAGCCCGAGACCTCGACGGCGCTCGGCTTCGGCTTCCGCTGCGGCTTCCTCGGGCCTGCTGCACATGGAGATCGTCCAGGAGCGCCTCGAGCGCGAGTTCAGCCTCAACCTGCTGGTCACCGCCCCCTCGGTGCGCTACCGCGTGCTGAAGACGGACGGCGAGGTGGTGGAGGTCGACTCGCCGGCGCGGCTGCCCGACCCCGGCCAGATCGAGACGATCGAGGAGCCGATCATCACGGCCACGATCCTGACCGGCGACGAGTTCGTGGGCGGGATCCTGAAGCTGTGCCAGGACAAGCGCGGGATCCAGAAGGGCATCCACTACATCACGCCCACGCGCGTGATGATCCAGTACGAGCTGCCGCTCGCCGAGATCCTGCTCGACTTCTACGACAAGCTGAAGTCGGTCTCGCGCGGCTACGCCTCGCTCGACTACGAGTTCACCGGCCACTGGGTCTCGCCGCTCGTGAAGCTCGACGTGCTGGTGAACGGCGACCCGGTCGACGCGCTGTCGCTGATCGTCCACCGCGACACGGCCTACCCGCGCGGCAAGTCGCTGGTCGAGAAGATGCGCAAGCTGATCCCGCGCCAGATGTTCGAGGTGGCGATCCAGGCCGCGATCGGCTCGCGCGTGATCGCCCGCGAGACGCGTGAGCCCGCTGCGCAAGAACGTGATCGCCAAGTGCTACGGCGGCGACATCTCGCGCAAGCGCAAGCTGCTCGAGAAGCAGAAGGAAGGCAAGAAGCGCATGAAGCGGGTGGGCACGGTGGACATCCCGCAGGAAGCCTTCCTGGCGGTGCTGCGCGTCGACGAGTAGCCCCGCCAGGCAGGCGGGGGCGCGGCGGTAGAGCGCCCCCGCAAGCCGCTATCCTGTCACTCGTCTTGGCAGCTCGGCTGCCTGTCAGAACTCACAGCTTGCCGGGACTCGACGCGAGCAGAATCAGGCTCGAACGCTGGGCCCGGAGGTATCAGATGGGTCTTCTCGACGATATCCTCAAGCAGGCGGCGGCGCGAGCGGCGCGGGCGTCCCGCGGGATCCGGACTCGGCGCGATCGCGGATCTGGTGATGAAGAACCCGCAGATCATCGCGGCAGCGCATCGCCATGCTCAACCCGAAGGACGCGTCCGTCGGGCGGCGGCGGCGGCCTGGCCGACATCGTGGGCTCGTTCAACAAGGGCGGGCTCGGCGACGTCATGTCGTCGTGGGTCGGCGGCGGCCCGAACAAGCCGGTCGACCCGGGCGCGCTCGCGAACGTGCTGGGCCCCGACGTCCTGGGCCAGTTCGCGCGCAAGGCGGGCATCGGGCACGCGGACGCGAGCTCGGTGCTGGCCTCCGTCCTGCCCGAGCTCGTCAACCAGATGACGCCCCAGGGCCAGGTGCCGCAGGGCAACGCCCTCGACGGCGTGCTGGGCTCGCTGCTCGGGCCAGCTCGGCGGCGCGCTAGAACGGCCGGACGGGCGCGGGGACGCCGCGACGGCCCGACTGACCTGCGGGGTGGCCCCGCTCACGCCGGCCGTCCGGGTCCGGATCGGCTAGAATCGGGGGGATGAGCAGCAGGCCCCCGGAGCCGGCGATCGCGTTCAAGAAGTCGGTCTTCCGCGAGTACCTCGAGTCGATCGTGGTCGCGGTGATCCTCGCGCTCTTCATCCGCACCTTCGCCGTGCAGGCCTTCAAGATCCCCACGGGCTCGATGGAGCCCAACCTGCTCATCGGCGACCACTTGCTGGTCAACAAGCTGGTCTACTCGCCCTCGTTCGGCCCGCTCGAGGAGGCGCTCTTCGGCAAGCGGCCGATCGAGCGCGGCCACGTCGTCGTCTTCAAGTACCCCGACGACCCGACGCGCGACTTCATCAAGCGGGTGATCGGCCTGCCCGGCGAGACGATCGAGATCCGGAACAAGCAGGTCTTCGTCGACGGCAAGCCGATCGAGGAGCCCTACGCCCACTTCATCGAGGCGCCGCTGCGGCCCGACGACCCGGAGTACAGCCACGGGGGCGACAGCCTCCGCGAGAGCTGGGGGCCGCAGACGGTGCCGGCGGGCCAGCTGCTGGTGCTGGGAGACAACCGCGACAACAGCCGCGACAGCCGCTTCTGGGGTTTCCTTCCCGATCGACCAGGTCAAGGGGCGAGCGCTGCTCGTCTACTGGTCCTACGAGGCGACGCGGGAGGAGTACCACAGGACCGGCCTCGTCGAGTGGTTTCGGGATACCTTGTCCGCGTTCGGGCGGACGCGCTGGAAGCGCTTCTTCCACGTGATCCGCTAGAGGCAGGCGGCCCGGAGGGTGAGCATGGGACGGAAGAGCGAGAGGGGCGAAGGGAAGCTGGGCGGACTGATCCTGCTCGTGGTCGTGCTGGCGGGGGGCCTGGCCGCGTGGAATATCGTGCCGTCTACTTCGACCACTACGACTTCGTCGACAAGGTGAACGAGATCTGCCGCACCCCGCCGTACAAGGCCCGCAAGGGCGACGAGTCGATCAAGGAGATGCTGATGACCGAGGTGTCGAAGCGGCGCCTCGGCACCTGGATCGGACCCGAGAGCTTCGCGGTCACCAGCAGCGCCAGCTCCCGGCAGATCGACCTCTACTACGAGCGCGAGGTCGAGGTCCTGCCCGGCTTCAAGAAGACCTTCAAGTTCAGCTTCAAGGCGGATCAGCCCCTGATCTGACGAGAGCGCCGTCCAGCGTTCGCTCTCGTCAGATCAGTCTGGCTATTGCCGTGCTGGCAGTGGCCCGTTGTCCGTTGTCCGTTTCCGTTGCCTGTGTCTGCCGTCTTCCGTGCCGCGTCCGACTGGCCTGTCACTCTCCAAGCGGGATCTTCGTGGCGGACACGATGGGCCTGCTTGCCTTGTTCAGGGCGGACTCCGTCCCCACTGACCCCCCTATGTTGCCTTTCGGCTGTTGATTCGATCCGGGTGTCGTCGGCCTAGAGCTTGCCGAGCAGCTGCTTCGCGATCACCAGCAGCTGCATGTTGGTGGTGCCCTCGTAGATCTGGCCCACCTTCTGGTCGCGGAAGTACTTCTCGACCGGGTACTCGCGCGTGAAGCCGTAGCCGCCGTGGATCTCGATCGCCTTCGAGGCGACGCGCTCGGCGGCGCGCGAGGCGAAGAGCTTCGCCATCGCGGACTCCTTGACGAAGGAGGCTGCCGACGTCGCGCAGGCGCGCCGCGTTGTAGGTCAGCAGCCGCGCGGCCTCGATCTCGGTGGCCATCTCGGCGAGCTCGAACTGGACCGCCTGGAACTCCGCGATCGGCTTGCCGAACTGCTGCGCGCTCCTGCGCGTACTTCAGCGGCCAGCTCGAAGGCGCCCTGGGCCAAGCCCATCATCTGGGCGCCGATCCCGATCCGCCCCTCGTTGAGCGTCTCGATCGCGATCTTGTAGCCCTTGCCCAGCTCGCCGAGCACGTTCTCCTTCGGCACGCGGCAGTCCTCGAAGATCAGCTCGCAGGTCGAGGAGGCGCGGATCCCGAGCTTGTCTTCCTTCTTGCCGATCGTGAAGCCGGGGAACGCCTTCTCCACGAGGAAGCTGGTGATGCCCTTGTAGCCCTTCGACGGGTCGAGCGTCGCCATCACGATGAACAGCTCCGCCTCGGCGGCGTTGGTGATCCAGAGCTTGCGGCCGGTGAGCGAGTAGTGGTCGCCCTTGTCCTCGGCCCGGCAGGCGAGCGCGAACGCGTCCGAGCCCGAGCCCGCCTCGCGAGAGCGCGTAGGCCCCCACCCACTTCGTCGCCAGCAGCGGGAAGTACTTCGCCTTCTGGGCCTCCGCTGCCCCAGCGCAGCAGCGCGTTGTTGACGAGCGTGTTCTGCACGTCGACCAGCACCGCCACCGAGGCGTCGACGCGCGCCAGCTCCTCGACCGCGAGCGCCGACATGAAGAAGGTGGCGCCCGCACCCGCCGTACTGCGTCCGGGATCTCGATGCCCATGAGCCCGAGCTCGAAGCAGGCGTCGATCAGCTCGCGCGGGATCTTCGACTCCTCGTCCATCTTGCGAACGAGCGGCCGGATCCGCTCCTCCGCGAAGTCGCGCACGGCCGCGCGGAAATCCGCTCGTCGGATCGAGGTCGGTGAGAGGCAGGCTGCGGTATTCGCTCATGGAGTCACCTGCGATCCATCCTAGCGTATCGGGCCGGGCGAGCCATGGACCGTTTGGCGAAGACGAGAACGCCCTTGACAGGCTGGCCCATGGCCCTATGATGCGTATCTGTCCATGCTGAAGATGCCCGCCGTGCGAATCGGGGCCCGCGTCCGGCGAGGCCCGTGCGCCCCGCGGGTGGAGTCCCTGGACCAGGCCTAGGCCGAAGCCGACCGGACTCACAAGCACCCGCCGGGCGATTCCCGGCGGGTTTTCTTTTTGTCGCA
>CAVTWT010000031.1:0-17876 GCA_963738425.1 uncultured beta proteobacterium | reverse complement strand
AGCACTTCGTCGATTGACGTGCGGTACTCGCCGATCAGCGCGCGCTCCGTCTTGCGCTCTTCGCTGCGGCCGAACGGGTCGAACGCGCCGCCGCGCAGACCCTTCATCTTCGCCAGCCAGGTGAAGGCGGTGCGCATCCACGAGCCGAAAGGCTGCTTGATCAGCTCGCCCTTGGCATTGCGCTTGGCAATGGCCGGCGGCGCGAGGTGGTGCACGATCTTCACGTCACCGTCGAACATATCGGCGATCTTCTGCGTGAACGCGGGGTCGGTGTGCAGACGCGCGACCTCGTACTCGTCCTTGTAGGCCATCAGCTTGAACAGGTAGCGCGCCACGGCTTCGCTGAGCTTGGTCGTGGTGCCGAGTTTCGATTCGGCCGCACGCACCTTGTCGACGAAGGCCTTGTAGTCGGCGGCGTAGGCAGCGTTCTGGTAGCCGGTGAGGAAGTCGACGCGCTTGGCGATCATCTCGTCGAGAGACGGCTTCTTGACGAACTGGATCACCTGCGCCGCTTTGAACAGCGCCTGCACCGAAGCCAGATCGTGCGCGCAGCGCCGGCCCCATTCGAAGGCGGCCTTGTTGTTGTCGATCTGCACGCCGTTCAACTCCATCGCCCGCATCAGCGACGCGTGCGACAGCGGCACGCGGCCCTGCTGCCACGCGTAGCCGAGCAGCAGCGGGTTGGTGTAGATCGAGTCGCCGACCAGTTGCACCGCGGCCTGCTCGGCATCGAAGGCGCCGACCAGCGTCTCGCCGACGCTCTGCTTGATGGCGCTTTCGCACTGCGATGCCGGGAACTGCCAGTCGGCGTTGTGCACGAAGGCGGCCGTCGGCGTGGCGTGCGTGTTCAGCGCGACGTAGGTGCGGCCGGCCTGCATCGCCGACAGCGTGTACTTGCTGGCGCCGACGATGGAATCGCAGGCGATCACCAGATCGGCCTTCGCGGTATCGACCTTGGTCGTGAAGATCGCGTCGGGCCGGTTGGCGATCTGGATGTGGCTCCAGGTCGCGCCGCCTTTTTGCGCCAGGCCGCCCGCGTCTTGGGTGACGATGCCCTTGCCTTCCATGTGCGCCGCCATGCCGAGCAATTGGCCGACGGTGATGACCCCCGTGCCACCGACGCCGCCGACGACGATGCCCCAGGCCTGTTCGGCCACCGGCAGCACCGGGTCGGGCAGGGCGGGCATCGATGACAGGTCGCCCTTCTGTTCCTTCTTCGGCTTCCTCAGCGTTCCGCCTTCGACGGTGACGAAGCTCGGGCAGAAGCCTTTGACGCATGAGTAGTCGAGGTTGCAACTGTTCTGGTTGATGCGGCGCTTGCGGCCGAACTCGGTTTCGATCGGCTCGACCGACAGGCAGTTGCTTTGTTCGCCGCAATCGCCGCAGCCTTCGCAGACCAGCTCGTTGATGACGACACGCTTGTCGGGAATGGCCATCGTGCCGCGCTTCCTGCGCCGGCGCTTCTCGGTGGCACAGGTCTGGTCGTAGACGATGACCGTCGTGCCTTCGATCTCGCGGAACTGGCGCTGCAATGCATCGAGCTCGTCGCGGTGATGCACCGTCACGCCCGCGGCCAATGCCACGCCGTCGTACTTTTCGGGCTGGTCGCTGACGATGATCAGCTTCTTCACGCCTTCTGCGACGAGGCTGGCCATGATCTGCAAGACGCTGTGGCCTTCGGGCCGCTCGCCGACACGCTGGCCGCCGGTCATCGCCACCGCATCGTTGTAGAGCACCTTGTAGGTGATGTTCACGCCCGAGGCGATGCTCTGGCGGATGGCCAGGATGCCGCTGTGGAAGTAGGTGCCGTCGCCGAGGTTGGAGAAGATGTGCTTGTCTTTCGTGAACGGCTGCTGGCCGACCCACGACACGCCTTCACCGCCCATCTGCGAGAAGGTCGTGGTGCTGCGGTCCATCCACACCGCCATGTAGTGGCAGCCGATGCCGGCCACCGCGCGCGAGCCTTCGGGCACGCGCGTGCTGGTGTTGTGCGGGCAGCCCGAGCAGAACCACGGCGCGCGCTCGGCGCCGCCGGATGGCGTTGCGGCGAGCGACTTCTCGCGCGCTTCGATGACGGCGATGCGCTGGTCCATGCGCGCGGCGATGTCGCTGCCGGCGGGCGCGAGGCCGAGTTTCTTCAAGCGCTTGGCGATCGCCTTGGCGATGATCGCCGGCGTCAGGTCGGCCTTGGCGCGCAGCAGCCACATGTCGCTCGGGTTGGAGCGGCTCCACTCGCCGCCGCTGTTGTCGCCGTCGGGCTCGTCGAACTTGCCGAGCACGTTCGGCCGCACGTCGGGGCGCCAGTTGTAGAGCTCTTCCTTGATCTGGTACTCGATGACCTGGCGCTTTTCTTCGACGACCAGGATCTCCTGCAGGCCGAGCGCGAAGTCGCGCGTGATCGTCGCTTCGAGCGGCCAGACCACGTTGACCTTGTGCAGGCGGATGCCGACGGCACGGCAGGTGGCTTCGTCCAGGCCGAGATCCGCCAGCGCCTGCCGCGTGTCGTTGTAGGCCTTGCCGCTGGCGATGATGCCGAAGCGGTCGCGCGGGCCTTCGATGACGTTGTGGTTGAGCTTGTTCGCACGCACATAGGCCAGCGCCGCGTACCACTTGTGGTCCATCAGCCGCGCTTCCTGCTCCAGCGGCGCGTCGGGCCAGCGGATGTGCAGGCCGCCGGGCGGCATCTCGAAATCGGTCGGCAGCACGATCTTCACGCGGTCCGGATCGACGTACACGGAAGACGACGACTCGACGACTTCCTGGATCGTCTTCATGCCCGTCCACAGGCCCGAGTAGCGGCTCATCGCGAAGGCATGCAGGCCCATGTCGAGAATGCCCTGCACGTCCGACGGAAAGAAGGTCGGAAAGCCTGCGGCCTTGAAGACATGGTCGCTCTGGTGCGGCGCCGTCTGAACTCTTGGCCACATGGTCGTCGGCGGCGATGGCGATCACGCCGCCATGCTTGGCGGTGCCGGCCATGTTGGCGTGCTTGAAGACGTCGATGCTGCGATCGACGCCTGGCCCCTTGCCGTACCAGATGCCGAACACGCCGTCGTAGTTGTTCTTCTCCGGGTACAGGTCCAGCTGCTGCGTGCCCCAGACCGCGGTCGCGCCCAGCTCTTCGTTGACGCCGGGTTGGAAGACCACGTGGTTCGCCGCCAGATGCTTCTTCGCCGCCCACAACGCCTGGTCGTAGCCGCCGAGCGGCGAGCCGCGGTAGCCGCTGACGAAGCCGGCGGTGTTCAGCCCCGCGGCGACATCGCGCGCGCGCTGCAGCATCGGCAGCCGCACGAGGGCTTGCACGCCGCTCATGAAGGCGCGGCCGCGATCCAAGGTGTACTTGTCGTCGAGCGTGACCAACTCGAGGGCCTTGCGGATCGACTCTGGCAGCGGTGCGTTCATGCGGGTGGCTCCTGGCACGGCAAATCGATCGCGAGAGTTTAGGAGTCCTGACGCGACAGGTGTTTTCTTTGTTTGCTCGATTGCAGTGTTTTCGGGCAAGATCATTGCTCCAAACAGCCGTCATTCACGTCGATGCCGCTCAGAAGCGCAAAATCAGGGAAGACCCGCGCCGCCGCCGAGGTCGAGGCGGAGGCCGATGCGTCGCATCCGGCGGGGCTCGACCGCTACGACGTGGCGATCCTTGCCGCGCTGCAATCCGATGCGCGCTTGTCCAACGCCGATCTGGCCGCGCGCATCGGCCTGTCGGCCGCGCCCACGTGGCGCCGCGTCAAATGGCTCGAACAGAACCGCTACATCACCGGCTACCGCGCCGAGATCGACCGTCGGCGCATCGGCCTGGGCGTGTTCGCCTTCGTGCGCGTCGATGCCGAGCGCAATGCAGGTGGCGCGGCCAAGGTGCTCGAAGACGCGATCCGCCGCCTGCCTGAAGTCACCGCCTGTCACTACATCAGCGGCGCCGGTACGTTCGAATTGCAGGTCATGGCCACCGACCTCGACGCCTTCTCGCGCTTTGCCACCGAGACACTGCTCAACCTGCCCAACGTCAAGGACATCCACACCAGTTTTTCGCTCGGCGAAGTGAAGGCGGGCGCGGCGCTGCCGTTGACGCACTTGCAGAACGCGGCGCGTCCGCTCGGCGCACGGCGCGTGGCCAGCCGGCGCGGCGCGGCGCCAAAGGCCGCACGATGAGCCTGCGCACGGTGTTCCTCGGCAACGAGCCGCGGCAGCAGCTGCGCGCCTCGCAGGCGCTGCTCGCGCTGTCGGTCTACCTTTGCTTCGCCGCCGTGCAGCATGGCGAGGTGTTGATGGGTCTGATCGACGAGGCGGCGTCGTGGCCATTGACGGCGTGGAACCTGTCCGGCGGCCTGGGCTTCTACCTGCTGATCCGCAGCGGCCTGAACCTGCGGCTCGAAGCCGATCGTGCGCTGACGGTGCCGCAGAGCGTGTGGGCGATGGTGGGCATCGCCTGGTCGTACGCGATCACGGGCCCGGCGCGCGGCGCGGTGATGCTGATTCTGTTGCTGGTGATCCTGTTCAGCATCTTCTCGCTGACGCCGGCGCGGGCTCGCTGGTTGGCGGCGACGGGATTCGCCTTGCTCGGCGCGGCGATGGTCTGGAAGGTGTTCTTCGCCACCGAGCGCTATGACCTTCGCGTCGAGCTGCTGCACTTTCTCTTCGCAGGCATCGTGCTGGCCGCCTGTGCCGCGCTGGCCATCCGCATCGGGCGCCTTCGCACCGACCTGGTGGAGCAGCGCGAGGAGCTGAAAGCGGCGCTCGAACGCATTCAGGAGCTGGCCACTGCGCGACGAGCTCACCGGCCTGGTCAACCGGCGCCACATGAGCGCGCTGCTCGAGCAGGAGCGACAGCGCTGCGTGCGTTCGGGGCGCCTCTTTTCAGTGGCGACGATCGACATCGACCACTTCAAGGCCGTCAACGACCACTACGGCCATGCCGTCGGCGATGAGGTGCTGCGCACTTTCGCGCGCCAGGCGCCGCAGGCTCTGCGCGGCACCGACGTGCTGGCGCGTTGGGGCGGCGAGGAGTTCGTCGTGCTGCTGCCCGAGACGGCGTTGTCGGCGGCACGGATCGGTGTCGAGCGCCTGCGCGGTCGCATCGCCGCCACGCCGATGGCGCATCTGTCGGGCGTGCCGATCCGCGTCACGGTGTCGGTCGGCCTCGCCGAACACATCGCGGGCGAGTCGGTGGCGCAGACCGTGGAGCGAACAGACCGCGCCCTGTATGACGCCAAGGCGCAAGGCAGAAACCGGACGGTGGCGGCTTGACTGCAGGCAGCGCCTTGACGCTGCGCCACGTGCTGCTGGCGCTGTTGGTGGTGGCCATCTGGGGCACCAACTTCGTCGTCATCAAGGCTGC
The DNA here is from genome assembly GCA_963738425.1 of uncultured beta proteobacterium. GTDB lineage: Bacteria > Pseudomonadota > Gammaproteobacteria > Burkholderiales > Burkholderiaceae_C > CADEEN01. The sequence continues at coordinate 12,538 of CAVTWT010000031.1, read as the reverse complement.
GTTGGCCACGCTGCCACCGTTGCTGTTTGCTGCTTTGCGCTTCGCGCTGGCCTTCTTGCCGGCGGCGCTGTTCGTCAGCCGGCCGAACGTGCCGTGGCGGACGCTGGCGGCCTACGGCACGCTGATCGGCGCCGGCCAGTTCGGCCTGATGTTCATTGCGATGCGCGCCGACATCACGCCGGGCCTGGCGTCGCTGGTGATCCAGACGCAGGTCTTCTTCACCATCGGTCTGGCCATGGTGTTCAGTCGCGAGCACTTGAAGCGCGTGCAGATGGCCGCACTGGCGCTGGCGGCCTGCGGGCTGGTCGTGATTGCCTGGCACACCGATGCAGCGACGACGCCGCTCGGCCTGGCGCTGGTGCTGGCGGCGGCGCTGTGCTGGGCCGCCGGCAACACGGTGGCGCAACGCGCTGGCAAGGTGCCGATCCTCGGCTTCATGGTCTGGTCCAGCCTGTTCGCTGTGCCGCCTTTGTTGGTGTTGTCACTGCTGCTCGAAGGGCCTGCGGCGATCGCGTTGGGCCTGTCGCGGGCTGGTTGGGGCACCTGGGCGGCGGTACTGTGGCAGTCGATCGGCAACACGCTGTTCGGATATGGCGCGTGGGCCTGGCTGATGGCGCGCTACCCCGCCGCCACCGTGTCGCCGATGGCGCTTTTGGTGCCGGTGTTCGGCATGGGCGCATCGGCGCTGCTGCTGGCTGAAGCGCTGCCGGTGTGGAAGCTCGGCGCGGCGGCGCTGGTGATCGGTGGGCTGGCGTTGAATCTGCTCTGGCCGAGGCTCGCAGGCCAGCGCCGGGCCGCTCCCAAGCGGCCTGCGCTCCCCTCGGGGGACGCGAACGAAGTGAGCTAGGGGTCGTCAGTCACTTGGGCCACAAGACCCAGAGCTTGAGCGGCTGTTTCATCCGGCCGGCTTGCGCTTCGGCGCGATCGCCCCAGCCCCAGAAGTAGTCGGCGCGCACGGCGCCGGTGATCGCGCTGCCGGTGTCTTGCGCCATGACGAGCCGGCGCAGCGGCGTCGAGGTCAGCGGCTCGGTGGTGTCGAGCCACACCGGCGTGCCCAGCGGGATGCTCAAGGGGTCGACCGCGATCGATCGTTCGGGCGTGAGCGCCACACCCTGCGACCCACGTGGGCCTTGTGCGGCATCCGTCAGCGGCTCTTCGCGAAAGAAGACCACGCGTGGGTTGGCGGCCAGCATCTGCGGCGCGCGCTGCGGGTTCTTGCGCGCCCATTCGCGAATGCCCGGCCACGAGGCTTCGCCGGGCTTCAACTCGCCCTGATCGATCAGCCAGCGGCCGACCGACACGTAGCCGTGGTCGTTGTGGCCGGCGAAGGCCAGGCGCACCGTTTGCACCCGGCCGTCGGCCTCGGTGATGCGCACGCGGCCCGAGCCTTGAACCTGCAGCAGCAGCACGTCGAGCGGGTCGGCGGTGTAGGCGATCTCGCGGCCGCGCAGCGCGGCCTGTGCGGCGGGCAGCGAGTCCATTTGCGCGCGCGTGAACCAGGGCTTGCGCGTGGCCAGGTCCGCGGGCGGTGCATGCAATGCAAAACGCTGCGCGCCACGCGGAACGCGGCTGGCTTCGATCAGCGGCTCGAAGTAACCCGTGGCCAGTCCTTCGCCGGACGCTGCGCTGTCGCGCGGCATCACGCGGTACGGCGCAAGGCGCAGCTCGAACCACGCGCGCGCGGCCAGTTCGTCGGCCGGCTGCGTGCGCAACGCGTCGGCGCAGACGTTGGCCCAGGCCCGCTGCTGATCGGCAGCGATGCGTTCGCACGAGCGGCGCAGCGCGCGCCAGGCTTCGAGCGGGCGGTCCGTGCCCCAGCCGGGCAGGTCCGACCAGGTGGCGCTGACCCAGCGAGAACCGCGCTGCTCGATCGTGGCCGGGGCGCTCGGCGCAGGAACTTCGAGGCTGACCGGCGGCGACAACCAGCCGCAAGACGCCAGCAGCAGCGCCGAGACGCCGATGGCCGCGCGGTACGCTCGCCGCATGTGGCTGCTCCTGCTCGAAGCGCTCGGCGCGCTGGTGATCTTTGTGTTCATCGTCTGGTGGACCATGTTTTCAGGCCGCCGCGGCGGTGAGCGGCGCGACGACGAGAACGAGCGATAGCGAGCCGCAGGCCAGCGCAGGGCCGCCCCAAGCGTGCGGCCTGCGCGCCCCCACGGGGGTGGACGTGCTTGCACGGCCGGGGCCAACACTCAATGAAGTTGCTCGGCGCGGGCGAGCATGAACTCCGGCACCGGCGCGTCGAAAGGATGCGCGTCTTCGGTCATGCAGAAGAAGGTGCCGCGCATCGTGCCTTGCGGCGTGGCGATGCGCGTCCAGCTCGTGTACTCGAAGCGCTCGCCGGGTTTCAACAGCGGCTGGTGGCCGACCACCGCCAGGCCGCGCACCTCGTCGGTGTGGCCCTGCGCGTCGGTGATGACCCAGTGCCGTGCAATCAGTTGCGAGGTCACGTCGCCGCTGTTGACGATGGTGATCGTGTAGGCAAACGCGAACACGCCTGCGCTCGGTTGCGACTGCTCGTCGAGGTATGAGACTTTGACGCTGCAGGTGAGTTCGGGACGGGCCATAACCTGCGATTCTAGAATTCATCGCCATGGCCGCTTCCGCTCGCACCTTCCGCATCGCCCCGTCGATCCTCTCCGCCGACTTCGCGCGGCTCGGCGAGGAAGTGCGCAAGGTCGTCGCTGCGGGCGCGGACTGGATCCATTTCGACGTGATGGACAACCATTACGTTCCCAATCTGACCTTCGGCCCGATGGTCTGCGAGGCGCTGCGCAAGCACACCTCGGCGCCGATCGATGTGCACCTGATGGTGCAGCCGGTCGATGCGCTGGCCCAGGCGTTCTGCAAAGCCGGCGCCGATCTGGTGAGCTTTCACCCCGACGCCAGCGCGCATGTCGATCGCACGCTGCAGCTCATCAAGGGCGAAGGCAAGCAGTGCGGCCTGGTCTTCAACCCGGCTGCGCCGCTCGACGTGCTGGAGTGGACGATCGACAAGCTCGACCTGGTGCTGATCATGAGCGTCAACCCGGGCTTCGGCGGCCAGAGCTTCATCGACGGTGCGCTGAAGAAGATCGAGAAGGTGCGCAAGCTCATCGACATCAGCGGACGCGACATCCGGCTCGAAGTCGATGGCGGCATCAAGGTCGACAACATCCGCCGCGCCGCCGATGCCGGCGCCGACACCTTCGTCGCCGGCAGCGCGATCTTCGGCAAGCCGGACTACAAGGCGGTGATCGACGCCATGCGCGCCGAACTGGCGCAATAGGCCGTCAGTTCTTGGCCTGACCCAGCAGCGCGTCCTTGAGCTGCCAGTCGGCCGGATTTGCGCCAAGCCAGATTTTCATCAGCGCGGTGAAGAACACCGGCTCAGTGATCGGCTCGCCGGTGGCCTTGCCGTTGATCGTGATCGCGGTGCCGACGCCCGGCGCGTAGTCGACGTCGAACGAGTCGCCGGCCACCAGCTTCTTCTTGGCCGCGAACAGTTCGGCCAGCTTCAGGGTGCCCGGGATCGACTTGCCGAACTCTTCACGCGTGGCGTTTTTCTGCATGCCGTCGGTGAACAGCTTGCCGAGCTCGTTGGCGTCGATGTCGCGCAGCATCACCACGTGCAAGCGCTTGGCGCCGGGCGCCGTGTAGACGGCCTCAGGCGTGGCGGCTTTGGCGCCGAGGTACAGGCCTGCGGCATAGACCTTGAAGATCGCCTTGTAGCGGATGCCCGCGCCGTTGAGTTGCAGGTTGGCATTGCCGACGACAGTGGTCGGTGCGTAGCGGACGCCGGCCACCTCGACACCGGCGGCTGCCGGGGCCTGAGCCCAGGAGGGATGGGGTGCGGCGAGGGCCAGCAGGCCCGCCAGAAGCATGCAGGGGACGGTCTTCATGGAACAGGCTCGGCCACAAAAGCGCGGATGGTGCGCGAGCGATCCCCCGCTGTCCACCCACTGCGTCACGAGTGGAGAGATCACCCCAGGCGCTGCTACACTGAATGCAACATGTCTCTAGCCCTCACTCGCCGTCCTTGCCTCGGGTCCACGCCGGACCGGGGAGCTTGGCCCTGGCGCCGCGCGACGCCGCACTGACGCCCGCGCCGGCTGCGCTTCGCAGCCGCTTGTCGAGACCCCGCGCCGCCTCCCAACACGACGGCGTTCCGAGGACCAGAAACGTGATCACCGAACTCGAATTCAAGAGCCTGGCCGCCCTTGGCCACAACCGCATCCCGCTCATCAGCGAGGCCTTTGCGGATCTCGAAACGCCGCTGTCGCTGTACCTGAAGCTGGTCGGCAACCAGCGCTACGGCTTCCTGCTGGAGTCCGTCGTCGGCGGCGAACGCTTCGGCCGCTACTCGTTCATCGGCCTGCCGGCGCGCACGCTGATCCGCGCCACCGGCAACCTCACCGAGGTGGTGACCGACGGTGCGGTCGTCGAGCGCGACGAAGGCAATCCGCTGCGCTTCATCGAGCGTTTCCAGGAGCGCCTGAAGCCCGCGGTGGCCGCCGGCCTGCCGCGCTTCTGTGGCGGCCTGGCCGGCTACTTCGGCTACGACACGGTGCGCTGCATCGAGACCAAGCTCGGTCGCGATCACCAAGAGCGGCGGCCTGGGCACGCCCGACATCCAGTTGCTGCTGACCGAAGAGGTGGCGGTGATCGACAACCTGTCGGGCCGGCTGTATTTGATCGTCTGGGCCGACCCGGCGCGGCCCGAGGCCTACTTCAACGCCAAGAAGCGCCTGGCCGATCTTGCCGACAAGCTGCGCTACAGCGTCGCCGCGCCGACGGTGAAGCGCGTGGCGTCGCATCCGGTGGAGCGCGAGTTTGCCAAGGCAGACCTGCTGCGTGCTGTCGAGCGCGCCAAGGAGTACATCGCGGCCGGCGATTGCATGCAGGTCGTGCTCGGCCAGCGCTTGCGCAAGCGCTACACCGAAAGCCCGCTGTCGCTGTACCGCGCGCTGCGTTCGCTCAACCCGTCGCCGTACATGTACTTCTACGACATGGGCGACTTCCAGATCGTCGGCGCGTCGCCGGAAATCCTGGTGCGTGAAGAGAAGTTGCCTGACGGTGGACGCAAGGTGACGATCCGGCCGCTGGCCGGCACGCGGCCACGCGGCGCGACACCGGAAGAAGATGCGCGCCTCGAGGCCGAGCTGAAAGCTGACGAGAAGGAGCGAGCCGAGCACCTGATGCTGATCGATCTGGCGCGCAACGACATCGGCCGCATTGCGCAGACCGGCAGCGTCAAGGTGACGGAGTCCTTCGCGGTCGAGCGCTATTCGCACGTCATGCACATCGTCAGCAATGTCGAAGGCGTGCTGCGTCCCGAAGTCGGCCAGCTCGACGTGCTGCGCGCCACGTTTCCGGCGGGCACGCTCTCCGGCGCGCCGAAAGTGCGGGCGATGGAAATCATCGACGAGCTGGAGCCGGTGCAGCGCGGCATTTACGGCGGTGCTTGCGGCTACCTGAGCTTTGCCGGCGACATGGACGTGGCGATCGCGATCCGCACCGGCATCATCAAGGACCAGACGCTGTACGTGCAGGCGGCAGCCGGCATCGTCGCCGACTCGGTGCCGGAGAAGGAGTGGGCGGAGACGGAGCAGAAGGCGCGGGCGCTGCTGCGTGCTGCGGAACTCGTCGAAGAGGGGTTCTAGCCATGTTGTTGATGATCGACAACTACGACAGCTTCACCTTCAACCTGGTGCAGTACTTCGGTGAGCTCGGCGAAGAGGTGCGCACGCTGCGCAACGATGAGATCGACGTCTGCCGGCATGGCCGCGCTGAGACCCGCACGCATCGTCTTCTCGCCAGGCCCGTGCACGCCGGCCGAGGCGGGCGTGTGCGTCGAAGCGATCCGGCATTTCGCTGGCCGCGTGCCGATGCTCGGCGTGTGCCTCGGCCACCAGTCGATCGGCGCCGCGCTGGGCGGCAGCATCGTTCGCGCAGGCGTGCCGATGCACGGCAAGACCAGCCGCATCGGGCATGACGGCCAGGGCGTGTTCGAAGCGCTGCCGCAGAACTTCACCGTCGTGCGCTACCACTCGCTGGTGATCGAGCGCGCGTCGCTGCCGGCCGACCTGGTGGTCACCGCCACGTCCAACGATGGCGAGATCATGGGCGTGCGCCACCGCGGCTTGCCGATCGAAGGCGTGCAATTCCATCCCGAGTCGATCCTGTCCGAGCATGGGCATGCGATGCTGCGCAACTTCCTCGACGCTTACCCGGGTGCAGCATGAAACCGATTGATCTGCGCAGCGACACGGTGACGCAACCGACCGCAGCGATGTGGGACGCGATGCGCGCCGCGCCGCTCGGCGACGATGTCTTCGGCGATGACCCGACGGTCAATGCGCTGCAGGAGCGCATCGCCGCCGATCTCGGTTTCGAAGCGGCGCTGTTCATGCCCACCGGCACGCAGAGCAACCTGTGCGCGCTGATGAGCCACTGCGAGCGCGGCGACGAGTACATCGTCGGCCAGATGGCGCACACCTATCGCTGGGAGGGCGGCGGCGCGGCGGTGATGGGCAGCATCCAGCCGCAGCCACTGCCCAACCAGGGCGACGGCACGCTGCTGCTGTCTGACATTGAGGCCGCCATCAAGCCCGACGACGCGCATTTCGCGCGTACGCGGCTGCTGGCGCTGGAAAACACGTGGGGTGGGCAGGTGCTGCCGATGGCCTATGTGCAAGCGGCGACGGCGCTGGCGCAGCGCAGGGGCCTGGCGCGGCACCTCGACGGCGCGCGGCTGTTCAACGCGGCCGTTGCTTCGGGTGTCCGAGCGCGCGAGATCACCCAGCATTTCGACAGCGTGTCGGTGTGCTTCAGCAAGGGCCTGGGTACGCCAGCTGGATCGGCGCTGTGCGGTTCGCGGGATTTGATATCGCGCGCGCACCGCTGGCGCAAGATGGCCGGCGGTGGCATGCGGCAAGCGGGTGTGTTGGCGGCAGCCGCGCTGCACGCGCTCGACCACCACGTCGAGCGCCTGGCCGAGGACCATGCCAACGCGCGTCTGCTGGCCGAAGGCCTGCAGGGGCTGCCCGGTGTGACGGTGGCAATGCCGCAGTCGAACATCGTCTTCATCGATCTGGCCGCGGACAAACCGGCCGACACGGTTGCGCAGTTGCGCAAGCACGGCGTGCTTGCGACGGGCCTCTACAAGTTGCGCCTGGTCACACATCTCGATGTTGGCCGAAGCGGCGTCGAGCGTGCCGTGGTGGTCCTGCGCGACGTGCTCGGCTGACGCGCACCAAAGCGCGACCGATTCCACGCGGCGTTGCGGCGCCGTTGCAACGTGCGACACGGTGGTGCGCGATGGCGCCTAGAGTGCGCTCGCGATCGGGGCGCCTGTGCGCGTCGACGACGACAACCCTCTGACACATGGAGTTTCACTAAATGAAGAAGCAAGTTCTGCTGGCCGTTGCTGCGCTGGCTCTCTCGGGCGCCGCTGCGGCGCAGACCTATGGTGTGATCTCGGTCGGCTCGAGCAAGCACGACATCGACTGCGCCGGCGCAGCCACCTGCGACGAGAGCGGCAACGCGTTCAAGCTGCTCGGCGGCTACAAGTTCTCGCCCAACTTCGCGATCGAAGGTGGCTACATGAGCTACGGCAAGTCCAAGGCCGCAGACCCCGGCATCAGCCTGGATCTCACGGTCGATGGCTTCGGCGTCGGCGGCGCCTTCCACCAGGACTTCGCGACGAACTGGAACTTCGTCGCGCGCCTGGGCCTGGCGCAGATGAAGACCAAAGCCAGGGCCACCCTCGGTGCCGCCAGTGGCAGCGACAGCGACAGCTCGGCGCAGCTCTATGGCGGCCTGGGCGTCGGCTACAAGTTGACCAAGCAGCTCAGCGTGGGCGCCGCCTGGGACTTCAGCAGGGCAGAAGTCGCCGGCGAGAAGGCCGATGTCAACGCCTACTCGCTTGGCCTGACGTTCGACTTCTGAGTCGCCATCACGGCTGTCGGAACCGGCCACCTGCGGGTGGCCTTTTTCATGCGGCGACTAGACTTGGTACCTGCAGCGAGGACAGGCCATGCCGATCACCGACACCGAAGCGCTCGTGCGCACCATCGAGCACCGCGAAATCTTTCATGACGAGATGCTGGCGCTGATGCGCCGCATCATGAGCGGCGAGATGTCGCATCCGATGATGGCGGCGCTGCTGATGGGCCTGCGCGTCAAGAAGGAAACCATCGGCGAGATCACCGCCGCGGCGCAGGTGATGCGCGAGTTTTCGACCAAGGTCATGGTCGCCGACCGCCAGAACCTGGTGGACATCGTCGGCACCGGCGGCGACGGCTCGCACACTTTCAACATCTCGACCTGCTCGATGTTCGTGGCCGCCGCGTGCGGCGCGCGCGTGTCCAAGCACGGCAACCGTGGCGTGTCGAGCAAGTCGGGCAGCGCCGATGTGCTGGAAGCGATGGGCGTGCCGATGAACCTGTCGCCCGAAGCCGTGGCGAAGTCGATCGACGCCACTGGCATCGGCTTCATGTTCGCACCGAACCATCACCCGGCGATGAAAAACGTCGGGCCGGTGCGCAAGGAGCTGGGCGTGCGCACGATCTTCAACATCCTGGGGCCGCTGACGAACCCGGCCGACGCGCCGAACATCCTGATGGGTGTGTTCCACCCTGACCTCGTCGGCATCCAGGTGCGGGCGCTGCAACGGCTCGGCGCCGAGCATGCGGTGGTGGTCTATGGCCGTGACGGCATGGACGAGGTGTCGCTCGGTGCGGCCACGCTGGTCGGTGAGTTCAAGAACGGCGAGATCCGCGAGTACGAAATCCACCCCGAAGATTTCGGGCTGACGATGGCATCAAACCGCACGCTGAAGGTGGAGACGCCGGCCGAGTCGCTCGCGCTCGTGCGCTCGGTGTTGGCCAACGAAGCTGGCCCTGCACGCGACATCGTGGCGCTCAATGCCGGTGTGGCGCTGTACGCCGCCAACATTGCGCCGACGATGGCCGACGGCGTGAAGCTGGCGCTGAAGGCGCTGGCATCGGGCCGCGCCGCCACCAAGATGCAGCAGTTTGTCGAGACGGCGAAAAGCCTCTCACCGAAGTGAGCGACATCCTCGAGCGCATCGTCGCCGTCAAGCGCGAAGAGATCGCGGCGGCGAAGTCGCGGCGCAGCGAGGCGTCGTTGCGCGCGGATGCCGAGGCGCGCCGCGATGTGCGCGGTTTTGTCGCTGCGTTGCGCACCAAGATCGGCGCCGGCAAGGCGGCCGTGATCGCCGAAGTGAAAAAGGCCAGTCCGAGCAAAGGTGTCTTGCGCGAGCACTTCGCGCCAGCCGAGATCGCCGCGAGCTACGAGCAGGGTGGTGCCGCATGCTTGTCGGTGTTGACCGATGAGCGCTTTTTTCAAGGTTCGGCTGCGTACCTGCAGCAAGCGCGCGCCGCGTGCGCGCTGCCGGTGCTGCGCAAGGACTTCATGATCGAGGCCTACCAGGTGTTCGAAGCGCGGGCGATGGGCGCGGATTGCATCCTGCTGATTGCGGCCTGCCTCGACGACGCGCAGATGGCCGACCTGGAAGCGCAGGCGCACGCGCTCGGCATGGACGTGCTGGTCGAGGTGCACGATGGCGCCGAGCTCGATCGCGCATTGCGCCTGAAGACGCCGCTCGTCGGCATCAACAACCGCAATCTGCGCAGCTTCGAGGTCACGCTCGACACCACGCTGGCCTTGTTGCCCAGAGTGCCGACCGATCGTCTCCTCGTCACCGAGTCCGGCATCCTGGCGCGCGCCGATGTCCGCCGCATGCGCGACGCGAGTGTCAATGCGTTTCTCGTCGGTGAAGCCTTCATGCGCGCGGCCGACCCTGGTCGCGCATTGGCCGACCTGTTCGAGTGAGTCAGCTGGACGAGCCGCTGTCCCGCGTGCTCGATCGGGCGCCGCCCTCTTGGGCGCCTGTCGTTCAAATGTGGCGTGACTCACCGGCCGGGCGCCGACTCGAAGCCTTCATTTCCGCGCGCCAAGCTGCGGGCGCGACGATTTACCCGGCGCAGGTCTTGCGTGCTTTGGAGCTGACGGCGCGCGATCAGGTGCGCGTCGTCATCCTCGGCCAAGATCCTTATCACGGAGAAGACCAGGCCGAGGGCCTGGCTTTCTCGGTGCCGAGGGGCCAGCGCATCCCGCCGAGCCTGCGCAATGTGTTCAAGGAGTTGCAGCGCGACCTGCAGTTGCCGCCGCCTGCCCACGGCCATCTGGCGGCGTGGGCATGCCAGGGCGTGCTCTTGCTCAATACCTGTCTGAGCGTCGAAGCCGGCCGGCCGGCGAGCCATGCCAAACAAGGATGGGAAGCGCTTACTGACGAGATAATCAAGTCTCTGAAAGAAGCGACCGCGCCCAAGGTATTCATGTTGTGGGGCGCGCATGCCCAATCCAAGGCAGCTTGGCTGCAGACGCTTGAACATCATGCGGTGCTGATGGCCAACCATCCGTCGCCGTTGTCTGCTCGCCGTGGACCCACGCCCTTCCTCGGTTGCGGCCACTTCAGCGCCGCCAATCGCTTTCTGACGGCCAACGGCCGAGCGCCGATCGACTGGTCTCTCCACTGATCGACTTGGAGGCGGGGCGGAACAAGCTCACGCCGCTGCTATACTTCGCGGTTCGCCGCGGAGGGGTGCCCGAGTGGCTAAAGGGGGCAGACTGTAAATCTGTTGGCTTACGCCTACGCTGGTTCGAATCCAGCCTCCTCCACCAGGCGAAACAACAACTTGAGGTGAATGACGATCGACCCCCATGCGGGAGTAGTTCAATGGCAGAACCCTAGCCTTCCAAGCTAATGACGCGGGTTCGATTCCCGTCTCCCGCTCCAAAAAAGCAAAGAAAACGAGTCTGTCGCTACGGGCTTGGGTACTTGATGACAGCAGTGAATGAGTGCCCAGCCCCGTGTCGATGCCCATGTGGCTCAGTGGTAGAGCACTCCCTTGGTAAGGGAGAGGTCGCGCGTTCGATCCGCGCCATGGGCACCAATCGAAACGAACCAGGTCAACTAGAAATTCACTTCTGACGCAGCAGGAGCGCACAAATGGCAAAAGGCAAATTCGAACGCACCAAGCCCCACGTGAACGTGGGGACGATTGGGCACGTGGACCATGGCAAGACGACGCTGACGGCGGCGATCACGACGGTGCTGTCCAAGCTGTTTGGCGGCGAAGCCAAGGCCTACGACCAGATCGACGCGGCGCCGGAGGAAAAGGCGCGCGGCATCACCATCAACACCGCCCACGTCGAATACGAAACCAAGAACCGCCACTACGCGCACGTTGACTGCCCCGGCCACGCCGACTACGTCAAGAACATGATCACCGGCGCGGCGCAAATGGACGGCGCCATCCTGGTCGTCAGTGCTGCCGACGGCCCCATGCCGCAGACCCGCGAGCACATCCTGCTGGCCCGTCAGGTCGGTGTCCCGTACATCATCGTCTTCATGAACAAGTGCGACATGGTTGACGACGCCGAACTGCTCGAGCTCGTCGAAATGGAAGTGCGCGAACTCCTGGACAAATACGAATTCCCCGGCGACAAGACCCCCATCATCCACGGCAGCGCCAAGCTCGCCATGGAAGGCGACAAGGGTGAACTCGGCGAAGGCGCCATCCTGAAACTCGCTGACGCCCTGGACAGCTACATCCCGCAGCCCGAGCGCGCCATCGACGGCGCCTTCCTGATGCCCGTCGAAGACGTGTTCAGCATCAGCGGGCGAGGCACCGTGGTGACCGGACGCGTCGAGCGCGGCATCATCAAAGTTGGCGAAGAAATCGAAATCGTCGGCATTGCTGCGACCCAGAAGACCACCTGCACCGGCGTCGAGATGTTCAGAAAGCTGCTCGACCAGGGCCAGGCGGGCGACAACGTCGGCATCCTGCTGCGCGGCACCAAGCGCGAAGACGTGCAGCGAGGCCAAGTGCTGTGCAAGCCGGGCAGCGTCAAGCCGCACACCCACTTCACGGCCGAGATCTACGTGCTGTCGAAGGAAGAGGGCGGACGCCACACCCCGTTCTTCAACAACTACCGGCCGCAGTTCTACTTCCGCACGACCGACGTGACGGGTGCGGTGGAGCTGCCGAAGGACAAGGAGATGGTCATGCCGGGCGACAACGTCAGCATCACCGTCAAGCTGATCGCGCCGATCGCGATGGAAGAGGGCCTGAGATTCGCCATCCGCGAAGGCGGCAGAACCGTCGGCGCCGGCGTCGTCGCAAAGATCATGGAGTGAAGGGTATAGGGGCATAGCTCAATTGGCAGAGCGTCGGTCTCCAAAACCGAAGGTTGGGGGTTCGAGACCCTCTGCCCCTGCCACCCGATAGAAGTCAGTTAGTTAGTCAGTCAGTTCAGCACTCCAAACACGGCAGCCCGCGTCATGCGGGCTTTGCAACTTGAAGCCATGAGTACCGGCAGCAACCCACAAGTCGAAACCGTTTCCACCGGCGCGGACAAAGCCAAGCTCGGCTTGGCTGTGCTGCTCGTGGTCGGCGCGGTCGCGGCCTTCTACCTGGTCAAGGGCGACGCGTGGATGCGCTGGGTCGCGCTGGTCGTGTTGTTGGGC